>NZ_JACIEQ010000049.1 GCF_014196965.1 Actibacterium naphthalenivorans | reverse complement strand
AGTCGCACGGGCAATGACTACCTGTCGCTGCTGATCAACACGCCCGATGGCGATCTGCGCGTCAACGCCGTGCAGAACGAAGAACAGCGCGGCGGGCAGACCTTCTCGATCATCCCGTTCATCGACAGCGGTGAGCAGCCGCAGGACGCGGGCGCGGGGCTCTCCTTGGTCGCCTAATCGGCGCGCGAGGGGAGACGATCTGAATCGAAAGGGGAGCCGTGGGATCACGGTTCCCCTTTTTCCATGTTTGGCTGCATGACGGGCGCCATCTGCTTGCGATCTGCTGAATATGATATACGATAATATATTATTGAATAGACGAAGGTAGGCGCATGGTGGCGAGACTGGGAAAAGCTCCGTGGTTCGAGAGCTTTGATGTAGAAGCAGAGGTTGCAGAGCTTCTTGCTCATATCGAGCGTTGCACCGGATTTGCGCTGCTTAACCGCAAGCGTGATGTCATCATGACCCATGCAAGGGCAAAGCTCGACAGGACAAGGCAGGCATTTCTGGAGGCCAAGGCGGCGGGAAAGCCGGTGTCCACATCGCGCCGCGCTTATCTGACCGAAGTTCAGGACACGATCTTCATGGCGATCCCGGAGGAGAACCTCGCGCGGATGCCGCTGCGCGAGCAGGTTCTCAACGAGCCGTCATTTTACGCGGATGCCATGCACCGCGCCGCTGCAATTAGCGAGGATGAGCTTTTCATGGCGCTGTCCTCTTCGCTGAAAGACATGACAGTCCAAGACGCCCGGGCCTTCGTCTCGAAGCTTTGGCACGGCACGATTGACGACAATGCCCGCAAATATGCCGAAGCACTGAAGCGCCCCGAGCGTGCACCGCAGCCCTTTCGCCCGGGGAACACCGTGTAAGACCTAAGCGATTCTCTTGGCTTGAGCCGTACCGAGGTTGGCTGTCAACGGCGGAGTAAAAACCGGCCACGTGGCGGCGCAAAACCAAGCCAGTGGCGGGATGCCAAGCGCCATGGCGCGTGCGCTCCCCAGATAGC
>NZ_JACIEQ010000048.1 GCF_014196965.1 Actibacterium naphthalenivorans | reverse complement strand
GACAATCTCGAGGTGGGGCGGCTGGATCCGATGAACCTGCCCGGCCATGTGGCGAAGCTCGACCTGTCCGGGGCCGACGGGCTGATCCTGTCGGCCTGCGTGCAGATGCCATCGCTTCCGGCGGTTCAGAAAGTGCAGGACATGATCGGCCTGCCGGTGATCACGGCGGCGACCTGCACCGCGCGCGAGATCCTGACGTCGCTGGGGCTGGACCCGGTGGTGCCCGGCGCGGGGGCGGCCCTGGGCACCCTGCCCGCAACAGCGCAGGTGCCGGCATGAACGTGCGGATCACGGGCACATCGCTTTATCTTCAGGCCAACGGGCTGCGCCACCATGTGCTGGTCTACGGCGACACCGGCCAGCCCGCGGTGATCGTGCTGCCGGGGATCACCAGCCCGGCGGCGACGGCGGATTTCCTGGCCGTGCAGATCGCCGATATGGGGTTTTCGGTCTATGTGCCCGACATTCGCGGCCGGGGCGAAACCGATGTGGCGCCCGCCGGTGCCTATCGGTTGCACGATTACGCGGCGGATGTCGACGCCCTGGTGAGGGGGCTGAAGCTGCACAGGCCGATCGTGATCGGCCATTCCATGGGGGCACGGATCGCGGCGGCCTATGTCACGCAATACGCGCCCGAGGATCACAACCTGGCGGTGATCATCGACCCGCCCCTGTGCGGGCCGGGCCGGGGGGCCTATCCCACCAGCCTCGAGAGTTTCATGGCGCAGCTGAATGAAGCGAAGGCCGGCACCACGCTGGAGGCGGTGCGGCGGTTCTATCCCAAATGGCCCGAGCGCGAATTGCAGCTGCGCATCGAGGTGCTGCCCGGCTGCGACGAGACCGCGATCCGCGAGTCCCATGCCGGGTTCGAGAGTGAGGATTTCTTCCCCTTCTGGGAAAAGCTGACCCTGCCCGCGGCCCTGATCCATGGCGGCGACAGCCCGGTGGTGACAGCGCAGGGCGCCGCCGACCTGGCCCGCACCAACCCCGCCATCCCGATCACCTGCGTCCCCGACGCAGGCCACATGATCCCCTGGGACAATGAAAAGGGGTTCTTCCGTGTGTTGA
>NZ_JACIEQ010000047.1 GCF_014196965.1 Actibacterium naphthalenivorans | reverse complement strand
GGGGTAATCCCCCCCGAAAGTAAGGGGCTGCATAAGTAGAATTTTCTCGGCAAGATGAACGAGGAGATTTCGAATGAAGACAAGCAGATACACTGAGGCTCAGATTATCGCGATCCTGCGGCAGGCCGAAGGCGGTGTGCCGGTGGCCGAGCTGTGCCGTGAGCATGGGATGAGCAACGCCTCGTTCTACAAATGGCGGGCGAAGTACGGGGGGATGGATGCATCCTTGATCAGCCAGATGAAGGCCATGGAAGATGAGAACCGCCGGTTGAAGCGGATGTATGCGGACCTGAGCACGCAGGCGGATTTGCTCAAGGAAGCCCTTGGAACAAAGTGACAGGGCCATCTCAGCGCCGCGAGATGGCCGAAACGGCGGTGGAACGACGAGGCGTCAGCATTGCGCTGGCGTGCCGGGCCTTCGGGGTCAGCGAGACCTGCTATCGCTACAGCCCGAAGCTGAAGGACGAGAACGAGGTGATCGCCGATCTTCTGACGGGGCTGACGGATGCGCGAAAGACTTGGGGGTTTGGCCTGTGTTTCCTGCACTTGCGCAACGTGAAGGAGCACCCATGGAACCACAAACGCGTCTATCGGCTCTACTGCCAGCTGGAGCTGAACCTGCGCATCAAGCCCCGCAAACGGCTGAAACGGGAGAAGCCTGACATCCTGGCGGTGCCGGACGCGCCCAATTTGACCTGGTCCATGGACTTCATGGCAGATCGCCTCGGTGATGGCCGGGCCTTTCGGCTGCTGAACGTGCTGGATGACTTCAACCGCGAAGGGCGGGGGATCGAGGTCGACTTCTCGCTGCCAGCCGAACGGGTCATCCGAAGCCTCAACCGCATCATCGAGTGGCGCGGCAAGCCGGGCACCATAAGGGTCGACAACGTCCGGAATACATCAGTGGCAAGCTAATGGAATGGGCCGAGAAACAGGGAATTACCATCCAGCACATCCAACCCGGACAGCCACAACAGAACGCCTACATCGAGCGCTACAACCGAACGGTTCGGCATGAATGGCTCGACCAATACATCATCGAAAGCATCGAGGAGGCACAAGATCACGCCACGCAATGGCTATGGACTTACAATAACGACCGCCCGAATATGGGCATCGGCGGCATCACACCCGCACAGAAACTGAAAATGGCCGCGTGAATTCTGCGGCTGAACCCCGTTAAAAATGGGGGGATTACC
>NZ_JACIEQ010000046.1 GCF_014196965.1 Actibacterium naphthalenivorans | reverse complement strand
CGGTCTCCAGGCCAACGATTTACAGAACCCTGCACCGCACAGGGGCCAAAATCAGCCCTTAGCGTACTATTCTGCCCCCTCCGGCATCAGATCCCATTATGACGTTCTCAGCGATCTGGGGGCGCGTCAGGCGGCGCGGGCGGGCGCGGTGCTGCCCCGCGATGCCTATGCGATCAGCGGCACCCTGCGCCGACACCGCGACAGTGCGGCGGCGGCCGGGTTCGCCGGGGCCGAGGCCGACCCGGCGTGGAACGAGTTCGACTATCTCGACATCATCGCCGTTGCCCATCCGGGCCTGGGCAACATGCCCGCCCTGCGCGCCCATCTGGCGCATGAGCCCGCCCCCATGCAGGCGTTTCAGGCGCTGTATGAAGAGGCCGTCGCGCGCTGGATGGAGGCCGACGGAAACAGCTACCGCGAATCCCGCCGCGATTTCGTGACCCGCGTCGAGGGCGCGCTGGAGCGCGCGTCGGGCAAGGGCGATGCGGTGGTGTTCACCTCGGGCGGGGTGATCTCGGCGCTTGTCGCGGGGCTGCTGGACCTGACCCCTGCGGCGGCGCGCCGCATCGACCGCGTGCTGGTCAATGCGGGCATCACCACGATCACGACCGGGCGGCGCGGCCCGCAGCTTCTGGCGCTGAACGCCCAGACCCATTTGCAGGAGGACGGGTTTGTCACATTCCGTTAAGGACGAAATCACCCTCATCACCGGCGCCAGTTCCGGCCTCGGCGCCGGCATGGCGCGCGAGATCGCGGCGCGCGGCGGGCATCTGGCGCTGTGCGCGCGGCGCATCGAACAGCTTGAGGCTCTGAAGGCCGAGATCACCGCCGCCCGTCCCGCCTGCCGGGTCGAGATCGCCGCGCTCGATGTGACCGATGCCGACGCCGTAGCCGCCACCTTCGCCGATTTCCGCGCCCGCATGGGGCGGCTGGATCGCGTCGTCATCAACGCCGGGATCGGGCGCGGAAATCGGCAAGGGCGGCTGGGCCGAGAACCGCGCCACGCTGGAAACCAACCTGATCGCCGCCTTCGCGCAGGCCGAGGCCGCGATGGCCGCCTTCCGCGACCAGAACAAGGGCCACCTCGTCGTCATGTCCTCGATGAGCGCAATCCGCGGGATGCGCGGGGCGATGACCGCCTATGCGACCTCCAAGGCCGGTGTCGCGTTGCCCTTAAATTCGGCACACGGCGCGTTGGGCAGCGTGTGTTGCCCTTAAATGTGGTCTTCAGACGCCAGCTCGTCGGAGTT
>NZ_JACIEQ010000045.1 GCF_014196965.1 Actibacterium naphthalenivorans | reverse complement strand
CCACAGAGGTTGGCGACTTCGCCTGGTCGCTCGCCTATCACCATCACCCGGGGTTCGAAAACAACGAGGGCGGCTACGGCACGCTGACCTGGGACTTGCGCAACGACAGCATCACCCTCGATCACGCGGACCGCTATGTCGAATGCTCGCACAGCTATGACGAGGGGCTTTGAGATGGCCCATCCGCTTCATCATGCTGAAAGCTCTGCCCGGAAATTCGGCGGGGTGCCGTCTGACTATCAGTCTGTGCACGATTGGTTTGACGCCTCGAAAGAGCACCTCGCGCTCTTCACGCACCGCGCCATGCGTCACCATGCGCAAGGCCTGTTTGAGGCCGAACGGGTTTTTGGCCTGACACTGACCAATAGTGCGGGCCGCGACATCCCCGTGCGCTGGATCGGCGAGCAGCATGTCCGCGAAGACTGCCAGGGCCGCATTCCGAGCATGGCGGACTGGCTGCGACGGATCCAGCCAGAGCCATGGATGGCCAATGGCCATATCGAGCAGCATGTCAGCGGGGAGCCCTGCGGCGACCCAAGGGTCGCTTGGGCCTCCGAGGTCGCCGCCGGACGAACCGTTCTTGGCCTGAAAGATTGGATAGCGGCGCGCGCGACGCAAGCCACGCAAAGCGCCTGACAGGTCTCGGTCGTTTGCCAAACGAATGCCGCATGGAAGCCCGGTCAGAAGATCGGGCTTCTTGCGTCGTTTCCCCACCATTTTTCTTGAGGAGGATCGCATGACACTCGAAGACATCAAGGCCGCCGTCGATGCCGGCCAGACCGTGCATTGGGCCAATACCGGCTACGTTGTCCACAAGGACCGGCTCGGTCAGTACCTCATCACCTATCTACCGAATGGTAGCTGCATCGGCCTGACCGACCGGGGCGGGCACCGGTTGAACGGAAAAGAAACGGAGTTCTTCGTCGCGTAACCGAAGGACGCCGCAGAAAATCCAGGCAGCCAATAAAGACCAGACGGGCAGGGGAGGGGTGTAGCACCCGGAGGCGCGGGGGCCTTCCCACTCGGACGGCAGCTCTGACCCGTGGACGGGGCTGAAAGGAAAGCGAGCTTTCTGATTTGTGATCCCTCAAGGGGTCGAGAAAGCAATCCCGGATGCGTTGGCAAGAACGTCAGGCACCGGCCAATCGAAAAGGAACCATCCCATGTTCGCAGGAACCCTCACCCGCAATGTCGAGACCGCAGCCGCTCAGTACACCGGCATGATCCACGGGGCACGCTTTGACATCGCCATCCAGCTTGAAACCCGCCCGAAGATCTCCGCGCGCAG
>NZ_JACIEQ010000044.1 GCF_014196965.1 Actibacterium naphthalenivorans | reverse complement strand
CCACAGAGGTTGGCGACTTCGCCTGGTCGCTCGCCTATCACCATCACCCGGGGTTCGAAAACAACGAGGGCGGCTACGGCACGCTGACCTGGGACATAGCACTAGACAGCATTATCCTCGATCACGCGGACCGCTATGTCGAATGCTCGCACAGCTATGACGAGGGGCTGTGAGATGGCCCATCCGCTTCATCATGCCGAAAGCTCTGCCCGGAAATTCGGCGGGGTGCCATCTGACTATCAGTCTGTGCACGATTGGTTTGACGCCTCGAAAGAGCACCTCGCGCTCTTCACGCACCGAGCCATGCGCCACCACGCTCAAGGCCTTTTTGAGGCCGAACGTGTCTTCGGCTTGACCCTGACCAATAGCGCAGGTCGGGACATTCCCGTGCGCTGGATCGGCGAGCAGCATGTCCGCGAAGACTGTCAGGGCCGCATTCCGAGTATGGCGGACTGGCTGCGACGGATACAGCCTGAGCCATGGATGGCCAATGGCCACATCGACCGGCACGCCGGCTCCGAGCCCTGCGGTGACCCAAGGGTTGCCTGGGCCTCCGAGGTCGCCGCCGGAAGAACGGTTCTTGGCCTGAAAGATTGGATGGCGGCGCGCGCGATGCAAGCGGCGCAGAGTGCCTGACAGGACCCGGCTTTTTGCCAATTGAATGCCGCACGGAAGCCCGGTTGGACGACCGGGCTTCTTGCGTCGTTTCCCCACCATTCTTCCTGAGGAGGTTCGCATGACACTCGATGAAATCAAGGCGGCCGTTGATGCCGGCCAGACCGTGCATTGGGCCAATACCGGCTACGTTGTCCACAAGGACCGGCTCGGTCAGTACCTCATCACCTATGTGCCGAATGGTAGCTGCATCGGTCTGACCGACCGGGGCGGGCACCGGTTGAACGGAAAAGAAACGGAGTTCTTCGTCGCGCAATCGAAGGACGCCGCAGAAAATCCAGGTAGCCGATCAAGACCAGACGGGCAGGGGAGGGGCGCAGCACCCGGAGGCACGGGGGCATTCCCTCTCGGACGGCAGCTCTGAGCTTTGGGCGGGGCTGAAAGGAAAGCAGGCTTTCTGATTTGTGATCCCTCAAGGGGTCGAGAAAGCAATCCCGGATGCGCTGGCAAGGACTTCAGGCACCGGCCAATCCAAAAGGAACCATCCCATGTTCGCAGGAACCCTCACCCGCAATGTTGAGACCGCAGCCGCTCAGTACACCGGCATGATCCACGGGGCACGCTTTGACATCGCCATCCAGCTTGAAACCCGCCCGAAGATCTCCGCGCGCAG
>NZ_JACIEQ010000043.1 GCF_014196965.1 Actibacterium naphthalenivorans | reverse complement strand
TGACCTGCCCCCGATAAATCGGGCCATTCATTCGGAGAGTTTGTTCTCGTAAAGTTCGTAGCAACGAGGAGAACAGACGATGCGCAAATCACGCTTTACCGAAGAGCAGATCGTGGGGATCTTGCAGGAGTATGCCGCCGGGGCGAAGGTCTCCGAGCTGTGCCGCAAGCACGGCATGTCGGACGCCACGCTCTACAAGTGGAAGAGCCGGTATGGCGGGATGCAGGTTTCCGAACTGCGTCGGCTGAAGGATCTGGAGGCCGAGAACGCCGAGCTGAAGCGTCTCCTGGCCGACGCGATGCTGGACAACGCCGGCCTGAAGGGGCTGCTGGCAAAAAACTCCTGACGCCTGCGCACCGCCGTGCCGTGGTGAGGAAGCTGATGGATGAACATCGGTTCACGGAACGGCGGGCGTGCAGGCTGGTTGGGATTTCACGGTCGAGCCTGGCCTATCGGGCGCGACCAGATCGCCACGCGCGGCTGAGAGAGCGCCTGATCACGCTGTCAGGCAAACACAGGAGATATGGCTACCGCATGTTGCATGCCAAACTGGTCCGCGAGGGCTTCAGGGTGAACGTCAAAGTCGTCGAGCGGATCTATCGCGAAGAACGGCTGTGGCTGCGCCGCACGAAGCGCAAGAAGATCCCTCGCGAGGCGCGCGACGGCAGCTGGTGCCCCATCGCTGCCAACCAGCGATGGTCGCTCGATTTCACCAGCGACGCGCTGGCCAATGGCCGCAAGTTCCGCAGTGCCAATCTCAAGGACGACTGCACCCGGGAGTGCCCGGCGATCGAGGTGGACTTCTCGCTGCCGGGCGATCGGGTCGTGGACATGTTGGAGCGCGTGGCCCGTGAGCGGGGATACCCCGATATCCTGGTCGTCGACAACGGCCCGGAACTCCGGGGGCGCGCGCTCGACGGATGGGCCGATGATCACGGCGTGCAGCTGTATTTCATCGACCCCGGGAAGCCGACCCAGAACGCCTACATCGAAAGTTTCAACGGCCGATACCGCGAGGAGTGCCTGAACCAGCACTGGTTCACCAGCATCGGCGAGGCCCGCGAAATCATCGAAGACTGGAGGATCGACTACAACACGGAGCGCCCGCACAGCAGCTTGAAATATCAGACCCCGGAGGAGTTCGCCGCCGCGCGGCCCTTCGACAAGACGCAATGGGCGCAGCCGCTTGAGCTCCGTGATGGCTCCGCGCCTGCGCCCATTGCTCACGCCGCCGAATGATGGCAACCAAAAGGAGAACAGACTCGACTTGCGACTGGCCCTAAGAAATGGGGCAGGTCA
>NZ_JACIEQ010000042.1 GCF_014196965.1 Actibacterium naphthalenivorans | reverse complement strand
TCCCTTTGAGGGGTCAGCGGGCCTTCATCGTCTCAGATGTCAGGGTGAGGAGTCCCCTGCCCTACCAGTCGCGCGCCAGCATGATGGTCAGCACGCGCATGGTGGTGGCAGGATTGTCCGGGGTCTCAGCCCCATAGCGGAAGTCCGAGTCTGCTTCATAGAGATCGATCTTCCAGAACACGGTCTCTCCCCGGATCTCGACCGCCCCGAAATCATGCCAGCCCTCGGGATCATTCTCAGGCTCGAATGTATCGAACGCACCAGTCGCCTTCACCGCCTCGGCCATGAAGCCATCGCCGGCCTCCATAAGCGAGCGGGTGACATGCATGCGGCCCTGGATGGGTTGCGCGGGCGGCACCCCAAGGCATGCAAGTTTGCGAAACGCGTCGTTCTGCACCGCGATCACGGTCGGATCCGGACGGTCTAGCTGGGGTTGAACATTCATGGACATGGGGATCTCCTTTGAGAGGTTTGAAACACCCTTCTCAAAGCCCGCTTTTTCTTTTCCGCTTGGCGGATCAATCGAGGCCGAAGGCGCCCCACCCGAACAGCCCTTTGGGTCTGTAATTCGGGTTGGGGATGGTTTCGATCCAGCCGCCTTGTTCTTTGATGCTCTCGAGCGCTGCCGAGAGCGGATAAGCGCCCTCGGCAGCGCTCCACCAATAGGCACCGCGCTTGAAGGTGATGATCTTGCGGCGGCCGTCGTTGAAGCAGGCCACCCGCAGCGTTTTGGGTTCCTTACGTGACATGGGTGTCTCCGTTCTCCGTGCGGTCAGGCGGCCTCGGCACTGCGACCTGCCCTGCCCACCTCCGATCTGGCGATCAGATAATCACAGGCGCGCTGCGCGTCCGCGGCGTGCCGGAAGATCGCGCCCTTGTCCGACCGAAGGACCCGCAACCAGTTGTGCAGGTAGGCGGCATTCATCTCGAGCGTATGCGCCGTGAAGCCGAGCGTCTGACCCAGGAACACCGAGGTCAATTCCGCGACGATCTCCTCGCGCGCATAGGACGTGTTGCCAAACTTCGAGAACCCGAAATCACGGTTCAGTCGATGGGGTGCTTTCGTGGCATGGGCCAGCTCGTGCGCCCAGACCCCGTAGAAATTGCGCGGGTCCTGGAACCGCGTGATGGACGGCATGTAGACCTTGTCCACGGGGGACAAATAGTACGCCTCTGTGCCCGTGAAGACGGTCGTGATGTCGATGGTATCGAAAAACGCCTGCATGTGCGGGATGGGCTCTGACGGCGGATGCTCGGGCACGGGCTCCGGGTCAGGGAAGAAGCTGTCGGGCAAGCCCTCGATCTGGCAGGCATTGAACACACGGTAGGATTTCTGGAAGCGAAATATACGGGCTTCCTCGGAGTGATCATCCCCGTCGCTGCGGTCATGCTCATCTGCGCCCGCGTCTTTCCGGCTTTGACCGTAATAAACGACGACAGAGGACTTCTCGCCCTTGCGGACCTTTGCGTCCAACGCATTGGCTTGCGGCAGCGTCATCCAGAAGGGAGAGCTGTGGCCCGCCATCACGGTCCGCATCGTCAGCAG
>NZ_JACIEQ010000041.1 GCF_014196965.1 Actibacterium naphthalenivorans | reverse complement strand
GGCGCGGACAACTCCCCCGCCCGCTCATGGTCCAGGACACGCGCAATCTCGTCTGCGAGGCGGTCGGTACGGCCAGACTGCGAAGCAGTTTCACCGCGGGCTGCGAGGAGTGTGTCGCGCGTTCCAGACCCAAGCCCATCGCGCATCTCGGTTTCGCGGCGGACCTGATTGATGGCCTCCGTGTCCCGGATCTCGACGACGGCTGCATAGGTCGCACCGAGCCCACGGGCGAGGTGGGACGGCATGTCCGGATAGCGCGCGCGCAAGTCATCCGTGACTGCATCTGCAACGGGCGTGCGGACGTCGCGTCCCTCCATGATCCGGTCGACCTCGCGAGTGATCTCGCTGGCGCGGGCCGCATCGGTAATGGTCTCCCTGTAAGGCTCAGACCGGTCGATCACATCGCCTGGGCGTGCAAGCAGGTCCGGGTGTGCTTCGAGATACGTGCGCTGCTCGGTCTCGATCCGGCGCTCCGCCCGTGAGACAACCTCCCAGTCCCGGTCCTCGATCTGCTGCACTGTCAGGCCGTCTGCGCGCATCTCCTGACGGATTGTCCCTTCCATCGCCCGGACCGCGTCCCGGTGATAATGGAACCGCTCGCTGACCGGTTCCGCTTCCATGACGCCATCCCGGCGCAGCACGTTCTCCCGTTCCAGGAGCGTGCCAAGCGCGACATGCACATCATTGAGAATGTCGCGCGCCTGTTCCAAATCGGCGCGGCGTTCGAGGTTCAGATCGCGCGCCTCGGCCATCTTGGAGAGATCATTGGCGATCCATTGATGCTCGAGCGCTGCATTTGAGGCGCCCGTCTCGATCCGGGCCACCACTTCCGATGTGCTGATCCCGGTGCCGTGTAGTGCCGCGTCAATGCGCGATCTCAAATCGGGCTCTGCCAGACGCTCGCGCTGGCTGGCGTCGATATTGGCTTCGGAATAGATCCCGCCCTCCGAGGGGGTCTCTGACAGCGTGGATGATCGCAAACCGAGAGGCTGCATGTGCTGGACCTGCGTCTGGATCTCGATGAGGCGTTTTTCCAGCACGGGACGTTCCGCGTCAGACTTCTCTGCGATCATGCCCTGCACCCGCGCGAGCTTTTCCGCATAGAGGCTTCTGAGGTCCTCGAAGCTTTGATCCTCGGCCATATACACATCTCCTGTTCGGTCCACCTGCCCGCCATGCGCCAGCACCTCGCCCGCGCGGAAGAGTGCCGCGGCGATGTCTTCCCGGGCCTCCCGGGAAGCCTCTGCGGCAAGCGAATGATAGACGGTTCTGGTGTTGGCGATCTCCGCCAGCGTCCGGGTCAGGTCCTGCCCCACACGCTCCCGCTCGCGGGGCGCGCGACCCTCTTCTTTCGCGGCATAAACCTCGCTGGTTCGGGCTGGGTAATGTACCACGCCGCGATCCACCCGGCGCGTGGCTTCGAGGCGCACGCCGTATTTCTCGGCCTCCTCGACCATGGCGAGGCGGAAGTCGTCATAGTTGAAGCGATGGTTGCGCCCCAGAAAGAAGAACTCGCCTTCCTGCGAGCGGCGGTTCAGCACCAGATGCGCATGCGGGTGATCGCGGTCCTCATGCACCGCGATGATGTAGTCGAAATGCCCCGCGTCGGTCTGGAAGAAACGCTCGGCCACGTCCGTCGCAATGTCGCGCACATCCTCCCCGCGCGTGCCGATGGGGAAGGACATGAGCATGTGGGTGGTCTGGCCCAGCTTGGGCTTGAAGCCCGCATCCCACCGTTTGGCAAAG
The DNA here is from genome assembly GCF_014196965.1 of Actibacterium naphthalenivorans. Classification (GTDB taxonomy): domain Bacteria; phylum Pseudomonadota; class Alphaproteobacteria; order Rhodobacterales; family Rhodobacteraceae; genus Actibacterium_A; species Actibacterium_A naphthalenivorans. Next base: position 275 of record NZ_JACIEQ010000041.1, on the reverse strand, counting down.
CGCTCGGTCAGGTCCTTGATGTCACCCGCCTCGAGCTTCGCTTTGCCATCCAGGAACCCGCTACTGTCCACGATATGTGTGGACTTGGTGGTGAGGTAATCGAGCTGGTTTGCGAGCTGCGATTTGGTATGCGTACCCCCGCCTCTGATCGCCTTGAAGACCGCTGGCCGGTGGCCTGCTGCCGCGCGCGCAAGCTGGGTCTGCTTGGCCACGTGCAGCCCCTGCATTGAGCCCCGGACGCGGCTCCAGCCATCCCGAAAGACCTCGCCCGTGAC
>NZ_JACIEQ010000040.1 GCF_014196965.1 Actibacterium naphthalenivorans | reverse complement strand
CAGTGTATCTGCTTGTCTTCATTCGAAATCTCCTCGTTCATCTTGCCGAGAAAATTCTACTTATGCAGCCCCTTACTTTCGGGGGGGATTACCCCTCGACGGATGCATGCGCGAGGAATGTCTGACCGAACACCTGTTCCCGTCTGTGCGCCATGCCGTCGTCCATTGTCCTCGGACCAATGGCGGAAAATGAACGGCCATGATTGCGGCGTGGCGCGTCGACTACAATCACCATCGCCCGCACTCGAGCCTCGACGGGCTTGCCCCGCGGGAGTATCACCAAAGGTCATAAGAGGCCCAAAACCTGAACAGAGCTAACCAATAAACGCGGACTCAGAGGGACGCGATGACCAAGAAACCGCGCGAGGACACCCGGCTGGCGAACGATATTGAGCGCCGAAGGCTCGACCTGAAGCCAAAATAGAACCAGGTGAAGATCGCCGCAGCGGCCGGGTACGTGGAGCCCTACCAAATCCGGCGGACGTCAGATCAGCGGGCGTTTGGGCATGGGGGCAATACCGGCCTGACCAAGCGCGGCCAGCGCGGCCAGGTCGTTGACCTGCAAAACGCCATCCGCCCACGATGCCAACTGTTTGACGCGCAGCTTGCGCAAGGTCTTGTTGGTGTGCACCAGCGACAGGCCCAATGCATCCGCCAAGTCCTGCTGGCGAAATGGCAGCGGCAAACGATCGTTCCGGGCCAGGCCGACCGAGCGGCCGCGCAAAAGAAGCTTGACCAGCGCCCAGGCAACGGCCGAGAGCGCGTCGCGCTGGCCGACGGTCAACAATGTCTCGCCAAGAAAATGTTCTTCGATGGCCGCCAGCCACGTGATGTCGAACGCGCGTTCCGGCTTGTCCTTGAAGAACGACCACAATGCCTTGCGGTCGAACACGCACAGTGTCATTGCCGTGCTGGCTTCGACGGAATGCGACATTTCCCCCATCACGCCAGCCTGCAATCCCACGAAATCGCCGGGGAACACAAAGTTGATGACCTGCCGGTCGCCCGACGGGAGTGTCTTGTAACGTATGCCCATCCCGTGCAGCGCGGTGTAAAGCTGCGGCGCGTTCGAGCCCTCCATCAAAATCGGCGTGCCTGCCTCGACCTTCAATTCACCCACCTTGAAACGTGCGATAAACGCCAGATCTTCGTTGGAAATATTCTGGAAGGCGTCGCATTTGCGCAGGGGACAATGTTGACACGCTGTTGTCATGGGCGCCGACCTCTCGTTGCTATGTCATAGTTTAATGCGGCGTCCCGGTTTGGGTTCCATATAAGACCCAGCTGCAGCCGGAGACTCACCATGTGCCTCAACGTACTCGTCCTGGAAAGCGACCCGTTTATCGCCGAGGACATACGAGAAATAGTCACCGCGCTCGAACCCCGGGCCGAGGTCCATCTGACGGACTCGGTGGGCCACGCCATCACGCTTCTGGATCAGGCGGAGAACTGGATTTGGGCTGTGATCGACTGCCGCTCCTATCAGCTCACCGATCCAGCTCTCCGCGTCGCACTTGACCAGCGCAACCTGACGCCCGTTGTACTGAACGAAGCCGCCGCTGAGGCCCGTTGCGGTGGTTGGGTTTTCCTGAACAAGCCCTTTTCAACGGCGTCGCTTGAAGATGCCTTGCGGGCTTCAAGTGCCCGGAACAGTGCTTTGGGCTGAATGTGAATAGACGGGCAAAAATGCGCCTGTAGCGGGTGATCGGCTTTCAGATTGCCCCCTACACCGATGATCATGATGCCCCCGAGGTCAACCTGGATGACCTGCCACAGGATTTTTTCTCCACTGGGGATCAGAGTCGGCCCCTCGAAGGGTCGGACAATGAAGCCAACGAGAGAACATACCCGTGCGCGGGTCTTGATCCGGGCACGGGCAGCCGATTTCAACGAAGCGATGCCACACCCGGCACTTGGCCGCGAGGCGCCAAGGGCGTTCGCCCGACACCTGCTCACACCAACCGACAGCCGCGCTGCGCAATCTGAAAGCTGCGCGCGGATGTTGGCGGCTCCGTTCCACCTGCGCCGGAAAGCGGAGCAACACAAGTGGCGCTGGTTCCGACCGGATGAAGACCAGGGGGCACAACACTGACGCATCAGGCGCGTCAGGCTATGGGTCCGGCGGACAATGCATGTCCGCCGGAATCCGCTATTCGCCGCCGGCACGTCAGGCGAAGAGGAACGCGTCGGC
>NZ_JACIEQ010000039.1 GCF_014196965.1 Actibacterium naphthalenivorans | reverse complement strand
CCTCTAAAGGGCACGTGGCGCGGGATGGAGCAGCCCGGTAGCTCGTCAGGCTCATAACCTGAAGGTCGCAGGTTCAAATCCTGCTCCCGCAACCAAATTATACCGCATTATCAAATGCTTGAACGCCGCCCTCCGGGGCGGCGTTCGCGTTTCCAACATCCGTGGAAGCACTGTGGAAGCAAGAGGGGCCGAAGTTCTTCATATCGCTGCGTGAATCGGTGCCTGCGATGACTGTTGCTTCCAGTGCCGCTCGATCGGGATCATCGCATCGATGCCGGCCGGGATCCCGCTGCCAAAGGCGAGCTCTCGAACATCGACCGCGACGACATCCAGTACCGGCCGCTCTTCGGTCATGAGCACGAACTCGGTGATCCTTCCAGGCGGGCAGTCCCTCGAGGCCGGGTAAACGAGCGCGAGTCGCTTGCAGCGGTAGCGACTGGCGTAGGCGTTCATCTGATACGCGTCGCCGCTCGAGACGCCGGAGTTTGCTTCGCCGAGATCGAGGCGCTTCCATTTTGCATCGAGAATGGCAACGGTCTCAACTTCGCTCTGAATGGTGATGTCGGGGCGCAGCTGGAAGCCCGCCGTCGCGAGGTTCTTCACAGGGCTCTGAATTCCGACAGAAAGGCGAGCCCCGGCCTGCACCTGGCAAGCATGCCGGATGCGCAGTCCGAGTACCGTCTCGAAAAGCTTTTCCATGTTGAACAGCAGAGCGGAACCAGCTGCGTCGCCGATGCGAACATCCGGATAGAGGCCTGTCAGCAGCCAGCGGGCCCGCGCAAACACCGGCTCTCAGTGTCGGATGGTGCGATCGAACCGCAGGGCACCGACGTCGCGAGCCCTGACCCTGCGATCGGGCACCTCGTCAAAGCGATGGAGGAACGCCGCCACCATCGCGCGGGTCCTCGGGCTCAGCGCGAATTCGAGTAGGATTCGCAGGACGCCCTTCAGCGTCTGATTGTAGGCGTTGTCGATGCTGCGCTCGTCGAAACGACAGAGCAGATGAGAACGATCGAAGGCGTTCGCGCGCAGGTGCTCGGTCAGCTCGAGTCGTCCGCGGATGGCATTGAGGTTCTCCGTCCTCTCCGAGTACCGGGCAATCGGTGTGGATGCGCTTGTCAACTTCGACCAGCGTGATCAGCTCGCCGAAGACGTTGGCGACGTTTCCGCGATTGATCTCGTCGATGAAGAGGGCGAACCGCTTGACGTTGCCACCTTCGACGGCCGCCCGTGGCGCGGCGCGGTGGACATCGTCACTGCGGGCTATCCGTGCCAACCGTTTTCGGTCGCGGGCAAGCGCCGGGGCGCGGACGACCCGCGCCACCTCGGGCTGATCGAACCGCGCGTGGAGGCGCTGATCGCGGCGACGGGGATCGACTTTCGCATTGGCGGCAACCGGGCCTTCTACGTGCCGGCCCATGACTATGTGCAGGTGCCGCCGCCGCAGGCCTATTTCGAGCCAATCAACTGGCACCGCACCGCCCTGCACGAACTCGGTCACGCCAGCGGCGCTCCCCATCGGCTCAACCGCGATCTCTCCGGCTCGTTCGGCTCGAAGAAATACGCGTTCGAGGAGCTGATCGCCGAGATCAACGCCGCCTTTTGCTGCGCCTCGCTCGGCATCACGCCGACCGTCCGGCACGCCGATTACATCGGCTCCTGGCTCGAGGTCCTGCGCGAGGACAATCGCGCCATCGTCCGCGCCGCCAGCCAGGCGAGCAAGGCCGCCGACTGGCTCTTGGCCTTCGCCCCGGATGATGCCGATCAGACGAGCCGGGTTGAACCTGCTTGCGACAGGAGAGTGGCATGATCCTCTTGACCGACGATTTGCGCGACCGGCTGCTGGCCAATGGGCGGCAGAGCGATGTCGACCATGTGCCGGTGGTGAAATTCTTCAATCCCGTCGGCGCGGGCACCTGGCTCATCACCGAAATGGAGCCGGACGGCGACACGCTGTTTGGGCTCGCCGATCTCGGCTTCGGCTGTCCCGAGATGGGCTCGTGCAGCCTCGCGGAGTTCAGGTCGATCTCTCTGCCCTTCGGTCTTGGCATCGAGCGGGACATCCTCTTCGAGGGGCTATTTCCGCTGTCGGTCTATGCCGAAGCGGCCCGGCTAGCGGGCAGCATCGTAGAAAGCGAGCGATTGCTCAGGGCCGCCGCGGCGTCACTGCGAAACAGGCAGTAGAATTCCCACGCCATCGGCGTGGCGCTCTCACTCCGGATCAGGAGAGTGAGAGGGCTGCGCCTTTTTCCGTGACGGGTTTGACCTTCTCGCGAACAGGTTCCGGGATACGATTCCAGACCCGCGACGGCCTGGGGCTGCGATCTTCCAAGGCTTCGGGGCCGCCCGACAGATA
>NZ_JACIEQ010000038.1 GCF_014196965.1 Actibacterium naphthalenivorans | reverse complement strand
TGTCAACGGCGGAGTAAAAACCGGCCACGTGGCGGCGCAAAACCAAGCCAGTGGCGGGATGCCAAGCGCCATGGCGCGTGCGCTCCCCAGATAGCTGGCGCGTGCCATGGCGCATTGGCCCGGAGGGCCAATTCTGCAATGTGTGATCAGGTTGAGGCTTCGGCCTTTCGGGCGCGGCTTTGGCCGAGCCGATAGCTGTCGCCGTTCATCTCGAGGATGTTGACGTGGTGGGTCAGCCTGTCGAGCAGCGCGCCGGTCAGGCGTTCGGTGCCGAAGGTTTCGGTCCATTCGTCGAATGGCAAGTTGCTCGTGATCATCGTGGACCCGCGCTCATAGCGCTGCGAGATCAGCTCGAACAAGAGCTCGGCGCCGGTCTTGGATAGCGGCACGAAGCCCAACTCGTCGATGATCAGCAATTTGACGCCGGCCAGCTGCTTTTGCAGACGGAGCAGGCGGCGTTCGTCGCGGGCCTCCATCAGCTCGTTGACCAGCGCGGCGGCGGTGGTGAAGCTGACCGCCATGCCCTTCTGGCAGGCCGCCAGCCCCAGCCCGAGGGCAACATGGGTCTTGCCGGTGCCACTGGGCCCCAAGGCGATGACATTCTCGCGCCGCTCAATCCAGTTGCAACGGGCGAGTTCCAGCACCTGCATCTTGTTGAGCTTCGGGATCGCCTTGAAGTCGAAGCTGTCCAGGCTCTTGGCCGTCGGGAACTTCGCGGCCTTGATGCGCCGCTCGATCATCCGCCGCTCGCGGTCGATCAATTCCAGCTCGACCAGGCGGGCCAGGAACTGGACATGATCCAGCCCTTCCGCGGCGCATTGTCGGGCGAGCTTCTCGTATTCCCGCAGGAAGGTGGGCAGCTTCAGCGTCTTGAGATGATCCGCGAGCAGGATCTTCGGGATGTCGGTCATGCTGCATCCTCCGACATCAGGGCCATATAGCTGGCCGGGGATGTGGTCTCGACGTTCGCCCGCGGCAGATATGGGTAGACATCGAGATCCAATTTCGGCGGCCGTTTCTCGACGTGACAGAGGACGAGGTGCTTGACGGCATCGAAGCCGACCGCGCCCAATTGCAGGGCCTTCTTAACGGCGGCATGCAGATCGTCGATGTCGAAGGTCTCCAGCAGGCGCAGAACCTGGACATACTCGCGGCGTCCGGCCTTGATCATCCGCGCTTCCATCAGGCGGCGCAGGGTCGCGAACTCGAGCGGCAGGTCCCATTCCGCCAGGGGCGCCGCCTGGTCCAGGGCGTTGATCTTTTGCTCGATGAGCGGAAGGTAATGCACCGGGTCGAAGACCATGTCCTCACGGTCGTAGCAGCGTGGATGTCGTGCGATGACCTCGCCACCGCAGCCGATCACGACCACGTCGACATAGCCCCTGATCCAGACGTCACGGTGGCCGTAGGCGACGGGGACTGAGTAATCGTTGGTTTTGTAGCGCACCAGTGCCTGGGAGCTGACCCGTCCGGTGACCTGATCGCAAGCATCGAATGGCGCTGTCGGCAGATCAGCCATCGCGGCCAAATCCCGCTCGAGGCGTTCCGCGATCGTCTCGGACTGGCCGCGCAGGACATCCGCCTGACGTTTGAGGCACTGTGCCTCCAGGTAATCGTTGAATGCGTCCCAAGTCGCGAACCGCGGGATCGGCACCATGAAGTTGCGGCGGGAATAACCGACCAACCCCTCCGCGTTGCCCTTGTCATTGCCCTTGCCGGGGCGCCCGTAACGATCACGGAACAGGTAATGCGACAGGAACCCGCTGAAGAGCGTGGCCCGCTGACGCGTTCCATCAGGAAGAATCTTCGCAACCAGACAGCGGTCGTTGTCGTAGAGGACCGACGCGGGCACCTTGCCGAAGAACGCGAAAGCGTGAACGTGGCCATCCACCCAAACCTCGGCAGTGGCTGCCGGATAGGCTCGCACGAAGCAGGCATCACTGTGCGGCAGATCCATGACAAAGAAATGCGCCTTCTGCTCAATGCCGCCGATGACGACCACCGCCTCGCCGAAGTCGGCCTGGGCATGACCGGGCGGATGCGCCAGCGGCACGAACATCTCGCGGCCGCGCCGTTCACGCTGCCGCATGTAATCCTTTACGATCGTGTAGCCGCCGGTGAACCCGTGTTCGTCGCGGAGCCGCTCGAACACCCGCTTCGCCGTGTGCCGCTGCTTGCGATGGACCTCCCGATCGCCGTCCAGCCAGCCGTCGATGATCCCGGTGTAAGCATCCAGCTTCGGCCGCCTGATCGGTGCCGACCGCCGATATCCCGGCGGGACCGAGAACGCCATCATCTTGGCTACGCTGTCGCGCGAGATGTTGAAATGCCGCGCCGCTTCGCGCTGGCTCATGCCTTCAGCACAGGCCAGCCGAACTTTCCGATACAAATCCACGGTGAAAATCCTCCCGCCCTCCCTGTCGCCAGAAAGGGTAAAGGTGGACGACTTTTACGCCGCCCGCAGCAGGCTCATCCCGCCGCTACCGTGGCCGACTTTTGCACCGCCGTTCTCA
>NZ_JACIEQ010000037.1 GCF_014196965.1 Actibacterium naphthalenivorans | reverse complement strand
GTAAGCATCCGCCGAGGGCCGTCTGACCGACCCACCCGGCTGCCTGTAAGAGCATGAAGCTATGACAGATCATAGCTTCATATCCCAAGTAGAGGTTCTTTCGGTCTCGGATACAGGTCGGCGGCGGCGGTGGACCGACGCCGAGAAGGTGCGGATCGTGGAGGAGAGCTACGCGGCGCCGCGGATGGCCGCGGCAACGGCACGACACTACGAGATCTCTCGTTCGCTTCTCACACGGTGGCGTCGCCTGGCCCGTGAGGGCCTTCTGATCGGCAATGGGGACCGGACGCATTTCGCAGCGGTTGCCGTGACGCCGGAAGTCGCCACCGATGCGCAGTGTCGGGCGGATGAGATGAGCCATGATCGGGTGGAGATCATCCTGCCAAACGGACGTCGCCTCGTGACCGCCGCATCGACCGAGACGTCGACCCTTGCGCGGCTCATCCAGGTGGTGGAACGGGCATGATCGCATTTCCGGCAGGCGCAAAGGTGTGGATCGCGGGCGGCGTGACGGACATGCGGAAGGGCATGAACACGCTGGCCTTGCAGGTGCAGCAAGGCCTCGGGCGTGATCCCTATGCCGGGGAGATATTCTGCTTCCGAGGACGCCGTGGCGATCTCGTGAAGCTGCTTTGGCATGATGGGGTCGGCGTGTCGCTCTATATGAAGCGCCTGGAGGCGGGCAAGTTCATCTGGCCGGTCAGCGGCTCGGGCGAGACGGTCCAGATTTCTGCGGCCCAGATCGGCTATCTTCTGGAAGGGATCGACTGGCGTAATCCGCGTTGGACGCAGCGCCCTGCAAAGGTAGGGTAAATATCCTTCAGAGCCCTATTTTATATAGCTTTATTGAGCCGGCATGGTAAATCTTGACCATGTCAGATGCCGCCTCCGAACTCGAGATACTGCGCGCCGAGCTGGCGGCCACAAAGGCCGAACTGGCCCGCTCTAATGCCGTGGTGTCGGCATCAGAAGCGATGATCGCGGGCCTGAAGCTCGAGATCGCGATGCTCAAGCGCGAGAAGTATGGCCGCAGCGCCGAGCGCACTGCTCGGCTCCTCGATCAGCTCGAGTTGCAGCTCGAGGAGTTGGAAACGGCCGCGGCCGAGGATGCCATTCGCGCCGAGCAGGCGGCAGAAAAGGCGACGAAGGTCCGTGCTTTCGATCGGCGCAAGCCCGTCCGCAAGGCGTTCCCCGAGCATCTGCCGCGCGAACGGGTGGTGATCAAGGCGCCGACGGCCTGCGCCTGCTGCGGGTCGGACCGGATCAAGAAGATGGGCGAGGATATCACCGAGACGCTGGAGGTGGTGCCGCGGCAGTGGAAGGTGATCCAGACCGTCCGCGAGAAGTTCACCTGTCGGGATTGCGAGAAGATCTCGCAGCCGCCCGCCCCATTCCACCCCGTTGCGCGGGGATGGGCGGGGCCAAGCCTCCTCGCGATGATCGTGTTCGAGAAGTTCGGGCAGCACCAACCGCTGAACCGCCAGGCCGAACGCTATGCCCGCGAGGGCGTGGAACTCAGCCTCTCCACGCTCGCCGACCAGGTCGGCGCGGTGACCGAGTTGCTGGAGCCGCTGCATACACTGATCGAAGCCCATGTCATGGCCGCAGAGCGGTTACATGGCGATGATACGACGGTCCCGCTGCTGGCCCGGGGCGGCACGAAGACGGCCCGGCTCTGGACCTATGTCCGTGATGATCGGCCCTTTGGCGGCACCGCCCCGCCGGCGGTGGCTTTCCGCTTCTCCCGCGACCGCAGCGGCGAACATCCGACTGGGCATCTCGCGGGCTGGCAGGGCATCCTGCAAGCTGACGCCTATGCCGGATACAACCAGCTCTACGACCCGAAGCGATTACCGGGGACTGTTGTGTCGGCCCTGTGTTGGTCACACGCCCGCCGCAAGTTCTTTGAGCTGGCTGACGTGGAAGGGAATATCCGCAAGGGCAAGGACGCCAAGGAGATCTCCCCGATCGCATTCGAGGCCGTTCGGCGCATCGACGCGCTCTTCGATATCGAGCGCGAGATCAACGGGTTCAATCCGGCGGATCGACTGGAGGCCCGGCAGCGCCTGTCGGCCCCGTTGGTCGAGGATCTGGAGCGTTGGCTGCGCGGCGAACGCGTACTCCTGTCCAAGCACGCCAAGGTAGCCAAGGCGATCGACTATCTGCTGGCGCCGAACCATTGGCCGGGCTTCACCCGGTTCCTCGACGACGGCCGCGTCTGCCTGACCAACAACGCGGCAGAAAGATCGCTACGCGGCGTGGCTCTCGGCAGGAAGTCGTGGCTCTTCGCGGGGTCCGAGCGCGGCGGGCATCGCGCCGCCTTCATGTATTCCCTGATCGGCACCGCGAAGCTGAACGACATTGACCCGCAAGCCTGGCTCGCCGACGTCATCGCCCGCATCTCCGACATGCCGGTCTCGCGCCTGCATGAGTTGCTGCCGTGGGAATGGTCCCAACCTGTCGGGCCGTCGAGGGAAGCCGCATGATGGCACGGGTCACGCAGGTCTACAGCATCGACGAGGTTGCGAGGCGGATCGGGGAAAGCCTGGACCTGATCGAAATCGTCAGTTGGAACGACGACAACATCGACTACGGCGAGATGATCCGCGTCTACAACGGCACCGACGAAAGCCTCGTCACCTTCACCGAGCGCGGCATCGAGTCCCTTCAGGAGCTTCTGGCGGATTTGCGCACGTGGGAGGGCGGCATCCATCAGTTCCTCATCGGCGAACAGTGTGACCCAGACGTCATCGAAACGATCATGGAACACGAGAAAAACACCTGATCCAAGACGGCCTTCGGCGCATGCTTAC
>NZ_JACIEQ010000036.1 GCF_014196965.1 Actibacterium naphthalenivorans | reverse complement strand
GCCGGTGTCGCGTTGCCCTTAAATTCGGCACACGGCGCGTTGGGCAGCGTGTGTTGCCCTTAAATGTGGTCTTCAGACGCCAGCTCGTCGGAGTTTTTCCCTATTTCGCAGTACAATCCGGTCAACTGCTGCAAGAAGACGGGGCCCTTTTTCAAACGCACGAAGCAAGGCAACTCTTGCGTACCCATCGAGGCCAGTGCTGAATATAGCCGCCTTGGCCAGTGGACGTGACTGAGCAACGGCGATTGCCGCAAGGCAGAAGAGTCTCACGTCGGGTCTGGGACTTTGAAGGGCAAAGGCCGTATCCGCGCGAACGGACTTGAGCGCCTTGGCATAAGTGGCCGCCCGCATGGCGCGTCGAAGTTTGTTGGCGCAGTTGGACGTCACCGCACTTTCGAGCAGCGCCGCGCCGCTTCGGGCACGACGCACCAGCGTTTCGGATATTCGGTTGCGATCAGGCTTGATGAGGATCGACGCAAGTCGGGTGCCGCAGATCTGGCAGTCGAATGCCCATAACTTCCGCCACTGTTTGAGCGCTATACCGCGCCGAGAGCAGTCGGGACAAGTTTGGAACGCGACCTGCGCCGTCATCAGGGCATCGGTCTGGGTCATTGTCCCAAAGGTAAGGGATTGAACAGTTTCAGCGGCAACACGGGCCGCAATCGATATCTTTTCTGCTGTGGTCGCGGCCACCTCGACGTCAAAATCCAGCATGGCGACCTGTCGCGTATCGACTCCAATATGCGCCAGGAGTGCGTCGACCTCACAATGGTTGGTGACCGCCAGTCGCGTCAGCCATCCAGAAAGCAGCTCATCTGCAAGAGGCGTGACAGTTTTCGGCAACGGGCGCTGCTTCAAGCTCTGGCCTTCTCGAGCCGCCGTTGGGTATTCGCATGGCGCGACCAAACGGGCGTCCATTTTGCGACTGCATCGTCGGTGATGCATTCCTGGCCCGTGACGATCGCGTCAATGGATAGGTCCTTGACCAAGGAAAATATCCGCGAAGTCACCCCGCCGGTCAGCGCCAGTATCTGCTTGAGCGATTTAACCTTCAGATTGGATTTCTTCGCGAGCGGCATGGCCGCGATCAGGGTTTGGATCATGTCCGAGAACTCGGCATCGTCGCGCCAGTTTGGCAGGTGGTGTTCGTCCAGGCGTCGCGCGAGTTGGACATCGCCGCGAATGGCATCGACCGCTTCGCTGACTCCAAAGCATACCAGCGATACCTCGAGTTCATTGCTGAGATAACGCAGAACATTCAGGAAGCGGCGTTGTTCGCGATGGGTTCCCGCCAGGAGGTTGTGAACTTCGTCGATCATGATCATCCGAAGCCCGAGATCGCTTAGAAGGCCAACAACGCGGACCTCAAGCGAGGCAACACTTTGGGCCCGCAAGCTTAGCACCGATGACGGAGCGCCGACGGCAGCGAGGATGTGCATATAGAACCGCCGCTCGTCTGGCGCTGGTGGTGCCTGCAAAAGAAGCAGCGGGGTGCGCGTGATACCTGTTTCCGGATCGTATTCCGGCGCGTACCTGCGCGACAGGTTTCGGGCGATCATCGTCTTGCCGATGCCGGAGGCCCCATGCACGAGAAGGCCCGGCATTCGAGTCTGCCGTGGCATCTCGATGAGGCCTTGCAGCCGGTCTAGCACTTGTTCCGCCCTCGGAAAGCCGATCCAGATATCTGATTGAATGAGGGCGATGCGGCCGTCTGCTTCTGTTTCTGCCCTCAATTCACCAGCGCTCCACCTTAAACATGGGGCGCGATGTATCACCGGTGTCGACTGGTCGCAGCCCCTCCGATTCCCGATCATCGGTGACCAGACCCTTCATCGAAGAATTCCTTTCACGGGATCGGCGCTCTGCCTTGGTGAGCGCGCGGCTTTCTCCCTCGATTTGGCGTTGCTGCCGGATCAATTCGGCGAGGACCAGTTCATTCGTGCCCACTTTCCCAATGGCCCGTGCCTTTTGCATGGCCTCGCGGTATTCCCAGAGTGACACCGGCGGGATTTCCAGGTTGCGGTACCGGGCCTCGACACATCTGCCGCCGTCCAGTTCGACCCAGACGGCCGAGAGATCGCGGGGATCGTAGCGTACGACCACCTTTCCGTCCCGGCGACCGACATAGCCCGCGAGGGCGTCGGACCAGTAGCGCAGGTCGAACAGGTGGATGCCGTCACGACGTACTTGCCGCTGCTCACTTGGCAAGAAACTCACCCGAAACGCCTCCATGTCGAAGGGGATGTCGCCGGACATTTCCCCGGCGAGCGCTTCCCACTTGGCGACAGGAGCGCAGCCAAGGCTCGAATGAATGCTGTTGTTGTAGCGACAGATTTCCAAGGCAAACCACCGATCAAACTCTCGCAAGGTCATCGCCGCCATGGCTTCTGCGGCATAGCCGCCCTTGGCCGCGACCGACGACTGCGTTGTTCCTGGCAAGAGATGCACTGCGCCCATCATAGTGCCGATCAGCCGCTCGACATGCCCACCAAAATGAGGGCTTCCCGGCGGTCGATAGACCAGATTGATCCCCCATTCTGCGCAGGCAGATTGAAAGGCACGGGATCGAAAATCGCGGCCATTGTCGACGTGAATGCTGTCGGGCTTTCCCTGCGCGGGCCACGGAACATTACACTCGAGGTCGGCCAGAAACTCTGCTTTGGGGGCGACGGCCCGCGTGAGGCACAAGGCCACCGAAAGGCGAGACGGCGCCTCGAAGCTGACATGGTATCCTGTCACCATGCGCGTGGCGATGTCGATCGCCAAGGTCACCCAAGGACGGCCGATGGGTTTGCGCTCGAAACTGTCGACAAGGATTATGTCAGCTGGTGTGTGATCGATCTGTACAACGTCCAACGGTCGTTCTGATCTATTCCTTCCCGTCACCGGCGCAAACCTTTGGCGCGCTGCCTTTGCGCCCTCGCGCGCTTTCATGACTTCGCGCGCATCCATCGCATCGAGGCGACGCTGAACAGTTCGGCGCGTCGGGGGCTGAAGCCCTCGCTCAAGGCAGGCACTGCGGATTTCTGTCACAACGCGCGCCAGGCTAGGTCGTTCTCGCCGAAGGTAGTATCGAGTCAAATGGTCTTCGATGATGCCTTCGACATCACCGGCCACCATGATCGACCCCGTGGGTCGGCCGCGTCTGCGGGGAACAAGAGCGCTTGTCCGGCCACCTTCTTCTGCAAGCCGTCGGATCCAGCGCCAAACTGTGGTCTTGCTGACGCCAAGCTCCCAGACTGCATCACGTATACCGCTTTCCAAGCTCCCGGTGCGATTGAGATACGCCTGTACAAGCGGTCGAAGGACCGATGCCCGGCGCAGCGCCTCAGCACCAGCATCGCCACAGTCTTCATCATTACCTTCCATCGCTGCCAACCGCCCAACCCCGTGAACCCTATGTCAGCTTTAACGGCAAGAATGTCGGATTTAAAGGCAAGATATCATATTTAATGGCAAAGCAGCCTCATTGATTTCGTTGACTTTCTTATGCCGCATTTAAGGGCTACGCGACA
>NZ_JACIEQ010000035.1 GCF_014196965.1 Actibacterium naphthalenivorans | reverse complement strand
GGGATCTGATGCCGGAGGGGGCAGAATAGTACGCTAAGGGCTGATTTTGGCCCCTGTGCGGTGCAGGGTTCTGTAAATCGTTGGCCTGGAGACCGCGAACAGCTCAGCCAGATCACTGATAGAATACTCGCCGGTTGCATGCATGCGGGCGAGTTCTTTCTGTTGTTTTTCAGAGAGTTTTGGCTGTTTTCCACGGAGTTTGCCCTTTGCACGGGCGATGGCCATGCCTTCTCTCGTGCGCAACCGGATCAGATCGGCCTCAAACTCGGCAAAGGTAGCGAGAATGTTGAAGAACATTTTGCCCATGGGATCTGTCGGGTCGTAGATAGACATCCCCAAGGCGAGCTTGACGCCCTTTTTTTCCAACTGTTCTGCGATAGCGCGTGCATCGGGGACGGACCGGGCAAGGCGATCCAGTTTTGGCACGACCAGCACATCGCCTTCGCGCACGGCTGCCAGTGCCTGGTCGAGACCGGGGCGGGCGCGATTGGTGCCCGTCAGCCCGTGGTCGGTATAGATGAGATCCTCCGATACCCCCAAGTCGCATAAGACCTGCCGCTGTGCGGTCAGATCCTGTTTGTCGGTCGAACAGCGGGCATAGCCAATCTTGGTCACAGTCATGCTCAAATTGTACGATTAAGGGGCCACATGTGCGAATCAAATCGTACCAGCTATACGAGATATGTTGGGGCGTGGTTTCTCTGCCCTTGCCAACCCTTGTGACACATGTCCGCTGATCGATCCTCTTACGGACACCCATGTTCATGATTTTGGAAGGAACCACATGCCTCGCCGGAGAATGCTGACCGACCGCCAGCGGGCGGCGCTGCTTGACATGCCAACTGAAGAAGCGTCGATGCTGCGCCACTACACCTTGGCGGACGACGATCTGGAAATTATCCGCGCCCGTCGCCGCCCCCACAATCGTTTCGGCTTCGCCCTGCAGCTTTGCGCGCTGCGATACCCAGGTCGGGTGCTGGCGCCCGGTGAGGTCATTCCTGCGGCAGTGACGCGCTTCTTGGCGGCGCAACTCGGGCTGAGACCCGATGATCTGGCAGACTATGCAACGAGGGAGGAAACCCGCCGTGACCACTTGGCCACCCTGCGCAATCTTTACGGCTACAAGATGTTTACTGGTCGAGGGGCGCGCGACCTGAAGACCTGGCTGGAGAGCGAAGCCGAAACCGCCCGGTCGAACGAGGATCTGGCCCGGCGCTTTGCAGAGAAGTGCCGGGCGACCCAAACCATTCTACCTGGGATCACGGTTATCGAACGTCTTTGCGCGGATGCACTTGTCGCTGCCGAGCGACGGATCGACACCCGGATTGCCGACCGGCTGAATGATGAATTGCGCGGCCAGCTTGATGCACTGCTGACTGAAAGCGCGGACAGCTCTGTCACCCGCTTTGTCTGGCTGCGCCAATTCGAGGTTGGCCGAAACTCGGCCGATATGAACCGCCTGCTCGACCGGCTTGAATTCTTGCAGGGCACAGCGTTGGATCAATCCATCCTGTCCGATGTTCCGCCTCACCGCATTGCTCGCCTCCGACGGCAAGGGGAACGGTATTTCGCCGGCGATCTGCGGGATATTTCAGGCGACCGCCGCCTTGCCATCGTCGCGGTCTGCGCTTTGGAATGGCGCAGTGCCATTGCCGATGCTGTGGTCGAAACCCATGACCGGATCGTCGGGAAGACATGGCGCGAGGCGAAACGCGCGTGCGATGCCCAGGCGAATGACGCAAAGGCGGCTCTGAAGGACACCTTGCAGGGGTTCTCAAACCTCGGATCAGCGCTGCTGGAAGCGTATGAAGATCAGGCGCCCCTGATTGAGGCCGTTCAAAACGCGGGAGGCTGGTCATCGCTCAGGGGGCTTGTCGCCACCGCTGCCCAACTCACCGACACATTGGCTGCCGATCCGCTCGCGCACGTTGTTCACGGGTATCATCGCTTCCGACGATATGCGCCCCGCATGTTGCGGGCACTCGATATTCAGGCCGCACCGGTAGCCGAACCGTTACTCTCCGCCACCGCTATCGTCGCAGGAACGGAAACCACCGCCGACCGGCCCGTGACCTTTCTGCGCCGAACCTCGAAATGGCATCGGCACCTGAATAACGATGATGGGTACCGACTGTGGGACGTGGCGGTCCTGTGCCATCTGCGCGATGCCTTCCGTTCCGGTGATATCTGGCTCGCACATTCCCGCAGGTATGGGGATCTAAAGGACGCGCTGGTCCCAGCCGAAGTCGCCCGGGTCACGCCAAAGTTGGCCATACCGTTCGAACCGGATGCCTGGCTGGAGGATCGGAAGTCTCGCCTGGCCGCGGGCCTACAGCGATTGGCCCGCGCCGCCAGGGCCGGTGTCATTCCGGGCGGGTCCATCGAAGACGGCGCCCTCAAAATAGACCGGCTGACGGCTGCTGTCCCCGAAGAGGCCGATGCCATGGTGCTTGATCTTTATAGCCGCCTGCCGGAAATCAGGATCACCGACCTCCTGCTCGAAGTGGACGACGAGCTCGGCTTTACGGAAGCATTCACCCATCTGCGCACGGGCGCCCCGTGCAAAGACAGGGTCGGCATGCTGAATGTGCTGCTGGCAGAAGGACTGAACCTTGGCCTCAGCAAAATGGCCGGGGCCACCAATACCCATGATTATTTCCAACTTTCGCGCCTGTCGCGGTGGCATGTCGAAAGCGAGGCAATGGCACGCGCCCTGGCCACAGTTATCGAAGGCCAATCTGCCTTGCCGATGGCCCGGTTCTGGGGCAGCGGTGTCACCGCGTCCAGTGACGGGCAGTTCTTCCCCACAACGCGCCAAGGCGAGGCGATGAATCTGATCAACGCCAAGTATGGCCATGAACCCGGATTGAAAGCCTACACCCATGTCTCCGACCAGTTCGGCCCCTTCGCCACCCAGACTATCCCGGCCACGGTGAACGAAGCGCCCTACATTCTGGATGGCCTGTTGATGACCGACGCCGGGCGAAAGGTCACAGAGCAGTACGCCGATACTGGCGGCTTCACCGACCACGTCTTCGCCGTCACCGCTCTGCTGGGCTTCCAGTTCATACCCCGCATCCGTGATCTGCCATCCAAGCGCCTCTACCTCTTCGATCCAACATCCTGCCCAAAAGAGCTGAAAGGTTTGATCGGTGGCAAGATCAGGGAACCCGTCATCAGTTCGAACTGGCCCGACATTCTGCGCAGCGCGGCCACCATGGTGGCGGGCGCAATGCCTCCAAGTCAACTGTTGCGAAAATTCGCCGCCTATCCTCGGCAGCATGAGCTTGCGGTGGCACTACGGGAAATAGGACGGGTTGAACGGACGCTGTTCATCATCGATTGGCTGCTTGACGCCGACATGCAACGCCGGGCTCAGATCGGCCTGAACAAGGGCGAAGCGCACCATGCCCTCAAGAATGCCCTACGCATCGGGCGCCAAGGCGAAATCCGAGATCGAACAACTGAGGGGCAGCATTTCCGGATGGCCGGGCTGAACCTGCTCGCCGCCACCATCATCTATTGGAACACCAAGCATCTTGGCAAAGCTGTGGCTGGACGTCGTCGGTCGGAACTGGATTGCTCTCCTGACCTTTTGGCGCACATCTCGCCCCTCGGATGGGCCCACATCCTCCTCACCGGCGAATACAGGTGGTCCAAAAGGTAAGCAAAGCCCCTTAACGTACTATTCTGCCCCCTCCGGCATCAGACCCC
>NZ_JACIEQ010000034.1 GCF_014196965.1 Actibacterium naphthalenivorans | reverse complement strand
GGCCCCATCGGAAGGTTTCTTCGTAGAACCACGCTAAGGAAGAACGAAGCCTGAACATGGCTTACAGCGTGGCATTTCTGATCGCCTTGTAAGCTGTTGATCTGCCTATGCCGAGGTGTTTTGCGGCTTGAGCGACGGATTTACCTGCGCCGACGAGATCTTGGAGGGCTGAGATTGTCTCGGGTTGCAATGGCGGGCGCCCAGGGATGCGGCCATGCTTTCGAGCGTTGATCAGGCCGTCTTTGGTGCGCTCAGAGATCAGGCGGCGCTCGAAATGCGCAATGGCCCCGAAGACATGGAACACGAGCTCTCCGGCGGCGGAAGTCGTATCGATCCGCTCCTCGAGGCTGATCAGATTGATCTCTCTGGCTTTGAGGCCGTCGACGGTTTCCAAGAGTTCCTTGAGCGAGCGCCCCAACCGATCGAGGCGAATGACGGCGAGGGTGTCGTTGGGTCTGGCCTGATCAAGCAAGGCTGTCAAACCGGGCCGGTTGAACGTTTTGCCGGAGATCACGTCTTCGAACACGCGAATAGCGCCGTGTTGTAGCAGCCGATCTTTCTGTCCGGACAAATCTTGGTCGACGGTCGAGACCCTTGCGTATCCGAGGATGTCGCCAGTGCGTGGCATGGTGTCTCCAAAATGGCCGTTTTAGGCCCTGATCGCAGGTGGTTACCCTAATCCCGGATTTGTGCAGGATATCTGTCTTTTTAACAGTCTCTATAATATTGGGCGTCTTCAAACTTGCAACAACGTTTTGAGGACGCCTTATGGCCCGTAGACTTCTTTCCTCCCGCGCGTATGCGGACCTCTTCGGGGTGCCGACAGATTCTGAAGCCTTGATCCGTCACTATCTGCTGAGCGGAGATGACATTGATCTGATCCGTACTCGCCGCCGCGCCGAAAACCACCTTGGCTTTGCGGTGCATATTTGTCTGCTGCGCTACCCTGGTTTGGGGTGGAGCGAAGGCATCATGCCGCCAGATGAACTGATCGCCTGGCTTGCAGAGCAACTTCAGATCGATGCTTGTTCTCTCGGTGAATATGCCGTCAGGCGAAATACGCGGCATGAACACCATGCCCTCGCGATGCGCCATTTGGGTCTGTCCCCTTTCGGATCTGAACATGTGCAGCAGGCGGAGGATATCGCCACGAGGGCGGCCTTTGCGACGGATCATGGCGTGAAGATTGTCGAGACGCTGATTGCGGACCTGCGCAAGCACCGTTTGGCGCTGCCGAGCGTGGACACGCTTGAGCGCCTCGCCTTGAAGGGCCGGGCGCGCGCGCGAAGGGAGGCTGCCGCGGCGCTGTTTGATGCCCTCTCACTGGAGCAGCGTGACCATTTGCAGGCGCTCTTGGTGAATGACCCGTCCGTAGGGCAAACGCGGCTCACGTGGTTGCGCGGCTTTCCGCACTCGACCAGCCCGGCCAGCATGGCCGCGCTTCTGGACCGTTTGAAATATCTGCGATCATTGAATCTGCCGCCAGATCTTGGCCAGGGTCTGCACCCGGACCGGCTGCTCAAGTTCGCGCGCGAGGGTGCTGTAGCGCCCGTGAGCTTGCTGAACGACTTTGGCGAGCGGCGGCGGATCGCAACACTCGCGGCGCAGATGGCGGATTTATCCGTCACGATCACCGATGCGACCATCGCCATGTTCGAGCGACTGACCGGCCAGCTCTTCTCAAGATCCCGCAACCATCAGGAGGAGGTTTGGCGTATGGGGAAGACTCGGGTTGGCAAGCTGATGCAGCTCTTCGGCGCATCCATTGATGCCATGGCCCGCGCACAAGACCTGGGGCAAGACCCCTTTGCTGCGCTGGATGCGGATGTCGGATGGGATACGCTCCTGGGCAAGCGTGACGAAATTGCCAGCTTCGGAGAGCTGGCAACCAGTGACCCGCTTTCTCTGGCGGCCGAGCGCTATGCGTATATGCGCAAGTTCGCCCCTGCCTTTCTGGAGGCCTTCCAATTCAATGCGACCGATGCGGGGGATGATCTCAAGGACGCCATCGCCTTGCTGCGGGATCAGAACCGCACCGGCAAACGCAAGTTGCCCGATGATCTGCCCATGCCGTTTGCCGCCAAGCATTGGCCGTCGCTGATCGTCCAAGGCGGTCAGCCACAACGGCGCGTGTATGAAACCGCTATTGTGTCCACCTTACGAGACCGCCTGCGAGCCGGGGATGTCTGGGTCGACGGCAGTCGTGAGTATCGCCGGTTCGACAGCTACCTGATGCCCCGGGACACGGCTGAAACTGTCATGCGGGATGCAGGTTTCGAGACCGATCCGGACGCGTGGCTGGCTGATCGCCGGAGCATGTTGGCGAAACGTCTTGACCAAGTGGACCGCGCCTTGAAACGCAATGCTCTTATCGGCGTCCGTATCGAGCGTGGGCGGCTGAAAATCACACCACATGATGCGGTGACACCTCCTGCTGCGGTGCGTTTGGAACGGGCCATCGACGCCGTGATGCCGCGTATCCGCATCACAGAGCTGCTTTGGGAGGTGAATGCGCAGACCGGGTTCCTTGATGCCTTCACTGACCTGCGGTCTGGCAAGCAGCACGATGAACCCGCTGCAGTTCTGGCCACGATCTTGGCTGGAGCCACCAATCTCGGCTTGGAGCGGATGGCCCACGCCTCATCGCGTGTCAGCCATGCGCAACTGACCTGGGCGCAGACATGGTACCTTCGGCCCGAGACATTCGCGGATGCCTTGGGCCGCATTGTCGATGCCCATCATGGTCTGCCCTTCGCGCGACACTGGGGCGCGGCTGAGCACAGCTCATCAGATGGCCAGTTCTTCTCTGCCAATCGTGGCAGCGGACTCATCAATGCCAAGTACGGGCCTGACCCCGGCCTGAAAATCTACTCTTTCCTGTCGGGCCAGTACGGATCGTTCCATTCCAGCGTTATCGGCGCGACGGCGGGCGAAGCGCCCTTTGTGCTCGACGGTCTTCTGGGCAATCCGGCCAGTTTTGACCCCCTCGTTCACTACACAGATACCGGCGGCGTGTCGGACCACGTCTTTGCCCTGTTCCATCTGTTGGGGATGACGTTTGCCCCGCGCTTGCGCGACTTTCCCGACCGGCGGTTGGCGTGCTTCGGTGGCGCGAAGGCGTGGCCTACCCTGTCGCCTCTGATCGGGAAGCCTATCAATGAAGAGGTGACCCGGCAGCATTGGGGCGACGTCATGCGACTCGCGGCCAGCATCCGCGACAAGTCTCTGAAACCGTCTGAAATCCTGCGAAAGCTTGGGGCGTACCGCCAGCAAAACAGGCTGTATCTTGCCCTCGGTGAAATCGGTCGGATCGAACGCACACTCTTCATGCTTGACTGGATCGAGAACGCCGATCTGCGCATGGAATGCCACGCAGGCCTCAACAAGGGCGAAGCGCGGCACTCGCTGGCCAGGGCCGTCTTTGCCCACTCACAAGGGCGCATTCATGATCGTTCTGACGCGGCTCAACAGAAACGGGCCATGGCGCTCAACCTCGTCATCGCCGCCATCACGTTCTGGAACACGATCTACATGGACAAAGCGGCCAGCCACCTCGCACAGGCCAGCCCGCTCTACGACGCCAAGCTGCTTCCGCATACCTCGCCGCTCGGGTGGGAGCACGTCATCCTATCCGGCGACTTCGATTGGCATTCTGGGACCGCTGACCGCAAAATTGCGCGGCCGCTGAACATCAGACCAGCCAGAGACTGGGAAACGTGAAGATGTTCTCTGAAAGTTCCCCCTTAGCGTGGTTCTACGAAGAAACCTTCCGATGGGGCC
>NZ_JACIEQ010000033.1 GCF_014196965.1 Actibacterium naphthalenivorans | reverse complement strand
GCCTGGGACTGGCGCATGGCCTATGACATGATGCAGGCAGCGGCCATCCAGGTGTTTCTGCGTGGGGCCGGTGCCACAGCAGACATCGCCAACGCAAAACTCCTCGCCTCACGTCTCCTTACGGAAACCCGCCGGTCAGAGCAGCAGATCCGGCTACAGCAGTTTTCCACGCCGCTGCCATTCGCGGCGCTGGTTTTGCGGGCCGCGGCGATCCGCAAGGGCGAGACCGTTCTGGAGCCCTCGGCTGGCACCGGTGCCCTGGCTGCTTTCGCCGCCCGGGCCGGTGCCACGCTTCTGCTCAACGAGATCGACCCCTTTCGCCAGCGCCTCCTGCGCGCGGTTTTCGGCGGCGAGGTCACAGGCCATGACGGCGAGCATATCGATGATCTGCTGCAGACGCCGGTTCTACCCGAGGTCGTGGTGATGAACCCGCCCTTCGCCTCCTCGGTCGATCGCTCCCGAGACAAGCACATCGCCGCCAAGCATCTCATCGCGGCTGCAAAGCGCCTGGCACCCGGCGGGCGGCTGGTGGCGATCATGCCGCCGGGATTCACGCCCGAACGCGATGCCGCGCATTGGTCCCGCGCCTGCGGTCTCCTGACGCCGCGATTGGCGCTGACGATGCCGGGACAGGTCTATCGCAAGCTCGGCACCTCTGTCGAAACCCAGCTGATGGTCTTCGACAAGGTGCAGGAGGACGGCGAAATGATCCGCGCCAGTGTCCGGGACTTGGATGAAGCCCTTCCTTTTGTCGACGCAGTTGCCGCGACCCGGCCCGAGATGCGCCCCGTCCAACGGGCTGAAGCGATCCCTCATGCGCGACCGATCGTTCCATCATCTGCCCCGCGCAAGACCGCTGCTGCGCCTGTCGCCGCCTCCAAATCTCGGGCCAATGCCGTTGTCCCGCTCACTTTCAAGAGCCTCGATATCCCGCGCGACAACACGCCCATCTCGGACATCTATGCGCGCTACCGTCCGCAGCGGATCGAGATCGCGGGTGCGCAAGAACATCCCACGCCGCTCGTCGAGAGCATCGCCATGGCCTCGGTTGCCCCGCCCATGCCCTCAAACACGGGCAGTGATGACTTGCGCCTGCCCGCACGGTTGATCGAGGAGGGACATCTCTCCGAGGCGCAGCTGGAAACCATCATCATGGCGCATGACGCCCATGGGCGCGACCTGCCCGGTCGGTTTACCATCGATGACGACCAGACCAAGCTGACGCGCGTCGATGATGACCCGGATGCACGGGCCTATCGCCTTGGTTACTTTCTCGGCGACGGCACCGGTTGCGGCAAGGGACGCGAATGCGCAGGGCTCATCCTTGTCAACTGGCTTTCCGGGCGCAGGAAGGCGATCTGGGTCTCCAAATCCGCCACGCTCATCGAGGACGCCATCCGCGACTGGACCGATCTCGGCGGCTCGCCAGCCGACATCCAGCCGCTCTCCAAATGGAAACCGGACCAGCCCGTCCCTATGGGTGACGGTATCCTCTTCGTCACCTACGCCACGCTGCGGTCCGCGGGCAAATGCGGCACCACGCGACTGAGCCAGATCCTCGACTGGATGGGCGAAGACTTTGAAGGCGTACTGGCCTTTGATGAGGCCCATGCCATGCAGAACGCGGCCGGGTCCGAGCAGGGCAGGGGGGTCAAACCCTCCCAGCAGGGACTTGCTGGCCTGCGGCTGCAACTGGCAGCACCCCGCGCTCGCGTCTTCTACATCTCGGCCACGGGTGCCACGAGCGTGCACAACCTGGCCTATGCCGCGCGGCTAGGGCTCTGGGGGCAAGGCCCCGAATACCCTTTCCCGAGCCGCGAGAGTTTCGTGTCGGCGATGGAAGCTGGCGGCGTTGCCGCCATGGAGGTGGTCGCCCGTGATCTCAAAACGCTCGGCCTCTATACCGCCCGCGCCCTCAGCTTTGATGGCGTGGAGTATGACGTGCTCGAACACGCGCTCACCCCGGCCCAGATCGAGGTCTACGACGCCTACGCGGGCGCGTTTCGTACGATCCACCACAATCTCGAGGCCGCGCTGACAGCGACCGGCGTCAACGATGCCTCGGGGGAGACTAATGCCTCGGCCGCACGCGCCTCGGCCAAGTCCCGCTTCGAGAGCACGAAACAGCGCTTCTTCAACCATCTCCTGATGGGCATGAAAGCCCCGACCATCATCCGCGCCATCGAGGACGATCTCGCGGCAGGCAACGCTTGCGTCATTCAGGTGGTCTCGACAGGTGAGAGCCTGCTGAAACGCAGACTTGAGACGATGGACCCGGAGGATGAACTCGTCGAGGGTGCGCTAACGCCGCGCGACTACGTCCTGGGCTATCTCGAACAGGCCTTCCCGATTCATGCGCAAAAGCTGGTCGAGATCGACGGCAATATGGTGGCGGAACCCTTGCGGGATGAGACCGGCGCGCTGGTTGTCTCGCGCGAGGCGCTCGCCCTGCGCGATGCGGCCATGATGGAGTTGATGACGCTCGCCCCGATCCCCTCGGCGCTCGATCAGATCCTCTGGGCTTTTGGCGACGAGGCCGTCGCAGAGGTCACGGGGCGGTCCATCCGGCCCCTCAAGGCCGAGGATGGCCATCTCTTCATCGAGAAGCGCAGCGCCAGTAGCAATTCGTCCGAGACCCAAGCCTTTATGGATGGTGAGAAGGATATCCTGATCTTCTCCGATGCGGGCGGGACGGGCCGGTCCTATCACGCGGCGCAAACGGCGAAGAACCAGAAACGGCGGCGGCACTACCTGCTGGAGCCCGGCTGGCGCGCCGATGCGGCCATCCAGGGGCTGGGCCGCACGCATCGCTCGGCGCAGGTCAGCGCGCCCTTCTTCCGGGTCTGCACCTCGGATGTGCATGGCGAGAAGCGTTTCACCTCGACGATTGCCAAGCGCCTCGACCAGCTAGGGGCCTTGACCAAGGGTCAGCGCGAGACCGGCTCGCAAGGCATGTTCCGCGAGGAGGACAATCTCGAAAGCCCGATCGCGCGGGCGGCACTGCGTGGGTATTTCGCCGATCTTGCCGCCGGGCGCGCTGAGGCGATGAGCTACGAGAGCTTCACCGACTGGACGGCCCTGCGGCTGATCGACAAGGACGGGGTGCTCCTTGAGGAGCTTCCGCCGATCCAGCGGTTTCTGAACCGGGTTCTGGCCCTGCCCATCCACATGCAGAATGCGCTCTTTGCCGAGTTCATGCGCCGGATCGCTGATCAGACGGAACGGGCGCGCGCGGCAGGCACGCTCGATCTCGGCGTGGAAACCCTGCGTGGCGAAAAGATCGAACAGGTCTCCACCGAGGATCTCTGGACCTGCCCGAAATCCGGCGCGGTGACGCGGATCATCGGGCTCGAGGTCACGGATCCGGTGCATGTCCTTGACGCCGAAGAGGCCATATCGCGCAATCCGGACAAGCTGCCCATGGTCAATCGCGCCTCCGGTCGCGCGGCGCTCATCTCGGCGCGCCCCATGCAGATGTATGACGAGGATATCGTGACGCTGATGCGCAAGGCGGTGCGGCCAAACGGGTCGAGCTATTTCGAAGAGGCACGGTTCGAGTCCTCGGCCTGGGAAGAGATCGGCAAGCCTGAGTTCGTACGGCTTTGGGATGAAGAGGCTGCGTCCCTGCCGAAAACCACCACGACCAAGCTCTACCTGCTGACGGGGCTGCTGTTGCCGATCTGGAAGGACATCCCGACCACCAATGAGCGCATCTACCGGGTCACGCCCGATGGGGCGACCGCGATGATCGGGCGCACGCTCAGTGAGGAAGGGGCAGCGGCCCTCCGCGCACGCTTCCTCGTCTCCAACCCGGTGACACCGCAGGAGATGTTGACCGCTGCCCTCGGCACCACCGCGCC
>NZ_JACIEQ010000032.1 GCF_014196965.1 Actibacterium naphthalenivorans | reverse complement strand
GCGTTGGCGATGTCTGCTGTGGCACCGGCCCCACGCAGAAACACCTGGATGGCCGCTGCCTGCATCATGTCATAGGCCATGCGCCAGTCCCAGGCATCGCCGGCATCGCTGCCATGAAACGTCTCGCGCATGATGCGCGCGAGCGCTGAGCTACGCAGGGGCTGGTAGTCGACCTCCGTGCCGATCTGCTCGAGGGCAGAGACGAGGTTAGCGTCGGATTCAACAGGATTGGGGAGCGTTGAGCGGTGCTTGGACATGGGGGTTTCCTTTGGATCAGGGTCTGAGTTCCAAAGGACAAAAAGCCTGCTCTACACTTTGAAGGCGGAGAGCGGGCAATTTCTTAGCGGGGGGCCTGCACCCCGATCATGGCCACTGCTGCGCAGCATGAAGAACGCGCAAAATGGTCACCATCTCAGGGCTTTCAGCATAGACCACGATGTAGTTCGGCCGAACAACCATCTCCCTAGTCCCGTCCACACGGCCCGCGCGGTACATCTGAGGGCGTTCTGGAAGGAGGGACGTCTTGTGTTCAATCTCGTCTTTGAGAACTTGGGCGGCATCCGGGTTGTCGTCAGAGATGTAGTCAATGATTGCCAGCAAGTCGGCTATGGCCGTGGCTTTCCATTCAAGATTTGGCAAGGCGCTTCCCGTCAATCAATGCCTGGGCGTCTTGCATCGCCTTGGCATGGGGCGTTGTGGGGCTTGGATCGTCCAGCGCTTCCTGTACCTTCGCCCGGAACCAGGCGTCATAGGCATCCGGATCAGCGGTCAATCCGGCAGGCAATCCGCCTTCTGCGGCCACGCGGGTTAGAAGAATACGCACCGCGTCGGAGAGCGTCAGACCGACGCCCGCAAGTGCGTCCGACGCCTGTGCTTTCAGCTGATCGTCAACACGGACATGAAGCATGGATGTTTGGGCAGGCATGGATGGTCCTCCAGTTGATGGGAATGATGTATCTCATTTGAGATACGAATTCAAGTCGGCAGTATGTGCGCGCGTAGTCCCGTGGTGTTGTCTCAGCGGGAAATTCAGCCACCCTGCCCCGCTAGGAACTCCGCCAGCACAGGACTGGCCGCGACTTTCGCAGAGCTGAGCAGCTCCGAGCCCGCAAGCGAGGCCTTCGACAGGCGTACGAGCCCACCGGTTTCCTCGATGCGGTAGCAGCGGCGTTTTTGCCGCCCACGCCTGTAGTGTGTCGCGGTGACGATCTGGCAGGTGCTGCCATCGGTGAGCGTCACGGGTGCTGCGAGCCGGATCTTGTCGCCTTCCTCGTAGTCAGGGATCGAAGCCCAGTCCCGGCAGCGCTGGCGCCAGTCCTGGGCGTAGCTGTCCGGGTCTTTCAGGTCGGAGAGGAGCTCGATCAGCCCAAGGGGAGCACGAGACTCGTTCGGGCCAGCGCTTTCCTCCATGTCCTTGTAGCCCCAGCAGCCGTCATCGTATCGGGTGAGGAAGACAGCCCCGAAAGTGATGGAGCCATCCGCATCGGTCACATAGGTCGTGTCCTCGACCGGCGAGCCATCGATACCTGTGACCCTTGCCGCCGCATACCAGGTGGAGCCCACCTTGCAGGCCTTGATCAGTTCGGTTCTGCGCATTTCGCCCTCGAAGGTGCAGAGCCGGGCGATTTCCGCTTTCTCATCCGCGTAGGATTTGACGCGGCCGTCGGTGTAGAAGAGCCAACCCATCTCAGAGTCCTTTCTGTCACTGGGGAAATTGTTGTCGCCAATGTCCCGAGAGGGCCGCAGGCCCGGCAGGGTATTGGCGATGCGTGTTTGAGAATGGGCGCGTTACGCCACCCTCCGGTCATCGATTTCCATCAGGGTATCGAGCGGCACGCGGTAGGGCTGCATGGCGTCGAAATCCTCGCAATTGCCGCAGTTCTGCACGATCGCGAAGGTGTCGCAGGCATCCTTGAGGATGACCCGGAAGGTGCCGCCGAGGCCCGAGGGCACTTCGTAGGTCCCGCCGATGAGATAATCCGAGGCCCGGCGCACGAAGACGCGGATGCTGTGGCCATCGGTGGCGAGCCGGATGGCCCCTCGCCCCCGGTCGATGAGCACCTGCACGTCATCCAGGATGTCGGTGTAGAACTGGCCGGTCAGATCGCGAAACGCCATGCGGCGCTGCGCCATCCAGTCGGTATCCCGAAATGGGTTCATGCCGTCGGCGAAGGCGAAGGAGGGATCGGCCTGTTCGGTGGTGACGATACGGGTGGTCGTGCCATCGATGCCGTTCGAGCGCAGATGCACACCATTGCCGACGATGAGGATCAGGGCCGGCCTGTCCACGGGCCCGTTCCAGTTGGGCAGGAAGGTCTTGCAGGCGCGCGCATGGGCGATCTGCGCCGCAACTGCGGAGGCAGAGAACTTGAGAATAGCCATCGGGATGTCTTTCTGTTCGGTTTGGAAGAGGGTCGACCCGCGCAGGGAATGCCTCGCGCGGGTCGCGTGATGGCTCAGGCCGCTTGCGCGACCTCGCCGTCAGGTTCCGGGGTTTCCGTGATCGGCGCCGTCTCATCACAGGCGCCACCGGCGGTCTGCATCATCGGCGGGCACCAGGCGGCCACGGCAGCGCGCTGCGCGTCCGTGAGTGTGGCGAAGGGTTCGGCGAAGAGCTTGTCGCAGAAGGCGACGATTTCCTTCTTGCTCGACGAGGCCAGCGTCACCGCCTCCTGGGCCAGACCCAGATCCTCGCCCAGAATCTTCAGGAGCCAGGCCTTCTTGAAACGATTGAACAGCGCCGCGTTCGGCGTCCAGTGGGCGCGGATGTCGGGCATGATCTCGATCTCGAAGTCATGCATTAGGCTGTCGCGCCGAGGATCCCGCGCGAAGCAGGACTGCGTGGTGCTGGCCGTGGCATAGGCGACGAGCTTGGCCTTCTCGCCGGCCTTCAGCGCGCGAAACGCCGCGAACTGATCGGCGGGCGGGCGGGTATCATCGAGCCACGAGAGGTCCAGCACATCATGCGCCGCGGCCACCTGCTCAAGGGAGGTCTCGTCAATCTCGTCCATCTTGGCGTGGTTGCGGTATTCCTTGCGGGCATCGATCTTGATCGCCTGCGTGACACTCATGCCGGTGCCCAGAACGTCGCTCACCAGCTTGAAAAGAGTCAGATCGAGCGTGGCCTCCGGATGCAGCGCCATCGCGGCGCCAAGGGCCATGGCTCGCTCGGTCTTGAGGTCCTCTGCCAGCGAGGCTGGATAAGTGATTTCTCCGGCGTCCGGGGCCTCCTCCCCTGTCGGATTACTCGCGGAGCCGCGCGCGCCCTCCTCTTTGACGGTGTCCTCGGGGCGGACGAGGCCCACATGGAGCGTGATCTGCCCACCCTGCCACGAGGCAATCACACCAGCGCGGACGAGGTCCTCGGCGCTGTAGGCCTCCTGCAGGTCGCGGGCTTCCTCTTCCAAGGCGTCCACGCGCTCGTAAAGGGCGTTGTAGGCACCGTCCTCGAGTCCCTCATTCTCCATCTCGAGCTGCAATTTCTCAAGCTCGGCGGTGATTTCATCCACGCGCTTCCGGGCAGCCTCATCAGGCTCGATCGGGCCGGGATAGACGCGGCCGTAGTCGGCCATGGTCGCGTAATCATAGCGGACCATCGCATCGGCCCAGGCAAAGCCCAGCCTCATACGGGCCTCTTCGGCAGCGGCACCGAGCTTTTCGAGCAAGATGGTCTCGACCAGCGCCGCATCCTCAAGCACGGAATGCTCTTCAAGAAGGTCAGCCGCGACTGCGCCGCCACGCGCCTCGTAGTCTTCGCGCACGAAAGCCCCAATATCATCTTTGACTTGCACCCCGCGGGATTTGAGCGCCTGCCGGACGGTATAGGCCTGCATATAGCCGCCGTCTTTCGTGAGCGCCTCGAAGACCTCGCGCTGCGCTTCCTGGCTCGGGTGCTCGGCGAAGGCCTTCATCGTGTCGAGCGTGATCACCTTGCCCCGGGCCGCGGCGCGGATGTCGGGGTGGATAAGGCCATAGCGCAACCGGCCTTTCACGGCGGCCACCGTGGTGCCGAAGGTCTTCGCGATCGTCTCGGGCGTCTGGCCGTCGACCTCCATCATCCGGGCGAAAGCCTCGAACTCGTCGATGGCATTCATCGGTGCCTGGGTGATGTTCTCGGCGAGCGACAGTGCCGTGGTGACGTCGCAGTCTTCCGGCACAAGGCGGCAGTCCACCTTGGTCTTCGCCGTGAACCCCTTGGCGGCCTTGTCGGCAACCAGCTCCTTCAGCGCGGCATAGCGCCGGCCACCGGCGAGGACAGCGTATTTGCCGTCGAGCTTCTGGACCAGGAGAGGCTGGAGCAGGCCCAGAATAGCGATACTGGCCTTCAGATGGGCGATGTTCTCGGGGTGATAGGTTTCCGGCGCGTTGCTGCGCACATTGGCGGGATGCGGGACGAGATCGCCGATAGCGACGGTAAGGGGAGCAAAGCATGTGGTCATGGGATATCCTTCCAGGAGGGTGAAGTGTGGCCCGCGCGCTCACGCGCGTGACCAATCCCCGGCTTCAGGGATCACCACGACAAAAGGCCCACTTTCCCTTTGAGGGGTCAGCGGGCCTTCATCGTCTCAGATGTCAGGGTGAGGAGTCCCCTGCCCTACCAGTCGCGCGCCAGCATGATGGTCAGCACG
>NZ_JACIEQ010000031.1 GCF_014196965.1 Actibacterium naphthalenivorans | reverse complement strand
CGTGCTGACCATCATGCTGGCGCGCGACTGGTAGGGCAGGGGACTCCTCACCCTGACATCTGAGACGATGAAGGCCCGCTGACCCCTCAAAGGGAGAGTGGGCCTTTTGTTGTGGTGATCCCTGAAGACGGGGATTGGCCGCGCATCTGAATGCGCGGGCCGCTCCAAACCCACCGAAAAGGAAACGCCATGACCACAAGCTTCAAACCCGTCTCCGTCGCCATCGGCGATCTGGTCTCACATCCCGCCAATGTGCGCAGCAACTCGCCGGAAACCTATGATCCTGAGAACATCGCCCATCTGAAGGCAAGCATCGCCGTTCTGGGTCTCCTGCAGCCGCTCATGGTCCAGAAGCTCGACGGCAAATATGCTGTCCTCGCCGGTGGCCGTCGGCATGCCGCGCTGAAGGAGCTGGTCGCGGACAGGGCCGCGAAAGGCTTCACGGCGAAGGCCAAGATCGACTGCCGTCTTGTGCCAGAGGATTGCGATGTCACCACGGCCCTGTCGCTCGCTGAGAACATCACCCAGGCGCCGATGAATGCCATCGACGAGTTCGAGGCTTTCGCGCGGATGATGGAGGTCGACGACCAGACGCCCGAGACGATCGCAAAGACCTTCGGCACCACGGTGGCGGCCGTGAAAGGCCGGTTGCGCTATGGCCTGATCCACCCCGACATCCGCGCCGCGGCCCGGGCCAAGACGATCACGCTCGACACGATGAAAGCCTTTGCCGAGCACCCGAGCCAGGAGGCGCAGCGCGAGGTCTTCGAGGCGCTCACAAAAGACGGCGGCTATCTGCAGGCCTATACCGTCCGTCAGGCGCTCAAATCCCGCGGTGTGCAGGTCAGCGATGATATCGGGGCTTTCGTGCGCGCGGACTACGAGGCTCGCGGCGGCGCCGTCGCGGCTGACCTTCTGGAAGAGCATTCCGTGCTGGAGGATGCAGCGCTGGTCGAAACCATCCTGCTCGAGAAGCTCGGTGCCGCCGCCGAAGAGGCCCGCATAAAGCTGGGCTTTGCCTGGGCCGATGCGATGGTGCGCTATGATTACGCGACCATGGCCGACTATGGCCGCGTCTATCCCGGCCCGATCGAGCCGGATGAGGCCACCCAGAAGCGCATCGATGAGATCAGCGCCGAACTCGAGAAATTGCAGCTCGAGATGGAGGATGAGGGGCTCGAGGACGGTGCCTACAATGCCCTTTACGAGCGCGTTGACGCTCTGGAAGAGGAAGCCCGCGATCTGCAGGAGGCCTACAGCGACGAAGATCTGGCCCGCGCTGGTGTGATTGCGTCTTGGTCGAGTGGTAATGTCACGCTCCATGTGGGCCTCGTCCGCCCGGAAGACACCGTGAAAGAGGAAGGCGCGCGCGGCTCCTCGGCTAGCCCGAGTGGGGAGGAGGCCCCGGACGCCGGCGAAATCAGCTACCCGGCCTCACTGGCCGAGGATCTCAAGACAGAGCGCGCCATGGCGCTCGGGGCCGCAATGGCGCTGAATCCGGAAGCCACGCTCGATCTGACGCTCTTCAAGCTGGTCAGTGACGTTCTGGCCAGCGGCATGAGTGTCACGCAGGCGATCAAGGTCGAGGCCCGCAATGAATACCGCAGCCATGCCAAGATGGACGAGATCGACGAGACCTCGCTCGAGCAGGTGGCGGCGGCGCATGATGCGCTTGATCTGTCCTGGCTCGATGACACCCGCGCGCCCGCCGATCAGTTCGCGGCGTTTCGCGCGCTGGAGACAGGGGAGAAGGCCAAGCTCGTGGCCTATGCCACCGCCAGCACCACGCAGTCCTGCTTCGCGCGGGATCCTCGGCGCGACAGCCTGATGCATGCGTTCGAGATCGAGATCATGCCCGATATCCGCGCCCACTGGACGCCGAATGCGGCGCTCTTCAACCGCTTCAAGAAGGCTTGGCTCCTGAAGATCCTCGGCGAGGATCTGGGTCTCGCCCAGGAGGCGGTGACGCTGGCCTCGTCGAGCAAGAAGGAGATCGTCGCCTTTTGTGACAAGCTCTTCGCCGAGCCCTTCGCCACGCTCACGGACGCGCAGCGCGCTGCCGTGGCCGCCTGGTGCCCGCCGATGATGCAGACAGCCGGTGTCGCCTGTGATGAGGCGGAGCCCGCGGCGGAAACCCCGGAGCCTGACGGCGACATCGCGCAAGCGGCCTGAGTCCTCACGCGACCCGCGCGTGGACCATGCCGCCCGCGCGGGTCGACCCTTCCAAACCGAACAGAAAGACATCCCCATGGCTATTCTCAAGTTCTCTGCCTCCGCTGTTGCGGCGCAAATCGCACATGCGCGTGCCTGCAAGACCTTCCTGCCCAACTGGAACGGGCCCGTGGACAGGCCGGCCCTGATCCTCATCGTCGGCAATGGTGTGCATCTGCGCTCAAACGGCATCGATGGCACGACCACCCGTATCGTTACCACCGAGCAGGCCGATCCCTCCTTCGCCTTCGCCGACGGCATGAACCCGTTTCGGGACACCGACTGGATGGCGCAGCGCCGCATGGCGTTTCGCGATCTGACCGGCCAGTTTTACACCGACATCCTGGATGACGTGCAGGTGCTCATCGACCGGGGGCGAGGGGCCATCCGGCTCGCCACCGATGGCCACAGCATCCGCGTCTTCGTGCGCCGGGCCTCGGACTATCTCATCGGCGGGACCTACGAAGTGCCCTCGGGCCTCGGTGGCATCTTCAGGGTCATCCTCAAGGATGCCTGCGACACCTTTGCGATCGTGCAGAACTGTGGCAATTGCGAGGATTTTGACGCCATGCAGCCCTACCGCGTGCCGCTCGATGCGCTGATGGAAATCGATGACCGGAGGGCGGCGTGATGGGTTGGCTCTTCTACACCGACGGCCGCGTCCAGACCTACGCGGATGAGAAAGCGGAGATTGCTCGGCTGTGCACCTTCGAGGGCGAAAGGCGCAAGACGGAACTGGTCAAAGCCTGCAAGGTGGGTTCGACTTGGTACGCGGCGGCAAAGGTCACAAATATCGACGGCACCCCTGTCGAAGACACGACCTATGTCACCGATGCGGATGGCTCCATCACTTTCGCCGCCGTATTCCTTACCCGATATGATGACGGCTGCTGGGGCTACAAGGACATGGAGGAAAGCGCGGGACCGGTCGAATCCCGCGCGCCACTGAGCCTATTGGCCCTGCTGTCCGAGCTGAAAGACCCAGACAGCTATGCTCATGCCTGGCGCCAGCGCTGCCAGGACTGGGCTGCGATCCCGGACTACGAGGAAGGCGACAAGATCAAGCTCGCCACCCCTGTGACGCTCACCGATGGCAGTACCTGCCAGATTGTCACCGCGACCCACTACAGGCGTGGGCGGCAAAAGCGCCGCTGCTACCGCATCGAGGAAACCGGTGGGCTCGTACGCCTGTCGAAGGCCTCGCTTGCAGGCTCGGAACTGCTCAGCTCCGCGAAGGGTGCGGCCAGCCCAGTGCTGGCGGAGTTCCTGGCGGGGAGATAATAGGTCCTGCGCCGGACCGTTGATCGACCTGCCCGGCGACAGCAGATCCTGCGGCTTATCTTGACATGGCAATGCAAATGCATTACCTATCGCGGGCAGCAAAGAACCTTTTCTTCAGGAGACTGCCATGACAGCCCTCGCACAAGATGTCTCGAAACTCACGGATCGGTATCAGACGACCGTACCGGCGGGTGTGCGCAAACAGCTCAAGCTGGGCAAGGGCGACCAGATTCGTTACTGCACCGAGCCGAGTGGCAGGGTCTATATCGAGCCCGTGCGCAGCGACGAGGAAGATCCCGTGCTCGGAGCCTTTCTCGATTTTGTCGAGGCCGATATCAAGGCGCATCCGGACCGCATTCGGGCGTTCGATGGGGCTTTGCATGACCGTCTTGCAGCACTGGTCGGAGACGTTGATGTCGATCTCGATGCGCCGCTATCGCTCGAGGATGAATGAGCGGCGATAGCGTGCCCGCCCAAGCGCCCCTTGTCGTGAATGGATGGTCGATTTATGCGCACCCACTCTTTCTGGACCAGCTCGAAGGGCTGGTCGAGGAGGTAGAGGCGCGTAAGGCTCGCGATCCCAAGACCTGGCACAAGAAAAACCCGACGAAACGGCTGGCCGCCATCTTCAAGCTGGTCACCGAGGCCATACCTGCAGATCCGGGTGCCGCCGCCTTCCGGCAAGGCGGCACACTCGGCGATCACCGCAAGCACTGGTTCCGGGCGAAATTCTTCCAGCAGTATCGGCTGTTCTACCGGTTCAACAGCGATGCGAAGGTCATCGTGGTGGCATGGGTGAACGACGACAAGACCCTGCGCGCCTATGGCAGCAAGACGGATGCCTATGCGACGTTCAAAGGGATGCTGGAAGATGGCAACCCACCTGACAATTTCGACGCGCTCTTGAAAGAAGCTGCAGCGGCAGGCAAGCGGTTCGAGAAATCCCTTGAAGCGGTGCCCGATCGGTAAGTGGGCCAGCTTGCTATGACCCTTTGGCACTATCATTTACGACGCCACGCTCGAAGATGTAGCATCGGCTGATAATGCGGTCGGAGAAAGCACAATGAATGAGACGGAAAAGGATAGGCAGCACCTCGGTCTAGAGGAGCAATGCGCGCCTGACCTGACGGGGCACCGTTTCCCAATTGCTGTGCGCGTTGCAGACATGCCCGATGACCTCGGCAAGCTGCTGGATATCGGGCTCGAGGAGCATTTCCGTGGCCGCTGAAGCGAATTCTTATGACACGTGGTTTTGCGCGCAGGTGCAGGCCGCGCTGGAGGATGCACGCTCGGGAACATCTCAGGTTCAGGTGATGCAGGCCGCACAGGCATTGATTGATGCGAAGCGGCAGGTCGAACCCAAGTCCTGACCAAGCCTTTGAGGTCGGCGCGGTCTGACTACGTCACCCTGAAAAGCGAAAGCGGGCTTTTTGTCCTTTGGAACTCAGACCCTGATCCAAAGGAAAATCCCCATGTCCAAACCCAGAACGGCCAACCCGGCTCTCGCAATCTCCGAAGCCGATCTCGCCTCTGCCCTCGCGCAAATCGGCACGGAGGTCGATGACCAGCCCCTGCGCAGTTCAGCGCTCGCGCGTATCATGCGCGAGACGTTTCATGGCAGCGATGCCGGTGGCGCCTGGGACTGGCGCATGGCCTATGACATGATGCAGGCAGCGGCCATCCAGGTGTTTCTGCGTGGGGCCGGTGCCACAGCAGACATCGCCAACGC
>NZ_JACIEQ010000030.1:0-2500 GCF_014196965.1 Actibacterium naphthalenivorans | reverse complement strand
AAGGTTGGGTAACACCAACTGGAGGTCCGAACCCACACCTGTTGAAAAAGGTCGGGATGAGTTGTGCCTAGGGGTGAAAGGCCAATCAAACTCGGAGATAGCTGGTTCTCTGCGAAATCTATTTAGGTAGAGCGTCATCCGAATACCCTCGGGGGTAGAGCACTGGATGGGTAATGGGGGCTTACCGCCTTACTGATCCTAACCAAACTCCGAATACCGAGGAGTACTAGATGGCAGACACACTGTGGGTGCTAACGTCCATGGTGGAGAGGGAAACAACCCTGACCTACAGCTAAGGCCCCTAATTCATGGCTAAGTGGGAAAGCAGGTGGGACGACCAAAACAACCAGGAGGTTGGCTTAGAAGCAGCCATCCTTTAAAGATAGCGTAACAGCTCACTGGTCTAATCAAGTTGTCCTGCGGCGAAGATGTAACGGGGCTCAAGCCATGAGCCGAAGCTTAGGATGCCGTAAGGCATGGTAGCAGAGCGTAGTGTGACATAACTCCTATCCTCTTTAGCGTCCTTCGGGGCGCCTTGGAGGATGCGGAGTTTTCTGTGAAGCCGGCCTGTGAGGGATCCGGTGGAGAGATCACTAGTGAGAATGATGACATGAGTAGCGACAAACAGGGTGAGAGACCCTGTCGCCGAAAGTCCAAGGGTTCCTGCTTAAAGCTAATCTGAGCAGGGTAAGCCGACCCCTAAGGCGAGGCCGAAAGGCGTAGTCGATGGGAACCAGGTTAATATTCCTGGGCCAGGAAGAAGTGACGGATCGAGACTGTTGTTCGCCCTTATCGGATTGGGCGGGCCGCTTATCGGTTCCTGGAAATAGCTCTTCCGCTAGATCGTACCCTAAACCGACACAGGTGGACTGGTAGAGCATACCAAGGCGCTTGAGAGAACGATGTTGAAGGAACTCGGCAAAATACCTCCGTAAGTTCGCGAGAAGGAGGCCCGGTTTCTACGCAAGTATTGACTGGGGGCACAAACCAGGGGGTGGCGACTGTTTACTAAAAACACAGGGCTCTGCGAAGTCGCAAGACGACGTATAGGGTCTGACGCCTGCCCGGTGCCGGAAGGTTAAAAGGAGGTGTGCAAGCACCGAATTGAAGCCCCGGTAAACGGCGGCCGTAACTATAACGGTCCTAAGGTAGCGAAATTCCTTGTCGGGTAAGTTCCGACCTGCACGAATGGCGTAACGACTTCCCCGCTGTCTCCAACATCGACTCAGCGAAATTGAATTGCCTGTCAAGATGCAGGCTTCCCGCGGTTAGACGGAAAGACCCCGTGCACCTTTACTACAACTTCACACTGGCATTAGGCCGAACATGTGCAGGATAGGTGGTAGGCTTTGAAACCGGAACGCCAGTTCCGGTGGAGCCTCCCTTGAGATACCACCCTTGTTCTGCTTGATGTCTAACCGCGGTCCGTTATCCGGATCCGGGACCCTGTGTGGTGGGTAGTTTGACTGGGGCGGTCGCCTCCCAAATCGTAACGGAGGCGCGCGAAGGTTGGCTCAGAGCGGTCGGAAATCGCTCGTTGAGTGCAATGGCAGAAGCCAGCCTGACTGCGAGACTGACAAGTCGAGCAGAGTCGAAAGACGGCCATAGTGATCCGGTGGTCCCGAGTGGAAGGGCCATCGCTCAACGGATAAAAGGTACGCCGGGGATAACAGGCTGATACTGCCCAAGAGTCCATATCGACGGCAGTGTTTGGCACCTCGATGTCGGCTCATCTCATCCTGGGGCTGGAGCAGGTCCCAAGGGTACGGCTGTTCGCCGTTTAAAGAGGTACGTGAGCTGGGTTTAGAACGTCGTGAGACAGTTCGGTCCCTATCTGCCGTGGGTGTAGGATACTTGAGAGGAGTTGCCCCTAGTACGAGAGGACCGGGGTGAACGATCCACTGGTGTACCAGTTGTTCCGCCAGGAGCAGTGCTGGGTAGCTATGATCGGAAAGGATAACCGCTGAAGGCATCTAAGCGGGAAGCCCCCCTCAAAACAAGGTATCCCTGAGGGCCGTGGAAGACCACCACGTCGATAGGCCGGAGATGTAAGCGCAGCAATGCGTTCAGTTGACCGGTACTAATTGCCCGATAGGCTTGATTTGATCCAGTAGAAGCAAGGTTTGAACCTGAAACTGCGGAGCAATCAAAAGCATACACAACAAAACATGTACTTGACCTGGACGGCAGGCGCGAAAAACAGCGCCTGCGGATGTGCTTCTTTCTCGGTTTGGTGGTCATAGCGCGAGTGAAACACCCGATCCCATCCCGAACTCGGCCGTTAAGCACCGTCGCGCCGATGGTACTGCGTCTTAAGACGTGGGAGAGTAGGTCACCGCCAAACCTAGAAAGAAGCACAAACCGTATCTCTCAAAACGATACCAGCACAGCGCCCCTGGACAATACCTCTAAAGGGCACGTGGCGCGGGATGGAGCAGCCCGGTAGCTCGTCAGGCTCATAACCTGAAGGTCGCAGGTTCAAATCCTGCTCCCGCAACCA
>NZ_JACIEQ010000029.1 GCF_014196965.1 Actibacterium naphthalenivorans | reverse complement strand
CAGTGTATCTGCTTGTCTTCATTCGAAATCTCCTCGTTCATCTTGCCGAGAAAATTCTACTTATGCAGCCCCTTACTTTCGGGGGGGATTACCCCCGTGACCTGCTCCCCTCTGAGCCCGCGTTTATTGGTTAGCTCTGTTCAGGTTTTGGTCTTCTTCTGACCTTTGGTGATACTCCCGCAGGGTAAGCCCGTCGAGGCTCGAGTGCGGGCGATGGTGAGGCGTGTATCAGCTTTCCTCGATGACGACCTTGCCCTTGGCGTAGTCCGTGGAGGTCTGAATATGTTCGGACATGCGCGCAAATGCCAATTCGGGGTTTCGCTCTTTTATTGCAGCCAGAATGGCCTTGTGCTGATTGAAGGCGAGTTTTGTTTGCGCGGGTTCATATTTGAAACGTGACCGCAGCGTTGCCGTTATACCAAGCACCTGGTTAGATACTGTTTTCAGTATCTGGCTTCCCGAAGCGGCCGAGATTGCCGCGTGAAATGCGAGATCCGCGTTCGCTTGCTCCATGGCGGAGCAGTTTTTTGGTAAGCTTTTCTGACGCAGCAACGTTGTTTCAATCTCAAGAATGGCTGCGCTGTCTGCGTAGCGGGCGGCGCTTTCGGCCGCGTGCGCCTCCAGAACCAGGCGCAATGCGTAGATTTGTGAGATATCTTTGGGTGTAATCTTCCTTACGCGGGCGTATTTGCGAGGTACGAGTTCGACAAGCCCTTCGCCCTGCAAGGCAAAAAGTGCCTCGCGCACCGGGGTGCGGCTGACGCCCAGTTCCTGGGCAAGGTTGCGTTCCAACAACGGTTGGTCGGGTTTGAGGTTCCCCGACAGTATTTCCCGCCGGATGATGTCAGCGACGCCTTCGCTGGTGCGTACCGTTACCGGATTGATATTGTCCGAAAAATATCCTGACATCTACTTGGCTACTCAGTTAATTTTTCCTCAGAGAATTTGTTGGCTAACACCTATGGCGGGTTTCAACAAGCCAATCATCCCGGGGCAACTGTGCTGCGTAAGTGCGCAATTCTCTGGGCGCTCTTTTTTTAATCATTTATGCCATAAAAGTGGACCCATGGCGTGGGTGTCGCTTTTTTTTTCTGCTTGGGCGCAAGATGTTTTGACCTCATGCTTTTGGTATACCAGTATACCACAAAAGTGAGGGATGTCACGATATGGCAAGAAGGGGCGTTGCAATGCGGAATGAGGCCGACCTGGATACGTATGCGGATGCAGGTTTTGGCCGGTCGGTTCCGCGAGGGCTTGCGCCCGCAGTCGTGGTTGTTGATTTCTCATATGGCTTCACTGACACTTGCTACCCGACCGCCGCGGACATGAGCGATGAGATAGCCGCAACCAGAAAGCTTCTTGATGTGGCTAGAGTGGCGGGGCGGGCGGTTATTTTTACGACGATCAGCTACACGCCCGGCGAGGTCACGATGCTGCCGTGGTTGCGTAAGGCGAGTGGGATGAAGGCGCTGATGGCCGGGACCCGCCTCGTCGAGATCGACGACCGGCTGGCACCGAGTGAAGCGGAGCCTGTGATTGTAAAGCATGGAGCCTCTGGATTTCACGGAACGAATCTGGCGGCACTGCTTGCCGGGGCTGGTATCGATACCGTGCTGATTGCGGGTGCAACAACAAGTGGCTGCGTCCGCGCGACAGTGGTGGACGCGGTGCAAAGCGGGTTCAACGTGCTGGTTCCGCGCGACTGCGTGGCCGATCGTGCACAGGCGCCGCATGAAGCCAACCTATTCGATATACAGCAGAAATATGGTGATGTCATCGGGCTGGACGATGCGCTGGCATATCTGCAGGCGCCGAGCAGGCAGGGAAATAAAGGGTAATGGAGACCACAATGGCAAAGACGGACAATTCGTTCGCAAATCCTTTCGATATTGCAGCGCCCGAGGGCGCGGAAGGCTGGGAGAGCCTGTATCGTTACTACGCGCTTCTGAGCGAGGATCGGCGCGCTTTCGAGGAGTCCAAGTTCTGGTTCTTCGACGGAATGCACAACCCTGATCCCCTGTATCCCTTTGACACGATCATGACCGAAAACTGGTGGGTCGCTGTCAGCCAGATGTCGAGCAGGGTCTGGGCGCTGCCCCCTGCCATGGGCATCGATCACCGGATCATCAACGGCTATCTTTATGTCAGCCCGAACGCGGTGACGGACCCCGAACAGATCGCCGAGCGGCAGGAATATTTTGCCAAGCGGGCAGGGCATTATTTCGAGAACTGGGATGAGATTTTCGTCAATTGGAAGACGAAGGCGCAAGATTGTATCGACCGGCTGCGCGCGATCGAGTTCAAGCCGCTGCCGAAATACGAACCCGAAAGCAGCATCACGGGTCACACGGGCACCTATTCCTCACTCGAGATGCTCAAGGACTACAGCCGCATGATCGAGAACATGCTCGAAATGGGCTCCTATCATTTCGAGATGCTCAATCTGGGTTATGGCGCTTATTTGACCTTTCGCGAATTCTGCCAGAGCGTGTTTCCGGGCATTGCGGATCAAAGCATTACCGACATGGTCTCGGGCATCGACATCCTGCTGTTCCGCCCCGATGACGAATTGCGCAAGCTGTCGCAAAAGGCCGTCGATCTGGGCGTCGCGGATCTCATCATGCCCAACCGGTCACCCGATGACATCCTCGCGGACATGGCGACAACCAATGCCGGCAAGGAATGGCTTGCCGCGCTGGAAGATGCGAAAGATCCCTGGTTCTGGTATTCTACCGGCTCTGGCTACTGTCACGCCGATCCGGTCTGGATGACGGACCTGCGCCTGCCCTTTACCGCAATGCGCGGCTACATCACCGCGATCCGCAATGGCGAAGACGTGCGCCGCCCGTTGGACAAGATCCTCGAGAAACGCGAACAGGTCACCGCCGAATACCGCGAGCTGCTGCCCACCGACGATGATCGTGAGGCGTTCGACAGCCTGATCGGACTTGCGCGCAAGGTGTTCCCCTTTGTCGAGGATCACAATTTCTATGTCGAGCATCTGCATCACTCGATCTTCTGGTCGAAGGTGCGCGAGCTGGGCGATGTCTTCGTGGCGCACAAGTTCTTCGACACGAACGAGGACATATTCTATCTGCACCGTCACGAAATCTACGATGCGCTGTACGATATGATCATCGGCTGGGCTGTCGGCACGCAACCGCGCGGCGAAACTTATTGGCGACCGATTATCGCCGAGCGCCGCCGCATCCGTGATGCGCTGTGCAAGTGGACACCGCCCCCCGCCCTGGGCACGCCGCCTGACACCATCACCGAACCGCTGACGATCATGCTTTGGGGCATCACGCAGGAAACGATCGAGGAATGGCTGGGTGTCGACCCTGAATCTGCAACGGAATTGCGGGGTGTCGCGGCATCGGCAGGCAAGGTGACCGGCAAGGCACGCGTCATTTCCGAGCCCGATCAGCTCTACGATGTGGTCGATGGCGAAATTCTGGTCTGCCGCGTGACAGCGCCAAGCTGGGCGCCTGTGTTCCCTCGCATCCAGGCTGCCGTGTCTGACGTCGGCGGGATGATGGCGCATACCGCAATCATTTCGCGCGAATACGGCCTTCCGGCCGTTGTCGGAACCGGCTTTGCCACCGCCCGGATCAAGACCGGCGACATGATCGAGGTCGACGGCAACATCGGGATTGTACGCATCCTTGAAGAAGAGGCAGCAGAATGAGTGATCGCCCCTACATCCTTTGGCTCGACGACCCTGCAGCCTCGAAGAACCCGATCCTGGGCGGCAAGTTTTCCAGCCTGGCGGAATCGACCGCGGCGGGGCTGGCGGTTCCGCCCGGTTTCGGGATCACCACCCATGCCTACCGCGATTTCATGGAGGCGGCCGGGCTGGTCGAAGAGGCCGCGCGCGTGCGAAAGGCCTGCGCCGATCTGGATCCTGAACATATCGCGAAAGAGACCGTCGCGCTGATCCAC
Organism: Actibacterium naphthalenivorans; assembly: GCF_014196965.1. Taxonomy (GTDB): domain Bacteria; phylum Pseudomonadota; class Alphaproteobacteria; order Rhodobacterales; family Rhodobacteraceae; genus Actibacterium_A; species Actibacterium_A naphthalenivorans. The sequence continues at coordinate 2,453 of NZ_JACIEQ010000029.1, read as the reverse complement.
GGGATTCTGAACGCCCCTCTGCCCGAGGCGCTGGAGACTGCGGTGCGCACGGCCTATGACGCGTTGGAAACCCGCACGGCGGCCAACGTTCCCGTCGCGGTCCGCTCCTCGGGGGAATCCGAGGATCTGGCCGGGGCCAGCTTTGCCGGCCAGTACGAGACGTATCTGTGGATCACCGGCGCTGATGCCTTGTTGCAGCATATGCGCAAATGCTGGGCCGGGATGTATGGTGACGCGGTCCTGTCCTACAAGCACGATGGCGAATCCGTCATTTCCAAGGGTGACTTCGGCATTTGCGTGGGCATTCAGCAGATGGTGCAGGCGCGCGCGGCCGGGGTGATGTTCACGCTCGATCCGATCACCGGCGACCGATCGAAAATCGCCATCGAATCCTGTTGGGGCTTGGGCGAGGGCGTGGTCAAAGGCGACATCACCCCAAGCCAGTTCACCGTCGACAAGGTCACGCTGAAGCTGCTGAAAAGCAAGATATCGCACCAGACCGAGGAATACCGCTTTGATACCGAAAGCGGTGGCGTCGATCTGTTTCCGGTCAACGACGGGCGGCAGGACAGCCCCTGTCTGAGCCAGGCCGATGCCGTGGCGCTGGCCATCCTTGCCAAGCGGATCGAAAAGGATCGGGGCGCGCCGCAGGATATCGAATGGGCCATCGGCGCCAACGGCGACATTGCGGTCCTTCAGGTCCGGCCCGAAACCGTCTGGAGCAGCAAGGAGGCGAAGCCGGTTCTCAAGGTCACGTCACCGATCAACCATGTCCTGATGCGCATGTCCGGCGGCGGAGCCAAGGGATGAAGGCTTCGGACTTCATCTATCACCGGCCCGGCTCGGTGGATGAGGCGATCGCGTTGCTTGGCGATTATGGCGGCAGCGCCCGCATTCTTGCCGGGGGTCAAAGCCTCATGCCGATGATGAACCTGCGCCTGTGGCGCCCCTCGGCCCTGATCGATATCGGGCGCGTTTCAGGTCTGGACCAGATCGAAGAGCGCGGCGATGTGACCGTTCTGGGCGCGCTGGTCCGCTATCACACCATCGAGCATGACCCGCTGATCGCGCGGCGTCTGCCGCTGCTGGCCCATATGATCCGCTATGTGGGTGACCGACAGGTCCGCAACCGGGGCTCGGTCGGGGGCAGCCTGGTTCAGGCCGACCCGACCGGTGAAATGCCGCTTGCCGCGCTGACGCTAGGGGCGGTGGCGCATGTGCGCGGGCCAAATGGCGCGCGCCAAATTCCGCTCGAAGAGTTCTTTCTGGGCTCCTATGCCACCGCCTTGGAAAACGAGGAAATGCTGCTTGAGGTGCACTATCCCCGCCACCCCGATCATTTCATCTTTGCCGAGGTGAACCGGCGGCACAATGATTTTGCGGTCGTGTCCGTCGCTGTGCTCGGCGATTGCAGCGACGGCATCTGGCGCAATCTGCGCATCGGTCTGGGCGGGGTGGACGAAACCCCAGTGCTGGCGCGCGCGGCCATGGATCTGGTCGAGGGGACCGCACTTGACTGCGCGGATATCGCCAAGGCGGCCGCCGGTGCCGCCGCTGAAATCAGCCCGCCCAGCGATATCCGCGCCTCTGACGAATACCGCCGCCATCTGACGGAAATCCATGTCGGTCGCGCCCTGCGCGCCCTGGCGGATTGCACAACCGAAAACAAGGAAGCCCTTCTTTGAAATTCCTTCAAGAGTTCATCGTCGATCAGCCCATTGACACACTATGGGCCTTTTTCGATCAGCCCGAGCAGGTCGCCTATTGCATCCCAGGCGTTGAATCGCTCGAGATGCTGGATCCCGAAACCTTCACGGCGCGTGTCAAGCAAAGCGTCGGGCCGATCTCGGCTACGTTCGAGGCCAAGGTGCACATCACCGAAAAAGTGCAGGGCGAGCGTATCGCCTTTACCGCGACAGGCAGCGCTGTGCGCGGAGCGGTCGGAAATTTTCGCGCTGAAAGTCTGGTGCGCCTGATCCCGCAGGGGAGCAGCACCGAGGTTCGTGTTGAAAGTGAAGCCGCCCTTGCCGGTGTGCTGGGCAGCGTGGGGCAGAAGGTCATCGCCAGGCAGGCGGAAAAGATCACCGGGGTCTTTGCCCAGACCCTGCAGGACAAGCTGAGTGGCAAGGAATCCGCGGTGGCGGCGCCAGGGCCCATGCCGCGCCCGTCCGTGTCACCCGCGGCAGCGGCGGCGGGATATGCGATGCCCGCGCCTGTTCAGGTGTGCTCTGACGGTTGGGGCAAGGTCGGGGCGGCACTTGGCGCGGTGAACGTCGCAATCGGGCTGGCGATTCTCGTGTCGCTGACCTGAGAAGCGCCGAGCGAAAAGATGCGGCGCGCGGCGCCGAATGCAAAAGAAGGAAGAGCCATGAAACGTATCGGCCTGATAGTGCCCAGTTCGAACACGACGATGGAGACGGAGATCCCTGCGCTTTTGCAGCGCCATCCGGGGG
>NZ_JACIEQ010000028.1 GCF_014196965.1 Actibacterium naphthalenivorans | reverse complement strand
GTGTCGCAATTGCTTTGCCGTTTCATCAAAAAGTTCTTACAGGATTCCAGTAGGATGAAGCGTAATCCGACGTGGTATTTTACGTTTCGATTTCAATTTTTAGCTCGCGTTTCAACAAGCGAGAACATGGGGCAGAAGATGGGGTTTAGAAACCGTGGAGCGGCGGGTTCATGACGCTGCGCGAAAACGAAGCGTCTGACGAGGCTTGGGCCAAGGCAACGCGTATCGCGCGAGAGCTGGATCGCATTTTGGACGGGCAAGAGCCTATGCGCACCGCAGTTTCTCGGGCCGCATCCGAATTGCGTCTCTCGACGCGCCAAGTCTACAACCACCTGCGCCGATATCGTACCGAACATCGGGTGTCTTCGCTGTTGCCAAAGACAGGTGGAGCTAGGCGCGCGAGGATCAGCCCGGCTGTTGAGGAAATCATTTTGGCAACCCTTCGGGAGATGTGGCTTCAGCCCGAGCAACCGGACCTTGCGCCGATTGTCGATGAAATCCGCACCCGTTGTGACAGCGAGGGTCTTGATCCGCCTGCCTATGTCACCGTTTCCAAGCGTATCCCACGACTGTTCACGCCCGAGGAGATTGCACGACGGCGACATTCAGGAGGAAAAAACCTACGGCGCCTGAAACCCCGCCCAGGTTATATCCGGGCCAACCACGCACTCGATGTCGTCCAGATAGACCATACCCCCGCCGACATCCAGTTTGTGGAAGTCATCGATGGTCAGGGCATCTATGTTGGACGCCCCTATCTCACCATCGCAGCTGATGTTGCAACAAGCGCGATTATCGGCTTCTGCCTGACCCTTGAGCAGCCCTCACGCTTGTCGGTCGCCCTCTGTCTGGCGCAGGCGATGTGCCGCAAGGAGGACTGGCTGGCAGCGCGCGACATCAATCATTCCTGGCCGATGTTTGGCCGCCCGAAGATGGTCGTCGTGGATTCCGCCATGGAATTCAGAAGCACCAGTTTCATCCTGGGTTGTGCCGAGTACGGGATTGCAATTCAAAGCCGGAACAAGGGGACCGTCCATCGTGGCGGGGTTGTCGAACGACTTCTAGGCAAGGTGAATACGGTGCTGCGCTCCCTGCCTGGCAAGACCGGGCGTTCCATCGCGGATCGGGGTGAGTATCTGTCCGAAGACCGTGCGAGGCTCAACTTTGCAGACCTCGAACGCTGTATCGCGCTGGCGATTATCGATCACAATCTTAGCCAGAATGAACGCAAGCTGACAGTCCCGACCAATGAATGGGAACGAAAATGCCGTCAGCCGGACGGCCCGGAAGACAACCCTTTCGACGTTCTGCTCAGCTTTCTCCCGAACAAGACACGCAGGATTTCACCTCAAGGTGTCAGCCTGTTTGCCAACGACTATTTCGATCCATGGTTGGGCCCGTTGGTCGCCCGCCGTGATCGATTGGGTGCTCTCGATGTTCGTTATGATCCTCGGGACATTAGTCACATCTACATCAAGGATCCCGATACAGGAGCCTGGCGCCCTGTGGAGCGGCGGGATGGACTGCTTGAGGCGGTCACCCTCTGGCAGCACAGGGCCGAGAGAAGCCGAGCGCGCGAAACCGGCCGACGCCCGATCGAGGAGAAGACCGCGATCCGCCGCGAAATCGCGGCGACGGTAGATGCCTCGGCATCGAAGAAGCAAAGGCTGAAGGAAGTCGCACGGGCCAGGCATGCGGCTCATGCGCCGAAACCCTACCAGAGCCTCACTTCTTCCCCGACACCAATCCGCGAAACACCTGACCCTGAGCGCCCGCGCCGCGTCTTTCCGGTTGAGGATTGGTGAAATGACGGATCACCTCCTGGACTCCGCCGCATCACTTCTCGATGCCGGTGACGCGTGCCGCATCGCCCATATCCGGACGGCCCGTTGGATCAGCCATCCTGTTGCAAGTCGCGCCCATAACGCCATGCGTCTGCTACTCGATCGGCCAGTAACTTTGCGCCCCAGAGGGCTCTTGCTGACGGGCCCTTATCACAATGGCAAGACGATGATCGCCGAACGCTTCGCGATTGAACATTTGCGTCAGTCAGAACGTCAAAGGATCTGGGTGATCCAGACCCGAGAAGGTGCCGGACTGTCTCACTTCTATGCCAGCATTCTTGCCGGGTTGCGCGCGCCTCAGGCCTCTGGTTGGCGAAGCCTGTCGCGCGCGGGCGAGCAGGTGGATCATTTGCTGGACAGCTTGAAACCCCGCCTGCTCATCTTCGATGAGTTTCACAGCGCCCTTCGAGGGCGCCGACAGGACGTGAAATCTATCTTTTCGTTCCTGCGCCGCATCGCAAGTGTCCACGATATCTCGCCCGTACTGGTCGGCGAGGTTGCGGTCTATGACGCGGTACACGACACCGAGGAGATGGGATCGCGGTTCGATACGATCCCTGTTCCCAGATGGGCGTATGACGAGGATTTCGCGACGCTCCTCGATAGTCTTGAAACCTGCATGCCTCTCGCCCGCGCCTCGGACCTGTCGCGACCGTCACTGGCTGAGATCATCCATGAATTGTCAGAGGGCTTGATCGGAGAGGTCGTCGATATCGTGAGCAACGCGGCTATCACGGCGATAAGGAACGGCGAGGAACACATTTCTGAAGCGACCATCGCCTCGCTTGGTTACACGCCCCTGTCGAAACGCCGAAATGCTCCTTTGCGCCGCGAAATGATGTGACCCAGTCTGCGTCCGAGATCACAGTCACACCTGCGCGCGACTACGGCAATGAGGTGGGGCAAGGCTGGCCCGTCGTTGTTGAACCGGCACCCGGAGAGCTGCTGTCGAGCTGGCTGCATCGGCTGGCCATGGCCAATGGAATTCCACCTCAATATTTTGGGCGGGTTCTGGATGTCGCAGGTGGAGATTGGTCTGCGAAGCTTGACCGTGACCTTCCCGGGCGAATCCTCAATTTGCTGGTCGAGCGAACGCGGTTGCCTACCGAGGATATTGATGGCTTGGCTTTGAACCGCGACCCGCTGACCCGGTTGCGCATGCGGCAGACCACAGGATCAGGAGATGCCCGCGCATCGACCGCCCGGGTCAATCGCCTGCAATATTGCCCGGCATGCCTGAAAGAGGATCGCGCACCGTTCTTCCGGCGCGGCTGGACTTTGGCGACGCGCGTTTCCTGCTTTCGGCATGGATGCAGCTTGCGCGACCAATGCCCTGCCTGCGGCGGCGGCATTGCGCCTTCACGACAAAACCGGCTTCTGCGGCAACAATTCTGCGTCTGGTGTGATGCTGATCTCCGAAAACCCACCCTGCCCGCCGAGTATGATGTGCAGCGTCTCGAACGGCTCATCGACGATTTGCTTCGAATGCATGTTGCGGGACATGGACGGCATGGAAAGACATCCCTGCCCGCCATGCTTGGGGCGGCTTGTTTCACGTTCAATGGCCAGCCGACGTCAATTTCGCGCTTGCCGCACCGGGTCCGCTACGTATTGTTCCGCCAGTTGGCCGATGGAATGACGCACCTCCAAAAACGTTCCGTGCATCCTGCAATTGATCTCTGGACCCGCATTGCACGGGCTGCGCCCAAGCATTCCGACTTGGTGGCGTTATTGAGTGCAGAGATCACGTCACAGATCACACCGGGAACAAAGACGCGCTCCAGACATCCTGATTTGGCGGACTTACAACAGGTCATCGTTCGCCTTCATTCAAACCGCCGCACATCATTGGCAACGGCTATGCCTGCGAATTGATGACCCCTGCATCCTCCATCTGCTCCCGATCGGGCAGGTCCTGCAGCGACTCCAGATCGAACGCGACCAGGAACTGCTCCGTCGTCACATAGGTATAGGGTGCCCCGCGCCGCGGCGACCGTGGCCCGGTGACGATCAATCCACGCGCATGCAATCTTCCGATCAGATCTCGGCTGATCTCTTTGCCGAAGATGTCTTTCAGGCCGTCCCGTGTGATCGGCTGGTGGTAGGCGATGGCGGCCAGGACAGCGACATCGTATTCGCGCAGATCGAGATCCTGATCGCCGACATCTGCGGCCGTCCTGATCACCGCCGCATAGGCCGGTCTCGTCCGCAGCATCCAGCCGCCGGCCACCTGCGCCACTTCGAAGGATCGTCCTTCGAGATCGGCGACCAGGTCTTCGACCAACAGATCGACCGAAGCCCCCTGCCCCACCACGCGCGCGAGGTCCTCGCGCGGCACCGGCGATGCGCTGGCGAAGAGAACGGCTTCAATCCGCCGCATCCATTCGCGCCAGCGCAATTCGGTTGGCAGATCGTCCAATTCCCGGTCGAGGTCGGTTTCGGCGTGATCTTTGACCATGCCTAGATCCCGTAAAGGCGGAAGGTGTCACGCCCGGTGAGCTCTCGGGCGACCCCTAACGCCACCAGCCGGTCGCAAAAGCGGCGCGCTGCCCGGTCGGACCGCAGTGAGGTAAGCGCGGCAGGGGCAATGGCATCCCGTGCCAGAAAATGGGCCACTGCCTTGTCAGAACCCCTGGCTCGCAGTTTCGGTGCGGCCTCTTTGAGCCGTGCAGCGCGTCGTTTCAGATCGATGGCCTGGTGCGTTGTCTCAACTGCTGCCGTCCCAATTGCCTGATGACAGGTCAACCGCAACTCCTCGCCGGTTTTTCGAAGATCACCGCGCTTGAGGCCGAGTGCCAGAAGCGGCAGGACATGGCTCCACCCGAGCGCCTGCGCCAAAGTTGCATCCGCAAGAAGCAGTGCGGCGGCGAAGTCGCGGGGTCGATCTCCAAGAACGGCCTCCAGGACGGTGGCCGCTTGAGTCACCGGAGCCGCCTTCACCACTTCGAGCCAGGTTGCGATCTGTTCCGGTTCCAAAGTCGGCAGCGCCCGGTTCAATGCCTTGGCCGCCACCGGCCGTTCCACCGCGCGCCGCCAAGAAAGATAACTCTCGCCCGCTGGCCCCGGGCTGTCACCCGGCTGCAGAAACGCCAACGCATCCCGCAAGTCTGCCACCCTTTCCGGCCGCCCCGAATGTACCACACAAGCCTCCGCCGCGCGCAGCGCCAAACTTTCCCGCAACAAGGCTTGGGGGACGTCATCGCGCCCGATCACCAGATGCAGATGCGCGAGCGCCGCGCCCGACAAAAACGCCACATCTTCATGGGTTTCGGGGCGTGCGGAAGTGACCCAGGGCGGCATCCGAGGTAAGATATCAGGGTCGTCAATGAAGGTCGCTCGAGCATATGCCATGCCACAACACTATCCGATGGCGGCGCTTTGTTCTACCACATACTGTGCTAACCGCCCCGCTTTGCCGTATCCAGTTTTGTCCAATAACCTTGCGTTATCGGACGGAAAAATGATATGCTCGGAAACATGAGCAGTATCACGAATAGCGGCACCAAAATCGAGGATTCTGACGCGTCTGACGCAGAGATTTCGAGCTCAGCACCCCATACCGCGCCGAACAGTGACGAGCGCGACGAGAGAACCTCTCGGGACGGAGCCTCAATCGCTCTGCCCGCCCATGTGGCCGGCTCCGGCGCGCTCGACCGGCTGATCGATACCGCCCGGGACTATGCCGAGGCCTCGACGGCTGGGAACACGAACAAGGCCTACGCCGCCGACTGGAAACACTTCACCCGCTGGTGCCGGTTGAAAGGCACGGAGCCTCTGCCCCCCTCGCCGGAGATGGTTGGACTTTATCTGGCTGATCTGGCCGCCGCGACCGGGAAGGCCCCTGCTCTCTCGGTCTCCACCATTGAGCGGCGCCTCTCCGGCATCGCTTGGAATTACAGGCAGCGAGGGTTCACTCTTGATCGCAAGGACCGCCATGTCGCCACCGTTCTGGCCGGGATTAGGCGCAAACACGCGCGTCCGCCGGTTCAGAAGGAAGCGATCCTGCCCGAGGACATCCAGGCCATGGTGGGCACCCTTCCCTATGATCTCCGCGGGCTTCGAGACCGGGCGATCTTACTTCTGGGCTATGCTGGAGGTCTCCGTCGCTCCGAGATCGTGAGCCTTGACGTGCACAAGGATGATACACCGGGCTCCGGCGGTTGGATCGAGATTTTCGAAGATGGCGCTCTGCTGACACTGAACGCCAAGACCGGGTGGCGCGAGGTCGAGGTTGGGCGCGGCTCAAGCGACCAGACCTGTCCTGTCCACGCACTTGAGCAATGGCTACACTTTGCGAAGATCGACTTTGGGCCGGTCTTCGTGCGCACCTCGCGGGACGGCAAACGTGCCCTCGAGGCCCGCCTCTCCGACAAGCACGTCGCTCGGCTGATCAAGGCAACCGTTCTGAAGAGCGGCGTCAGATCCGATCTGCCGGAAGCCAAAAGGCTGGCAATGTTCTCTGGACATTCCTTGCGCGCCGGGCTCGCCTCGTCGGCAGAGGTTGATGAGCGCTATGTTCAAAAGCACCTGGGACATGCGTCGGCCGAGATGACCCGGCGTTACCAGCGCAGGCGCGACAGGTTCAGGGTGAACCTGACCAAAGCCGCAGGGCTGTGAAGCTCAGGAATCTTGACGCGTTGGTGAAGCGCTAAGATGAAATTCCAGCGCTTCAGTTTCAGCTTTCTGCTTCAATTGAAATCGGGAATTAAACGCGACA
>NZ_JACIEQ010000027.1 GCF_014196965.1 Actibacterium naphthalenivorans | reverse complement strand
TGTCGCCAGAAAGGGTAAAGGTGGACGACTTTTACGCCGCCCGCAGCAGGCTCATCCCGCCGCTACCGTGGCCGACTTTTGCACCGCCGTTCTCAGTTGGCCGCCTCAAACCCCCTTTCCTGGAGGTGGCATCCTGTGCAGCGCGCGAAAGCCGTTGAAGGCGCTGTGAGGACGTCTACTGTCGCCAACATGATGAACCGAGATCACATGCGCGCCTTCTTTCGGCGCGCCGCGGCGCTTGCCGCCTTTGTCGCGCTGCTCTGGGCAGTCCAGGTCGTCAATTGGATCGTCGGCTACGGTTTGAACCCAGCCTTCGGCCTGATCCCCAGGCAGCCCGGTGGTTTGGATGGCGTCATCGCAATGCCGCTGCTGCACGGAAGCTTCGCGCATCTTATGGCCAATACGCCGCCGATCCTGGTGATGGGTGGGCTGCTGATGGCCACGACCACGAGGGCCTTGCTGCCTGTGAACGCCGTGGTGATCGGCCTCGGCGGTGGTCTCGTCTGGCTGTTCGTGCTCCGCCATCCATATCGGTGCGTCAGGGCTCGTCTTCGGCTGGTTCGGCTTCCTCGTCGCGCACGGCTTCGTGGATCGCTCATTGACCACGCTGGGCGCGGCACTGGTAGTCGGTGTCCTCTATGGCTCCATTATCTGGGGCGTTCTTCCGGGCCAACCTGGCGTTTCGTGGGAGGCTCATCTCTTCGGCGCTATCGCGGGCGCGGTCGCTGCAGTCCTTGTCCGGACGCATGTCCATGCGCCGCGCCTCGGCGGCGTCGATCTGGAATGAAACAGTACAATCGGCCCAAAGAAGACATCCAAAACCGTCCCGTAATGCTGCAGTTGCATCCCTCATAAGTTGTCATTCGTTTGGCGGGTCGTGGTCAGACCAACGCTTCGATCTGTTTGGCTTCAACCATCGCACTGATTTCAGTGTAAAGGTTGACGGGCTGTCCTGGCGCGGAAATCGAAATCACCAACGCATAGCGCCCCTTGTCATTGAAACGCTTCTGCCCTGAATGGGTCTTCCACCACCCGGTGACAGGATAGATCGCAATCGCGTCGTGCAACGCGAGGTCAATCGCCTTGCCCCGCCACAGGTCACAGTGGAGCGAACCGGCTTGCACCGCTTTTGGGCCGAGGAGCCAACAATCCTTTTCCGTCTCTGCAGGCGGGGTGCCCTTTTCCTGATGCCCAGAAACGCGCCGTAGGAACTGTTGTTTTGTATCCGAGCGTTTCTTCATGGCAAATCGAAGCCCGAACGAACGGTAAGTCTCGGGGCGGGTTGCGGCGCGGCCAGAAAGATTCGGCTCAATGAAATAGGAAAGAGTTACCTTCATCATGACAATGCCATTTTCAATCTCTTCCAGGGCTGCCTTCGGCCACGGGAGGTCATAAAAGTGCATTTCGTTGAAAACTGGCGGGCCGCCTGCATCACTGGGGGCGAAGGGCTGAATCGGAGCCTGCGCAACAAGCGTCACATCGTTCTGCGCCGAGAACACGGCTCGTTGAAGGTTCGGAACACCATAACCGAACTCACGCAGGGCCTTTTGCTTCTTTCCTTTGCTCCCGCCTTTCCAATGCGCACCGCGCGGACCAATAAAGTGCTTTCGGATCGGCTCGGGCCACGAGGCAGAATCTACAGTCAACGCCCGGTGCGTCTCGGGCCACAGATCAGGCAGGGCAGCCTGCAAGCCACCCACGAAATTCCCCGCCACCCCTGCAGCCGCACTGGTCGCCCAAAATGGCACAAGCGGTTGGTTGAACACATCGGAGCCGGGGGCAAGCAGTGATAAGGACGGTTGCCAAAGGCAGAAATTGAATGCATCAACCGACATGTTGCCAGCTTCGAACAAAACCTCGGGCTTGATCGGCGTCAAATCATTTGCAAGTTCTGTTGAGCCTAGGCTGAAAGGGCTTCGATGATTTGCCGGAACCGCCACACCAAGGCCCGGCGGCGTGACAGGAGGTGTTTCTTTTCGAGTAAACCCACCAATGGTGAGCGAATTCCAGCTTTGCGATGGGTCTTCTAACGGATGCGATTGAATTACGTCATCCAGCATTCCGCCGAGCATATTTCCGGCAGCAACCACGACCATGCGCTTAGGGCGTTCTGCGGCTTGGACCCCCGGCTCCTGATCACCGGGCATTGCCCCTGAGGTAATTTGATCTAGGGCTCCGCTCCAAGTTGACGGACGGTCGGGTGGGTAGAAACCAGATGAATTTGCGATACAAAAGGCCCGCCGCACATTCGGTCGCTCTACCTCGACAAGAGACACGGCACCCTCAGTGACCACACCACGATTGGGCGGTGCAGTATCCGCAAATCCGGGCGGCGGCAGGAGCTTCATTGACTCGACTGCATGGGAAAGCTCCACTTGCCGCATGTCGTTCATTAGGGCCTCTAAGTCCCCATAGAGCGCTAGTCCGGCCAGCGGCGTGCCGTGTCCGCCATCTGGATGGTGATCATCCGTCCCCCAAGCCGCATCATAGGCCCAAGCCCCCCGCAGCCCGGGAGCGATCAGCGGGTGCCCACCCGCAACACCAGTATCCAATGTGCAGACCGCATTTGCGTCCGCAGGCGGCGGGGTAACCCGATTCACAAGGTCGGCAACCCAATCCTCCGGTCCGACACCATTGCCCTGCCTGTCAAGGAAAGGCTCAATCGTGGCGGTTGACCTTCGCACTTCCACAAGCGCTCCCAGCACCCTGCCAGCGAAATCCGCTGCCGTGGCCGCCGATCCGTGCACGAAAAGAACGGTCGTATCCGGGAAAAAGAGGCGGTCCTGATGAACCTCAAGGTCTGCATGTTGAGCCGCCGCAGAGACACCTTCGGCTATATTCGCGCCACCGCGCACCCAGAGTTCCCACCAAACGGCATCGGAAGAATCGAAGTCCGCCGGACCAACGAAGAGGGATCGTGCCACTGCGGATTGGATCGTCTCAATCCGCTCAAATCGGTCAAGGTCCTGCCGTGCTTGGTTTCCAGGGTCTTTTCCATACCCCTGAAGCCTGCCCCGCAGAAAAGCACGGGCATCATCCGGTACAAAAATGAGGGCGCTTTCCGTTCGGTCGTCTCGCCGATCTGATCGAAGCACCACCACATCTTCCTGCGGAAACTCGAAGTTCTTAGGCAGTTTCACCGCGCCAGAGCGGGCAGATTGCGGCGGCATGGTGCCCACTTCAACAATCTTCCCGGGCTTCAGCCCCTCGACGGGCAAACGGTTGTCGTGCCCCGCCCCAGGTATCTCACCCAACGCGGCAGCCAATTGGTCGAGAAGGTTCTGGGCGTGTGCCGCGTAATCTTCCCGAAGCGGCTTCTTGTCCATCTTTTGCTTCGGGTAGGAATAACCAACCTCGTCCCGGAACACGTCGAACGGGATGTGCACATGCTTACGCGCGTCGAAATCACTTTGATCCGCCATCAGACCCTGCTTCCAATTTTATTGGGTTCACCATTCACGCTCTGCGTGCACGGCTATAGGTTCGCGCCTTTGCGAAACTTCCCCTTAAGGGTCTGGCGATCATGCAGGGCCGAGCGCAGGGAGTCAGCCGAAATCTTTGTCACGCCGTCAATAATTGCGTCCTTCACCACAGAGTCCGTGGCGCGTACAAGCTCGCCCGGGCTCAACCCGGCCAATGCCGGCTCCAATGAGGACCAAGACCTCGCGCTCAACTTGAACTTGCCAAGCCGCTTTTCAATAATCGCCCGCGCCGCTTCAGTTTCAGGCAGCGAATATTCCACCACCTCGTCAAACCGGCGAGCCAAGGCCTCGTCTAGAATTTCAACATGGTTTGTCGCGGCCAGCACAACGCTATCCGTCGAATTGGGTTCTTCCATGAATGCGAGAACCGAATTCAGGACCCGGCGAATTTCGCCAATGTCGTTCGGATCACCTCGGCGAGCGCCTATAGCGTCGAACTCGTCTAGAAGATACACACCACGCATCTGGGCAATTTGATCGAACAGAATCCGGAGCTTGCCTGCGGTCTCCCCGAAGAACCGGCTGAAAAGGGACTCAAGCCGAACGGTGAACAAGGGCAACCGAAGCTCACCGGCCAACGCCGAGGCCGTCATTGTCTTGCCCGTTCCGGGAGGCCCAACGAGAAGCAAATGGGTTGTGGGCTTCTGACCGAATTGACGCAACGTGGCGCGTTCTTCTTGCTGACGGACCACACGGGCGAGTCGGTTCCGCACATCGTCGGCCAGCACCATGCTGCCCAAGGTAATCTTTGGGAAAGTGCTCTCGACAAGCCCCTGAAGTTCGGCCCGTGGGCGAGCCATCGGAATCGGCGTCTGTACCCCTGTCGGAGAGCCAAGGCGCCGCCGATCGCGCGCCTTCTGCACGACACGCTTTAGCTTCTCCGCGTCATCGGCCCGCCCCTCGCGCGCCTGTTGCGCGGCGATCTGCAAAGCCACTGAAAGGAACTGATCTTCGTCGCCCTCGATGTGCGAATTGAGGAGGGCAAGAATCTGTCGTGTAGTCATCACCTACTCCTCCTTTTCGAAAAAGCTCATTGCGCCAAGGCCTGCGCCGAAATCAAGATGACGGTTCACCTTGCGAAAGCTTCTACCTCAAACGGTGAATCTGCACCATCGAAAAGGTCTTGGAGCGGCTCCAGAACTTGAGCGAGTGGCGATAATGTGTTCAGTGCGGTCGCTTCAATCTCGAATGTCGGCAATAGCTGAACTCCCTCCGATTTTTCGCTCCCGCGGCAAACGGCAGCTTCCCGCCCATCACGTCGAATGCCTGGACAAGCAATCCCTATAGTCGGCAGCGTAGTCCCTGCACATCAACCGTGGCCAGAGCCTTACGGCCTCCCCTGCTCGGCTTCGCGTGTCGCAGGGGAGAACGGCCCTTCGGTCCGTCGCGCATTCGGCCATGCGGCCTCACCGCGGCGTCGCACCCGGCATCCCGGTTTGCCCGCCTCGCGAGCACGTCCCTCCCCGGCCGCTCCGCCGGATTGCGCTCTGGTCTGTTTTGGCCTGAGACCAAAACGATCCCGCCGCTTCATCCGTCTTCCGCGTCCGGTCGGGCCGTTTGCCTGCTCGGGTCGGGCAAACCTACCGTCAAAACACACACACATGAGTGCGGAAGCATATCCTCCGGATGGCCCCCAAATCAGCCCGCGTCAAGGATCGCAAAACTTTTCGGCGAGGGCGGGGCCTGTGGCGGGGGCGGTCCCGTGCGCGAGCGCGCGCATGTGTCGGGTGCTGCGCGCGGAAAACTTTTGCGCCCGGCAAGCCGGCGGCTGCGCCGTCCCTGACCCGGGCAGATTCGGAAACCAGGCATTCGGCCATGCCCCCACACTCACGTGGTGGCCTAGGAACCGAACACTGGAGACCAGACATGGCTTACGACACCGCAAACACCTACGAGACGATCGAACTTTTCGGGCTGACCGAGAAGGACGCGCAGCTGCCGATCCCGGAAGATCACATCCTGACCGACCGCATCATCCGCGAGAGCTTCGAGGCTTTGCTCGGTCAGCTGCGCGGGACCGGGCTTGAAGCAGAGATCGAACCGCTGGCCCATGGGCTCGCGACGATCCTGCAGCGCCGCAAGGTGGCGCTTGGCAAGGAGGTCCACCGCACCGCCGACAAGATCGGTGCGCTGGCAAAATCCCACGACGGATCGGAGATCGCCGAGACCGCGCTCGAAGAGGCGCAGGCCCGCTTTGTGCAGCTGCGCGAGATTGTCAGCGCCATCGAGGTAATGAGCGAGGCAGCGGCGGAATGCTACGAGGTCGAAACGGGCCACGCCTTCATCCCGGCAGCCGGGTCGCGCGCAAGCGTCCGGGCGCAGGAGACCGGGGCGGTCTTCGAGGCGCGGCAGCTCCTGGAGCAGCACGACCGTGAAACCGCCGAGAAGTCGAAAGTCGAGGGGGTTCCCCTGATCGTCTCAGGAGCCACCGACTGGGCAGATGTCGATGTGATCTTCAACACGCTCGACAAGGTTCGCGAACGGATCAAGCAGAACCGCAACCAGGAGATCTTCCTCTGCCACAAGGGTGGCAAGCACGGGGCAGAGATGATTGCGGCTCGGTGGGCCCGGGCACGCGGGGTCGCGCAGGCGCGCTTCGATCCTCGCTGGTCCGCGCATGGGCGGGCGGCACCGTTCAAGTGCAACGACGAAATGCTGGACGACAAGTTCGCGGCGACGGGGGTTGTTCTCTTCGGCGGCAACGGGGTCGCGCTGAACCTCGGGCAGAAGGCGGAAGCGAAAGGCTTGACGGTCATGCGGGTTGCTGACCCGGCGAAGAAGGCGTCGCAGGATTGAAGAGAGGGGGTCGCGCTTGGCGCGGCCCTTTCGTCATGTCTCATGGCGCGTGCGATCGGTCATGCGTGATCGGCAGTCTGCGGCGGCCGGCACTGCCATCCCTCTACCCGGTCCGTCAGAGTGCGGCCCATCCGCATCGGTGCGGGCTGGGGATGGTGCGCACCTCACGCACATCGTCAGCATCGCAAGACGCGAGGGGTCGAGACGTCGCATATGAAGCTGAACACCTGCACGTTCCTCGGGGCGTGTTTCGGAACATCGCATCCACGCGGGCGGGCTCCGTCAGCACCCCGGCCAGGCTCGGTGGGACGCGGACGCGGATGGTGGCGGCTGCGTGATGGCAAGGGTCATCCGGATCACTCCTTTCTGCTCATAGATGTGGATCGCACGGGGTCGGCCCGTTCGTGCCCTCAGCTCACGCTTCGGCAAGCACAAATACGGCTTCCACGGCGGAGCCGCGGACCCTCCGCATTTGCGCTTGCGACCGGGCCCCTTGCCCCCGTGCTGGGTGATCCCCATCGCAACAAGGAGTAACCCAAATGACCAACCACTACGTCGCCACCGTCCCCGTCAAGTTCACCGACACCGATGGCCAGGAGCG
>NZ_JACIEQ010000026.1 GCF_014196965.1 Actibacterium naphthalenivorans | reverse complement strand
GACCTCGGAGGCATCGAATTTGGTCGTGCGGGATCGGGCCATGGCTGGCCTCCTTTCGAATGTTGGTGTGAAGGAATGATGATTAGATTGACTGAAGGGGCCTCGGATCGTTGGCGATCCTGGCACCGAGGGCTTCGACCATGTCGATGTAGGCGGTCAGCGAGACGGATCTGCCAGAACCGCAAGGATCAGGGTCGACCGATCCGTCCCGCGCCACCCGCGGCAGTCTCGCGAAGGCAATGACATCGGTGACGGGTCGGATATCGATGAAGGGCGTCCCTCGTGCGACCACAAGAGTGGCCAAGGGAAAGCGCTCGATCGGCGCGAAGGTCGAAACGGTGGTCCAACCGAGATGGAGGAATGTCCCACCCTCCCCGCAGATCACGTGCGCGTTTGGCAATGACGCCGCCTGCTTCAGATAGCCGAGATCACGCAGGACGGTCTCACGCTCGAGCTGCAGTGCCTGGCCCGTCTGGCCGGTTCGGCGTAGTTCCTTGTGCCGCCACCACGAGGCGGCGGTCGCGCGTAACACGCACAAGACACCTGTTTGCATCGGAATGCCCTTCATCAATAACAGCAGACCGGAATCCGGCCCGGACCCATCTGAGGGACCCCAAAGGCCCTCATCCGTCAGTCACAAAACCCGAAGGACACTTTCTCTTTTTCCGGCCCCTTTGGGCACACAACAAAACCGAAAAGCCCGGCCCTTCTGCCGAAGCCATTGATTTCATGCAGCAATTCCAGATCGGCAGGCAAGATCGGCAACGCATATCGGCAAAACCTTGCTTGAAAGTACGAAATGTGTTTATTTTTCAATTACTTTGCAAACATGGAAGATCGGCAAAAATGCTGGAAACACCCGCCAGGATCGAACCCTGCTTCTTCGAGGAGCATATTCCCACAGAACTGGCAGACCTTTCGGTCGACATCCAGAGGGAAGCCACCGGGCTGGGACAAGGGTTGCATCCTGACAGCGCAGCCGAGCTTGCCGATCTCGTCCGCGTGATGAACTGCTACTACTCCAACCTGATCGAAGGACACAACACGCGCCCCCGCGACATCGAAAGGGCGCTGGCGGGCGCCGAGCTTGAGGAAGAAACCCGTCCCCTCGCCCTTGAGGCCCGAGCGCACGTCATCGTTCAACGGGCCATCGACGAGATGCATCGCAAGGGCACCCTGCCCCGCCCCACATCCGTCGAATTCCTGACTTGGGTCCATAAGAGCTTCTACGAAGAGATGCCGGATGAGTTTCGGGTCATCGAACATCCCGACGGCACACAAGAGCCCATCGTTCCGGGACGCATGCGCCAGGATGATGATCGGGAAGTTGCGGTCGGGCGCCACCTACCTCCTTCATCGTCGCGCGTCGCGGCATTCATGGACCATTTCGACAAACGATTTCAGATTGCGGCGCGGTCTTCGAGCGGACGGATCATCGCGATCGCCTCTGCACATCACCGGCTCAACTACATCCACCCTTTCCCGGATGGGAACGGTCGTGTCAGCAGACTGATGTCTCATGCCATGGCCCTCACAGCGGGGATTGGTGGCCAAGGGCTCTGGTCCGTATCACGTGGGCTGGCCCGCGGGCTAACCGATCGAGGCGAGTACAAACGGATGATGGATCTGGCCGACAGTCCACGCCGCGGAGACCGCGACGGACGGGGGAACCTGTCAGAAGCGGCACTGAAGACGTTTAGTGAGTGGTTCCTAAAGGTGACGCTCGACCAGATCACCTTCTCAGCAAGATTGTTCGATCTCGGCGGACTAGACCAACGGTATCGTCGTCTTGTTGCAGATACCATCGATGACAAGCGAGCGCCGGAACTAATCTCGGCGGTTCTTCGTCATGGGGCACTGGAACGAGGCGATGCGCAGATTGTGCTCAAGACGTCCGAGCGTACTGCTCGCAACACGCTGAGTAAACTGACCGCCGCCGGATACATGACGTCCGCCTCGCCGAAGACGCCAGTACGGTTGACGTTTCCGTTGGATTATAGAGAGCGGCTCTTTCCAAACCTCTTTGGAGACGGTGACATGCCCGTGTGACTGGCAACCGAAGCACCCTGTTTCTGGCCAAGTCCGCGAGCGCAACCTCTGACCGTGTTGGAAAGAAGTTCACAGCTGTGAACTATCCCGAGCTATCCTACTTGTCAGCCGAGTTCACAGCTGTGAACTCATCATGCAGCATCCCGCCGCATCAAGGCCATGATCATCGGACCGCAGGAGAACTCCCCAATTGCTGCCTTTGAAGATAGGGTTCTCAAGTAGCCTCCAGGTGATCGGATATCCGCAAACCGTTCAAGCATTGCAACGATCACAACAGACGCTTCTTCGGGACCCATATAGCGTTTCGCCTCGTCCCACGCGGACGGGGAAATACCCATCATGGGCCTGACCACATCAGCCACCCGGACCAGATCGTGCCAGTGGCGCACGGGCTGCTCGGAATACGCTTTGAATTCCTGACAGGAAGCGAGGACGAGACCAAGCGGTATGTTCGGCATCAGTTGATCGTCAATAGTTGCCGTTGAGTTGCCCTCATCTTCAGAACACAGATGACTATTGGCAACTTCTGGAGTTTCGCGCACAGCGCCTCCGCCCCGCGCTTTTTCTAAGCGAGGTTCAAGATCATAAGAGTCTTTATTTGAATTCTGATAGTGCTGCTCAGAAACAGCATCATTGGTGCTCATATTTTCTGTTTCACAGCCATCCAGAAGGCTTCGGGCGTGATCTAAAGCTGACCCCAAAGCGTCTTCGATGCGCCTAAGGTCTTCCATTTCGAGTTTTCTGCGAAGATCTCGGGCCATTAGGGCCGCAAGATCAGAGAATTGGTCCCAGACGCCCTGATCCGGACGAAGTGAGCGCCCGTACTCGGCCAGCCCTGCGAGGTCACGCCGCATGAGGCTCACAGTGGCACGTAAGCGCTTGTACCGCTCTTCTGCGGCCCGGACGGTCTCAGCGGCCTCACAAACCTCCTGGAAGCGTCGAACGAGCGGAGAGAGGTCGAACCCAAACGCAACCTTTTCGTCGCCGTAGCGGCGGGCATAGCGCTTCCCATTGGGGCTATCGCGCCGGACAACAAAGCCAGTCTGCACAAGGTTGGAGAGGTGGCGCCGCATCGTCGAGCAGGGCATGCCGTTCAGGCGCTCGCAAATCGCCTTGTTGGACGGATGTACAATCAATTCGCTGTCATTGCCTCCGAGAATTGTCGCTTGGTGAAAGCTGACCAGCGCCTGAAGCACCGTCAAATCCCGATCGGACAAGCCGAACGCGACTCGAGCGGCAGCGAGCTCCCTCAGGACCTCCCACTTGTTGGCGCCGGCTGGGGGCAGGTCTTCTTGGGTCGCTGCCTGATGTTTCAGGATGGCAGCATCTATCGTTCGCCGGAACGGCGTTACGGGCGTGTAGTCCATTTTGTCATTCACGAAGACAAAAATATCCCGGTCCGCGAATCACTTTGGACTTGCGGAAAATAGCTCCGGACACTACCTTGAAGGTGCTAGAAACAAGTTAGGGTCTCGTGGAGTGGTCGCTTTGCGGGACCTTTTCTTTTGCCTTTTCGTGCCTCCTTCTTTGATTTCTGCTCTTCCTCAGTCTTCCGACCGCTGCTTCCAGCGTTCGTGAAGGTCTTCAATCATGTCATGCACTTGCGTCTCGACCCAATCGGCGAAGTCTCCACCCGCCAACTCGATCGATAGGCCCTTGGCAGTGCGTTTGACCGTGCCGCCGCGTTTGCCGCCGATCTTCAGCGGGACGCTGGAAGGTGGGGCAGGGGAGGGCGACTTGGCCGGTTTAATCGCCTTGGTCACAGCCTTTTCTACGGCCAGGAACGCTTGGATGGACGTGTCATTGGTAGAGGCAACGTCATCCACCACCATGGAGGTCTCGGCATTTTCACGTGCCTCTTTCGCGATCCCGATAAGGTCCTCGCAGTCCAGACCATTTTCGTCGATGGCCCGACCAAGGGATTCCCATCGGGGTCGGCCAATGCCATGGGCGGCGCCAATGGCGCGTACCAGATCCGGCCCGACCATGTCCGCGATCGCGATCGCCATAGATATGGACGACTTCGTGACGGTAAGAATTTCTGCAACCTGAGATTGATTTCCGAAGCCGGACGACACAAGGTCCTTTGCGAACAGGGCCTTTTCAATAAAAGACAAATCGCGCCGCCCCATGTTCTCCGAAATCTGAGCACGCAGAGCGCTGTCGTCATCCAGGTTGGTGACTAACGCGCGAACCTTGGTAACCTTATCGGACTGACGGATCGCCTCCAGCCTGCGTCGCCCATAGACCAAAAGGTAGCGATCATCTTCACCCGGCGCACGTCGCACGAGGATCGGAACAGTCTGACCGTTCGCCTCAATCGCATCGCGCAAATCCAGTACATCGGCCGGGTCAAGCCGGTCCGCCATACGCCCGTCTTCGATGCTCGCCGGGTCCAGTTCCCAAACATGATGGGAATCGACCGCGTCGCGGGCGGACCGAAGGGCGCGATTCGAGGTCATCATCGGTGTCACAGCACCTGTCTGAGGGGCAGGGGAGGGGGCCCCAGCTGCCGCGAGACTGTCCAGCATTGACATGCGCTTCTTCTTGCCACTGGTCATGTGCGCCCCCAGGTTTTCTGGATTAGGTCGGCGATCTCGTCATTCAGCGTATTCAGGCTCTCAATCGCGCGATCATAGGTGGAACGCGTGAACGCGCTGCGTTCCACTTCATAAAGTGTCTGCTTGGTCAGGCCCGCATCTGAGATGGCTGTGGACTTCAACATGGGCGAATTCAGCACGGCTTCGCCGTACATTGTTCGCAGGAAAGCCACGATGCGGTTCTGCGGCGCATCCTGCGGCTCGTAGCGGGTCAAAACATAGCGCATCCAGTCATGAGACATGTCAGCGCCGCTCTCGGCGATCACGTCCATGAGGTCGGCTGTCATGCGGAGGAATTGCGACATGGACATCACATCGAGCATCTCTGGATGGATGGTCACCAGAACGCCCGTGGCCGCGGACAGGGCGGACATGGTCAGAAAGCCAAGCTGCGGAGGGCAATCTATGACGACCACGTCGTAGTCCTCATCGACCTGGGCCAGCGCCTCCTTCACGCGGAAGAAGAAAAGTCCGGCATTGCCCTGCGCCAGCGCGCGCGGGGTGTCGTGCTCGAACTCCATCAGTTCGAGGTTGCCGGGGATCAAGTCCAAATTGGGGATATAGGTCTTGCGGATGACCGACCGGATCGGCTCCGGGTCCTCATAGCGGATCGCATCGTAGAGAGTGCCGCCATCTTCGAGGTCCAATTCCGGCTGAACGCCGTGCAGCGCGGTGAAGGAAGCTTGTGGGTCAAGATCAATGCCCAGCACACGATATCCGCGCAGGGCAAGCCGTTGGGCGAGATGGGCAGAGGTTGTTGTTTTTCCGGACCCGCCCTTGAAATTCATCACGCCGATGACCTGAAGATGATCACCTTCTCGTCGTCCGGGAACGTAATCGCCCGGCTTGCGAGCGGTTTTTTCAAGGAGTACACGCAGCGCCTGGATATCCTGCGCCGAGTAAAGACGACGGTTGCCGGCGGTAAGCTCGGGAGAAGGCCCTTTGCCATCCAAGTTGAGTTTGCGAAGATAGGAATCGTTTACGCCGAGCAGCGCCGCAGCCTCACCAGAGGTGAATTTGCGCATGGTCTTCTCGGCATCGGGTGGAAACAGGCTCTCACGTTGCGAATGCAACTGGTTCGCCAGCCATTCCGAATGCTGGCGGATCACCGCGTTGAGATCCTCATGCACAAAGGTATTATCCATCTGCCCTCTCGCTTCCGAGACATCGCGTCTTTGGCGTGTTCACGGAAATTGACGTTTTTTGCCTCGTTTCCGTGACTATTGGCGCAAGAGTCGGATTCGCGCAAGGTTTTTCCACATCTAGTGGGCGAGTCGTCACCGAACACAAGGCTGTTAGGCTTCCTGCTGCATGGTGTAACGCACCGCATCTCACGAAAAGGGACAGGGGAGAACTCTTGTCGGAGGGCTCCAGCATGGCTTTGAGCGCACCAGAGCTTGCCTTTTGGCAGTTCTGGATATACATTACTGGATGTTTATCCATGCCTGAGAGGACAAGATGCAAGTTGCCAAATGGGGAAACTCCCTTGCCGTCCGGCTACCCGCGGATCTTGTGAGGGAACTCGGCTTAAAGGAAGGCGATCAGGTCGACCTGGTAAAGGACGATGGAACCATTCTTGTGAGACGCCAAACTCGCGCCGATGAAGTTCTACAAGGGCTGAGGCGGTTTCGCAGAAAACTGCCCAAGGATGCGCGTCTAAGCCGCGACGCCGCGCATGAGCGCTGAATTCGCAGACACGAATGTTGTGCTCTACCTGCTCGACGATGGTCCAAAGGCTGAGAGGGCGGAGGAAATTCTGGGGCAGGGACCCCGGATCAGCGTTCAGGTCCTGAACGAAGCGATGGTCAATTGCCGACGGAAAGCTGGGCTCAGTTGGGAAGATACCGGAGCGTTTCTTGAGGGTATTACGTCCGTATGCCCTGTCGAGGGCCTAACGGTTCAAACCCATCAAGTCGGTCGCGCGTTGGCAGAGAAGTACCAGTTATCGGTCTATGACGCGATGATCGTGTCTGCCGCGCTGATCGCTGGGTGCACGACTTTGTGGACTGAGGACATGCACGACGGATTGCTGGTCGAGGATCGGCTGCGCATCGTCAATCCATTTGCCTGACCAGCAACCCAAGTCGCTCCGCCCGTTCCAACAGCATCCTGACGGATGACGGTTGCCAGCTTGTGCGTCCCCGTGGAGTCCGCTCACGCATGGCTTCCAACCGGTCGCAGATCGCCTGTAGCGTGATATCCGGGTCCGAACCTTTGATGGCCGCAACAATCGCAGGCAGGCGATCGTCGGTTTTGCGGCGTCCAGCGCGTCCAAGCACTTCAGCGGGCAGGAACCCATCCCGCACATATGCCTTCACGGCACGGAGCAGGCGGCTTTGCGTCCAACGGCGGTCTTGGGGCAGGGGGGCATTGATAATCCGCAGCACGTCTTCCCAGGCCATATCCGGCCGTAGGCGGCGCACATGGGGCACCCAATCCTGCGCGGTTTCGTTCAGGCGCTCCATGTAGCCGTCCTGTCGTGCCAGCCGCACCTTGCGCAGCGCGGCGGGGTCTTTGGTGCGAAGCCCAGGATTGCCACCAACGCGGCCCTTGGCGCGTGCAGAGACAAGCCCGGCCTTCGTGCGCTCACGTATCAGCGCGCGCTCGAACTCCGCCGCGGCGCCCAGAACCTGCAATGTGAATTTTCCTTGAGGGGAGGCGGTGTCGATGGGGTCCTGCAGCGAGCGGAAGAAAGCTCCCTTGGCCTCCAGACGCTCGATCACCTCCAGTAAGTGCGACAGAGACCGCGCAAGCCGGTCGATCCGCACGACGACCAGCGTATCGCCGCTCTGGACCCGTTCGAGCACCCGCGCGAGCACAGGACGCGCGCGATTGCCGCCTGAGGCGTGCTCTTCAAAGATCTCGGCACAGCCCGCCGATTGCAGCGTCTCGGACTGGGGCAGGGGGGTCTGATCCTCTGTGGAAACGCGGGCATAGCCTATCAGGGACATGAAAACGGGCCGTTTGCAATTTTATGTATCACTGTCGCGTTTAATTCCCGATTTCAATTGAAGCAGAAAGCTGAAACTGAAGCGCTGGAATTTCATCTTAGCGCTTCACCAACGCGTCAAGATTCCT
>NZ_JACIEQ010000025.1 GCF_014196965.1 Actibacterium naphthalenivorans | reverse complement strand
ATGTCGGATTTAAAGGCAAGATATCATATTTAATGGCAAAGCAGCCTCATTGATTTCGTTGACTTTCTTATGCCGCATTTAAGGGCTACGCGACAGCCGCCAAAACCCCCAAAAGCCGTTTGAAGGAGATGACCCGCGCCCGGCATGCCACCGAGGCAAAGAAGCCTTATGCCGACTTCGCTACGCCTTCCGCCTCGGCCCAGGCAAAGCTCGACCCGGATCGTCCGCGGCGGGTCTTCCCAATCGAGGATTGGTAAGGTGCCGGACCACCTCATGTCCGCCACCGTCCCACTCTTGCAGGCCGATGACGCAGTGCGGATCGCCCATGTGCGCGCGCCGCGCTGGATCAGCCATCCGGCGGCCGGCGCGGCGCATGACGCGATGCGACTGCTGCTTGAGCGACCGCCATCCCTGCGCCCACGCGGTTTGCTGCTTGCCGGTCCCTACCATAACGGCAAGACCATGATCGCCGAACGCTTCGCCGTCGAACATCTGCGTGTTGCCGAGCAGCAAAAGGTGTGGGTGATTCAGACCCGGGAAGGTGCAGGGCTGTCGCATTTCTATGCCAGCATCCTGTCCGGATTGCGCGCGCCACAAGCCGCTGGCTGGCGCAGCCTGGCCCGCGCCGGCGATCAGGTCGATCATCTTCTGGAGCGCCTGAAGCCGCGCCTTTTGATCTTCGACGAGTTCCACAGCGCGTTGCGCGGGCGGCGCGAGGATGTGAAGGCCATCTTCTCGTTCTTGCGGCGGATCGCACGAGTGCATGACATCTCACCCGTCCTTGTCGGCGAAATCGCGATCTACGATGCGGTGCATGACACGGACGAAATGGGCTCACGCTTCGATACGATCCCCATTCCACGCTGGGCGTATGACGAGGATTTCGCGACACTTCTGGACAGCCTTGAGGTAAGTCTGCCGCTAGCCAATGCCTCCGATCTGTCGCGCGAACCCTTGGCAAAGATCATCCACGATCTGTCAGAGGGGCTGATCGGCGAGGTTATCGAGATAGTCACCAGGGCGGCAGTTGCGGCAATCTCGCGCGGTGAGGACCGGATCACGGGCGCAACCCTGTCGGACCTTGGCTATGTGCCTCTCTCGAGGCGCCGCAATTCCGCTTTGCGTCACGAGATGACATGAGGTTTGGGCCGACCGGGATCTCCGTGACGCCTGCAGAGCGGTATGAAGGCGCGGCGGGAAACCGTTGGCCCATGAGCATTATGCCCGCACCAGGTGAACTTCTGTCGAGCTGGCTGCACCGCCTCGCTTACGCAAACGGCATACCTCCGCACTATTTTGGTGCGCTTCTCGGAGCGCCAGGTCAGAACTGGTCGGCACGGCTTGATCGGGCGTTGCCCGATCGCATCCTGCGGCTTTTGGGGGAGCATACCCACATAGGGGTCTGATGCCGGAGGGGGCAGAATCCTACGCTAAGCTTTTTTCGGCCACCTGTACTCCCCCGTGAGCAGGAGATGGGCCCATCCGAGGGGCGAGATGTGCGCCAGGAGGTTGGGCGAGCAGTCCAGGCCTTCGCGTCGGCGGCTGGCGACGGCCTGGCCGAGATGCTTGGTATTCCAGTAGATGACGATTGCGGCGAGGAGGTTCAGCCCGGCCATGCGGAAGTGCTGGCCTTCGGAGGTGCGATCGCGGATTTCGCCCTGGCGGCCGATGCGAAGGGCGTTCTTCAGGGCATGATGGGCCTCACCTTTGTTGAGCCCGATCTGTGCGCGGCGCTGCATGTCGGCATCGAGCAGCCAATCGATGATGAAGAGCGTCCGTTCGACCCGTCCGATTTCTCGCAAGGTGACCGCCAGCTCGTGCTGTCTGGGATAGGAGGCAAACTTCCGCAGGAGTTGGCTCGGCGGCATGGCCCCTGACGCCATGGTTGCCACGCTGCGCAGGATATCCGGCCAGTTCGCGGCGATGAGACGGTCTCTGATCTTGCCGCCGATCAGCCCCTTCAGCTCTTTCGGGCAAGCGGCCGGATCGAAGAGGTAGAGGCGCTTGGATGGCAGGTCGCGGATGCGGGGGATGAACTGGAATCCGAGCAGGGCGGTGACAGCGAAGACGTGGTCCGTGAAGCCGCCGGTATCGGCATACTGCTCGCGGATCTTCTGGCCGGCGCGGGTCATCAGCAGGCCGTCAAGGATGTAGGGCGCTTCGTTCACGGTAGCCGGAATGGTCTGTGTGGCGAAGGGTCCGAACTGGTCGGAGACGTGGGTGTAGGCTTTCAGCCCGGGTTCATGGCCGTACTTGGCGTTGATCAGGTTCATCGCCTCGCCCTGACGTGTCGTCGAGAAGAACTGGCCGTCGCTCGACGCGGTCTGCCCGGCGCCCCAGAAGCGTGCCATCGGCAACGCCGACTGTCCTTCGATCACCATGGCCAGGGCGCGCGCCATCGCCTCGCTCTCGACATGCCAGCGTGACAGGCGGGAAAGCTGGAAAAAGTCGTGCGTGTTCGTGGCCCCGGCCATCTTGCTGAGGCCGAGATTCAATCCCTCGGCAAGCAGCACATTCAACAGGCCGATCCTGTCCTTGCAGGGCGCGCCGGTGCGCAAGTGCGTGAAGGCCTCGGTAAACCCGATCTCATCGTCCACCTCCAGCAGAAGATCCGTGACCCTGACTTCCGGCAGGCGGCCATAGAGATCGAGCACCAGGGCGTCGGCTTCCTCGGGAACCGCCGCGGTCAGCCGGTCGATTTTCAAGGTGCCGTCCTCGATGGAGCCGCCGGGGATCGCCCCGGCCTTTGCCGCGCGCGCCAGTCGGCATATGGCATCGGACATGCGCAGCTTACGATCCGCCAGCCAGGCCTCAGGTTCGAAGGGCATGGCCAGCCTTGGCGTGTCGCGTGCGACCTCGACCGGGACCAGCGCTTCCTTCAGATCGCCAAATCTGCGCGAATGCCCGAGCCAGATATCGCCAGAACGGAAGGCTTCGCGCAGATGGAACAGGACCGCGACCTCCCAGAGTCTGCTTGCCTCGTCAGCATCCGCGTTCAGATGCCGCAACCATTTCGAGCCTCGACGAAGGAATGTCAGTGGCAGGACCGTCGCCGTCTCCGTGCCCGCGATGATCGCGCTCGCCGCCAGCAGCGGTTCCGCCACGGGCGCGGCGCAAATGTCGAGCGCCCGCAACATGCGCGGCGCGTAGCGCCGGAACCGATGATAACCGTGACCGACATGCGCCAGCGGATCGGCGGCCAGGGTGTCTGTGAGCTGGGTCGCCGTGGCGACAAGCCCCTTGAGCGATAGCCAATCTCCGGCATTGCCGACGGCCTCTTCGAGGGAGGCCCGGTCCTCATGCGCTTCCAGGAGGGCGGAACCGAGGGTGGCGAAGGATTGCAGGGTGTCCTTCAGCGCCGATTTGGCATCGTCCATCCGGGCGTCACATCGCGATTTCGCCTCGCGCCAGGTCTTGCCGACGATCCGATCGTGGGTCTCGACCACGGCGTCGGCAATGGCGCTGCGCCATTCCAGAGCACAGACCGCAAGAATGGCGAGACGGCGGTCACCCGAGATATCCCGCAGATCGCCCGCGAAGTATCGCTCGCCCTGCCGGCGAAGGCGGGCAACCCGGTGCGGCGGTACATTCGCCAGAGTGCCCCGGTCCAATTCCAAAGCCTGCAAGTATTCCAGGCGGTCCAGCAGGCGGTTCATATCAGCCGAGTTCCGCCCGATCTCGAACTGACGCAGCCAGACGAACCGCGTAACCGAGCCGCCCGCATCTTCGGTCAGAAGGGCATCGAGCTGCGTTCGCATGTCATCGTCCAGCCGACTGGCGATCCGGGCGTCGACCCGCCGTTCAGCCGCGACGAGCGCATCCGCGCAAAGCCGCTCGATGACCGTGATTCCGGGCAGGACGGTCTGGGCCGCCCGGCATTGCTCGACGAAGCGCCGTGCCAGATCCTCGTTCGACCGGGCGGTTTCGGCCGCACCTTCAAGCCAGATTTTCAGATCGCGCGCCCCACGGCCCGCGAACATCTTGTAACCATAGATTTCGCGCAAGGTGGCCAGGTGCTCATGCCGGGTCTCCTCGCGCGCGGCATATCCGGCCAGGTCATCAGGCCTTATCCCAAGCTGCGCTGCCAGAAAGCGCGTGACTGCCAGTGGAATGACCTCGCCCGGCACCAGCAGCCGCCCGGGATACCGCAGCGCGCAGAGTTGCAGGGCAAAGCCGAAGCGATTGTGCGGACGGCGGCGGGCATGGATGATCTCCAGATCGTCCCGCGGTCAAGCCGCCCGCGAGACCAATAACGGACCCCAAAGAGCGCGAATTGCTGAGACAGATGCAAGCCGCACCAACTGCGAACCGCCAGTTCCACGCGTCCGACTTGTGTCGCTTGATCGGACACGCTGCCTACGAAGCGCGGGTGCTCGATGTGATCCGCAAGTTTGGGTGCCAGAGGTTTTCAGCAACTTTGGCGGTGCACGGAAGAGCGGTGTTGGCAGGGGAGATTTCGCGGTGAACTTTGCGTCACATGCGTGGAAATTTCAGCCGCCACGACATCATCTTCCCAGCCTACAGTGCCTGCGAGCATTGACGAAGCAGACCTTCGCCTCGCGGCACATGAACCAACGCAATGCGGACTATGCTGTCGTTGGACACATCGACGCGAAAGTCGGCTTTGGGCAGCTTGACGAGAACGGTGGGTTTCGCCGGAGACACAAACCCTGGGCACGCTCCGCCCGCCATCGGAGATTTGGGAAAGGGCAGCCTAGCCGGACCGACAGACCACTGAGCTTCACAAATGGACTCCTTTGTGTCCCCGGGACATTGGAACGCGGACGGGACACGCGACTTGCACAAGGGCCGGCATCCCACACCAAGACGCCCCGGTTTCACCGCTGGTTCCCGCGTTCCGCCAGCGGCCCCCGAAACGCCAACCGCATCTGCTTTTCGGTCTCGATCAGGGCGAAGAACACAGCGCCGACGCCGACGATCAGCAGGCCGTCGGCAAGGGTCACGGCCTGCGTGCCGAACACCCTCTGCAACGGTGGCACGTAGGTGATGGCGAATTGCGCGGCGGTAACGGCGACCACGCAGGCCCAGACGATCCGCGTGCCGCGCACCGCAGCCCAGGTGAGCGAAGTGCCGTGGATGTTGCGGATGAAGAACAGATGGAAGATCTCCAGCACCACCAGCATGTTCATCGCCAGGGTCTGCGCCAGCGCCTGGTCGTAACCCTTGTCGATCGCGTAGAAATACATCCCGAAGACCGCGGTCAGGAACAGGGTCGAGACCAGCACGATGTGCCAGACCAGCTCGCCGGTCAGAAGCGGCTCGTCACGCGGACGCGGCGGGCGGCGCATGGTGCCGGATTCCGAGGGCTCGAAGGCCAGCGCGATCCCGAGCGTCACCGCGGTGATGAGGTTGACCCAGAGGATCTGCACGGCGGTGATCGGAAGCGCCATGCCCGCGAACAGGGCGACAATGATGGTCATCGCCTCGCCGGCATTGGTGGGCAGGGTCCAACTGATCACCTTCTTGATGTTGTCGTAGACGGTGCGGCCCTCGCGCACGGCGGCGGCAATCGAGGCGAAATTGTCGTCGGCCAGCACGAACTCGGCCGCCTCCTTCGCCGCCTCCGAGCCCTTCAGCCCCATGGCGATGCCGGCATCGGCCCGTTTCAGCGCCGGGGCGTCGTTCACCCCGTCGCCGGTCATCGCGATGGTCAGCCCATGGGACTGAAGCGCGGTGACGAGGCGCAGCTTGTGGGCGGGCGAGGTGCGGGCGAAGATGTCGGTCTCGACCACGGCATCGGTAAGCGCGGCATCGTCCATCGCTTCGACATCCGCGCCGGTCAGGACCCGTTCGTGGTTTTCGAGCCCGATCATCCCGGCGATGGCGCGGGCCGTCGCGGCATGGTCGCCGGTGATCATCTTCACCCGGATGCCGGCGGCGCGGCATTCGGCCACCGCCGCAATCGCCTCGGCGCGCGGCGGGTCGATCAGGCCGATCAAGCCAATGAGCGTGAGCGTGCCGTCGAGGTCGGTGGTGCTCAGCGCGGCATGTCCGCCCGGCACCATCCGCACCGCCACCGCAATCACCCGCTGGCCTTCGGCCGCAAGGGTGTCGACCATCTCGTGCCAATAGCCGGGATCGAGCGGCTCGGTGCCGCCACCGGCAGCGCGCTGGTCGCGGCAGAGCGCAAGCACCGCCTCGGGCGCACCCTTGACGTGGATCCGCGCGGCCCCCTCTTCGCTGTGGTGCAATACGGCCATGTAGCGATGCGCGGCGTCGAAGGGGATCGCGTCGTCGCGGCACCAGCTCTGGAATGGCTCAGCTCCGTCGCCGGTGATCTTACCCGCGAGCGCCAGCAGCGCCCCCTCCATCGGGTCGCCCTCGACATGCCAGTCTTCGCCGCGGACACGCAGGACGGAATCGTTGCACAGCGCTGCCGTGCGGGCGAATTCCATCAGCACCGCGTGGTCTTCCGGATGGGCGTCGGCCTCGCGCCAACGCACCGCGCCCTCGGGCGCGTAGCCGTTGCCGCTCACGGAATATATGTGCTCGGCGGCGGCGAGCGAGGCCACCGTCATCTCGTTTCGGGTAAGCGTGCCGGTCTTGTCGGAGCAGATCACCGAGACCGAGCCCAGGGTCTCGATCGCCGGCAGCCGGCGGACGATGGCGTTGCGTCGCGCCATCGCCTGCACACCGACTGCGAGGGTGATGGTGAGCACCGCCGGCAGACCTTCCGGGATTGCCGCCACCGAAAGGCCGACCACGGCCATGAACAGCTCGGAGAACGCCATGTGGCCCACGAAATACCCGTAAGCGAGCAGCACGGCGGCCAGCATCAGGATGAACACTGTCAGCCAGCGGGCAAACCGGTCCATCTGCGCCACGAGCGGCGTCGTCAGCGTTTCGACCTCCGCCAGCATCCCGCTGATCCGCCCGATCTGCGTGTGTCCCCCCGTGGCGGTGACCACGCCACGCCCGGTGCCGGCGGCGACCAGCGTGCCGGAGAACAGCATCGGCGTCCGGTCGCCGAGATCGGCGTCTGCGTCGACCGGCCGGGTGCCCTTGTCGACGGGGACAGATTCGCCGGTGAGGATTGCCTCCTCGGCCTTTAGCCCGCGCGCCTCGATCAGTCGCAGGTCGGCCGGCACCCGGTCGCCCGCCTCTACGAGCACGATGTCGCCCGGCACGAGGTCGGCTGCGTCGACGCTGACGCGTTTGCCGTCGCGCAGCACGGCGG
This sequence comes from Actibacterium naphthalenivorans, assembly GCF_014196965.1. Lineage (GTDB taxonomy): Bacteria > Pseudomonadota > Alphaproteobacteria > Rhodobacterales > Rhodobacteraceae > Actibacterium_A > Actibacterium_A naphthalenivorans. Next base: position 3,105 of record NZ_JACIEQ010000025.1, on the reverse strand, counting down.
AGTGCGGCGCGAGCATGCCCCGGATCGCCGCCATCGCCTGTTCGGCGCGGCCCTCCTGGATGTAGCCGATCACCGCGTTGACGATGACCACCGCGAGGATCACCCCCGTGTCGATCCAATGCTGGAGCGCCGCTGTGACCACCGCCGCGCCAAGCAGCACGTAGATCAGGACGTTGTGGAAATGGGCGAGGAACCGCAGCACCGGACTGGGTTTCGGCGGTTCGGGCAGGCGGTTGGCGCCGTACTCCGACAGGCGGCGAGCGGCCTCCTCGGTCGAGAGGCCGGCGTGGGTCGTGTCGAGCGTGTCGAGCGCGTCGCCGGCATGTTGGGCGTGATACCGGGCGGCCATGTCTGGGTGGGTCATTTGCTCCTATTCCTTTCCGGCGCCGAGCGTGCCAAATCGCGGCTTGGATCCTTGGCGCGCGTCCGATCCCGACGCGCGTGATGGGGGCAGCCGAACGGACGCGCCACCGCGAAGCGCGCGTCTGTCCGCTCATAATCAGCCGCCGTGGTCTGGCGTGCTGTCCGCGGCGGCGGCGCCGTCTTCGAACGCCTCATCGCGCGCGCGGGTCTCGCGGCGCGTCAGGAAATCTTCGAGATCCCGGTCGGCGATTCGCCAACCTTTTCCGATGTCGATCGCGCGCAAGGCCCCGTCCTTGATCCAACCGCGCACCGTCGCCTCGCTGACCTCCAGGCGGTCGCCGATTTCTTTCACGGTCTGATACAGCTCACGTGGCATCGGATATGCCTGTTTGGTCTCGATAGATGCAGAATACCCACTTTTGGGCCGTTGAGTTTGATCTAGGTCAAATATCGCACGGTTTGGTCGTGTTTTAATGACGCCGTCATCGAGGGGCCCAGGACGAAGCCGGGGCGACGGCGCCACGTGGTCCCAGGACCGCAGATGCCCCTCTGCCCACGCCGTGCCGACACGGACAGGCAGCACTTCGGTGCGAGACACCACACTTCGCCGGACCGAAAGGAGCACAATTCATGCAGATCAAGTCCATCCTGATTGCCTCGGATCTTTCGGCGCGATCGGATCGCGCCCTACAACGCGGCTTCCTCCTTGCCGGCGAGTTGGGCGCGCGCGTGCGCGTCGTGTCGATCGTCGATGACAGCGTTCCGGAAAGCCTGACGACGGATCTTGCCGAGAAATATCGCATCCATCTGGAGGCGTCCGCACAGAGCCTGGCCGGGGAGGTCTCCTACGAGGTCCTGGTCGAGACCGGCGATCCGATCACGCGCTTGGTTGATTTGGTGAATTCCGCCGAGTTCGACCTCGTCGTCGCCGGCCGGCACCGTGACAGGGGCTTTCTCGATGGGCTCAGGCCGACGACTGTGGAGAGCTTGGTCGCCCGGTCTCTCACTCCAGTGCTGCTCGTCACCGACCCGGTCCATGGCAGCTATAATCGTGTGCTGGCGCCGGTCGCGTTCTCATCCGCGTGCCGACACGCGGTCAAGACTGCCCTCCACATTGCCCCCCAGGCGGCGTTCCGGCTCTTCCATCTATGGATGGCATCGTTCGAGGGCCTGACCGGCGGGCCATCGTCGGACTTCGCACGTGAAGTGCGGCGAGAAACCGCGGCTCAGGCAGCGGCTTGGACTGAAGGGTTTGCCACGTCCCTGCCCAAGGTCGATCTGGTGCATGGTGGGGTAGGATCTGGATGCCACCAAGAAATCCGAAGCTTTGCACCGGACCTGATCGCGGTCGGGGCCAATACCCGAAGCCTGTCCTTCACCGGTCTCGGCTCGTTCACGGCCGAACTCCTACGCACCCCGCCCACAGATCTTCTGATCGCGCGCGGGGCTGACACCTGAGGCGACGCCAGGTTCGCCGGGAGATGCCCCGCCGTCGCATCGGTGATGAACTGGCTTTGGTCTTGACGCTTTTTTGGCCGGTTCAGTGGAAGCGGAAATTGGCACTCCACACAGCCTCCGGCGCTCTGGGCTCTCTGCCGTCGCTCACCGCATTCAGAACTAATGGCGGCTTTCCCGCAGAACCGCGCTGGCGAATGGTTCGTCAAGGCCTCTAGATGGCGATCCGCCACATCCTGAAGCGTCCTTGTTGCGTCACTTCCCGGATCAGGCCTCTCTTTTCCATCCAGGCGAGGTTCCTTTGAAGCGCCGCGCGGCTTGCGCCTGTTAAGGCCCCTGCCATCGGGGCTGACACCAAAGGCCACTCTGTCAACGCCGAACGAAGAGCCGCCGGAGTTCGCCCCGAAAGCTGAGACATGGCGCCTTCCGCCCGAGCACTCCATTTCTCGGTATCGTCTAGATGACACATCGCCGTTAGAATTGCGCTGTTCATCCCATCTAACCAGCGTGCCAAGCGTTCGGTTGGCAAACCCGAGGCACGCAGCCCCCCTGCCCCGCCCATGGCGAGCGGTGCGAAGACGGCGCCGCTTCCATCGCTGGCCGCGATCCTGGACGCGGTGACGGCGGCTTCGATCTGGTCGCCGTACTGTCCGAGGCCTGCCAGACTCCAGAGGTGAAAACCCATGCAAGCCCTGGTGATCGGGTGGAGATCGGTTGCGGCTGTCATAACGTCCAGCCATCCACCCGCGCGATCCTCGAAACGCTCAGCGCTGCCTTCAATGTTCTCGGGATCGCGGCGATCCAGGAAGGCGGCCAAGTCAGCCTTCGGTCCGGGACCGCCTGTCAGGCGCCGAACAGCCCATCCAACTCTTGCCAGCGCATTTGGGTCATCCTGTGCACCTGACAGCCGCATCGATATCCAAAGCGCCAGACGATCAGAACTCACCCGATCCCCTGCGAACCAGCTAAGGTCCGCTGCCTCGATAAGAGCGAGGCGATGCCGCCAGCCTTCCGGGCCACGCAGCAGCCTGTCATCCAGAGCACCCAGGCGTCCAGCCACTCTTGCCAGTCGCGCAGCGTGAACGCCTTCTGCCTTCGCCCAGTCTTCGATGACGGCAGTGTCCGGCGGTTCTGCACGCGGCCCGGGAGGCAAATCATCTGGTTCTTCTTCGAATGGTCCCGGCAGAAACCAGTGTCGCAATTGCTTTGCCGTTTCATCAAAAAGTTCTTACAGGATTCCAGTAGGATGAAGCGTAATCCGACGTGGTATTTTACGTTTCGATTTCA
>NZ_JACIEQ010000024.1 GCF_014196965.1 Actibacterium naphthalenivorans | reverse complement strand
TAGGTGCCGAGGACAACGACTGCGCTGCGGTTGCAGTCGCCATCTCGCCCGGATTCGTGCTGTCGTGCATACCGTACATCGAAGACGCGGATGGAGCGCACGAAATTGAATTCAGGCCCACTGATATCGATGTCGGCGCGGTCTTCTACGAGATGGAGGGCGTAATCAGCCCTTACGAGGTTGTCCCAGGCCGCGTTGGAGCCTCTGAACCCGCGCATCCCGCCTGTTGTGGCGGCCTGATCGAAGAGCGGGGCTGAAGAGTTTGATGAGGTTCCTGAACCACCATATAGGGCATCGAAGATCCGGTCCGTGGGGCGCGACCTGGCAGGCCCATCGTAAGACGCACCCATGGGGCAGCGCCAAATCTGCAGCGGCGGCTCCACCGGCCAAGGTGTGATGCGCCGGATGAACTCGGCCCGCGCGCGTGCGCATGGCACGGAAGCCGGCCACCCACCGGACAAACACAGCAGGATGGCGCAATCGATCTGATAGGTTTGGGCGCGGGCTTGCGTCGGAACTGTTGGCCCGGTCAAGGCAAGAGCTAAAAAGGCCGCCAGAGGGAGGTTTTTGAATTCGAAACGCATGGCAAGAACCCTTGACAATCTTCACTCAGCATACATACGAAAATATACTATTGCAACATTGATGATGCGTGTTGCGGTTGCGGCGGTCAGCAAGATCGCGAGCTGACAGCGTCGGCTTGCCCACCCTGAGGAAACCATGCGTTCCAGCGATTAGCCTTGATCGCATTGATTGCGATGATTACAATCTGCTCAGGAGGATATCATGGCAAGCATTACCATCCGGAACCTTGATGATGACGTGAAGCGCCGCCTTCGCATCCGCGCGGCCGAGCATGGCCGTTCGATGGAAGAGGAGGCGCGCGAAATCTTGCGCCATGTCGTCGGTGAAGCGAAGCCATCCCACGATCTTGCCGCGGCGATCCGGGCGCGGGTCGCGCCGCTGGGTGGCGTTGATCTCGACCTTCCGCAGCGTGAAGCCATGCGTGAACCGCCCGCGTTCGACCAGGCCTGACGCATGATCATCCTCGATACGAATGTCATATCCGAGCTGTTGCGCCCGGCCCCGGAGCCCAAGGTTGAACACTGGCTGTCCGCTCAGGACGGGCTCAACGTCTACCTGACCTCGATATCGGAGGCAGAGCTGCGCTACGGTCTCGCGATCATGGGGAACGGCAAGCGCCGCGCCGCGCTGGTTGACGCCGTGGACCGGATCTTGCGCGAGGACCTGGCCGGTCGGATCCTGCCCTTCGACAGCGCCGCTGCGCTGTCCTACGCCTCCATCGCCGCCGCACGACGGTCCGCCGGGCGACCGATTGCCCAGGCCGATTGCCAGATCGCATCCATTGCCCACGCCTGCGGCGCCACCGTCGCCACGCGCAATACGCCTGATTTCGAGGGTTGCGAGATCGGCCTGATCAACCCCTGGACAGCCGCATGAACGCCGTTGAGATTGAGCAAGCCGTTTCCGAACTCGCCGAGCAGCCCTTTGACGCGGCAGAGTTCCCCTATGCCTTCCTCATGGCCTTCGGAAACAAGGACACGACGATCAAGCGCCTGCGCACCGGCGCGTCGAACAAGTCCGACCTTGGCGGCGTCCTGCAGACCAACAACATCCACCTTGCGACCTGCGCCCCGGGCGACATCGCGGCGACCCTGCGCTCCTTACGCGACAGCCCCGCCACCACCCGCGCCAAGGCCAAGTTCATCTTCGCCACCGACGGCATCGACCTCGAGGCCGAGGATATCACCACCGGCGAAACCATCGCCTGCCGTTACACCGAGTTCCCCGACCATTTCGGCTTCTTCCTGCCGCTCGCTGGTATCTCCACGGTCAAGCAGATCCGCGAAAGCGCCTTTGACATCCGCGCGACCAGCCGTCTCAACCGGCTCTATGTCGAGCTGATCAAGGACAACCCCGACTGGGGCAGCGCTGACAAACGCCATGACATGAACCACTTCATGGCGCGGCTGATCTTCTGCTTCTTCGCCGAAGACACCGACATCTTCGTCAGCGACAACCTGTTCACCGCCACCATCGACCAGATGGCCAACCGCGACGGGTCGAACACGCACGAAGTCATTGGCGAAATCTTCCGGGCGATGAACACGCCAATCGCCAAGCGCGCCGAGGCCAAGCTGCCCCGCTGGGCCGACACCTTTCCCTATGTGAACGGTGGCCTCTTCTCGGGCAGCACCGATGTGCCGCGCTTTTCCAAGATCGCGCAGCGCTATCTCTCCCATATCGGCAGCCTCGACTGGACGCAGATCAACCCCGACATCTTTGGCTCGATGATCCAGGCCGTCGCGGATGAGGAGGAACGCTCGGTTCTCGGGATGCACTACACCTCGGTGCCGAACATCCTGAAGGTGCTGAACCCGCTCTTCCTCGATGATCTGCGGGCAGAACTGGAGGCGGCGGGCGACAACGCGCGCAAGCTGGCCAATCTGCGCGCCCGCATGGCCAAGATCCGCGTCTTCGATCCCGCCTGCGGGTCGGGCAACTTCCTTGTCATCGCCTACAAGGAAATGCGCAGCCTTGAGTATGAGATCAACAAGCGCCGGGGCGAGCCGCTGCGCCGCACCGACATTCCCCTCACCAACTATCGCGGGATCGAGCTGCGCGACTTCTCGGCCGAGATCGCGCGGCTGGCGCTGATCATCGCGGAATACCAATGCGACGTGACCTATCGCGGCCAGAAAGAGGCGCTGGCCGAATTCCTGCCGCTGGACGCACAGAACTGGATCACCTGCGGCAACGCCCTGCGGCTGGACTGGCTGTCGGTCTGCCCGCCCACGGGGACGGGGGTGAAGTTTCAGGCTTATGACCTGTTCATGTCCCCACTGGATCAGGCGCAGATCGACTTCGCGAATGAGGGGGGCGAGACCTATATCTGCAGGAACCCGCCGTATCTGGGATCAACCTGGCAAAGCACGGAACAGAAAGAGGATTTGCAGCGCATATTCGATGGGCGCACGAAAAGCTGGAAGTCGCTCGACTATGTTGCGGGCTGGTTCATGAAGGCCGCTGATTATGGGCTGCACACGCCCACCGTGTCGGCCTTTGTGTCCACCAATTCGATCTGTCAGGGGCAGCAGGTGCCGATCCTTTGGCCGCTGATCTTCAAGATTGGGCATGAGATTGCTTTTGCCCACACCAGTTTCAAATGGGCGAACCTTGCCAGCCATAATGCGGGCGTGACCGTGGCGATTGTTGGAATTTCCAATCATGCGGGGCAAGTGCGCAAACTGTTCTCGCTGGCAGATGATGGCGGGTCCGTTGTGAAGGAATCGGACAACGTCAATGCCTATCTGGTGGCCGCGCCGAATGTGATAGTGGACAAAGCCAGTAGGCCGTTAAACGGCACCGCCAACATGAGCTTTGGGAACAAGCCCGTTGACGGCGGGCACCTGCTCCTGAGTGCAGACGAAGTGCGGACCCTTGGTCTGACCCCCGACCAACATAACAAATTCATCCGCCGGATTTATGGTTCTGCGGAGTTCATTCGCGGATTGGAACGCTATTGCTTGTGGATTGAGAACGATCATCTGCAAGAGGCGTTGGCGATTGAAGCAATTCGCCAACGCATAGAAGGCGTGCGCATGATGCGCTTGAATAGCCGCGACAAGAGCGCCAACGAGATGGCAAGTCGCGCCCATCAGATGCGTGAAATGCGGATCGGAAAGAATTGGACGCTCACTGTTCCTCGAACGTCTTCTGAAAACCGCCCATATTTGCCGAACGGCATCATTGATGCGCGCTCAACAGTGACCAGTGAAACCTTCGCCCTCTACGACGCCCCGCTCTGGAACATGGCGCTGATCGCCTCGCGCCTGCATCTGGTCTGGATCGCCACGGTCTGCGGCAAGATGAAAACCGATTTCCGCTATTCCAACACCATGGGCTGGAACACCTTCCCCGTCCCGAAACTGACGGAAAAGAACCGCGCCGACCTGACTGCGGCGGCAGAAGGCATCCTTCTGGCCCGCGAGGCGCATTTCCCCGCCACCATCGCCGACCTCTACGACCCCGAGAAAATGCCCGCCAACCTCCGCGCCGCGCATGATCACAACGACGAGGTGCTGGAACGCATCTACATCGGCCGCCGCTTCCGCAACGACACCGAACGGCTGGAAAAACTGTTCGAGATGTACACGAAGATGACGACGAAGGTGAGCGCATGAGCGACTTTAACAGCATGACGTTGATGGCAGCGGGCGAGATGATTGCTGAAATGTCGACACAAACCGCTTTCTCGTCTCTCACCCTAGGGTGGGGTGTTGACGAATTCTGTGGTTCTGGATCGGTAGCATCGAAGGCCAATGAAATGGTTCGGTTCGCAAGAAGCAGTATGGGGGGACGTTCTGTTCCGACGGTCAACGGAAACTGTGACCTAAGCAGAGCCATGATTGAGCATGCAATTACGGCATCCGAGCAAAGCAAGCGCAACAAGCCAGATGTCTGGTTGCGTCTTCTTGCTGGTCTGAAAATGGATGGCTTCACACTTGTGGAAGAGGAGGTTCCAGACCCAATGGGCAGATCTTCCATTTTCGATGACGCTCCAAGGGTCATTAAACAGACTGTTCTCAGGCGGATGCTGCCTGAGGATGTACCTGAGACAGATTTTCGAGAGGCGACCAGCGAAATTGAGGCCTTACTTGGTCGGCACGGGTTGGGCGCCGCCAAGGGGCATTTGGATCAAGCGATTCAGAACTTTTCGCAAGGGAACTGGTCTTCCGCCAACGCGATGATCAGAAATTTCTATCAGGAACTGCTGGACAAAATTGCGGAATATTTTGGATGTGATCCTAAGGTTAGCGATGACGCAAAGAGGCAATATCTTGCAGATACAAAATCGGGACCGTTCCTACTTCACGAATACAATGAGTGGGAGAACGACAGAGGCAAACCTGCGTACGTATTGGGGTTGTGGGCAAGATTGCATCCGCACGGTAGCCATCCGGGCCTGTCAGATGAAGAAGATTGTGCTTTTCGGTTTCAAATAATCCTGATCACAGCCCGCATATTTTTAAGACGTTTTGATAAGCGGGTGAGAGGTCAATGATCAAAGGTTTTCCCTCCAATTCGATTATTTATGCCACCAACGGTAGCCCGGCCAAGCCGAACGACCTGGGCCGGCGGGCAATACAGGAATGCCCCTACGACAAACGCTACCCAGGCGTGGTGGGTCAGAAAGTGGACACACTATGACCCTTGACCCTGTCATGAGCGCGGAACGCACCCGCAAACTGGTGGACGATCTGCGCGCCAAACCAGCGGAAACCACCTGGATCGAGTTCAAGGAAAACAACGCCGACGGACCGTTGATCGGCAAGCTGATCTCGGCCTTGTCCAATGCTGCACGGCTTGCCGATCAGCACTTCGCCTATGTGGTTTGGGGGGTGAGAGACGGTGATCATGCGGCTGTCGGCACGATTTTTGAGCCGACAGTGAAGAAGGAGAAGGGGCAGCCGCTCGAACTGTGGGTGGCCAACCACCTCCAGCCGGGCATCGAGTTCCGGTTCGAAGAGGTCGATCATGACGGGCAGCGCCTGATCCTGCTGACTATCCCCGCCGCCGCAACCGCTCCGGTAGAGTTTGACCGCACAGCCTATTTGCGCATCGGCAGTGCCACGCCGCGCCTGTCCGACCATCCGGAACGCCTGCGTGCCCTCTGGAGCAAGTTGCAGCCCTACGCTTGGGAGACAGGCGTCGCGGCGCAGTTCCTGTCCGGCGACGACGTTCTTGCGCGGCTGAATTACGCCAACTACTTCGATCTTACGGGCCAGCCCTTGCCGGATAACAGGCAGGGGATCTTCGACAGGCTATTGGCAGATCGTCTGATCCAGAAAGATGTAAGCGACCGCTGGAACATTACCAATCTGGGCGCAATCCTGTATGCTAAGAAACTTTCCGATTTCGGCCCCTCTGTAGAGCGCAAAGGGGTTCGTTTCGTGGCCTATGCTGGCACCGGACGTGCAGATGACGTGAGCCACCGCCAGGACGGCCAGCGCGGCTATGCAGCGGGATTTCAGGGGCTGGTGGATTACATCGACGGCCTTCTGCCCCGCAACGAATTGATTGGTAAAGCATTCCGCGAGGAGCGTCCGCTCTACCCGTCGATAGCGATCCGCGAATTGATCGCCAACGCATTGATCCACCAGGACATGACGATCACCGGTGCCGGTCCACTCATCGAGTTATTCAGCGATCGCATGGAGATCACGAACCCGGGCGCCCCCTTGGTTAGCCCCGACCGGTTTTTGGACTCGCCCCCGCGTTCCCGAAATGAAGCTCTTGCTTCCTTGATGCGGCGCATGAAACTTTGCGAAGAACAAGGCACCGGCATCGACAAGGTGATCTCGGCGGTTGAGCTACACCAGTTGCCCCCACCGGATTTCCGCATGGAGGGAGACGCCGTGCGCGTGGTTCTGTTTGCACCACGCCGCTTTGCGGACATGACACCGGAAGAAGCCGTGCGAGCGTGTTACCAACATGCCGCGCTCAAATACGTAGGCGGTCAGAAGATGACGAACGCGACACTTCGGGAGCGGCTCGGCATCGACGACCAGAACGCTGCGCAGGCGTCGCGGGTTATTCGCGCGACGCTGGATGCTGGTCTGATCCGTCCTGCGGATGCTGAACGCCCTCGTGCTGGATATGTCCCCTCATGGGCGTGACAGGGATAACATTTGATCGGGTTTTGATTGTGCGTATGTGGGCTAGAGGGCGTAATTTTGGAAAATACATATAAATCATACTGTTACAACGGGCCGCGTGCGGTCTCGCTACTTGATCGGGTTTTGATTGCCCGCCCCAAAGCGAATGATTCCGCGCCCCTCAGAAGGAAAACATCATGACACAGCAGGTTCCTTCCGTCTCTGTCAATTATGCGGCCAATGGAAGCTCGAGCAAATCGAACGAGCTTGGCATGCGCGAAATGCAAGAGGGTGCCTATGAGAAGCGGGGCGAGCAATACCTGCTGATCAAGTCGCCGCCGGCATCTGGCAAGAGCCACGCGCTCATGTTCATCGCACTCGACAAGCTGCACAATCAAGGCCTGCGTCAGGCCATCGTCGTGGTGCCAGAAAAATCCATCGGGTCCAGCTTCAACGACGAGCCGCTGAGCAAGTACGGCTTCTGGGCAGACTGGACAGTGCAACCGCGATGGAACCTGTGCAACGCTCCCGGCGGGGATGACGGCAAGGTCGGCGCTGTCGGCAAGTTCCTGGCGAGCGACGATAAGATTCTGGTCTGCACCCACGCGACCTTTCGGTTCGCCGTGGACAAGTTCGGGATTGAAGCGTTTGATGATCGGCTCATCGCGGTAGATGAGTTTCACCACGTCTCTGCCAACCCTGATAATAAGCTGGGCACGCATCTGGGCGCCCTTGTCGCGCGCGACAAGGTGCATCTGGTGGCGATGACCGGGTCCTATTTCCGCGGCGATGCCGAAGCCGTTCTGTCGCCCGAAGATGAGGCAAAGTTCGATACCTTCACCTATACCTACTATCAGCAGTTGAATGGTTACAAATACCTCAAGACGCTCGACATCGGGTATTTCTTCTATTCCGGGTCCTATGCGGACGACATCCTCAAGGTTTTGGATCCGACCGAGAAGACGATCCTTCACATCCCGAACGTGAACTCGCGCGAAAGCACCAAGGACAAGCATCGCGAGGTCGAGCATATCATTGACGCCCTGGGCGATTGGCAGGGAGCGGATCCCATCACGGGCTTTCAGCTGGTCAAGACGCCCGACGAGCGAGTCTTACGCATCGCCGATCTGGTGGACGACGAGCCATCCAAGCGTGACAAGGTTTCCGCCGCGCTGAAAGACTCCACGCAGAAGAACAACCGCGATCATGTCGACATCATCATCGCCCTGGGTATGGCGAAAGAAGGGTTCGATTGGATCTGGTGCGAACACGCCCTGACGGTGGGTTATCGCGCCAGCCTGACGGAGATCGTGCAGATCATCGGCCGCGCCACCCGCGATGCCGAGGGCAAGACCCGAGCGCGGTTCACCAACCTTATCGCGGAGCCTGGCGCCGCGGCCGAAGCCGTGACCGAGGCAGTCAACGATACACTGAAGGCGATCGCTGCAAGCCTGCTGATGGAGCAGGTGCTGGCCCCACGTTTCAACTTCACACCCAAGACCGTGAAAAGTGGCCCTGTCGAAGGGTTCGATTACGGCGAGGGCGGCTATGACCCCAACAAGGAGAACGTTGGCTTCAGCGAGGCCAGCGGACAGTTCCAGATCGAAATCAAAGGCCTGGTCGAACCCAAGAGCAAGGAAGCCAAGCGCATCTGCCAAGAGGACCTCAATGAGGTGATCACAGCTTTCGTTCAGGACAAGACTACGATCGAACGGGGCCTCTTCGACGAAGAGCTGGTGCCGGAGGAACTGACGCAGGTTCGCATGGGCAAGATTGTCGGTGCCAGGTTCCCAGAGCTAGATGCAGAGGATCAGGAAGCGGTGCGCCAACACGCAGTTGCTGCGCTGAACCTGACCCAAAAGGCGAAAGAGATCGCGCTGTCGAACCGCGATGACACAGAAACAACCGGCAATACCGCCTTGATCGACGGGGTGCGCAAATTCGCAATGGACGTGCGCGAACTCGACATCGATCTGATTGATCGCATCAATCCGTTCGGCGAAGCCTACTCGATTCTGGCAAAGACGATGAGCGAGGAAAGCCTTCGGCAGGTTCAGGCCGTCATCTCGGCGAAAAAGGTGCAACTGTCACCGGACGAGGCGCGAGATCTGGCGAAACGCGCCGTCAAGTTCAAGCAGGAGCGGGGCCGTCTGCCTTCCATCACATCGCCTGATCCGTGGGAGAACAAAATGGCCGAAGGCGTCGCCTATCTCGCGCGCATGAAGCAGGAGGCTACCTATGGCTAAGGGTTTCACTGACGAAGACGACGCCCTCCTTGCTGAGCTTGGCGTCGAGGTCGAGGTCAAGAAGCAGCTCAGCCGCACACCACGCGAAGAACGCATCATCGCAGGTTTTGAGGAAATCTTGCGATTTGCAGATGAGCATGGCCGGCCTCCCCAGCACGGGGAGGATCGTGATATCTTTGAACGCCTCTACGCCGTGCGTCTTGATCGGATCCGCGACTTGCAGGAATGCCGCGACCTCCTTGCCCCACTCGACGAGCAGGGTCTCCTAGCAAACACCCCTGCGCCCTCAGCATCAGACTCCGATGACCTCGATGACGATGCCCTCCTCGCCGAACTGGGCGTGGAAGTTGCTAAATCACCCCTCACGGAATTGAAGCATGTCCGGTCAACAGCCGAGAAAAAGGCCGCCGATGAAGTCGCCAATCGCGAAAAATGCGAAGATTTTTCGAAGTTCAAGCCATTGTTCGAGATGGTCCAGAAAGAACTGGATAGCGGTTTGCGGGAGACCCGCCCTTTCGAGATGAAAGCCGAGATTGAGAAGGGCCGCTTTTTCATCGTCGGCGGTCAGAAAGCCTATGTTACTGAAAAGGGTGAGACCATCACGAATGAGCAAGGTCGTACCGATGCTCGTCTGCGGGTGATTTTTGACAACGGCACCGAGAGCAACATGCTGATGCGCTCGCTCCAGCGCGCGTTGAACAAGGACGGCGCGGGACGCCGAATCACTGACCCATCGGCAGGCCCACTTTTTTCGGACCAGACAATCGATGGTGATGAGGCGAGCGGGATCATTTATGTGCTTCGCAGCAAATCCGATCATCCACTCGTCACAGAAAACCGGGAACTGGTGCACAAGATCGGCGTTACCAATATGAGCGTCGAGAAGCGGATCGCCGGCGCGCAGTTGCAGCCGACGTTTCTGATGGCGAATGTCGAGGTGGTCGCGACATACGAGCTCTACAACATCAATCGGTCCAAGTTGGAGAACCTGATCCACCGCATTTTCGAACCTGCACGGCTCGAGATCGAGATCATGGATCGCTTTGGAAGGCCTGTGGTCCCGCGAGAATGGTTCCTCGTTCCTCTCTTTGTCATCAACGACGCTGTCGAAAAGATCAGGGACGGCACAATAACGGGCTATCACTATGACCCCCGCGCTGCCGGACTCAAACGTATTTCGGGGGAGATGCCGCAATAGATGCTGCGTGACACTCTATGGCACCTCGACCAGCGGGATGCATGGATCGGAGAAGGATTGCGCTTGAACTCGCGGAATATGGTCGAGCGCCATCACGTGCACGTGCACCGGCACCCCAGCGTACCGCCAACCTTCTATCTTGCGCCTTTTGTTTTCTAACAAGAGTCGCAGTCGGGGGTAGCTGGCCCCATCGGAAGGTTTCTTCGTAGAACCACGCTAAGGGGGAACTTTCAGAGAACATCTTCACGTTTCCCAGTCTCTGGCTGGTCTGATGT
>NZ_JACIEQ010000023.1 GCF_014196965.1 Actibacterium naphthalenivorans | reverse complement strand
GGCCCGCACCAACCCCGCCATCCCGATCACCTGCGTCCCCGACGCAGGCCACATGATCCCCTGGGACAATGAAAAGGGGTTCTTCCGTGTGTTGAGCCCCATCCTCGCCCCATATCTGCCAACCGCCGCGCACCAGCAGAAGTAGGGCGCATGGTCAACTTGGAAAACTCGTCTGGACATAAGGAACCCCAAACATGGATCTGAACTCTTTGATCGAGATCTGTCTTCACCAGCTGACGCTTTCCGGCGTGCATGAGGGTGAAAAGGTCGTCGTGCTGTCGCAGGGCAGCGAACGGATGGATTATGCCGATGCCTTCATGGCGGCGGGTCAGCGGCTGGGCGCGCGGATGTATCACATGCGCCTGCCCGAAGTGCCGCCCGCAGGCAGCTGGAACGTGGGCGAGACCGGACTGGCCGCCAACCCCTCCGCCGTCGAGGCGCTGAAGGATGCCGACATGCTGGTGGACCTGATCTTCCTGCTGTTCTCCGACGAACAGATGGCGATACAGGCGGCAGGCACGCGGGTTCTGACCGCCGTCGAACCGGCACCATTGCTGGCGCGTCTGCTCCCCACCAAAGAGCTGCGCGAGAGGGTCGAGGTCGGCGCCGAGATCCTGTCGAAAGCGAAGACCATGCGCATCACCAGCCCGCATGGCACCGATGTGACCTACCGTCTCGGGGTTTATCCGACCATGTCAGAATACGGCTATACCGATGAGCCTGGGCGCTGGGACCACTGGCCGGCGGCCTTTGTCTTTTCGGGTGGGGCGGATGATGGCGTGGATGGTCAGATCGTCGTGGCGCCGGGTGATGTCCTGTTGCCTTTCAACAGCTATGCGCGCGATCCGATCACTTATACGATTGAAAAAGGCACTATTACCGACATCCGCGGCGGGCTGGATGCGGAACTGGTCAAATCCTACATGGAAAGCTTCAAGGACCCAAAGGGATACGGCATGAGTCATGTGGGCTGGGGGCTGGACCACCGGGCGCAATGGCACGGGCTGACCCAGTTCCCGGGCGGCATGGGGATGGAGCTGCGCAGCTTTTACGGCAACGTCATGTTCTCGACCGGGCCAAACAACGAGCTGGGCGGACCCAACGATACCGCCTGCCATCTGGACATCCCGATGCGCAACTGCTCGCTGTTTCTGGATGACGAAGCCATCGTCATCGACGGCGATGTCGTCGTCAAGGAAATGCAGCCCGTCGGCGTCTGAGTTCCTGCCCCGGCATTGCCAGCACGTGCCGGAGCCAAAGCCCGAATTATCGTGAAACTTCCGCACATATCAGGAGCCGCTATGACAGCCAGCACCAACCGGGTCGAAATTTCGCTTGAGATCAATGGCCGGACAATTACGCAGTCTGTTCCGGTCCGGATGCATGCGGCGGATTTTCTGCGCCAGACGCTGGGGCTTACGGGCACCCATATCGGTTGCGAACAGGGCGTCTGCGGCATGTGCACCATCAGCGTCGATGACAGGGTGGTGAAATCCTGTTTGCTGCTGGCGGTTCAACTCGACGGGGCGCGGGTGCGTACTGTCGAAGCACTGTCCGATGGTGACAGGCTGAGCCTTCTGCAAGAGGCGTTCAAGCGCCACCACGCGCTGCAATGCGGGTTCTGCACGCCGGGGTTCCTGGCCGTCGCAAAATCGCTGGAGGCATGGGGGCGGGTCCTGACGAGGGCCGAAATCCGCGACGAGATCAGCGGCGTCCTGTGCCGCTGCACCGGATATGAAGGTATCGTGCGGGCAATAGAAGACTATCTTGGTGCGGTCCACGGCATGTCCGCGCAGACGGAGGTTCCGGCATGAATTTCCAGGTGACGGCGGGGGTGGATATGCCAGCAGACACGGATCGGGCAATTATCGGAAGATCGGTTCCCCGCAAGGAAGATGACCGGCTGTTGCGCGGGGGCGGGCTTTTCGCCGACGACGTGACACTGGCCCATCAGCTTGAGATGGCCGTGGCGCGCTGCCCCTTTCCCCACGCCCGCATCCTGAGGGTCGATACCACAGCGGCCGAGGCGCTGCCGGGTGTCGTCCAGGTGCTGGACGGGCGAAGGGTGGCAGAACTGAGCGAACCTTTGACAGTTTTGCGCCCCGTTCCCGGTGCGCCGAGCCTGCCCTACTATGCGCTGGCGCGCGACCGCGCCACACACGAAGGTCAGCCTGTGGTCAGCGTCGTGGCGGTTACCCGCGCGATCGCGGAAGACGCCCTGGAACTGATCGAGATCGAATACGAGCCGATCCCCCATGTCACCGACATGACCGCGACGCTGGAGCCGGACGCGCCGGTGCTGCACCCGGATGTCCTCGAGAGCAATCTGATGGCGTCGAACGTGGACCGTGCCGGAGAACCTGAAGCACAGCGCGACGCGGCGCATGCCGTGCTGGCGGACCGGTTCGTGGTCAACCGGGTCGCTCCGCTGCCGATGGAAACGCGCGGCATCGTTGTGTCCTGGCGATCCGGCGCCCGCGCGCTGGATGTGCGCAGCTCGACCCAGGTTCCGCATCTGGTGCGCAAGCAACTGGCAGAGTCCCTGCGGCTGGACGAAAGCAGCATCCGGGTCGTCGCGTCGGATGTGGGGGGGGCCTATGGGCTCAAGCTGGGGGCCTTCCCCGAAGACATCCTGGCCTGTCTGCACGCGATGCTGTTGGAACGGCCGGTCAAGTGGATCGAGGACCGGATGGAGTATTTCCGCGCCTCGACCCATGGGCGTGAAGCCTTTCACGACATGATGATCGCGGCGGACAAGGACGGCCGGATCACGTCGATCATGAATGAATACACGACCGATATCGGCGGATGGAATTCGCCCTTCGGATCGTCTCAGTTGTCCTCGGTGACCTTCACCGGTCCCTACAGGGTGGCGGACGCGCAAGTGAAGCGCAACGTGGTGCTGACCAACAAGACGCCGGTGGGGGCCTATCGCGGCTATGGTCAGCCCGAGGTCAATTTCGCGCGCGAGGTCCTGCTGGATCGGCTTGCGCGCCGGTTGAACAAAAGCCCGCTGGAGATGCGCCGCCTGAACATGCTGCGCCCCGAGGACCTGCCCTGGACGACGCCGAGCCGCGCGATTTATGACAATGGCGACTACCTGCGCACACTCGAAATGGCGGCTACGGCCGTGGACTACGAACGCCATTGGGCGGCTTCGCGCAAACCGCGCGGCGATGGGCGGATTGTCGGCATCGGACTATCGTCATTTGTTGAACGGACAGGCTATGCCAGCGCGCGGTTTCTGGCCAATCGCGGCTCTCAGTTCGGGGCGCATGAAAGCGTTACACTGCGGGTCAACCGCTCTGGTGGCGTTGATCTTTATACCGGGGTCTCGACCTTCGGGCAGGGCAGCGAAACCGCCTTTGCGCAGATTTGCGCGCAGGTGCTGGGGATCGACTATGACTTTGTGCGCGTCCATGCGGGGGATACCGGGGCGTCGCCGCTGAACACCGGCGCTTTCGCATCACGCACGCTGATCGCCGCGGCGGGTGCGCTGAAAGAAGCCGCCGAAGCGATCCGCGACAAGGTTCTGGTGATCGCGGCGATGGCGCTGGAGGCCGAGACTGATGCGCTCGAGATCCGGGATATGGCTGTCTGCCTCAAGGCGGATCAGGGGCGGTCGATCAGCTTCAAGGATATCTTCAACCGGGCGATCACCGGGCAGGGTATCCCCGAAGGGATCGCCCCGGGGCTTGAGGCCACCGCGCATTTCGAGCCACGGTCCGCGTCATTTTCCTTTGGCACGGCGGCGGCGGTGGTCGCTGTTGATCCCGCCACCGGGGATTTCGAGATCGAGCGTTTCGTCATGGTCCATGACTGCGGCGTACCTGTGAACCCGCTGCTGGTCGAGGGGCAGGTGCGTGGCGCGCTGGTTCAGGGGCTGGGCGCCGCGCTGGACGAAGAGCTGCGCTATGACCCGGAAACCGGCCAATTGATGAATGGCTCGATGATGGACTACTTCGCGCCGATGGCGAGCGACGTGCCCCCGATCGAACTGCTGCACACCGAAGTTCCGTCGGATGTGACACCTTTCGGCGTACGCGGTGTGGGCGAGGTGGGGACCATCCCGCCAGCGGCGGCGCTGACCAACGCGGTCTGCGATGCGCTGGTCGATTTCGGGGTCGAAATTTCCCAAATGCCGCTGACCCCCGAACGGATCTGGCGAGCGATCAGGGCAGGGGCCGCGTCATGAGCGCGACGGCGAAGCGCGATCTGGCAGGGCGCTATGCGTCCGCTGAATTCACTGCGCTTGAACTGGCCGCGCTTGACTGGCTGGACGGGTTCTATCAGCTTGAGCACCTTCTGTCGGCACGCGAATGGGCGATCCGGCTGGACCCATGTGCATCGGACGCCCTGAGATTCGCGGCCCTCGTCCACGACGCGGAACGGTTTTTCCCGGGCGGGCCGAGCAGCACGCCCCAAGACGGGTTCGACAATCCCGATTACCTGTTTGCGCATTCGCTGCGTTCTGCCGATATCGTCCAGCAATGGCTGGCCGCGCAGGGCGTCCCGGTCGATGATCCGTTTTCGCGGCGGGTCCGAGTGCTGATCTTGCGGCACGAACTGGGCGGCGACACCGAGGAAGACATCCTTCAGGCGGCAGATTCCCTGGCATTTCTAAGCACGTTTGACTGGCTGGTCGTCCAGTGGGTGCGCGACGGGCACTATACCGTGCCCCGCGCGCGCGAGAAGCTGGACTGGACCATGACCCGGATCCGTTTGACAAAGGCGATGGGTTTCGCGCTGCCGCTTTACGCTGACATTGTCAGCGCGTTGGAAAACCCCACACCCCCTGCAATCAATCCGCAAGACAGGCGTGCCCTCGCAGGGAACCGTGATTTTCTTTTGGGGCTGACGTCGACTGCGAGCGACGCGGCCGAAGCGTGAGTTCCCGGGCCTGCGGGTTCACCGCGCGAACGCATGTGAACCTGCTCCTGATCGTTGAGCGGTACCGATAGGGCTGGATGGCGGAGCATAAAAAGGAGACCACGCGATGAACAGACAAGACCTGCCGGCCGTCGATCCCAAGGAGTTTTGGCCCCTGATGGGGGTGCGCGCCATCGGCGGGGCCGTCGTCGCCGCGACCGGCGCGCAGGGGCCCGCCGGCTTTCTGGCATTGTCAGTTGCGCATCTCACCGCCACGCCCCCGACGCTGATGGTGTCGGTGGGGAAATCAACCTCGGCGCTGGCGACATTGCTTGAAGCAGGGAGCTTCGCGGTGAACTACCTGTCCGCCGATCACAAACCCCTGGCCGATGTTTTTGGTGGGCGTACGGCGGCAAAAGGGGCGGATCGCTTCTCGACCGGGCAATGGGGCACATTGCTCACAGGCGCGCCGGTGCTTTCCGATGCGGTCGGGGTCATCGACTGCGTCATCGAAGAAACGATCGAGCGACATGAAACCCTGATCGTTCTTGGAAGGATCGTGGGCTATGTGGCAGACAATGACGCGCCGCCGCTGGTCTACTACAAAGGCGGAATTTTTCCTGTTTAGGGCACCTGATGCCAAAGACGGGCCGGGGTGTGCCCGCCACTAGAGCCTGAAGCGGGCCGAGATTTCTTCGGCGGCTTCAAGCAGGTGTTTGCCCGAACTCAGGATTTCATTCTGATGTTCGAGCCCGACGATGGACAGCGCCGCGATGCATTTCCCGCTGCTGTCCAGAATTGGCGTCGCGGCAGCCAGAAGGCCGGTTCCTGGCTCCGAAAAGGCGATGCGATCCTCGGCGATCTTGAGCCGTTCGTGTTCCGGTATCGGGTTCTGATCCAGTGTTTCGAGTTCACGCAGCGCTTTGGGGTCTTCGAAAACGATATGTATCTTGCCCGACGCGGATGTCACTGGATCCAGCCGCGCCCCCACCTCCTGCCGCGCGACAATCGTACGCTTGACCTCGACGCGCTGGATGATCACTGGCGCGCCATTCTGATAGCTGGTCAGCGACGCGGTTTCGTTCGTGCGCTGCACAAGCCGTTCGAGAATGGGTTCGACGCGATCGCCAAGATTCATCTGTCGAAGGGCCGCCGCGGCGACCGAAACACAGCGCAGCGAAAGCTGATAGCAACCGTCTTCCCGCAGTTCGACCCACCCCGCATCCGCCAGGGTCTTGAGCTGCTGATAGGCCGTCGCCCGCTGAAGTTTGAGCCCGGCGCAGATATCGCTCAGCCGCATGGGAATGTCAGTGCCGGCGATGAAGTCGAGCATGCGGAGAACCTTGGTTGCTGTCGAAAGGCTTCTTACGCCACCTGTCGGCTTCGCTGTTTCAATGTCCGTCATGAAAACTCCAAAGCTCCAATATTCTCGCCTCATATTCAGGCAGTTAGCATACGCGCTTTGGATGGGGATGGAAAAGCACGAAACGGGTTTGACAAAGCCTAAATCGAATTTCATAAAATTCAAATAAAATACGGTGTATCTAATATGAATACAACATGTGGCGCCGTCCGGTTAAAGATTTGTGGAGCAACATATGCATCTTGAACGGAGTGAAAGCGGTTTGGGGGCACTGGACCAGTTGGACGAATGCGGTCTGCGCTCCGCTTCGATTCTGATGAAGCCCGAGCGACTTGCCGCGATCCAACCGTCCCGGATCAGTGCTTCGCGCGCTTTCGTCGAGCAGATGATCAAGGAGCGCTGGTCGATCACGCGCACCCGGTTCCGCATCAACGCGAACGGGGAGGGCGAGGCGCTGTATCACATCGTATGTGGAGGCTGGGAGTTTTCCTTCCCGATCTACTCTTTCAAGCCGACTACAGCCGGCAGGACCTTCCGCATCATCGGAACCGCTTGGGATATGATGGGCGCATTGGTCGAGGGCCGCATTTCCGATGCGGATTTTGAGACCACCCGTCAGGAAATGCCCAAGCTATACCGTGGGCGCGCGACGCCCGGTACGCTGGCATGGTTCCGCGCGAACCGCAGCGCGCGGGTTTTTGACGACTGTCTGACCAGCCTGTCGGGGGGGCTGCAGCCTGATGCCGAAATGCTGTGGGACGCTGGTTATACCATGCGCAACACCGGGTTGGACGGGAACGGCACCTTCGGCACCAAGACCTTCGTCGCGTTCGAAAAGGATCATCCGCTGCGCTGGTCGCTTTCGGCGCAGATGTTGGCGGCCTATATGATGCGGGTCTTCGCCACCGATATCCTGAACCATCTGGCGCGGGAAATCGGCGGGAGCAACGCGGTTCCTCTCGATCCAGAGATGTCCCGCTATCTGGGTGTCGGCAATGGCTCGGCGCTCGGGTTGATGTTTTTCGTGAATAATCGACCCAAGCTGGTGAACAAATGGCTTTTGATCCGGGAAAAGACAATTGCGCAGGCCAAAATGCTGGACCTGTCGGAAAACTGCGCCCCGCTGGACCGGCTGATCGGGCTGGTCGATCGCACGATCACCTACCGCATGGAAGATACCACGCCCTACGGGCGCTACCCGCCTAGCAGCGACATCGCCGCTGAGCTGGCGACGATGAGGGGTGAGTTGGAGCGGCTGCGCAAGCAGGTGGCAAGTGGTGCGAACCCCAGCCGTACACCGCTTGTCGGCTTTTGCAAATCAATCGAGGGGCGGTACGGGGCACATGCGATCGAAACGCTGATGTCCCTGTTGATAGATCTGGTGCCCGACTATGCCGATGCGCAGGTCAAGACCCTTGTTGTCGACGAAGAGATCACGGGCGCGCCGGAAATGTCCGTGGGGCATCTGCGCGACATCATCCACAGCCAGTATGGCTGGGCCTTGGGGATGGATCTGAGCTCCGATGCGTCCCGCCGGTTCATCTGGTACAAATCGCGCAATGCCGAGGAACCCCGCCGCGGTCCGCGGGCGGATATCGACGAAGCCTATGAACTGGGGCTGGATCTGCCACGTCTGGTGGTCGCCCTTGATGCGAAGCTGGCCGAGGAAGACCCCACGATCAGCGTTGCGCGGTTTCTGCTGCGCCATCCCGACAGCCGTTTCATCGTCAGCCGCATTCAGTCGCTTGACGGGCTGAACTATCATTCCCCTCACGCCAACATCATGAGCGAAGATTTTATTCCCGCTCATATCACCAAGCTTCTGAACAGCGGCATCCATGGCCTCGACAAGACCGTGGATGCGATGGATCGCGTCATCCGTGGCGTCCTGTTTCAAGGCGCGCCGCTGCCCGAGGAAATCGCTTGCGGCACGGCATCCGCTGACTGGGCCAATCCTCCGCGGACAGGAAAAAAGTAGACATGAGCGAACAGACAGAAACATCCTTTTCGGCATCGCTTCGTGAAAGCCGCATGGTGATCGAGCGATTGCTGCAATACAAAGGCATCCCCTCGGGACGCCGCCCGTCCGTCACGGATGCAGGGCTTTATTCGGCCTCCATGGGCCTTTCAGGTTTTGAGCGCCTGCTCGAGATGCTGGACCGGCTTCCCGAGAATATCGCGGTGACGAGTGAGCTGAGCGAAACGCCCGACGGGTTGTCGTTTGACGCCGGTGACAAGCACGCCTGGCTGGTTGCAGAAGAGATCACCGACCTGTTGGTCGACAATTACAAGCGGCAGGCCCCTGCGCGTATAAACGTCGTGAACGTGACCTGTCCCGCGGAACTGCAAGTTGTGAAATCTCTGATCCAGAAACACGGGCTGGGCGCTGACGTGAAATATGCTGGTGATGTGGTCGTCATCGCCCTGACAGAGGCCGATGAGCCGGTTCAAAGCGAGTTGCTGCGCATCTGCCACGAGCGCATCCCGGTGGACCGAGATCTGTGGTTCGCGCTGTTCCACAAATCGAACGAAGCCCTCGCCCCGGACACCAAAGCCTCGCGCATGCACACAGGCACCGTCATCCTGACCGAGGACGGCAAGGTCGTGGGCGCAAATGATGACGAGTTTCTCGATATGGATCTCTCCATTCTGGAGAAGGACATCCTGGAAGAACCGGGTATGGAAGAAGGAAAACACTGAATGCTTATCGACGGGTTGCAATGTGGGGATTTCCGCCGCGACATCTTTGAACAGTTGCGCGATGGCGGCTTCACTTGCGTCACCAATACGTTGGAATTCTGGGGCGGTGCAATCGACAGCCTGGATGCCATCGGCAAATGGCTGGATCTCGAGCGGGCCAACTCGGACATCATGACCATCGTGCGGTCCGTGGCCGATATCAAGCAGGCGGACGCAAACGGTAAGGTCGGCATCCTGATGGGGTTCCAGAACTCGGGCATGTTCCAGGGCCGCATTCGATTTCCTGAGCTTTTTGCCCAGTTGGGCGTGCGCGTGGTGCAGCTGACCTACAACATTCAGAATGATGTGGGCGGCAGCTGTTACGAGCCCTCGGATTCCGGCCTGACCCGGTTTGGTCGCGAGATCATCGGCGAGATGAACACATACGGCATGATGGTCGATTGCTCACACGTGGGCGAGCGCACCACCTTGGATGCGATCGAGGTGTCTCAGAAGCCTGTCGCCGTCACCCACGCGAACGCCGCCTCGCTGAAACCGCATCCGCGCAACAAAAGTGACAAGGTGCTTCAGGCGCTGGCCGCAAACGGCGGCGTCATGGGGTTGGCGATCTATCGCAACATCACGCCCGAAGCGGCCTGTGACACGGTGGATGGCTGGGCCGAGATGATGGCGCGCACGGTCGATATCGCCGGGATCGATCACGTGGGCGTGGGCACCGATGCGGGCCACTATGTCGGCACGCCGGAACTGGACTGGATGCGTCAGGGGCTTTGGACGCGGTCCGAGCAATACGGGGCAGGGTCCAAGGTCGTGGCCACGATGCCGCCGCCGCCAAGCTGGCTGAGCGACATTTCCAAGATGGGGCTGCTTCACGACGCGCTGACCCGCAGAGGGTTTTCGGCAGAAGAGGTGCACAAGTTGACCGCAGGCAACTGGCTGCGCGTCTACGAGTCCAATTTTGGCTGAGACCTGACCGCTGAGATTTAAATCCCGGCGCCGGACAACGAAAACAACAATCGGCGCCGTCACCACAACATGTTCAACAGGAGTGATGGAAATGCGCAATTCAACGTTCAATCTAAACCGGCGCAGCGTGCTGAAGGCCGGGGTCGCGGTGGGCACTGTCGCCCTGACTGCGCCATATGTTTCTTCGGCCGAGGCTGCGGAAAACGTGCTTTACGTGAACACTTGGGGTGGTGCATGGGAAGCCTCTGCCAAGAAGCACCTGTTTGACCCCTTCACAGCCGATACCGGGGTCGAGATTCGTACGGTTTCACCGGTATCTCTGGCCAAGCTTGCCGCGCAGAAACGGTCGGGCGTGTATGAGTTCGATGTGACCACGCTAGGTGTCGCGCCGCTTGCACAGGCCAGCAATGGCGATCTGATCGAAACGGCCGAAGGGGTGGTCAGCGATGATGACCTGTTTCCCGGCGCGCTGTCGAACAATGGCGTCGCATCGCATGCCTTCGGCAACAATCTGGTGTATCGCAACGACATCTATGGCGATGCCGGCCCGCAAAGCTGGGCGGATTTCTGGGACGTGGCAAAATTCCCTGGTGATCGGTCTTTGCAGAAATACGCCGCGCGTATCATTGCCTTTGCGCTGTTGGCCGACGGCGTGCCCAAGGACCAGCTTTTCCCCTATGATCTGGATCGGGCCTTCGCGTCGCTCGACAAGATAAAACCCCATGTCGTCAACTGGTGGAGCCAAGGCCCTCAGGCCACACAGATGCTGCGCGATGCCGAAGTGTCGGTATTGGGTATGTGGCCGCAATACGCCAAGACCGCAATCGACGAGGGAACCCCCGGCACCGTGGTCTGGAATGAATGTCTGGTCGATACCGCCTATTGGGTTGTGGCCAAAGGAACGCCGCGGGCGGAAATGGCGTGGGAATTCGTCAAATCCGCAGTCAAACCCGAACGTGTCGGCCCCTTTGCCGCCAGTTCGGGCATGGGGCCGGTGAATCCGGCCGCCGTCGATTTCATTGATCCCGCCTTTATCGAATTCATGCCGACCGCGCCGCAATACAAAGACATGGTGGTGTTCCTGAAAGCCGATGGCATCGCCGGACAGCTGGAAGAAATGGATGCCCGTTTTGCTGATTGGTTGCTGAGCTAAGGCTTTTCGACTGTGAGACCGGCCTCTGCACGGGCCGGTCATTTCTGACACCGCGTAAAGGACGGGGAACCGCGTCATGCCTACCAGAACGATCCTGTCGGTTCTTGCGCCTACGGCATTTCTGCTGATCTTTTTTGTTGTGCCGCTGCTCTATGTGGCCTGGCTCAGCTTCATGGATCCGACCCCCGGACTGGCGAATTACGTACGGTTCTTCAAAAGCGGCTATATGGTCGAGACGCTGCTGCGCACGGCGATGATGTCAGCGGTAGTGACCTTGCTCAGTCTGATCATGGCCTATCCAGTGGCCTTTCTTATGGCCAATGGCGCTGGGCTCTATGCCAAGTTTCTGGGCTTTGTGGTCATGAGCTCATTTCTGGTCAGCTTTCTGGTCCGCACCTTTGCCTGGCTGATCATTCTGGGCAAGGGCGGCCCTGCGCAGAGCGTTCTGATGTTCTTTGGCTGGGATCCGGCGCCACGGCTTTTGTACGTAAGCATGCGCCGAAGGCCGTCTTGGATCAGGTGTTTTTCTCGTGTTCCATGATCGTTTCGATGACGTCTGGGTCACACTGTTCGCCGATGAGG
>NZ_JACIEQ010000022.1 GCF_014196965.1 Actibacterium naphthalenivorans | reverse complement strand
CCTCATCGGCGAACAGTGTGACCCAGACGTCATCGAAACGATCATGGAACACGAGAAAAACACCTGATCCAAGACGGCCTTCGGCGCATGCTTACCCCGCATGTCCAGGAAAGCGTAAAGTTGATCCGCGGCTTTATCGTTGTGCAGACACACCGGCCGACCAGGCCGGAGGTGACGCGCGAACTGGTCGAGGCATGGTATCGAGACCGGGCCCACATCAAGTTTCCGGAGCGGATCGAGCTCTGTCTTGGCCACTTCCCGGACCCCGAGGCATTCCGGCCAAAGGGTCTTATCGTGCGTCAGACTCGGCAGAGGTGGGGATCCATGTCTCCGGCAGGACGCCTGCTGCTGAACCGTCGCCTCGTACAGGCGCCGGTCGACGCAATCGATTACGTGATCACTCACGAGCTTTGCCACGTAGCCGAGCCACATCATGGCGCAAAGTTCTTCGAACTGCTCGACAAGGTGATGCCAGATTGGGAACGCCGGAAGCAGAGGCTCGAACGGGCGATGGCCTAGCGGGATTAACGGCTATAAATTCGAAAACGTCCTGTTGATCTTTCTCTGTTCAAGAAACGAAGCCAAGAATCTCCATACGGCCTCTCCCCTTTGGCCTTACAGCGTCACAAGACGCGCAATACCTCCCCGTTATCCAGCCGCTTCACATAGTCGACTGCCGTGCCGTTCCAGTGATACGCAAAATGCGCCCCGTGGGTCGGGATCGGGATCACATCGGGCCAGAAGACGGCGATGCATTGCCCCTCGGGAAAGCGCACGCTGGGCCAGGTGATGCCGTTCGACCCGGCCGCACGGCGCTCGGCACCGAAGACCTGGGACGCGTGGTAGTCGTCCGGATCCAGCAGATCGGCGCGGCCCGTGGCGTCATCGAGATCGGTGTCGACCGAGCCGATCAGCTCACGGAATTGCGAGGTCCAGCCGGGCGCTTCGTCCGTGGCGCGCATGAAGCGGGCGTGGTGGTGGATGGTCTCGGCGATCGCCACCTCGGTGCGGTCGCCCGCGTAGTAGAGGCCGAAACTGCCATCCGAGAACCGTCCGGGCCGGAGCGGCGAGCAATGCACGAAAGGCGCCATGACCCAGCTGGCGCCGGGGCCGGTCACGCGCCGGGCCAACGGGACCTTGGACAGATCGCCGATGCTCTCGCGGATGCGCGGGTTGAACTTGGCCTCGGCCGAAGCCAGCGCCTCCCAGTCAGCGGGATCGGCGATATCCTCGAAGAGGTCGATGGGCGGGTGGATCGAGCGGATGATGCGAACCGTGCGCGACCAGCTCACGCGCCGGACAGGCACATTCACCAGGCACCCCGTTCGGCGTCGAGATAGGCGCGCAGGTCGATCAGGTCGGTGATCTCGCCGCGGAGCATGACGTCCAGCGCGCTTCGGCCCGCGAAGGCGGCGTTCGGCTTGCGGATCCAGGCATAGCCCCGGGCAGGGTCGGCGAAGAGATAGCGGAGCGCCTTGTGGATGCCCATCAGGATTGCCATCCGCGCGCGGAGGTCGCGGTCGATCCGGCCGATATCGCCGGTCTTCCACCGCGCCCAGGTCCGCTGCGCCATGTCGCCGAGCAATGTGCGGGCTTCCGCATCCGTCAGCTCCCAGCCGCGGAACAGGTTGACGGTGGTGCGCGCCAGCGCCGCGGCCTCCTCGTCGGTGATGACGGGAAGGTCGGAGCGCGCGAGGACGGGCTGGACCGTGGCGAACTGCATGGTATTCTCCTTTGGCATCAGTATAGATATTATGTGCCAAAAGGCAAGATGGGCCGCGCGGTGGAGGTTCGATCGCCTCCAGCCCTTTTCCCTGTCTTTGCGCGCCAGAGCCCTACGCCCCTTGAAGAGCTGTTGAGCCAAGCGGGTTTCCGGTTTTCTTGATGGACCCGATCCAGGTCCGCCCGTCGGCGGCCATTCACGGAACGGGGACAGCATGGCAGAGGCAGCTCGGAAACCGGATGCGATGGCGCGCGGCGCGCGGATGCTGCGCACGGCGCTTGGGCCCGCCATCGCCGGGTTTCTGGAAGACCCGACGATTGTCGAGGTCCTGCTCAATCCCGACGGGCGGCTCTGGGTCGACCGGCTCTCCGAGGGGCTCTCCGATACCGGGGCCACGCTATCCCCCGCCGATGGCGAACGGATCGTGCGCCTCGTCGCCCATCATGTCGGGGCCGAGGTGCATGCCGCGCGCCCGCGCGTCTCGGCCGAACTGCCCGAAACCGGCGAGCGCTTCGAAGGGCTCCTGCCGCCCGTGGTCACCGCACCCTGTTTCGCGATCCGCAAGCCTGCCGTCGCGGTTTTCACGCTCGCCGATTACGTCGCGTCCGGCATCATGACCGAGTCTCAGGCGGCGCTGTTGCGCGAAGGTGTCGCTGCGCGGGCCAATATCCTCGTGGCGGGTGGCACCTCCACCGGCAAGACGACGCTGACCAATGCGCTCCTGGCGGAAGTGGCCGGATCGTCGGACCGCGTCGTGATCATAGAGGATACGCGCGAGCTGCAATGCACAGCACCCAACCTCGTCGCCCTGCGCACCAAGGACGGCGTCGCCTCGCTTTCCGATCTCGTCCGTTCCTCGCTCCGCCTGCGCCCCGACCGGATTCCGATCGGCGAGGTGCGCGGGGCCGAGGCGCTGGACCTCTTGAAGGCCTGGGGCACGGGCCATCCGGGCGGGATCGGCACCATCCATGCGGGCTCCGCCTTGGGGGCCCTGCGCCGGATGGAGCAGCTCATCCAGGAGGCGGTGGTGACCGTGCCGCGCGCCCTGATCGCCGAAACCATCGATCTCATCGCCGTCCTCTCCGGGCGCGGGGCCAGCCGACACCTCGCCGAACTCGCCCGCGTCGACGGGCTGGGATCGGACGGTGACTACCGCATCACCCCGGCGGCGCTGCCGACCGGGACGGACACCGACACAGGAGAATCTTCATGACCCGAAACCTTGACCGGCTGCGCGCGCAGGCCGCCCATGCCGTCACCTACGCAACTGTCACCCTGATGCTGGCCGGAACCGCCCGGGCGGCCGGGTCCTCCATGCCCTGGGAAGCACCGCTGCAATCGATCCTCGAGTCGATCGAGGGTCCGGTCGCCAAGATCATCGCGGTGATCATCATCATCGTCACCGGCCTGACGCTGGCCTTCGGCGACACCTCCGGGGGGTTCCGCCGCCTGATCCAGATCGTCTTCGGCATCTCCATCGCCTTCGCGGCGAGTTCCTTCTTCCTGAGCTTCTTCAGCTTCGGCGGCGGGGCATTGATCTGATGGTGACGACCGATTCACCGCAGGAGAACGCGGCTTTCCAGTGGACAGCCGCGAGGGAGGAACGCCATGAGCGGTAGCGAATGGCCAACCTTCGAGCAGTTGGCGGACGTGCCGGGCTTCACTGTCCCGGTCCACCGGGCGCTGACCGAGCCGATCCTGCTGGCGGGCGCGCCGCGGGCCTTCGCGATCCTGAACGGCACGCTGGCCGGGGCTATCGGGCTCGGGCTGCAGCTCTGGGTCGCCGGGATCGTCATCGGGCTCCTGGGTCATGCGGTGGCGGTCTGGGCCGCGCGGCGCGATCCACTCTTTGTCGAGGTCGGCCGTCGGCATCTGCGCCTTCCCGGTCATCTGGAGGTCTGAGGCAGCACCATGATGAACCTCGCGGAGTATCGCCGGAAAGGGACGCGGCTGGCGGATTACCTGCCCTGGGCGGCGCTGGTCGCGCCCGGCGTGGTGCTGAACAAGGATGGCAGCCTGCAGCGCTCGGCCCGGTTCCGCGGCCCCGATCTCGACAGCGCGGTCGCGGCGGAACTCGTGGCGGTGGCGGGGCGCATCAACAACGCCGTTCGCCGTCTTGGCTCGGGCTGGGCGATCTTCGTCGAGGCGCAGCGGGTGGCGGCGGCCGAGTATCCCGACAGCGGCTTTCCCGACCCGGCCTCGGCGCTCCTCGATGCCGAACGCCGCGCGGGGTTTGCCGAGCAGGGGGCGCATTTCCAGTCGAAGTATCTCCTGACCTTCCTCTACCTGCCACCCGCCGAAGAGGCCGCGCGGGCCGAGACCTGGCTCTACGAAGGGCGCGAGACGGCGGGGATCGATGCGGGCGAGGTGCTGCGCGGCTTCATCGACCGCACCGACCGTGTGCTGGCGCTCTTCGACGGCATCATGCCCGAATGCCGCTGGCTCGGTGACAGCGAGACGCTGACCTATCTGCATTCCACCATCTCGACGCGGGCCCACCGCGTCCGCGTGCCGGAAACCCCGGCCTATCTCGACGCGCTCCTGGCCGACCAGCCGCTGACCGGCGGGCTCGAGCCCCGGCTCGGGAGCGCCCATCTGCGCGTTCTCACCCTCTCGGGCTTTCCGACCGCCACCACGCCCGGGGTCCTCGATGATCTCAACCGGCTGGCCTTTCCCTATCGCTGGGCGACCCGCGCGATCCTGATGGACAAGATGGAGGCCGCGCGGATGGTCGCGCGCATCCGCCGCCAATGGTTCGCCAAGCGCAAATCCATCGCCGCGATCCTGAAGGAGGTGATGACCAACGAGCAATCGGCGCTGGTCGACACCGATGCCGCCAACAAGGCCGCCGATGCCGATATGGCGCTGCAGGAACTCGGCGCCGATGTCGCGGGCGAGGCCTATGTCACGGCGACGCTCATCGTCTGGGACGAAGACCCGCGCCGCGCCGACGAGAAACTGCGCCTGGTCGAGAAGGTCCTGCAGGGCAGGGACTTCACCGCCATGGTCGAGACGGTCAATGCCGTCGATGCCTGGCTCGGCTCGCTGCCGGGGCAGGCTTACGCCAATGTGCGCCAGCCGCCGATCTCCACCCTGAACCTGGCCCATATGATCCCGCTCTCCGCCGTCTGGGCGGGGGAGGAGCGGGACACGCATTTCGACGGCCCGCCGCTGCTCTACGGCAAGACCGAGGGCGCGACACCGTTTCGTCTCTCGCTCCACGTGGGCGATGTGGGCCATACGCTGGTCGTCGGTCCCACCGGGGCGGGCAAATCCGTGCTGCTCGCCCTCATGGCGCTGCAGTTCCGCCGCTATCGGCGGAGCCAAGTCTTCGCCTTCGATTTCGGGGGCTCGATCCGTGTGGCCACGCTGGCCATGGGCGGCGATTGGCATGATCTCGGCGGCGAGCTGACCGAGGGTGCGGAAGCCCCGGTCTCCCTGCAGCCACTCGCCCGGATCGACGATCCCGCCGAGCGGAGCTGGGCCGCAGGCTGGATCGGCGGGATCCTCGCCCGCGAAGGCATCGCCATCACACCCGAGGTGAAGGAGCATCTCTGGTCCGCGCTGACCTCGCTGGCCTCGGCCCCGGTCGGCGAACGCACGATCACCGGTCTCGCCGTCCTGCTGCAATCCACCGACCTGAAACAGGCGCTGCGGCCCTATTGCCTCGGCGGCGCCCATGGGCGACTCTTGGACGCCGAGATCGAAGAGCTTGGCGCGGCCTCGGTCCAGGCCTTCGAGATCGAAGGGCTCGTCGGCACCGCCGCGGCCCCCGCGGTCCTCTCCTATCTCTTCCACCGCATCGGCGACCGGCTCGACGGCCGGCCGACGCTCCTGATCATCGACGAGGGCTGGCTTGCGCTCGATGACGAGGGCTTCGCGGGCCAGCTCCGCGAATGGCTGAAGACCCTGCGCAAGAAGAACGCCTCGGTGATCTTCGCGACCCAGTCGCTCTCGGACATCGACGCCTCCGCCATCGCGCCCGCAATCATCGAAAGCTGCCCGACACGGCTGCTTCTCCCCAACGAACGGGCCATCGAGCCGCAGATCACCGCGATCTACCGCCGTTTTGGCCTCAATGACCGCCAGATCGAAATCCTCGCCCGGGCCACGCCCAAGCGCGACTACTATTGCCAGTCGCGGCGCGGCAACCGGCTTTTCGAGCTGGGCCTCTCGGAAGTCGGACTTGCGCTCTGTGCAGCTTCGTCCAAATCCGACCAGGCGCTGATCTCGGAAATCCTCGCAGAGCATGGGCGCGACGCATTTCTTGCCGCCTGGCTCGAGGCCCGTGGGGTCGGCTGGGCCGCCGAGCTGATTCCCGACCTCACCAATCTCGCACCGGAACCAGAGGTGCCGGACGCCCCGATCCCCCAAGCCCCCGAACCAGCAGAGGAGACCATCCCATGACCCATACCGCTCATCGGTTGACCAAGCTCGCCAGCGCCTCCGCGCTCGCCCTGACGCTCGCAGCCCCCATCGGGCTTTCGCCGATCTTCGCGACGCCGGCCCATGCCTTCTTCTTCGGTGGCGGCGGGCGCATCGTCTACGACCCGCGCAATCACGCCGAGAACATCCTCTCCGCCGCCCGGGCGCTCGAGCAGATCAACAACCAGATCACCCAGCTGCAGAACGAGGCGCAGATGCTGATGAACCAGGCCCGCAATCTTGCGAGCCTGCCGTACTCCTCGCTGCAGGCGCTTCAGCAGAATGTCGACCGGACCCGGCAGCTCCTGTTTCAGGCGCAGAACATCGCCTTCGATGTCTCGCAGATCGACCAGGTCTTCCAACAGGACTACGCGAACATCCCCATGGCCGCGCCCGAGGCGCAGCTTCTGGCCGATGCCCGCTCCCGCTGGAAAAACACCGTCGGCGGGCTGCAGGACGCCCTGCGCGTGCAGGCGGGCGTCGTCGGCAATCTCGACGGCCAGCGCGCCGAACTCTCCGCCCTTGTCGGCGAAAGCCAATCCGCCGTCGGTGCCCTGCAGGCGACCCAGGCGGGCAACCAGCTCCTGGCGCTGCAATCCCAGCAGATCGCCGACCTGATCGCGGTTGTGGCCGCCAATGGCCGCGCCACCGCGCTCGTCGAGGCCGAGCGGTCTGCCGCCGCCGAACAGGGCCGTGTCCAGCGCGAGCGCTTCCTCACCCCGGGCGCGGGTTACCAGCCCGGCAATGCCCGGATGTTCAACAACTGAAGGGGGCGGAACCATGGAGGGATCGGTTCTAGCCCGCATCGCGGCCATCGTCTTTGTCGCTATCGCGATCACCGCGGCACTGGTGGAGATGGGTCGGGATAAGGCGGGGCAGGCAGTGCGCCCGACAGTGCTGGTCGCGCCTGAGCCTGATCCCTTGCGGGCTGAACAACGGCGCTGCCAGGAACTGGGCGAGGCCGCGGCTTCCGATCCGGACTGCCTCGCCGTCTGGGCCGAAACCCGCGACCGCTTCCTCGGGCGTGACCGGACCGGGGCAGAGTGAGCCATGGGCGGCACCGGCGTCATCGATACCTTCCTCGGGGTCTTCACCTCCTATATCGACAGCGGTTTCGGGCTTCTGGGCGGCGAGGTCGCCTTCATCGCCAGCACGTTGATCGTGATCGACGTGACGCTGGCGGCCCTCTTCTGGGCCTGGGGCGCAGAGGATGACATCATCGCCCGCCTTGTGAAAAAGACCCTCTTCGTTGGGGTCTTCGCCTGGCTCATCTCCAACTGGAACAGCCTCGCCGCCATCGTCTTCGACAGCTTCGCGGGATTGGGGCTGCTCGCCTCCGGCACCGGGTTTTCGCCCGCCGATCTCCTGCGTCCCGGCCGGGTAGCGCAGACCGGGCTCGATGCCGGGCGGCCGCTTCTGGAATCCACCGCCGATCTCATGGGCTTCGTCGCCTTCTTCGAGAACTTCATCCAGATCGCCTGCCTGCTCTTCGCCTGGGCGCTGGTGCTGCTCGCCTTCTTTCTGCTCGCGGTGCAGCTTTTCGTCACGCTGATCGAGTTCAAGCTGACGACGCTTGCGGGCTTCGTGCTGATCCCCTTCGGCCTCTTCGGCAAGACCGCTTTCATGGCCGAGCGGGTGCTGGGCAATGTCGTCTCCTCCGGCATCAAGGTGCTGGTGCTGGCGGTGATCATTGGCATCGGCTCGACGCTTTTCGGCCAGTTCACCGCCGGGTTCGGGGGCGTGACGCCCACGATCGATGAGGCCATGGCGATCGTTCTGGCGGCGCTTTCGCTCCTCGGTCTCGGCATCTTTGGCCCCGGCATCGCCACCGGCCTCGTCTCGGGCGGGCCGCAACTGGGCGCGGGGGCCGCCGTCGGCACCGGGCTCGCCGTGGGCGGCGCCGCCGTCGCGGCGGGTGGCGGGGCCCTGCTCGGCGCCCGCGGGGCCGGGGCGCTGGCCTCGGGCGGGGCCGCCGCCACGCGCGGGGCCGCTGCAGCCACTGGCGCGGCCTCCACCGCCTACAGTCTCGGAGCGATGGGCCAGACTGGGGCCGCAAGCGTTGCTTCCGGTCTCGGCGGTGTGGCCCGAGCCGCTGGGTCTGCCGCCGCATCGCCCCTGCGCCGCGCCGCCGCCTCGGCCTCCGATGCGGTCAAGGCGAGCCACGCCGACGGTTCCCGCGCGGGCTTCGCCGCCACCGGCGGCAC
This sequence comes from Actibacterium naphthalenivorans, assembly GCF_014196965.1. Classification (GTDB taxonomy): domain Bacteria; phylum Pseudomonadota; class Alphaproteobacteria; order Rhodobacterales; family Rhodobacteraceae; genus Actibacterium_A; species Actibacterium_A naphthalenivorans. The sequence continues at coordinate 5,956 of NZ_JACIEQ010000022.1, read as the reverse complement.
CTCCTCGCTCGGCAGCGGGACAGGCGCGTCGACCGCCATGTCCGCCCCCGCGGATAATCCACCGTCCTGGGCGCGCTCCATGCGCCGCAGCCAGGCAATGAGCCATGGCGTTTCCGCCGCCACCCATGCGCTGCGCGCCGGGGACAGTCCCGGCTCCGGTGCCTCCGTTTCCCTTTCCGAAAGTGACCGCCCATGAGCCTCTTCAAACGCGCCGCCGCGCATTACGGCAAGACTCCGGACCCCGAGACCCCCTACCAGAAGGCGGCCCAGGTCTGGGACGAGCGCATCGGCTCCGCCCGGGTGCAGGCGAAGAACTGGCGCCTCATGGCCTTCGGCTGCCTGATCCTCGCCGGCGGTTTCGCGACCGCGCTGGTCTGGCAATCGGCGCGCGGGACCGTTGTGCCTTACGTTGTCGAGATCGACCGGCACGGCGAGGCGCGCGCCGTTGAGGCGGCAAGCGCCGGCTATCGCCCGAGTGATCCGCAGATCGCCTGGCATCTTGCCCGGTTCATCGAGGAGGTCCGGGGCCTGCCGGCCGATCCCATTGTCGTCCGGCAGAACTGGCTCCGCGCCTATGAGTTCACCACCGACCGCGGCGCGCTGGCGCTGAACGATCATGCCCGCGCCAACGATCCCTTCACGCGGGTCGGCGAGGACCAGGTCTCGGTTGAGGTCTCGAGTGTCATCCGCGCTTCGCCCGACAGTTTCCGGGTGGCCTGGTCCGAGCGGCACTACGAGAACGGCCAGCTTGCCCGCACTGAGCGCTGGACCGCGATCCTGACCCTCGTGATCGACCCGCCGCGCACCGCGGACCGCCTCCGCGCCAACCCCCTCGGAATCTACGTGAACGCGATCAACTGGTCGCGGGAGATGAGCCAATGACCCGATCAATCCTGCCCACTGTTCTTTTGACCTCCACGCTTCTGGCAGGCTGCGCCAGCGACCGCCCGCCTGACTTTGCCTATGACGACGCGGTCCCGCCCTTGCCATCGCCGCCCGTGACGGCACCCGATGACCGACCCCGGCCGCTCCATGTCCCGCCCGCCTGGACCCCCAGCCGGGGCGGCGAGGCCGCCGCCACACCGGTCGCCCAGGTCGGCAATGCCAATGCCGCCGCCCGCGTCGAACCGCGGCAGGCGGGGTATTTCAACGCGATCCAGATCTACCCCTGGTCCGAGGGCGCACTCTATCAGGTCTACGCCGCTCCGGGTCAGATCACGACCATCGCGCTCGAACCCGGCGAACGCCTCGCCGGCACCGGCCCCATCGCCGCGGGCGACACCGCGCGCTGGATCATCGGCGACACCGAAAGCGGCGCGGGCCGCGACACCCGTGTCCTCGTTCTCGTGAAACCCACGCGGCCCGATATCAGCACGAACCTCGTGATCTCCACCGACCGGCGGACCTATCTGATCGAACTCAATGCCAGCGAAGAGACCTGGATGCCCGCCATCTCCTGGGCTTATCCGCGTGCGCCCGAGACGCCGCGCTTTGCCGCCACCACGCCCCGCATTCCGCCAGCCCATGCGCGCAACCATCGCTACGGACTGCAGGGCGACAGCCCGCCCTGGCGACCGGTCTCGGTCTTCGACGACGGCCGACGGGTCTATGTCGTCTTCCCGCGCGGCATCGCCCAGGGCGAGATGCCACCGCTCTTCGTGCTGGGCTCCGATGGCGAGTTGGAGATCGTCAACTCGCGGATCCACGGCAATGTGCTCATCGTCGACCGGCTCTTCGGTGCGGCCGAGCTGCGCCTCGGGCGCGGTCCCCGGCAGGAGGTGGTCCGCATCCTGCGAATCGAACCCCAGACCGAGGCGACGGAGGTGCGGCACGATGCGGAGCAAGGGACATGAGCGAGACGTCGACCGAAACCGCTGCCGCCATGCGCCTGCGTGCCGATCCACCGCGCGTCACGCGGATTTCGCGCAAGGTGATCATCGGGCTCGGCGTCGTCGCGGGCCTCGGCATCGGTGCGGCGCTGATCTACGGCCTGCAACGTCCGGACCGGACTGCGACCCCGGTAGAACTGATCACCACGGACCGCCGCCAGCCCGCCGATGGCCTCCGCGATCTGCCTGGCAGTTACGACGCCATTCCCCGGCTCGGACCACCCCTGCCGGGCGACCTTGGCGGCGGCATCCTCGACGCGCAGCGACGCGGCCAGCCTGTCGCAGCGCCGAACCTCGCGCCCCCCACCATGGATCCGGCGGAACAGCAGCGTCTTGCGGATTTGGAGGCCGCCCGGGTCAGTGATCTCTTCTTCCAGACGCGGCCCGGAGCGCCAGCATCCACGGGGTTCCAGATGCCGCCTGCGGCACCGGGGCGCGGGTTGGCCGCGACGCCGGAAACCGATCCACGTCAGGCCTTCCTGACCGCGCCGACCGACCGCCGAATGGTCGCACCTGACCGCGTGCAGCGCCCTGCCTCGCCCTGGCTGCTGCAGGCCGGCTCCGTCATCCCGGCCGCCCTGATCACCGGCATCCGCTCCGACCTGCCCGGCCAGATCACCGCGCAGGTCACACAGAACGTCTATGACAGCCCAACCGGCAGCCTGCTCCTCATACCGCAGGGCACGCGCCTGATCGGCGCCTACGACGACAGCGTGACCGTCGGCCAGCGTCGCGTACTCCTCGTCTGGAATCGGCTGATCTTCCCCGATGGGCGATCTCTCGTCCTGGAACGCCAACCCGGTGCCGATGCCGCGGGTTTTGCCGGTCTCGAGGACCGCGTCGACAATCACTGGGGCAGCATCTTGCGCGCGGCGGGGCTTTCGACCCTGCTCGCAGTCGGCGCGGAACTCTCCCTCGATGAGGAAGACCGCCTCGCCCGCGCGCTCCGCGACGGAGCCCTCGACACGATTAACGAGGCTGGCCAGCGCATCGTCCAGCGCCAGCTGGAGGTCCCGCCGACCCTCACCATCCGCCCGGGCTTCCCCGTCCGCGTGATCGTCACGCGCGATCTCGTCTTCGCGCCATCCGGAGGTTGACATGACCAAGCTGAAACTCGGTCCGATCCCGGACGACAAGCCTGTGAAGCTGACCGTGGAATTGCCCGCAGAACTCCATCGGGACCTGATCGCCTATGGGGAAATCCTCGGCCAAGAGGCGGGGCAGGGGCCGATCGAACCGAAGAAGCTGGTGGTCCCCATGCTCGAGCGCTTCATCGCAACGGATCGCGGATTTGCGAAGGCGCGGCGCGCATCGCGCGGGACGACCAAGGCGCCATTGGGCCGTGGGGAGGCCTGACTGGCATCATCTTTCTTATCGAATACGGTAATAAGCCGTCTGTTTTGGCAAGACTGACGCCATTTTACTGATAAAGATAAGATGGCTTGAAATCCCGGACATCCACCGGTATATTTATCGAAAAGGGTAAACCATATCGCGATGACCATGGAGATCGAACCGAACCTGCTCGCCGATGTCGGGCGACGCCTCCGGGCGCTGCGTGCGGATCAGGACCTTACGCTCGAGCAGCTTGCCCGCCTCACCGGGATCAGCGCGCCCGCGTTGTCGCTGATCGAGACGGGCAAGCGCGATGCCCGGCTGACGACGCTGGCGAAGATCGCGGCGGCGCTTCGGGTGCCGATCAGGACCTTGCTGGAGGATCCCGCAGATGCCGCCAGCACCGGTGGCGACGTCCCCGCGGAAGGCTACGATCTCAGGGACTACCTGTGACGCGATCCGTTCCGGTCTGGTTTGATGCGCTGCACGTGGCCGATGTCGAGGTGGCCTCAGATGGCGCGCTCTTGCTGCGCTACGCGGACCGCTGGCGGCAGACGACGGGCGCTTTTCCCCTGTCGGTCACGATGCCTCTGCGCGCGGCCCCGTACACTTCCGAAATCATCTCGCCCTGGCTCGCGAACCTCTTGCCGGAAGAGGAACAACTCCGCAGCCTCACCCGCTCCCTTGGCCTCGATCAGGCGGATGCGCTGGCCATGCTCGAACGGATCGGCGGCGATACGGCCGGCGCGCTGTCCTTCGGGCTGGCCTCCGACCGCAGCCGTTGGGCCTATCGCCCGCTCACCGATCTCTATGGCATCGACACCCCCCCCGCGGCGCTCGATCGCCATTTCGAGGATCTCGGCAGCCGACCGTTCCTCGTCGGGGAGGAGGGCGTGCGGCAATCGCTGGCCGGCGGCCAGAAGAAATCCGCGCTGGCGGTGCTCGATTCCGATGGCAGGCCGGTGCTGCGCCTGCCCGAACCGGGCGATGTCATGGCCGTCCCCCTGCACGGCGCGCCCTCTACCCTGATCTTGAAGCCGGACAACCCCAACCTGCCCGGTATCACCGAGAATGAGGTCTGGTGCCTTCGGATGGCTGCGGCCCTGGGGCTGGAGGCGGCGCAGGCGACCATCCTGCAAGCCGAGGGTCGCAGCGCGATCGCTGTCCTGCGCTATGACCGAAGGCTCGGTCGCCAGGGCCAGCTGGTGCGCCTCCACCAGGAGGATTTCGCGCAGGCCAACGGCCTGCCCCCGGGCCGGAAATACGAGCGCGGCACGCTGCCCGGGCTTGATCTGAGAACCCTTCTTGAGACCGGGCGGCATGTCCGCGCGCGCGATGCGCTGGCCTTGCTCGATCAGGTCATCTTCAACATTCTCGTCGCGAACACCGACGCGCATGCGAAGAACTATTCGCTGATCCTGCCGCTTGCCGAGCCGCCCCGTCTCGCGCCCCTCTACGATGTTTCCTCGGTGCTGGCCTGGCCCCATGTGGTCCAGGCCTTCGCCCAGAACATCGCCGGCAAGAAGCGTACGGCCGATAGCATCGCAGGCCGGCATTGGGAGACGATCGCCAGCGAGATCGGCTATCGTCCGACCGATGTCCGGAACCGTGTGCAGGAGCTCGTCGATCGTCTGGTGGCCAACCGCGTCCAGGTCACCGAAGAGGTCGCAGCCTTGCCGGGTGCAACAGCAGGATATGTCGCGCAGACTGCGGAGCTCGTCGAGGTCAATGCGCTCCGGATCGCCGGGCGCCTCTAGCGTGCGGGCTCACGATTGACGATGAGGTTTTCTGACGGACCGGTGTCTTCCGAGCGGCGCTATTGTTTTGCTCGGGACGGACGGGTCACACCAGACGTCGCTGCCACGCGAGTATCTTGCCTCAGAAGAGCTCAGGCTGCGACCGCGGCAGGCAAGGTCCGCGCTAACAGGTGTTTCAGGGCTTCGATATGCGCATGTGCAGGGCCGGTGACATCCAGGGTCGCAACCTGGAGGGTCTCTTCGGCACCGTCGCTGGCGATTGCGTAGCGGGTACAAATCGGCTCGGGCGGCAAATCACCGTGGTGTGGATAGAGCAGCATGACCTCCGGGCAGCGGTAGAGCTGGCTATAGGCCATCAATTGATACACATCGGCCTGGCTGACACCCTGCTTCGGGTCGTCGATGCGCGGCGCCATCCGTTTCCATTTCGTGTCGATGACGAGGACGGTTCGATCCCCCTGCCGGATGATGAGGTCCGGCTTGGTCCTAAACCGCCCCGCACCCGCTTCGAAAAGGCAGTCACGGTGCCCGCCTTGCGCTGCGACACGGTATCCGCTTCCGGCCAGAGCACGGGTGACCAGTCTGGCAACGTATTGCTCGAACAAGGCATTCATCTCGAACAAGAGAGCATGACCATCCACAGCCCCGGCACTGGTCTGCTGATGTCGATCCCCAAGCAGGAGCCGCGCGAAGGAAAGAAGCTCGCGCCACCGCTGATTGCTCCGATCCAGTATGATTTGGTCCCATCGCAGCGCAGGGATAGGAACCTCGGTCACGTCCGCATAGGCGAAGCCCAACTCGCGCAGGATACGCTGATTGTCGGGGGCCTGAGCCACACGCTGCAAACGGGTCACGGCGGCGCGCATCACCTGGTTGAGCGTGACCTGCCCCATTTCTTAGGGCCAGTCGCAAGTCGAGTCTGTTCTCCTTTTGGTTGCCATCATTCGGCGGCGTGAGCAATGGGCGCAGGCGCGG
>NZ_JACIEQ010000021.1 GCF_014196965.1 Actibacterium naphthalenivorans | reverse complement strand
TGAACATCAGACCAGCCAGAGACTGGGAAACGTGAAGATGTTCTCTGAAAGTTCCCCCTTAGCGTGGTTCTACGAAGAAACCTTCCGATGGGGCCTATATGGGCTATGGGTCCAAATGAGCCAGTACACGGTCCTGTTCGACGCGAATGGTCGCTATCCAGCTCCGATGCGCGACGCGCTGATCAAGCTCAAGATTGGCACAGGTGCCGTCACCGGCTATGCTGCAACGCAGCAACTGGAGAATGCATGGCGGTCCTTCTTATCCTTCTGGCGCTTGGCCTGCTGATTGCAGGCGCATGGGCGGGCCTTTCCGTGCTGGTTTTGGCACCGCTGTTGGCGGTCCTAGCGGCCCTCGCGGCGGACGCGCCCGTGCTTGCGGCCTATACGCAGGTCTTCATGGAGGCGGCCGGGGGGTTCGTGGTGTCCTTCTTTCCACTGTTCCTGCTGGGGGCGCTATTTGGCAAGGTGATGGATGCTTCGGGCGCGGCTCAGATCTTGGCGCGCGCGATCGCGACGGCAGTCGGGCCTGCGAACGCAATCCTCGCGGTGGTTCTGGCCTGCGCGGTGTTGACCTATGGCGGAGTGTCCCTGTTCGTCGTGGCCTTTGTTGCCTGGCCTCTGGCGCGCGCGCTTTTTGCCGAAACCGGTCTGCCCGCGCGGCTGATTCCTGCGACCATCGCGCTGGGTGCCTTCACCTTTACGATGACTGCGCTGCCCGGCACACCGTCGATCCAGAACGCGATTCCCATGGCGACATTCGGCACCACGCCCTTTGCGGCACCCGGCCTTGGGCTGATCGCGGCCGCGGCAATGCTGGGGCTGGGCATGATTTGGCTGCGCTATCGCGCGCGGGCACTTCAGGCCGATACGCCGCCCGTGATGCCCCCAGCGTCGCTCGGGGACGTACCCATGCCCCTTTGGGCTGCAGTTGCGCCGATCCTGTCTGTCGGGGTGGTAACGTTGGCCATGGGTTGGATGGTTCTGCCTGCCCTCCAGACGGGATACCTTGCCTTGCCACAGTACGGCGAAACGGACCTTGCGCGCGTGGGCGGGCTTTGGTCAGTCATCACCGCGCTGACTGTCGCACTGGTGCTGGCGCTGGTGCTCAGCCGTCCGCCAGAGCTGATGAAGACACTAAACGAGGGGGCGGAGTCCGCCTTGCTGCCCTTGTTCAACACGGCAAGTCTGGTCGGATTTGGAGCGGTGATCGCCACCTTGCCCGGCTTCGAGGTGCTGCGACAGGGTCTGGACGGGCTCGCGGGCGGGAATGTCGTGGTGACGGCGGCGCTTTCGTCCGGGGCGCTGGCTGGCATTACCGGATCGGCATCGGGCGGCATGTCGATTGCGCTGGACGTGCTGGGGCCTTCGTTGATGGCGCAAGCGGTCGCGCAAAGCGTCGATCCCGCGCTGTTGCATCGGGTCGTTTCGGTGGCGACCGGGGGTCTTGATACGCTTCCGCACAACGGGGCGGTCATCACGCTTCTGGGCATCTGTGGTATGACCCACCGGCAAGCCTATGGCGATATCTTCATGGTGGCGGTGCTGGCCCCAATCCTTGCCTGCGCCTTGATCATCGTGCTGGGAAGCACGTTTGGCAGTTTCTAGGACGTTGTCATGCCGCGAGGCCACCCAGCGTGGCGCAACGGTCGTGCAGCCGTTCCGACTGCGGCAGTCAAGGGTGAAACCCGAAACAGACTATTGCGGTCTCGTCGGCACTTCCTCCCCGTTTCGAAGCGCCTTCTGGAGCCGGCGGATAAGCACGCGCCTTGCCTTTTCATCCAGGCTGGAAAGGAGGGCGTCGTTGATGTCCAGGAACAGGCGCGACGCGTCGTTGTGCCAATCGAGGCGCGCGACCTGTTCACCAGGAAGCCGGGGTAGCTTAGGAGTGGCAAGGTGTTGTGCGCCGGTTGCGGTCAGGACGAAACCCTCATCCAGTTCCGGTCGCAGGACATTTTGGGCATCGACGATCCCGGCGAGCCGCGCCGCGAGTCCCTGCATGGCGGCTTCTTCACCATGGACCAGAAAAAGCTGGTGCCGGATCGGTAGCCGTTCCTTGATCCAGTCGCGCAATTCGGTGCCGTCGGCGTGGCCGGAGTAGAGATCCAACGACCGGATCCTCGCACGCACCGCGAATTCCTCGCCTTGGATGCGCACCGACTTCGCGCCGTCTTGCAAGATGCGCCCCAGTGTGCCCACCGCCTGAAAGCCGGTGAACAGAACGGTGCCCTCGTCGCGCCAGAGCCAGTTCTTCAGCCGGTGCCGGATGCGCCCCGCGTCGCACATGCCCGACGCGGCGATGACGATGTGAAATCCCTGTACTCGGTCAAGTGCGATGCTTTGTTCACGCGTCTCGGTGAAATGCAGGTGTCGTGACTTCAAGCCACGCATCAACACCGCGCCTTCCTCCAACTCTTTGTGATGCTTGGCGAAGACCCGCGTTGCTTTTGTGGCAAGCGGGCTGTCCACGTAGATCGGGATCTGCGGCAAAGCACCTGTCGCGTAGCCCTTAATTGGGCTCTGCCTCAATCTGTGTGGCGGAACGGTAGCATTCTCGCGCGCAACAATTCTGGACCGGCTCGGCCATACATGGCGCGTTTGAGGGTCTTCAGACGATTGATCTGACCTTCTGCTTGGCCGTTGCTCCAAGGCATCTCGATGGCGTTTTTGACAGCATCGAAGTCCCGATTCAATGTGCGGGCAAAGCGCACGATAGGCGCCAGATCGGTTTCGATCGCGGCGTCAATCCATGCAGGGAGCGGGTCTGCTTCGCGGCCACGCAGGATACCGTTGAACGGGCTTGTTGCACATATCGGTGAGAGGGATTCATCTCGGGAATCCTGATGGTTAGATCGATGGCATGCCCAAGCCTGCCAACACCCGCTACCGCACGACGAACTGGTCCGACTATAACGCCGCCCTGAAACGGCGAGGATCGCTGGCCATCTGGTTCGATCCGGCAATGCCCTGGAAGGCAGGCCGAAGCGGCAAGCGTGGCCATCCCGAGACCTTCTCCGACAGCGCCATTCAGACCTGTCTCACGCTGAAAGTCCTGTTCGGCCTGCCGCTTCGGCAGACCGTCGGCCTCGTTGCGAGCTTGATCGAGATGGCCGGTCTCGACTGGCCTGTGCCCGACTATTCGACGCTATGCCGGCGTCAGGCACGGATCCAGGTGCAGATCCCGTATCGGCGCTTGGGCCAGCCACTGAACCTCCTAGGCTCAGGACCCATTAATCGGCTTGCGGCGCCACTGGCGGCGTGATTCACGCTCTCCAACTATAGGAGGGTGTGGTGAGCAATCTTTTCTGGCTGAGCGACGAGCAGATGGCGCGGCTCGAGCCGTTTTTTCCGAAGAGCCATGGCCGCCCACGGGTCGATGATCGTCGTGTTCTGAGCGGGATAATCTTCGTCAACCGCAATGGGTTACGCTGGAGCGATGCACCGAAGGAATACGGTCCAGCCAAGACGCTCTACAACCGCTGGAAGCGTTGGAGCGAGATGGGGGTGTTCGCCCGAATATTCGAGGGGCTGGCGGCCGAAGCGGTGGAGCCGACGACTATCATGATCGATGCGACCTACCTGAAAGCACACCGCACGGCCTCAAGCCTGCGGAGTAAAAAGGGGGATGCGGGCGTCTGATTGGTCGCACCAAGGGTGGGATGAACACCAAGCTCCACGCGGTGACCGACACGAAGGGACGCCCGATCAGGTTCTTCATGTCTGCCGGTCAGGTTAGTGATTACACTGGCGCGGCAGCCCTTCTGGGCGGCCTGCCAGCTGCGCAGTGGCTACTTGCTGACCGAGGCTATGATGCCGATTGGTTCCGCGAAGCCTTGCAGGACAAGGGGATCAGGGCCTGTATTCCTGGCCGCAAGGCGCGCAGGAGCCCCATCAAATACGACAAGCGTCGCTACAAACGCCGCAACCGGATCGAGATCATGTTCGGCAGGCTCAAGGACTGGCGACGCGTGGCGACCCGCTACGACAGATGCCCGAAGGTCTTCCTCTCCGCCGTCGCTCTCGCCGCAACTGTGATGTTCTGGTTATGAGATGCCGTAACGGGCCGGACGCTTCACGACCGTTGCCGCTTGCCGGATATCGCACTTGCAGCTGCCATTCCCGTATCAGATTTTATGGAGGTTGACGGGATGAAGCTGTTTGTCGGGCTGGACGTATCGCTGGCGAAAACTGCGGTCTGCGTGCTCACGGAGCATGGAAAGATCATAGAAGAGGTGGAGGTGATCAGCGAGCCGGAGCCGCTGATCAGCTTGCTCGAGGGTCTCGAAGGAACCGTAGAAGCGGTCGGTCTCGAAGCTGGTCCGCTGTCGCAATGGCTGCACCGTGCGATGAAGGAGATCGGCCTGCCTGCCGTCCTGATGGAAACGCGGCAGGTGAAGGGCGCACTCAAGGCCATGCCCATCAAGACCGACAGGCGCGATGCGGAAGGGATCGCGCGCCTGTTGCACCTCGGCTGGTTCCGGCCGGTCCACTGCAAGTCGGTCTCTGCTCAGGAGGTGCGCGCGGTTTTGGCGGCGCGCAAGGCCATCCAGGGGAACATGATCGCCTTGGAGATGTCCCTGCGCGGGCTGCTTAGGAACTTCGGGCTCAAGGTGGGCGCCATCTCGCGCGGCAGGTTCGAGGCGCGGATCTGGGAGCTGGTCGAAGGGAACACGATGCTTGAAGCCGCGGCCGCACCCATGCTGCGGGTTCGCGCGGCCTTGCGCCAGGAGCTGGCAGGGCTGGAGAAGCTGGTCCGACAGAAGGCTGCCGAAGACCCCGTTTGTCTGCGCTTGATGACCATGCCGGGCGTTGGAGCCGTCGTCGCACTTACCTTCCGATCCGCCGTCGATGACCCGTCGCGCTTCCGTTCTTCGAAGAATGTCGGTCCTTGGGTTGGTCTAACGCCCTCTCGCAGTCAGTCTGGAGAGCGGGATGTATCAGGCGGCATCACCAAAGCCGGGGATGTGAACCTAAGGCGTGCCCTGTGTCAGGCTGCTACGGTCATGCTGAATCGCGGGCGTGGCAACGCACTACGAACATGGGCATCCCATGTTGCCAAACGCCGCGGACGGAAACGCGCGATGGTTGCCCTGGCTCGCCGTATTGCTGTCGTGTTGCATCGCATGTGGATCGACGGATCGACCTTCAGGATGGAGGTTGCGCCGACCAATTGAGCCTGACCGCTTCGCCTGCCTGATTGTAGGCTCACGAGGTCCCGTAGGGACGCGGTTCCGGTGATGTCGGGGTCTGGACAGTCGCCAGCCACGCTGAGCACGCCAATGAGATGGACACGCCGGAACTGCATCGAACCAGCATCATGTCGGCAGCCCTCGCGGCTGACCACGGACCGAAGCATGTTCCCCAAGGATCTCACGAACGAGCCGCGAGACGTCGAGCGGATCGACTGAGCAGGAATAGCCCGTCGGCGGGGCCAAATCGCTTGGCCGAAATCTCTTGACTAAGAGAGACCCGTTACCGAAGTCCTGAGCCTAGGCAAAACGGACTCGCAATTGCCTTGCGCAAACTTGGGACCGGGCATTTGCCTGCCGCGGGCCGGATTGCGGTTTGGCCGGCTACATTTCGGATCCGCTGGAAATTTTCCGGCGGAGTTATGTGAGCGCCGGGAAAATTGGGTCAAATCGGGCCGCGCGGTCATTCTGCCCTTGGCGGCATACAGCCAGCCGTGGTCTAATGGCAGAAACGTGCCATCAACCAACCAGATCAGCAGGTGCAGCGAGTGCTTGAATTACGCCAGTTCCTGTCCACCGATGCGGCGCAACCCGCGAGCAAGTCTACACCGCGCCGTCAGGGACCATGTTTCTGATCTGATGGCTGTTCATGTAACGACCCGCATCACCTCCTTTGCAGGGCCCGGCGCCTTCACTGCCGATCTCGTGCGAAATCCCCCGGTTAACTTTCTGATTACACGCGGAACCGACGTCAGATGACTACAGTTTCACTTGCTTCTCCTAGGAACCGAGACTCCAAGCGCCGACCAGCGCGCCGATCCGTTAGGGGTTCAGGTGGCATATTTCACCTGAAGGCGATGCCGTGAACGGACAGGAAGCCGCTGTCGTCGTGAACGACCCTTCGCTCATCATCATCGCATTGCTGCCGTTCATCGGGGCATTGCTGCCGGGGATGATGATCCGCGCCGGCCGGAACGCCTGCGCGATCTTCACCGCGCTTCCGACGGTATTGTCCCTGATCATGCTGCTGCTGCTCGCGCCCTCCGTGATGGCCGGGCAGATCATCACGGTGGAACTGTCCTGGCTGCCGCAGCTCGGCCTGTCGGTCGCGTTCTTTCTCGATGGTCTCGGTCTGCTGTTCGCGGCGATGATCCTTGGCGTCGGCTTGCTGATCACGCTTTACGCCCGGTTCTATCTTTCGGGCGATGACCCGATGGGGCAATTCTACACCTATCTGCTGCTGTTCCAAGGGGCGATGCTGGGGATCGTGCTGTCCGACAACATCCTGCTTCTGCTGATTTTCTGGGAACTCACCAGCCTGTCCTCCTTCCTGCTGATCGGCTACTGGAAACATCTGCCCGAGGGCCGGCAGGGCGCGCGGATGGCACTGGCGGTGACCGCCGCGGGCGGGCTTGCGATGATCGGCGGCATGCTGATCCTGGGCGAGATCGTGGGCAGCTACAAGCTGACGGACATCCTGGGGGCGGGCGAGGCGATCCGCGCGTCGGACTGGTACATGCCGGCGCTGATCCTGATCCTGCTGGGCGCGTTCACCAAATCGGCCCAGTTCCCGTTCCACTTCTGGCTGCCGCATGCGATGGCCGCGCCGACGCCGGTCTCGGCCTATCTGCATTCCGCGACCATGGTGAAGGCGGGCGTCTTCCTGATGGCGCGCATGTGGCCCGTCCTGGCGGGCACCGAGGCGTGGTTCTACATCGTGACGACCACCGGGCTGGTGACGATGGTGCTGGGCGCGCTGATCGCGCTGTTCAAGGACGATCTCAAGGCGCTGCTGGCCTTCTCGACGGTCAGCCATCTGGGCCTGCTGACGATGCTGCTGGGCTTCGGCACACCGATGGCGGCGGTGGTGGCGGTGTTTCACATCATCAATCACCTGACCTTCAAGGCCGCGCTCTTCATGACGGCCGGCATCATCGACCACGAGGCGCATACCCGCGATATCAAGCGGCTTGGCGGATTGCGAACGCTGATGCCGGTCACCTTCGTCCTCGGCACGATCGCGGCGCTGTCGATGGCGGGGATACCGCTGCTGAACGGCTTTCTGTCGAAGGAAATGATGCTGGAGGAGGCCTCACATACCGACTGGGCGGGCAGCCCCTGGGCGCTGCCCGTGCTCGCCACGCTGGGCGCGCTTCTGTCGGTCGCCTATTCCTTCCGCTTCATCGTGCATGTCTTTTTCGGCCGGGTGCGCGAGGACTATCCCCACAAGCCCCACGACCCGCCCTTCGGTCTGTGGATCGCCCCGGCCCTGCTGGTCGGCCTAGTCGTCCTGATAGGTATCCTGCCGCACGTCGCGGAACCGCTGGTGCGCGTGGCCGCGGGTGCGGTGACCGGGGGCACGTTGCCAGAGTTCCATCTCAAGATCTGGCACGGGATCACACCAGCGCTCTACATGTCGGTCATCGCGGTTCTGGCCGGCGCGGCGCTGCTAGCGGCCCACCGTCCACTGGACCGGGCCTGGATCGCCGCACCCAGGCCCGAGGCCAAGGCGATCTTCGACGGTCTGGTCGGCGGGGCGGTCGGCCTGTCGCGGTGGGTCACGCAGCGGACCCATGACGGCGCGATGTCGCGCTACCTTGCGATCTTCGTCGGGTCCACCACGCTGCTTGGCTATCTCGCGTGGCGCGGCGGCGGCATGCCGCCTCAGACGCGTGAGATGCTGCCGGTGCCGCCGTTGGTCCTGGTCGGCTGGGTCCTTCTGCTGGTGGCGGCCGGATCCATGGCGCTGATGCATCGCAACAGGTTCCGGTCGCTCGTCGTGATGGGCGTGATCGGCCTGACCATCTCGGTCGGTTTCGTCTACCTCTCGGCGCCCGACCTGGCACTGACCCAGATCTCGGTCGAGACCGTGACCATCATGCTGCTGCTTCTGGCGCTTCATTACATGCCCAAGGCTTCGCCCGTCGAAAGCTCGGCCGGTCGCCGGATCAGGGACGGCGTGATCGCCATCGCCGGCGGGGCGGGCGTGGGCGCGCTTGCACTGATGTTCCTGTTGCGCGACACGCCGACGATCTCGGATTATCACCTCGCGAATTCCTACGAGGGTGGGGGCGGCACGAATGTGGTGAACGTCATCCTTGTCGATTTCCGCGGCTACGACACCTATGGCGAGATCATCGTCCTCGGTATCGCGGGGCTTATCATCTATGCGGTGATGAAGGCGCTGCTGAACGGTCCGGCGGCACGAAAGCTGCGCAACACCGACTACTCGCTCGACCGCTCCCGGGACCGGCATCCCCTGATGATGGTCATCGCCACTCGCGTGATGATGCCGATCGCCATCCTTGTGGGGGTCTACATCTTCCTGCGCGGCCACAACCAGCCGGGCGGCGGATTCGTGGCCGGTCTCGTCGTGTCGATCGCGCTGCTCATGCAATACATGGCGTCGGGCTTCGCCTGGACCCAGAGCCGCCAGAAGATCGAATATCACGCCATGATCGGCTGGGGCGTGGTGATCGCCGGTCTGACAGGGGCGGGCGCATGGTTGGGCGGCAAACCATTCCTGACCAGCGGCTACGATTATTTCCACTTCCCCCCGATCGAGGAATTCGAGCTTGCCACCGCGATGCTATTCGATCTTGGCGTGTTTCTGGCGGTTCTGGGCGCGGTGATGCTGATGCTCTACAGCCTGTCGCGCATTGCACGATATGCGGGCGAAACCGTCAATCGCGAGCCGATGGATTACGACCCCTCCGCGGACCGGACGACACGCACTACCAAGGAGCAGGAATAGCATGGAGTTCATCGTGGCGAGTTCCGTAGGCGCTCTGACGGCGGCGGGGATCTACCTGATCCTACGCCTCAGAGCGTTCTCGACGATCCTGGGACTGGCGCTGCTGTCCTATGCGGTGAATATCTTTCTGTTCGCGTCAGGCCGGCTTTCGATCGACATGCCGCCGGTCCTGTCGCCCTATGGCGAGGCGAATTATACGGATCCGCTGCCGCAGGCGCTGGTGCTGACCGCGATCGTCATCTCTTTCGGGATGACGGCGGTGCTGGTGATGGTCGCCCTCGGCGCCTATCTGGAATCGGATGACGACCGGATCGACATGGCGGAAGCGGCCGAGAACGCCGAATATGGTGCGGGGGGCCGGGAATGAACCACTGGATCATCGCCCCTGTCATCCTGCCAGCCCTGCTGGCGCCGGTCATCGGCTTCGTCATGCGCCATGACCTCCCGCTCGCGCGGACCGCCTCCGTGGCGGGAACCGTCGCGCTGCTGGTCATCGCCATAGGGCTTTTCGTGACGGCAGGAGGCGATCCGCAGGTCTACTATCTCGGCGACTGGCCCGCACCCTTCGGCATCGTCCTCGTGCTCGACCGGCTGTCGGCGCTGATGGTCCTTGTCACCACGGTGCTGGCGTTACTGGTACTTGTCCATGCGGTCGCCACGGGATGGGACGCGCGCGGGTGGCATTTCCACGCGCTCTTCCAGTTCCAGCTGATGGGGATCTGCGGCGCCTTCCTGACCGGCGACATCTTCAACCTCTTCGTGTTCTTCGAGATCCTGCTGATCGCCTCCTACGGGCTGATGGTCCATTCCGGCGGGCGTGACCGGATGCGCGCCGGGCTGCAATACGTTGTCATCAACCTGGCCGGATCGACGCTGTTCCTGTTTGCCCTTGGCGTGCTCTATTCGGTCACCGGCACGCTCAACATCGCCGATCTTGCGCTGCGGCTGCAGGAGGTGCCGGCGGACGAAGCCGCGCTGGTCCGCGTGGCGGCGATGCTGCTGATGATCGTCTTCGCGCTGAAGGCAGCCCTGTTTCCGGTGCAGTTCTGGTTACCGGGCGCCTATGCCAACGCGCCTGCGCCCGTCGCGGCACTTTTCGCGATCATGACCAAGGTCGGTGCCTATGCGATCCTGCGCATCCACACGCTGGTTTTCGGCCCAGGGATCGTTGCAACGGATGGCATGGCTGGGACATGGCTGCTTCCTGCCGCCATCGTCACGATCGCGATCGGAGCGGTCGGGGTGCTGGGCGCGCGGAACCTGCTGGCGCTGATCGCCTTTTCGGTGCTGGGGTCGATGGGCACGCTGATGGTGGCCATCTCGGCCTTCTCGCCCGTCGCGACGACGGCAGCGCTCTACTATCTCGTTCATTCCACCTTCGCGGCGGCGGCCCTGTTCCTGCTGGCCGATCTGGTGATCGCGCGCCGCGAGGCAGGCCACCTCGGCGCCCGGCCGGCGACCTTGCAGAACGGGCTGTTCGCCGCGCTGTTCTTCGCTGCGGCGATCGGTATGGCCGGGATGCCGCCGCTGAGCGGGTTCATCGGGAAACTGATGGTTCTGGATGCGCTGCGCGCACCCGGCACCATGGCCTGGGCCTGGAGTGCGGTGCTGTTCGGCTCGCTCATGACGATCGTGGGCTTCGCCCGCGCCGGCAGCGCACTGTTCTGGAAATCCACGGCCGTTCCGCTGGACGAGCCCGAGACCGCCGAGACCGACGAGGCCCCGGAAGCACCATCCGGCACCGACCGGCCCGCCGGCGCGATGGAACTGGCGCCCGTCATGGCGACGGTCGCCCTACTGGTCATGCTGACCACCTTTGCCGGGCCGCTCGTCGGATATCTCGACGGCACGACGGCACAGATCTTCGACAGGAGCGGCTATGTGACCGCGGTGCTTGGAACAGAGGGAGAGACCTGAGATGATCCGCCGCCTCATTCCTCATCCGCTTCTCAGCATCACGCTGGCCTTCGTCTGGCTTGGCCTCGTCAATACCGTCACGCTGGGCAATCTGCTGCTGGGCACAGTCCTGGGGCTTGTCGTGCCGATCATCACGGCACCTTACTGGCCGAACCGGGCAAAGCTGAGCCGCCCGCTCATCGTGGTCAGATACGTCCTGTTGGTGCTGTGGGACATCGTTGTCGCCAATGTGCAGGTCGCCTGGATCATCCTGTTCAAGCGCAGCACCGACTTCCGGTCCCGCTGGATCACCATCCCGCTCGAGTTGACATCGCCCGAGGCGATCACGGTGCTTGCGGGCACGATCACGATGACGCCCGGCACCGTCTCGGCGATGCTGGGCGCGGACGGCCGCTCCATACTCGTCCACTGCCTGCATACCGACGACCCGGACTACGAACGGGACAGGATCAAGCAGCGATACGAACGGCCGCTCAAGGAGATATTCGAATGATATCCATCGCCCTCATGTTCGCATTCGCCTGTTTCGGGCTCGGACTTTTGTTCTGCCTCTGGCGGATCACCGTGGGGCCGGACGTGTCCGATCGGATCCTCGCGCTCGATACCATGGTGATCAACCTGATCGCGCTTCTGGTCCTCTACGGGATCTGGAAGGGCACGGCAGTCTATTTCGAGGCCTCGATGTTGGTCGCCATGGTCGGCTTCGTCTCCACCGTCGCCTATTGCCGCTTCGTTCTGCGCGGCGACATCATCGAGTGAGCCCCGACATGCCCGCCATCATGGAAATCCTGATCTCGGCCTTCATCATCCTTGGCGGCGTGTTCGGGCTTGTCGGCTCCTTCGGGCTGGTCAAGCTGCGCGACACGATGCAGCGGCTGCATGGACCGACCAAGGCGACAACGCTGGGGATCGGCTGTGCGCTCATCGCCTCGATGCTCTATTTTTTCTCGACCGGGGGGGCCGTGTCTTTCCACGAGCTTCTGATCACGCTGTTTCTCTTCCTGACCGCGCCGATCGCTGCGAATTTCATCGCCAAGACCTACATCATCCGCAACATCGACAGGTCCGAGCTGCCGGCCTCGGGCAGAGAATACGGCTGGTCGGTCTACGACGATTCACCTGCGCTGAGGCGGGAGGAATGAAACCGGGACAGGGCATTGCGGGGGGAACACTTACAGCGGATGCGATGCCGCGCATCGCGTCGCGGGCCGGTCCCGCCACTGCTTCAGAGGCGTTTCTCACCGCAGTTCCCACCCGGGACGATGATGGTCGCGGTTAAGGAACAAGCGCCTCAGCGTAGTAAGCGCCGCTCCGACCCGCTCCTGCCGCGCCTAGCCTGCCTGTGCGAGTACTGCGGTCGAGACCCGGCAGGATAGGACTGCAAAATGAACGGCTCAACGGATGGCTACGCGGGCAGGATCGAGGTTTTCGAAGGGTGGTCTGGTCGGCGCATGTGGAGCGAGGCGGAGCGGCCGCGCAACGAGGTACAGCAGGATCGAATGGTGGTCGATGGACCAAGGCCCGGTCCCGGCGGCACGCCGTGAGGTGCCCGCATCAACCTTCGGCAACCACCGCAGGTCTGCGGCCATCTCGAAACCCCGCCTCGTTGGATCTCCCTATACTTGAGGCGACTCTCTAAAGTCTTTGGAAATCTCTGCTTTGGAGCACCCATGACGCTGAAACTCCTCGCCTATCAAAGAATCCGGTAGGCACCTCTTCGAAAACCGTCACTCCAGGCATCATGAACGCTGCAAGGTCACAGAATCTGAAGAAACTGCTCGATGCCGTGCCCGCCGGGTATCTGGTCGATGCCGCATGGCTCGTCTCGCAAGGCATCGCTTGTGAGAGTTTTCGTGACTATATGAAACGCGGCTGGCTGGACCGCATCACCCGAGGCGTCTTCCGCCGTCCACTCCCCTACACCCAGCCACACCGACGTCGAACAGCATCGACTGCAAGACCTGCATCCTTTCAACGCAGCACATCATGGGTCATGACTTTCATGTCGGCGGCACCACGGCGCTCGGCGAACAGGGCATGCCCATTAGCTACACCTAGGCGAAAGCAAACCGGAGGCCGATAATGACGCGTGAAACCTATGAGGCCCAAGTTGCCCCCCGGTGCGCGTCCTGCCCCATGTTGCGGGCGAAAGCGTCTTCGCGCTCAAAGGTGGAACGGCCATCAACCTGATTTGTCAATCGGCATTGAAGTTTGACCCCCTATCGGCGTCCAATATTGACCCCCTTGGTGGTGAGCAGGCCCGGCGCTGCGTAGCCCTCACATAGCGCAGCGGCGGCGGGCCTGCGGGGTTTCGGGTTGGCGCTATGCGCGGTTCTTGAAGCGCCAGCTTTCGTTGCCGGTCTCGACGATCTCGCAGTGGTGGGTGAGCCGGTCGAGCAGGGCCGTTGTCATCTTGGCATCCCCGAAGACGCTGGGCCACTCTCCGAAGGCCAGGTTGGTGGTGACGATGATCGAGGTGCGCTCGTAGAGTTTGCTGATCAGATGGAACAGCAATTGGCCGCCGGTCTGGGCGAAGGGCAGATAGCCCAACTCATCCAGGATCAGGAAGTCGAGCCGGGAGATCAGGTCTGCGGTGCGTCCTTGCCGTTCTGCGCGGGCTTCAGCGTCCAGTTTGTTGACCAGATCGACCACATTGAAGAACCGTCCCCGTCGTCCGGCCCGGATGCACGTCCTGGCGATACTGACGGCAAGATGGGTCTTGCCGGTACCGGTTCCGCCGATCAGCACGAGGTTGCGTTGATGATCCAGGAAGTCGCCCGTGGCCAAGTCCCGGATCAGCGTCTCGTTCACCTCGGCGGCCTCGAAGTTGAACTCTTCCAACTCTTTCGCGAGCGGCAGCTTGGCAATGGTCATCTGGTATTTGACCGACCGGGCTTGCTTTTCCCTGATCTCGGCTGTCAGCAAATCCCCGATGATCTTCTGAGGCTCGTGCTGGCGTTTGACGGCGGTGGTCAGGACCTCGTCATAGGCAGCCCTCATTCCGTAGAGCCGCAGCTTCCCCATCGCATCGATTACGTCGGATCGTTCCATCTGTTTGTCTCCTCAGGCTGTCATATCGGTTGCAGTCGGCAATGGGCTCACAGGCCAGCTTCAGCGCATCCGGTGTGGTGATGGTCAGGGGCGGTGGCGGCTCGCGGTGCCGGGCCAGGATGTTCAGCACGACACCCGCCGAATGGACGTTGTGCGACAGAGCCTCGGCGCAGGCGGCATCAACAGCATCCAGACCATCGGTCAGCACGGCGGCGAGGATATCGACCATCTGCCGGTCGCCGCCCGGCTGGCGTTCCAGTTTGCGCCACACGCGACGGATCGGGAGCGGCAAGTCCCATTCCTTGAAGGGCGCGCCGTTGCGAAGGGCGCCGGGTTTGCGGGCTAGGACGGGGATGTAATGCAGGGGGTCGAAGATGGTTTTGTCCCGCCCGAAAGCCCGCTCATGCTGGCCAACGATTTGCCCATCCTGCCAGCATTCCAGCCGGGCGGCATAGGCCCTGATCTCCACCGGCCGCCCCACGGCACGAGCATCGACCGAGTATCGGTTCTTGTCGAACCGCACGAGGCAAGTCTTGGACACCGAGGCCGGAACCGCGTGGAATCCATCGAACGGGCCGACGTATGGCACCAGGCTCGGACGCTCTTCTTCGAACACCTCCCAGATGGTCTTGTCCCGCAGCTCCGGATGTTTGTTCGCCTTGGCATAGGCCAGGCATCGGTCTTCCAGCCAGGCGTTCAGCTCGGCATAGGATTTGAACTTCGGGCGCGGCACGAAGAAGCGCCGCCGGATCACGCCCACCTGGTTCTCGACCTGCCCCTTCTCCCAGCCCGAAGCTGGCGTGCAGGCAACAGGGTCGACCAGGTAATGGCCGCACATCTGCTGGAACCGCCGGTTATAGGCGCGATCCTTGCCGACGAAGATCGCATCGACCGCCGTCTTCATGTTGTCGTATATCCCCCTGTCGCGTAGCCCTTAATTGGGCTCTGCCTCACTTTGTGTGGCGCAACTATCCTGAAGCTGGAAAATTCAGGAGGGATAGTCATGACTTCGAAGCACCATTGGTCGCCCGGGGGCGAAGTTTCGGTTGAAAGCGTCGAGCGAAATGATTCCGGCGGGTGGATTGTATTGGGCAATCTGACACCAAACGGCATTTGCCCGGACTGTGGATTACATTCACGTCGACGTCACGGCTGGCGGCGCCGGCGACTGCAGGATTATCCCGCCCATGGAGATGGTGTTACGGTTGATCTCGCGGTTTGCCGTTGGCGATGTTTGGCGCCCGATTGCCCACGTCGAACTTTCTCGGACCAGATCGCCTCTATTGCGCGTCCATATGCACGGCGCACCTCGCGTGTCGGAGGGATTGTCAGGCATCTGGGGCATGCGACCGGCGGACGGCCTGCCGAGCGGCTCTTGCACCGTTTGGGCCTTGGGGTCAGCGATGACACGGTGCTCAGGCAGCTGAAGAAACGTGCTCAAGACACCTCCGCGCCGCCGACAGTCATTGGCATCGACGACTGGAGCTGGCGGAAGTCGCAAACCTACGGCACGATCATTGTCGATCTGGAGCGTCGCGTGGTGATCGATGTTCTCGAGGATCGAGATGTCGTCACTTGCACCAACTGGCTGAAGCGACATCCCGAAGTAGAAGTGATCAGCAGAGATCGCTGCGGTCTCTACGCCCAGGCTGCCCGGCAAGGGGCGCCGCAGGCGAAGCAAGTCACTGACCGGTTCCATATCGTGCAAAACCTGCGGCAGGCCATCGAGGAGCAAATGAACCTTCACGGCCGTGCGACCGGCAGGGCGCTGCTGTCCGACGCCGACAACTTAGCCGCCGCCGGCAGCCTTCTGAAGTCACGCCTTGCGCACAGGACTTCTCGGGAAGAGATTTTCGCCACCATTCATGCGCTCCGATGTCGCGTAGCCCTTAAATGCGGCATAAGAAAGTCAACGAAATCAATGAGGCTGCTTTGCCATTAAATATGATATCTTGCCTTTAAATCCGACAT
>NZ_JACIEQ010000020.1 GCF_014196965.1 Actibacterium naphthalenivorans | reverse complement strand
TGGGCCCACATCCTCCTCACCGGCGAATACAGGTGGTCCAAAAGGTAAGCAAAGCCCCTTAACGTACTATTCTGCCCCCTCCGGCATCAGACCCCAACAACGACCGCAGTTCGACCCACTTCATCAACAAGCTGATGGACGTGATGGAACCCCTGCCCCAGCCCGCCCGCAAGTCGATCACCTTCGACCGTGGCTTTGAATTCCGGGCCTGGCGCAAGCTGAAATCAGGCATCGGCACTGAGAGTTGGTTCTGCGATCCGCAAGCTCCCTGGCAGAAAGGATCGATCGAGAATCTGAACAAGCGGGCCCGCCGGTATCTACCGCGAGACACCCAGCTCGCGGCGCTCTCAAATCGCAATATGAAGGCGATTTGCGACCACCTGAACGGGACACCCAGAAAGTGCCTCGGATGGCGAACCCCCACCGAAGCATTCAGAGAAGAGATGATGGAACTGAGATAGCGGAGACTGTCGCAACGACCCTTGAGCCATCATAGAAATGAATTTCCGTACTGAAACTTTCAGACCAGATGAGGGCGTCAAAGTCGTCAAAAATGCTCCAATTGTTGTGCGACTAAATTTTGTGCAGCCGAAGAAGGCGGCCGTCTTCAGGGGGTCTGATGCCGGAGAGTGCAGAATCCTACGCTCTCATGAGCGTTTTCAGGTTTTCTGACACGAGAAGACTACCTGTAACGGCCTGCAATTATCCTGAGTTCGGCTTGCAAACATCGTGATTTTTGGCCCGGATTATTTGCGTCTATCCTGGGTGCCGAACCCGCATTATTTGCGAATGAGCCCGAATTGTTTGCAACCAGCCTGCAATCATCGGGCCGAACCCGGATTACGTGCGAACGGGCCGTTCAACAAACGCCCGTTTGCTGGACGGCAGCTGTAGCCGAATTCTCCCGATTGATTTTACGGCTCAATTTTGTCTGTTTACCGCGTCTGGAAATCAACGTATGAGTTCCTGTGAGCGGATCAGGTTGTCAGACGGTTTTTCATGCTCATTGGCTACGCACGTATTTCGACCGGGGATCAGAGCCTTGCCTTGCAGCATGACGCGCTGAGATCGGCAGGATGCGAGCGGATTTTCGAGGACAAAGCGAGCGGAGCCAAGACAGCAAGGCCTGGCCTGACCAGCGCCCTGGAACAACTGCGCGAGGGTGACACGCTGGTTGTTTGGCGGCTGGACCGGTTGGGGCGGTCCCTGAAGGATCTGATCGCCCGGGCCGAAGAGCTGAAGGAGATGGGCGTCGGGCTGAAGAGCCTTCAGGAATCCATCGACACCACGTCGAGCGGCGGCCAGCTGATCTTCCACATGTTCGGCGCTCTTGCCGAGTTTGAGCGCAACCTGATCCGGGAGCGCACCCTGGCTGGATTGACTGCAGCGCGGGCGCGCGGCCGCAAGGGCGGCCGCAAGAAAGCGCTGGACCGCAAGAAACGAGCCCATGCGGTGGACCTCTACCGCTCCCGCAAACACACGGTGCCGGAGATTTGCAGCCTGATGGGGATCTCACGGGCCACGCTCTATGCCTATGTCGCTGAGTTTGCCGATGGCAAATAGGGGCATCCGCATTCCGGCCGAGACGCTGCTGGCGCTGAGAACCCGGCTGGCCGGGTTGCCGCCCCGGTCAGCGGCGCGGCGGGAGGAGGTTGGCCGGATCGCGGGCCTTTTTGGCGTCAGCCCGTCCACGGTCTACCGCGCCCTGAAGTCCCTGCATCAGCCGAAGGGCTTGCGGCGGTCGGACCGCGGGAAACCGCGTGGCATCCAGGAACGTGATCTGGCGCGCTATTGCGAGATCATCGCCGCCTTGAAGATGCGCACGAGCAACAGGAAAGGGCGGCATCTTTCGACCACCCGGGCCATCGAGCTCCTGGAAGAGCATGGTGTCCAGACGCCGGAGGGCCATGTGCAGCCCCCGAAAGGCCTGTTGAAACGATCGACCGTGAACCGGTGGCTGAAAGATTGGAGATACGACCAGCCCCGCATGACCCGCGCGGCGCCGGCAGCCCGCTTTGAAGCCCGCCATTCCAACGCATGCTGGCAATTTGACATCAGCCCCTCGGATCTGAAGCATATTGCGCAGCCGGCTTGGCTGGACCCCAAGCGGGGACAGCCAACGATGATGCTTTACAGCGTGGTGGATGACCGCTCCGGCACATCCTATCAGGAGTACCGCTGCGTCTACGGCGAGGATGCGGAAAGCGCACTGCGGTTCCTGTTCAATGCAATGTCGCCCAAGGAGGATACGGAGTTCCAAGGCATTCCCGGGATGATCTATCTCGACAATGGCCCCGTCGCCAAGAGCTTGGTGTTTCAGACGGTGATGGAGCGGCTTGGGGTGGAATGGAAGACGCATATGCCCGCCGGCTCCGACGGGGCGCGGGTTACCGCCCGGTCGAAGGGCAAGGTAGAAAGACCTTTCCGGACGGTGAAGGAGGCCCATGAGACGCTCTATCATTTCCACGAACCGGAAACCGAGGCGGAGGCCAATCTCTGGCTAAGGAATTTCATCAACAAATATAATGACAAACCCCATCGCCGGGAACCGCACAGCCGGATCGAGGATTGGGTGGCCAATCTGCCAGAAACCGGTATTCGCGAGATGTGTTCTTGGGAACGCTTCTGCGCCTTTGCCCGGGAGCCCGAGCGCCGGAAGGTCGCAGCGGATGCGCGCGTTTCCATCGACGGGGCCTTCTACGAGGTTGATGGCGATCTCGCAGGCGAGGAGGTACTGCTGTGGTGGGGCCTTTTCGATCATGAGCTGTTCGTGGAATGGCAGGACAAGCGCTACGGCCCCTATCGGCCCGAGGCGGGCCAATCCCGCTGCACCGGTATCGCAAGCGCAAATCTTCGCCCCGTGAAAAGCGCGCCGAGGCGGTAGCCAAACTGGCCGAGCAGATCAGCTTGCCGCGTGCCGCTCTTGGCGGGTCAGGTTTGGACGCGGCCCCGGCCGAGATTGTGCCGCTGCCCAAGGTCCGCTTCAGCGATCCGGACCCTTGGGGGCAGATTTCCTATGAGAATGCGCTGAGCGCACGGCGGGCCATTTCCTATCTGCTGGACCGGCCGCTTGCTGAACTCTCGCAGGAGGACCGTGCCTTCATCGGCGATCTGGTTGGCCGGACGCTCAACAAGGCCGAGATCGAGGCGGCAATCAAGCAGCGCTTCCGGCGCGAACAATGACAGGAAGGGGGCGGGTCACATGCTCAGCAGACAGGTCATGAAACATTTCCGCATCGAGCGGCCGTGGAACCAGGCGGGGTATTTCGAGACCGAACGCCTGACCCAGTTCCGGGAGGACGTGATGGCCGCCATTATGGCCGGGCATCTGATCGCCATTTCCGGCCCTGTGGGGGTCGGCAAGACAGTGATGATCAACCGTCTTCAGGAACAGATCACGGCCGACAAGAAAATCATCGTGGCGCGCAGCCTCTCGGTGGACAAGCCGCGCGTGGTGCTGCCGGCCCTGATCACGGCGCTCTTTCTCGACATTAGCGGCGATCCGGACATGAAAGTTCCAACCCAGCCCGAGCGCCGGGAGCGGCTGCTTCAAGAGGCCGTGCGCAAGGCCAAAAAGCCGATTGCCCTCTTCATCGACGAAGCCCATGACCTGCACGGCAATACGCTTAACGGCTTGAAACGGCTGCGGGAAGTCATCGGCGCCGGGGGCGGCACCCTGTCCGTGGTGCTGGTTGGCCACCCGCGGCTCAGAAATGACCTGCGCCGCGCCACGATGGAGGAAGTCGGCCACCGGACGGTGAAGTTCGAATTCAGCAGCATCGGCGACGAACGCCGTGAATTCGTGTCCTGGCTTCTCGGACAATGCCTGGCCGAAAGGGTTGAGCCGCTGGACGTCTTTGAGGATGCGGCGCAGCAGTATCTTGCGGAGCGTCTTTCCACGCCCTTGCAGTTTGCCGAACACCTGAACCGGGCCTTTGCCGATGCCTACCGGATGGGCGCGGATCAGGTCACGCGCGAGATCGTAGAGGAAACCATTTCGGTCGGCTTTGACGATCTTGACGCCCGGCTGGCCCGGATCGGCTACAGCCCCAAGGCGCTGGCCGATCTGACCGACACCCGCCTTCCCGAAATCCGCCGCTTCCTCAAGGGCCAGCTGGATACAGACAGAACCGACGAACTCTCAACCCTCATGCGAAAAGCGGGGCTGCCGATATGAAACGCAATACCGAACTTTCCGACAGCGAAGAACGCAGGCTGGGAGAATTCCTTGGCCGGGTGCGCGGCGGCGCAATCCCGAATGTCGAAGCGCTCGACGGCTTCTTCGCGGCGCTGGCTTGTTGTCCGGATCTGGTCATGCCAAGCGAATACATGCCCGTCCTACAAAACGGCGCGACGGAAGACGGCGATCTGGTCTTTGAGGACATGGCGGAGGCCGAACTGTTTGTCGAACTGGTCAACCGGCACTGGAACCATGTGAACCACCAGCTCGATTCCGAGGAGGTATACCTGCCTCTCGTGCTGGAAGATGAGAATGGCAGATACCAGGCCAACGACTGGGCGCAGGGGTTCCTGCGCGGAACCGAGCTGCGGCGCGATATCTGGTTCCAGATCATGGAGGATGAAGCTGAAGGCGGTGCCATGGTGCCGATATGGGCACTCGCCTATGAACATCATGAAGACCCGGAAATGCGCCCCTTCGATGATCCTGTCACCGAGGGTCAACGGCAGGATCTGCTGGTTGGCGCCGCCGCAGGCGTCATGCGCATGCACCGGTATTTTTTGAAACAGCGCAATCTTTACACGCCGCCATCCGGGACATTCATCCGGTCAGGCGGCAAGACCGGCCGGAACGAGCCTTGCCCCTGCGGGTCCGGCAAGAAGTTCAAACAGTGCTGCGGGCGCCGTTCCATGCTGCATTAACTCGTTCGCACGTAATCCGGGTTTGGCCCGATGATTGCAGGCCGGTTGCAAATAATCCGGGCTCATTCGCAAATAATGCGGGTTCGCCGCCCCGGATAAACGCAAGTAATCCGGGCCCAAAATCGCGATGATTGCAAGCCGAGATGATTATGTTTGCAGGTCGTTACACCTATGGAGTGCTGCGGTGCCGGAAGATGCGGAGGATCTGCCGCCCGATCTCGTCCGGGGTCATGCGGCCAGGGCGATACCAGCCGGAGACATTGTTGAGCAGCGTCAGCAGCAGCAGGCGATAGACGCCGCGGTCGAGGGCGGGATCGAGCGGCAGGGCGGCGATCAGGTCGCGGAACACGAGTTCGAAGGTATCGCGCTTTTCGACCAGCCGTTCGCGGATCTCCGCCGGAGCCGAGGCGAAGTCGTTCATCAGCGGCATGGTCAGCGAATTGGGATCGAGCTGGATTTCCATCATGGTGACGCAGGCCGCTTCCAGCCGTTCCCACGGATCGGAAAGCGGCGCGATGGCCGCGCGGATGCGATCCTCCGCCACCTGCAGGGCGATATCGTGGATGCGGACGAACAACGCCTCCTTCGACTTGATGTAGTGATAGAGCGAGCCGCCGAGCAGCCCCACCCGCTCGCCGATATCGCGCACCGAGGTCGCCGCATAGCCGCGCTCGGCAAAGAGGGCGGCGGCGGCTTCAAGGATATCGCGATGCCGGTCGCTCATCCCGCTGTCCTGCAATGTGCCTGCAAGCGTGCTTTTCGCAGCGCCCGTCATTTCACGGCTGTCCCCTACCGTCATCAAATCTCCCGGAGCCGTTCCCGGCCTTCTCTCGTCATATCGCTGCAATCCTTTCAACGCTCATAGCGCAGGCCGCCCGTTTTCCCAAATCCCCTCCGCTCTCAACAGGCTTCGCAGACGCCATAAAATTTTGCACTTGCGAACTGTAACAATCGTTTGGTACATGTATCATTATCAACTGAAGGAGGAAAGGTTGAGCGAGACAATCAGGGAGGCCATGGACTTCGACGTGGTGATCGTTGGCGCGGGACCGGCCGGTCTTACCACTGCGATCCGCCTGAAGCAGCGCGCGGCGGAGACCGGCGCGGAAATCTCCGTGGTCGTCGTGGAAAAGGGTTCGGAAGTCGGCGCGCATATCCTGTCGGGTGCGGTGATCGATCCTTCTGGTCTCGATGCGCTCCTGCCCGACTGGCGGGAAGATCCCGACCGACCGCTCACCACCGAAGTCACCGACGACCGCTTCCATGTGCTGACCGCCAACCGTTCGCTGCGGCTTCCCAATGCGCTGATGCCGCCGCTGATGAACAATCACGGCAATTTCATCGGCTCGCTCGGCAATGTCGCCCGCTATCTCGGAGCACAGGCCGAAGCGCTCGGCGTCGAAATCTATCCGGGCTTTGCGGCAACCGAAGTTCTTTATGACGACAACGGCGCGGTCGCCGGCATCGCTACCGGCGACATGGGTATTGGCCGCGACGGCGCGCCGAAGGACGATTTCACCCCCGGCATGGAGCTTCGGGCGAAATACACCGTGTTTTCAGAGGGTGCGCGGGGCAGCCTGACCAAGCAGCTTCTCGCCCGTTTCAACCTGACCGAGAGACGCTCGGTGCAGAAGTTCGGCATCGGCATCAAGGAACTCTGGCAGGTGAAGCCGGAGAAGTTCCGCAAGGGGCTGGTGCAGCATTCGTTCGGCTGGCCGCTCGACATGAAGACCGGCGGCGGCTCGTTCCTCTACCATTTCGACGATCATCTGGTGACTGTCGGCTTCGTGCTGCATCTCGATTACAAGAACCCGACGCTCTCACCCTTCGACGAATTCCAGCGCTTCAAGACGCATCCGCTGATCCGCGACACCTTCGAGGGGGCCAAGCGCATCGCCTATGGCGCCCGCGCGCTGACCGAAGGCGGTTACCAGTCGGTGCCGCAGCTTGCCTTTCCCGGCGGGGTGCTCGCCGGCTGCGCGGCAGGCTTCATGAACGTGCCGCGCATCAAGGGTTCGCACAACGCCATCCATTCCGGCATGCAGGCAGCGGATGCCGTGTTCGACGGGCTTGCGGGCGGTCGCGCCAACGATACGCTCGAAGCCTATGAGGCCGGCTGGCGCGGCTCGGCCATCGGGCGGGACCTGAAGCCGGTCCGCAACGTCAAGCCGCTGTGGTCGCGGTTCGGCACCGTGCTCGGCGTCGGCCTCGGCGCAACCGACATGTGGCTGCAGACGCTTTTCGGCGTCTCGCCCTTCGGCACGCTCAAGCACAGGAAGGCCGACTTCCAGAGCCTGAAGCCGCTCTCGGAGGTCACGCCGATCCAGTACCCGAAGCCGGATGGCATTCTGACCTTCGACAAACCGTCTTCGGTCTTTCTGTCGAACACCAATCATATCGAGGACCAGCCGGTTCACCTGAGGCTTGCCGATCCCGCAATCCCGGTTGAACGCAACCTGGCGCTCTATGGCGAACCGGCGCGGCTTTACTGTCCCGCCGGGGTCTACGAGGTCGTCTATGACGACGAACAGGCGAAGACCGGCCCCCGTTTCGTGATCAACGCGCAGAACTGCGTGCACTGCAAGACCTGCGACATCAAGGATCCCTCGCAGAACATCACCTGGGTGCCGCCCGAAGGCGGCGGCGGCCCGAACTATCCCAACATGTGACGCCCGTTCCATCCCTTTGTTTCTACGCATTTTCCGACGCCAGCCGCCTCGCAGTTTTGCCGGAAATGCTTCCAGACAGGAAGAAGAAGACCATGACCGCAATCTATATCGTCGACACCCTGCGCAGCCCCTTTGCGCCCGCCTATCGCGGCGCGCTTGCCGGCGTTCGTCCTGACGATCTCGCAGCCGGCGTCATCAAGGCGCTGGTCGATCGCTCCGGCATCGACCCTGCCGAGCTTGAAGACGTGAACCTCGGCTGCGCCTTCGCGGAAGGCGAACAGGGCCTCAACATCGCCCGCTGCGCGGCGCTGATCGCCGGCTTGCCGCAATCTGTCGGCGGCTCCACGGTCAACCGCTGGTGCGGCTCCTCCATGCAGGCGATCCAGATGGCCGCTGGCGCCATCGCCATGGGCGCGGGTGACGCCTTCGTCGCGGGCGGCGTGGAAAGCATGAGCCGCGTGCCGATGATGGGCTTCAATCCCATGCCGAACCCGGCCTGGAGCGACGCCCAGCGCATCGCCTTCCTCAACATGGGACTGACCGCCGAAAACCTTGCCGACCGCTACGGCATATCGCGCGAGGAACAGGACGCCTATTCGCTGGAAAGCCAGAAGAAGGCGCTCGCCGCCCGAGCCGATGACCGGCTGGCCGCCGAGATCGCGCCGATCGGCGATGTCACCGCCGATGGCTGCCCGCGCGAGACGGACGCCGAAAAGCTCGCGGGCCTCAAGACCGCCTTCAAGGCCGGCGGCTCGGTCACGGCCGGTAACTCCTCGCCGCTCACCGACGGCGCATCCGCGACGCTGGTCTGCTCGGAAGACTTCGTGAAGCGCCATAACCTCAAGCCCCTCGCCCGCATCTCCGGCTATGCGATATCCGGCTGCGCGCCTGAAATCATGGGCATCGGCCCGGTCGAGGCCAGCCGCAAGGCGCTGAAGCGCGCCGGCATTTCCGCAGGCGAACTCGACGTGATCGAGATGAACGAGGCCTTCGCCGTGCAGGTTCTCTCCTGCTGCCGCGACCTCGACATCGATCCCACCCGCCTCAACCGCGACGGCGGCGCAATCGCGCTCGGCCATCCGCTGGGTGCGACCGGCGCCCGCCTTGTCGGCAAGGCGTCGCTGCTCCTGAAGCGCGACGGCGGACGCCATGCCCTCGCCACCCAGTGCATCGGCGGCGGTCAGGGCATCGCCATGGTTCTGGAGGCCGCATAATCATGACCGCGATCAGAAAAGCCGCCGTCATCGGCGCTGGAGTCATGGGTTCGGGCATCGCCGCCCATCTCGCCAATGCAGGCCTCGACGTGGTGCTGCTCGACATGGAGAAGAAGTTCGCCGATGGCGGCGTTGCCCGCCAGCTCAAGGCCAACGGCTTCATGGACCCGGCATTCGCGAGCCGCATCGCCGCGGGCTCGACGAAGGACGACCTGGCGCTGATCGCCGACGCCGACTGGATCGTCGAGGCTGTCGCGGAAAAGCTGGAGATCAAGCAGACGCTCTACCGCGCCATCGACGGCGTCAGGAAGAAGGGCTCCATCGTCTCTTCCAACACTTCGACCATTCCGCTGCATTCGCTGGTCGAGGGACTGCCGGCAGGTTTCGCCGCCGACTTCCTGATCACGCATTTCTTCAATCCGCCGCGCATCATGCGGCTCCTGGAACTCGTTTCCGGCAAGGCAACCAAGCCGGAAGTGACCGCGACGATCCGTGACTTCGCGGATCGCGGCCTCGGCAAGAGCGTGGTCATCTGCAAGGACACGCCCGGCTTCATCGGTAACCGCATCGGCAATTACTGGATGGTGGTGGCGCAGAACGAGGCCATCGAACTCGGCCTCGATGTCGAGGAGGCCGACGCCATCATCGGCAAGCCCTTCGGTATTCCCTCCACCGGCATCTTCGGCCTGCTGGATCTCGTCGGCATCGACCTGATGCCAACGACCCTGCGCAGCCTGCAGAACGCCACGCCGGAAGGCGATGCGGTGAAGGATTATGACGCCGAACCGGCGCTGATCGCCCGCATGATCGCGGAAAACCGTCTCGGCCGCAAAAGCGGCGCAGGCTTCGTGCGGCTTTCGCCCGACCGCAAGTCGCGCGACGTAACCGACCTGAAAACCGGCGACTACCGGCCGCAGAAGGCGGTTTCCTCCGAAAGCCTCGATGCCTCGGGCGGCGATCCGCGCGCGCTGATGGAGCATGCCGGCCTCGGCGGCCGCTATGCCTCGGTCGTCATGGAAAAGGCGCTCGCCTATGCCGCATCGCTGGTGCCGGACATCGCCGACACGCCGGATGCCGTGGATGAAGCCATGCGCACCGGCTACGGCTGGAAGCAGGGTCCGTTCGAGCTGATCGACCGGCTCGGCGCCGGCTGGCTGAAGGCGCGGCTCGAAGCGCGTGGCGTTGCCGTGCCCGCCTATCTCTCGCTCGCAGCAGAAAAGGGCGGTTTCTATTCGGTCGTCGACGGCAAGCGCGCCAACCTGCTGCCTGACGGCACGATCGAACCGATTGTCAAGGGTGACGGCGTGCTGCTCATTTCCGACCTCAAGCTCGCCGGCAAGCCGGTCGAGGACTGGGGCGCGGCAAGCCTCTGGGATCTCGGCGACGGCGTCGCCTGCCTCGAATTCCGCACCAAGATGAACACCTACAATCCCGCTTTGCTTGACGCCATCAACAAGGCTGTCGAACGCACGGCGAAGGATTTCAAGGCGCTGGTGATCGGCAGCGATGCGGCCGTGTTCAGCGCGGGCGCCGACCTGCGCGTCTTCCTCGATACCGTGGAAAAGGGCGGCCGCGAGGCGTTGGGCGCTTTCATCGACCATGGCCACCGCACCTTCAAGGCGGTGAAATACACCCCCTTCCCGGTGGTTGGTGCTGCAGCCGGTCTGGCGCTCGGCGGCGGCTGCGAGATCCTTCTGCATTGCGACGCGATCCAGGCCCATGCGGAGCTTTCCATCGGCCTCGTCGAAACCCGCATCGGCGTCGTGCCGGGCTGGGGCGGCTGCAAGGAAATGATGCTGCGCTTCTCGGCCTCCACCGCCGCTCTGCGCGGGCCGGTCGCGCCTGCGATTGCCGCCTTCAACCTGATCGCGCCTGCCAGGGTTTCGGCAAGCGCCTTCGATGCCCGCAACCTCGGCTATCTCAGGGCCACCGACGGCATCACCATGAACCGCAGCCGGCTGATCGCCGACGCCAAGGCAAGGGCGCTTTCGCTCGCGGAAGGCTATGTCGCACCGGAACCGCCTTTGGTCGCCATGTCCGGTCCCTCGGGCGCTTCCGCGATCCACAACATCATCGAAGGCGAAGCGCTCGCCGGTCGGGCCACCGTGCACGACGGGGTGGTCGGGCGCGCGCTTGCCAATGTCCTGACCGGCGGCCCTTCCGCCGATCCGCTGAAACCACTCACGGAAGACGATGTGATCGCGCTGGAGCGTGAAGCCTTCGTCGACCTGCTCGCAACACCCGCAACCGTGGACCGCGTCAAGCACATGCTGCCGACCGGCAAGCCGCTGCGCAACTGAACAAGAAGAGGCAAGGAAACTCCCATGGCTGGCTATATCCCTCCCGTCGACGATATCTCCTTCCTGCTCGGCGAGGTCTTCGACTTCGACGCGCAGATGGCCGCCCTTCCCGGCTTTGAAGAGGTCAACACGGAACTCGCAACGAGCGTCATGGAGGAAGGCGGCAAGTTCTGCGCCGAAATCCTCGAACCGCTCAACCGTCCCGGCGACGAGGAAGGTTGCAAGCTGGAAAACGGTCTGGTGACGACGCCGAAGGGCATCGCCGACGCCTACAAGGCCTTCGTCGAAGCCGGCTGGGGCGGACTTTCCGGCGACCCGGAGTTCGGCGGACAGGGCCTGCCGCGCGTGCTGCAGATCCTGCTGGACGAGATGCTGTCTTCCGCCAACCTCTCCTTCGGCCTATTTCCGGGCCTGACGCGCGGCGCGGTCGAAGCAATCGCCCATCATGCGAGCGACGAGCTGAAGCAGACATATCTGCCGAAGATGATCTCGGGCGAATGGACGGGCGCGATGGCGCTCACCGAATCCTCCGCCGGCACCGATCTCGGCCTGCTCACCACCCGCGCCGAGCCGGTGGGCGACGGTTCCTACGCCATCAAGGGCACCAAGATCTTCATTTCCTCCGGCGATCAGGATTTCGGCGGCAACATCGTGCATCTGGTGCTGGCCCGCCTGCCCGATGCGCCGAAGGGCGTGAAGGGCATCAGCCTGTTCCTGTCGCCCAAGTTCCTCGTCAGGGAAGACGGCTCGCTCGGTGAGCGCAACCGCATGTCGGTCGGCTCGCTGGAGCACAAGATGGGCATTCACGCCCAGCCGACCTGCGTGATGAACTATGACGGCGCCATCGGCTGGCTGGTCGGAGAGCCCGGCCGCGGCCTCAACGCCATGTTCACGATGATGAATGCCGAGCGCCTGTTCGTCGGCATTCAGGGGCTGGGCATTGGCGAGGCCGCCAACCAGAAGGCCGTCGCCTACGCCCGTGAGCGCCTGCAGGGCCGCTCCGCCGACGGTGCGCGCGGCCCCGTGCCGATCATCGAACATGCCGATGTGCGCAAGATGCTGCTGACCGGCCGGTCGCTGACCGAAGCCGGCCGCGCGCTCGCCATCTGGACCGCCTTGCAGATGGACATCGCCGCTCGTCACCCGGATGCGGAAGCGCGCCGCAAGGCCGACGGCCTCGTCGCGCTGCTGACGCCGGTGGTGAAGGCCGCCTTCACCGATTTCGGCTTCGAGATCGCCGTCCAGTCGCAGCAGGTGTTCGGCGGTCACGGCTATATCCGCGAATGGGGCATGGAACAGTATGTGCGCGATGCCCGCATCGCCCAGATCTACGAGGGCACCAACGGCGTGCAGGCCATGGATCTCGTCGGCCGGAAGCTGCCGATGGAAAACGGCGCCGTGGCACGCGGCTTCTTCGCGCTGGTGCGCAATGACCTTTCGGCCACGAAGGGTCCGGCCGAACTGGAAACGGTGAAAACCTCCGTTCTCGAGGCCCTTGCCCGGCTGGAGAAACTGACGGAAGACTTGCTGGCCAAGGGCGCCGATCCGGTGGAGGCCGGAGCGAGCGCCACCGACTACCTGCGCTTCTTCGCGCTGGTGAGCTTCGGCTGGCTCTGGGTGCGCATGGCCGAAGAAGCCTCAGCCGATGCGACGACGCCGCTGAAGCAGCGCAAGCTTGCGCTTGCCCGCTTCTTTGCGGCCCGCCTGCTGCCGCAGACCGTCAGCCTCGACGCGGCCATCCGCGCCGGCGCTGCCGACATCATGGCGCTCGACGCCGACTTATTCTGATTGAAGTTTATCCCGGGAGGAGAAGACCATGCTTGGCATGATGATGAATGCACCGCTGCTCGTGTCATCGATCCTGCGTCACGCAGCGACCTATCACGGCAGCACGGAAGTGGTTTCGAAGACCGTAGAAGGCCCCATCCATCGCTACACCTATGCGGATCTTTCCAAGCGCAGCCAGAAGCTCGCCAACGCGCTCAAGAAGCTCGGCCTTGAGCATGGCGACCGGGTGGGCACGCTTGCCTGGAACGGCTATCGCCACATGGAACTCTATTACGGCGTATCAGGCTCGGGCTTCGTGTGCCACACGATCAACCCGCGCCTCTTCCGCGAGCAGATCGGCTACATCATCGAACATGCCGGCGACAGCGTGCTCTTCTCCGACCTCACCTTCCTGCCGATCCTCGAAGCGCTGGCCGACCGGCTGGCGCCGCTGAAGGCCGTGGTCATCCTGACCGACGAGGCGCATATGCCGAAGTCGGACGTGCTGCCGAACCTCGTCTGCTACGAGACGCTGATTGCCAACGAACCCGACGAATTCGAATGGCCGGTGTTCGACGAGAATACCGCATCCGCCCTGTGCTACACCTCGGGCACCACGGGCGATCCGAAGGGCGTGCTCTACAGCCACCGCTCCAGCGTGCTGCATGCCATGGCGATCAGCTTGATGGACGTGCTCAGCCTTTCGGCCAATGACGCCGTGGTGCCGGTGGTGCCGATGTTCCACGTCAACGCCTGGGGCCTGCCGTTCGCGGCCCCGATGGTCGGGGCGAAGCTCGTGATGCCCGGCCCGAACCTCGATGGCGCCAGCCTGCATTCACTGTTCGAAAGCGAAGGCGTGACGGCAACCGCCGGCGTGCCGACGGTCTGGCTCGGCCTGCTCGACTGGATGGATGCCCATGGCCAGAAGTTCACGAGCCTGAAGCGGGTCGCCATCGGCGGATCGGCCACGCCGCCGATCATGATCAGCCGTTTCCACAACATGGGCGTTACGGTTCGCCATGCCTGGGGCATGACGGAAACGAGCCCGATCGGACTTGCGGCGACGCTTCTTCCCAAGCACGAGAAGCTCTCGGCGGAACAGCGCCTCACGCTCGAATCCAAGCAGGGCCGCCCGCTGTTCGGCATGGAATTCCGCATCGACGGCAGCGACGGCAAGCCGGTGGCGCGCGACGGCAAGGCCTTCGGCGCCATGCTGGTGCGCGGCCCCTGGGTCGCGGCCGGTTACTACAACACGGAAAAGAGCCCGGCGCATGCCGTCGAAGGCTGGTTCGACACGGGCGATGTCGTCACCATGGACGAGGACGGCTTCGTGCAGATCGTCGACCGCACCAAGGACGTGGTGAAATCCGGCGGCGAATGGATCAGCTCGATCGAGCTTGAGAACATCGCGCAGGCCCATCCGGCGATCAAGGAAGCGGCCGTGGTTGCCGCTCCCGATGCCCGCTGGGGCGAGCGGCCCGTTCTGGTGGTGGTGGTCAAGCCCGGCCAGACGTTTACCCGCCACGACATGCTCGATGTCTATACCGGCAAGATCTCCAAGTGGAGCATTCCCGACGAAGTCATCATCGTCGAGGAACTGCCGCACACGGCAACCGGCAAGCTGCTCAAGACCGCGATCCGCCAGATCGTTCTCGACGAATACTAAAAGCGCTCGCCGGACGCGACGCTGGCCGGCTGAGGGAGACGCGAGATGACCGAAGATGCGCAGGCGGTGAAGCTCTATCTCGATGACCTGACCATCGGGCAGCGCTTCACCAGCCCTTCCCATGTGATGGAAATCGACGAAATCCGGGAATTTGCCGGGCGCTACGATCCGCAGTTCTTCCATCTCGACGAGGAACTGGCGCGCGACAGCCTGTTCGGCAAGCTCGCCGCCAGCGGCTGGCACACGGCCGCGACCACCATGCGGCTGCTGGTGCAGAGCCTGCCGCTGGCCGGCGGGCTGATCGGCGCGGGCGGGGAAATCTCCTGGCCCCGCGCCACATGGCCCGGCGACCGCATCCATGTCGAAAGCGAAATCGTCACCATCGCGCCGTCACGCTCGAAACCCGAACGCGGCCTCGTCACCTTCCGCAGCGAGACGATCAACCAGGATGGCGAGATCGTTCA
Source organism: Actibacterium naphthalenivorans (assembly GCF_014196965.1). Lineage (GTDB taxonomy): Bacteria > Pseudomonadota > Alphaproteobacteria > Rhodobacterales > Rhodobacteraceae > Actibacterium_A > Actibacterium_A naphthalenivorans. Next base: position 6,203 of record NZ_JACIEQ010000020.1, on the reverse strand, counting down.
GGTGTTCACGCCGAAGATCGTCTCGTGGCGGCGTGAACCTCCTTCAGGAAAGTGAATGTGTGGATAGTCTCGATATGACTGCCGCTGTAGATGATCGATATACGTCCCTTATCTTTCTGAAACAGGCTGTGGGGCTTGGCCTGACAACGCCGCTCTTACGTCGGATCCGAAACTGCGAGTGCCCGAATTGTTGGTTTCCGCGCAGAACTGAGCCGGTTTTTCCACCGAGAAGTGAGCCACCTCTGAGTATGGTTTTCTGATCAGGCTTTGGTCAAGGGATTGGTCTCTTCTCCTCTCTTCTGCGCTGCTGCGGCCGAGCTGGCCTTGAAGCGGAAGCTGTCGTTACCGGTTTCCAGGATGTGGCAACGGTGGGTCAGGCGTTCGAGCAGAGCTGTGGTCATCTTGGCATCGCCGAAGACGGTGGCCCATTCGCTGAAGCTGAGGTTGGTGGTTATGACGACGCTGGTGCGCTCGTAAAGCTTGCTCAGCAGGTGGAAGAGCAGCGCTCCGCCGGAAGCACTGAACGGAAGGTATCCGAGTTCATCGAGGATCAGCAGATCGAGACGGACCAGCGTCTCGGCGATCTGACCTGCCTTGCCCTTTGCCTTCTCCTGCTCGAGCGCGTTGACCAGTTCGATGGTCGAGAAGAAGCGGACCTTTCGGCGGTGATGCTCGATAGCCTGGACGCCGAGAGCAGTCGCGACGTGTGTTTTACCTGTGCCCGGTCCGCCGACGAGAACAATGTTCTGCGCTCCGTCCATGAACTCGCATCGATGCTGTTGGCGCACCGTCGCCTCGTTGATTTCGCTGGCGGCGAAGTCGTAGCCGGAGATATCCTTGTAGACTGGGAAGCGGGCAGCCTTCATGTGATAGGCAATCGAGCGAACCTCGCGCTCGGCCATCTCGGCTTTCAGCAACTGGGACAGGATCGGCACGGCCGCATCGAAGGCTGGTGCTCCTTGCTCGATCAGGTCGGTGACGGCTTGGGCCATGCCATACATCTTCAGGCTACGGAGCATGATCACGACGGCGGCGTGTCCGTCGTCAGAACATTCGGCACAACTTGCGGCGTAAATTAGCGGAGTACGGGCTTCGTCCGGGGTTATTATTTAGGAGCAGCGGTGCTGGCTGCACAAGACCATGAACGTTCTAAACGCGCTGCCGAAATCGGTGCAGGCCAGGGCCAAAGGCCGAAGCCAACGTCGCCTTCAACGTCTTCGTCGAAACCTATGGCGTGAAATGGGACAAGGCGGTGGCCAAGCTGGTCAAGGACCGGGACGCGCTGCTGACCCTCTACGATTATCCGGCCGAGCACTGGAAGCATATCCTGACGTCAAATCCGATCGAGAGCACCTTCGCTACCGTCCGGCACCGCACCCGGCGAACCAAGGACTGCCTGAGCCGAAAGACCGGACTCGTGTAAGTGGCCGGTTTATCTTCCCCAGAACGGGCAGCTGAATTTTCCCCAGTTGTGGCACTGAGTGGCCAATTCTGAGGGGGCATGCCCCCTCAGAATTGGCTTTCGCCAAAAAAGCACCCGGAATGCCTCCGACCAGTGTGGAGGGTGCCGGGTGATCCAACTGAGAGAAATTGTGTTGATACATGATTTGAAACGCCAGGGCCTGAGCGTGAGCGCGATCGCCCGGCAGATGGGCTGTGACCGTAAAACTGTCCGCAAGTATCTGGACCTTGGGCTGGAGCCCCCGATCTATGGGCCCCGCCCGCCACGAGGCAGCAAACTTGACGGATATCATGCCTATCTGCGTGATCGGGTCGCGGATTTCCCGGAGCTTTCGGGGCGTCGGCTATTCCGGGAATTGCAGGGCAAGGGCTATGAGGGCAGCTATACAACCCTGAAGAAATACCTTCGCACGGTTCGCCCCCCGCTCACGGCGCGCTTCGAGCGTCGGTTTGAAACGCCTCCGGGCAAACAGGCGCAGGTCGACTTCGCGGAATTTGTCGTGGAGTTTACCGCCGAGCCCGGCATCATCCGCAAGGTCTGGCTGTTCAGTCTGGTTCTGGGCCACAGCCGATGGATGTGGGGGCAATTCGTTGCCAGCCAGAACCTGCAGTCCGTCATGCGCTGCCATATCGCAGCCTTTGAAGCCCTGGGCGGGGCGCCGGAGGAGATCCTCTATGATCGTATGAAAACAGCGGTGGTCGGCCAGGACGCCGCAGGCGTTGTCACCTACAACACCTCTCTGGTGGCGCTGCTGAACCACTACAGATCGGCCCCGCGCGCCTGCAAACCGTACAGGGCCAAGACGAAAGGCAAGGTCGAGAGGCCATTCCGCTATATCCGGCAGGATTTCTTTCTGGCCCGTGACTTCCGTGATCTGGCGGATCTGAATGACCAGTTCACAGCCTGGCGGGAAGACATCGCCAATCCCCGGGTCCATGCCACCACGCATCGGGTCGTCGACGAACATTTTGCCGAGGAACAGCCCTTTCTGATCTCCTTGCCGGCCTTGCCCTACGATGCCGTGCTGACCGTCGAACGGCGTGTCAGCAAGGATGGCATGGTCTCGGTCGACGGCAACTTCTACAGCGTCCCCGACACCACGCGCAGGCGGATGCTCGAGGTCCAGAACCATACCCGCGACATCAGGATCTTCGAGGATGGCGTGGAGATTGCCCGCCACCCTGTCCTGGAGGGCAAGAACCAGCGCCGTGTCGATCCCAGCCACCGCAAGGCGCCGCCGAAGCGACCGGTCGCACGCCCCGAGCGTCCACCGGGCCTGCGCCGCTCCCTGGACTTCTATGACGCCGTCGGTCGGCGACTGGCCTCCGGAGAGGTGCCAAGATGAACGGGGTGCTGGACCGCGTTCGGGGCGCCCTCGTCGGCCTGAAAATGCCCCGTGCCCTGGAGGCTCTGGATCATACCCTGCATCGGCTGGAGCAGGGCGAAATCACAGCGCTGGAGGCCATCGATATCTTGCTGAGTGAGGAATACTCGACCAGGGAAACCCGGCGGATCGACGTGGCCCTGAAAACCGCGCGGCTTGTTCCGATCAAGACCCTGGAGGGGTTCGACTTCAGCTTCCAGCCTTCCATAGATCGGGAAAGGGTGGCCGCTCTGGCACAGCTCGACTTCATCCGGCGTGCCGAGGTCGTCCATTTCCTTGGTCCGCCTGGCACCGGAAAATCGCATCTGGCCACTGCTCTGGGGGTCGCTGCAGTAAAGGCAGGTCGGAGCGTCTACAGAGCCACCCTGGCAGAGCTGGTCGAGGCCCTGTCCAAGGCCGAGCAAGAAGGGCGGCTGTCCGAGAAGATCCGCTTCTATGCCCGGGCCTCACTGCTGATCGTCGACGAGATCGGCTACCTGCCGATTACCCAGGGCGGTGCCAACCTGTTCTTCCAGTTGGTCAATGCCCGCTACGAAAAAGGAGCCATGATCCTTACCTCGAACCGCGGCTTTGCCGAGTGGGGGGAGGTCTTCGGGGATCCCGTCGTCGCGACGGCACTGCTGGACAGGCTGCTTCACCATGCTGTCGTCCTGCAGATCGAAGGCGCCAGCTATCGGCTCAGAGGGCACGCTGACCTCATTCCCGAATACGTGCGCTCCAATGCCCCCATCGCCCCACCCCCGCCACCAAAGCGCCGGGGACGGCCGCCAAAAATCAAAAATGGAGCTGCTAGTCTCTGATCCCCGCTGACAACCGGGACGCCAAACTGGGGAATTTTACGTTGCCCGTTCTGGGGATTTTTGAGGTGCCATTGACAGACTCGCCATGGCCTTCCGGCTTATGATGTCGGCGCAGAAGAAATGGCGAAAGCTCGACGGTCGGAACCGCCTGCCAGAGGTTATCAGCGGGGTTGAGTTCCGCGACGGGGTTCGCCACATTCAAGCTGCCGCCTGATCAAGCGTCACCAACTTTCGCGCATATCTTAGCGGCCCCGCCTCGAGGCCAACCCTGACGAACTCTCCCGCCGCTTCGCGCAGCGCGTCGGCGATGGCGTCGGGGTCCGAGGCAGCCTTCGTCGCCAGAACCCTACGGCCTTCCTCATCCACCACACAGATGCTGGTCAGTTCCAGCGACACATCCAACCCGACATATTGCGCAACCAACTCTGATCCTCCCTAGCTTAATACCTGCCGGAAAGGAGATCACCGGCAGGACCGGGAGCGAAGCCCCGATACGCCATCTGAACGGTGAGATCTTCTACACGCTGCACGAGGCCCAGATCCTGATCGAGAGATGGCGTCGCCACTACAACGCTGTCAGGCGCGCACAGCGCCCTTGGGTATCGCCCGCCGGCGCCCGAAAGCATCGTCCCGATAGGCCAGAGACCGACCATGCACTAACATTCAACCCTGACCACTTGATGGGGGCAGACCAACTGAAGATCGTAACGGTCACCGATCGCTGGATTGGTCAGCACAATCTCAATCTCTTCTGCGTAGCCTTGCCAGGCGTCCGCGTTTTGGCGTCGAAGAAGGCGCGGCGGTTCATCCAGGGTTCCGGCCCGGCTCATACGTGGAAAATTCCTCTATCCCGGCTGTTCAGATCTCCGCAGCCACCGCTGTCTGTGATTATGGCAAGGCGAAGGCCATGACATAATCACCCTTGTCAGCCGAGTAGGGCGCGCCGCCGACCGAGATCAGGACATATTGTTTACCCGTCTTGGGGGAGACATAGGTAATGGGCGTGGCGCTCGACCCGACCGGAAGCGCATGGCGCCACAGCTCCTCGCCTGTCTCTGCATCATATGCCCGCAGGTAGTAGTCCTGCGTTCCGGCAAAGAACACCAACCCGCCGGCCGTCGAAATCGTGCCGGCATAGGTCGGCAGGCCGAGGGGCATCGGCAGATGCGACCTGATCCCCAACGGCCCCAGTTGTTCGGCCGTCCCGGCCGGGACCTGCCAGGCAATCTTGCGGGTGTTCATGTCGATGGCGGTGATCGTGCCAAAGGGCGGGGTCACACAGGGCACCCCCAGTGGCGAGACCCACATCTCGGTCGCCATGCCGTAGGGCGTGCCCTTTTGCGGCGACGGGCCGTGGCCGGTGCCATCGGCATGGGCCTTTTGGGCAAACTCCGGATAGTCGTCGCGCGGGACCAGCGAGAAGATACTCGGCGCGCGGATGTCATTCACGAAGATGCGGTTGTTCGGAATGTCAACGGAAACGCTGCCCCAGTTCATGCCGCCGATATTGCCGGGCTGTTCGATGGCATAATCCAGTCCGATCGGAGTGAAGTCCCCGTCATAGCGCAGTTGCCGGAAGGCGATGCGGCAGGCGAGCTGGTCGAACATCGTCATGCCCCACATGCGGGCTTCGGTCAGCCGTTCCGCACCGATGGTGGGCATCCCGACCGAATAGGGCTGGGTTGGGGCGAGACGTTCTTCCGGCACTTGGCCGGTCTGGGGAACAGGCTTTTCCGCGACCTCGGCAATCGGCTCGCCTGTGGTGCGGTCCAGCAAGAAGATCTGGCCACGTTTCGTGGTCTGCATCACGGCTTTCTGAGTGCCGCCCGAGCCATCCGGCAGGTCCAGCAAGGCAGGCTGTGCGGGCAGGTCATAATCCCAGAGGTCATGGTTCACCGTGCGGAACTTCCAGCGTTCGCGACCAGTGTTCACGTCCAGCGCGACCAGCGAGGCATTGTATTCATCCGAGAACGCCGGGCGTTCTGCCCCGTAGTAATCGGGCGTGGTGTTCCCAAGCGGCGCATAGATCAGCCCCAGCTCGTCGTCATAGGCGGCTGTCGTCCACATATTGGGCGTGCCATGGGTGTGAACCGGCATGCAAAATTGACCCCGTAGCGGGGTGATCGGCGTCCAAAAATGACCCCCTTACACTGATGTGGATGATGCCCCCGAGGTCATCGGGGAGCACAGTGTGGGATGTTGGTCGTGGAGACGATAGCGAAGATCCGACGGGCGTATTTTCAGGACAAGAAGTCGATCAAGCAGATCTGCCGGGAGCTGCGAGTATCGCGGAACACGGTGCGCAAGGTGATCCGGTCCGGTGCGACGGAGCTCACCTATGAGCGAACCATTCAGCCGTTGCCGAAGATCGGGCCTTGGCAAGACATGCTCGACGAGATGCTGGCGGTGAACGCGCGGAAGCCCAAGCGCGAGCGACTGACTCGCATCCGCATTTTCGAGGAAGGCCCCATCGGAAGGTTTCTTCGTAGAACCACGCTAAGGAAGAACGAAGCCTGAACATGGCTTACAGCGTGGCATTTCTGATCGCCTTGTAAGC
>NZ_JACIEQ010000019.1 GCF_014196965.1 Actibacterium naphthalenivorans | reverse complement strand
AGCGTGATTTGCGCATCGTCTGTTCTCCTCGTTGCTACGAACTTTACGAGAACAAACTCTCCGAATGAATGGCCCGATTTATCGGGGGCAGGTCACATCAAAACTAATGTCTTCGACGTCACGATCCGATAGTCCACAACCGCGCAAATCATATCTGATGAACTGGTGGTCCCGGGAAAGCTCTTGCAGCCAGTGCCGCCAGATGGGGCTTTCTCCATCATGGGTCGCATGGCTTAGCCAATTGCCAGCCTTAAGTATGGTCGGGCCCTTACCCATTTTTGCCACTGCAATTCGGACCCCGTCGTGTGCTGTGACAAACGAGATCTTCTGATGTGCAGGTTTGTATGCTTTGCTCATATTCTGAGACTATCAGAAGCAATTCCCTCAGTCAGTACAACTGCTCGGGCAACGTTGCCTATTGAATAGCGGATCAGAACCATCCTTGCTTGCGGGCTTTCATCCACATCGCAGCATCATGCAAAGTGAGCTCTCCTGACCGTTCGTGGCGTTGGTCACGAGTGGACGGTTTGGGAAACGGCGCCATTCGCTGTGCAGTGCGCGAAATCGAAAGATGCGGACAAAGGGTGAAATCGCTGCGCGTCCCCCTATCGCTGCGTCGAGAGACCAGCCTTAGTCATAAATGGTCGGTTGCGCCGGTGACATAGACGTATGGGTTTTGGCCAATCGTGTCGGTTGAGGAATCAACAACCGGCAAGGTCTGCGAAAGAACGCGTTACAAAGCGGTGTTTCCCTAAACCATACCTACTTGTGCCCAATCGCTACGTGCACGGCGTCAGGATAGACGAGCCTGGCACCCTTTGCGTAGCCGCTAAGTGCATTAGCAACATCCTCGACCAAGGCAGTTTGAGCTTCTTCCGAGAGCGCAATGAACGCACCTGCAATTGGCATCGATCCCAGATGTAGAGGAACGAACTCCGACGCAAGGGGAACTTCAATCATCAATTCCTGTCTACGGATTGATACGTCGCTGAAGCCTGCACTGCGGACTTGTTCTCTCAGATCGTCCGCCGATGGCGTTTCCCTTTGCGATCGCTGCTTTTTCGCGATCTCGGGTGAGATGTGGCTTTCAACTGCAGCGCATATCGCATTTGTGTAAGGGCTGTGCCCATCCCAAATTGAGAATGCCATACGCCCTCCGGGGGCGAGAAGACGCCAAAATTCTCTCAGCGCGCCGGGTTTGTCGGGGAAGTAATGATACCCGTGCTGTGACATGATCACGTCGTATGTTTCTGGCGGCAGGCCGCTATCGCAGACATCGCTTTCGATCCAGTTGACATCGAGCCCATCCGCCAGTTCCTTTGCTTTCGCAAGCATTGGTGCATTGATGTCCAGACCATCGACGCGTCCACCGGTGCCGACCCTTTTCTTCGCAAGCCTCGTCGTTACGCCAGTTCCGCAGGCAACATCCAGAACGCTCTCAGAAGCCTGAGGCGACAGCAGATCGACAAGTTCTTCAGCCCATCGGCCGAACCAAAGCGGCACCATGACCTCTTCGTATATCTGCGGGCCGCTGCCTACCAATTGGAAAGTCATGGATTTCCCCTATTTAGCCACATGTCACGATATCAAGGTACGATTCAAACTGTTTGGACGTCAACTTTACCCCACTTCGCTGACAAAAACCTACTCCCACACTCTAACGATCAGAAACAATGGTGTTACCGGTGACATAAACTTATGAGTTTTGCATGGCAGCAACTCTCACGTCGCGCTTTCACTCATCCGGTGGAGCCAATCCAGTGTCAGGGCTCTGAACAACTCCGGGCGTTCCCAAGCAAGACTGTGGCCAGCACAATCCAGGACTGCAAGGGTCGCGCGTGGATACCGTTCAAATCTGTCCATCATATCCTGATAACCTGCCATCGCATCTTGTCGCCCGTTCACGATGAGAGTTGGTTTATCGAACGCAGATGCAGGGTTGGGCAAATCAAAGGAGAAATTGAAGTTCTGGTTCAGCCGCGTAGCCAATTCGTCATCCGCAAGGGCCGCTGCCGGTAGTTTGATATTCTCGATCTTCTGAAGAATGTCCGGGCTCTGGACGACCAATCGCCCGAAACGCGCCGCCGCTTCTGGCGAGGTGCGCTTCGGTATCCCTTCGGAAAAGGGCACAAGCGTTTGATGTGTTGGTCGCCAATCGACGGTAGAACCCGGCATTCCATCTGCCACGATCAACATCATTCCCAGCAGATCAGCTGGACGTGCGTGCGCCAAGCCCATGGCATGATAGCTGCCCCTCGACTCGCCGATCACTGCTAGTTTCTGGCCGTCGAAGACAAGGTCGATAAACGCGCTTATCATGTTGAATACGTCGTCTTGAGATTGAACCCTGGCATCTGCCTTGGAATATCCATGCCCGGGCAAGTCGATGTAGACGCGCTTCCAACCAGTGCTCTCTTCAAAAACCGGCTCGAGGGCGTCCAGCATATGCCGATGATCAAGGCCGCCCCCGTGCAATGCCAAGACAGGCGTGCCGCTTCCGCGCGTTTCCACATTGATACATCCGTTCGGCAATTCAACCAGCATGAAAGGCCCTCCTTGCCCACAATCTTATCCTGGGGTGGCCTGCAGGCAAAGGTCAACTGGATTGCGGTCATACTAGAATCTGGGTGTAGTCGACGCGACTTTCATCCCGACTAGTCTTGAACCTTTTGGGGGTCACCACGGGAGAAGCCGACATTCGCCCGCTACGCAGCATCTGACACTCCGGGCTCGTTCGAGACCTTCGCTGCCATCTGCTCCAATGACCGGTACGCTCGTAGACCCTTTCCATCAATATGAACTGGCGGCTGCCTAAGAAGCCTATCCACTGTCGCTTTTTCGAATCCGCATGAGTGCATCGAAGTCGATTTCTTGCTTCTGTTCGTCACTTATATCCGGCCGGGTTTCCGATACCGGCTGGGGCCCGTGGACGTCCCACATCACCGCATGCGCGCCTGTACTCCAGCGATAAACCCAACCAACAATGCTGTTCCCATCGTTCCCGATCAGATTGGCGATCGCGACGCCTTCGCCGTTATCATCGTTCACTGTTTACTGACTTCCTGCACTGTGGCGCTGCGAATTGCGGCGTGGGGTTGCAGAGCGTTCACTACGACCGCGCGCCGGGCTTCTTTGATGTTGGCTAACTGGTCCTCGAGGAGGGAATGATCATCAGACAGGGAAAATGGGTTCCCGTGTTCTCAACAATTCATTGACTTCAAATCCTGTGGTCGGGCTCCGTGGCGGCTTCAACGATCGCCAGAAGCTGGAACGGATCAAAGCCGATGGCACGCGCCAAAACGACCAGTTCGACAACGTCGACCCGGCGCTGACCGCTTTCAAGACGGGCAATAAGGGATTGATGGCATCTGAGCCTATCCGCCAAGTCTTTCTGGCCGAGGCCCGCTTTGATGCGCGCGTCGACCAACGCCTGGCAGAGTGCCAATTGCCCTTTGCTTCTGATTGTTTTCGCCACGCGTCACATACCTTTTGTGACGTCGCTAGCGGAAGAAATCTGTTATCTAAAAAGTAGATATTTGAGGGTGTTATCGGCGTCTGGCTTCCACGGGCTGCAAGTCTGATGCTCCCGAAGCTGCCCATCAATCCCCGACCAATTGCAGAAATCGGCCGTAGTCCTCACTGACCTCTCTCGCTTCCTCGAAGGCACGGGCTCGTTCACCGTCGAGGCAACGGAAGTAGTTCTGGATATCCTGGATGTAATCTTCGAAATCGCCACGGATGATATCCGCATAGTCCCGCGCTGCCTGCGAATCGCTTGGCAGGAAAGGACGGGCCGGGGCGAAGCAGGATTGCGCCAAAACCGGCCCGGCAACGCAGATCAGAAGGACCAGAGCTTGCAATGGGAGCAGGCATGTCAACCTTGGGTTTCTCAAACCTGTTATCTCCTTGATCGCGGACACTGGCCGTGACTAGTGTTTGCGTAACCAAACTACAGCTAAAGCACGATATTACATCTTGCGGTTGATAATATACTATCGTAACTCTGGGCTTCAAGTGGGAATGCCTGGGGTCGCGCCATTGGAGAAAGCGTGAGCCGGGCCATGAACTGGGACATCGAAGCACCAAATGTGGTTACGGAAGCCAGGTTCCGCGAACTCGTGGAAAGCGGCTATAGCGCAGAAATCCTGTGCCAAGAGTCGGCACATAAGAAAGGCCCCAGCTATTACGGGGTCTGGATCATGCGTGTTGTCTCTGATGACGGGGTGGAAAAGCTCCTCGTCACCGCCCGCACGCGGACGACCTACAACGATATCAAGATCCGCGAGTTCAAGACGATCTCCGGCGTGGTGTCATTCTTCATTGGCCTTGGCTTTGCGCATGTCGATCTGCCGCTTGAGGCGGGGACAAGCCGTACGCACAAACTCGCCCCGCCAGACAAAGCCCCATCAGACAAGGGCACTGACACCTAACCTCGTCTGTCTCTGGCTGGTCGCAGCACCTGCCTCCGCACAGATGGTCCTGGTCATGGAGAGCGACGGCTCTCTAACCCCGTCCCGCTCCCAAAGCAGCTTTGCTCGAAACTACAATGACGGCATCGGTCAGGGTTCGGCCTCCGATGGGATCGCGATCTTCGGCGAGGTAGAGGCCGAGCAAGAGGGCGTCCAAGTCGCGGCCCTTGCCCGCCTGACTCCCCTGCCCCGCGCCGATGTTCTCTCCGGGATTCAGACCACGGCCTTGCGCTATGCCGGCCATCCTGGCCTGCGTCGCGCGGGGCTTTCCGTGACGGATTGGCTGGCTCTCTACCGCGCCAATATCGAGGTCGAGAGCGCCTACCGGCAGGAAGCGATCTCCCGCGCGGGCGCCATTGGTCTTGGGCAGTTGATGCCCGCGACGGCGCGCGATCTCGGTGTCGATCCGCGTGATCCGCTGCAGAACCTCGATGGGTCCGCCCGATACCTTGCGATGATGCTGGAGACGTTCGGCGATCCGCGCCTGGCGCTGGCGGCCTACAACGCGGGGCCGGACGCCGTGCGCCAATACGGCGGCATTCCCCCTTACAGAGAAACCCAGAACCACGTGGCCCGCGTCATGGCCGTCGTGGCCCGATTGGAAGGATCAAATTCATGAAACAGATTTCAAACCTCTTTGTCGCCTCGCTGGCGCTATTCCTGCTGATTGCCGAACCCGCCCTCGCCCAAAGCATTGATCTCTCCCCGATCCAGAGCCTGTTACAGGGCATCGTCGATGCGCTGACCGGACCTCTTGGTGTGGTCATCGCGACGCTTGCCGTTCTCGGGGTCTTTCTCAGCTGGTTCTTCAACATCATCGATCTGCGCCAGGCGCTCTGGGTCCTAGTGGGCATCGCTGGTGTTGCCGCCGCCCCCACCATCGTTGCCGCGGTCTTTGCCGGTGGCTGAGCGCTCGCCTCTCTTTCTCGGCCTCGTGCGCCCGCCGAAGCTTCTGGGCCTGCCCATCATGTACGCGATGGTCTGGCTCTTTGGCTCGGTGCTCTTGTTCGTCTGGGTCCAGCACATCGCGGTGCTGGGTGTCGCCGCCCTGCTCTATCCGGTGCTGTGGAAGGCCGCGGATTGGGACCCGCGTTTCATCGACGTGATGATGACAGCCCTGCAGGAGACACCGCCCACGCGGAACCGCTCCATCCATGGCGGGGACAGCTATGCCCCGTGATGACGCCCGTGATGCTGCGCTCGATGCCCACACAATGACGCCGGACTGGTATGCGCGCGAGACCCGCCTCGCGCATATGCTGCCCTATGTGAGCCTCGTCGACGACCAGACCGTGCGGACACGAGTGAACGAACTCTTCCGCTGCATCAGGCTCGAGGGGATCAACAGCTACACGACGGACGATGCCTATCTCGACAAGGTGACGGCGCTTTTTGCCCGCATCGTCGCGCAACTTGGGCCGGAATTCAGCTATTACGTCCACAAGGTCTCCAAGGCCATCAAACCTGATCTCGACCCGATCCGTGAGGACAGCTTCGCGGGCGAGGTGGACCGGCGCTGGCGCGCCAAGCTCGCAACCAGCGGGCTCCGCGACAAAACACTGACACTCACCGTCATTCACCGCCCGCCGCCCAAAAGCCTCCTGCCGTTTCTCAGCCGCAGCGCGCCGGACCGACTGAAGGAGGAGACCCGCAAACGCCTGCAGCGCCTCGGTGAGGCCGTGAACGTCTTCCTCTCGGGGCTTACCGAGCTCAAGCCGCGCCTGCTGTCAGCCGGATCGGGAGAGTTGGTGGGATTTTTGGGCGCGCTCAACACGGGCACCGAGCTGCCGCTCTACCCGGCCAACACCTACGGCTTTCTGTCCTTCAACGTCGCCAATACCCGCGTGACGTTTCACGGCGACCATTTCGAGCTCTCTGAAGGCGTCGTGGGCCACCGCTACGGCAAGAGCTTCACCATCGGGGAATATTCCGAAGGCACCTCTTGCACCATGTTCGACATGCTGAACCTGCCGGTCGACATGATCGTGACGCATTCCTTCACGCCGATCAATTCGAACCTCATGGCGGGCCGCATCAAGCGGCAAAAGCGCCAGATGCAGGCCAGCCAGGATGCGGCCCTCTCCCTTCTGGAAGCCCTCGACATCGCGGCCGACGATCTAGAGGCCAAGCGCCAAAGCTTCGGCGAGCATCACATGGTCGTGACGCTCTTTTGCGACACGCTCGAAGAGCTGCAGACCCTCAGCGCGGAGATCGTGAACGCCGCCGCAACCGAAGGCGTGAAGATGATCGGCGAACGGGTCGCCGCCAAGGCGCATTACCTCAGCCAGCATCCCGGCAACCAGCCCAAGCGCGTCCGCGCCAGCGCCGTCACCAACCGCAACTTCGCGGATTTTGCGGCCTTCCACCGGACACAGCTCGGCAAACCTGCAGCACTTACCCCCTGGGGCCGGGTCGTCACATATTTGCCCACGCCGGAGCAGAGCGCCTACCGGTTTTCCTATCACGAGCAAGGCTCGCCCGACAAAGAACCGACCAGCGGCCATACCCTGATCATGGGACGACCCGGGTCGGGCAAATCGGTGCTGTCCGCCTTCCTGATGACCCAAGCCCGTCGAGCAGGGGCGCGGATCTTCGTCTTCGATTACCGTCTTGGTATGGAGATGGCGGTCCGCGCCAATGGCGGGCGCTACGCGTCTCTGAACGCCGGCCAGCCCACGGGTCTCAACCCGCTCTGGACAGAGACCGATGCGCGCGGCACCGCCTGGCTCTCTGACTGGCTTGCCACCCTGCTCTACCGCGCTGACAAGCCGCTGACCCCGGCGCAGACCAATCGCATTCAGGAAGTGGTGCGCCAGAACGCGCAGGCTTCCAATCCGGCCCTGCGGAACTGGCGGGATTTCGCATCGCTTTTTGTGTCCACCGATGACGGCGGCGATCTGCACCAGCGCCTGCTCGAGTGGACCGAAGACGGCCGCTATGGCTGGATCTTCGGGCAGAGCCTCGAGGACACATTCTCGCTCAAGGGCGATGTCGTGGGCTTCGATCTGACCGGCATTCTCGACAGCGAGGCCGACAAGGAGCGGATGGCGGTCCTCTCCTATCTCTTCCGCCGGGTCGAACGCGAGATCGAGGATCGCCGCCCCACCATCATCGTGATCGACGAGGCCTGGAAGGCGCTCGACAACGCGTATTTCGCCGAGCGGCTCTCGAACTGGCTGGTCACCGCGCGCAAGCAGAACACCGTCGCGGTGATGATGACGCAATACGCGAGCCAATTGGAGCGCACGCGGACCGGCAAGACCATCGTCGAGGCCGTGCCCACGCAAATCCTGCTCCCGAACATCCGCGCCCATGCCGCCGATTACGCGATGCTGAACCTCTATGAGAAGGAGCTGGACGTGCTTCTCAACACCGGCAGCGACAGCCGTCTCGCCCTCATCCGTGACGACCAGGGCTCCATCGTCGTCGATGCCGATCTGAGCGCCCTTGGGCCCAATCTCACGATCCTTGGCGGCATGGAAAAGGGCGAAGCGCTTGTCGGCACCGATTACCGCGACCGCCCAGATTTTTGGAGGCTTTCATGATCCGTATTCTTATCGCTTTGGCTGCGCTCGGCGCGCTGGCCTCCTGCACCCAGTATCGGGAGCCGCAGGCCAATTGCTTTTCCTTTCTCGCCTCGACGGCAGCGACAGCCCAGGATTGCCACTTCGCACCGCTCGGCGCGCCGGAGGGCGACGTTGAAGTCTAGCCTGCCTCATATCCTCGCGTTTTGCCTGCTGCCCGGTCTCGCCTTGTCTCAAGGCGTGCCGACCAATGACAGTGGGCTGACAGCGCGTGACATCGTCGAGACCGGCGATCGCGAGGCAGACTTGGCTGTTCAAGCCGACAAACTTGCAGTGCGCGAACTCATCGCCGAGATCGAACGGGAGCAGCTGGAAACCCTCCGACGCATCCTCGATGCCCAGACCAGCTTCGGCGGTCAGGGCTTGCCGGCTATGGTCTCGGGACTGGAAAGCGGCAGCGGCGATCCCGACCGCGCCGTGGAAGCCGTCTATGGCACGGGCGAGATCGACCCCAATCCCGGCGGTGCGCAGATGTTCGGGGATGCTGCGGAAAACATCGAGCAGCTCATCATCCGCGTTGCCCACGAGACCAGCGGCTTTGCGGGTGTTGGACGCGCAGGGCTCTCCCCCGTCCAATGGCGCGCGTTGCTGCAAGCCCTCATCTGGCAGGAAAGCCGGTTTACGATTGGGGCACGGTCTCCCGTTGGCGCTTATGGCCTCACCCAGATCATGCCTGGCACCGCCAGCGATCTCGGCATCAACCCGGAATATTACGACAGCCCCTATCTGCAGGTGCATGGCGGCGCGCGCTATCTCGCGACCCAGCTCAACACATTCGATGGCAACATCATCAACGCCCTCGCGGCCTATAACGCCGGACCCGGCCGGGTTTTCGAGTATGGCGGCGTCCCACCCTTCCGCGAGACCCAGCACTACGTCCAGGTCATCCCTGAACGCTACAATCTCTATCTGAGCCGTATCGGCGGGATCGACGCGCTCGGCACGATCGATCCGGTGTTATTGGCCAATGCCAATCTCTCGCTCACGGGTCATGGCGCGGCCTTTTATGGCAGCAACTCGCCCGCCGCGATCCGCCAGGCCGCGCTGCGCATTTCCGACATCGTCACGCGGATTTCCGAGACTGAGGACGTGCAAGAGAGCATGGCGCTCAACACTTATGCCCGCGCCGAACTCGTGCGTCTCGTGGCAGCCCGCATCCGGCTACAGGCGGCGCGCACCCGCGTTCTCTCCGCCGACGAGCTGGCCCAAGCCAGCGCCCGCATGGCCGAGGGCGCGTTCATGGAATTCACGATCAGGGAGATTGAATGATGGGACATTTGCTCATGAGAACGGCCTTGGCCACGACACTTGGGTTTGGCCTGCATCTCGGCACCCCGTCCCCCGCCCTGGCGCAAGGCGTGCCCGTCGTCGATACCCAGAACATCGCACAAAACATCCAGCAGCTCCGGCAGATGATCGAGGACGAGATCCTGCAGAATGAGCAGCTGACGCAGCTCCGCGAACAGCTTGCCACACTCACGGATCAACTCGCGGAGCTGCAAAGAACCTATGAAGCGCTCACCCGACTTGCCGAGCTTCCCGAAATCATCCGGACGGAAATGGAAGACGAGTTGAACGGTCTGCTCGACCAAGAGTTCGGGGACATCCTCGCCACGATTGAGGCGATCAAGACTGGGGATTTCTCGGGCCTCTCGGGCTCCGGCGCAGGCGAAATCGAAACCCAGATGGACCGGGTGCTGGCCGATCTCGGCTTCGATGAAGACACGCTCTCGGAATTGGCCACCAGCGGCAATCCCGGGGCCAATCGCGTAGCCACGCAAGCCACGACTGGCGCCCTCGTCTCGGCCGCTGCCCAGAACAGCTACGAGGGCGCGGGCCAATCGCTGGAACGCGTCGACCGGCTGGTCGGGCTGATCGATGACATGGACGAACTGAAGGAAAGTATCGACCTCAACACGCGGGTGACGGCGGAGCTGGCAATTGCCCTCGTCGCCATGTGGCAGCTTGAGGCCGTGCAAACCGTGGGTGACGGCACAGGCGGCGTGATTGATGCCGCCACAATCGCCGAAGAACAGCGCTTCATGGATTTCACCTTGCCCGAGTTGCGTGCGGATTGAGTTGAGGGTGTGACGCGTGGCGAGTGAACAAGAGATCATCGAAGAGGAACTGGTTTACGGGGCGCTTCGACGGGAGCGGCTCTGGCAGCGCCTTGGGCTCATCGGGCTTATCTTCGGCATTCTCGGATGCCTGAGTGCGGCAGCTGTTGCGATCCTCGATGTCGACCCGCCGCCTGTGGTTGTGCCCTATGATCCCGCCACTGGCTTTGCCCTGCCCGAGGCTTCGGTGGGCGCAACTTCGGTCACAGCCAACCAGGCGGTCATCGAGGCGGAGGTCTTCCGCTATGTGACCGACCGGGAGGTCTATAACCAGCTCGACAACGATCTGCGCATCCGCAACGTCCTGCGCCGCTCGGACGGAGCTGCCGAGAGCGGGCTGCGCCAGATCTGGAACAGCGCCAACGAGAACTACCCGCCCACGGTCTATGGCCCGAATGCCCGGCTCGATGTGGAGATCCTCAGCATCAATCGCATCGGCAACAACCGCGCCACCGTGCGCCTGCGCAAGCGCCTGACCTCCATCAATGGCGTTCAGACCGGGCTTTTCACCGCCACGCTTCTCTTCGAGTTCCGCCCCGAGACCCGCCGCTCCATCGATGAGGTCTGGACCAATCCCTTCGGCTTCACCGTGCTCGAATATTCCATCCGCTCCGACAGATTGGAGAATTGAATTTGTTCCCAGTTCGACTTTTCTTATTGCTGATTGCCCTATTGCCCGGCCTCGCCTTCGCGGAAGCCATCCCGCGCGGCGGTCCCAATGACAACCGCGTGCGGTTGGCCACCTACCAGGAAGGTCAGGTCTACCGCCTCAGTGTGTCGCTCACCCATGTGACCACGGTCGAGTTCGGGGAAGGTGAGAGCATCCGCTCGATCATCGCAGGGGACACAGAGGGCTTCGAGATCGATGGCGTGCCGGGCGGGCAAGCCTTCGCGATCAAGCCCGTCGCGCGCGGTGTCCATACCAACGTGACCGTCTACACGAACAGGCGAAGCTACTATTTCAACGTCCAGGAGGTCCGCAGCCCGACCTTCTACGTGGTGCAGTTCCGCTATCCGGAGGACGATGCGCGCCCGACCCGGGCCATCGCGGCCCAAGCGCCGAACTACAACTACGGTGCCAGCGCACGGACCGAGTTCACCCCGACCCGCGTCTGGGATGACGGGACGTTCACGTATTTCGAGTTCCCGCGGAACGCGCCGGTGCCCGCGATCTTCCGTTACGCCAATGGCCGTGAGCGGACGGTCAACACGCAGACCACCGAGGACGGCGTGATCCGGGTTTCCGGGGTGAACGGGCAATGGGTTCTACGGATCGGTGACGAGGTGGTCTGCATCGAAGCCACACCACCTACGGGGGTGCGATCATGAGCGACGCCGGAAACGCTGACCTCGAAAAGCGCCTTGCCGCCCTTGAGCAAGGCAAAGGCTCCGGGTCGCGCCCTGCCCCACGGCGCTCACCGCTGCTCGCTTTGGTCGTTGTCCTCGCGATCGGGGCGGGTGGTTCACTGCTCTATCTGATGTCCCAACCCGAGGAAGAAGAAGCCCTGCCTACGGCCACGCCGGACGTGTTCCAAAACGAAGGCGACGGGTTTGGTGCCATCGAAACCCTCCCTCCACCCGAGCCCGAAGTGGTTCTGGTCGCGCCCGAGCCCGTCGAGCCCAATGCCGAGCTTCTGGCGCAGCTCGCCGCCCTTCAGGCCCAGATCGAGGAGTTGCGCAACGCGCCCGAACCCGTCGTCGAGGAAGACACGGCTGCCGCCGAAGCCATCGATGCGCTGACCGCCCAGATCGCGGCGCTACAAGCGGCGTCAGAAGCCGCGCAGCAGCAGTTCCGAGACGAGCTCACGGCGCGCGATCGCGAGCTGGAACAACTCCGCATGGACCTCGAACTCGCGCAGCTCGAGGCCAACCGCCCTGCCCCCGCGCCTCTGGGGCCATCTGAGGACGAGTTGCGGGCGCGGGAAGAGGAGCGACTGCGCCGCGAAGAGGAAGCAAGACGGCTCGCGGAACTCGAGCGTCGCGCGGCCGAAGAACGTGCGTTTCAGGAGCGCCGCATCACCTCGCCCACCATCGCCTTTGGCGGCACCTCAGGCGCAAATGAAACCGCGCTGACCGAGCGGACCTTTGGGGAAGTGACGGATTTTGTGCTGAACGGCGCGCTGCCCACTTCTATGACGCAAGCCGAGGTCATCGCCAATCCGTCCAACACCATCATTCAGGGCACGATGATCCAGGCCATCATGGAAACCGCCCTCGACAGTTCCCTGCCCGGCCAGACCCGGGCCGTCGTCTCAGAAGATGTATACAGCTTCGATGGCTCCCGCCTTCTGATCCCGCGCGGGTCCCGCCTGATTGGGCGCTATCGTTCGGGGGTCGATATCGCGCAGCGCCGCGTCACGATCGCCTGGGACCGGATCATCCTGCCCGCGGGCCAGACCGTCCAGATCAGCTCTTTCGGGGGCGATGAACTTGGCCGTTCGGGTGTTACCGGCTTTGTGGACACGCACTTTGCCGAGCGTTTCGGGTCGGCCGCCCTGATCTCGCTGATTTCCGCGGCACCAAGTGCCGCCGCCTCCGAGGTCCAGGATGAAACTGCCGCCGACGTTCTCGAAGACGTTGGCGATGATCTGGCAGATGCGACGGACAGCGTCATCGGCGATTACCTCTCCATCGGCCCCGTCATCTATGTCGACCAGGGCGCCCGCGTCACGGTCATGGTCGACCGCGATCTGGAGATATTCTGAGCCCATGTCGCTGAGCTATCTCGAAACCTCGCTTGACCGGATCGACGCCGCCGCCCGCGACGATGTCATCGAGATCTGCATCAACCCCGACGGGACCTGCTGGGGAGAATTCCAGGGCGATCACTTCATGCGCGCGCTGGATCAAAGGCTGACGGGCGTTCAGGTCAGGGACCTCGGCAACCAGATCGCCTCCTCTGCCAATACCACGATGAGCAAGGACCGCCCCATCGTCTCGGTCTCGATCACCTACAAGGGACGCCCGATCCGCGCACAGGTCATCACCCCGCCCGCCGTGCTCTCGGCCATGTCGATCAGCCTGCGGTTCTTCTCAAGCCTGCCACTCGATGGGATCGCGCTCGATTTCCTCTATGGCAAAGAACGCAAACTCGAGGAACTGCGCCTCGAAAAAAAGCGCGCCTTGCGCGCAGTGGTGGCCGCGGGTTTGATCGATGATGCGCTGGCCTTCTGCGTCGAGAACAAACTCAATATGATCGTCTCGGGTGGCACCTCCACCGGCAAGACCGTAGCCGCGCGCAAGATACTCTCTCACGTACCGGCCGAGGAACGCATCGTGACCATCGAAGAAGCCGCCGAGCTTCTGCCGCCCCAGCCAAATGCCGTGACCCTCATCGCCAATCGCGACGCAGAATTCCAGACCGCCGATGTGCTTCTCACCGCCACGCTGCGCATGCGCCCCGACCGGATCATCCTGGGCGAGGTGCGCGGCAAGGAGGCCATGACCTTTCTGGAAGCCATCAACACCGGCCATGGCGGCTCGATGACCACGCTGCATGCCGAAACCCCCCAACTTGCCGTGCAGCGCCTCGCGATCGCAGCACTAAAGACCGAGATCCCGATGACCTATGCCGACATGATCCAGTACATCGAGAATTCCATCGACGTGATCATCCAGGCCGGTCGCCATGACGGCAAACGCGGCATCACCGAATTCTACCTCCCCGGCGCAACTGAGATTGGAATTTCCCCATGAAGACCTTTGAATACGATATCCTGTCCTTTCCCATGACCCGAAAAACCAGCCTTGCCGACATGCAGGCCAGCCTGAATGCCAAAGGTGCGGAAGGCTGGGAGGTGGTGTCGATCAGCTCCTCGGAATTCGCCAATGTGGGACACACGGTCTTCCTGAAGCGTGAGACCACACCCGCCGGAGCCACGGCATGAGGCAGGCGGGCTGTACCCTCGTATTGACTGCGCTGGTCTTGGGCCTGACGTTGGCACCCGCCTTCGCTGAGCGCGATCTCGTGCCGACCCTCGATCGCAGCTTTGACGTCTGTCCGGACCGGCCCGCTGAACCCTTGTGGATGCAGGAGATCCCCCTGCGCCAAGCCTATCAGCGGGTTCTGGTTCAGGACATCTATCGCGCCCAGAATCTCGAGCGGGTCGTCGAGATCGGCAACTGCGACTGCGCGACCCGGTTCCCCTCTTGGGACGCAGCCGAAGCGGTGTTTCGTGAGCGCCACGCGAGCGACGAACGATGGGAAATGCTGCAAGCCTCGGACGCCTACAACCGCCGCGCCAACGCCGCCCGTCCGGAAGCCCAGACCATCTGCGACGTCGCGGGCAATTGGTAAGGAAGCCCCGCGATGAGCGTCGTCACCTATTTCGTTGAAACCTCCCAAGCCTATCTCGACACCGCCGCTGAGACCCAGTTTGGTGCGGTTGCGGCAACAGTCGGCACGCTCCTCGTTTTGGGGACAACGCTGGTGGTGATCCTCGTTGGCATCAACATGATCTATCAATATCGGGCCATGGATGGGCACACAGCCTTCTGGCTCGCGGTCAAGATCGGGCTTATCGGGATATTCGCGACCAATTGGATGCAGTTCAACGCCTTCTCGTCTGCCATTCTCTATGGGATTGACAGTATCGCGGGCGCGCTTGTCGCTTCGGTCGGGGGCGGCAGCCCCGGACCCTCCGGCACGTTCGCAGAAGAGTTCGACCGGCTGATCGCGGAACTGGGCGACTATCTGAACGCTGCCGGATCCGAGCTGAACTGGATGGCCGGCGCCATGCTCGACATCGTCGGTGTTCTTCTGCTCTCGATCCTCGGCGGACTGGCCGCCTTCATCCTCGTGGCCTCCCGACTGATGATCGCGCTTCTGATCGGGATCGCCCCGGTGATGATTTTCCTGACCCTCTTCGAGGTCACCAAGGATTATTTCGCTCGCTGGTTATCCGCGCTGGTTTCCTTTGCGCTCTACCCCATCGTCGTGGCCGGCGTGTTCGCCACGATCACTGGGGTTTCATCAGCCTTGATCGGTGAGCTTGGCGACCCGGAAGGGGCCTCCAATATCGGCGCGCTCATCCCCTTCTTCATGATGGTGCTCATGGCCAAAGGGTTCATAATCGCAACACCCTTTATCGTCCGCGCGATCTCCGGCAACATCATGATGCCCGCCCTCTCCGGAGGTCTCGGCGGCGGCTACAGCTTCGCTCGCGCAGCGATGGGCAGCCAGCAAGCCTACAACCGCTATCTGATCGGCGGTGCAAGCGGCGCAGAATACGCAGCCCTCAGGGCGCGGCAGTTCTTTGGCGTGCAGCAGTTTCCCGTGAGGCAAGGCATGGGGCAGACGAGTTCCGCAGGCGGCACAGGGTCCGCAGACTCTGGGTCAAAAATGCTGGCGCAGCTGGCGAGACTGGGACGGCTTGGGCGACGGTGACGGCCTATGGCGGTCACTCGCGACCAGTTCTTCGAACGTCTGACTTTCAATGTTTTTCCGTGTTTAGAGCCCTCACAAACAATTTCGACCTTAAACCCCGTCGAGGTTTGGCCACTCCTCAGGAACCAACGCTGGGGGTTTGGTCCACGGTTCTTCGACCAACGCGTCCTGAAACCACTGATCACGGAGGTTGGCGTGCTCGGTGACGATCAGCTGAAAGCCGGGTACGTCATCCTGCGTATATTTCAACAGCAGCTCGAACAATCGACGAACCGCGTTTAGATCCGCATCAGCCTCTGTTTTCTGGAAAGAGCCGTCGGCCTCCTTGTAGATTTTCTCAGACGGGAAGTAGACTTGGGTTGGCTGATCGATCAACAGGAAGCGCGGGATTGGGCGATTATTTTGCGCAGCGAATAGGTGCAGCGCGAGTAATGCAGAAAGGTGATAGGCTAGATGGTTTTCGCCGCCTCCTGTGCGACTCATAGGGACCGGACGCTCAGGCCGATCGAAGATGATCGTCAACTGTGGTAGGTTGAGCCGCGCCGGGAAGTCTTGGAATTCTGCCTCAAATTTCCGGATGAACCGCGTGACTTGCGCAGAGATGTTGTTGAGAATTGAGGCTAGGCGCTCGTCGCTATCGTCGGTGCCGATTTCCTCCTCCAGTTGCGTCACCCTGTTGATAAGACGGCGATTCTCCAATTCAAGTCTGGCAAGTTCTTCGTTCGGAGGGAGCGTTTCCAAGAAGTGGCTGATACGGCCTACGACGCGCGCGGCAGCATTGTTGCGACTTCCCATTTGGGCAATGATCTCATTAGCTGCGATCGCAGCGGACAGCTCAGTTTCTTTCTGTCTGACTTCTGCTGCGATGTCGTCCGCCTGAGCAGTCAATTCAGCCAAGTAGGCTTCGAGCTTGGGGCGCTGGCCGGTGGCAACACGTAATTCCTTATCTAGCGTTTCAAGCTCGTTTAGCAGGACGGCAGCAAGCGGGGAGTCGAGTGCTAGGTTCCGTTCGCTGAATGGCCATTGCCATTCGCCGCTATCGGGATTGTTTGGCAGTGCCTTGATCGAAGTGAGACGATCTATTTGTTCAGCGGCCTCGTTTTCGTAGCCGCCCGCCCTCTTGGCGAACTGACGCGCCGAATCAATTCTTGCCTGAGTGTCTCGCCGGTCTTGACGCAGTTGAGCCAACTCTTCTTCCAACAGGGAAATCCGGCTACCGTCGTCGTCAGGCACCTTTTCAGGTTTCCAAGAAAGCACAGATCTCAATGCTTCAATGATTGCTTCTGCATTTTGATTTTCATCGGCGCTTCCGATCACCCCAACCGCCGTCGCTTCCGAGTGCAGACCGATTGCCTGCTCGTGCGACGTGTCGACTGCATTGCGCGCCTGCTCTAGCTTTTTGTTGCTAATTCTCAGATCCCGTTTCGCAATCCGTAGCTTTGACTCCCATTCGAAGCGGTCGTGAGAGGAGACGCCAAGCAGAATTGGCAGGGTATCGCGTATTGCCTGCGGCTGGAATTGTTCGTTCTGGCGGTAGAAAAGTTGGTCCTTGTTAGCGATCAGTCCTTGCTTTTGAAACAGGTAGTAAAACGTGTGCTTTACGTTGGCGTCGTAGCTGGCGCGGCTGTGTTCACTCGCAACTTCGGTGCGATTTTCTGGAATTCCAAGCAGCCGCGACAGGAGTTCGACGATACTATCGTCGTCAGTGTTGATCGACAGATCTTCGAACACAGGAATTGGCAACTGGTTGCCCCTACGCAGCATTGCAGTGCTGCAACTCGCACCACCTCGAGACGGTGTTGGCTTCGCAACCAAAACCTGCTCTTTTTCAAATTGGTAGATCACAGCGAACCATGCCACCTTGTCGCGGATTATTCCTTCTGGAACGTTAAAAGTAGATCGTCCCATACAGTATTCGATAATCTCTGAGAGTGCGGACTTGCCAGTAGAAGAGCGGCCGGTAATGACGTTAAGCCCGTCAACCTTGAATTGCAGGTCGCGGCGTTGGCCGTTAGGGCTATAAATGTGAATGGATCGAATCTTCATGGGCGAATTCCGAATGTTGCATAAATTGTTGACCGGTCTGCAATGCGAGCAAATTCTCTACCAACTATCCGCGCGACTTTGTGGCAATCAACAGTTTCATCCGTTCCAGTAACGGTCTTGCGCACCTTCTTGGGCACGGTTTGGATGCGGCCGCTATCTGAGACTGTGATACAGCCCCTTTCCATAAGGAGACCAAATCCCTCGAAAGCATAGGGTAACATCTCTGAGACTCGATCGCCGAAGCCCACCATCAGTTGCTGGTTATTCTCCGTCGTCTTAAGCAGGTAGCTGCGTGGATTACTGACAATTACCTGGCGCGAGTCCTTGTGTAAGCAGAGCGGCAGAACGAGTAATGATAGTGAAAAAGGCATGCCTCGCTCATCTATGTCTTCATATCCGTTCAACGAGCGGAACAAGACCAAGCCGCAAAATGCCGGGTTGAATAGATTACGAATCTCGAACGGGCGTTGGTCCCATCGTTTCATGAGGCCACCCCCAACACTTTGCATACTCGTTCAATAAACCGTGGGTGCCAATAAACTCTAGGTTCAGGCGTGGTATCCGCGAGAATATGAAAGCTGCCTCGGACGACATAGGGTTCCGTCACGCGCGCGCGAATTCGAAGGGACTCGATCTTCCCGGTTTCAAATTCTGCCCAGTTGTAGAGAGTGGCTCCGGCTTCGCGCAACGCATCCTCGGCGCTGTCGTCCGTGAGCTTCTCGAAAACCACATCCCTGTAGCGGCTCCATTCCTCTGCGAGACGGTCCTCGTATTCCTCAATCTCTCCCGACACGATTAGGTTTTCGCGCGCCCAAGCCGATCGCTGCTCGAACGCTCTGTAGTAATCTAGGATCGCACTCCTGATACGGTTGGAAGAGATGCCTATCTCGTACATTTGTTTAACGAAAAGGCGCGGATCGGCATCGGTGTCAATCTCGGTGGCGGGCACCTTCCCGCGGAAGGTGATTGGCAGATTATCTGTTTTGTATTCCTCGGTGATATTGGAAAGCTTATCCGAGACTTCGTGGCCGAAAATGCCTTCTGGCCTGACGCCAGTCAACTGCTTGATCACAGCATCGGTCCACCAACCTTCCAGCCGTTCTAAGACGAACTGGCGGTGTTCGCGTCTTATGCTTCGCATGTGCTTTTCCCGGATGATGGCCGGGATGTCACTGATGCGCGGATTCCCATCGAGGATCAGGATGCGCTCGAGAAAGTCTTGCTTCGCTGAATCGCTTAATTCGTTAAACGCAGCTGCAATCGGAGTGATGAGTTTTGACTTTGATCTAGATAGCGCGGCGGTGGCCAGTTCGGCCAGTGTTGCTTCATTACTGGAAGAGGTGGCCTGTTCCGGGAGGAAGCGAGCAAGAAATGAATCAGTTGACACGGTGCCGGTGGTAAAAAGGAAGAACTGCAGATTTGATGCAGCAAGGCCATCCCGCTTGTATCGCACCAGCCAAATGTTGACTGATTTCCAGAAATCAGTCGACAGGTCTGTCAGTTTATCGCCAATCGCCTTGTGCTTTAGCGAAGCTAAGGACTTACCGCCTTCGGTGTCAATGAAATCGAGATCGTCGTCTTTTTCAATGAAGACTGCCGCATCTTCCGGAAGCTGAAGCAGTCGAAGCAACGCAAGGCGACTTTGGTAAATATATCCAAGGCCCTGCTCGCCTGCTGAGAACTTATCAGTTTCTTTTTCGACCATAGTTCTCCCGCCCAGTCAGATTATCCAATTGGCCGGTAGCGACCTCTGATCCGGAAACCACCGTATGGCACACTTGCTGATTTCACACATTGGCGCAAGGCACCGCGAACTTCCGCTTCCGGCCCTGTTCAACAGACATACCATCCTCGTTAGACTATCGAGCAACCAGCTTATCGCTATCCCCCTCCTGCAGCATCGCTTCCATTTCATCCAATCCATCGACAGCAGAGCGCATCTGCGCCTCATCATCCACGCCCACGGTCTCGGCATCTGCAACTTGGCCCCCAAAATCCATTTCCATCTGTCGCTGTTCCTCAGCGATAACGGCTTGAACGACAGGCGCAGTCTTCTTTGGGGCGACATCAGTTTGCCCTGACGATTGGCCATCAGCAGCCTGGCGTGCGGCCTCGACGTCGGCTTCTGTTCCCCCTGGCCCATCCGACGGCGGCGTCATCGGCATGGCGCGCACGCTCAGCGGCAGCGTTCCCTGCGGCCCCCCTCCCCCAGGCTCCGGAAACGGCAACTCCCCCGTCTGCGCCCCGTGGATTGCCTTGAACAACCGATCGTCAAAATATTGGATCCGTTTGGCCCGGACCGGCATTTGCGCGTCGATGACCATGACGATCTCGTCGAGCGGCAGGCGGCGCGCCTCGTCTTCAGGGAGCAAGGAGCTTTCTTCGGTCCGGGTCGACTGGCTGCGCCCTTCAAAGGGGTTCTTGCCGATGGACTGGGAGCGCGTGATGACGGTCTTCGTGGTCTTGCCGACCGCCTTGCTCAACTCCTCAACTGTCTTTTCATCGGAGGGCGTCAGATAGAGCTTCACGCCCGCGTTGCCCTGCAGAGCGCGGCGGGTGTTTTCGCCGTAAATTTCATCGAGGGCGGGGATGGTTTGGGTGACCACGGCCAGGTGACCACGATAGGTCCGCAGGGTCTCGATGCTCTCGACCACGATGGGCATCTTGCCGAGGCGATTGAACTCGTCGAGCATGATCATCACGGGCCAGGGCTCGTCGGGGCCAGGATCCTTTTCCTGCATGGCGGAGAGGAGATCGGAGAAGAAGAGCCGGATCAGCGGCGCCAGCGGCTTCACCATCAGCGGCTGGACGACGAGATAGACCGAAAAGGGCTTCTTGCGGATCGTCCGGAAATCAAAGTCCGACACCGCCGTCGCCTCATCGATGGCCGGGTTCTGCCATTGGTCGAGCCCCGAGGTCATCAGGAGCGAGACATAGGAGGTCAGCGTGTCATTGTTGGTCGAGGCCAGCCGCGTGAAGATCAGCTTGGCCGCCCTGTTGTCGACCTCATGGCCCCGCGCGAAATACTCCTTCTGCTTGTTCCCGCCCGAGGCCGCGATGCGGTAGATCTCGCCCAAGGTCGGGCGCTTGCGCTGGAAGGCCAACAGGCCTGCCGCCACGAAGAGATCGATCCCGCCCTTGAGGAGGCCCTGGACCCGGTCATTGTCGCTCTGCAGGAACAGCGTCGCCAGGAGCTGCAGTTCCATCTGCTGGCGCGCGGGATCTTTCAGCTCAAAGATGCGCAGGAGCGGGTTGTAACGATGCGTGCGCTTGCCCTCCCAATCGGTGGGGGCAAAGCGATAGACCTTGTCGCCTTGGGCGGCGCGATGCCGGGCCGTGGCCTCGAAACACTCGCCCTTCACATCGAGCGTCACGGCGGAGCCTTGCCAGGTCAGCAGGTTCGGAATG
The DNA here is from genome assembly GCF_014196965.1 of Actibacterium naphthalenivorans. Lineage (GTDB taxonomy): Bacteria > Pseudomonadota > Alphaproteobacteria > Rhodobacterales > Rhodobacteraceae > Actibacterium_A > Actibacterium_A naphthalenivorans. The sequence goes on along the minus strand of NZ_JACIEQ010000019.1, from coordinate 551 downwards.
ACGAAGCCCGTGGTCTTGCCGCGGCCCGTGGGCGCCACGATCAGCGCATGCGGAAAAACCTTGGAGCAAATGTAATTGGCGCGGGAGCCCGGCGCCCCCAGCTTGCCGAGGATGAACCCGGTCCCGGGCGCCCCGAAGAAGCCATTGGCCTTCATCTCGCGCGCACTTTGCCAATGGGTCTGGCCAAACCGTGTCAGGGCGGACCCCGAGAGGGCGAGGCTCAGCATCAGGCCGGCGGCGGCGAAGCTGCCGATGATCAGGTGAATAAGTTGCGCGTCCTCCGGGCGGTGATCGAGGATCGCCAGATAGTTCTGCGCAATAAAGGCAAAATCGATCTCGGCCCCGAAGCCGAGATCTTGGTAGGTCAGCACCGCCGAGGCGATGGTATAGCCCATGGCCCCGGTCACCAGCGTCACCAGCAAGACGCCGGTTGCGATCCGCGCCTTTCCCATGGGCGCGCTCAATGGACCTGTCCCCGCTCGGTCTCGCCATCCACGTCTGTGGTGCGGTGTTTTTCATATTCGGTGTCGGCAAGATCATCGACCACCTGG
>NZ_JACIEQ010000018.1 GCF_014196965.1 Actibacterium naphthalenivorans | reverse complement strand
GCCGCGCGCGCAAGCTGGGTCTGCTTGGCCACGTGCAGCCCCTGCATTGAGCCCCGGACGCGGCTCCAGCCATCCCGAAAGACCTCGCCCGTGACGGCATGGACGGCATCATTCAGCCGCATGGGCAAACTCCCTCAGCGCGGCCGTGGCCTGCAGCTGCATTGCGTCCCGACGGCGGCGCAGAAGCAGATCGATCTCGTCAGCAGAATCCAGAATGAACCGCGCCAGCCCGCGCATCTGCGCAAGACGCAGTTCGGTGAACTCGGCACTCGTGCCCCCCACGGCCCCCTGCCCCCGCCGGTTGGCCCGCGTCATCTGCTTGGCGATTTGCCCGACCCCATTCCCGACCTCGTGCAGCGAGGCGCGGTAGCGCGCCATCTCTGCTGCCATCTGCGCGTCCGGAACGAACACCCCGCCTGCCGCCTGAATGAGCCGCCGCAGCCCCTCGGCACGGCTCTCGATCCCGGCCTCGGCCAGCACCTCGTCGAGCGCCGCGAGCTCCGCAGCCGTGACCTTTACACTGACCGCTGAGACCGGAATTGCGGCATCCGTCTGGCGCTCGGCATCTGCCTTCAAGGTGTATTGGATCGCCCGCGGCGACACGCCGAACCGCTCCGCCAGGGCCGATGTGGTCACACCTTCCGCAGCTTCGCGAACGATCTCCATGCGTTCCGCATCTGAGAGACGTTTTGAGCGCGACATGCGAAGAAAGACCCCCTATTTCCTGCCACCTTCCACCAAGGCTGCCCCTACCTTACGATAATATACCTATCTGTCAATTATATACTTACGTAGCATTCAGTCTCAGGCAGCCTTGGTGTCCGCTTCACGCCGCGGCCCGCAGGGACGCGGCTCTGCCGCCCTCACCACCGGGCGACCCACCTGCCCTAGGGGTCCCGTCCGCCAGCCCCGCCCGAGGGTCTGGCCGAACACATGCGTGTTCGGACGGAACCGCGGGCGGGCGCAAACCTCACCGACAGGGCGGACAGGCAGGGTCAAGGAGGGCCAGATTTGGCTTGCCAAATCTCTGCCGCAAAAACCGGGAGGCTCTGGCCGATAGGTTTTTGTGGATGGCCCCCTTGAGGCTGACTGGCCGGTCTGTCGCGGCCTGATCATTCCGGGCGGAGTGCGTCCGTTGAACGCGCAGGGACCGGCATCCCTGGAACAGGGATCGGGCCGCCCCAAGATCGTCCCGGAGCGGCCCATCCTCGTCAGAGGATTTAGTCCTGGGGATCTTTCGCGCTCGGCGAGAACATCACCAGCTCCGAGACCGCGACGGGGAAGTCGAGCTTGAGGCTGAAGAACTCCGATCCGTCCCCGTTGCGGGTGTTTCGGAACATCGCACCCACGCGCTGAAAACGGGTGCGCTCCTGGCCATCGGTATCGGTGAACTTGACGGGGACGGTGGCGACGTAGTGGTTGGTCATTTGGGTTACTCCTTGTTGCGATGGGGATCACCCGGCACGGGGGCAAGAGGCCCGGTCGCAAGCGCAAATGCGGAGGGTCCGCGGCCAGCCGTGGAAGCCGTATTTGTGCTTGCCGAAGCGTGAGCTGAGGGCACGGGCGGGCCGACCGCGTGCGATCCACATCAATGAGCAAAAAGGAGTGATCCGGATGACCCTTGCCATCACGCAGCCGCCACCATCCGCGTCCGCGTCCCACCGAGCCTGGCCGGGGTGCTGACGGAGCCCGCCCGCGTGGATGCGATGTTCCGAAACACGCCCCGAGGAACGTGCAGGTGTTCAGCTTCATATGCGACGTCTCGACCCCTCGCGTCTTGCCCGGCTGACGATGTGCGTGAGGTGCGCACCATCCCCAGCCCATACAGATGCGGATGGGCCGCACTCTGACGGACCGGGTAAAGCGATAACGGTGCTGGCCGCCGCGAGGTGCCGATCAAGTGTGACCGACCGCACGCGCCATGAGACATGACGAAAGGGCCGCGCCAAGCGCGACCCCCTCTCTTCACTCCTGCGACGCCTTCTTCGCCGGGTCCGCAACCCGCATGACCGTCAAGCCTTTCGCTTCCGCCTTCTGCCCGAGGTTCAGCGCGACCCCGTTGCCGCCGAAGAGTACAACCCCCGTCGCCGCGAACTTGTCGTCCAGCATTTCGTCGTTGCACTTGAACGGTGCCGCACGCCCGTGCGCGGACCAGCGCGGATCGAAGCGCGCCTGCGCTATCCCGCGTGCCCGGGCCCACCGAGCCGCGATCATCTCCGCCCCGTGCTTGCCACCCTTATGGCAGAGGAAGATCTCCTGATTGCGGTTCTGTTTGATCCGTTCGCGAACCTTGTCGAGCGTGTTGAAGATCACATCAACATCGGTCCAGTCGGTGGCGCCCGAGACGATCAGGGGAACCCCCTCGACTTTCGACTTCTCGGCGGTCTCGCGGTCGTGCTGCTCGAGGAGCTGCCGCGCCTCAAAGACCGCCCCGGTCTCCTGCGCCCGGACGCTCGCGCGCGACCCGGCTGCCGGGATGAAGGCGTGGCCCGTCTCGATCTCGTAGCATTCCGCCGCAGCCTCGCTCATTACCTCGATGGCGCTGACGATCTCGCGCAGCTGCACAAAGCGCGCCTGCGCCTCTTCGAGCGCGGTCTCGGCGATCTCTGATCCGTCGTGAGATTTTGCCAGCGCACCGATCTTGTCGGCGGTGCGGTCGACCTCCTTGCCAAGCGCCACCTTGCGGCGCTGCAGGATCGTGGCGAGCCCATGGGCCAGCGGTTCGATTTCGGCTTCAAGCCCGGTGTTGCGCAATTGACCGAGCAGAACCTCGAAGCTTTCGCGGATGATGTGGTCGCTCAGGACGTGATCTTCCGGGATCGGCAGCTGCGCGTCCTTCTCGGTCAGTCCGAAAAGTTCGATCGTCTCGTAGGTGTTTGCGGTGTCGTAAGCCATGTCTGGTCTCCAGTGTTCGGTTCCAAGGCCACCACGTGAGTGTGGGGGCATGGCCGAATGCCTGGTTTCCGAATCTGCCCGGGTCAGGGACGGCGCAGCCGCCGGCTTGCCGGACGCAAAAGTTTTCCGCGCGCTGCACCCGACACATGCGCGCCCTCACGCATGGGACCGCCCCGCGCCACGGGCCGCGCCCTCGCCGAAAAGTTTTGCGATCCTTGACGCGGGCTGATTTGGGGGCCATCCGGAGGATATGCTTCCGCACTTATGTGTGTGTTTTGACGGTAGGTTTGCCCGACCCGAGCAGGCAAACGGCCCGACCGGACTCGGAAGACGGATGAAGCGGCGGGATCGTTTTGCCCCGCAAAACAGACCAGAGCGCAATCCGGCGGAGCGGCCGGGGAGGGACGTGCTCGCGAGGCGGGCAAACCGGGGCCTGGGTGCGACGCCGCGGTGAGGCCGCATGGCCGAATGCGCGACGGACCGAAGGGCCGTTCTCCCCTGCGACACGCGAAGCCGAGCTGGGGAGGCCGACAGGCTGGGACTCAGGTCGATGGTCGAGTGCACAAAACCGACACACTCCGCATGCAAACCGTGCAAATTGTCTGGTCTGTTAAAGGGTTCGGATGTAGAAAAGACCCTATCAACGCTGAAAATGATCATTCAGAAAGAGCAGTTCGACTTTGGCTTCCGCCCAACAACTCATCGGTCTCGTCAAGAGCCACGCAGAAGGGGACGCTGATCGTTTTTACGATCTGGCGATGCAACTCTCGGCGGCCGAAGAGCAGAAGGGACACACCCGACTGGCTGAACAGTTGCGGCAGTGGGCTGAAGCGGGGCAAAAGCCGCCAGCAAAGCGAACCCCTGCAGTCACCCCTATCGCAACGCCTCGCGGCGATCTTGCAGAGTTTCTTGCCGCGTCTTATCCGACGGAGCGACTCGTCGATGTAATTTTACCGGATAGGATTGGGAGTGAACTGTCGCATCTCGTCTTCGAGACGCGTATGCGCGAAAAGCTCGAGGCAAAAGGCCTGAAGCCACGGAGGCGCGTTCTCCTCTCTGGTCCTCCCGGTACCGGCAAGACACTGAGTGCGTCAGCACTGGCCGGGGAGCTGCAGTACCCCTTATTTTCGGTCATGCTCCACGGTCTAATAACGAAGTTCATGGGCGAAACGGCGCAGAAATTGAAGATGGTCTTTGATGCCATCAAGACGACACGCGGTATCTACCTGTTCGATGAAATTGACGCTTTGGCTGCGGCCCGGGGCGGTGAGAACGATGTCGGCGAAGCCCGGCGGGTTCTGAACTCATTCTTGCAGTTCCTGGATGAAGACACAGGGCCTTCGATCGTCGTCGCCACTACAAACTTGCCGGGAATTCTTGACCGCGCCGTTCTGCGCCGCTTCGATCTCGTGTTGCCCTATGTGATGCCCGATGGTCCCGCCATCCGACAGGCACTCGAACGCCGTCTGATCGGTTTCTCGTTCAATCGAATAGGATGGAAGCGGGTGACGGATGTCGCCACTGGCCTCTCAACGGCCGATATTGTGGCGGCGGCGGAAGATGCCGCGAGACGTGCGGTTTTGAATGATACTGACAAGATTGCGACACAGGATTTGCTTGACGCCCTCGAACGCCGACGGTCGCTCCAAGATTTAGGGACCAATGACAATGGCACGAGAGCTTCCACACTTCCACCTTCGCAATCTAGGACAACCTCGCCCATTCCAGGCAAAGGGCAGGGGCGGGTCCAAAAGACCAAGTGATGTCCCCAATCGCGCTGCGCACGCCCAAGCGCTGCTTCAGGCCATCGACGCGTTGCCGGATATTCCGGCCACTGAGCTTCCCGGCGTTTATCTCGAAATCAGCTCCCGTATCGACGAGCGCCTGAAAAAGGATAGCCTAGACGCCAGTGGCCTTATGCTTCTCCGCATCGAAGATTTTCCTATTCCAGGTGGCGCCCAAGAGCGTGCGACGGTGTTTGCAACAGCCAAGGGTATTGAGAACCTGCGCAAAAAGGTCGACCAGTTTCGGACGGAAGACACGCCTGATCGCGAGAAAGATGGTGAATTCATCCCGGGCCGACCAAAGAATGCAGACTTGGTTCAAAGCGTCACTGCCATTACGGAAGCGGGATTGCGTGCCCTCTGGCGCAGCCCGCCGGGCAAGTTTCCCGCGGCGGATATTGCGGCAGTCTGGGAGGTTTGGCTCGAGCCCCAAATGACCGAGGCCTTCGTTGCAGCAGCGCCTATCTTTGGTGTGACTGTGGGCGCGGATCGGCTGGAGTTTCCCGAAGATACAGTGGTGGTCGTCCAGGCCGATCGCAATCAGCTTGCCAAAGCCGTCCGGCGACTGGGCGGCGTACGCGCACTTGCCGCTCCGACAATCACTGCAGATTTCTTTGACGGCTTGCCGGTGGCCGAACAGGCACAGTGGGTCGATGAGCTTTCAGGCCGGACCACCTATTCGGATCACCCCAATGCTGGCTACGTTACGCTCCTGGATACTGGTATCAGTCGGGCGCATCCTCTGATTCAGTCGGCGCTTAGCGTGGATGATCGACATGCCGCAAATCCGGCTTGGGGATTGGAGGATGTGAAGGGCCATGGAACGCAGATGGGAGGACTCGCGCTCTTTGGCGATCTGACGCAAAAACTTCATCAGGCGAACCCAGTTATGGTCATGAACCGTCTGGAATCCGTCAAACTCCTGCCAGTGTCTGACGTCAGCACCCATCGGACAGATTTAGGGGTTTGAGCAACGGAGGATTTCTGGTTCATCGAAGCCATTATGGAGCGAAGATGAACAAGACATCCGGAACATCGAAAGACGCCGCTGACAAGCTGGTCAAGGGCATCAAACGAAAGACCCGCAAGCAGTACTCGGCCGAGGAGAAGATCAGGATCGTCCTGGCTGGTCTTCGGGGCGAAGAGAGCATCGCCGTGCTGTGCCGCCGTGAGGGCATTGCCGAGAGCCTGTATTATTCCTGGTCGAAAGAGTTCTTAGAAGCCGGGAAAGCCCGGTTGTCGGGTGATACCGCCCGTCAGGCAACGGTTCCCGAGGTTAAGGGCCTGCGATCCGAGGCACTGGCCCTGAAGGAAGTGGTCGCCGAGCTGACACTCGAGAACCGGCTGCTCAAAAAAAGCATGATCGGAGATGGGGAGGACGGAGAATGAGATACCCCGCCTCAGAGAAGCTCGAGATCATCCACACGGTCGAGGCGTCGCATCTGCCGACCCGACAAACCCTGAAGATGCTTGGTATCCCCAGCAGCACCTACTACGACTGGTACGCCCGCTGGAGCGACGGTGGCTTCGACGCCCTGGCTGATCGTTCGCCCCGTCCTGCGTCGGTCTGGAACCGCATCCCGGACACGGTGCGCGCCGATGTTATCGATTTTGCGCTGGAGCATGAAGACCTGACGCCCCGCGAACTGGCGGTCAGATACACCGACGAGAAGCGCTACTTTGTCTCGGAATCGTCCGTGTACCGCATTCTCAGCGCCGAGGATCTAATCACCGCCCCGGCTCATGTGGTGATCCGGGCGGCCGATGAGTTCCGCGACAAGACCAGCCGCCCGAACGAGCTCTGGCAAACGGACTTCACGTATCTGAAGGTGATCGGCTGGGGCTGGTTCTATCTCAGCACCATCCTCGACGACTATAGTCGGTACATCATCGCCTGGAAGCTCTGCACGACGATGAAGGCCGCAGACGTCACCGATACGCTGGACCTGGCACTGCAGGCCTCGGGCTGCGATCAGGCCACGGTCGTGCACAAGCCCCGGCTGCTCAGCGATAACGGTGCGTCTTACGTCGCGGCCGACCTGGCCGAATACCTTGGGGACAAGGGCATGGATCATGTTCGTGGCGCCCCGCATCACCCGCAAACCCAAGGCAAGATCGAACGCTGGCACCAGACCATGAAGAACCGGGTTCTTCTGGAAAATTACTTCCTGCCCGGCGACCTGGAACGCCAGATCGGCGCCTTCGTCGACCATTACAACAACTACCGCTACCACGAGAGCCTGGCCAACCTGACACCCGCCGACGTCTATCACGGTCGCGGCGCGAAAATCCTGAAGATGCGAGAGGAGATCAAAAAACAGACAATCCGAAACCGCCGGTTGCAGCACCAAGTCGCTGCCGCCTAAACTTGAACAGAAACCGAGCCAGAGCCTTCGTTACAAAACGGCCCCAGAAGTCCGAAAAACTCTGACGACGGACAACGAGGCCATTAGTCCGGATATGCTTAGTGCCGTGGCTGTTGCCACGCTGTGGATCATGTGCTTCATGATGCCGACTCCATCTATAATGGTGCATCGATACGAACCAACATTAATGATAGCAAGGTGATTTGATTGATGGTTGCTTGCGATTGTTCGTTTGTGTCGCTTGACGGCTTCCAAGATCTGACTTCGGTTCTGGCTGTTTCGGCGTCTTGAAAGTGGCCCTAACTGCGGCCCCCCTTCATGTCAGCTTTCAAACAAACATCTGTAATCAAATACAAATGTGGTAATTCAATGCGGCCATTAAAGCGGTCATGGAGGAACAGACCGCTTGAGTTCGTCAAACGGCGTGTCGCAGCGCTCATGGACTCGGGACGGGCAGTATCGGAAAACTGTCCCGCCTGGTTCCCCGGCTGGAACCCGGACGCAGAAGGACGGGATGGAGCAACGAGCCATTGTTGAGATCGAACATCAGCTTGAAGATTTGTGTCAGTATCTGATATGATTGAGCATGAATAGGAGAGTCTGATGCCAAACGTCCACCTGACCGAACCGATGCAGAAATATGCGCAGGCGCAGATCGAGTCTGGCGCCTACGCCAATCTGAGCGAAGTCGTGCGCGCCGGCGTCAGGATGCTGATGGAGAAGGATGGCGCCCGGCAGTTCTACGCCCTCAAGGCCGATCTCGAGATGGCAGCCGCCCTAGCCGAAAATGGGGACTTCGCCGAGTTCGATGCTCATGCCTTCGAACCAGATGCGTTTGATCGCTGACCTACATGACCATTCGGCTTTCCGATCAGGCCAAGTCCGACCTTGAAGAGATACGCACCTACACCGTCGAGACCTGGGGCAGGGACCAATGGCTCGTCTATTACCGCCAGTTGGTCACCGCCTTCGAACGGATCACCGGGGATCCCGACCTGGGCCGGGACAGGAGTCTCTTTGTCCCGGGGATGCGGTCCGTCAATTGCCAGCGTCACGTGATCTTCTACAAGCGGCTCGATGCGGCGGATGGCGCGGCAGTCATCCTGCGCATCGTGCACCAGCGCCGCAACATGCCCGCGCTCGTCTACTACGAGGATCTCGACGGCGGTTAAGCCCATGCGTTTCTTCATTCCAATAGTTCGACCAGTCTTCCATAGTCTTCACTGACCTCGCGTGCCTCCTGAAACGCACGTTGACGCTCAGCATCAAGGCAAAGGAAGTGTTCCTGGATGTCGGCGATGTAGTCTTCGAAATCAGAACGCAGCAGATCGGCATATTCTCGAACGTCTTCCGGCCGCTCGGGCAGGAAGGGCCGTTCCGGCGCGATACAGGCGTTTGCGATTTGGCCGATCAGTCCGAAAGGCACAACAAGACCAAGCAAGCCGTGTCGAAATGCACAAAACATGCGCAGGGCAAAACTCCTTTGCCACTTCAAATTTATGGTTTCGTGCGATAGCTACCTATTGCAGCCAAAGACGGTTCGTCAACTCGAATATATCGTCTTGCTATCATTAATGTTGTTTTGTATCGCTCACGGTGTTGCGACCCCGTGGGCCTGATACTGCACCCAGGCAGAACAAGGACCCAAGGGAAGGCCATGATAGAAGAAGCCCCGAATGTGGTTACAGAAGACGGACTGCGCGGCTTGCTCGCCGAGGGCTACCTCATTGAGGTGGTCTGCAAGGAGAGAGCAGAGAAGCGCCATAACAGCTGGTACGGCTCGTGGGTCATCCGCGCCGTCGCCACTGATGGGCGTGACGATAAGATGCTCGTCACCAGCCGAAGCGTCCTCAAGCTCCGCGACTTCAAAACCATCGTTGGCCTTGTCAGTTTCCTGGCCGACATGGGCTGTACGACCGCTAGCATCCCACTTGAAGAAGGTGGCCGCGAACGCCACGCCGCGCCTCCGGTCAAAGGCAGCTGACCGCGCGACCGCGCTCGTCGTTGCTTTGGGTACAGGCGTTTGTTCCGCGCCCCCGGCCCTGGCCGACGGTTTCATCTTTTCGGTTGGCCCAGACGGCCAATTGATTTCCACTTCTCAAGAGGCAAACGGGCGCCTTTTTCTCTTCGCAGAACCTCGCGTTCCTGACGCAACGAGCGAGACAGCGATCCCGGCTCGATCCGCCGCCCGAGCCACCCCAGAAATCCTCCATGCGATCGAGACCACGGCGCTACGGTATGCCGGGCATGGTGCGCTGCGTCGCGCGGGGCTTTCCGTCACTGATTGGGCGCTCCTTTACCGAGCCAACATTGAAGTCGAGAGCGCATACAATCCGGCTGCACGTAGCCCTGTCGGTGCCATAGGCCTCGGGCAGCTTATGCCGGATACTGCCCGCGACCTCGGCGTGGACCCACATGACATTGCGCAGAACCTCGACGGATCAGCTCGCTACCTGCTCATGATGCTCGACCAGTTCGGCGAGGGCTCTCTGGCCCTCGCGGCATACAACGCTGGCCCTGAGGCGGTCACACGCCACGGCGGCATTCCCCCTTTTCGCGAAACCCAAGGGCATGTGGCCCGTGTGACTGCCGTGTTTGAGCGGCTCAGAGGAGATCTTTCATGACATCGAGACCTTCGATCGTCGCGCTCGGCGCGATGGCCCTTATCGTGCTGGCGGGTCCAGCGCTTGCACAGAGCATCGATCTCTCGCCGGTACAGACCCTGCTTCAAGGAATTGTCGATGCGATCACCGGTCCCTTGGGGATCGTGATTGGCACGCTCGCACTGATCGGGGTGTTCCTTTCCTGGCTCTTTGGCATCCTCGACTTTCGTCAGGCGCTCTGGGTCGTGGTTGCAATCGCGGGCATCGCCGCAGCACCGACCATCGTCGCCGCCATCTGGACCACCTGAGCTCCATCCATGGCTGACCAGTCCCGCGTGTTCATCGGTCTTCTCAGGCCACCCAAGCTGATGGGCTTGCCGATCATGTATGCCATGGTCTGGCTCTTCGGCTCGACGCTTCTGTTCCTCTGGGTGCAGAGCTGGGTGGTGGCTGTGTTCGCGGGGCTGGCCTGGCCGGCGCTTTGGAAAGCCGCAGACTGGGATCCGAACTTCCTCGATGTCCTGGTGATCACCCTGCAGGAAACCCCGCCGACCACGAACCGCAAGCTGCACGGAGGCGACAGCTATGCCCCGTGATGGACTTGCCAATGACGTAGCGGAGGCGCTCGATCCGCTGACTGCGCTACCCGCATGGGTCAAGGGCGAGAAGCGGCTCTCAATGATGCTGCCCTACGTGAGCCTCGTGACCGACCGGACGATCCGAACACGCGGCAACGAACTGATGCAGTGCATCAGGCTCGAGGGGGTGAACAGCACCACGAGCGAGGACGGGCATCTCGACCGGATCGGAGGGTTGCTGGCTGGCATCGTCGCGCAGGTGGGGACGGAGTTCTCCTTCTACCTGCACAAGGTGTCGAAAGCGGTTGATGTGACCCTGCCGCCCGTTCCGGGCGAGGGGTTTGCGGCTGCCGTCGACGAACGATGGCACGCGCATCTCGGCCGCGCGGGTTTGCGCGACAAGACGCTGACCCTGACGGTGCTGAAGCGACCTGAGACCCGCAGCCGCTTGCCGTTAGGACTTGGGGCGTCTCGCTCGCGACATGCGGCCGACACCACCCGCCGCTTGCGCAAGCTCGACGAGGTTGTGGGGTTTCTGCTGTCCTCCTTCGATGAGCTGAAGCCCCGCCTGCTGGCCGCAAGCACCGGAGAGCTTCTGGGCTTCCTCGGTTCACTCAACACGGGCGAGGAGCACCCGCTCTTCCCCCGGTCGCGCCTCGGTGTGATCGCCGAGGACGTAGCCAATACGCGCGTCACCTTCCGCGGCACGACCATCGCACTCTCGGACGGTGCCGTCGGCGACAAGCTCGGGGCGATCTTTGCGGTGAAGAACTACCCCGCCAAGACCGATAGCCTGATGCTCGACGAGTTGAATCTGCCCGTCGACATGGTGGTCACGCACTCTTTTGTGCCGATCAACGCCAACATCATGGCGGGCCGGATCAAGCGGCAGCTGCGGCTAATGCAGGCCGCCAATGACGGAGCCGTCAGTCTCGCCCAGGAACTGGAACTCGCGCAGGACGATCTGGAATCCAAACGCCTGATCTTTGGCGAGCACCACATGACCGTGGCCGTCTATGCCCGCACCCAGACGGCGCTTGACGACATCGCGGCCGAAATCCGCAACATCTCCGCCACCTCCGGCATCAACCTGATCTCGGAAGCCTTCGGCGCACGGGCGCATTTCATGGCGCAGCATCCGGGGAATACTGGGGCGCGCAGCCGCAAGGCCGCGATCACGAACCACAACTTCGCCGATCTCGCTACCTTCCACCGCACCCCGCTCGGAAAGACAGGGCGGGAAGTCCCCTGGGGCGTGCCGATCACGCTCTTTCCGACACCTGAGCGCAGTGGTTTTCGCTTCAACTTCCACGAACAGGGCGCGCCGGAACGCGAGCCCACGGGAGGCCACACGCTGATCCTCGGCCGTCCCGGCTCCGGCAAATCCGTCCTGGCGGCTTTCCTGATGACCATGGCCCGGCGGGCAGGTGCGCGGGTCTTCGTCTTCGACTATCGCGCGGGCATGGAGATGGCCGTCCGCGCGCTCGGCGGCAGCTATTCGACCGTGCGGGCGGGGCGCCCCACGGGCCTCAATCCGCTCCAGACCGAGATCGACGTGCGGGGCCAGGCATGGCTTGCTGATTGGCTCGCGAGCCTCTTGGAGCGGCGCGATCGACCGCTGACCCCGGTTCAGACCAACCGACTGCAGGAAGTCGTGCGCCAGAACGCCAGCGCAGGACATGCGGGCCTGCGGAACTGGTCGGATTTCGCCTCGCTGCTGGTCTCGACCGATGACGAGGGCGATCTCTTCGAGCGTATGCAGGAATGGACGGCCGAGGGTCGCTACGGCTGGATCTTCGGGGCCAATGCCGAGGACAGTTTCAGCATCGACGGTGACATCGCGGGCTTTGACCTCACCGGAATCCTCGATTCCGAGAGCGAGCGGGAACGCATGGCGGTCCTGTCCTACCTCTTCCGCCGGGTCGAGCGCGTGATCGAAGACCGCAAGCCCACCATCATCGTCATCGACGAGGCATGGAAAGCCCTCGACAACGCCTATTTTGCGGAGCGGCTCAGCAATTGGCTGGTGACCGCCCGCAAGCAGAACGCCGTCGTCGTGATGATGACGCAATATGCCAGCCAGCTCGAGCGCACGCGCACCGGCAAGACCATCGTGGAAGCGGTGCCGACGCAGGTGCTCTTGCCCAACATTCGTGCTTCCGCCGCTGACTACGCGATGCTCGGCCTGACCGAGAAAGAGCTCGACGTGCTTCTAGGCGTCGGCTCGGCCTCGCGGCTCGCGCTTGTACGCGACGACCGTGGTTCCGTCGTGATCGATGCCGATCTCAGCGCGCTCGGCCCCCTCGTGACCATCCTTGGCGGAATGGAGAAGGGCGAAGCGCTTGTCGGCGCTGATTATCGCGAACGTCCTGATTTCTGGAGAGTGACATGACCCGTACCATCATTCGCAGCGTCGTGCTGCTCGGGCTCGGCCTGACCCTGACAGCCTGTGCGCAGTATAACCCCCCGCAAGCCAACTGCTTCAATTTTCGCGAGGCTCCTGCGCAGGTGGGAACCGCCACCGCCACGATCTCGACCATGGGGGCGGAGGTCACGCGCCGCGACACGGCCTGCGATTTCGTCCTCTTGGGGGCGGGCGGCTGAGCCAATGCGGACCTGGCTTCCTCTCTCGATGATCGGCTTTGCACTGGCAGGTCCCACACTGGGGCCAGCGGTCGCCCAAGGCGTGCCGACCTTCGATCTGCGCCTCTTCGCAGAGCGGCAGGCCATCCTTGAGCAGACCGATCGGGACCTGGCACTGCAGCAGGACCGGCTAAGCCGCGAGGAGGAACTGGCCGAAATCGAGCGCCAGCAACTCGCCTCCCTCGAAGGGCTGATGGATGCCATGTCGCTTGGCGCTGGAGACGTGGCCGGAACCGTGGCGGGGCTCGAGGCGGTAGACGACGTCGAAAGCGCGGCCGCCAGTCTTTATGCGCCCGAGGACACCAACCCAGCGGCAGCGCGGATGTTCGGCGATGCCCGGGAGGGGATCGAGGAGCTGATCATCCGCGCAGCACGCGACACCCATAGTCTGTCCGGGGTCGGCCGCGCAGGTCTTTCGCTCGTGCAATGGCGCTGTCTCTTGCAGGCGCTGATCTGGCAGGAAAGCCGTTTCCAGATCGGGGCACGCTCGCCCGTGGGGGCCTTCGGACTTACCCAGATCATGCCCGGTACCGCGGGCGATCTCGGGATCTACCCGGCCTATTACGACGATCCCTATCTGCAGGTCACCGGCGGTGCGCGATACCTCGCACAAATGCTGAACATGTTCGATGGCAACATTATCCATGCGCTCGCCGCCTATAACGCCGGGCCGGGCAATGTGCAGGATTATGGCGGTGTGCCACCATTCGCGGAAACCCAGCATTATGTCGTGGTGATCCCGCAGCAGTACAACAGCTACCTCGCGGCCGTAGGCGGCATCGATGCGCTCGGCACCATCGACCCTGTGCTCCTCGCCAACGCGAGTTTCAGCCTCTCGGCCCACGGCGCAGGGGTCTATGGTGACTATTCGCTGGTCTCGGTCCGTGCCGCCGCGCTGCGGGTTCAGGACATCATCACCCGCATTGGTGAGACCGAGGATCTCCACGAGGCCATCGCGCTCAACACCTATGCCCGGGCCGAACTGGCCCGGCTGGTCGCAATCCGGACCCGGATCAAGGCCGCCCGAACCGAGCCACTCAGCGCCGAGCAGATCGCCTTGGCGGCGGCCCAGGCTGCCGAGCGGCAATTCATGGATTTCAGTCAGGAGGATTTGCGTTGAACCTGCGCCTGCCCCGTTCCCTTTTCGCCGGTAGCATCGCTCTCGCGCTTGCCCTCAATGTCACCGGACCTGTCGCGGCACAGGGTGTGCCCACGGTGGACACTCAGAACATTGCCCAGGAAATCCGCCAGCTTCAGCAGATGTTGCAGGATTTCGGGATCCAGACCGATCTTCTGGACAATGCGTTGGAGCAACTGGACATGCTGCAAAGCCAGCTCGATCAGCTGAACGAGATGTATGCCTCGCTCACCGGGCCGCGCAGCATCCTCGGGCTTGCCATGGGCGGGAACCTCGACACTTTGCTTGAGGCCAACTTCGAAGACATCCCCGGCCTGATCCGGGGCATCCAGGCGGGCGATTGGAGCGCTCTCATCGGGCCCAATGCCGGGCCCATGCGCACGCAGATGGAACAGGCGCTGGCAAGTGCCGGGTTCGACGAGGATTCACTCCGCGAAATCGCCACCAGCGGCAATCCGGGCGCCGAAGGCGTGGCCACGCGGGCAACCACAGGTGCTGTAATGTCGGCGGCGGCGCAGAACAGCCACGCAGAGGCGGAACAGTCTCTCGAACGGGTGGAACGTCTGGTCGAGATGATCCCGGACATGGAGGATCTCAAAGCCTCGATGGATCATAACACGCGCGTCACGGCGGAACTTGCTATCGCCATGACCCGGATGTGGGAACTGGAAGCGATCCAGACCCTCGGCGCAGGCAATGCAGGCGTGGTTGATGCCGCCACCGTCGCCGAAGAGCGCCGCTACATGGACTTCACCTTGCCGGATCTTGAGCCATGAGTGGGGCAGGCGTGATGACTGCGCGCGAACTCGTGGAAGAGGAACTTGTTTACGGTGCCCTGCGCCGTGAACAGCTTTGGCGAGTGATCGGCCTTTCCGGGGCGGGCTTTGGCGTATTCGGCTGTTTGACGGCTGCGGCTGTCGCGCTGATGGTCGAAACGCCGCCTCCCGTGGTTGTGCCATACGATCCCGCGACCGGGATGGCGCTCCCCAATGCCACGGTTGAAACCGTGTCGCTCGCCGAACGGCCTGCCGTGATCGAAGCGCAAGTCTACCGCTACATTCTGGACCGCGAAACCTACAACCAGCTCGACAACGATCTTCGTGTCCGCCGTGTCCTGGCACAGTCTTCCGGGTCGGCCGAGGCCAGCATGCGCGCGATGTGGACATCGGGGCAGGAGAGCTATCCGCCGACGCGTTACGGGGCTGCGGCCGAGATGGCCGTTGAGATCGCATCGATCACCCTTATTGGCGATAACCGCGCCCAGGTGCGGCTCAGAAAGCGCCTGACAAGCCCGCAAGGGGTACAGGATGGATCGTTCACTGCCACGTTGATGTTCGAATTCCGGCCCGAGCGGACCCGCGCGATCGACGATGTCTGGCAAAACCCTTTCGGTTTCACCGTCACCCAATATGCCATCCGATCGGACCGTTCCGAATGACCCGCACTGCAATCACTACGCTGTTTGCTGCCGGATTTCTCGCGTTCGCGGGAACGACTGCCTTGGCCGAAACGACGCCCCGCCCAGGTTCTCATGACAATCGCGTGCGCGTCGCGACCTGGACTGAAGGTCAGGTTTACCGTGTCGTCACGACTCTGACCCGCGTCACCACAGTCGAATTCGGTGAGGGTGAAACCATCCGCTCGATCATCGCCGGCGATACGGTCGGGTTTCAATTCGACGGTGTCCCGGGTGGCCGTGCCTTCGCCATCAAGCCGACAGCATCTGGCGTCGCCACCAACATCACCGTCTACACCAACCGCCGCTCCTACTACTTCCATGTCGTCGAAGCCCGGGAGACGCCGCATTATGTCGTGCAGTTCCGCTATCCTGAAAACCGCGTGCAACCCACCAGGGCGGTTGCGGCCGATGCGCCGAACGCGAACTATGCGGTCAGCGCCCGAGAAGAGTTCACGCCGACGGCCATCTGGGATGATGGTACCTTCACGTATTTCCGGTTCGCACGGAATGCACCGGTGCCCGCCATCTTCCGATATTCGAACGGGAGGGAACGCGCGGTGAACAGCCACACCTCAAGTGACGGCGTCATCCGCGTGTCCGGCGTCAACCGACAATGGGTCCTTCGCCTTGGCGAAGATGTGGTTTGCGTCCAGGACGCAGGGCAGGCCACATCATGACCGAAGGTACGGAAGACCTCGCCGCGCGCCTCGCGGCTCTCGAAGGCTCGACAGGCAAAGCGAAGGCCAACAAGCGGCCTGCGCCGCTTGCCGCGATCCTTGGTGTCGTCGGCATTGCGGCAGCAGGTGGTCTGGCGTGGGCTGCCCTACAGCCGTCGGCAGAAACACCAATGGCGACCGCCGCGCCGGAAGAGTTCCAGAGCAGCGGCCCCGGATTCGGAGATCTGGCGCCGATTTCTGCCCCGGAGCCCAGCCAAGCCCCGCCTGCGGACACAGGTCCGAGCGAGTCAGAACTCGCGCTGATAGAAAGTCTTGCGACATTGAGAGCGGAACTCGAGGAACTGCGCGCAAGACCGGCCGAGGCCGCGGATAGCGGGGCGGAGCAGGCTATTGCGGACCTGACGGCGCAAATTGCCACCTTACAGGAAGCATCCGCCGAGGCTCAGCGTGCCCTCGAGCGGCAACTGACCGAGCGGGATCGCGAATTGGATCAGCTCCGCATGGACTTGGAACTTGCACGGCTTGCACCACCAGAGCCGACCTCATTGGGACCAAGTGAAGAAGAATTGCGGTTGGCCGAACTAGAAAGGCGGCGCGCAGCCGAAGCCGAGGCCCGCGCAGAGCGTATCGCGTCTCCTATGATCGCCTTCTCCGGGATGGGCGCGGGTGCGGATAGGGAGAATACGCTGGAAGCCGCGCGACTGAATGCAGATGAAGCCTTTGTTCGTTCGGGCGCGCAACCTGCACAGGTGACACGTGCCGAAGTGATCGCGAACCCATCGAACACGGTTGTTCAGGGCACCATGATTCAGGCTGTGACAGAGACGGCCCTCGACAGCACACTGCCCGGCGCGATCCGCGCCATCGTCTCGGAAGACGTCCATTCTTTCGATGGAACGCGTATCCTGATCCCGCGCGGCGCGCGGCTGATCGGGCGCTACCGCTCCGATGTCGCACTCGCCCAATCGCGCGTCATGGTGGCATGGGACCGGATCATCTTGCCCGATAATCAGACCGTGCAGGTTAGCGCCTTCGGTGGAGACGAACTTGGCCGTACTGGCACCACCGGGTTTGTCGACACCCGTTTCGCGCAACGCTTCGGCTCCGCCGCGCTGATCTCCTTGATCGGCGCCCTGCCTGCGGCTGCAGCGGGTCAGATCGACAGCGAGGCGGCGGCCGATGTCGCGAGCGATGTCGGCACGGACCTGCGCGACAGCACCCAGAGCGTGATGCAGGACTATCTGGCGATCCGGCCAGTGATACATGTCGATCAGGGCACCCGGATCACGGTCATGGTTGATCGTGACCTCGAGATTTTCTGACATGGCTGCAAGTTATCTGGAAGCGTCGCTCGACCGTTTCGGCCCCGAGGTCCTGCGCGACGACACGATCGAGATCTGCATCAATCCCGACGGACAAGTCTGGGGCGAATTCCAAGGCGATCACTTCATGCGAGGTCTCGGCAGCCCGCTGAGCCAGACTGAGATCAAGGACCTCGGCAACCAGATCGCCTCCGCCGCCTCGACCACGCTCAGCACCAAGAAGCCTATCGTCTCGGTCTCGATCCTATATCGAGATCGCCCGATCCGCGCGCAGGTGATCCAGCCGCCGGCAGTCGAGGGCGGGTTTTCCATATCGCTGCGGTTCTTCTCCTCCCTGCCGCTTGAGAAGATCAAACTCGGTTTCCTTTTCGGCAAGGAACG
Organism: Actibacterium naphthalenivorans; assembly: GCF_014196965.1. Classification (GTDB taxonomy): domain Bacteria; phylum Pseudomonadota; class Alphaproteobacteria; order Rhodobacterales; family Rhodobacteraceae; genus Actibacterium_A; species Actibacterium_A naphthalenivorans. The sequence continues at coordinate 5,147 of NZ_JACIEQ010000018.1, read as the reverse complement.
CAGCCTTGAGGGTCTGCGCCGGGAACGGAACGCAGCGCTGCGCGATGTGGTGAGGTCCGGCGACATCGACGCCGCGCTGCGGTTTTGCGTCGAGAACAAGCTCAACATGATCGTCTCGGGCGGTACATCGACCGGCAAGACGGTCGCGGCGCGCAAGATCCTTTCGCTGATCCCGCCCGAAGAGCGGATCATCACCATCGAGGAGGCGGCCGAGCTGCGCCCCGAGCAGCCCAATGTCGTGACGTTGATCGCGGCCCGGGACACGGATGCCCGCAGTGCCGATGTGCTCTTGGCCTCAACGCTTCGCATGCGACCTGACCGGATCGTCCTAGGCGAAGTCCGCGGGCGCGAGGCGATGACGTTTCTCGAGGCAATCAACACCGGCCACGGTGGATCGCTGACCACGCTGCATGCCGAGACCCCACAACTTGCTGTTCGCCGCCTCGCCATCGCCGCCCTGAAAACGGATGTGCCGATGAACTACGCCGACATGATCGATTACATCGAAGGCTCGATCGACGTGATCATTCAGGCAGGCCGCCATGAAGGCGCGCGCGGAATCACCGAGTTCTTCCTCCCGGGTCAAACCACAGATTTGAACCTCGACACGGTCGACGGCAGAGGCAACAAGAGCCCCTCCGTTGCCGCTGAGTAAAAAAGGAACCCCCCAGATGCGAAAACTAATTCTCGCACTCATGCTTGCCGCCTTGGCGGGCCCTCTTGTGGCGCAGACTTCGCCGCAGGTCTCAAACGATCTCACAGTCAATATGTCGCCGCAACAATACCGGATCTGCAACGAACGTCCGGCGCGCCCGACCTGGATGGACGAAATCAATCCGCGTGAAGCTTACAAGGCAGCAGCTTTGATGGAGTTGTACGAAATTCGTGCCTGGGAGGAGATTGCAGAATCTGGCGACTGCAGCTGTGAAACCCGCTTTCCCGCTTGGGATAGCTCCGATGGCGAATATCATGAAAGGTATGCAGGCCTTAGCCAAGCCGAGCATTCAGCGTTTCGCCGCGACTGGATTGAAGTAAGGAAGCAACTCGAGCCGAGCGTGCGTACAATCTGCGAAGCTCAAGGCAACTGGTAATGGGCGTCGTCAGCTGGATGGTCGGAACGGCAGACGCGTTCCTTGTCGATGCGGCTGAGTCCCAGTTCGGGGCCGTGGCAAGCAATACCGGCACGATCGTCCTGCTGATGGTCACGCTTTCGCTAATCGGCGTCTGCATCAACATGGCATTCCAGTTCCGCAGCATGGATGGGGCCAGCTTCTTCTGGTACCTGATCAAGCTGACCCTTATCGGTCTGTTCGCCTTCAATTGGGCAAACTTCAATGCAGTAGCAAACGCAGTCATTGGAGGCTTGGACTACGTCGCTGGCGCACTGGTGTCTTCGGTTGGCGGCGGAGGAGCCGGAGCCACACACTTTGCCGGCGAATTCGACATCCTGATCGAAAAATTCAGCCAGTACCTGAATGCCATCGGCAGCAACCTGAACTGGATGACGGGCGCGATCCTAGGCGGAATCGGGCTTATTCTTTTGAGCTTCCTTGGCTTCATGACCGGCATCGTCCTCATATTCGCCAAGATGATGCTGACCCTCATGCTCGGCCTTGCTCCGATCATGATTGCATTGTCGCTCTTCGACGCGACCAAAGATTTCTTCCACAGATGGGTCTCGACGACAGTCAGCTATGCCTTCTACCCCATCGTAATCGCAGCAATGTTCTCTACCGTCGTCGGCATGGCGAATTCGCTGCTAGCCCAGCTCGGTGATCCGAACTCGGCAACCAACATCGGATCGCTGGTGCCGTTCTTCGTCATGGTGTTCCTGGCCAAGGGATTTGTGGCAGCAACACCCCTGATCGTGCGAGGGATATCGGGGAACCTGATGGTGGCGGCGACGCCTGCTGTTGCCGCTGGATCGATCGGGATCATGCGAGGGATCCTCAATACCGACGGCGTAAAGGGCAGGGCGCAGATCGGGGCGCTCCCGACAGGCGAAGCGATCGGGCGGGGTGCGGTGCAGGCACCTGCAGTCGTACGGACCGCTACAGTGACCGCCAGCGCGCAGCTAGTCAGGATGGCGGAACGGGCAAAACGGCTGAGAGGATAGACGTCGATGAGCTGACGTTCGCCAAGGCCTTCGGCAAAGCTCACAATGCGGACAAAGGGTGCATTCGCTGCGGATGCGCAGATGGCTGCTTCAGGTTTGGCGCACCGATAGGACATTGCAGCAGGTCGCGCCGGTTAGTCCGTATAGCTTTGGCAGGCATCAACTCCGTTGGCTGTCGAGGCAAGTAGCTGATCTGCATCACGGATGAGATCGGCGACCCGCCTGTCCGCCAGACGATACCGAACGAAACGGCCTTTGCTGCGGCGACTGACCAGCCCGCATTCCAGCAGACAGCGCAGATGGTTCGAGACGTTGGGCTGACCCAAACCCGTATGCCCGACGATTTCCTGCACGTTGCGTTCGTCCGACACCAGCGCATCGAGGATCGTCAGACGGCTGGGATCGCTTAGGCCCCGGAAGAGCTTTGCCCGCAGTTCCAGTGTATCGGGTGCCGAAAGATCGTCTTGAATGTTTTGCGCTGTCATATCATTATCCACTGATACGTTAGCAGCGTACCTTTTCGCCCGCCACCACAAAAAGGATCGCACATGAGCCAGCCCGATAACAGCAAGTTGGCGACAGCCTCCTCCCCGATCCGAATGCGGGTGCAAGGCATGGACTGCGCGAAAGATGCCGCCGAGATCGAGCGCGCGGCCCGGTCTGCGGGCGTGGCCGAAGGCGACGTGAAAGTGTCCGCCGCCACCCACATCATGACATTGCGGATCGCGGACGGCGATCTGCCGAAAGTGCGGCCCGCGCTCGACGCGACCGGCTACGGTTTCGAGAAGATCGAGGACGGCGATACATCGTCCGATCCGGCCTACAAGGACCCGAGCTATCGCCGCGCGCTCTGGATCGTGGTCGCGCTCAATCTCGGATACGGCGTGGTCGAAATGTTCGGCGGGTTCCTGTCCGGTTCGCAGGCGCTGAAGGCAGACGCGCTCGATTTTCTGGGCGATGGTGCGATCACGTTTCTGGGCCTGCTCGCCATCGGCTGGAGCCTGACATGGCGGGCGCGGTCGGCGATGATCCAAGGCGTGTTTCTGGGCCTTCTGGGCCTTGGCGTTGTCGGCAGCACGCTCTGGCGTGTCCTCAACCAGACCACGCCAGAAGCCGGGTTGATGGGAGCCTTCGCGGTAGGTGCGCTGATCGTAAACATCCTCGCGGTGCTGCCGCTGCTAAAGCACCGCAAGGGTGATGCCAATATGCGAGCCGTCTGGCTGTTCTCTCGCAACGACGCCATCGGCAACCTCGCCGTGGTCATCGCCGCCGGGCTGGTCGCGTGGCTTGGCAGTGCATGGCCCGACCTGATCGTCGCGTTCGCGATCGCGGGGCTTTTCCTGCATTCGTCGTGGATGATCATCCGCGATGCCCGGAGTGACTTGGTGGAAGCTGACTAACTCCATCATGGTGCGACGCGCCGGACGAAAGCCGACATTCGCGCGCCCCGCAGCATCGGTGAGTCTGGGCTCGGAGCCGTTATTCGCCGCGCCTTGAGCGAAGGTCCGCAGTTGAGAAACTCATCCATGCTCCGCAATTATCGTCCTAGTCGTTTGAACGGCGGATTCCAGCGCCGCCCGGTTAGCACCCCTGATCCCCAATCCCTCGACATCAAGTGACAGCTGACCCTGGCCACCACCTGTCGCAGCAGCCCGAGCCGCTCGGCTGCGGGCTTTCCCTGAACTCCCTGGATTAGTCGTCTTTGCGCTCGGCGCATTCGCGCCGACGTCCCGCGCGACATTTGCCGCCCGCATCTCTTGCAGTTCCTGCTTCAGCCTCTCCACCGTCTCGCGGGTCTCGGTCATCTGCCGATCCCGCCGCAGGCCGTCCTCGTCCGGATACGGGAAACTCCCCGATTGACCGGCGTGCAGAACCTTCAACACTGGGTCCTCGAAATACTTCACCCTTCTTGCCCGGATCGGCATCTGCGCGTCGATCACGAGGATGACCTCGTCGAGGTCCATGCGTCGGGCCTCATCCTCGGTCAGGAGCGGGGTATCTTCTGTCCTCTCCGAGACGCTGCGCCCTTCGAATGGGTTGCGTCCAACAGCGCGGGAGCGGGTCACCACCCGCTTGGTGGTCTTGCCGACAGCCTGGCTCAGCTCCTCGATGGTCTTCTGCTCGGACGGGGTGAGGTAGAGCTTCACGCCGGCGCCGCCCTGAAGCGACCTGCGGGTGTTCTCACCATAGATCTCGTCCAGCGCCGGGATCGTCTGGGTCACGATGGCGAGGTTGCCGCCGAAGGAGCGCAGCGTCTTTATGCTTTCGGCGACGATTGGCATTTTCCCGAGCCGGTCAAACTCGTCGAGCATGATCATCACCGGCCAGGGCTCGTCATCGCCGGGTTCCTGTGCTTGCAGCGAGGCGATCAGGTCCGAGAAGAAGAGGCGGATCAGCGGGGCAAGCGGGCGGATCATCTCGGATTCGACCGCAAGATAGATCGCATGTGGGCGACGGCGGATATCCCGGAAGGAAAAGTCAGAGGTCGCGGTGGCCGCGTCGATCGCGCGGTTGTCCCAGGTGTCGAGACCCGATGTCATGAGAAGCGAGAGGTAGGAGGTGAGGGTGTCGTTGTTGGTCGAGGCCATACGCTCGAAGATCAGTTTGGCCGAGGTGTTCTTCACCTCCTGCGAACGCTTCAGATATTCCTTCTGCTTGTCGCCCCCCGAGGCGGTGATGCGGTAGATCTCGCCGATGGTCGGCACGCCGCGCTCGAAGGCCAGAAGACCGGCCGCCACGAACAAGTCGATACCGCCTGCGAGAAGGCCGCTCAGCTTTTCGTTGTCGGTCTGCAGGAAGAGCTTCGCGGTGAGTTTAAGCTCCATCTGCTGCCGGTCGGGGTTGGTCATGGCAGCAATGCGCGCCAGCGGATTATAGCGATGTGTTGGTCGGTCCCAGTCGGTCGGCGCGAAGCGGAAAACCTTGTCCCCCATGCTGGCCCCATCGGAAGGTTTCTTCGTAGAACCACGCTAAGGGGGAACTTTCAGAGAACATCTTCACGTTTCCCAGTCTCTGGCTGGTCTGATGTTCA
>NZ_JACIEQ010000017.1 GCF_014196965.1 Actibacterium naphthalenivorans | reverse complement strand
CCCTTGCGGACCTTTGCGTCCAACGCATTGGCTTGCGGCAGCGTCATCCAGAAGGGAGAGCTGTGGCCCGCCATCACGGTCCGCATCGTCAGCAGAAAGTTGTTCACTCCCTGGTAGGGTTCGCCGCCCACGCGCAGGGGGCGAGAACTGCCACCTGCGGTCCAGGGCTTGCGCCACGGTAGGACGCCGCGCTCGATGATACGGATGATTTCGTTTGTGATGACCTCGGAGGCATCGAATTTGGTCGTGCGGGATCGGGCCATGGCTGGCCTCCTTTCGAATGTTGGTGTGAAGGAATGATGATTAGATTGACTGACGGGGCCGCGGATCGTTGACGATCCTCGCGCCGAGCCCTTCGACCATGTCGATGTAGGTGGTCAGCGACACGGACTTGCCGAGACCCGAAGAGTCAGGGTCGACCGATCCGTCCCGCGCCACCCGCGGCAGGTTCGCGAAGGCGATGACATCGGTGACGGGTCGGATATCGATGAACGGCGTGCCACGTGCGACCGCAAGAGCGGCCAAGGGAAAGCGTTCGATGGGCGCGAAGGTCGACACGGTGGTCCAACCGAGATGGATGAATGTTCCACCCTCTCCGCAGGTCACATGCGCGTTTGGCAATGACGCCGCCTGCTTCAGATAGCCGAGGTCACGCAGGACAGTCTCGCGCTCGAGCCGTTGTGCCTGCCCCGTCTGGCCGGTTCGGCGTAGTTCCTTGTGTCGCCACCACCAGGCAGCGGTCGCGCGCAACACGCGCAAAACACCTGTTTGCATCGGAATGCCCTTCATCAGAAAAGACAGACCGGAATCCGGCCCGGACCCATCTGAGGGACCCCAAAGGCCCTCATCTGTCAGTCACAAAACCCGAAGGACACTTTCACTCTTTAGGGATCTGATGCCGGGGAGCGTTAAATGCAAAGCTCATGAGAACGTAGGATCCTCCACTTTCCGGCATCAGACACCAATGAGGAACAGGATCAGGCCCGGACGCCCTCTTTCGGGCATCCTCAGGCCTGACCTCCCCCGGCCCTCCTCTCCCTCTCAAACCCCATGATCTGCGCAAGCGGCTTGCTTTTGTTCCTGTTATGTTCTATTTTAAGAACCACGCTAAGAAGGGAGATCCCCGATGGAAAGCACCACTTACGCCCTGCCCGCGACGCCCAAGCAGATCGCCTATGCGCGCGCGCTGGCCCTGCGCAACCAGACGCTTCTGCCGTGGGAGGTTCAGCAAGATCGGCGCTCCTTGAGCGCCTGGATCGACGCACAGGCCAAGCTGAAGCCGGGCCCGCAGGACAGCCGCCCGACATCGAAGCAGGTCGCCTTCGCCGAGCGTCTCGCCCGGATCAAACGCCGCGCCGTCCCGGATGAGTGTTTCCGCGACAAGGGGCTGATGTCAAAATGGATCGATGGGAACAAATGAAGCTGGGTAGCCCCTGCGGTGATTGAGACTACTTCAGCCGATCAACAATCGATGCTCCGCCCGACCTGGCAAGCGCGATCAGGCTGGACTGGATTTTGGATGTGAAGACGGAACTGAACGTGCCGATGGGCGTGCGGTCCTCCCAGACATAGGACCGCTCCAGAATATCGGTGTTGATCTCGTCCAGCATGACCCATTTGCGGACATGGGTCTCCAACCCCACACGCTGCGACTCGATCTGTGGCACCTCGATGCACTTGCGCGAGGGCAAGGGCGGTTGCGTCGTGATCGGCAGGATGAACACCACGGTCTCGCTATCGGACTTGGCGACAGTGACGGCGATACAGACAGGCCGTGTCTTGCGGCCCTCTGTCTCGCCCGCCATCTGCTCGCGTTTCCACAGGAACGGATAGCGGAAAACCTCTCCAGCACTCGGCTTAGTCATCAGCCTGCGTCAAGTCCCGCTCGAGCCCTTCTATCATCAGCGCCTTGAGATCCTCGGGCATCTCGTCAACCATATGAGCTTGTTGAGTGGCCCCCCGCGCGAGCTGCTGATACTGATCCATGCTCATGAGCACGAATTTCGGCTTGCGATGTTTGGTGATCGCAATCGGCGACCGAATGGCCGCGTCGAACAGGTCACTTGTGTGCCGCGTCAGGTCGGCCGCCTTGAACTCGGGAAGCTCATGCATGATCAGGGTCTCCATTTGTCCAGAATATACATACATTCTGGATATTCTGCAAGAGATGGGTTGAGCCCTTCCATGTGTCATCCGAACCGCCGCACGGTCTCAGTGTAGGTGTACTCATAGGCGGTGTTGTATCGACCCAGTGAAAACCTGCTCATGCTACAAGGGAGAACGTAGCGATGAGTATGACGATGGACGACAGCATCAAGCGTTGGACGGCGAAGCGGAAGACGGCTCTGGTGATCGAGGTCATCCAGGGCAAGACGACCGTGTCGGAGGCAAGTCGATCATTCGACCTCACACCCTCCGAGATCGAGGGCTGGGTTGAAGACGCCAAGCGGGGGATGGAGAACTCGCTGCGCGCCAACCCGCTCGACATCCGCGAGCAGTACGAGAAGCAGCTCAGGGACCTGCAGGAAGCCTATGGCGAGGCCATGCTGGAGCTACGGGCCCGAAAAAAGCTTCAGGCCCTGCTGGATGCGCAGGACGGGAATTGATCCGTCGCATCCAGCAGGGCCTCTTGGCGGAGGGCGTCGCAGTGTCGATCGCCAAGCTCTGCACGTGGTTCGGCATTCCCCGGCGCACGGTCTACTACAAGCCGGTGAAAGCCGCGCCGAAGGTCGATCCCCGCTTCGCTGAACCGATCAAGAAGATGATCGAGGAGGAGCCGTCCTTTGGCTATCGGACCGTGGCCTGGCTCCTGGGCTTCAACAAGAATACGGTGCAGAGGATCTTCCAGATCAAGGGCTGGCAGGTTCGCAAGCGTGCCGTGGGCATGCGGCCTCGCATCCAGGCGGTTCCGTCTGTCGCAGCTGCACCGAACGAGAGGTGGTCGACCGATCTCGCCCGCATCTGGACCGGCAAGGACGGCTGGGCCTCGCTGGCCTTGGTGATCGACTGCCACACCCGCGAGCTGCTGGGCTGGCACCTGTCGAAATCCGGCAAGGCTACGACGGCCAGCGCCGCCCTTGAGCATGCGCTGATCGCGAGGTTCGGCACCCTGGGCCGGGTCGAGGAGGAGTTCCTGCTGAGGTCAGACAATGGCCTGGTCTTCACCAGCCACCACTTCACGGCCATCGTCCGCTGCTACGGACTGAAGCAGGAGTTCATCACCCCTCACTGCCCACAACAGAACGGCATGGTCGAACGCTTCATCCGGACGTTGAAGGAGCAGTGCGTGCATCGACACCGTTTCGAAAGCAGCCAGCATGCGATGCGCGTTATCGGTGACTGGATTGCATTCTACAATAACCGCCGCCCTCATCAGGCGCTTGCCATGCGCACGCCTGCCGAGGCATTCATATTAGCGGCCTAACCTGAGCAGATTCCGCTGGGTCGATACACAAGTTTGCATTCGCATCGACACCACCGCGGCCAGGCACCCCGGTTCACGCGCCGCGCAGCAGATCCTGCACCACGGATGGTTGCCTGGCGATCAATGCCAGCAGAACCTGTGCCGGGCCCGTCGGCTGCCTGCGCCCATGTTCCCAGTTCAGCAGCGTGCCCTTTGCCACGCCAATGCTCTTGGCGAACTCGGCCTGTGACAGACCCGTTTTCTGGCGCACTTCGGCCACGTCGACCTTGGCCACCGACACTTCATGCACCTTGGCACCGGCAAGTTCGCCATTCGCGAAATCCAGCGCCTCTTGCAGGCCCCTGGATACGGATTCGAATGCGCTCATGTTGCGTCTCCATATTTCGCGATGAGCGCCTTGCTCATCTCTACCGCAGCGGTCTGTTCGGTCTTTGACAGGTTGGCCTTTTCGTTCTTGGCAAAGACCGTGATCAGGAAGATCGGCATATGGGGCCCGCCAAAAACATATACCGTCCTGAAACCGCCGCTCTTGCCGCCGCCCTCTCTTGGGATGCGGACCTTGCGCAACCCGCCACCCAGCGACACGCCAGCCTCTGGATTGGCGGCAATAAAGTCGATCGCGGCCTCGCGTTCGTGGTCCGACATGATTGCCCTTGCCCGTCTTTGAAATTCGGGCAGTTCGACGACTGTCTGCAATCGTGCCATTCCTTGTCTCATATAGGTTTCAGCGGTGTATGTGTCAATGACGTATAGCTTGCGTTCGCAAAGGGCAAGGCGGTGTCTGCTGCGCGAACCGGCCGGGGCGCGCAATCGCGGCTGCTGCGGCCCGCACTCCGGATGCGCGGGCGCTGCGAAAACTCGGGAACTTACGCGATGTTCGGGTGTTCGCCTATCTGTAGCTGGTCGCCTGCCTGACCGGTCCGCGATACATCGCGGCATGCCACGGGGAGCCGTTCCCCATGCGGTGACGCAACCAAAGGTCCGTCAGCACCAACATCAGGGCGCCTGTCACAGCCCACGAGTACGCCCCATGACGCACAATACGACACACGCCATCAGCGATGTCCTCGACGCGCTTGAATCCACCGTGCAGGGAGACGAGATCGCTGTCAGCGATGTGGTCGACACGCTTGGTCGGTCGTCTTTCGGATCGCTCATGCTGGTGTTTTCGCTGATCTCCACGTCTCCCGCCAGCGCCATTCCGGGGGTGACCGCCGTGGTGGCGGTTCTGGTGTTCATACTTGTTGCGCAGATGATGGCAGGCCGCGAATCCGTCTGGCTGCCGGCTGTCGTGACCCGTCGTCGGCTTCCCGGCGACAAGCTGTGCAAGGGCATTCGGTGGTTGCGGCGCCCGGTTCGCTTTGTCGAACGGTTTCTCAGGCCGCGGATGACATGGCTTTTCCACCGGCCCTGGCTGTGGCTGCCGATGATCCTTGTCATGGCACTTACGCTCTTCATGCCATTCATGGAGATCGTGCCGACATCGGGGTCCATCGCATCGGCGGTCATCGCGTTGTTCGCCGCAAGCCTGCTGACACGCGACGGGGCGTTGGCGATGCTTTCGCTGGCATTGCTGGCGCTGGTTCCGGCGGCGGCGTTCTACTGGCACGCCTAGCTGCCCGTATCTGCGCCGCGGCGCCGGGGCGATGGCCGCCCCGGACGGTGCTTTTGGTCAGGCTGTACCCGGTCAGGCCAACGCCACCACGGCAAGGCCATCCAGTGTCAGCCGATCTTCGTGCAGGGAAAAGCTGCCGGACGAGAACTGCTCTTGCAGCGAGGACCGCGGCAGCGTCAGCTCGGTCGGCTTCATGTCGAAATTCACCGCGCAGATCAGGCTTTCGCCCGACTTGTCGCGTTCGAAGGCGATGACCTTGGCGGGGGTGTCTTCGAAGATGCGTTCCGAAGCGGTCCGCAGCATCGGGACCGACCGCCGCCAGCGCAGCAGCTTTCGGGTAAAGGCAAGCACCGAATCCGGGTCGGCTTCCTGCACATCGACCGCCGCATCAAGATGCGGGCGGGGCACCTTCAGCCATGGCTCGTCGGAACTTGAGAACCCGCCATTGGGCGCATCGCGCAACCAGGGCAACGGACAGCGCACGCCATCGCGGCCTTCGAAATCGGGCCAGAGCGCCTTGGCCCATGGGTCCTGGATATCCTCGAAGGGGATATGGGGTTGTTGCAGGCCCAGTTCTTCGCCCTGAAACAGAATGGCGCCGCCCATCAGGGTCGCCTGCAGGAAAAGCAGAAGCTTTGCGGCGTCGGCGGAATGGCCCGCCTCGCAGGCCTTTGGCATCAGGTTCGACACTGCGCGCGGCGAATCGTGGTTGGTAAAGACGTTCAGGCTGGATCCCGGCATCAGGTAACGCGACCGCAGGTTCAGCATCGACGTCCAGTCGCGCAAGGTGTCGGCGCGGTTGATCAGATCGAAATCGTAGACCGCGTGCAGCCGGTCGTTGTCGATGGTGTATTTGGGCGCAAGGCGCGAGCTGTCGACATCGGCCAGTTCCCCCACAAGCACCCGCTGGGGCGCGTATTCATTGGCGACGCGGCGCAGTTGATGCAGGATCGGGATGGCTTCGGGCACGTCGCGATCGAACAGGTGGATCTGCTGCTTGAACGGGTTGTTGGGCCCGCCGCCGACCGACGGGTTTTCGGTTGCGCGCGCGGGGGGATTGGATCGCAGATCGCTGTCGTGGCTCAGGCACTGGATGGCGTCCAGCCGGAACCCGTCCAGCCCCATGTCCAGCCAGAACCGCATGTTGTCCAGCACCTCGGCGAGCACCTGCTGGTTGCGCAGGTTCAGCGCGGGTTGGCTGGCCAGGAACGGGCGGTAGCAATATTGCGCCCGCTGCGGCACCCAGCGCCACGCCCGCCCCCCGAACGAGCTGATCCAGTTGTTGGGCGGCCCGCCGTCGGGCGCGGGGTCGGCCCAGACGTACCAGTCGGCCTTGTCATTGTCGCGCGAGGCGGCGCTTTCCTTGAACCAGGGATGTTCGTCGGATGTATGACCGGCGATGAAATCGAACATGATCTTCAGATCGCGTTCATGGGCCGCGTCGATCAGTTCCTGCACATGTTCGACCTTGCCCAGGGGCGGGTGAACGCCGCGAAAATCGCTTACGTCATAGCCGTTGTCTTCTTGCGGCGACGGGTAGAACGGCGTCAGCCACAGCCCGTCGACGCCCAGATCGCGGATGTAGGGCAGTTTCTCGATGACCCCGCGGATATCGCCGTAGCCATTGCCGGAGGTGTCGTTGAACGAATGGGTGTAGACCTCGTAGAACACCGCGCCGCGCCACCATTCGGGCGGCTCGGGCACGGTGCCTCTGTTGGTGATCGCATAGACAAGTTCGGCGTCTCTTTCGGTGACCGACATGCGCTGGCTCCTGTGATCTGCGGGTGTAGGGGGCGCGGTTTGCCGCGCACGAACGGCGCGGCCCGGCGGGTGATGGCAAGATTTACGCGCGCGCGGTCAGCGACGTGCGGGATCTGCCGCGCTGTGTCGTTTCGCGCGCAGCGGGGTTTCCGCTACCGGCACCCCTGCAAGACGCCGCACGCCATTGCGCCGACGCGGGCCGCCCGGTTGGGCAAGACCGGGACAAACGGTGCGCAGCGGGCGTTCGCAAGTGTCAGGTCTGCCGGGCATCGCGCGTCTCCTTTGCCATCGTGACGGGCAGTGACGACCGGGATCGCCAGTCTGTCCCGCCTTGACCCCAGAACAAATTCCGCGCGCGATGGTTCCCGGACCCTGCGCGCGCGGGGTCCGAAGGATCCGGCGATGCAGGTTCAAAACAGTCCGCCGGGTTCCGTTTGCGGTGCGATTGCCATTCACCAGCCAACCCACAGCAAGACAAGGCCCAGACCCAGACCGGCGACCATCACGATTATGGCAAGGCCCCAGGGGTGGGCCGTGCGCTGCAGCTGCGCGGGGGTCTTCTTGGGCTGGCTCGACTCCTGGGCCGCGGTTTCCGCCTTGCGGGCGTTGGCCATCGCGGCGGCGTCCGTCGGGGTGCCGCCGGCTTCGGCGTCGGTGCCCAGAGGCGCGGCTGCCGGGTCGGAAAAGGCGATCTTTTCACCCGTCGCGCCCCGATCAATGTCGTCGCGAAGCCTGGCGGCTTCGGCGCCGCCGCTGCGCGGAGCCGCTTCTGTATCGTTCTCGCCGCTCATTGCACCTACCTCGTTCCTCATGAAGATCCTTGAGCAAACCTTTCTGTGCCGCGATTGTTCCACCTGCGGGCGCTGTCTGACGCATCGGCAAACGCCGATGAAACGGTTTCGCGATACCACAGAGGCCCCCGGCAAATCCCGGCGCGGCAGCGCGCTGCCATAAGGTGATGGTGCTGGCATGGGCACCAGATTCCACGGTTTGACCGTGGCCGATGACGAGCCAGGCCGCCTTTGCCGTCGCGGCGATATCCGGCGACTGGGCGAGCTGCGCCCGCACATGCAAAAGCACCCGCAACAGCGCTGCGGGTGCTTTCCTGCCAATCAGCCCAGTCAGCGCGTCAGCCGCGATGCGGGCCCAGATCTTCGTCAGCGGCCTGTTCGCGGGCGGCGTCGGAAATGCGCTGCACTGCGTCCTCGGCCCGGGTGACGGCGGCATCCGCCGCGGACCCATCGCCAGAGGTTTCGCGATCTGCCGCGTCCTTGAGCCGTCGGCTGGCCGCATCGGCATCCGCGCGCAGCTCGCCACCAATGGTACGCGCCTCGTCCAGCGCGGCGCCGGCGACGCGTTCGGCCTTGGCGCGTTCCTCTTGGAACAGGGCCTCGGCCTCGTCATAAAGACGGTCGCTGTGTTCGCCGAAATGCTCGTCTTCGAACTGGGTGCGCGGCAGGCTGCCGGCGGCGAACGCCCCCGCTGCAAGCGCAAGGGCACCTGCCACAAGCGGGTTTTCCTCGAAGAACTCCACCGCCCGGTCGGCGCCGCTGCGCGCCTTGCGGTTGATATCTCCGCCGGTGCGGCGCAGGCTCTCACCGGCCAGAATGGCGCGTTCACGCGCGGCGATCACCCGTTCGCGCGCCTCGGCGCTCAGACGTTCGGTGCCTTCGGACAGCTGGTCGGCGAATTCCCTGGACCGGTCGCGCACGCGCGCCCTGGCATGGGCTGCGCCGTCCCGGGCGGCCCCGGCGTGGTCAGAGGCGGAATTCGCGCCGTACTTGACGTAGTTTTCTGTCCGGTACCATTTGGCGCGAGCCTTTTGCGCCGCCGAAAGCCCCTGCGACCTGGGGCCGATTTCGCCCACCGGAACCGGGCCGCGCGGCGGCGTAAAGCTGGCGGTGTCAGAGGGGCCATATCGGCTGTCGCCCTGATCGCTGCCCGAGGCGCGGGACGCGGTGTCGGCGATCTTGTCGGCAGACGGGCCCTTGCCGAACATCAGCCAGCCAAGACCGACGGCGGTAACGCCAAGCGCCAGCGGATTGGCGCGGGCGGCATCCATGGTCGAGCGGCCGAAGTCTTCGCCGTGGCGACCGACAGTGTCGGCGATGCTGCGAAAGATGGTGTCAGGGGTAAAGGTCGATTCCAGCGTGCGGATGGTATCCTGCAGCGCGGCGCGATTGCGTTCCAGCTCGCGTTCGATCTCGTCTGGGGTGCGTTTGTCAGTCATTGCTCATTTCCTTTGCGACGGCGTCGCGATCCCGTTCCAGGTTGCGACGGGTCCGGGTCGGGGCGAGCGAGGCAAGTTTCAGGTTGCCCTGCCCCGATTTCACGAGGATCATGGCGATGACAAGCAGCACGCCGCCCACGATCAGCGCCGACCACAGCGGCGACAGCCCGGCTGCGACGATCGCGGTCACCGCGGCCCCCGCCAGCACGTTCAGTGCCACCAGCAAAAGGACGATGCCGCCCACGATCATGCCAACGGCGCCGCCGGCCTTTTTGACGTTCTGGTCAAGCTCGGCGCGGAACAAGTCCATCTCGCCGCGCATCAGCGCGATGACCTGCTGGATCGCCTGGCCAAGCAGGTTGCCGGTGTCGCGGATCTGGGTGCGCGCGCCCTGCGGGGTACGGGTATCGGTGCTGGACATCAGTGCTCTCCCGGCGTGAGGTAGGTGGCGGGGATGACGGCGGGCGCCATGACATCGTCGGGACGGGTTTCCGGCGCGGTGGCCGGGGCCGAGGTGGGGGCCGAGGTTGTGACCTGACCAGACGGTGCGTTATAGGGCGCGTCGGCGCCGGGGCGCGGCGCGCCTGACGCCTTGGCAAAACGTGTGGCGGCAAACCCGGCCAGCGCGGCCCCCCCGAGAAAGCCCAGCGGGTTGCGGCGGGCAAAGGCGCTTACGTCTGCGGCAAGGTCGGCCAGATCGCGATCGCGGATGGCATCCGAGACGCCCGAAAGGCTGCCTGCGACCTGTTCAAAGGCCCGTTCCTGCGGCGAGCCGTGGCGCAGTTCTGCGGCGGCCGAATTCAGCGCCCGGGCAATGCCCGACAGCTCGGATGCCACGCCCGATTTGGCGCGGTCGGCCTGATGGGTGGCTTCTTCGCGGGCGCGGGTGCCGACGCTTTCGGCAGCGTTGCGGGCGTCGTCGCTCAGGCGTTCAGCAGAGCGTTTGAGGTCTTCGCCTGCCTCCTGCCCGACGTCGCGGGTGTTGTGATCAAGGTCTTGCATGTCGCTCTCTGTCTTTTGTGTTCCCCGGGCGTGGCCCGGGAACGCGGTGGCAGTGTTGAACCGGATCGGCAGTGCCTGGCTTTTCAGGGCAAAAAGCCGCCGTGCCGTCGACGCGGGGTCGACGGGGAAACTGCATCTGCATTCTGCTGGCGGGTGGCCCGCGATCCGTTTCGTTGATGTTTCGATAACACGCGGCGTGAACGGCGGTTCCTGCCGGAAGGGATTTTTTCGTGCCGCGCCGCTGCGCGGGAACCACACGGGCGGCGGGGTGTTCCCCCCGCTCAGCTTTGCGGAGAGACACCATGCACGGATCAGACCGACGCGGCCGCGGCGCCATACGCCCCTCTGACATTCCCGCCGCCGGGTGGCGCGACATCTTCTTGCGGGTCTACGCCGAACTGTCGCGCGACCACGTTTCGGTGGTGGCGGCGGGGGTGGCCTTTTTCGGGTTGCTGGCGCTGTTCCCTGCCATCGGGGCGGTAATGTCGGTGGCCGCGCTGGTGACCGACCCCGCGACGATCGAAACACAGCTGGCCGAATTTCTGGCTGTGCTTCCCGAAAACGCCGCCGCGATCATCGAGACGCAGGCGCGGGCGGTGGCCTCTAGCGGGCAGACCGGGCTGGGCCTTGCCGCGCTGCTGGGGGCCGCGCTGTCGATCTATGGCGCGTCCAAGGGCATGCGCACCCTGATCGAGGGCATGAACATCGCCTATGACGAGGATGAAAAGCGCGGGTTCTTCAAGAAACTGGCGGTGTCGCTGGGCCTGACGCTGTTTTTGGTGTTCGGGCTTTTGCTGTCCATCGCCGTGGTTGTCGTGCTGCCTGCGCTGCTGGGCGGGATGGGCCTGCCGGGCGGCATCGTCGCGGTGATCGAATGGGGCCGCTGGCTGCTGCTTGCTGTGCTTTCGGTGGCGGGGCTTGCGGTGCTGTACCGCTTTGGCCCCTCGCGCGAGGACCCCGAATGGCGCTGGGTCACCTGGGGGGCGGTCATCGCGACGGTGCTGTGGGTCGCGGGCTCGCTGGGCTTTTCGCTCTATGTGCGCAGCTTCGGCAGCTACAACGAAACCTATGGCACGCTGGGCGGGGTCATCATCTTGCTGACGTGGCTGTGGCTGTCAGCCTATATCGTGCTGCTGGGCGCCGAGATCAATTCCGAGATGGAACACCAGACCCGCCATGACAGCACCACGGGGCGCGATCTTCCGATGGGCCGCCGCGGGGCGGTCAAGGCGGACGAGGTGGGCGAAAGCCCCTGAGCCTGCCGGCGTCGCCGGCCCGGCAGTGCCTGATTGCAGGGCATCGCGCCGGATGGCCGCAACGAAACAGCCCCCTGAACGGCCCGAAGGGCGCATTGTACCCGCGCAGCAGGAACATATCGGCCCCGTTCAGGTTGGGCCTGTGTCCACAAGCCCAAGCCGGAGGAATCAATGCACAAATTCACTGTCATGAGCCTGTTTGCCGCGATGGCGGCATGCGGCACCGCGCTGGCGGCGCAGGATGCCGGGGCGCCCACACTGACGCTGGCGGCCAGCGAAGAATTCGGGCCCTACGTTCTGGGGCCGGACGGGCGCCCCGTCTACGCGATGCTGACAGAGCTGAAAATCGGAGACGGGCAGGATGCCCTGCAATCGTGCGAAGTCACCTGCCGCGACAATTGGCCGGTGCTGATCGTCGATGGCGACGTGACCGTGGGCGACGGGCTTGACGCGGCAATGGCCGACACGCTCGACTGGCGGGGTCGGAAAGTGGCGCAATATGGCGATCAGCCTCTGTTCCAGTTCTACCGCGACCAGCCCGGCGAGGAACCGCAGGGCCAGGGCGTTTTCAGCTTTGGCGGCTACTGGGCGTTGCTGACCCCAGAGGGCAAGACGTTGCGCACCGATACCATGCCCGAGCAGGACGAAACCGCCGATCCAGACTGATTTTCGACGCTTCCACCGGTCACCGCAGTCCGGGCGACGGGTGACCGGGACATCATGCAAGCATCGTATGGCTGCCCCGCCAACGACCCTCCTGAACAGCACGGCGCACATGACGGGTCCGGCGCGGCAAGCCGCAACAGGGCCGTGACCCCCCTGCCCTGATCATTCCTGCCCTGAAACCCGTCTGGCCTGCAGAGCGCCTTGCCGCGTTGTTTTCGCGGCAAGGCGGTTTCGTCGCCCCAGGCCTGCGCGCAGGATGACGGGGCAACAGCCCTGCCGGGCACTTCCCCCACACCCGGCGCGCGGGGTTACTTGATCGGCTCTTCGATCTGCTGCCGCGTGTCGTAGCCGCCGTTCGAGCGGCGCGCAAAAGGCGAAATGCCCCCGAAAGACGCCCCCAGCGTCGGCACGCAGCTGCGCAGCGAGGCCAGGAACCGGTCAGCCCAAAGCGCGGCATCGGTCTGGCGCACCACCTCCATGCTGGCGGCGTGGCGGGCGCGGCGTTCTTCCAGCGGCATTGTAAAGGCGGCGTGGTAGGCGGCGGCGATCTCGTCGATGTCATAGGGGTTGACCAGCAGCGCCTCGGTCAGGTCTTCGGCCGCCCCGGCAAAGCGCGACAGGATCAGCACGCCGGGGTCATCGGGGTCTTGCGCGGCGACGGTTTACACATCGCCGATGCGCAGCCCGAAGCCGCCCATCGCCTGCGCGGCGCGAAACCCGTCTTCGTCGGTGGTGTCATCGCCGATCATCACGGGGCGCCGCCCGGCAAAGGCCGACTCCTGCATCAGGCGCCTTAGCGCGGCGCCCTTGTCGATGCCGCGCAGGGCGGCCTCGCTCACCATGTGGCCGTGCAGCAGGCGCAGATCGTGGCGGGCGGCGACCTGTGCGACCTGCTGGCGGAAACGGTCGGCATCTTCTGGGCGGTTGCGGTAATGCAGCGCGACCGAACCGGGCTTGTCCTCGATCAGCAGGCCCGCATCATCCGCAAGGGGTTTGAGATCGGCAAAGGCGGCATCCAGCCCGCCTTCGCCCTGCGCGGGGGGCAAGGCGCGCCCGTCCGCCAGCCGGATTTCCAGCCCGTGCGAGCCCGAAAGCGCCAGCGGCAGCGGCCCCACCCGTTGCGCCAGATCATCCAGCGCGCGGCCCGACACGATGGCGATGGCCCCCTGCGTCGCATGGGCCAGCCGGTCCAGCAGGGCCAGCGTGTCGCCGGATGGGCGCGCATCTTCGGGGCGGTCCACCAGCGGCGCAAGCGTGCCGTCGAAATCCAGGAAAAGCGCGTGTTCGCGCCAGTCGACCAGCGGGATGGCCCCCGCGTCGCCAAGTCCGCCCGTCGGCGGCGAAACCGTGTCTTCCATCGCCTGTCCTCCTGTGTTCGCTGGGCAAACACCTGTGCCTTGCGGATGTTCCTTTGGGGGCGGCGCTGGAACCTATGGGCCCCGGGCCGGTTTTGCCAAGTGACCCGGGCCCCGCCGGGCATTCGCTAGCAGGAGATGACGATGAAATCCCTTACCCTGACGGCGGCGGCGCTTTGCGTTCTCGCCCCCGCCCTTCACGCCGCTGAAACCTCCGCCGAGGTGCAGGGCCTTGACGGCACCGATCTGGGCGCTGTCAGCGTGCGCGACACCCCTTCGGGGATGGCGCTGGCGACGGTGACGCTGATGAACCTGCCCGAGGGCATCCACGCGATCCACCTGCACGAAACGGGCGATTGCGAATCCGATGATTTCAGTTCGGCCGGCGGGCATATCGCCGGGGATCGCAGCCACGGCGTGCTGTCCCAGGACGGCCCGCACCCGGGCGACATGCCCAACCTGACCGTCAAGGAAGACGGCGTTGGCGAGGTCGAGGTGTTCCTGCCGCTGCTCGAGGTCGAACGTGACCTGTTGGACGATGACGGCGCCGCATTCGTGGTGCACGACGGCATCGACGACTACGAAAGCCAGCCCTCGGGCGATGCGGGAGGGCGGATCGCCTGCGGCGCGTTCTCGGTCGCTGAATGATTTGCGCCGGGGCGGGCCGTTTGGTGCGCCCCAAGCCGCCTGAACGCGAAAGGGGCCGGCGAAATCGTCGGCCCCTTGTTTTGTTCTTTCAAGCGAAATCAATAGGTTCCGGGCGGATCGCTGGCCGGGAAGGATTCGTCGATCGCCTCATCCGTGCGATCCCAGGTGGGCGGCGGGTTGCGCATTTGCGACGGTCCGGCGTCGCGGACAGGCAGCTCGGGCTCCGGGGTCCGGGGTTTGCGGAACAGGGCGATCGCGCCAAGCGCCGCCGCCCCCAGTATTAGTCGCGTGATCATGTGCTTTCCTTTCGGCTATCTCCGCGTCGCTGCGGTAATTGATTGTTCCGAAGCGGTCGGTGCGGCCCGCCTCGGTCTTGTCCTGAAACAGGGTCGGGTGCGTTCTTCGAAGGTTGCGCCGCGCCCGGGTCGTGGTGCCGGAACATCCGACCCAGAACCGCGGCGTGGCTTCATTCTCGCCCTTTCGAACCGCCGCAAAGGCGATGCGTCGAAGCAACCCCTCGGGGCGGGGCTCGGTTCCACGGTTCGGTCAAGATCGCGGTCTGCCGCTTTTGAGTTCGGCTTGTTGCCCAAGCGACATCGGCGAAACCGGCGCAAAACCAGGGCAAGTTTTGCAGGATGTTCCCGGCGGCGCGGAACCCCTGCCGGTGCCCGGCGGTTTGGCAAGCAAAGACGGAGACGCGAATGGATCGGCTTGAGTTCAGGATTTTCGGTGCGCAGTTGGCGCAGGTGCGATCCCGCCTTGCGGGGATGGCGACGCCTGGCCCGCCCGAGCGGCGGACGGATGTGTATTTTACCCCGCCGGGGCTGCGGCACCCCCACCAGACCTTCAAGCTGCGCGGCGCGGCAGCGCTTGACTGCAAGCGGCTGACGGATACCTGCGGGCCGTTCGAACGCTGGTCGCCGCGGGGCTGCGTGGCGTTGCCCGCCACCGGGGCGGAACTGGCGGTGTTTTCCGGCGCCGCCGGGTTTCCCGCGCTGGACCCGGGCCGGACCTACAGCGCCGACGATATCACCGAAGCCTTTGCCGCGCAGGGCAACCGGGTCTTTGCGCTGCGCAAGATCCGGCGGAAATTCCCCTTGGGCGGTTGCGAAGCGGAAGCGACCCAGCTGGAAATTCCCGCAGGGGTGACATTCTGGACCGTCGCCATCGAAGGCGCGGCGCGGGCCGACATGGAACGCGTTGTCGGGGCGCTTGGGGTGGGCGCGCGGCGCAACGTGAACTATCCCGCCTGGATCGCCGCCCAGATGTGAGGCGCCCGGATCATCGCGCCAGTGGTCGGGTATACGAGGGCGAGCGGCAGCCGCGCCTTGGGCGCGGCATCGACGTGTTCACGATTGCCCGGAGATAACCTCCGGCGGGCACTCAACTGGCGCAGCGCCTCGGGCTGATGCGGTGTCCTGAACACCGGGCGAGGCCCCCTGCCCCATGCGCGCGCGTCAGCCGGGCCTGAAACGATACCCCTCGCGCTGCCGCGCGAGGGGCGCCCGCAGCGCGCCATTCCCTGAAAGCGCACCGGTGTTATATGATCGGCTTTCCGCCGGTCACCGCGATGGTCGCCCCCGAGGTATAGCTTGACGCCGGATCGGCGAGCATCACGTATGCCGACGCAAGCTCGGCGGGCTGCGCCGGGCGCCCCATCGGGTAGTTGGCGCCGAAATTGGCCACGCTGTCCTTGGGCAGCGTCGCGGGGATCAGCGGGGTCCACACCGGCCCCGGCGCCACGCAGTTCACCCGGATGCCGCGCGCGCCCAACGATTGCGCCAGCCCGGCGGAAAAGTTCTGGATCGCGCCCTTGGTGCTGGCATAGGCCAGAAGCCCGGGGTTGGGCATGTCGGAATTGACCGATGCCGCGTTGATGATCGCGCCGCCCTCTTTCATGAGCGGCACGGCGGCCTTGGACAGATAGAACATCGAAAAGATGTTGGTGCGGAAGGTCAGCTCCCATTCCTCGTCGGGAATGTCTTCTAACGTGTCGAAATGCATCTGATGCGCGGCATTGTTCACCAGAATATCCAGCCGCCCGAAGCTGTCGGCGGTGCGCGCGACGATCTCGCGGCAATGCTCGGCGGACTGGATGTCGCCGGGCAGCACCAACGCGCGCTGCCCCGCCTGTTCGACCAGTTCGCGCGTGCGGTCAGCCTCGGCGCTTTCGGACAGGTAGGAAATTGCCACGTCAGCGCCTTCACGTGCATAGGCCAGCGCGACGGCCCGGCCGATGCCGCTGTCGGCGCCGGTGATCAGCGCGGCCATCCCGGCCAGCCGCCCCGACCCGCGATAGCTGTCTTCGCCATGGTCGGGAACGGGCTGCATGTCCTGTGTGCTGCCGGGCAGGTCCTGGGTCTGTTGGGGAAACGGGGGGCGGGGATAGGCCATTTGTGAAGTCTCCGTTTGCGGCTATGTGTCACTCGGGGCCAGAGCCGCCGGTGATGCGGTCCTCGGGGCCGGGGCGCTCGTCGGCAAGTTTGCCCTTGCTGGCGGCCTTGCCGGGTTCGCCCTTGCCCTCTTGATGATTGTCAACGTGCTGGTGGAACTGGCGCGTCTGAACATGCGCGCTGTCCAGCCCGCGCTGGTCGGAATGCCGCGAGGTGTCGCGGTTCGACAGGATCTCGTTGTCGGGAAGCGGGTTGACATCGGCCGGGGACATCCCGCCTTCGGCGCTGCCCTTGCCGTGGTCCTGTTGGCCCGGCCCGAAAGATTTGCGGTCGGCGTTTGCCATGGCGTTTATCCTTTTCGGCTCTGGGTTCGATTGCCGCCCGGCAAGGTCGGCGCAAGGTGGCATGCCGCCCTGCGCCGCACGGGGGGTCAGGTCTGTTCCGACTGGGCGCCGGAATGGGGCTTTGCCTTGCCCAGCGTCGGCTTCTGGCCCAGCGGTTCGACCTTTTCGCGCACCGAGAATTCAGAGCGCCCGTCAAGCGACGGCCCTGCGGTCCAGCGGCCCTGCGGCGTCGGCTCGTCCAGCGAGGTGTTGAGGAAATAGTAGCTGTGTTCCGTCGCCTCGTGCGCGGTCGGGGTGGAATTGGGGATCGGAAGCTGCTGTTCCCAGCCGCCCAGTTCCTCGATCACCGCAAGCCACTGCTGCTGGTGCATGGTGTCGCGCGCGATCAGAAAGGACAGCATGTCGCGCATGCCCGCATCGCCGGTCATGTTGTAAAGGCGGCTTGCCAGCACACGCCCGCCGGATTCCGCCGTGGCATTGGCCATCATGTCGGCGGCAAGGTTGCCGGTGGCGTAGACGTGGCTCATGTCGAAGGGCACGCCGTTGGAATTGACCGGCATCGCCGACAGGCCCGAAGACAGGATGTGGCGCGGGTTCATGCCGCCCAGGATGGCGTGCACCACCGGGTCTTTCGCGGCCTCGTCCTGCATCGACACCGGCGCGCCCTCAAGGTTCAGCGCAACGGCGTGGCCGAGGAATTCGATATGGCTCAGCTCTTCGGTGGCGGTCATCATCAGCATGTCGCGATATTTGGAATCGCCGCGCGCGCCCATCGCCTGAAAGAAATACTGCATCGCGACGCGAATTTCGCCCTCGATACCGCCGATGGCCTGCTGCAAGTGCTTGGCAAAGGCCGGATTGGGGGAATCGACGCGAACTTCGTACTGCAGGCGCGAGGAATGATGGAACATCGTTTTCTCCTTTGTTTTACATAGTTCCAGAGGGGGTTCTACGCCTTGGCGGCATCACGCAGCCACGCGCGGTGGTGGCTTGCATCGGTTAGCGCGGCTTCCGCGAGCGGCATCAGATCCGGCGGGGTTTCGGGGTTCGCCATCGCGTTCTGCCAGGCGTCGACAAGGGTGCTTTCGTTGCGCGACATCGCGCGCAGCAGGGTCTTGTCGTCGCCCGCAAGTGCGGCGAGTTCGACCCGCCCAACGGTCAGCAGCGCCCGCAGGTCGCCGCCCTCGGTCGGGGTGACGCCGACCCTTTCGGCATAGTCGCGCAGTTCCTGGATATGCGCCGGCAACTGCTGACAGGTCATTTCCGCCTTGTCGAAATGATCCCGCGACGAAAGCCTGTCGCGCAAGGTTTCGCACGCGGCCAGCATATCCTGTTCAAGCGCCATCAGGTTCTGCACCAGATGGTCCGCCCGGGGTTCGGTTCCAATCATCTTGCAGGTCTCCGCTTCGTGTTTTCTGCACCGGAAACCGGGCAGGAGCGGTTCTGTTCCCGTTAAAAAATTTGACCTTGGGCGGGAACATTTTGGCAGGATGCCTGGCAGCAAGGATGGCGCCGAAGGCTGCGCCCTGATCTTGCACAGACACGGCTTCGACCTCGCTGCGTGGCCGCAAGCCAGGGCGGCCTGTCACTGCGGGAGGTCATCTCGTGCGATGGCAAAGATGCGGCGCAAAGCAGGCGGGCGTCCGGTCGAACCGTCGATCTTGAACGCGTTCAAGATTGATGGTTTGGTAACGACAAAGCTGCCAAATATGCGCCTGAAATTCATAGGCGCGTGGTATCTTTATCTTTCGCGCATAACCGTGCTACCATGACGCCAGAATCGAGTCGAACTCGGACCCAACCGAAGTCAGGGCTTATATATGAGCGGTAGTTTAGAACAGTTTTTGACAGATCTGTCACGTGGGCTCGAGCGCACGATGGTGGCAGTGAACAAAGAACTTACATTGCGTCAGCGCATCAAGCGCACGTGGTCCATGCGCCAATGCGCAAGGTTCCTGAATGTAAGCATTCAGTACCTGACCAAGTTCGCCAATTCGAGCGACGACTTTCCCGCAGGCGAATACGTCGGAAGAGAGCGCGTTTTCACGCTGTCCGAATTGATGCAGATGCGGGCGCTTCTGGCGGCCTCGGCAAAGCGGCCCTACGATTATCTTGCCTGGCGCAAGCCCGACGCCCCCCTGCCCGTCATCTCATTCGCGAGCCAGAAAGGCGGCACCGCCAAAAGCCTGAGCGCCGCGCATTTCGCCCAGTATCTCAGCCTGCATTACGGCATGCGTGTGGGGGTCATGGATGCCGACCCGCAAAGCACCATAACGCTGTATTTTGTCGGCGGAGAGGGGCTTCCCCAGATGCCCGATGAAAACACCGCATCGATGGTGGATTTTGCCGGTCTCTTTCAGTCGGAAGACGCGCCATACACCGACCACGATGCGCAAACGCTTGACAGCTTCTTTCTCAAGACCTCATGGCCGGGGCTGCGCCTGCTGCCTGCCCACGGCGAAACATCCGAGGGCGAAATCCAGATTGCGCGACTTGTCCGCGAAGCCCCCGCCGAGAAAAGCTTTTACCGCTACCTGCGCGATGCCATCGACCGCTGGAAGGCGGGTCACCCGCCAAAAACCCTGCCCAATGAACTGGTGGTCGACGGCAAGGTCGATCAGCAACGTCTGGACGCCGCGCTGACCGAAACGCTCGATGTCATCATCATCGACTATCAGCCCGCGCTTACCCTGTTTCAGCTGAACAACGTGATTGCGTCGTCTTCGCTGGTCATTCCGCAAACCATGAAGGGGTTCGACATCGCGACGCTGTCCACCTTCGTGAGCGGCCTGCTGGGGATGCTTCAGCACATTCTGGCCCATGAACGGATCGAGATCGGATCCGGCGCAAACATGCTGTTGCCGACGATCGTGCAACGTTCCAACGCGCAGGACCTCAACCATATCGGGAACCTGCTGGAACATTGCCCGACAGAGATCTTGCCGGTGTTCTATCTGCGTTCCGACGCGATCTCGAATGCGTCGGATGTGTATCAATCCGTCTACGAATACGAGCCGGACACGCCGGGAAAGCGCAAGGGGATCAACCGGTTCATCACAAATGCCGATGCCGTGAACGACGCCATAGTGTCGCGGCTCTGGCCGGGCCTCGAACGGGGCTACGCCGATACATGGATGGACGAGTTCTACGAAGACGACGGCGAGGGTGACGCATGAAACGCAGTATTCCAAGGTCGCTGGTCAGCAAGGCCACCAACCCCGATACACCCAAGGAGCGCGCCAGCGGGGCCGAAGGCAGCACCGCGGGCGACGCCGTTTCAACACCTTTCAAGGGTGCCGGCAGCGCCTGGAAGTCCGGAGCGCTTGCACAGTCGCAAGCCGCCATGGAGCGCAGCAGGTCCGAGCTTTGTTCCGACATCCTGAACGGGCGCCATGAGATACGACTGTCGCCGTACCAGATCTCGGATCCGATGGGGACCGACCGCCGACAGGACTGGATGTCGCAGGACGCTTTCAGGTCCTTGGTTGGCAGCATTGCCGCGAACGGGCAGGACACCCCGATTCTGGTCTGGCCCGAGGATCCGCACTGGACACCGGATCCGTTGGATCCGACAAATGTGGATGGCGTTGCATTCGTTATGCTGACGGGGCGTCGCCGACTGGCGGCCGCGTCGGAACTCGGGGTGCCTCTTCGTGCAATTCTTGCCCCGCCTGACGCGCGCAGCGCCGAGAACAGCAAATTCGAAATGTTGTTCCTTCGGTTCCGCGAAAATGAAGAGCGTGAAAACCTCAGCCCCTTCGAGCGCCTGGTTTCGATCGGTGAAATGTATGAGACACTGGCGTCGGGCGCGGAAAAGCTGACGGCCGTCGCCTTCGCGAAAAAGATTGGCGTGCATGAGAGCCTGGTCTCGCGTGCACGGTCCGTATTCGCTGCGCAGGATCAAATCTTGAACGCGTTCAAGAATGCCTACGACATGAGCTTTCGCGATCTGCAGGCGGCCCTCGCGGGTCTGGAGAGGGCGAACAAATCAAAGCCCAAACCGAAGGCCAAGCCCCGAAAGATCACGGTGAAACGCAAGGTGGGCAACCGAAATCTCTCGGTCACTTCTGTGGATGGAAACCTGTCCATCAAGGTTGCAGGAGTGCCGATTGACCAGGAGCGTCTCGAAAAGCTTGGAGATCTCGTCGCAAGCTATCTGAGCGCCCAGAGCCCGGAGAAGGGCACCGACTGACAACACTGTCGGCGGCAAGGTCTTCAGAACAATAAGGAGAAGAGAGAACGCAGCAACGAGCAACGTAAAGGCAAAAGAAAAGCCCCCAAGCGGTGTGGCCTGAGAGCTGATCTTATTGGTTTGGTCGCCTTAAGGATAAGTCTCACAGGGATCGCTGTCAACGACGAACGCTTCTGAGCGAACGGCATTCTTTTGCCTCCACATAACCGGAGGTGAGATACAGGCATGAAACATACAGGTTGGCGCAAGCCGACACCGGGTCTTGGGGTTGCTGAGCAGCTTGCCCAAGCCGGTGAACGGGTAGCAGTACCCAAAACTCGGGCGTTTGTCGCGCTCAAGCGCGTTGGCGCGCATATCGGCCTGAAGGCCGGCGACATGATGCTTCTTGATACGCTGGGGGCGTTTACCCAGGCGCAGGACTGGAACGAGGGGCAGCGCCCGATCGTCTGGGCGTCGAACGCCTATCTGATGGAACAGACGGGGTTTTCGCTATCGGCCCTCAAGCGCCACGCGCGGCGGCTGGCCGAGCATGGCGTGCTCTGTTTTCAGGACAGCCCCAATGGCAAGCGTTGGGGCCGCAGGGACGCAGACGGGCGTATCGTCGAGGCCTATGGCTTCGATCTGTCGCCGCTGTCGGCGCGGGTCGAGGAATTCGAACACCTGCATGCCCGGTTGCAGGCTGAGCGCGAGCTGTGCCAGCGCCTCAAGCGCCAGATCACCGTGGCGCGCCGGATGATCCGCGCCCGGATCGAGGCGGCTGTCAGCAGCGCGCTGCATGGCCCTTGGGCGCAGTTCATGGGGCTTTTCAATGAACTTCTGGGCCGGCTTCCGCGCCGCCACCAAGATTCAGAGCAGCTTGCGAGGCTGCTGTCCTGGTTCAAGGACCTTCAGCAACGGGTCGAGGCGGCCTATCTCCGGGCGACCGGCGCGGTAAAACCTGTGGAGAACTCTGCCGACAACGCCGCCGAAACGCCCGGGAATACTCAGGAAACGACCCCCAGGGAGGTCATTTCCGAACCTCATATACCAACTACAAATCAACTTGATCTTGTAACTAGTAATACCCCGAAATCCGGGAAACCAGCGGCCACGGTGCCCAACGCTCTGGCCAAAGAGCCGGTCGGCAGGGATCTGGAAACCTTGGTTGCCGAAACGCGCAAGAAACGAGCCGTGCTGGATCTGCCGACAATCCTGCAGGCCTGTCCAGAGTTCGCATCATGGGCACGCAATATGGGCGGATTCGTCCGGGATTGGGGCGATCTGCATCGGGTTGCCGGGCAACTCAGCCCGATGATCGGGATCTCGGCGCTTGCGTGGAACATCACCCAGGACAGAATGGGCAAACAGCTGGCGACGGCGGCGTTCGCGCTTGTGTTCGAAAAGCACAGCGCGGGCGAGGTGGCCTCGCCGGGCGGCTATCTACGGGGCATGGTCGAGAAAGCCGGGGCAGGGGATCTGCATCTCGAGCGCAGCTTCTATGGCAGGCTCAGCGGGCAGGCGGCGTGACAGGCCATGTGCTGTTTGCATCGAAACCCTGTTTCGGCTTTCCGTTCGATCCGCACGCGAAAACCAAACCACGGGAAAGGCAAGCGCTCACAGACCGGCGGCCTTCGTCAGGTTCACCCGGAACCTGTCGCGGCGGCGCTGGTAACGGCGGGTCATTTCGACGCTTGCATGGCCAAGCTGCTTCTGGACATAGCGCTCGTCGACTTCTGCCGAACTGGCGAGACCGGCGCGCAAGCTGTGACCGGAGAACAGTGCCAGGCGGTCTTTCTCGGGCAGGTCCGACCGGATGCCGGCGTCGAGGACCGTGCGCTTGATCAGGCGCGCGACATGCTTGTCGTTCAACCGGGTTTCGGATGCCCGTTTGCCATCGCGCGAGGTGCCGGTGAAGATTGGGCCGAAGTCGATCTTCGCGAAGTGCAGCCATTGCTCGAGCGCATGGACCGGGCAGGTTTGATCCCTGGACCCCCGCCCGATCGCGACCTCGCGCCAGCCGGTCTTGGCGTTCAGCGTCAGCAGGGCGCCCTTGTCCAGGATCTCGACCCAGCCGCGACTGCCGGGCGTGTCGTCCTTGTGCACATCAAGGCAGACAATTTCAGAGCGGCGCAGCCCGCCCGCATAGCCCAGCAGCAGGATCGCCCGGTCCCGCAGCCCGCGCAGGTCGAACGGCAGGGTGGCGACCATCGCGACAATATCCTCGGGCAGGATCGCTTCCTTCTGCACAGGCGGGCGCGCATGCCTGCGTTTGATCCCGGCCAGCACCGCCGCGATGTGACGGTTCTTGCGATCCAGCGAAAAGCCGCGCTGCGCGTAGTTCCAGGCAAGGCCGGACAGGCGGCGGTCGATTGTCGAGACCGAGAGGGCACGGGGCGCCGACCCGGCGGCGAGATCCGCAAGGTAAAGCCCGATCATCTCGGACGAGGGAGGCACCGGCTCGGCCCCTTTCATCCGACACCAGCGGGCGAAATGTGCCCAGTCCTTGGCATAGGCCTTCAGCGTATTGTCCGACGCTGCGGCGCGGGCGTAGTCGCGTGCGGTATCCACCAGACGATCGAGGCTGCCAGACCCGGCGACACGAGAGGGCAGGGCGATGTCGTCGCGTTCATCCTGATCGCTCTTGGTGATGTGGGAACCATCAAGCTCATCAGAGCGCGCTGACCCCGGTTTTTCGATCTCTGAGGGATCTGATGCCGGAGGGGGCAGAATAGTACGCTAAGGGCTGATTTTGGCCCCTGTGCGGTGCAGGGTTCTGTAAATCGTTGGCCTGGAGACCG
>NZ_JACIEQ010000016.1 GCF_014196965.1 Actibacterium naphthalenivorans | reverse complement strand
GGCCCGCACCAACCCCGCCATCCCGATCACCTGCGTCCCCGACGCAGGCCACATGATCCCCTGGGACAATGAAAAGGGGTTCTTCCGTGTGTTGAAGAAACTGCTGCCATCGTCCTGACCGGCGGCAGATCATCCTTGTGCTCTGGCCTCTCGTCACCGGCGCTTGCAGAGGGAAAGCACTGGCGCGATGTCAGGCAGCATCATTCCCCGTTTCGGAGTCGATGGTCTGTTCAGGGCCGAAGCGTGCGAGGATATTCGAAATGACATCGTCCAGATGCGTCCGCATTGCCAGCCTTGCGCCTTCAGCGTCGCCGGAAAGGATCATTTCAACGATCTGCGTATGATGTTCGGCTGCGCGCACGCCCAGGACTTCCTGCTCATTCGCGAAATTTCGGGCGCGGCTGACATGCCACATGATCGTTTCGTGCATTTTCGACAGGGTGGCATTGCCCGACCCCAGAACGATCGCGCGATGAAATTCGTCGTTCAACGCATAGTATCGGGTGCGGTCGGTATCCAGCGCAGCCAGGTTCATCTCTGAATGCAGGCGCTGAATCTCGCTGAGGGCTTCGGGCGGCCGCAACTGGGCAATCCGTACCGCGGCAAGTTGTTCAAGCCCGGACATCACGTCCAGTTTTTCAGCCAGATCGGGAGAGTCGAATGGCGTCACCACGGCTCCGATATGGGGGACCAGCTCGATCAGCCCTTCGACCTCCAGAATCTTGAGCACATTGCGCAACGGCGTCCGCGAGACGCCGAATTCGTGGCACAGTTCCATTTCGGGAAGTCTCTCACCGGGCCCCCAGCGATTCAGGACGATGTCGCGCCGGATATGGGGAAGGATCTGTTCGTGGATCGGCTCTCTGACGACTGTTCGGGCCCCACGCGGTTCTGCGCGTTTGTTGACGGGGGATCGCCTTGCAGGCTTGACATTTTCGACCACTGGCACCTCTCAAGTTGCAAGCTCCGGGCGAGAAGCATTCGGCTTGGCTGGCCTTTCCGTGCATGACCAGATTAGCAGGCAGCGTGAAGCGCCGTTTTGGAAAATGCAATATCCCTTATACAATTGTACCGCGGCGCCAAGGCGCCGCAGCATCTTGATTTGGGAGGAGGATCAACCGCGGCTGACGTCTCCCTCTTTCCAATAGACGTTGCTATAGGCGTAGATGGATTCTGCGGCCCATGTATGAAGATTGCCAAATGCAGATCTGAAAGCCGAATAGGTCGGGTTTTCGTACAGCCAGACCAAGGCGCAATCGTCGCACAGAATATCTGCCAGTTCTTTGTAGAGTTCGGCTCTTTCGGCGCGGTCAGGGCTTTGAGCAGCCTTTATCAGCAGCGCATCAACGTTTTCGTCCCGATATCCGATCCCGTTGGTATAGGGCACGGGCCGGATATTCGACGCGATATATTGCCTCTGCACGCCCAGCGCCGGGTCCGGCCCGGTGGTCAGGCTTTGGATGAACATGTCGAACTTGCGTGTCTTGTAGACCTGCTCCGCGACAGTCGCCATGTCGAGGGGGTTAACCGTGATATCGATGCCGACGACCTTGAGCTGTTCGGCGATGACCTGAGCCGCTTTGATGAAAGACTCGGTTCCCCGGTTGGCGACGATGGTGGCGCTGAACCGCGTTCCGTCGGTCAGCGGATATCCGGCCTCATCCAGAAGCGCGTTCGCCTTGGCGACATCAAAGGGATATTGCGTCGTGTCCGGCTTGTAGGCCCAGGCAAGCTGGCTTGATATCGGGCCGGTGGCGCGGGTGGCGAGCCCGTATGTGGCCTTTTCGATAATGAAATCCAGATCAAGCGCATGCGCGATGCCCATGCGGACCTTGCGGTTGTTGAACGGTTCCTTGTCCAGATTCATCATCAGTTCTACGATCGACCCCCATGCCTCGTGCCCCTTGGAGGTGACCGTTACATCCGGATTCTTGTCCAGATCCGCGATCATAGAATGCGGCAGATCGTTATAGGCCAGATAGTCAACCTCGCCGGCCTCAAGCGCGCGCACCCGTGCGGTTGCTTCGGGGATGAAACGTATCACAATGCGATCCACATAGGGCATTCCGGGCATGAAATACTCGTCGTTAAGTTCCATTGCCACGTCTTGCCCACGATTCCACGATGCGAACTTGAAGGGGCCAGTGCCGATCGGAGCCAGATTCGCGGGGCTGTCCATGATATCGACGCCATCATAAAGGTGCTTGGGATGAATATATCCCTGCCCCGCGATGAAGGTCATCATGACGTCATTGGGCGCGTTCAGGTGAAAGACGATCGTGGTCGCATCCGGAGTGGTGATTTCATCGACATAAGGTGCAAGGGTTTTGCCCTGATTGTGGAATTTGAACAGCACTTGCTCAAAGGTGAATTTCGCATCTTCGGAGGTGAAGGGCGTGCCGTCGTGCCATTTGACGCCATCATGCAGATTGAACGTATAGATCAACCCGTCATCGGATACCGACCAGTCCTTGGCCAGATCTGCCTTGGGGGTCAGATCGCTTTTCAGGCCCACCAACTTGTTTTGCATGCAGCTGGCGATCATCTTGGTGACAATATCGGTCGTGATGTTCTGGTTCAGGTGGCGTGGCTCGGTGCCGGTACCGACAACGAACACTCCGCCATAGAGTTCTTCGCTGGTCTGGGCCGACAGAAATTCGGGCAAGGCAAGCATGGGCACGCTTGCAGCCATGGTGCGCAACAGTGTTCGGCGCGAGATGCCAAGCTTCCCGGTGGCGGGCTCTCGATCAGTCATTGAATTCTCCTTCTGCTGGATTTTTTGTGTTTTCGTTTGGCATGACTTGGGTCGCCCCTCGGATAGCTCGATCAGCCGACCTTGGCGCTTTGCTGGCGGGCCAAGGGGTGTTCGGGGCGGGCGAGGCCCAGATTTTCGCGTAGCGTTGCGCCCTCATAGCCAGTTCGGAACAGACCGCGCTGTTGGAGCACCGGAACAACCATTTCCAGAAAATCGGTCAACCCGCCGGGGAAATAGGGCGCCATGATGTTGAACCCGTCGCAAACGCCGCGATTGAACCAATCGGCCATCAGGTCGGCGATCGTATCCGGGGTGCCGTAGACCTGATTGTGCCCGGCGGCCCCTGTCACGCGCATGTAAAGCTGACGGATGCTGAGGTTCTCGTTGCGCGCCATCCGCACCAGAGAGTCGCGGTGGCTTTTGACGCCATCCAGAACCGGAAGATCGTCGGGCAATGGGCCATCCGGATCGTAGGCGGACAAATCCCCGAATGTCCGGGCGAGCATGGCAAGCCCGACTTTCGGGTGGATCAAATGCTGCACCCGATCATATTTGGCCTTTGCCTCTTCCATCGTGCGACCGACGATCGGCATGATGCCAGGCAATACCAGCGCATCCGCCGCTGAACGGCCATATTTTGGAAACCGGTTTTTAACACTGTCATAGAATGCGCCGGCCTCTTCTGGCGTACGCTTCGCCGTATAAATAAGGTCTGCCGTGCGAGCCGCCAGTTCTTGCCCGGGCTCCGAGGATCCGGCCTGCGCGATGATCGGATAGCCTTGCGGCGGGCGTGCGATATTGAGGGGACCGAGCACTTTCAGATGCGGCCCGTCATGGCCGAGCACATGAAGCTTTGCAGGATCGAAATATTGGCCGCTTGCCTTGTCACGAATGAAGGCGTCGTCCTGCCAGCTGTCCCAAAGCCCGCGCACCACGTCGACGAATTCTTCCGCGCGACCATAGCGGGCCGTGTGCTCCATATGGCTGTCACGCCCGAAGTTCGTGGCCTCAGCCTCGCTCCAGGATGTGACGACATTCCATCCCACCCGCCCGCCGCTGATGTGATCCAGCGACGCAAACTTGCGGGCAATATGATAAGGCTCGTTATAGGTGGTGGAGGCGGTGGCGATGAACCCGAGCTTCTCGGTGACCGCAGACAGCGCTCCGATAAGTGTAAGAGGTTCGAATTGGTCGATGCGGCCGCTATAGCTTAGGGCGTCAAGGTCTGCGGCGGCGGTGCGAACAGCTATGCCGTCAGCAAGAAACACGAAGTGAAGGGATGCCTCCTCCGCGGCCTGGGCCATCTGCTTCCAAAGCTTGAAGTCCAGCCCCGCGTCGGCATGCGCTTCCGGCAGCCTCCAACCCGCGGGGTGCGTTCCATTCGATACAAGGCTCAGGCCAATCTTCATCTTTCGGTCGGACATGGTGCGGCTCCTGCTCACATATACAGCTCCTCATCCGCATGGACGACCAATGGATACTGTATACGATTCAACTAGCTGAAGATTCTTTCCGCAAAAAAAGCGTTTCAAGCGCGCCGCCCGATAAATTAAGCGCGTGAATAATTAATCGCGGTAAAAACAGGAGGTTTGCCTTCCGAAGTGCCAATTTTTGAACTTCTGCAGGAATGTCTGCGGTTTTGTGGTGGGGAAATTTATCCGCCACCAGAAAATACCGTATACGAAACGAACGATCCCTTGATTTCCGTATGATTTTTCGGGTTCCAACCATAACGCTAATGAAAGGGTATCGAGTGACATCCAAAGTCCTGCCGGGCACCCGAGCCGTGGTTGAAAAATCCGCCGCAAACCCCGCGCGGCTCTCCTCCATACGCTATGTCGCACTTAAAGTGCTGAGCGCATTGCCAATGTTGCTGGGCGTGATCGTTGTTAATTTCGTTCTCATCCACCTTGCGCCCGGTGACCCGGTAAGCGTGCTGGTCGGCGAAACAGAACCCACCCCCGAGCAACTGGCAGAGCTCTATCAAAAACTCGGGCTGGACAAATCCGTTGGGCGGCAGTTTCTGGAATACGTCGGTTCCATCCTGCGCGGGGATCTGGGCTATTCATATGTGCTGCAAAACGATGTGTTGGGCCTGATCCTCAATCGCGTTCCCGCGACGCTTTCGCTGATGCTGACCTCGCTCATCGTTTTCACGGTAGTAGGTGTGCTTCTGGCCATCATCGTGGCGCGCCACCCCAAATCCCTGATCGACAGAGGCGGCTCGGCGCTTGCGGTCATAGGCTATTCCGTTCCCGCCTTTTGGCTGGCCCAGATTATACTTCTGGTCTTCGCCCTGCAGCTGCGTTGGTTTCCGACCAACGGGATGACGAACAGCCGATACACCTACGAAGGCTGGGCTTATTTTACCGATGTTCTGCATCACTTGATCCTGCCCGCATCTGTACTGGGGATGCGGTATCTGGCCATCAATTTTCGCTATGCGCGCGCAGCGATGCGTGACGCGCTGTCTCAGGACTATATCGTCGCGGCGCGTGCCAAAGGACTGCCGGAAAAACGCATCGTCTTTCATGCGTTTCGCAATGGCATCCTACCGGTGATCACCGTTTTCGGGCTGAACGTGACCGATATTCTGGCCGGGTCCATCCTGACCGAGATTGTCTTTGGGTGGCCCGGCATCGGCCGCCTTATGTATGATGCGATGTATGCGCGCGACTATCCGCTGCTCATGGGTATCTTTATCTTCGTGTCTATCGGCATCATCATCACCAACCTCTTGATTGATATCGTCTATTCCCTCTTTGATCCACGCGTGAGGCTGAAATGAGCATGCAAGACACCCCCCCGCTCAAGTCGCGTTTCGCGGTGCTCTACGGAAACCTGTTACGCTATCCAGCACGCTTGCGGCTTGACCCCGTATCGGGCGCGGCGTTGTTCACCCTTGTGGCGATGTTGCTGTTTGCCTTCATCACCCCGCTTTTCTTTGAAAATGTGAATGCCATGGGGCACGAGTCTTTCGCGCCACCCGGCCCACAGCATCCAATGGGCACGGATGATCTGGGCCGGGATGTGTTCGCGCGGTTCGCCTACGGTGCACGCAGCTCGCTTTCCGTGGGAATTCTGGCGGCGTTCACATCCTCGATCATCGGAATTTCGCTGGGCGCGGTGGCAGGCTTCAGCCAGGGCGTGGTGGACATCGTGCTCATGCGCATATCCGAACTCTTCCAGGTTATTCCGCGTTTTTTCCTTGCCCTGCTCGTGATCGCCATTTTCGGATCGCACCTGATCTTCATCATTTTGACGATCGGCCTGCTTGGCTGGCCCGAGGTCGCACGTATCACCCGGGCCGAGTTTCTGACCCTGCGCGAGCGGGAATATGTGATGGCGGCCCACGCAGTGGGACAATCGACACGGTCGATCATCTTTGGCGAAATTCTTCCCAACGCCATGCCACCGCTGATCGTGGCAATGACCATGCAGGTATCTTCCGCGATCCTGCTCGAAGCGGGACTCAGCTTTCTGGGTCTGGGGGATCCCTCGAACCCAAGCTGGGGGCTGATGCTGAACGAAGCACAGCAATTCCTGACACGCGCATGGTGGATGGCGGTGTTCCCGGGGCTGGGTATCCTGCTGACGGTCGCGGCGTTGAACATCTTTGGCGACCACCTGACCGACGTCCTGAACCCCCGGCTTAGAGGAGGACGCTGATCATGGCTGAAGCTTTGCTTGTGGTCGAAGGGCTGAACACGGTTCTGAACACCAGCGAGGGCACCGTACGCGCCGTCACCGATGTTTCGGTCGAGATCGGCAAGGGCGAGATCGTCGGCATCGTCGGAGAATCCGGCTGCGGCAAGTCGATGACAGTGATGTCGATCATGGGGCTGGTCCCAAGCCCGCCGGGAGAGGTGACAGGTGGGCGGGTCATGTTTGATGGAACGGATCTGCGGACGCTCTCCGGCGCCGAGATGCAAAAGACCCGTGGTCGCCGCATAGGGATGATCTTTCAGGATCCGATGACCTTTCTGAATCCGGTCCTGACGATCGAATCCCAGATTTCCGAAATGCTGCGCCATCATCTGAATTTGACAAAGGCAGAGCGCCGGGAGCGTGTGATTGATCTGTTGCGCCGGGTGCGCATACCTGATCCCGCCCGCGTTGTGGCAAGCTATCCCCACCAGCTTTCTGGCGGGATGCGCCAGCGTATTCTGATTGCCACGGCAATTTCCTGCGATCCCGAGCTTATCATCGCTGACGAACCGACGACCGCGTTGGATGTCACGGTTCAGGCGCAAATCCTCGAGCTGCTGAAAGAGATCATCCACGACATGGGATCGTCCCTGCTGTTGATCACCCATGATCTGGGGGTGGTCGCGGAAACATGTGATCGGGTTTACGTCATGTATGCGGGAAAAGTGGTCGAGGAGGCCCCGGTGGACGAGCTGTTCCGCACCCCCAAGCATCCTTACACGCAGGGGCTTTTGGCGTCGATCCTGCGGGCGGATGAGCGGCGGGACGAGCTTTATGCGCTGGATGGCACAGTGCCCAATCTGGTCGATGTGCCTGTCGGCTGCGCCTTTGTCGATCGTTGCGCCAAAGCCACCGCAATCTGCGAAACGGCCGGTCCAGGCTGGACCAGAAACTCAGACGTCTCCGGCGTCGCTTGCTGGAACTACGAAACATGACGACCGCCCCAATTCTGAGTGTTGAAAGCCTGACGAAAACCTATCGCAGCGGAGGGTTGTTTTCGACCACGCCGCCGGTTCAGGCAGTTGCCGGTGTCAGTTTCGATATCGCCCCCGGCGAAACCCTGGCACTGGTGGGGGAATCCGGCTGTGGCAAATCGACGATCGGGCGGGTCATTATGAACCTGACCGACCCGACAAGCGGGCATGTCGTCTTTGACGGCAGCGATCTTGCTACCCTTGATGCCAAGGCTGCTCTGGAAACCAAGACACATTTGCAGATGATCTTTCAGGATCCCTTCGGGTCACTGAACCCGCGCAAAACCGTACGCCAGATCCTGAGCCAGCCTTTCCGCGTGGCTGGTATCAGCAACTGGGAACCCCGTGTTCTGGATCTTCTGCGTGTGGTGGGGATGACCCCGCCAGAACGCTTCGTGAACCGGATGCCGCATGAGTTCTCCGGGGGACAGCGCCAAAGAATTGCCATCGCGCGCGCCTTCGCCCTTCAGCCCAAACTGATCGTTGCGGATGAATGCGTCTCGGCGCTGGACGTGTCAGTGCGCGCTCAGATCCTTAAGCTTATGAAGCGTCTGCAGCAAGAAACCCAGGTATCCTATCTGTTCATCAGCCATGATCTGGGTGTTGTCCGGTCCATGGCGCACAGGGTCGCCGTGATGTATCTGGGCAGGCTGGTCGAGATCGGACCTGTCGAGCAGATATTCAACGCGCCCGCGCATCCCTATACCCAGGCGCTTCTGTCAGCGTCCCCTGTGCCGGATCCGGAACGCGAGCGGACAAAGCGGCGCATCATTTTGCGTGGCGACATTCCGTCACCCAGCCGGCCCCCGTCCGGATGCCGGTTTCACACCCGCTGCCCGATAGCGCGCCCGCTTTGCAGCGAGCGGGAGCCGATATTGGAAGCCCGCTCGGCGGATCACCCCGTGGCCTGCCATTTTTCCGACCTGGCCAAGGCAGACGCTTGGACCTAGCCATGACAATAGCCGCGTGTCACGTTCCGGCTGGCGATCACCGCCCCGGGGGCGACCGTGATCCCTGAATCCGGCAGCCCGCATGGCGGCGATGACGGAACGCCCCCGCAAGGTTTCGTCCGCCCCAGCTTGCCGACATTGTTTCTGGCCATTGTCCCGCCGCTTTTCATGGGGATTTCAGATCAGACCATTGTCAGCACCGCCCTGCCCAGCATCATCCAATCGCTTGGCGGGTTCGATCGGATGGCGCTGGTGGTTATCGCCTATCTTGCCGCAGTAACCGTTTCCGCGCCGCTCTACGGGCGTCTGGGGGATGCGCTAGGGCGGCGGCGGATGATGTGCGTCGCGCTGTGCATGGCGGTAGTTGGCAGCGCATTTTGCAGTCTGTCCGTCAGTTTCGAAATGCTTGTCGCCTCGCGGTTTCTGCAAGGCCTGGGCGGCGGCGGGCTTATCGGGCTCGCCCAGGCGCTGCTCGGGCAATATGTCGGCCCCAGGGCGCGGGCAAAGTATCAGGGGTATCTGGCGACGATCGCCATGGTCGCCAGCACCTTTGGCCCGGTGGCCGGAGGGCTGATCACCGGGCATTTCGGGTGGCGCTGGATCTTCGCCCTCAACATTCCGCTTGGCATTCTGGCCTTCGTTCTTGTCATGCGTCTGCCACCGCGCCAGACGCCCCGCGAAAAGATCGCCTTCGACTATCCGGGTTTCTTGTTGTTCGCGGGGTTTGTCGCAACGGCATTGACCATCATCGAAACCGTCAAGCGCGGCGCGGCGGTCCATAGCACCCTTTTTCTTCTTGTTGCGATTGCGGGAGCAATCCTCATGTTGCTTGTCCTTCGCGAACGGCGTGCGGCCGAACCATTGTTTCCCGGGGATCTGCTTGGCCGTCCGTCAATCTTTTTCAGCATGTTGTTGGCGATGTGCCACGGCGGGCTCTATGTTTCTCTTCTGACGTTCATTCCGATCTATTTCGCGCTTGGCCATGGCGTTCCCCCGCGTGAGCTCGGGCTGCTCATGCTGCCTGTAACGCTTGGCATCGGGTCGGGCGCCTTTGTCACCGGCAAGCTGATCAACAGAACCGGCCGCACCACGCTCTACCCCGCGATCAGCCTGTCATTGGCCAGCGCGCTGCTTTTCCTTGCCTCGGTGGGAATCGAAACGCTTTCGCCTTGGCAAGCGTCGATTTACTTTGCGATCGTTTGCTTGCTGCTGGGGTCGGTGATGGGCGTGGTCCAGATTACTGTGCAGACCGAGGCCGGGATCAAGCGGCTTGGTATCGCCACCGCCAGCGTCGTGCTTTCGCGGTCATTGGGGGCTGCGTCGGGAACGGCATTCGCCGGGCTGGCGCTTGCCTTGACGCTTGACCTGCCAGCCGGCGCCTCCGCGACCTCGGCCGACATTTCCGCGGAAATGCTTCAGCCGGGCTTTCACAATGTTTTTCGTTTGCTCGGGTGCATCGCCGCGGCGGGCGCGGCGATGGCCTTTCTGATCCCCCGGCGCCGGATCTGACAAGACCCGAACCGGGGCAATGGTCATTCCCCTGCCAAACGCGTGGGCGCCTGCAGCTTCGGCCGGCGTGGCAATCCCAACCCCAGATTTTCGCGCAATGTCGTGCCTTCATATGCGGTACGGAAAAGCCCGCGCTTCTGAAGCTCGGGAATGACCATTGTGTTGAAATCCGCAAGGCTGTTGGGGAAATAATCCATCAGAAAGATGAAACCGTCCGCAGCGTCAGCTTCGAACCAGCGCTGCATCTCATCGGCGACCTGACCGGCAGTCCCGATGAAGGCGGGCGCACCTTTTGACGCGACACTCAAATAGAGATCCCGGATCGTCATGTTCTGCTCGCGCGACATCTTGAACAGACGCTCCTGTGCGCTTCGGTTGGCATTGCTGACCGGCAGATCGGGCAACAGTTCATCATCCGCATATTGGGACAGGTCGATCACGTCACCCAGCATATGTTTCAGGTAGTCGCGCCCAACCACCGGATCTGTCAGCTCCAGCAGTTCCTGATGCTTGGCCTGTGCGGCCTCTTCGGTGTCCGCGACAAAAACGGAAATGCCGGGCATTATCACCAACTCCTCCGGTGCGCGCCCGTATTTGGCCATGCGTCCTTTGATATCTCTGTAAAATTTCTGCGCCTCTTCCATGCCGGGGCTGACGGTAAAGATCACCTCGGCGGTTTCGGCCGCCAGATTTCGCCCCGACTCCGATGCGCCGGCCTGTACCATGACCGGGTGGCGCTGCGGCGAAGGCGGGACATTCAGCGGCCCACGCACCTGAAAATGCGCGCCCTTATGGTTCAGAAGGTGCATCTTTTCACGATCGAAGAACAGGCTGCTTTCCTTGTCATATAGGAACGCTTCATCATCCCAGCTGTGCCAGAGCCCGCGCACCACTTCGGCAAACTCAAGCGCCCGGATATAGCGGTCGCCGTGGTCCGGGTGCTTTTCACGGCTGAAATTCTCGGCTTCTTCAAGGTTGGAGGAGGTCACGAGGTTCCAGCCGCTGCGCCCGCCACTGATCAGATCAAGTGACGCGAACTTGCGCGCCAGCATATAGGGTTCGTCGTAGGTGGTATTGTGCGTCGCGATCAGGCCGATATTCGTTGTCACCATGGAGAGCGCGGCGAGCAGCGTCAAAGGCTCGAACTGGGCGACATAGCGCGTGCTGGAGCGCGCCAGAACCTCCCAATCGTGACCCCGCATCGCCATGCTGTCTGCCAGGAAAACAAAATCAAGCAACCCCGACTCCGCCATGCGGGCCATATCCGCAACGGCGCTGATATTGGCGCCCAGATCGGCGACCGCATCGGGATGGCGCCATCCGTTCACATTGGCCCCGGTGGCAGTTCCATAAAGGCCTATCTTCATCTTTGCCGCGTGGCTTGGCATCGCAGATCTCCATAATGATATACTGGATACTGTATACAACCCAAGAGGCGTGAAATAGCGCCATTGCCCGCGAGGGTCGCATTTCATGTTCGAGGCTGGCCACTGCATAAAGAGACAGCAGACCTTTCAGCCTGTGCAAAAGCACGCGCCACCATCTTGAGATTTGGCAAGCTCTCTGCCTGTTCAACCAACAACAGAGCATATTCTGGAAGGAAAAATTTCCAGCTTGCCGGTCTCTGGATCGACTGCACATCGGATATTGGCATGTTAACGCTCTGCCGGTTTCGAAGGCACGCACCCCAAAAGGGACGGCGCTTTTTCAGCAGTTCGCGCTGATGGATATTTTCTTGAAATCGCACGAGCCTGGAGGAAATAAGAAATTTGCTCTCACGTGAGCAGAACCATACTGAACCAGGCCCACCAATCCCTCAAATAAACATATGTTTTTAATCAATAAATTTAAAAACAGAGATCGCGGCGCGGCATGTGAGCTGGAAAGTTTTGGTATTTTGAAATACCAAAATTGGCAGCATTGATACGACAATCAATACTATCGATTTGATCGATACATTTATCGATCCCCAGAATTCATGAGGCCGCATCAAGAGTTTGCTGCCACGGGATCCACACAGATTTTTCGAAGGGAGAACCAGATGCGAATTGGAAAATACCTTGCAACCACTGCCGTTGCGCTGACTTTTGCCGGCCACGGCGCATGGGCGGACGAGGAAACCTGGTCGGCACCGCTTCTCGCCGAAGGGGACCTGACCGCCGAAACCTACACCCCACTTCCCGTCGGAGCGGTCAGCAAGCCATGGCACCTGTGTGTCAGCTTTCCGCATATGAAAGATGCCTACTACGTCGCGAAGGACTACGGCGTCGTGGTCGAGGCGCAGCGGCAGGGTGTGGCCGCAACCATCATGTCCGCAGGCGGCTACGCGAATGTCCTGCAGCAAATCCAGCAGCTTGAAGACTGCGTTTCCCGCGGCGGTGATGCCGTGCTGGTGAACGCGGTCTCAAAGACAGGCCTCGTTGCGATGGTCGAGGAAATGGCCGCCAAGGGCATTCCGGTGATCGATCTTGGCAACGGGCTGGACTCCGACAAGGTGGCGGGGCGCGCACGCGCAGGCTATTACAACGCCGGGGCCCAGGCCGGCGCCTATCTCGCCAGCAAGCACCCCGCCGGCTCGGGCAAGGTGGAGATGGTCTGGATGGCCGGCCCCGCCGGGTCTCAATGGGTTGAGGATGCGGTTGCCGGGATGAAGGACAGCATCGTGGGCTCGGATGTGGAACTGGTC
This sequence comes from Actibacterium naphthalenivorans, assembly GCF_014196965.1. GTDB lineage: Bacteria > Pseudomonadota > Alphaproteobacteria > Rhodobacterales > Rhodobacteraceae > Actibacterium_A > Actibacterium_A naphthalenivorans. Next base: position 12,839 of record NZ_JACIEQ010000016.1, on the reverse strand, counting down.
AAGGTGATGTATGGCGATACCGGAAAGGGTGTCCAGATGCGCCTGATCGACGATGCTCTGCAAACCTATGAAGGGCTTGATATCATCGGTGGGGTCGCCCCGGCCATCGAAGGTGGAGTGGAAATCATCAAGGCCAAGGGGCTCGAGCATATCGATCTGATCGCCTTTTACTCGACGCCCGCCATGGAACAGGGGGTGCGCGACGGCGATGTGATGGCCACGGTCGGCGACTACAATCTCGTGGGCTCGCGCATCAGCGTCGATCAGGCGATCCGTGCGCTCGAGGGCAAGCTGGAGATCGAAGTCGCGAACCGTGCGTTCTTCATCGTCGATCAGGACAACGTGAATACCTACGATCGCACCACGATCCTTGCTCCTGACGGTTTCGAACCGGTGTTCGAGGTCAAGGCACCAACGAACTGAACAGGGCATATTCGTTCTGCCCCTCTTCCGACCAATCGCTGGGAGCCCGATCGCCGGTCGGGTTCCCAACTCAGACTGCGGCTTACCGATAATCAAATCCCTCAAACTTTGCTGGCGCGACCCGCAAAACGGAGAACACGTATGGTGAATACAGAAATCAATTCTCACGCGGACCCATCCGCTAATCGCCCGATTTGGGCACGGACAATGCGGGTCTTGCATGATGTGTTTCTGGCCAACGGGATTCTTCCCTTTGTCCTGGTCGCCGCCATCATCTTCATGGGCATCGCCGAGCCCCGGTTTCTGAGCTACGACAACCTTTTCAATCTTGGGCGACATTCCACCTATCTGATCATTATCTCGGTCGGCCAGATGCTCGCGCTTCTGGTTCGGGGGATTGATATGTCGGTGGGCTCGACTGTCGCACTTGTCAGTGTGACGACAGCGCTGGCCATCACCGGCACGGCCCAGGCCATACCCGACGCACCACCGGGGCTGGCCATTGTCGCGGGCGTCGCCGCGGGGATGCTGACCGGCGCTGTCGTCGGTCTGATCAATGGCATCGGCATTGCCGTGCTGTCTGTCAGCCCATTCATCATGACCGTCGGGATGATGTCCATCGCCACGGGCGTCGCACTGACGCTCAGCGGCGGCATGCCCGTCTACGGGATGCCGCGCGAGTTCGGGCAGATATTTTCCAACGCATCGCTGCACGGCCTGCCGGTCCCGGTGTTGTACTGCATCGCGGTCCTGATCTTGGGCTATTACATGCTGAACTGGACCGTGCTTGGGCGCCGGATCTATTCGCTGGGGGGGAACCTGAACGCGACCCGGCTGGCCGGGGTGAACACGACCTTCTTCATGGTGCTGACCTACGTGCTCTGTTCCGTCATCGTTGCCTTCGGCGCCATTCTTCTGACAGCCCGCGTGAATACGGGCGAGGCCACGCTCGGCACCACCCTCCTCATGGAGTCGATCACCGCATGCGTCATCGGCGGCGTGTCGTTTTTTGGCGGCATTGGCCGGATCAGCAATGTGTTTCTGGGTGCAATCTTTGTCACCATCCTGACCAACGGCATGAACCTTCTGCGCATCGAAAGCTATGTGCAGCAGATCGTTCTGGGCGTCTTTCTCATCGCGGCGGTGGTGGTCGACCAGATCCGGGTGCGGATGCTGCGGCAAGAGCGGATCGAGACAGGTTGATCCCCTGCCCGCCCCCCGCCTCCTCATGCCATCAAAAGGAATACAGATAAAATGACCCTCGCCCAGATCGCCCCCACCACGAACGTCACAGCGAAACTCCCGCATCAGCCGCTTCTGTCGGCGCGCGGCATAGAAAAGAACTATGGCGGCAACCGCGCCCTCAAAGGCGTCAGCCTTGATATTTTCCCCAACGAGGTTGTCGCCCTGGTCGGCGACAACGGCGCCGGAAAGTCCACCTTCGTGAAAATCCTGTCGGGCGCCGAAACCCATGACGGCGGCAGCATTCTGGTTGACGGGCAAAAGGTTCAGATGAGCACGCCCAACGACGCGCATGAAAACGGCATTGCGACGCTGTATCAGGATCTGGGCCTCGTCGACTGTTTCAACGTGCCGCAGAATGTATTCCTCGGGCGGGAACTGACCGGCCGGCTGGGCGGCGCCATCCCCTTCTTGCGGCACACTGAAATGCGTCGCCGGACAGCCGACCTGTTGAAAGAGCTTGATATCCGCCTGCCCGATCTTGCTCGCCCCGTCAGCACAATGTCAGGTGGTCAACGTCAGGCGGTCGCGATCAGCCGGCTTTTGCTGGGCGACGTGCGCCTGATCATCATGGATGAACCCATGGCGGCCCTTGGCGTGGACGAAGGCCAGAAGGTTCTGGACCTGATCGCGCGATTGTCGCGCAAGCACATCTCATTCTTCATCATCAGTCACAACATGGAACATGTGATGACCATCGCAGACCGGATCGCGGTCTTCAAGAACGGCAACCTGGTCGGGGTTGTCCGGCGCGAGGATACCACGCGCGAAGAGATCACCTCGATGATCGTCCACGGCCGCACATAGCGGCTGCCGACATCACCGGCGGAACCGATCCAGCGTAAGTGCGATCAGGATGATCATTCCCAGGCAAATCTGCTGAACGTAGCCATCGATCTGAACCAGATCCATGCCGTTCGACAGCAGCGTGATAAGAACAGCGCCGATCAACGGCGCCACCGCACCTCCGCGCCCGCCCTGTGTGCTGATCCCGCCCACGACAGCGGCCGCGATGGCCTCAAGCGTCAGGTTCGCCCCCAAGGTGGGCTCGCCCGATCCGGTGCGCGCGGTCAGAAGGATAGCGCCAAGCCCCGCAAATGCCGAGCAACAGACATAGGCCATCGCCGTAACCATGCGTGTCTTGACGCCGGCGGTTGTTGCCGCCGTCGGGTTGGCGCCGACCAGATACAGGCTGCGGCCGTACACGCTCCATTTCAGCAGCATGTGCAACGCCAGAGTAGCCAAGCCAAGTGTCCATATCTGAACGGGCACACCAAGCACATCGAGCCGGGAAAGAGCCATGAATTGGGCAGGAACGCCCGATACAGGGAACCCGCCGCTGACGGTGGAGCCAAGCGCCTGCACGATGTACATCGTTCCCAAGGTCACGATGAACGGATTTAGCCCCGTCGCAGCCACAAGCGTGCCATTCAGCCCGCCGATCAGCACCGCTGCGCCCAGCCCGCACAGCGCGGCAAGCAGGATCGGCGCGCCAGCCGCCTGCCCCCATGGCGATACCAACACCATCGCCGTGATCACGCTCACAAGCGACACGGTGTTGCCCAGCGACAGGTCATACCCGCGGGTCAGCAGTACCATGCTTTGCGCCGAGGCGAAGATCATCAGATAGCTCGACTGCACAAGAATGTTGTAGATGTTTCCCTTGGTCAGCATCTGCGGCGAAGCCGCCGAAAACCCGGCCAGCAACAATGCGATCATCACCAGTCCGACAACGGCGGAGTTCAAAAAGAAGCTGCGCGTCATTTGCATCGTCGTCATCGCTGTCCCTCCTGCCGCGCGGCGCGGTCCGTTGCCCGATCCAGAAATGCAGCCGCAAGAAGCACGACCCCGAACACCAACACCTGAAACTTGCTATCCACACGCGCAAGGTTAAGCGCATTTCCCACGACCGCCAGAAACAAGCCCCCGAACATGACCTTGATCGGATTGCCGCTACCTCCGCGCAGCGACACCCCGCCGATGACCGCAGCCGTGATCGCCTGCATCGCGGTATTGGCCCCCAGTGCCGATTGCCCGGACCCCATGCGCGCGGTGAAATAGACCCCCACCAGTGCAGCGAAAAAACCGCTTGCCGCAAACACGCCGCAGATGATCGCCTTGGGCGAGATCCCGGCAATTTCCGCTGCGGCTTCATTGCTGCCAACCGCAAGGATATGGCGGCCATATGCGGTCCGCTCCAGCACGAACCACACGATGAAGACGGCAACCAGAGTGAGATAGAGGAGGCCAGGAAGCCCAAATATCTGCCCGCGCCCGACCCATTGGGTCAGCACTTTGGGAACGCCGTAGACCGGCACGCCATACGTCCAGACGAATACCGCCCCCAGAATGATGGATGATGTAGCGATCGTGGCAATGAACGCGTCCAACTTCAGGGTCGAGATAAGCCACCCGTTCCCGACCCCGGCAATCGCGCCCACACTCAGCCCGGCCAAGACCCCCAGTACGGCGACAAACCCTATCATGTCCGGGAAAACCAGCATGAGCTGGTTCGACACTGACGCCGTCGTGACCGAAGCCAGGGCGACGATCGCACCGACCGACAAATCGAACCTGCCGGTGACAAGCACCAGCATCTGCCCAAGAGCCGCGAGCGTGATCACCGAAAAATCCCGCAGAACATTGAACATGTTCATCTTGGCGACGAACCGTGGTTCGGCCAGCAACATCCCCGTCACGATCAGAACCGAAAGCGGCAGCGCGAGACCCACGCGTTCGTTAAACGCAAAGAGCCGGTCGCGCAGACGAAGCACAGGCGCGGAGTTCGGGGCAAATGTCATGCGACACCCTCCTTCCGAATTTTCGGTGCATGGCCAAAGAACCCCTTGAGCACATTGTCTTCGGTTTTTTGGTCGCCGCAAAGTTCGGCCACGGTCCGACCTTCGGTGACGACATAGACCCTGTTGCTCAGCCGCAGGACCTCTTGCAGATCGGATGAGATCATCAGCACCGCCGCCCCCTTTTCGACCAGCGACTTCAGAAGATCATAAATTTCCGCCTTGGCTCCCACGTCGATCCCCACCGTGGGCTCGTCGAACACGAAGACTTCTGTATTTCGGACCAATCCGCGCGCCAAAAGTACCTTTTGCATGTTTCCGCCCGACAGGCTGCCTACGGGCAGGGTCAGGTCAAGCGGTCGCAGGCGAACCGCCTTCATGGCTTTCATGACCTCGCTGCGCTCATTGCGCCGGCGCAGGAATCCGAACCGCGAAAACATGTTCAGCGAAAGCCCGGTCATCGAGCCGTTCTCCAGCACGGGTCGACTGACGGCCAATCCTCCGACGTTTCGGTCGGGCGGGAAATAGCACAGATGTCGTGCCAGCATCGCCGAAGGGTTGCGCGGCTTGATCAGCGTGCCGTCCATTTCGATCTGCCCCGACCGGATCGGCAAAAGCCCGAACAGCGCCTGACCGATCTCGCTTTTGCCGGAGCCCATCAGCCCGGCGATGCCCACGATTTCGCCGGCACGCAGGGTCAGGCTTGCATCCTTGACCGCACCATTCACTGTGGACAGGTTGGAAATCCGGATCCGCATCGCGCGCGGATCCTGCCGGATTTCGGGATAAAGCGCAGCGATCGGCCGGCCGGTCATCATCTCTACCAGTTTGGCTTCCTGCAGGCCGGCACGCGGAAGGGTGCCGATATAACGCCCGGATCGCAATACGGTAACCCGATCGGCAATCTCGTGGATTTCGCGCATCCGGTGCGATACATAGATGATCCCCACGCCCCGGTGGCGCAGCTTGCGCACCACGTCAAGTAAGGCGTCTGCCTCGTGATCGTTCAGCGATGCCGTCGGCTCGTCCAGGATCAGGATCGAGGCATGCAACAGCAGTGCTTTGCAAATTTCGACCATCTGCCTCTGTGCCCGTGTAAGGGTACCAACGGTGGCCTCCAGGTCGATCGCGAACCCCAGTTCCGCAAGCACCTGACGCGCCTGATCCTGCATTTCGGCGCGCGCCAGAATGCCACGGCGGGTTTTCTCGCGCCCCAGGAACAGGTTGTCGACAACGCTCAGGCTCGGGGCCAGCTGGAACTCCTGAAACACGGCAGAAATACCCGCCGCCTTCGCCCCGCGAAGGGTCAGGAACCCGCAGGATTGGCCGTTTATCGTCAGGGTGCCGGCATCCGGCCGAACGTTGCCGGTGAGCACCTTGATCAGCGTCGATTTCCCCGCCCCGTTCTCGCCGAACAGCACGTGAACCTCACCCGGACGCAGGTCGAAGCTCACTTCGTCCAGCGCCCGGTTCACACCATAGGTTTTGGAGATATCCGACATCTGCAGAACATGTTCGTCCTGCGTGCCCAAAGCGGCCTGCATCTGTTGCTTATCGTTCATTCCGCCGTCTCTCGCTCATCACGCTACAGCCAGAAGATCACCGACGACATTCAGATGTGGCGACTGCGGATCATGGGAAAAGACCACTTCGGCGTCACTGGCCCCTGCCAGATCGATCAGCCTTTGCAGCGACTGCTCGCCCGCGACGGGGTCGGAATGATACCCCCCCTGAATGAACTGATCCATGTTGTGCGCGCTATAAGCGGCATCGAAGGGAAACAGCATCGGTCGTCGATGTTCCGGCGTGACCAGCAGGCTGCAGTGGCCGGCTGAATGCCCGGGCGTGAAGATCAGATCCAGCCCCTTGGCCAGTTCGACATCCCCCTCGACCAGCGTGAAGCGCGTATTCTGTGATGTCTGCCCATCTTTCAACTGCGCCTCGCGGCCCTGTTTGCGGGCCAGTTCGGCGCTGAAGCTCAGGTCACCGTAGGCGCCCACCTCAAACCGATAGGGATTTGCCGCGCGCTCGTATTCCGCCTTTTGGCAGATCTTGGTCGCGCCCGGAAAGAACCGGTTTGCGCCCACATGATCCATATGCAGATGCGAGTTCACCACCGCCGAGATATCCCCGACCTGACCCCCGAGCCTGGCCAAAGCGCCGGGAATGGTCTGTTCAGTGGTCTGCAGCGGCTTTTCGGAAGGAATTTCGCGCTGCACATAGTCAAGGTCGAAGCCGGTATCAAACAGGAACAGCCCATCTGAATGTTCGACCAGCACCGAACAAACGGGCACGCGTATCGGTCCACCGGGTCCGACGTTCCAATACATGTGATACCCGTCCAACAACAGCGAACCGCCATCAAGCAGATAGATCCTGATGTCTTGCATGATCATCTCCGTTCCGGCCGGGCCGCGCGCCTGAGGCACGACCCGAACAAGCCATGAGGCCGACATGTCATGTCATTTGCTGCTGAAGACAGGCCGCCAGTTGGCGGGCGCGAAATGCAGCAATATGTCATCGGTCGACACGTCGGGATCGGTGATCAGCGCCGGTTCCACGTCAAACGCATTCGCCGCTGGCATATTACCTTCAATCGCCATGACCGCCAGATCCACGGCCATCCGCGCCTGCACCACCGTATAGTCGGACACGAGGCCCATGATCTGCTCTTGCTGCAACAGGCGCAACATTTCACGGGTTCCATATTCGGCCATGATCGACACATCGTCGCGCCCGATTTCATCCACGACACCGATCGCGGCTTCGATCGTGGGCGCCGTGCCCCAGATCAGGTTCATCTCGGGATAGGTCTGCAAGGCATCCTCGACAAGGCTCAGTTGCTCGGCCACGCCCGTGTCCCCGAACTTGACATCCAAGAGCGTGATATTGCTGCCTTGAATACCCTCTTGAAACCCTTCGACAGCGGCCTCGGCCCAGCCCGAACCTTGGGCGCCGGGGAAGCCGACGACCTTGTATTCCGAACCATTCGCCGCCGCGACCTCAACCAGGAAGTTCCCGGCCTCGACGCCTTTGGTCCGCATCCGGGTGAACACCTTGCCGGCCACCGGCGCTTCTGAGACCGGGTTGATAAAGGCAATGGTCGGAATTCCCGCCGCCCTGGCCTTCTCGAAGGATCCCGACAGACCTGCTTCTGAAATCGGGGCTACCAGAATGGCATCGACCTTGGACGACAAGCAATTGTCGAACTGGTTCACCTGACGTGGCAGGTTGCCGTATCCGCCCGCCTCGTACAGTGTCAGATCGATGCCCAGGCGCCTGGCCTCTTCGATCAGGCCGTAGTCCGCTGCCAGCCAATAGCTGTCTTTCACATGCGGCACGAGTACGCAGATCTTCCACGGTTGCGTGGCAGATTCCAATGGCTGGAACTCTGATGCGGTTTCCACGCCCTCACGCTGAACCTTGACCGGGAACGGACCCCAGCTTTCGGCGGCGACCAAAGAGGAGGTCGACAGCACCGCTGTGGCTGTCGCCACGAAGACACTCAATAGTTTCATTTTGATATCCCTATGCTTCCCTGTTTTGGTCTGCTGGCACTATGATCTGCCCAGCGGCTGGTCTTGACCGGCCAGATCTGACAGGCTCTGCGCGAGACCCGCCGTGATCGTAATTCCCTGTTCGATATGTTTCCTGCGCGCCGCGAAACGTCGGGCGCCTGGCACGCGCGCGCCTTCCTGAGCTTCGATCGCGCCTGTAATCTGTGCCACACGCGCAAGCCAACCGGGCCCGGCCACGGCTGTCGGGTCGAGCACGACATAGGTCTGCGCCAGACGCACCGGCGGTGCGTCCATCCTGGCCAGCGGCGCGGCCTCGATCGACAATTCGGAGCCCGAGAGAACGGCGGCGAACAGCTCTACGATCAACGCGATACCGATGCCCTTGTAACCGCCCGAGGCCAGAAGCGACCCGGCAAGCCCCGCCTGGGCGTCTTCGGTCGGCTGGCCGTGCGTATCCAGCGCCCAGCCCAGCGGGATGGGTTCGTTGGCGGCAGCCCGCTCTACGATCTCGCTCTTGGCAATAACCGAAGAGGCCTGATCAATCACGATTGGCGGCTTTCCGGCCTGCGGGATCGCACAGGTGATCGGATTGGTTCCGAATACGGGCTTGGTGCCGCCAACGGGAGAAATCGATGCGGGAACATTGGCGAAACCAAGCGCAAGAAACCCTTCCCGAGCAAAGCATTCAGTATGCCAGCCCATGACATCGGCAGCCCAGCCGTTGCGCACCACAAGCGTGGCAATGCCGCAGGACGTCACGGCCTTCACGGTCGCATCAAACCCGGCTTGAAACGCGGGCTGCGGAAACCCGCCCCGCGCATCGGCGATCACGATGCCGGGCCTGGGCTGCGAGACGTCGGGCACCGCCGTTCCGTTCACGCGCCCGGCCTGCAGTTGCTTGCACAGGCCCGGCACACGGGCCACGCCATGGCTTGCGATCCCGTCACGGTCGGCATCGACGTGGATTTGCGCCATCACCGCGGCGACCTCCGGGCTGGCACCTGCCCCCGAAAACGCCTTTGCTGCCAGTTCCAGCGCTTTCTCAATCGACAATGTGACTTCGTCGTTGCTCTTCATCATCTTCTCCCTCGCTCGGGTCATGCTGTGTCAAACCGATCGAATGTATAGTTGCTGATATCCACACTGGGCGTGGCGCCGGTCACGATATCCGCGATGACCTGCCCCGCGCCGGGACCGGGGCCAAATCCCTGTCCGGAAAACCCGCTGGCGATCACCAGCCCCGGAACCCGCTTGACCGGCGAGATCGCCGGCAACGCGTCAGGCGTACCTTCGATAAATCCTGCCCAGGTCTGTTCCGGCTCCAGGTTTTCGAACACCGGATAGGCGGCCTTGAGGTTGGCAACCCCTGATGCAAGCGTCTTTCCGGCGGGGGCGTGCTCCAGGATGCGCGTGCGTTCGAACACGGTTTTCTGATCTTCGGACCAATCCATGCCATCGCGCCAGGCCTTGAAAAAGGAAAGCCCGCCACGCACCTGCACCAGTTTGCGTTTTTCATGCAGCGTGGGAAGGAAGTGAAGAAAGTAGCGGAAATGATCAGGCGTCAGGAAGGTCGTGTTCGCATTACGGCGCGCCACGGTATAGCCGCCATCAGCGCGCTTGCGGAACGAAAAATCCGAGGCGCCCAAGCAGATATCGGGTGCGCCGTCCAAGGGCTTGGTCTGCATGACCGAGGCCAGGAGCCGCAACTGCGGGAAATCCAGCCTAAGATGCTTGCACATCAGCCGCGTCCAGGCCCCCGTCGCCAGTACAACCGACTTGCAACCCACGCGGCCTTTCTCTGTCACCACGCCAGACACGACGCCGCCCGATGTCTCGATCCCCCGGGCAGCGCAGTTGGTAAAGACTTTTGCGCCCTTGCCCTGCGCGCCTTTCGCGATGGCCGGAGCCGCCCAGAGCGGCTCGGCGCAGCCATCGCTTTTGGTATAAAGCCCCCCTGCGAAATCACGCTTGCCACCGGGCAAAAGTGCCTCAAGCTGCGCCTTGGTCAGTATGATACTGTCCACGCCCCGCGGTTCGGCCACGTCGCGCTTCCATTTCGCCCATTCGTCCAGTTCCGCCCGCGTATCACACGGATAGATGCCGCCGTTCTTGCGGTATCCGGTCTTGTAGCCCGCTCGGATATCCAGCGTTTCCCAAATGCGCTCGGACAGGATGCTCAGATCGATATCCGCCTCAACCCGTCCCATCTTGCGCACCCAGCCCCAGTTGCGACCTGACTGTTCAGCCCCGATTTCACCCTTTTCAATCAGGCAGACGGGAATGCCCTTTTCAGCCAGCATCAATGCGGCGCAGGCTCCGATGATGCCGCCCCCTATGATGACCACCTCGGTCTGCTTGGGCAGTTCAGTGTTGCTTGCCACCGGCAATAGACCTTTGAGCATTCCAGCCTTCTCCTTTGCTCCGGCCGCGAAGCGGCATTCCCGTTCTGCCGGACTTTGCAAATCCCGCATCGGTCGCTATCCCGTGATCAAGTGGATAGCGGCATCCGCGACACTCAGATGAACGCGGCCGCCCTTCGCGACCGAAGCAACGCGCATGGCCGGCTGCTTCACACGGACGGGTGTTGTCCCGATCAGGCCCGTCAGAACGGCCATATCGCCATAGTTGTGCTTGTCCTCGACATCGAAAGGCCGACAATCCGGCCCGTTCGCGCCCGAATGCACCTCGATATTTTCCGGGCGGATCAGGGCCTCGTACCGCCCCGGCTCGAGATCCCGGTAGGCGGGCAGCCTACGTCGGCCAAAAGCTTCCAGCTCGACCTGTCCGCCCGCGCTCACAACCGCCTGAAGGAAATTGCTGTCGCCAATGAACTCGGCCACAAACCGCGTCTTTGGCCGGTTGTATATCTCCTCGGGCGTTCCGAACTGTTCGATCCTGCCATTGGAAAACACGACGATGCGGTCGGACATCACCATCGCCTCGGCCTGATCATGAGTGACGAAAATCATGGTTGCGCCGGTCTGGGCATGGATACGCTTAAGCTCTATCTGCATCTGTTCGCGCAGATTCTTGTCCAGTGCCCCAAGGGGTTCATCCAAAAGCACCAGTTCGGGCTCGAACACCAATGCGCGCGCCAGCGCCACGCGCTGCTGCTGACCACCCGAAAGCTCGGACGGGGTGCGGTTTCCGAACCCTTGCAGGCCGACCATCCGCAACGCACTCTCGACCCGCGCGTCAGCCTCGCGCCTGGGCACCTGGCGCATTCGCAAGGGGTAAGAGACATTCTTTGCCACGCTCATATGAGGAAACAGCGCGTAGTTCTGAAACACGATCCCCATGTCACGCTTATGCGCCGGAACATCCGCGATCGATTTTCCGCTGACAATCACCTCACCCCGCGTCGGCGTCTCAAACCCGCCCACGATCATCAGCGTCGTGGTCTTGCCAGAGCCGGATGGCCCCAGGAAAGATACGAATTCGCCCTTGCTGATCGCCAGTCGATCAATCGAAAGCACTTCGGTCTTGCCATCGTAGGATTTACCCAGATCGCGCAGTACCAGAGAAACGTCAGTCATCAGGCGCCGGCCTTTCTGGAATAGGTACGAGAGCTTGCCCACAACAGGCGAATGACAAAGGCGACAAGCACGAAAGCCACCAGAAAGAACACAAGCGCGCCAGAGGCCGCCGCGATCACCGGGTCCATGTCCATCATGAAGCTGTTGAACAGCTGGCGCGGCAGGGTCGCCTTGTCGCGCCCCGAGATGAACACGGCGATCACCGCCTCGTCGAAGGAATGGATGAAGGCATAGAAGCCCGCGACCATGATGCTGGGCATCAGCGCGGGCACGATGACATGCCAGAATGTCGCCCGGCGCCCGGCGCCCAGCGAAAGCGACGCGCGTTCAAGGTTAGGGTCCAGCGATTGTATGCCCGCGCTCAGCACCAACACCGCGGCCGGAATGTTCAGGCAGGTGTGGGCGATGACGACGCCGGTATAGCTTTGGATCAGGCCAAAATAGGCGAAATAGATGAAATAGGCGAAGGCCAGTACAATATGCGGAACAAGCAGCGGCGCGATCATCAAAAGCCGAAACCATGCCTTGCCGGCAAATTGTGACCGCGCCAGGGCGAACGCGGCGGGCATCGCCAGCATCAGGGTGAACGCCACCGTCAGAACCGCAACCAGCAGGCTGTTGAAAAGGGGGATATTCCAGTCCGGGCTGGTGAAGAACTCCACGTAATACTTCAATGAAAGCGCTTTGGGCGGAAAGCTGAGCGACGACGAGGCGCTGAAGGACATCGGGATGACGATCAGGATTGGCCACGCCAGGATGTTGGCGACGATAAAGGCCACAGACTGAAAAAAACGGGGCCTGGTTCCGGTCACTTCGACCCCCACAGTTTTTCAAGGCTGGAAAACGAGCTGTAGATCAGAAACAGCGCACCGGTGAAGGCCATCAGTATCATCGACGAGGCCGCAGCGGTGCCAAAGCTCAGCATCTCCTCGATCTGCTTGCCGATCAGCCCGGAAATCATCAAATTGCGCGGGCTGCCCAAAATCGCAGGGGTGACATAGAACCCCAGGCACGTGATGAAAACCAGCGTTACCCCGTTGGCGACCCCCGGCAGGCTGAGCGGAAAATAGATGTGCACGAGGCCGCGAAGATTGTTGGCCCCCAGGCTGGTAGAGGCGCGAAGCAGCACCGGATCGATGCGTTTCATCGTGGCATAAAGCACCAGCGCCATCAGCGGGGTCAGCATTTGCGTCATCGCGATGATCGAGGCAAAGGTGGTGTACAAAAGTAAGCATCCGCCGAGGGCCGTCTGACCGACCCACCCGGCTGCCTGTAAGAGCATGAAGCTATGACAGATCATAGCTTCATATCCCAAGTAGAGG
>NZ_JACIEQ010000015.1 GCF_014196965.1 Actibacterium naphthalenivorans | reverse complement strand
TCGCCAGCCTTCATCGTCGTGCCGAGCTTCCATGCAATGATGTAGCGGCTGTAGTCGTCGAGGATCGTCGAGAGATAGAACCAGCCCCAACCGATTGTCTGACGTCAGCGCCAATGGGCCAGTCCGGCACCCGGCCCTCCGGCGGCAGCAACAGGCGGAAATGCATGCCGTCACGGCCATAGGGCGCCATATCCTCGCCGTGCATGTGAACGCGGTACCAGGATGGAAAACTCCGATCCACTCCCCGCACTGTGACCAGGCGAAAATTGGGCGGGGTGGTCAGGCGGAATCGATGCCCCGACCAGACCACCTGCCCCGATACCCCGTCTACCGCATGGTCGAGAAAATGCAGAAAGGATTCGCGCAGCATCTGCAACTGAGCCTCGGTCCCGGCCTCCAACCGCATCGTCAGCCCTTCTGCTTCGACGTGAACCTGCAGCGCCCCGAAGGGCGCTCGGCTGATCAGCGTATTGCCATCCTGCCACTGGACAGGTTTGCCATGGCCGCCCAACTCAGCGGCGATCCGGGTCAGGGTATTGTCGGGCAAGGGGCTGCCAAGCTGTCCGGTGACGACAAGGCGACGGTATCCGTCTGTGCTTCGCGGCTCATGCGCTGTCCTTCATCGAGGGCTGAAACGAGTTCGGCGGATCGATCTGGTAGATCGCGACCGGGTGACCACCGACCTGGCGCACCTCGATTTCCAGATCAAATATCCGGCGCAGCATAGGCCGGGTGACAATCTGCGCGGGTGACCCTTCGGCCAGAACTGCACCATCCCTCAGCGCGATGATCCGATCGGCATAAGAGGCCGCGAAATTGATGTCGTGCACGACAATGACGAATGTCTTCCCCAGATCATCCGCCGACCGGCGCAACCGTTGCATCATCGCGCGGGAATGGGCCATGTCCAGATTGTTCAGCGGCTCGTCCAGCAGCACGTAATCGGTATCCTGCGCCAGCACCATCGCCACGAAGGCGCGCTGGCGCTGCCCGCCCGACAGCTCATCCATGAACCGGTCGCGCAAATGGGTGAGGTTCAGGAACTCCAGCGCCTGATCGACGATCTGCCGGTCCTGTGGTCCGGGGCGCCCCTTGTGGTGCGGATAACGGCCATAGCCGACCAGGTCGCCCACCGTCAGCCGGGACGAAAGCGTGTTTTCCTGCCGCATAATCGACAGCTTGCGTGCCAGAAAATCGCTTTTGGTGGTGCCCACATCCAGCCCGTCAAAACTGATCCGGCCCGTCTGCACCCGCATCAGGCGGCTCATTAGCGACAAGAGCGTGGACTTGCCCGCGCCATTCGGCCCGATCAGCGCGGTAATGCCGCCCCGCGGCAGGCTCAGCGTGATATCCTTCAGGATCTGCGCATCGCCGATGCGGTGGCTGACGCGGGAAATCTCGATCATCGCGCATGCCCCCTGAGCAGCAGAAACAGAAAGACCAGCCCGCCGATGAGATCAATGACGATGCTCAGCGCCGATTTCAGGCCAAGCACATGCTCGAACACCGCCTGCCCGCCGATCAGCACCAGCATGGCGATCAGCGCACCGGCGATCAGCGTGGCCCCATGCCCGCCGCGCGGTACTGCCATATAGGCCAGATGCGCGACCAGCAGCCCGAAGAACGACACCGGCCCCACCAGCGCGGTCGAGACCGATACCAGCAACGCCACGATCGCCAGAACCGCCAGAACGAGCCCGCGATACGGCAGGCCCAAGCTGATCGCCGGATCGCGCCCAAGCGCCAGAACATCCAGCGCGTGGCGCAGCCGCCACACCAGCGGCATGGTGGCCCCGCACAGCGCAAGGCTGATCCACAAAAGTTCGGTATTCACCGCGTTGAACGTGGCGAATTGCGCGCCCTGCACCACCACGAAATCGTTCGGGTCGATCAACCGCGCGGCAAATCCGGCAAGGCTGCGGAACAGAATGCCAAAGATGATGCCCACCAGGATCATCAGGTGCAGGTTGCGGCTGTTGCGATTGAACAGCCACACAAACAGCGTGGTGCTGAACAACATCATACAGGCGACCTCGGCCCCGAATTTGCTGACACCATCCAGCTGCAACATTCCCCATCCCCCCAGGAAGAACACCAGCAGCGTCTGGATCAGCAGGTAAAGCGCGTCGAACCCCATGATAGAGGGCGTCAGGATCCGATTGCGGGTGACCGTGTGAAACAGGATTGTCGAGGTTGAAACCGCATAGGCCACCAATACCAGTGCCAACAGCTTGACCCCGCGAAACGCCAGCGCAAAGTCCCAAGCTCCCGCCGGCACGCCCAGCATCAGGAACACGGCAACCGCGCCGCCGGTCAATGCCGCCAGCGCGCCGAACCTCCACCCCATGTCAGCCGTGAGCATGCCTGTCCCTCCGCAGCAACAGAAACAGGAACACCCCGGCCCCCAGCACGCCAAAGACCGTGCCGATCGGGATTTCATAAGGATAGCGCACCAGCCGCCCCACGATGTCGCACAGCAACAACAGCCCTGCTCCCAGCCCTGCGGCCCAGGGCACCGCGGCGCGCAGGTTGTCGCCCAATGTGCGGCTGACGATGTTAGGCACGATCAGGCCAAGAAACGGAATCGCCCCCACCGTGACCACAATCACCGCCGTAATGACCGCCACGATAATCAGGCCAAGCCACATCACCCGCCGGTAGTTCAGACCCAACGTCAGGGTCACATTCTGGCCCATACCGATGATCGAAAACCGGTCCGCCGCCAGATAGCCGATCAGCGCCAGAGCGGCGGTCAGCCACAGCAATTCGTACCGGGTGCGCATCACCCCGGAAAACTCGCCTGTGGTCCAGATACCCAGAAACTGTAGCAGATCGAACTGATAGGCAAAGAATGTGGTCACCGACGCGATCACGCCGCCCAGCATCAGCCCGACCAGGGGCACAAGCAGTGGTGCCTCGGGCGGCAAGGCGCGCAGGATGCGCAGGAACAGCATGGTCCCCGCGATGGCAAAGCCCGAAGCGACCAGCATCTTGGCAAAGATCGGCGCCCCGGGCAGCAGCAGCGTCGCCACCAGCAAGCCCAGCCCCGCACTTTCCGCCGTCCCCGCGGTCGCGGGTTCGACAAACTTGTTGCGGGTCAGCATCTGGAAGATCAGCCCGGCAATCGCCATCGAGGCGCCGGTCAGAACGATGGCCAGCGTGCGGGGGACACGGCTGACCAGCAGGATCAGCGCATCGTCGCCCTGCCCGCCAAACACCGCAGGCAACGAAACATCCGCCACGCCCACGAACAGGCTGAGCGTGGCCAGGACGATCACCAACAGGGCGGCAAGAGCTGCGTGGCACATGAGACTGCGTATCCCGGCCTTCTCAGCCACCGAAGGCGGTCAGGAACTGATCGACCGTGCGCTGGAAGGACCGGATACCGGTCGTCGCGACATAGACATCCGCCGCGTTCAGATAGATCACCTGCCCTTTTCTCATGGCGGTTGTGCTGGCAACCAGTTCATTGTCCAGCGTGGCCTGCGCGCTTTGCGAATCCGCGCCGATGGCCGCGCCCCGGTCCAGCACGATCAGCCAGTCTGGATTGGTTTCATGCAGGAATTCGAACGACACCGCCTCGCCATGGGTGCTGACCTCAAGGTCCTCGATCACGGGGGCGACGCCCAAGGTATCATGGATCCAGCCAAAGCGCGAGCCGGGCCCATAGGCCGAAACCTTGGGCCCGTTGGTCAGCACGATCAGGGCCGTGCCCTTGCCTTCGACCAGCGCACGCAGCGTCTGCAGGCTGTCTTGCAGATGCGCAGTCAGCTCAGCGCCCTTCTCCTCTTTGCCGAACAGCGCACCCAGTTCGCGCGTCTGGGTGACGACGGCATTTTCCAGATCATCCACCGGCAGGGTCAGATCCACGGTGGGTGCGATTTTCGACAGCGGGTCCATTTGTCTGGCCGAGCGCGCACCGATGATGATCAGATCGGGATGCAGCGCGAAAACCTGCTCGAAATCGGGTTCGAACAAGGTGCCGATCTTTGGCAGGTCGCTCTCTTGCAGATGCGCCAGCGTTGGCAGCATGATCGGGTCGGGCACGCCCGCCACCGCCACCTCCAACGCATCAAGCGTATCGAGCGTGCCAATATCGAAGGTCAGCACGGTTTCCGGCGTTTTGACAATTTCGACCGGCCCATGTGCCGTGGTCAGGGCCGTTGCGCCCGCCCAGCCGGGCACAATCGCTGCTGCGACAAGGTTGGCGGCCAGAAGGGACGTTCTGAAGAAATCCATCGCGTGTTCCTTTTCAGGGTGGCGCGGTGGCTGGAACGAACTGGCTGCGCGATATGTGGGGCTTCGGATCTGCCCGCCGGGGAAACCGGAATCGGACTGACGTGGTCTGAGAAGCTTTGCCACAGAACATACCCGACTAAAAGGCTTTGGTATCATCTTTTCGTGAACCTACCCAATGGCGTGACGCAGGGATTGATGAAATCCTTAGCATCGACCGTGCCGCCAGGTTTCGGCCCAAGAATTGAGTTCCCGCACACCCACCCGTTGGCTAGCCGTTGAACTGCACGGGAAGGCTGAAGGTGTAGGACGCGTCTCCCAGCCCTTTGGGCGCCGCCGGGAAGCGCCTGGCCGCGCGCACGGCCTGCACCGCCGCCTGGTCCAGCGCCCGGTTGCCGGAGCTGCGCCCGACCGATACGCCGTGCAACGACCCGTCGCGTCCCACCGTGATCCGCAACACCGCGCTGCCCGACGCACCGCGCGCCGACGATGGATAGCGTTTGCGCCGTTCAACGCGCGCGCGAATGGCCGCCCCCCAGCTGGACTTGAGGCTCTGCGCCTTGGCCGGGTTCAGCGTTGCCGCGCTGGCCGAACGTGCCTCGCCCGCCGTAGCGCCCCCGCCTGACCCGGCGGCCCGCTGTGCCTGGCTGGCCCCCGAGGGTTTGGCCGGCGGCGCCGGCCTGGCCTTCGGCCGCGGTTTGGGTTCGGCTGCCGGGCGCGGTTCGGGCTCTGCCTTCGGCGCGGGTGCCGGTGCGGGCGGCGGCGGCGGCTTCGCCTGGGACAGATCGGGCAGGCTTTCCATCTGCGGCAGGGCCATCTGCGGGCTGGGCATCGGCGTCACCGCCTGGGGCGGGGTGAGGTCGGGCATCGGCGGCGCGGGTGGCGCGATCTGCGGCGGCGCCTGCCGGGGGCGCTCGGGCTGTGCCATCTCCGGCGGCTTTTCCCAATCCTCGACCATTGCGCTCAGCGAGGCGCTCGAGGCCTCCAGCGACACCAGCGCCGCGCCCCCGTCGCCGGACGACGCCGCGCCCAGCTGCGGGGAACGGATGCCTGCCACGCCCAGGTGGATACCCAACGCCAGGCCCAGAAACACCACGGTTTCCAGCGCGCGTCTCATCGTGCCGCCGTCACCAGCATCACGTCGCGCGCGCCCGCCGCGCCCAGCCTGGGCAACAGCGCGGCGACCCTGGCCGCCGGGACCTCGGCATCCGCGCGCAACTGGACCGAGGGCGGCGCCATGTCATCCGAACATCCGCCCGTCTCGCAATAGGCCTCCAGCGCGGACTGAAACGCCGCCAGCGCCGCCTCGTCGCCAAGAGCATCGAGAAAGCCGAGCTGCCCCCCGGCATCCAGGTACAGAACGAATTCCCCTTCGGCGGGCGCCTCCGACAGAGCCTCGGGCGGGGTCACGTCAAAAGGTTCGGGCGGCGCGATCCGCGCCGTCATCAGAAAGAAGATCAGCAGCAGAAACACCACGTTGATCATCGGCACGATGCTTTCAGCGGGTTTTCGGCGGGGGGGATCGGTGAATTGCATGGCTCACTCCACCAATACCAGCCGGGTGAAGCCGGCGGCGCCCAGCATATCCATCACCTCGACGATGCGCTGCAGCCTGGCCTCATCGCGCGCGCGCAGGATGATCGTGTCCCCGGCGCTGTCGGTCAGGCGCGCCAGCTCGGCCAGCAGCGCGTCACCCTCCATCGTCACGCCGTTCAGCGCCAGCCCTTCGGGACGGACATCCACCAGACGCGGCGGCCCGGAATACCCCGCCCCCTGCCCGGCCACCGTCAGCGGCAGATGCATGTCGAGGCCGAAGCGCGACGCCAGCATGAAGAACACAAGCAGCAGGAACACCACGTCGATCATCGGCGTGAGGCTTGGCCGGCGCGACCGACGTTCTGCGCCGAAATCGAACATCATTCCGCCGCGGCGCGCAGCGCGTCCGCACCCGATCTGACCGGACGCAGGAACACCCGCGTCGCCGCGTCCTCCATCTCGAGGCGCAGCCGGTCCACCACGCTTTCGAACCATGTCAGCGCCATCGAGGCCGGGATCGCCACCGCCATGCCCGCCGCCGTGGTCAACAGCGCCTCCCAGATGCCGCCGGCCAGCGTCGCCGGGTCGGCGCGCGCGCCGGCGGCCTGCAGCGCCTGAAACGCCGCAATCATGCCTAGAACCGTCCCCAAAAGCCCCAGCAAGGGCGCGATGGTGGCGATCAGTTCAAGCGGGCGCAGCCCCGATTTCGCCCTGGCGATCAGATCCCGCGCCACGCGCTGTGTTTCATCGCGGGCCGCGTCGTCATCAAGCGTCGCGTCGTGGCGCGCGGCCATGGCGGCCCGTGTCAGCGCGGCGCGGATGGTCTGGCGCCGCGCGAGAAGACGCAGCGCCTCGCCTTCCCGCCCCTCGGCCCAAAGCCCGACCGCCGCTTTGACCTGCCGCCCGCCCGACCAGGCGCCCAACGCCGCCAGCCGCCAGATCTTCCACAAGATCAGGGCCAGCGTGATCACCGACAGCCCGGCAATCGCCCAGATCGAAGGGCCACCCATGGCCAGAAAGTCGCGCGCGGCCTGCCAACCCGCCGCGAATGTCGCAGTATCGAATGACATAGAAATGTCTCCGCCAATATGCCGCCGCGCTATATCGCGTGGCTTGTCACGGCCTTTGCTAAATATTTCCGACCATATTTGTCAAGCATTCAGGCGATGAGAAACCGCAAACACTGAAACCGCTTGCCCTCGAGCGCGCTATCTCGGGCAAGCCCCGGCGATTGTCGCCAAACCTCACCCGATCGGCACCGGAGTTACACCAGCTTGACGAACCAGAACCGCCCAGATAATCCTGACAAATATACCCAGGTATGCAGCAGACCTTCTCGTCAGTGCGGCTCAGGCAAAACCTATACACTTTTTTCGAGAGGTTCTCCTATGCCGTACTCCGTTGCGTCTGCACCGGACAGGCTGCCTACCCGTAGCCGAAAAATTCGTTCCTTGTTTCTGACCCTGACTGCGCTGACGGCCCCGTCCCTTGCATTTGCACAGGGCGCTGACGAAGAGGTGTTCGTCCTTGACGATATCGTCGTGACAGCCGGTGGCTTCGAACAAGCCTTGAAGGATGCGCCTGCCAGCGTTTCAATCATCACGTCGGAAGAACTCAAGAAAGGCAGTTTCACAAATCTCGCGGATGCGCTGCGCGAAGTGCAGGGCGTCGTTACAACCGGCACGGCGGATGGGCAGGATATCTATATCCGTGGCCTGCCGGGCCAATACACGCTGATCCTGGTTGACGGCAAACGTCAAAACACCCGCGAGTCCCGGACAAATGGCAGCTCCGGCTATGAGCAAAGCTTCATCCCGCCGCTCTCCGCGATTGAACGCATCGAGGTTGTGCGTGGCCCGATGTCCTCGCTGTACGGCTCGGACGCGATGGGCGGCGTGATCAACATCATCACGAAGCCCGTCGCCGATACCTGGTCGGGATCGGTCACCGCCGAGACAACCTTGCAGGGCGAGGATGGGTTCGAGAACAGCCAGCAGCTGTCTTTCTACGCCTCCGGGCCGATCGTGAACAACAGGCTGGGGCTGCAACTGTGGGGCCGCAAATACGATCAGGATGCCTCCTCGATCTCGGGCGGGCCGTCCGGATCGGATGATTTCGACCTTACGGGCCGCCTGACCTGGCGTATCGACGACAACAACGAGCTTTTGCTGGAAGCCGGCCGCACTCAGATCACCGCCGAAGACTATGGCGATCTGTCTTATACCGATCACGACCGGGATCATTGGTCCCTGACCCACAAGGGCCAATATGGCGGGACGGAGACGGAGCTGAGCTTCTCTCAGGAGATCGGCGAGCGGACCATGTATGACCGCAGCGCGACGGATGATCCCTTCGTCGAAAATCTGCGCTCTCCGAAGGTGCGAAACTCGGTATTCGACGCCAAGGCAAGCACCCCCCTGGACTGGAACGGCGCGCATCAGATGACCTTTGGCGCTCAGGTCATGCAGACCACCATCCACGACCAGAACCCGGGCGCGCAGGCGAATATCCCCGAGGAAAATCGGTACGATGAGAAATTCTCGCTGGATCAATGGGCCCTCTATGCCGAGGACGAATGGCATCTGCGCGACGATTTTGCCCTGACGCTCGGTCTGCGCTACAGCGACCACGAAGCCTATGGCGGCCAGGTGACGCCGCGCCTTTATGCCGTCTGGGACGCATCGCCCAGCCTGACCGTCAAGGGTGGCGTCTCGACCGGTTTTCGCGCCCCGGATATCCGCTCGATCGCGCCCGGCTATGCTTATACGACCGGCGGGCGGGGCTGTGCCAGCAATTCGCCGCCCTCTTGTGGTGTAATTCTGGGCAATCCGGATCTGGACCCGGAAGAAACCACCAACTTCGAGATCGGCGCAATCTATGAGGCCGACACCTTCTCGCTCAGCGCGACCGCCTTCCACACCAGATTCAAGAACAAGCTGCAGCAGATCAACACCGGCGATCCCTGGCTGGACGGTCCGACCTATACCGGCTCGGACGGCAGCCAATATAATTACTTGATCTACCAGAACTTCAACGTCGACAGGGCCGAGATCACCGGGCTTGAACTGGCGGGAAATTGGGATATCGCCCCCTCGCTTTCGACGCGGGCCTCGTATACATACACGGACTCTGAACAGAAGACGGGCGATTACATGGGCTTCCCGCTGGCCCGCACACCAGAGCATATGGCCAGCCTGCGCTTTGACTGGATAACGCCGGTGAACGGGCTCGATACCTGGTTCAGCACGAACTACCACGGGTCGGAGATCGCCTCGGGACTGCGGGTCGGCCCACAAGGGGAAACCGTGACGATCAATGGCCAGACCGGGCAGAAATACAAACCCTATACCACGGTGGACCTCGGTGCGAGCTATCAGTTGAACGAAACCGCCACGCTGAATGCCGCTGTCTATAACGTCTTCAACAAGGAAGTACGCGAGGACGAGTTCCAGACGGTCGCCGAAGGTCGCCGGCTCTGGGTTGGTTTGACAGCCGAGTTCTGATCAAGGCGAACGGAGTGTATTGAACATCCCGCTCCGCCACCTGCGTACAGATCGTTCAGGCCATCGCGGCGATGAATGCGGATGTGATCTCGTTCGAGACTTCGCATTCGGATAGGGAGTTGCTGAAGGTCTTCGGCGATTTCTACTATCCAACGACATCGGCCTCGGCATCTGGGACATCCGTTCCCCCGGACGCCGAGATGACGAAACTACTGCGCAAGGCGGCCCAGGTGATCTCGGCGAAACGGTTGTCCAACATTCTGGCGACGTAGTTGATGGTGCAGACGAGGGTGTCCTCATCACTCCAATGCCGCCGGCGCGGCGTATCCGCAACACAACTTAAGGGCGCGGTTAGCACCGGCCAAGCAATCCCGTCAGACGGCCTCCGCCGGAGGAATACGCTTTACAACGGCTATCGAGGGCAAGATTGGCCAAAATTTGGCCAACCCAAGAAATTTGCACCAACAACTGCAACGGGCTGGAATGGATGGGGAGCAGCTCATTTTCCTACACTCACTGCTCATGGAAGCCGAGAAGATCGCTCGGTTCGTCAATGTCGCGCAATCGGGATGCCGGCAGCGAAATCCGCTGATATGCCTCGGTTCTCTCAAGCAACGACCGCGCTCCGCAATCTCCCGACAAGGTGAGGATTTCGTCGAACCAGTCACGCGGCAGCAGCGCTGGCACGACGGGTTTCCCGGCAAGAGCCGCGCAGGCAGGCGCCTTCATCTCCAGAAGCTTCGCAAGGTCGTCACCCAGAAGAAACGGCATATCCCCCAGCAGAATGAGTGACGCATCGCATCGCGGGTCCAGCGCCCTGATCCCTGCCCGGAGACTGAATGATTGCGTCTCGCCTTGCGGGATACGGATCGGATGCAGACCAGCAGCCCGTGCAAGGTCTGCCACAGCTTCGCTGCTGACCACCGCGAGCCGTGCGGCGGCTGGCACATTCGCAGCCAGTTGGAACGCAAAGGTGACAAGCGGTTCGTTGCAAAGATCAGCCAGTAGCTTGTCATCCTCCCCGAAGCGCCGAGAAGAACCGGCTGCAAGCACGATTACACCCAACACGTCAACCGTCTCGGGCATGATCAAGACCCGCAGCCGAGGCAGTTGGGCGGCAGACACCCTTTCATCGAGATAAGCCCTTTCCATTCACGGTGTTAGCTACCACACGAAATAGGTAAAAACCGCCCGCCGCACAACCGAAGTGGAATAACCCCAAGAAAGTACCAAGCAATTCGCAGGGTCCGCGAAGGGATGGAAAGCGGGAGACGACCGAAGACGTTGCATCGAAACCGATGCAAACTTGGTGCAAAAATTGCTCTCACCTGACCCGCATGGCTGAGATGCCCGCGCAGTTCTGGTCGCTGTCCCAGACTATCAGCCAGCCGCTTCGCCCGCAGGATAGACGCGCAGTGCATAGGGGGTCATATCGACAAGTTCTTGCAACAGCTTGACAAACGCGGCTTCGCTTGGCGCCGGACGCATCTTGTGGTTGACGACCAGATAGATATCCAGCGGCATTACCGGTTCGTAAGGGGGCAGACGCCACAACAGACCATCCTTTTCATCGCGCGCTGCGACATGTGTGGGGATGGCCCCGACACCCAGGCCGGCGATGATCATCCGTCGCACTTCTTCGAGATTCTCGGAGACCCCGACAAAAGGCTCTGCAAAACGCGCTTTTTGCCGCAACTCAGTCAGCGATTGCAACTGGTCGGAGAAAGAGGAAGGCCGGTATATTATCGCGCGCTCATTGGCCAGATCCTGAAACTCGAGGCCTTCGACACCAAACAACCGATGCCCCGCGCCGCAATAGAAGCTGCAATGCTCCTTGAACAGGTGGGTATATTCAAGCTCTTCACGCTTGTAGCTGACAGGGCAGATCGCGAAATAGAACTGTCCCTGATGCAGACCATGCTGAATATCATGGCTGTTCAGCACCTTGATGTCGAAACTGGCTTTCGGAAACTTTTGGTGGAACCGACGAAGAGCCTCGATCAGCAGCGGGCTAGTCATCTGGCTGGCCATCGTGATGCGCACGGTGCCGGAAAGCTCTGCCGTGGGATCGGCCAGCAACGTCGATAGACGTTCGATACTGGTCAGGATCGCGCGGGATTCTTCATACAGCAGCTTGCCGGTTTCGGTCAGTTCGAAATGCGTTGCGTTGCGCTGCGCAAGCTGCTGGCCAAGTGTTTCCTCAAGCCGCTTGAGGGCAGAGCTGACGGCAGGCTGCCCGCGACCGAGCCTTTCCGCAGCCTTTGTGATGCCGCCCTCCTCTGCAATGGCGACGAAGCTGCGAAGCAGGTTCCAGTCAAGCGTGTCAACAATCTTCATACAGGCTCCCATCGCGGCATGAAGCATCACCGATATCGATGATGGTATTACAAATATCTATTTGATCAATGCCGCAAGTTGCTGACCACTACAGATATCGCCTTGCAGCCCGGCATTTTCCAGTTGGGTATCCAACAGCGACACGATCGATATGAAATGGAGTGAACGTGACCAAGACTGACGTGATCAACACCGTTGCGCCATCGCTCTACCGTGATGGCATGGCACTTCTCGCGGGGGCCGTGAGTATCGTGACGTCGGATGGGCCGGCCGGTCGTGCCGGGTTCACCGCGTCTGCCGTTTGCTCGGTCTGTGACACACCGCCGACACTTCTGGTCTGCGCCAAGGAAGACAGCTCGATCGGGCGGGCATTCATGACCAACCGTGCCATTTGCGTCAATACCATCGGACCCGCACATGAAGCGCTGGCCATCCGGTTCGGCGGCAAAACACCCGCGGAAGAACGCTTTGCCATGGCAGAATGGCGGACCGGCGTTTCCGGGGCGCCAGTTCTGCCCGGGGCGCTGGTATCCTTTGTCGGAACCGTCGTGAAAAGCGAACGTATCGGGACACACCGGGTCCTGTTTTGCCAAGTCCAGGACATCCTGTTGTCCGAGCAGACAGCAGCGTCGGTCTATTTTGCACGAAAGTTTCACCATGTGCAGGCCTGAGGGAAACATCGCCATGCGCGATTTGACAGGAGCGCTCTCGCCGGTTCAAGAAGCACTCACAGCACTCGGCCGAGGCGAGATTGCAATTCTCACCGATGGCCCGGCTGGCGGGGCATATCTTGTTGCGTCCGCCTCTCTGGCCGGAGAGCAGGTCATCAACTTCATGGCGACACATGGCCGAGGGCTGATCTGTCTATCGCTTCCAGCAAGCCGCGTTGACGCACTTCACCTGCCTGGTATGCCACAGCGCAATCGTACCGTCATGGGCTGGCCCTATACCGTCTCTATCGAAGCGCGCCACGGCATCACGACCGGAATTTCCGCGAAGGAACGCGCCCATACCATCTTGACCGCCGCACATCCGCAGGCACGGCCCGAGGATATCGTCAGCCCCGGCCATGTCTTTCCTCTACGTGCCCAGGAAGGTCCGTTAGGCCCGCAAAGCAGCCCCCCCGAGGTATCGGTCACGCTGGCTCATTGGGCGGGTCAGGTTCCCGCAGCGGTCATCTGCGCCATTCTGGATGACGACGGCGAACTGGCCCAGGGCGATACGCTGATGCGCCGGGCGCTACACCATATCCCCAGGCTAAGCATGGCGGAGGCTCTGCGCGCCCAAGTTATGCTTAGTGCTGCGGTCACCACTGATACATTGATCATGGAAGAGGGGTCCGCGTGACTGATCTAAAACGAAAGATGGCGCTCACGGCACTGCTGAATGGCGCGCCCAATACATGGCGGCACCCGCAGGGCCAAGCCTATGGAGACATGGATCTTCAACAGATGATCCGCAACGCGCAGATCGCAGAACGGGGTAAGTTTCACAGCACATTCCTGGCTGACTTTTCCGGCGTGAAAGATGACGGCATGGGCCTGCGCGGAATGCGAAAAAGCGGATCATGCGTCGGGTTTGAGCCTGCGACGCTTCTGGCCGCGATTGCCATGGCGACATCGGATATCGGTTTGGTAGCAACCATTTCAACCACTTACTCCGAGCCATTTTCCGTGGCACGGCTCATCGGTTCGCTTGATCATATCAGCGGCGGCCGTGGGGGATGGAATCTGATCACCTCTGGATCACGCGCCGAGGCGCAGAACTTCGGCCACGGGGAGCAGCTGAGCAGCGCCGAGCGGTATGCCCGCGCCCGCGAGCATGTCGAGATCGTCACCAGGCTTTGGGACAGTTGGGACGACGACGCCTTCCTCCGCGACAGGCAGAGCGGGATGTTCTTTGACCCCGACAAGGGCCGGAACATCGATTTCCACGGCACGCATTTTTCCGTGCGCGGACCGTTGAACATGCCACGTCCGCCGCAGGGCCAGCCGGTTATCTGTCAGGCGGGAACATCGGATGCGGGCTACGAGATGGCAGCGCAATGGGCGGACCTGATGTATGTGAAGGCGCCAACGATCGAGATCGGCAAAGCCTTCTACGCAGACGTAAAGGCACGGGCGCGAAAATACGGGCGCGCGCCGCAGGAACTGGCCGTGTTGCCGGGGCTGAGTGTGGTCTTGGGGGGATCGGAAGAAGAAGCTCGGGCGAATTTCAGTGAGATCGTCGCCTCGCTAGAGGCCGAGGAAGGGCTCGGTTACCTTTCGCAATGGCTCGATGGCTATGACCTGACGGGTCTGCCGCTTGACGCGCCGGTGCCCGACATCCCAGAGATAAACATTCCGGCCGAGCGCAATCGCATTTTTCTGGTGCGGAATGGTCAGCGGCTGACCCTGCGCGAGGCCATGCAATACGTGGCAACGATGGTGGGCCATCTGACGATGTTCGGAACGCCGGATCAGATCGCCACACAGATGATCCGCTGGGTCGAGGAAGAAGCCTGTGACGGGTTCAACCTGATGCCACATATCCTGCCCGGTGCGGTGGAAGACTTCGTTGATCATATCGTCCCCGAACTGCAGAAGCGCGGTGCGTATCATCATGATTATGAGGGGCATACTCTGCGCGAGAACCTCGGGCTGGCACATCGGCCGAGTCAGTATCAGGTTGCGGCTTTGCAGGCGTCCTGAAAAACACGGAGATGACCGGCAAAAGGGGCCGCTGCTTATACGAAGCTCCTGCAGGCAGCGACCCCGTCGGTCGAGCTTTGTGACAAAGACCTGTCCCGGTTTTTGGTCGAAAAGCCAGACATTGCCAATTGTTGCTTTCATCATCGCTGCGCTTCGGCAACCGCGGGCTGCCTTGAGGCAAAGCCATCGCTGCGGAAAATATCGGAGGGGCGGCGTTCGCGCTGCCTCAACGCCTGACCAGGGGCCTTGTGACTCTGGTCTGAAGCTGGAAACTGCGGCGCGCCCGTTATCGGCGTGCTGCATTTCGGGATAATCACACCGAATTTCGCCCAATTTATAATCGGATCAAGAGAATTGACGCCGGTTTCGCATGTATGGCGCAGCCCATGCTTTATGGTATACCATAATACCAAATATGTTCAGCTGAATAGCTCACCCCTTTAACTCAGCAGAGGTAAGAAAATGAAATCACTAGGAATGGCCGTTGCATTCGCCGCCGCAACAGTCGCATCGGCACCCGCATTCGCAGGTGAGGACTGGTCGATGCCGGTAAAGGTTCGCAACCCCGCATTCGACGCGGATGCCGCATGGGTGGATAAGAATTATACGCCCTTGCCCGCGTCGGAAGTGACCACGAAATGGGATATTTGCGTCCTGTTTCCGCACACGAAAGACCCCTATTATATCGCCATGACCTATGGCGCGGTCACCGAAGCCGAAAGCAAGGGGCTGTCAATGACGGTCAACGCGGCTGGCGGTTACACGGAACTGCCCACACAGATTTCGCAGATGGAAGACTGCGTTACACGCGGCGCGGACGGCTTGATGATGGTGGCCATTTCCGCGACCGGCCTGAACCGCACAATTGCCGCGGCTGCCAAAAAAGGGATCCCCCTGTCCATCACCGGTGGTGAGGTCGATTCGCCGGATGTCGCCGCGCGGGCCCTCGGGAATTGGTTCGATTCCGGGCGCATCGCCGCCGAATATCTGAACGAACTGCACCCTGCCGGAAGTGAGCCGGTCAAGGTTCTGTGGATGGCCGGGCCCGAAGGTCCGAACTGGTCGGTGGATTCCACGGATGGGTTCGTCAAGACGGTCGAGGGAAATGACGCCATCGAAGTGGTCAAGGTGATCTGGGGCGAGCCGGGCAAGGCCGCGCAAATTCCGCTGATCGAAGACGCGCTGCAGGTCTATCCCGACATCAGCTACATCGGTGGGGTCGCGCCCGCGATCGAAGGCGGCATTCAGGTGCTGAAGGAAAAGGGCCGGCAGGATATCAAGCTGATCGCGTCATATATGACCCCGGAAACGGAAGCCGCGCTGCGTGAGGGTGATGTTCTTGGTGTCGTCACAGACTACACTGCGGCCCAAGCCCGCATCGCCATCGACCAACTGGTCCGCAAGCTCGAAGGCAAAGAGGTCGATCTGGATGTCGATACCGGCTTTGCCATGATCGACGCCGGCAATGTCGAGACCTACGATCGCTCTCTCGCGCTCGCGCCTGAAGGCTGGGAGCCCTATTTCCACGTCGATTGATCCGAACTTTCAGGGCGCGAGGCAACATCGTCTCGCGCCCCAATTTCACACGCGATGGGAATATGCGAACCATGCTCGCAGAGACTGAACATAGCGTCCTTGCCGGGGACGGAGCGGATGCAAGCAACAGTACCGGCACTGCCGGCGCGAAGTGTCTTTTGCAAGCCCGAAATCTGAGCAAGTCCTATTCGGGATTTCTGGCGCTCAACAACATGAATCTCGATCTCAGGGCCGGAGAGGTACACGTCCTTTTCGGAGAGAATGGGGCCGGAAAATCGACACTGATCAGCATCATCTGCGGGGCGCTGGCCCCCACCGCCGGTGACGTGGTGCTGGATGGCAATGTATTGCAGATGTCCTCAGTGAAAGACGCCCGCGACCAGGGCATCGCGGCGGTTTTTCAGGAATTCAGCCTCGCCCCGGAACTGACGGTCGAGGAAAACATGTTCCTGGGCGCCGAAGTGGCGCAGTCCGGCTGGCTGAAGAAATCCCGGATGCGCCATGCCGCCACACAGGCGCTGGCCGAACTGGGGTTCAAGCTGGATCCCGGAGCGATCGTCGCCCATCTGTCGCGCGCGGAATGCCAGATGGTCGAGATCGCGAAGGCGGTGATGACCGATCCCCGCGTACTGATCCTGGACGAGCCGACCGCATCCCTGACCGAAGCCGAAACCAATGTGCTGTTTGCGCTGATCGAGCGGCTCAAGGCCAAGGGCGTCGGGATGATCTATATCTCGCACCGGATCGACGAGATCAGAAAGATCGGCGACCGCGTCACCGTCATGCGCGACGGGCAATATATCGAAACGCTGGATGCACGGACCGCCACAAAGACCGAGCTTGTTGAATCGATGACAGGTCGCAGTTTCGGTGACTTTTATCCAAAGCTGAATTTTCGCCCCGGCGACCCCGTTCTGTCGATCGACGGGCTTGCCACGCTGGACGGGCGCGTTTCCGACGTGTCCCTGAACGTGCGCGCGGGCGAGATCGTCGGCCTTGCGGGGCTTGTCGGTTGCGGCAAGTCGGAAATCGGCCGCGCGTGTTTCGGGCTGGAAGCCCTGGCGTCGGGCGAAATCCACTTTGCGGGGGAACGGTTGAGGCATCCCCAGCCCCGCCATCTCATCCAAAAGGGCATGAACTTTGTTCCCAGCGACCGGATGCGCGAAGGGCTGTTGATGGGGCGCTCGACGCGCGAAAACCTGTCGCTTTCGGCCCTGTTTCAAAAGGAGTTCTCGAACAGGGGGTTTTTGCGGCGCAAGCGTGAAGTCAAATTCGCCAATGAAATGGGGGAACGGATCGGAGTCCGTCCGCTCCGCATCGAAGGCGCCGTTTCGGATTATTCGGGCGGGAACAAACAGAAGGTCATGCTGGGCCGCGCCATCGCATCGCCGCTGCGCCTACTGATCCTTGATGAGCCGACGATCGGGATCGATGTCGGGGCAAAAGCCGAGGTTTACGCCCTGCTGAGCGAACTGGTGCAGGACGGAATGGCGGTGCTGCTGATCAGCTCAGACCTGCCGGAAGTTCTGAGCATGTCAAACCGTGTTTACGTTGTTCGCCAAGGGCATATCGCCGACGAACTGGTCGCGGAAAGAAAAACCGAAGATGTCGCCCTCAAAAGCTTCTTCGGACAAGAATGAAAATGGAATGAGTAGGCTATGACGCAGAAAACCTTGCCCCAGAAACTGGGTGCCCATCTGGAACCCGTCGGCGCGATCCCGGTGATTGTCGTGTTGTTCATCATCTTTTTCGGCATCTTGGAGCCACGCTTCCTGTCGGGCGACAACATCTTCAATCTGTCGCGCCAATCAAGCTATCTTATCCTTGCCTGCCTCGCGCAATTTCTCATCCTGCTGACCGGCGGGATCGACCTGTCGGTGGGGTCGGCGATTTCACTGGCAAGTGTGGTTTGCGCCACGGTCATGAAAAGCTTTCCCGAAGCCGAAGGCGCTGCGGTGTCGTTGGGCGTGCTTGCGGGCATCGGGACCGGCGGG
The DNA here is from genome assembly GCF_014196965.1 of Actibacterium naphthalenivorans. GTDB lineage: Bacteria > Pseudomonadota > Alphaproteobacteria > Rhodobacterales > Rhodobacteraceae > Actibacterium_A > Actibacterium_A naphthalenivorans. The sequence goes on along the minus strand of NZ_JACIEQ010000015.1, from coordinate 9,202 downwards.
CTGGTCGGGCTGGCGAACGGTATCGGAGTGGCCTACTTCAATGTGACGCCCTTCGTGATGACCTTGGGCAGCCTGTCCATGGCGCTTGGTCTCGCGCTGTACATATCGGGGGGCTACAGCATCGCAGGCCTTCCCAGCGGCTTTGGCGATGTTTTCTCATACGCGGATGTGGGCGGTGTTCCGGTTCCGATCATCTATGCCGCGCTGGTCATCATCGCCGTCTACCTGTTGCTGACCTGGACGCAGGCCGGGCGCTATATCTATGCGATCGGCAGCAATGTGCAGGCGGCGCGGCTGTCCGGCATTCCGACCAAACAGTATCTTCTGTTCGCCTATGTGGCGGCGGGTCTGATTGTCGGCTTTGCGGCCGTTCTGATGACCGCCCGAACGGAAAGCGGCGAGGCCAGCCTTGGCGGGTCCGATCTGGTGCTGAAATCCGTGGCTGGCTGTATCATCGGCGGGGTTGCCCTGACGGGGGGGAAGGGTTTCGTGCGCAATGTTGTGCTGGGGGCGTTCTTCATCACGCTTCTGTCGAATGGCATGAACCTTCTTCGGGTCAACAGCTACCTGCAAACGTTCATCATCGGTGCCGTGCTGGTTCTTGCCATCGCGCTAGACCAGCTTCGCGAAAAGATGACCGGGCGGAAAACCGTATAACAACCGGCCGGCAGCGAACGCGCCGAACGACCTCAGCCACATACACTCCGGCAAGGACCCTTGAGGTCTTTGCCGGCACGGCCCCCTCCCCTTCTCCCGGATCGTCAGCCATGGCCCCACACGTCTATCAGAGCCGCCTGGAAGAACCCCCGATCCGGGCTCTTTTGGAGGATCCGGAAAACGGCGTTCTCGCAATTGTTTCCGGGGTGGAAGGCGCATCCTACCGGCCAGTCGGCGCCATGATGGCAATTCGCGCAGACGGAACAAGGACAGGTAGCCTGTCTTCCGGTTGTATCGAGGCTGACATGACCCATCACGCGATGTCCGTTTTGCGTTCGGGCAACACCCGCACCTTGTGCTACGGTGCGGGATCGCCCTTTGTTGATTTGCGCCTTCCCTGTGGCGGTGGGCTTGAGATCACTCTTATTCCCCGTCCTGAGGCGACGGTCTTGCAAACCTTGCTCAAACGCAATCACGACAGAATCCCCTGCAACCTTCGGATTGACCTTTTGTCCGGGGAAATGGCTTTGACCTCTGACCGCGCGGCACCGGGGCCGGAAAAGGGTTTTTACCTGAGGCTGCTTCCCGAACTGCGCTTTCTGGTTTTCGGCAAAGGGCCCGAGGCGTCCGCGTTCGCGGCGCTGGTTCATTCGCTTGGCTATCCCAGCCTTCTTCTGTCGCCCGATACCGAGACACTCGAAAATGGAAAAGCGATCGGCGCGCCGATCCGGCATTTGACACGCCGGGCGTTCCCCGATGATCTGCAGGTGGATAATTGGACGGCTATCGTTCTCTTCTTCCATGATCATGATTGGGAGCCGCCGATACTGCTCCACGCCCTTCGTGCGGGGGCGCTGTATGTCGGCGCTCAGGGAAGCAGGCGCGCCCAGGCCACGCGACAGACCGCGCTGAAAGAACTGGGGGTGGACGAGGCCGAGATCACGCGGCTTCACGGTCCGGTCGGGCTTGTGCCCTCGGCCAAAGATGCGCGGACGCTTGCGGTGTCGGTGCTTGCAGAGGTGCTGAAAGTCGCGATGGAAACGCCGTCTTAGAAAGGCGGCTGCCGGTGTAGCATCACCTTTTTCTTCTCACGCTTTCATGCCGGCCACGGCGAAGCGTACGATATCTTCGAAGAGATCAGCCTGTACGGTCGCCTTCTTTTCCATATCAATCAGTTCATCGAGCCGGTTTGTATCCGAAAAGGCGTAAAGATAGGCGCCGATCATCAGCGACAGCTTATGATAGACAGAGGCAATCGGAAGATGCGGCAATACGCGATGAAAGGCCTCGGCATAAGCCTTGGTGGATTCGTTATATGCCTCGCGCCGCAACTGAAACGACAGCGCCTCTGGCTCCATGTGCAGCCTGGCGTGCAGCCGAAGAAAGGCGCGGCCCTGTTTTGTCTTGCGGTACTTGGCAGAGGGTTCGAGAAAGGCGCGAACCAAGGCTTCGACGTCGTAAGCGCCTTTCGCAGTCAATGCCTCCAGGCTTTTCATACGCTGCGCCGCGACCTCGTTGCCCTTGCGCAGGAACACCGCCTTGAACAGGTTTTCCTTGTTATCAAAGTAATAGGCGATCATCGCCGCGTTGACGCCCAGTTGATCGGCGACCTGGCGCAAGGATGTTCCCGCATACCCCAGATCCGCGAACGAGACTTCGGCCACGTCCAGTATCTTGTCGGATAGGTTGGTCTGGCCCTCGGGCCTGCCCAGCTTCTTTCGCTGTTTCGCCTGTTTCATGGTTGATTCGCCTCTCTCAACAATTTGATGCCACATCACGCCGAAGGGGGGGATGACAAATGGCGCGGCGTTTCTGCGCTTGCGGCATAAATATTGCATATAAATTGGGCGGTCCGTTTTTGTTGGCACCCAGCTCCATGTGTAGCACGGATTCGCATCCACATTAATTAATCATATGTTTAATTAATCCTTGTTCGCGACAGGAAGCGATCCGGTGCGCCGGGCGTCGAACGAAACCAACCACTGCAACGGGGATACAGCAATGAACGCATCCATCTTCTCGAAGGTCTCGGCCACGACACTAGCTCTTTGCCTCGGCGCCAGCGCCGCTTTTGCCGCTGACATGCCGGGGGTCACACTGCAGGCGGTCGCCGGCAGCGTCGGCGGCGTGCCGCTGATGATCATGAAGGGCGAAGGGCTGGACAAGAAATATGGGTTCGACGGCAAGTTCGAATTCCTGCCGCATGAAGGAGTGTTCCAGAACTTCCTGATCGGCAAGTCCGATATCGCCATGGACAATGACATTCTTGGCGTCGCCATCGCCCGCGATGAAGGCTTTGACGTCACCGCCTTCTATCCGGTTGGCAACCTTTATCTCGGGATTGTCGTGCCCGGCGGGTCCGAAGCCAAAACCCCCGAGGATCTGAAGGGCAAGAAAGTTGGTCACTTCGGCGCAGATTCCGGCACGACCACCTTCATCCGCACCATCGTACAGGAGATGTACGGCTTCGACGTCCTGGAAGAATACGAGTTTTCGCAGGTCGGCCCGGCGGCCTTGGTCCCCCTGCTGAAGTCGGGCGAGGTCGAGGCGATTTTCGATTTCGAATCCTTCGTGTCAGAGGCGATCGTGGCCACTGACGGGCATTATCTGTTGCAGGCGCACAAGGACTATTCGGAATTCACCGGCGGGTTTGCGCCGTGGATCACCAACATGGTCGCCCATGGCGACTGGCTGAAGGAAAACCCCGAACTCGCCTATGCAGTGCGCGATGCCTACGACGAGGCGATCGAGATTCTTGAAAGCACCGATTACGAGGTGCTGCGCAAGGACTACATCCTCGAGGGCCTTGGCATCACCAGCGAGGCGGTTCTGGACGTGCTGATCGAGAACGCCAAAAGCACGCCCTATTTCACCAATGACTGGTCGCCCGAAAAAATCGCCGCGGCCGAAGCGTTTCTCGACAAGCTTTCCAAAGACGGCCTGCTGATCGAAAACGTGCCCGACGGCGTGATGGTCACGCTCGAAGACTATGTCGGCCCGCGTTCGTAACCGTCAATATCGGGGGTCGCCATGAACAAGCTCCAAAAACAATCTCTGTCCATTGCGGCCCTTGTCCTGCTGCTGCCGGCGTGGTGGATCGCCCACCTGAACACCACCTTCATCTCAAGCCCGTTTCAGGTGGCGCGGCTGCTTCCGGCGTTCCTTTCCGAAGGCAGCACCTGGTACAATATCGGTGTTACCCTGTTTCGGGTGGTGGCCGGGTTGGTGCTGGGCATCGTCGCCGGGTTCATCGCGGCTTTCGCGATGAACCACAGCCGCCTGATGCGCGAGGTGTTGGGCTATTACGTCACCTCGGCCCTGCGCACACCAAGCGCCATTGCCGCCATCCTGTCGGTGGCCATCTTCAAGGGCAGTGAGTTCGGCTATATCCTGGTCGTCGCGTTCATTACCTTTCCCTACATGGCCGTAGGTCTGCGCGACGGGTTGGCCAGCGCCGACAAGGGGTTGGCCGAACTGGGCCAGATCTACCATCTGGGTTTGTTCACTCAGATCCGCCATGTGACGGCACCCTTCGTCGCCCCCTACATCTTCGCGGCCCTGCGCAACGCCCATGCTCTGGCCTGGAAGGTCATCGTCGTGGCCGAGATTTTCGGCGCCGCCCGCGTGGGCTTTGGCGCCAAGTTCGAGCACGCCTGGAGCTACATGCTGATGGACGAGGTTCACCTGTGGCTTCTGGTGTTCATGGCGCTGGTGCTGTTCGCCGAATACGGCGTGATCCGCCGGGCCGAAAAATTCGTCTTCCGCTGGCGCTGAGCCGCGCTCTCTCTCCCTCCAAAACTGGCAAGAACAATGAACACTGACACAAGAGAAACCGTGCTGAAGGTCGTCGACCTTGGCGTGTCCTATGGTGAAACCCCGGCCATCGCGCAGCTTGATTTCGAAGTGAAACGCGGCGAATTCGTCGCTATTCTCGGCCCGTCGGGCTGCGGCAAGTCGTCGATGTTGAACGTCCTCTCTGGCCTCATGGCGCCGACCCGCGGTCGCGTGGTTGTCGATGGCGACGAGCTATATCTGCCGCGCAGCAAGGATCCGCGCCTTGGCTACGTGTTTCAGGCGCACCGCCTGTTGCCTTGGCGCACGGTCAGGCAAAACCTCGAGATCGTGCTGGGCGCCTCTGACGTGCCGCGCGACACGTGGCATGCCCGGATCGACGAGATCCTCGAGATACTGCATATCGCGGAGTTCAAAGATGCCTGGCCCATGCGCCTTTCGGGCGGTCAGCGTCAGCGCGTGTCAATCGCCCGCGCCATTTTGGTCGATCCGTCCTACATCCTGATGGATGAACCGCTGTCCACGTTGGACGAAGTCACCGCGCGATCCCTGCGTCAGGAACTGACCGGCATCTGTCAGCGTACGGGCGCGACCATCGTCTTTGTCACCCATTCAATCCGCGAGGCGGTCTATCTGGCCGACCGCATCATCATCCTGACCCGTGGCCCGGCGCAGGTGTTCGAAAACTACATCGTGCCGCTGGAACGCCCCCGCGACTATGACGATGCCCGCATCGCCGAGGTCGAGGCCGACATCGTTGCACGTGTTCAAGCGCCTTGGGGCCTTGAGACTGTAAAGGAGAGGGACGTTGCCTGATTTGCCGCTTTCCAATCCCATCATGTTCCACCCTGCGCGCTGGAAAAACTGGAATGCCGTGGTGTCGGGAAAGCTATTGGGCGGCGTGATCGCCATCAGCTCGATCCTGTTGCTATGGTATGTGCTGTCGATCGCTGTGAAACCTTGGGTGCCTACACCCGAAGACACGGTAGTAGCGATCTGGAAGAACCTGCTTTCCACCAGCTTCTGGGGTGACTTCTGGCTGACGCTGGGCCGGGTGATGGCCTCGTTTGTCACCGCCTCGATCGTGGGCGCGGCCATCGGCATCCTGATCGGCATGAACGAAAAGGCCGAGGCTTTCCTTCAACCGCTGCTGGCGCTGGCGCTGGCTGTGCCGGACCCGGTTTATATCATCTTTGCCATTCTGACCTTTGGCACCGGGGAAACGGCGGGGTTCGTCGCGCTGACTATTGCGGTATCGCCTTTCGTGTCGAATATCGTGCGGTCCAGCGTTCAGGCTCGCGATATCGGACTGGACGAAATGGCGAAGATATACCGGCTGCCCAAGCGCGTGTTCTTCCGTCAGTCTCTGGTCCCTCAATTGGTACCGGCCCTTCTGACCGCCGGACGTTTCGCATTTGCATTGTCGTGGAAACTGGTCGTGGTCGTCGAGTCCATCGGACAGCCCGACGGCATCGGCGCTTCGATCTTCCACAGCTTCCGCCTGCTTCGGATGCGCGAGGTCGCGGCGACGGCGATCATCTTCATCGTCGTCATGCAGCTTCTGGAACGCGGCGTTCTGGGGCGGATCGAAAAGAAACTTCTGAAATGGCGCGACTGATACCCCCCACGCCCAAGCACAAGAAACGAAAAGGAACGACAGCTATGAAAATCGGCATCATCGGCGGCGGCATCGGCGGCACGGCTTTGGCCCATGCCTGTCTGCAAAAGGGGTTTGACATCACGATATTCGAACAGGCCCCGGCCTTTGGCGAGGTCGGCGCCGGGGTGCAGATGACCCCCAATGCCGTCAAGGCGATCAAGGGGCTCGGGCTTTATGACGATTTTCTGGCCAAGGGGTTCTATCCAGACGCCATCGTCGGGCGGAACTGGCAGACCGCGCAGGAAAACTTTCGTATCGACCTGGGCGATGAATTCCGCGCCCATTACGACGCGCCTTATATCCACATCCATCGCGCCGATCTTCTGGATCTCTTCGTCGCACAGCTGCCGCCCGACGTCTGCCGCTTCAACAAGAAATGCACGGATGTAGCCGAAACCGCCACCGGCGCCGTGGCGACATTCGAGGATGGCAGCACATTCGGGGCTGATTTGATCGTAGGCGCGGATGGCGTGCGTTCGGCCGTGCGTGGCGCGCTGTTTGGCGAAGGCGATCTGCGCTGGACCGGGCACATGTGCTATCGCGCGCTGGTGCCCACCGACGGTGTTGTCGACTACGTCAATCCCGACAGCACTTTCTGGATGGGGCCGAACGCGCATGTGGTCACCTATTACGTCAAGGGTGGCGAGGCGGTGAATATCGTCGCCGTGACCGAGGCCGCCGAATGGGTCGCCGAAAGCTGGAGCACGAAGGCCTCGAAAGAGGAGATGCTGGCGGATTTCGCAGGCTGGCATCCGACACTGGAGACGCTCTTTTCCAAGGTGGACGAGGTCTATAACTGGGGCCTGTTCGACCGCGATCCGATGGAGAAATGGTCCACCGATCACGTCACCCTGCTGGGCGACGCCTGCCACCCGATGCTGCCCTTCCTCAGCCAGGGCGCGGCCATGGCCATCGAGGATGCGCTGGTGCTGGCGACCGCACTGTCGCTGACCCCTGGTGACCTGAAACCGGCGCTTGCGCGCTATGAGGCAGAACGCCTGCCGCGCACCGGCAAGGTCCAGCTTGAGGCACGCGAACGCGGGCGCACCTATCACCTGCCCACCCCCGAGGAGATGGCAGCCCGGGATGCCGAATATGCCCGCCGCGCGAAAGAAGACCCGCGCACGACCGGCATCAATACCGACTGGGTCTACGATTATGACCCGCGCTCCTTTGGCCCATTCCCGGCCGAAGCAGAACAGGCCTGAGCGCCTTTTCCCAGGGACGACACGTCAGGAGACAAAACATGGATTTGACGAGCTTCACCGAAATCTGCCTGCATCAGCTGAAGATGTCGGGCGTCCAGAAGGACGAAAAGCTGATCGTCCTTACCCAGGGCAACGAACGTCTGGATTATGCCGATGCCTTCATGGCGGCGGGTCAGCGTTTGGGTGCCAACATGTACCATATGCGCCTGCCCGCACCGCTGCCCACCGGCGGCTGGAACGTCGGCGTGACCGGCCTCGCCGCGATGCCCGACGCCGTCGAGGCACTCAAGAACTGCGATATGCTGATTGATTGCATCTTCTTGCTGTTTTCCCCCGAGCAATTCGCAATCCAGGCAGCAGGCACACGGATTCTGACAGCGGTTGAACCGCCCGAACTGTTGGCACGCCTGCTGCCCACCCAGGAGATTCGCGAAAAGGTCGAGATCGGCGGCGCCCTGCTGGACAAGGCCAAGGTCATGCGCATCACCTCGCCCCACGGCACGGATGTTACCTACAAGTTGAATACCTATCCTGCGGTCACCGAATACGCTTGCACCGATGAACCCGGCCGCTGGGATCACTGGCCTTCGGGCTTTGTGTTCACCGGCGGCGACGACGATGGCGTCGATGGTCAGATCGTAGTGGCACCGGGCGACATTCTGTTGCCGCAGAACATGTATGTGCGCGATCCGATCACCTACACGATCGAAAAGGGCTGGATCACCGACATCCGCGGCGGGCTGGATGCCGAGTTGGTGAAATCCTACATGGAGGCCTTTAACGATGAGCGTGGCAAAGGCATGAGCCATGTCGGCTGGGGCATGAACCCCAACGCCAAGTGGCACAGCATGACACCAGGCGAATTTCCCGGTGGCATGGGCATGGAACCGCGCAGTTTTTACGGCAACGTCATGTTCTCGACCGGGCCCAACAACGAACTTGGCGGCCCCAACGACACTGCCTGCCATCTCGACATCCCGATGCGTGGCTGTTCGCTGTTCCTCGACGACGAACCGATCGTGGTCGACGGCGATATCGCCGTGAAGGATCTGCAGATGGAACGCCACTGAGGCCCCTTCATCGCTTCCGCACCCATCGGCGCGGGACAACTAACATGTAAGGACTTTCGGATGTCTCAGGAACAAACCTACGCGGCGGCCGGCTTTGGTCAGACTGTGCCACGCGGCACGTGCCCCGCTGTCGTGGTGGTGGATTTTTCATACGGGTTCACAGACGCGCAATACCCCACCGCCGCCGACATGAGCGAACAGATCGCCGCCACCCTTCGCCTGGCCACGGTCGCGCGCGAAAAGGGCTTTCCGGTGCTGTTCACGACCATCGCCTACCACCCGTGGGAAGTGACCGCCCTGCCCTGGCTGAAAAAGGCCGCCGGCATGGCCGCGCTGCAGCACGGTACACGGCTGGTCGGGATCGATGCGCGGATGGCGCGGCGCGAGGATGAACCCCTGATCGTGAAACACGGCGCTTCGGCCTTTCACGGCACCAATCTCGCGGCACTTCTGACCGGGGCCGGGGTGGATACCGTGCTTGTCACCGGCGCCACCACCAGCGGCTGTGTTCGCGCAACCGTCGTCGACGCGGTGCAAAGCGGGTTCAACGTCCTGGTCCCGCGCGACTGCGTCGCGGACCGCGCACAGGCCCCGCATGACGCGAACCTCTATGACATGAACCAGAAATACGCGGACGTGATCGGATTGGAGGATGCGCTTGGCTACCTGTCTTCGGTCAAGACCGACGCCTGATCCCGCCGCGTGAAACAATATATCCTGAGGAAGAGCCATGAAACGTATCGGCCTGATAGTGCCCAGTTCGAACACGACGATGGAGACGGAGATCCCTGCGCTTTTGCAGCGCCATCCGGGGG
>NZ_JACIEQ010000014.1 GCF_014196965.1 Actibacterium naphthalenivorans | reverse complement strand
CGAATATGGGCATCGGCGGCATCACACCCGCACAGAAACTGAAAATGGCCGCGTGAATTCTGCGGCTGAACCCCGTTAAAAATGGGGGGATTACCGGAGAACAGGCTAACCTCAAATTGAGGACTTTTCAGCGGAGCAGGTCACCATTGAAATACATAGAAGAGCAGATCATCAGCATTTTGCGGGAGCATGAGGCTGGTGCGAAGACGGCGGAGCTGCGCCGGAGGCACAGCATGCCGGAAGCTACGTTCCATGCCTGGAAAGCCCAGTTTGGCGGAATGGATGTCGTCGACGCGAAGCGGCGGAGGGCCTTGGAGGAGGAGAGCACAGAGCTGAAGCGGCTCCTCGCCGAGGCGATGCCGCATCAGGCGAGAACCCGTCACCCGCCTGATGAAGGCCTAACCGAACTCAGCGAGGTCAGCGTACACGCATTCCAAGCTCGTCGTCCCAGTGCAGTGGCTTCTCGCTCTTGGGCAGTGGGGCATCGGCCGCCGAAATCGTTACCCCATATGTCCAGTCGGCGGGGCAGATCGCTACATATCGGGCATAGCCGCCCGCACCGCCCTTGAACTTTGGGTAACCTATAGAGACCAGGCAGCCGGTGGGCGGGACCTGGTCCAGATTGGCGACCCCCTCTGCCTGCGCGTATCCGTTGTGCATCAGCCAGTACTCGCCCTCGAGATTGGGCGTGGCGTCAGTGTCCAGCGGTTCATGACCGTGGAACAGAATGTGACGCTCTTCATGCAGGAACTTCAGCGCGTCGAGCCCGACACCGGGAAATGGCGTACGCGCGGCAAACTCCTTGTCCGGCCACCCCTTCGACCAGTCCGAACGGACGAAAACCACGGATCCCTCGGGGATGGTTCCATGCTCGGATTCGAAGGCTTCGATATCGGAAACCTGCAGGGCATATCCGAAATCCTCGGCGACCTGATCCTGCATCGGAATAACGACAAGCGGACGCAGTGTGTAGGTGGCCGGAAGTTCGTCGATCGTCGGATATTCGGGCGCCCAATGCGCCGGGGGATCGAGTTGAGTGCCAAGCTGATCCGTCTTGAGCAGGTAGCTGGTCGCCACGAAGCCGTGTTTGTCGTAGGTATATGTATCGCCTTCGGATGCGTAATCTCCGAGGTCGGCGCCGGCCTTGGCGGGTGAGAACGTGGAGTCGCCAAAGCCCGGCCAGACAGGAATGGTCGGGGTAATGACATGGGTCAGGTCGACGTATTTCGCACCCTTGAAAATGTCCTGATATGCGCCCCATAGCCCCAGATCCTCCGCCGAAGCGGCCCCCGAGACGCAAAGCACGGCAACGCCGGCGAGAATTATCTTGTTTGTCATCAAACCTCTCCCATGCATGGGTGTCGAAAGCTGTGTGCGGTGAGTGGCAGCCAGCGGAGCCTTTGGCCTTTCAGTCATGCCTCGCCTTGCCACACGGATCGCCCGCCCTGTTCGGCTCGACGACCCCGGTGCCGGGACCGTGAGGGGCTTGGTCGTAAAAGACAATCTGCCAACGTCTGTTACTGACCATCCCGGCCGTTGGCTCGGGTGATCGCCTCAGAAGAGGGCAATTGCAGCGGGTAGGGGGCACATTATTGCGCAATTTGGACTCAGCATGGGCAAGCCGGAGGAGGGGTTTCGCCTGCGCGGATGGAGCCCCGGTAGAGCGAGGATCACGGCCCGGAGCTGACCTTGTTAAGCGAGTGTCTTTTCGAAATAAACGCGTTTGAAGCCGTCCTCGACGCGGCGTTCCACCTCGGTGTAGCCGAGCCTTGGATAGATCGACAGGTTTTCGGTCATCTTTTCGTTCGTGTAGAGGTGAACGGCACCGAGACCGCGTTCTCGCGCGGCATTCTCACAGAAGCTGATGAGCGCCGTCCCTAAACCGCGTCCGGCAGCGCGGGGAAGGACAGCCATGTTTTCCAGGAGAATATGACCCCCTTCGGCATAAAACACGATGAAGCCCTGTAGACTATCGCGGTCATCCGTCGCAACGAACACCTCGCCTTTGGCGATTTGGGTGGCAAAATCGGCGACCATCGGCGCAGGCTTTCTTCCGATCAGCGGCACATAACGTGCATATGCCCGCTCCGCGCATTCTCTGATTGCTGTTTCATCGCTTGGTACGGCAGGTCGGATCATGTTGCTTTCTCAACTATAATTGATGCGATATTGCTCTGTCAGGATCGTCCGAGCAATGACCGGCTTGTTGACGGTTTTCCAAAGCGGGTCGAGGGTGCCCCGACGCGCTCCGTTTTGCCGCGACCCGCCTCAGAAAACCTTCACCAAACCTTCCTTTCAGGGCGGCCGCTCAACTTCAAGAAAATGACATGTCCGCTAAATCACGCTGTCACGATTGCGGCGCACAACTTGCCTTGCACACGTGTGCAAGTCGAGCTTCCCAAACCGAGAGTTGGACAGATCATGAGCATTCTCAAGACAATCGCGGGCCGCGGGGCCGCTGCCGCCGTGCTGACGGTGACCGCCTTCACGGCGGCTGCCGAGGACTACACGATTACCGTATGGGCCGGGGGTACTGGCGACGAATCCAATTACCGCTATGACGCCATCGCCTTGGCGGCCGATATCCTTGAACGCGAGGCCGAGGTTCGCGGCGAGGAACTGAATATCACCGTCGAAAGCCAGGCATGGAGCAGTTGGGACGACTTCAAACAGGCATTCACGCTCGCCTCCGAGGCCGGTAATTCGCCCGACATCGTTGTCTCCGGGCATGAGGACATTGGCCCCTGGTCCGAGGCCGGGCTGATCGTGCCGATCGAGGATTATGTCTTTTTCGACACCTGGCCGCTGAATGCCATCTACCCGAACCTGATCGAGGTCGCGTCTTACAACGGCCAGGTCTGGGGCATTCCGCAGGATGCCGAGGCACGCGTATTCTACTGGTCGATTCCCGATCTGGAGGCGATCGGATGGTCCGCGCAGGACATCGAGAACCTGCCCGCCCGCGTCGAAAGCGGGGAGTTCACGCTATATGACATGCTGGACGCCGTCGAGAAGATGCAGGCCGAAGGCGTCGTGGATGCCTCCATGGGCTTTGCGCCGCGGGTGTCGAACGGGCCGGACTACTGGCAGTTCTACCAGTCGTTCGGGGGCGAGATGATCGACAAGGAAACCGGCCGCCTGGTGCTGGACACCAAGGCCCTGACCGGTATGTACCAGTTCTTCGTTGATGCCGCCGCGCGCGGCGTCGTCTCGAAAACCTTTCTGGGCACCGAATGGGACACCTGGCACCAGAACGTCGCCGCGGGAAAATATGGCGCCTGGCACGGTGGAACATGGCACTATGCCCAGTGGACCAACCAGTTCGGTCTGGAAGACTTCTTCGACACCGTACAATATACGCTGATCCCGGCGGGCAACGAAAACGGCCGGGCCAATTCGATCACCCACCCACTGGTCTACCTCGTCACCTCCGCCGCGCCCGCGGACGAGGCGGTCATCGCTGCGGAGCTGATCTCGATTGCCTCGGAGCCTCGGATCAATGCGCTTCACGCCGTGAAATCGGCGCATCTGGGCATATCGGAGCAGCAAAACTCGGTCCCGCTCTATGCAAACGACCGCTGGCTGAGCGCGGCGTCGGAGCGGCTCGCGCCGCATACGAACGCGCTGCCCAACAGTTCGGACTTCGGAATTTACTGGAATGCGATGTATGACGGACTTGAAGCCAGCTGGACCGGCGTGACCTCGGTCGAGGATGCCGTGGCCGAAGTTGAAGCTCAGGTAACCCGGGCGCTTGGCGACAATGTCATCGTCCGCTGATCCCATACTCCGCCCCCGGACGGCCGCGCGCCGTCCGGGGTATCCGGCCAGAGAGAGCAACCTGCGTAGCCCCCTCAGCCTGCTCGGTCTCGTCATGCTGTCGCCCGCCCTGATCCTGCTGGCATGTTTCTATTTTGCCCCGGTGGCCCTGACCACGGCCTTTGCCTTCACCGACATGTCGACCGCGACGGGGATCGGAACGGGCGCCTATGTCATCACGCCCAATACCCTGCGCGGCCTGCAGGACGAAGGCCTGCCCGAAGATGTCGCCGCGCAGGTCATGGCCGAGACCTACATCGTCGATCGGGCTGGGCTGGACGCAGCCGTGGCGGCAGGTATGGATGAAGGTTTTGTCGCGGATATCTCCGCGCGCCTGACCGGCAGAGCCTACGATTCCGCACGCGATTTCATCCGCGCCCTGCGTGAGCTGCCAAATGCTCCCCGCAGCCCGCGCGCGATCACCGCCGCCGCCGAAATATTTGGCCGGTCTGCACTGAACCGGCGGTTCGAGACCCGGGAGGAATTGGCAGAGGCGCTTGCCATCGCCACGCCCGAGGGCGCGATAGAGACGCGCGAACAGCTGCTCGACGCCAGCTACACCGGCGCGGTTTTCACCACCGAGAACTTCCGCCGCCTCGCCACCCAGCGCGAAACGGGGCGGGTGCTGCTCAACACGCTGTTCTATGTCTCCGCCACGCTGGCGATCTTCAACGTCGGTCTGGCGCTCTTTCTGGCGATCACGCTGTTCTACTTGCCAAAAGGGCTGATGGGTGTGTTCGGCACGCTTTGGCTGCTGCCGCGTATCACGCCCCTCGTGCTCTATGCGATCCTGTGGAAATGGTTCACCTGGGAGGGGGGATTCCTGCCGATCCTTGCCGAACAGGTGGGCCTGCCATCCTTCAACTACATGAAGGGCTCGGTGGTGACGGCCTGGATCACGATGATCTCGCTCAACGGGTTCATCGGTGCGTCCTTCGGGCTGATCCTGTTCTCGGGCGCGTTGCGGACGATCCCGATGCAGCAGCTTTGGGCCTCGGAGGTGGACGGGGCCACGCGCTGGCAGCAAGTCCGGCGGATCATCCTGCCGCAGATGCGCTGGCCGATCCTGTTCGTGACCACCTACCAGACCATGTCGTTGCTGGCGTCCTATGCCGAGATCTGGCTGACCACCAACGGCGGGCCCGGACGGACGACGACGGTCTGGGCGCTCGAGGCGTTCCGGACGGCATTGTTCAACTATTCGGGCAATCTTGAATACGGGCTGGGCTCGGCGATGGCGCTGATGCTGGTGATCGTCGGGTTTGCCCTGTCGCTCGTCTACCTGCGGCTTTTCCGTTTTGACGAACTGGTCACCCGCCCCCGGATCGAGTTCTGAGGTGCCGCGATGACACGCAATTTCGCGACGCTCCCGCTCCTTCTGCTGCTGATCGTCATCAGCCTGCCGCTGACGGTCATGTATGGCTTTCTCATACTCGACACCTTCACCGACGCCCCGCCGGGTGAACTCTGGCCCGACCGTTTCACGCTGGAACACTGGCGGTTCCTCTTCGACGGGGGCGAGATCGGAAATGTCTGGGCAGCAGCGGGCAACAGCCTGATCCTGGCCGGGTCGATGACGGTGATCGTGCTGACTGTTTCGACCACGGGAGCCTATGCGCTGTCGCGGCTGAACCTGCCGTTCCGGCGGTTCTTTCTGGCCGGGGTGCTGGTCATGCACGCGTTCCCCTCGGTCACGCTGCTGATCGGGGTATTCTTCGTGCTGAACCTCACCGGGCTCTACAACAGCATGATCGGCGTCATCCTGGTGAAATCCTCGCTGATGCTGCCCTTCGGCATCTGGATCATGAAGGGGTTCTACGATGCCGTCCCGTGGGAGATCGAGATGGCCGGGGTTCAGGATGGAGCGAGCCGCTTTACCGTCTGGCGCAGGCTGATCCTGCCGCAGGTCAAACCCGGCCTCGTCGCGCTATCGGTGTTCAGCTTTCTGGACGGGTGGGGCGAATACCTGCTGCCGCGGATCCTCGCACCCGGATCGGACATGGAGGTCCTGTCTGTCTTCCTCAACGAGCTGATCGCGGCGGATCAGCTCGGGTTCAACTTCAATCTGTTTAAATCCGTGGGTGTCTTTTACACGCTGCCGGTCGTTCTTCTCTACGTCATCTTCCAGCACCGGCTGATGAACATCTTCGGCGGAGGCACGAAGGGCTGATGCGCTTACATCTCGACAATTTCACGAAACGCTTCGACGGCAATCCGGTCATCGAAGGCATGAACTTCGTCGTCGAGGATGGCGAGATGCTGGCGCTGCTCGGGCCCTCGGGCTGCGGCAAGTCGACGACGCTCTTTGCCATCGCGGGGATCTACCGCGCCGATGGCGGGCGCATCCTGTTCGGCGACCGCGACGTGACCAACCTGCCGTCGCAACGGCGGAATGTGGGCGTAGTGTTCCAGAACTATGCCCTCTATCCGCATATGTCGGTCGAGGAAAACATCGGGTTTCCGCTGACGGTGGGCCGGATACGGCGCGACAAGGCCGAGGTCGCCCGCGCCGTGCGCGAGATCGCCGAGCTGATCCATATCGAGGAGCTGCTGGCCCGCAAACCGGCGCAGCTCTCGGGCGGGCAGCAACAGCGCGTGGCTCTGGCGCGCGCGCTCGTGCGGCGGCCCGGAATTCTGCTGCTGGACGAGCCGCTGGCCAATCTTGACGCCAGGCTGCGGCTCGAGATGCGCTCGGAAATCCGGCGCATCCAGCTTGAGACAGGGATCACCGCCATCCTCGTGACCCATGATCAGGTCGAGGCGATGTCCATGTGCGACCGCGTGGCGATCATGGAGAGGGGCAGGATCCTTCAGATCGGCCCGCCGACGGAGCTGTATCGCGCGCCGGTCAACCGGTTCGTCGCGGGCTTTCTCGGGAACCCGCCGATCGTGTTTCTGGAAGGCCGCACCGCCGGACAGGGCAGTTTCGCGATGGATCAGGGGCTGCATCTGCCCCTGCCTCCGCGTCTGCGCGGCCTGCCAGCCGACCGGCCCATCTCTCTGGGCATCCGGCCCGAGCATTTCGGTACCGGCGGAACCGCTCAGGCGACCGGGCGTGTGACCTTCGTCGAGCCGCAGGGCCGCGAGACCCTGTTCGACATCGAGACGGCGCCGGGGGTCATCCTGCGGTCGGTCCAGCCCGCGCGCGAGGACGTGGGGGTCGGCGACATTGTCACCTGGCCGATCGATGTTGATAACCTTCTGGCCTTCGATGCAGAGGGAACACGACTCTGATGCGCGCAAACCTGAAGTTTTCCTGGCCCGCGCGCTGCGACGGGCGGCCATTGTGCATCGCCCATCGCGGGGCCTCGGCTCATGCGCAGGAGGGAACGGTTGCGGCCTATGAATGCGCCGCCGATCTGGGATCAGACATGTGGGAGCTCGATATCTGGCTGACGGCGGACCGGCAGCCTGTGGTGTCGCATGATCCGACCTTTGCGGGTGAGGGCGGCCCTGTGGCCATCGCGGCGTTCACCGCAGCTGAGCTGGCGCGCCGCTGCCCCGAAATGCCGACGCTTGCCCAGATCGTGGCGATGGCCCGCGCGCGCGGACAAGCGCTCTACCTCGACCTCAAGGGTGAGGGCGCGGGGGCGGTCTGCATGGAGGTGCTGCACGCGCTCGATTTTACCCAGGCGGTTCTGGGCACCTTCGACGAGGGCGAAGCGCGTGCGCTGATCGAAAACGGCTGCCCCTGGCCAGTCGCCGTGCTCGTTCGGCTGGGTGAGGATCCGTTTCGGCGGGCAGAGGCGACAGGCGCGGATATCATTCACCTTTGCTGGGAGCATGGCGGCGCGCGGCCACAGAACCTCGTGACTGCGGCCCTGTTGGCCCAGGCGCAGGCGCGGGACATCGGCATCGTGATCTGGCACGAGGAACGGCCCGAGGTGCTGGCCGCTCTCGTCACGCTGCCGGTGCTGGGCATCTGCACCGACCAGCCGGAACTGCTGGGCGGTTTCGATAGCCTGCCGCCCACCGGGATCGAGGTCGTGTGCCATCGGGGCGTCAATCACATCGCTCCCGAAAACACGATGGCCGCTGCGCGGCTGACCTACGACATGGGCTGCGACTGGCTGGAACTGGACGTGCGCGAAAGCGCCGATGGCGAAATCATCGTGATCCATGATCCTACGCTGGACCGGACGACATCCGGTACGGGCGCGGTGGCGAAAACCGACCTTGCCGCGCTACGGTTGCTCGACGCGGGCGGATGGAAGGCCAGGCATTGGCGGGGCGAGACGATCCCGACGCTGGCCGAAGCCATCGGCTATTGCCAGTCGCGGGGGCGGCGGATGTATATCGAGAACAAGAGCGTGGACGCCCGAAAGCTGCTTGATCTCGTACGGGGCATGGACTTTCTTGACCAGTGTTTCTTCTGGTCGCCATCCCCCGAGCTTTTGCTGGAGACACGCAGGATTGCCCCGGACGCCAACATCAAGGCCAACATCCCCCATTTCAGCAGTTTCAAAACGATGATGGAAACGCTCGCCCCGCAAATCTGCGAAATCACCGTCGCGGACTGGGAGCGGCAAGCTCCGCTGTGCCGCGCGCACGGGGTGCGCCCGATGCTGAAGTATTTCGGCGACGACCCGCGTGTCTTTGCTCGCATCGTCGACTGGAGGCCGGAGATGATCAATCTTGACCGGGCGGACCTGCTGCTTTCTGCGCTCAAGGCCGCCACATGAACGGGCAGAGGTCGGTCACGGCAGAAGACGTCGCGCGGCTTGCCGGGGTGTCGCGGTCGGCGGTCAGTCGGGCGTTCACCAATGGTGCGAGCATCTCGTCCGAGACACGGGACAAGGTCATGGCGGCGGCGGACCGGCTGGGCTACCGGGTCAATTACCTCGCCCGTAGCCTGACGCTGCAGCGGACCGAACTGGTCGCGCTCGTGGTGTCGGACATGGACCATTCGTTCCGCGCCCGGATCGTCGACCTGCTGTCGCGCGGGCTGGTGAAGGCGGGGTACCGGCCGTTCCTTCTGCCCTGGAGCGACGGGGACGACGCCGGGCGGCTGATCGACATGATGCTGCACTACAACGTCTCGGGCGCGATCATGACCTCGGACACGCCCCCCGGCGAAATCGCCGCGCATTGCGCCCGGCACGGCGTGCCGCTGGTGCTGGTCAACAAGGCACCGGTGGATGCTCACGCGCCGCGCGTGCTCCACGATGTCGAAGCCGCCGGTCGGCTCGCCGCCGAAGCCCTGTTCGAGGCCGGATGCCGCCGCGTCGCCTATGCCGGACCGCGGCGGCCGTCGTATACGATCGACGCGCGCCGGGCGGCTTTTCTGCGCCACGCAGCCGAACTGGGGATGCGCTGTAGGTTCGAGGCCAACGGCGCACGCCCCAACTATGCGGGCGGAGTCGAGGCCGCCGCAGAGTTCCTTCCCCGTGCCGGCGAGGTGGACGGCGTGCACTGCGGCAACGATTTTCTCGCCCTCGGTTTTCTCGATCGGATCCGGTCCGATGGCTTGCGGGTACCCGCTGACCTGTCCGTTGTCGGCTGTGACAACATCGCCGAGGCGGCATGGACAAGCTACGATCTCACGACGGTAACCCAGGATGCCGAGGCAGTCGTGTCGGCCTGCCTGGCGGCGCTGATCGAACTTGTCGAGGGAGAGGAAGAGCCCGCGCCCACCACCGTCATTCCGGTGCGACTGGTCCGTCGCGGATCGACCTCGCATCGCGCATGACACCGGACGCAGGCGGCAGAACCGCGCGCCTGCTCGTCGGGCGACAGATCGCGGGCCACGCCGCGGCGGTGCCTGTGCTCGACTTCATTCATATCGCGAGGGCAGGGCGTTGCCCGCATCGATCCAGCCTTCCCTGATTTTCCGGTGATTCATCTTTGCCGCGCACAAAAAATGCTCATCAGGGTGTATGGATGACGCAATCTGGTGCGAAATCATCGATATCGCCTGCGCGCGCCTGCGGGGATGCCCCCGGTGTTGACAGCCTTCAGACGCCTGCATAGCGTCGAGTTCACGCGCCGAGCAAATGAGCTCCTGTTGGCGCATTCGCAATGACTTAAATATATCGGCAAATGAGCCCCAAAAGCAGTTCTTGCTTTGGGGCTTTTGTCGTTTGGAAGGCAAAAGATGACGCGTATCGATGTCCCGCTTGGATTGCTGTTTTCGAATACCGGATCCTACGGAACCGTTGCGCACACGTTGCTGAACGGCGCCAAACTTGCCTGCAAAGAGATCAATGCCGACCCGAACGCTTCGGTGATGCTCAAGCCGCTCCATATCGATCCGCAAAGCAATCTTGGCAACTACGGGCCGGCGGTGCAGACCATGCTCGACAAGGGCATTCGCCATATTTGCGGTTGCTATACTTCATCGAGCCGCAAGGAAGTGATCCCGCTTATCGAAAAACGGGATGCTCTTCTTTGGTATCCCACCCACTATGAAGGCTTCGAAAGCACGACCAATGTGATCTATACCGGCGCTGCACCGAACCACCACATATCACCACTCATCGACTATCTGTTTACCCGTTTCGGGCAGCGCGCGTTTTGCATCGGCTCGAACTACATCTGGGGCTGGGAAAGCAACCGCGTCTTGCGTGAGGGCCTGCAGAAAAGAGGCGGCGAGGTTTTGGCCGAACGCTATGTGCCCGTGGGCGAAACTGATCTGAATGATATTATCGAAGAAATCCTGGAAACGCGCCCCAATTTCGTTTTCAACGCATTGATAGGCGAGTCCTCTTATTCCTTCTTTCGCGCTTTTCGCAACGCCTGTCGCGAAAAGGGTATCGATCAGGTCGCGCAATATCCGGTGGCGAGCTGCAACCTTTCCGAGCCGGAACTCCGCGCTATCGGAGCGGACGGAGCGGACGGGCAGATCAGCTCAAGCGTTTACTTCTCGTCCCTGCCGGGCGCGAGGAATGCGCGTTTCGTCCGTGCCTATCAAGCCGAGTTTCCGGAAGGCCCCGTCGCGTCGGCAGAGGCAGAAGCAGCCTATGTCGCAATTCACATGCTCGCAAAATCCGTTGCGAAGGCGGGTACGGCGGATGTGCAAGCCGTGTGCCAGGCCGTTGCCGGGCAGGAATTCGACGCGCCGCAGGGGAAGGTCACGATTGATCCCGACACGCTGCATGCATCATTGACGCCGCGTATCGGGCTGTCGCGTTCTGACTATGAATTCGACCTGCTGTTTGAAGCATCGGAGCCGGTGAAGCCGGATCCTTATCTCGTGTCCTCGACGATGACCTACGAACCCGCGCTCCGGCGCTCAATGCTGAGGGCCGTTTCATGAAAACACCGCGCCTCGTCCAGAACTTCAAAGGCCGCCGGGTGGTGATCTTTTCCTCCGCAGGCCGGTCTCTGGAGATCCTCGACAGTACTTTGCGCCGTCTGGGGCTGTTGCCTGAAGTCTTTGCAAGCGAACCGGGAAAGATGCTCGAACTGCCGTCGGATTTGCGACCTCATCAGGATGTGGTGCTCATCGACGGCGACCAGATCCTGCCGGTGAACTGGCCGGAATGCTACGACTTACCGGTTGGGATGCCGCCTTGCCCGACAATTGGACTTGTGGGAACAGAGGCTCCCAGCCGCCTGAAAGCGATGATGCAGCTTGGTGCGCTCGCGTTCCTGCCCAAGCCGATCTACGCAGGATCAGTTTTTTCGGCGCTTTATCTCGCCGTGAACGAGTTCAATCGCGTGGAAGCGCTGAACGCGTCTGTCGCTGGCCTCATGGAACGGCGCAGAAAAAGAATTCATGTTATCAAGGCCGTGGCGATGCTGATGCGGCATCGCGGGCTCAACGAAGATGCCGCGTATGACTTTTTGCGAAAAGAAAGCATGCGGGCTCGTGTCAGCATCGAGGACCATTGCTGGATCTTGATGCAGACAGCGTCGGAGGGCGATGAAAATCGCAACGCAACCCCAAAGAGGTGTCGAGCCCACTAGCGGTCAAAACACCCAAAACACGCAACAAGGATTCGAAAATGAAGATGAAATTAATCAGCGCCACTTCGGCGCTCGCTACCCTATTG
Source organism: Actibacterium naphthalenivorans (assembly GCF_014196965.1). Classification (GTDB taxonomy): domain Bacteria; phylum Pseudomonadota; class Alphaproteobacteria; order Rhodobacterales; family Rhodobacteraceae; genus Actibacterium_A; species Actibacterium_A naphthalenivorans. The sequence continues at coordinate 18,990 of NZ_JACIEQ010000014.1, read as the reverse complement.
TCTATCGCCGGGCCGTTCGCGGCACAGGCGCAGGAGCCGATCAAACTCGGTGTTCTTGAAGACCAGTCGGGTGATTTCGCGCTGGCCACCATCGGCAAGGTCCACGGGATCGAGCTTGCAGTCGAAGAAATCAACGCCGCTGGCGGTATCGACGGGCGCCCGATCGAGATCATCGCCTATGACACCCAATCGGACAATACCCGCTATCAGGAATTCATGCGGCGCGTCCTGCAGCGTGACAAGGTGGACGTGGTCTTTGCTGGCTTCTCTTCGGCCTCGCGCGAGGCTTATCGCCCGATCGTGAACCAGTTCGATGGTCTGGCATTCTACAACAACCAGTATGAAGGCGGTGTTTGCGACGCCAACATGATCGTCACCGGCGCGGTTCCCGAACAGCAGTTCTCGACCTTGCTGCCTTACATGATGGAGACCTACGGCAAAAAGGTCTACACGATCGCCGCGGACTACAACTTTGGCCAGATCTCGGCCGAGTGGGTACGCCAGATTGTCGATGAAAACGGCGGTGAGATGGTGGGCGAGGAATTCATCCCGCTTGGCGTGTCGCAATTCTCGCAGACGATCCAGAACATTCAGGCAGCGAAACCGGATTTTGTCGTGACCCTGCTCGTCGGGACAGCGCAATCATCCTACTACGAACAGGCGGGCGCTGCGAACCTGGCATTGCCGATGGCGTCTTCGGTGAATGTCGGCCAGGGCTATGAACACAAGCGGTTCACGCCGCCGAGCCTCGCGAACATGTACGCGACGGTAAACTACATCGAGGAAGTCGATACCCCCGAAAGCAAGGCGTTCGTCGAGAAATGGCACGCCAAATTCCCGGACGAGCCTTACATCAACCAAGAGGCCGAAAACTCCTACGCCGCTGTCTACCTGTACAAGCTGATGGTCGAACGCGCGAAATCGACCGAGCTCGAGGCCATCCGTGGCGTCATCGCGGAGGGAGACATCTGTTTTGATGCGCCCGAAGGCGAAATGTGCATCGATCCGAAAAGCCAGCACACATCGCACACCATCTACCTGGCACAGGTGACCGAAGATCACTCGATCGCGTTCCCGAAGGTCTGGGAGAGCATTCAGCCCTATTGGCTGGGCGAAGCCGGATGCGATCTGACGATGGAAGATCCGAGCGCGCAGTACACCCCGTCGAGCCCGCCGCCGGCGAAATGATCTGAAACGGCCGGATGCGGCGGGTCTGCCTCCGCCTCCGGCCTCCGGTCCGAAGGTTTCCCTCCGGCAAGACGGCCACCAAGAAAGGGACGGTCCATGGAGTTTCTCTATTCGATCTTCAGTTTTCTGTATCAGTTCGGCGACGCCTTCGCATTTCTCGTTCTCAGTTCCTGCGGGCTTGCGGTGATCTTCGGCATGATGGGGGTGATCAATCTCGCACATGGCGAGTTCATCCTCTGTGGTGCATATGTTTCCACCAGCGCGGCTCATATGGGGCTTCCCCTGCCGCTGGCGATCGCGGCCGGATCAATAGCCGCAGGCATCGCCGGCATGATCGTCGAACTGGCCGTGATCCGGCCTCTCTATGCACGCCCGCTCGATACGATCGTGGCGACCTGGGGTATCTCGATGATCGTGACGCAGGGCACGCTGATCGTCCTTGGAACGACGATGGCCGGTAGCGGCACGCCGTTCGGCAGCTTTTCCGTAGGGGCCTATTCCTATTCGATCTACCGCGTTGTCCTGATGGTGATGGCTGTGGTGACGCTGGCGGCCCTGTGGCTGATGTTCACCAAGACCCGTTTCGGCATCCTGGCCCGTGCGACGATCCAGGTTCCGCATGTCGCCGAGGCGCTCGGGGTCAATACCAACCTCATCTACAGCCTGACATTCGGACTTGGCGCAGCCCTCGCCGGGCTTGCGGGCGGCCTCTATGCCCCGACCATGACGCTGGTGCCGACCATGGGGGCGTCCTTCATGGTCGAGGCCTTTGTGACGGTCGTGGTCGGCGGCGCGGATATATTTCTCGGAACCGCGCCGGCGGCTGTCGTCCTCGGCTTGATCAAGGCTGCCCTCACCTCGTGGAAGGGTCAGTTTGCGGGTCAGATTGGCCTGCTCGTCGCCGTCATCATCGTTATCCGCATCCTGCCGCGCGGTATCAGCGGCAAAATCCTGAAAGAGAGGGCCTGACGTGTCCCGCGCATCCCGTTTCACCTCATTTCTCAAACTGGTCGAAGGGCCGCAGACATTAGGAAACGGCCCGAAGTTCTGGTCCGGCTTTGCTGTGGTATTGCTTGCGGCCTGTTCCTATCCGGCCTTCGCGGACAGCTATGACGTCGGCAACAACGTCTACTTCTTCAATTGGCTTTTCATGGCTCTGGGGCTCAGCCTGATCTGGGGCTATGGGGGCTCTCTCAGTTTCGGCCAGACCGCGTTTTTCGGTATAGCGGGCTATAGCTACGGCGTGTTGACGATCAATCTTGGTGATGCCTACGGGCTCACGCTGTTCTCGCTTGTGATGGCGGTTGCCATAAGTGCGCTCTTTGCCGCCGTACTCGGGTACTTCCTGTTTTTCGGACGCATCAACGGTGTCTTCCTCGGGATCGTGTCGCTGTCTGTGACGCTTGTGCTCGAGCGGTTCATGGCGCAGACCGCCGGGCCGGAATGGGTGATCGGCAAGGCGCGTCTGAACGGGTTCAATGGCATGGGGGCGATGCCGTCTCTGACCATTCCCTGGCCGGGGGGCAATATCGTGCTCTACCCGGATATAACACTTTACTACCTGACACTCGCCTTGCTGGTGATCGTCTATCTGGGGCTGCGGATGTTGGTGAATTCGCGCTTTGGAAACGTGCTTGTCGCGATCCGCGAGAACCCCTTGCGCGCGGAAATGCTGGGATATGACGTGCGCAAGTACCAGTTGGGCGCCTTTGTAATCGGTTCCGCACTCGCGGGGTTGTCGGGCGTTCTTTACACCTCTTGGGGCAACTATATCACCCCGGCTTCGATGGGGATGACTGCCGCTTCGCTCCCGATCGTCTGGGTGGCCGTCGGCGGGCGTAGCGACCTGACGACAACGCTCGTCGGCACGTTTCTTGTTCTGATCGTCTTTCAGTCGCTCACCATTCACGGCAGCCAATACGCCCTCGTGGCGATGGGGCTTCTGCTCGTCATCACTGTGCTGATCGCGCCAAAGGGCATCGTGACGGCGTTGGTAGAGTTCGTTTCGAAGATGTCCGATCGGCGGAAATCCAAAGCGGAGGAGGTTCGATGATGCCACTTTTGGAAACGCACAAGCTCAACAAGCATTTCGGTGGGCTGCATGTGACCGGAAACGTGGATTTCGCACTGAATCCGGGGGAAATGCATTGCCTGATCGGTCCGAACGGGGCGGGAAAGAGCACGTTCTTCAAATTGATCCTCGGAGAGCATCTGCCCGACAGCGGAGATATCCTCTACGACGGGCACGACATCACCCGGGCCAAGCCGTTTGAACGCATCCGCAAAGGCATCAGCGTCAAGTTTCAGGTTCCCGGCATTTTCAAGGAACTGAGCGTCCGCCAGAACCTGACGATCGCCCTGCAGTACCATGTCGATCCCGAGCTGCTCGCCGAAGAGATCGACCAACTGCTTGAGTTCCTGAAACTCGCCGACGATCAGAAACAGCTCGCGGGCAATCTGAGCCATGGTCAGAAACAGTGGTTGGAAATCGGCATGGCGATCGCGCTCAAGCCAAAGCTCCTGCTTCTGGATGAACCGACTGCGGGGATGACCCCGGACGAAACCTTCGCCACGGGCGAGATGCTTCAGGAGCTCAATCGCGAAGGGATGACCTTGCTCGCGGTCGAGCATGACATGGCCTTCGTGCGCCAGATCGCACATCAGGTCACTGTTCTGCATTTCGGAAAGATATTCGCCCAAGGCACGATCGACGAGATCGTCGCCAATGAAGACGTGGCCGCAATCTATCTTGGAGAAGTCGATGCGTAAGGATGTCATTCTTGATGTCATCAGCTTGCACGCGGGGTATGGGGGCAAGCCGGTTTTGCAAGGCGTGGACTTCCAGGTTCGCGAAGGTGAGATCGTCGCCGTGATCGGGCGCAACGGGGTCGGGAAATCGACCCTGATGAAAACGCTGATCGGGCTGTTGCCGACCGATCGCGGCTCGATCAACCTGCGCGGCGCGTCGATTGATCTGTTGGCTGCGCATCAGCGCGCGCGCCGCGGGATCGGCTATGTACCCCAGGGCCGGGATGTCTTTCCGCGCATGAGCGTGCTCGAGAACCTGCTTGTCGGGGAATCCATCGCCGGACAGGCGACCGAGGGCAAGGTTGACGAAATTTTTCACTATTTTCCGATCCTGAAGGAACGCGCGGATCAGCGAGCGGGAACGATGTCGGGCGGCCAGCAGCAACAGCTTGCGATCGGACGGGTTCTGATGGGGACGCCTTCGATGATCCTGCTCGACGAGCCTTCCGAAGGTATTCAGCCCAACATTGTGCAAGACATTGCGCGGATCACGGTCGAACTGAACCGCAAGACCGGCGTGACGGTCGTGTTCGTTGAGCAGAACATCGACATGATCCGAGCAATGGCGCAGCGCTGTTACGTCATGGACAAGGGCAGCATCGTTGCCGAGCTCGACAAGGACATGCTTCAGGACCGCGACATCATCCGCCGATACCTGTCGGTCTGATCCCGTGATGTTTCAAAGCAGGACAAATCCAATGCGAAAGGAAAAGCTATGAGCTGGTTTGAAGAGTCGATTATGGCCCGCAAGGGGGTGGCGAAAGGCCAGAGTGTGGATACTCGCAGCCTGACAGAGGCGGAGCAGGGCGACTATCCCTACATCTACTCGGCGGGGATCGACCCCATTTTGTACGTCGACCCCGGTACGGTCGTGAGTGCCGAAACGCATGATGCCTTCGAAGGCAAGATTCAGAAGGAGACGGATTCGCCTTCCGAAATCCTGAATTTCCCCTTTCTGAATCCCCAGAACGGCCCGATCTATGTCAACGGTGCCGAGAAGGGCGATACGATCGCTGTCTATATCGAAAGCATCGTTCCGCGCGGGCCGCAGCCGCGGGGGACCACGACGATCATGCCCGAGTTCGGCGGGCTAGTGCCCACGTTCGACACCGCGATGCTGACGCAGCCCTTGCCTGAGCGGGTTCGAAAGCTCGAAGTCGATGTCGAAACGGGCGTGAAGTGGAATGACAAGATAAGCCTGCCGTACGAGCCCTTCATCGGCACGATCGGAACCGCGCCCGAGGCCGAGGCGATTTCGTCTTTGGTGCCCGATTACTATGGGGGCAACATGGACCTTCCCGACGTGGCCCCCGGTGCGGTGGTCTATCTGCCGGTGAATACCGAGGGTGGCTACCTCTTCCTCGGCGATTGCCACGCGGCACAGGGCGACGGCGAGCTGTGCGGTGTAGCGGTCGAGCACCCGACGGTGACGACGGTCCGTATCGATCTGATCAAGAACTGGACCATTCGCGGCCCGCGCCTCGAAAACGAGTCCTTTTACATGACGGTCGGATCCGCCAGACCTATGGAAGATGCGGCACGAGGTGCCTACCGCGAGCTAATCCGTTGGATGGCGTCTGATTTCGGATTTGAGGAAATCGACGCATACATGCTGCTGACCCAATGCGGCCGTGTCCGGCTGGGAAATATGGTCGACCCGAAATATTCAGTGGGCGCCTCCGTGCTCAAATCCATCATCGGAATCGCCAAGTGACGCGGGAAGGGCAGGTCAAGCCCGAGGTTTGCTCGCGTGTGCCGAGTTTTCCGTTTCCGCCTGCTTTCGGCCGGATTTTTCGCCAGACCAGGAGTATTCGATGACTTCAGCGCCCACCGAGTCACCCGAGAATCAAGATCCCTTGCCGGATTTGCGAACGTTGACCATTGGAAGAATCCAAGAGGGGTTTGCGAACGGAGAGTTTACGACCGAAGCTTTGACAAAAGCCTGCATAGCCCAGATTCATAAACTCAATGGCAAGTACAACGCGATCATTTTCGAGAATGATCAGGCTCTGGAAACGGCACGCGAGATTGATCGCAGGCGCGTCGCGGGCCAACCGCTTGGCCCGCTGGCCGGGGTACCTGTCGTCGTCAAGGATCCGATGGATATGGTCGGTTTTCCCACCACGGCGGGGTGGCGGTTGCTCTGCTCGAAAACGGGCGGGATTGATCTTTTTCCCGAACGGGACAGCCCGGTTGTCGCGCGGATGCGCGCCGCGGATGCGGTGATCCTCGGCAAGACCAACGTCCCGATCCTCAGCTGGACGGGGACCCATGCAAATGACAGCTGGGCCGGCCCGACACTCAATCCTGCCATCGAAGACCGTGCTCCGGGGGGGTCGAGCGCGGGGACAGCGGCCGCCGTCGCCACCCATATGTGCGTGGTAGGTCTTGCCGAGGAGACGGGGGGATCCATCCAGAACCCCGCGTCGGCGCAGGGGCTTGTCGGCATCAAGCCGACCATCGGTCTCGTTCCAAACGCGGGGGTTGTGCCGCTTTCGGGGAGCCGCGACGTCGTTGGCCCGATTGCCCGAAACGTCACCGATGCTGCGCTTTGTCTTGACGTGCTCGCCGGGTTCACGACGGAAGACCCGAAAACGCTGGCATCGGTCGACAAGATTCCAGAGGGCGGGTACGCGGTTGGATTGTCTGCACAGGGGCTGCGAGGCAAGCGCCTGGGGGTCTACGGGCCGGGGTGGCGTAAGGATGCGCTGTCGGAAGAGACTGCCGCTTTGTACGAACGTGCCAAGAAAGAGCTCGCGGCTCAGGGCGCGCTTCTGATAGAAGATCCTTTCGCCAACACCGAATTTGCCACGCTTCGCCAGATTACCCCGGGCACGCCTTTCTTTGACGGGCGCGGGCTCGAGTCTATCCCCTATGACATGACGTGCTACCTGCAACGGCTTGGCCCCGATGCGGCACTCACAACCTGGGATGCGTTCGTCGCGGCCACGAAGGAGGAAAACCCGCTGGCCGAGGGGGCGATCCTTGGCTTTCTGAACGAACTCCCGGATTTTCTGGAGGCTGTGAAGTCCCCCGCGACGCCACCGGCGTTGCCCGAATTCACGGCTCTCAAGAGACGCTATCTCAGGCTGATCGCGGAGGTCTTCGAACGCCATCAACTGGATGGGCTGGTCTATCCGCAGATGCTTTGCGAATTGCCGGGCCTGTACTCGGGAGAGGCGATCCTCGAGACAACGGTGGGCGAGTTGAATATCGCGGGAATTCCGGGTGTCACGGTTCCGGCGGGCTATTATGCCTCCGGCGCACCCTTCGAATTGATCTTCCTCGGTCGGCAATGGAGCGAGGCGTGTCTGATCCAGTGCGCTTATGCCTATGAACAGGCGACGCAGCATCGGAAGCCGGCGGTTTGAAAGGAACCACCGGTTATGTCGCTGTAGGGTAATCGATGGGGCCTGTCATGTTGAGGTGCCCCGTGGATTCGTGCTGATTTGTTCCGGTCTCTTGGGATGCCCACAATGAAGGAGACAAGAAATAGTGTTAAGTTACAGCGATGAGTTCAGGCGCGATGTGGTTCACATCGCAACGACCAATCGACGGTGACGGTGACGGTGACGGTGACGGGGGCGCCGGGCGATGCGTGAAAGGCGATCCGCTTACCGACACGCCAAAACCATCATCCCGGCAGCCCAGAGGCCGGCACGCACTAACAATCATCCGGATGCTGCTTCACTAACGGGCCGGCCGGACCTTTGGCGAGATCGCAAGCGCTGAAAATATCTGAAAGCGTCGTGTCCGGCGGATGATCGACCTTGTGTTTCTGCCCCCGGACATCGTGCGCGAGGTCTTCGACTGCAAACGGGCGCTCGGGTTTGCGTCGGATTGGTGCCTGCGCCATGCGCTGCCGTCGCACTGGGAAACGGACCCGTTCCCGACGCAATCCGAGGTCCGCGCCACGGCGCGATCCGTGCAATGCACGGACAACGCACCACTATCCGCCGCGCTACTTGCATCATCTCGAGCAAGAGAAGTGACTGGCTGTGGAGGCAGTCTGGAGCTATCTCGTCTCTGCAAAATTCGCTACAAACAGGGAAAGTAACAGCGTATTTCGGCTGTCTGACGCCAATATCAGAGAAATTCATCAAGACTCTTCAAAGAGTTATCGGGAATTTCCCTGCCGATAATAACAGGGAACTTTATTGAGCCGAACAGGGTGGTTTTTCTGCTTAGCGGGGAACCTGAATATGCGTTCATCGAATGCACAGTTGGCGTGCGGCTTGGTGTTCCGATTTTCTTTCATGGCGAAATCTTTGAAGAAGGAGAACAGAATGCCACGGCTGAGCGAGGAAAAACGCAATGAACTGGAGGCGTTCTAGCGGATGCGTATCCCGGGCTGGCACGAGCTATGTCGCAGCTGCCGATTGCAGCGTCATCGCCTGCAGCTTTTCCGGCACAGGTTGAAAGCCGTGACCTGGCAAGTTCGAGGCGCGGATGCTGGAAGGCGACACGCCCACCAGATCGGGCGTGGCAAGGTCGCTGTGATACAGTCGCCCGGCCGGGAAGATATCCGGGGCATAGGACAGGCCCGATAGGGTGGCGAGAGCTATGGACGCGCCTTGCCCGATATTGGATTCAAGCATGCCGCCGATCCAACAGGGCACATCGCTTTCACGGCAGACTTGATAGACCTCTAGCGCGTTGGTCAGGCCGCCGACACGGCCGTGCTTGATATTCATCCAGCGGCAGGCGCCAATCTCGATCGCCTTTCGGGCGCGCTCGAGCGATGTGATACTTTCGTCAAGGCACAGGGGCGTCGTCAACCGCCCTTGCAGCCGGGCGTGATGAACAAGGTCGTCGCCAGCAAGGGGCTGTTCGATCATCACCAGCCCAAGCGCATCGAGTTCGCGAAACAGGGGCAGGTCGTCCAGCGTAAAGCCGCAGTTGCAGTCGATATGCACGGGCATGTCCGGAAAGCTCTCACGCACGCGGGCGACCATAGCCACCCCGCTATCGCGGCGGAATTTCAGTTTGGTCCGCGTGAAACCGGCCTCTTGTGCCGCCGCGACACGGGCAAGCAGCGCCTCAATACTGTCCTGAACGGGGATGTCGGCGCCAACTTCGATCAGCGGAGCGCTGCCGCCCAGCATCTGCCACAGCGGCTGCCCCGCCCGGCGCGCCTGCAGATCCCACCACGCCGTGTCCAGTGCCGCCTTGGCGAATTGATTGGCTTTGAAGGGAGCAAGCAAGCCTTGCAATTGCCCACCCGATGCAATGTCCCGCCCAATCAGCAGCGGGGCGAATACATCGCGGATCAGCAGAAAGGCCGCGGGGCACCATTCGGCGCAGAACTGCGGTACGGAATAGGGCGCGGCCTCGCCCCAGCCGACGGTGCCATCACTCTCCATCCGCACCAGAATGCTTTCGATGGCATGCTCATCGCTGAAGGCGGTCTTCCAGGGGGCGAGCAGGGGCATGGAGACGTGGTAGATGTCAATTCTGTCGATCTTCAAGGCTATCTCCGGTTCTGGTGGCGCCGTCGCGAAATGGGGTCAGTTCTTTGGGTCGAGTTCGCTCAGCAGTTCGATCATCTCCTCAAGGTCGTTCAGGCGTTTGCGGCCCGTCGCGCCGGACAGCACGACGGCGCGGGTGCAAATGAAATTCAGCACGCTGATCACCCCGACATAGGAATCGAATAACGAGGTGCCACGCACCTGGCAGGGCACCACCCATTTGGCGAATTTGGTCGAGGTGATGGCGCGCCGGTCGGTGACATAGGCGATGGGAACGCCGGCCTGCTGCATCAGTTGCATGGCCCGGCCCAGTTCGGGCGGCCGGCGGCGCAGGCCGACGGCGATCAGCAGGTCGTCGGGGCCGAACTGGCCGAGATCCTCCATCAGGGTCTGGCCGGGCAGGGGAAGGATCATCGCGTCCGGGCGGATCTGGATGATCTGACGCCGCATGTAGGCGGCGAAGAAATAGCTGTTGCGATAGCCCAGACAGGCGACCCGCCGCGCCGAGACGATGCGGCGGGCGATGGCGATCAGCACTTCCTGGTCAAGCTGTTCGATCGTCTGGCGCAGGCATGACATATCCTGATCCAGATGAACCAGCAGAGCGTTCGACCCGCCCTCGCGCTGGCTGCGCCCGGCGTTCAGAAAAATCGGGTCGCCGGTGGATTGCGCCCGGCGAATTTCGCGCTGCATTTCGCGGAAGTCGCTGTATTCAAGCCGTTTCACAAAGCGCGTGACCGCCGCCTTCGAGGCCCCGGCAAGCTCTGCCAGCTCGGTCGCCGAGCACATCAGAACATCGCTGGGATATTCCAGCACCCGGTCGGCCAGCACCCGTTCGCTGGCGGGGATGCTTTCATAGATTGCCTTGATTCTGCGCTCGATCGAGCGGGGCGGCGCATCTTTTGGCGGTTTCTCGGACATTCAACGTTCCTTCTTCTGCCGGGAATTGAAACACAAGTTTTAGTGGGTTGACAGAGTGAAATTAAATTATCAGCGTTAGACCTGTCAGTTGAGACATTCCGCACCAAACCTGACCGGGGCTCAAGCGCCGGGCATGACATCCGACAGAGGAGTATTCCATGAAATACTGGGGGAAAACCGCTTTGGCCGCGGCTTTGGCCATTGCCGCGGGCGGACCGGCCATAGCAGGAGACATCATCTGGGCCCGGGACGGCGATATCGACTCGCTCGATCCGCACAGGGCGACATCCACGCTGTCGCGTCAGGTCTGGTATCAGATCTACGATTCGCTGCTGGAATTCGACGATAGCGGGGCGCCCGTTCCGAACCTGGCGAAAAGCTGGGAGATCGCACAGGACGGCACGCTGGTTACCTTCGTTCTGAACGAAGGGATCACTTGCCACGACGGCACACCGTTCAACGCCGATGATGTGATCTGGACCGCCGAACGCGCCCTTGGCGAGGACAACCCGAGCCTGACCAAATCGAGCTGGGGCGACATAGGCGAGGTCGAGAAGATCGATGACCTGACCGTCGCCTTCCATCTTGCCACGCCGTTCGGGGCCTTCGTTCCGTTCATGGCGGATCAGTTCACCTCGATGCTGTGCGACAGCAACGCGGCGGCCGACGATTTCGGGACTGGTTCGGCCATCGGCACCGGGCCTTGGAAATTCGCCTCGTGGACGAAGGGGGCCGAGGTGGTGCTGGAGAAGAACCCCGATTACGTGAATTACGGCCGGCCGATCGACAACCCCGGCCCGCCGCTGGCGGACCGGCTGATCATGCGCACGATGCCCGAAGCGCAGACCCGCATGGCAGGGTTGCGCACCGGCGAGTTGCAGGTGATCGTGCCACCGATCCAGGAGGTGAAATCGCTGCAGGACGATCCGGGCGTAGAGGTTTACGTTGCGCAGGGCACCGGCCAGAACATGTTCCTGCAGTTCGCGGTGAACCGACCGCCTTTCGACGACAAGCGTGCGCGGCAGGCGGTCAGCCATGCCATCGACAAGGACCTGGCCATCAAGGTCGTGTACGGCGATATCGTCGAGCGACAGTACTGCCCGATCTCCAAGGGAGTCTTCGGCAACGATCCCGAGTTCTGCAAGCAGTACGATCAGGATTACGACCCCGAGAAGGCCAAGGCGCTGCTGGCCGAACTGGGCTATGGGCCTGACAAGCCGATGGAGGTGACGCTGGCCACCTGGACTGGCGACAGCCGCGAACGGATGCTGCAGATGTTGCAGAACCAGCTGAAGAAGGTGAACATCGTCGCCAATATCGAGGTGATGGACATCGGCACCCTGAATGCCCGCGACACCCAGGAAAACAACAAGGCCGAAGGACCGGGCTATATGGACCTGATGGGCTGGACCTGGTTCGATCCGGATCTGCTGTATCTGCTGTGGCATTCGCCCGGCGCCTATCAGGGCTTCCAGACGCCGGAACTGGACAAGATCCTCGAGGATATGCGCACCACCGTCGATCCCGATGCCCGAAAGGAAATCGTTCATGCCGCATTCAAGATCCTGCTGGAAGAGGCCGGGCAGGTGCCGATCTATACCCCGGGCTGGTCGTGGCTGTATGCGGTGTCGGCCGATGCGCCCGGCTTCAAGATCGGGCCGTTCAACCGCGCGCTGTTCAACGCCATAGATCACTGAACCATGCGGCGGGCGGCGCCACCGGCGCCGCCCGTTCCTGACAACCGGCACCGGAGAACGCAGTCATGGCCAGCTTTCTTGCGCAACGTCTTTTCGCGGCCCTGCTTACCATCCTTGTGACCACCGTCGCCGTCTCGATGCTGATCCATCTGGTTCCGGGCGATCCGGTACAGATCATGTACGCCCAGTCGCAGGGCACCACGCCGGAACAGCTGGAGGAGGTGCGCGCGCGCCTTGGGCTGGATCAGCCGCTGATGGTTCAGTACATCCAGTATATGGGCCGCGTGCTGCAGGGCGATCTGGGCCGGACCATCCGCGGCGATCAGCCGGTGCTGGAGCTTTTGCTGGCGCGGCTGCCCAACACCTTGATCCTGGCCACGTCCGCCCTGGTCATCGCCTGCGCGATCGGGCTGGTTTGCGGGTTCGTCGCGGCCTACAGGCGGGGCACGTGGCTGGACACGTTGCTGATGACATCGGCCATCCTTGGCGTGTCCATGCCGCATTTCTGGCTCGGGCTGATCTTGCTGTTCTATTTCGCGGTGCATCTGCAATGGCTGCCGGTCGCAGGCAGCGGTGCGGCCAATCTGGTGCTGCCGGCCGTTACGCTTGGCGTCACGAATGCGGCGATCATCGCACGGCTGACGCGGTCTTCGATGATAGACGTGTTCGATCAGGAATTCATTCGCACCGCCTATGCCAAGGGGTTGCCACGTGCACTGGTGCTGTACCGTCACGCGCTGCGCGCCGGGCTGGTGCCCATCGTCACCATGATCGGCCTGCAGTTCACCTATATGATGGGCGGCGCCATCGTGGTCGAGAACGTCTTTGGGTGGAACGGCGTCGGTCGCATGGCCATTCAGGCGATCTTTCAGCGCGACTATCCCTTGATCCAGGGGTTTATCCTAATGTTCGCGGTCGTCGTCGTGCTCGTCTCGGTGCTGATGGACCTGCTTTATGCGTGGCTCGATCCGCGCATCCGCAACCGGTGAAGGGGCGCGCCATGCAGAATCGACTTGAGAAAGCCATTGCGCTTGCCGGCGCGGCCCATACGCCCGCCGCCGGCGTCGCACCCTCGGGCTGGGCCGTGCTGCTGCGCCGGATGGGCCGGTTCTGGCGCAGCGCCATGAGCAACCGGGGCGCGCGCGTCGGGATGGTTCTGGTGACCGTGCTGGTGCTTGTCGCCTTCTTTGCGCCGTGGATCGCGCCCTATCCGCCTGACGAGATGGGCGCCGGCATGTCGCTGCTGACGCCCGAGATGGCGTACCCTTTCGGGACGGACGAATTCGGCCGCGACATCTTCAGCCGGGTGATCTGGGGCGCGCGGCTGACCATTCAGGTGGGCGTCATCGCGGTCGGCATATCGCTGACGGTGGGAACATTGACCGGGCTGGTCGCCGGATATGCCGGTGGCTGGACCGAGCGCATCCTGATGCGGCTGGTCGATGTCGTCTTTTCCTTTACCGAGACACTTATCGCGCTTGCCGCGGTGGCTGTGCTGGGGCCCAGCCTGTCAAACGCCATGATCGCCGTCGGCATCGCCGCCATCCCGTTTTACGCCCGCGTAGCCTATTCGGTGACGCTGGTCGAGCGCAACCGGGCCTATTTCGATGCGGCCTATGTGCAGGGCGCGGGCCATCTGCGGCTGATTTTCCTTCATCTGTTGCCAAACATCATTCCGCCGCTGATCGTGGTGGCGACCCTTGGGGTTTCGTCGGCGGTGCTTGCGGCGGCGGGGTTGAGCTTTCTCGGTCTGGGCGCGCAGCCACCCAGCCCGGAATGGGGCGCGATGCTGTCGGCGGGGCGGGACTACTTCAATCAGGCGCCGTGGATCATGATTTATCCCGGCGTGGCGATCATGATCACCGTGCTGGCCTTCAATCTGCTGGGGGACGGTATCCGCGAGGCTTTGGATCCGAGGCAGACAGTATGAGCGCGACCAAATCCATCGAGGCGCCGAACGATGAACCTGCCACACGCCCCGCGCCGGTGCTGGAGGTGCGCGACCTGTGTACCGAATTCCGCACTAAAGCCGGGGTTGGCCGCGCCGTCGACGGGGTGTCGTTCACCCTGCACGAGGGCGAGATTCTTGCGATCGTCGGCGAAAGCGGGTCCGGCAAGAGCGTCACCTCGCTGTCGATCATGGGGCTTATCCCCGATCCCCCCGGGCGCATTGCCGGCGGTTCGGTTACCTATGGCGGCCGCGATCTGACCCGGCTGGACGAAAAGGCGCTGCAAAAGCTGCGCGGCAACGAGATCGCGATGATCTTTCAGGAGCCGATGACATCGCTCAACCCCGTGCTGAGCATCGGGCGGCAGATGACCGAGGGCATCCGCCAGCACACCGGCATGTCCGAAGCCGAGGCGCGCAAACACGCGGTCGAGATGATGCGGCGCGTGTCCATCCCCGCGCCGGAAAAGCGGCTTGGGGAATATCCGCACCAGTTTTCCGGGGGCATGTTGCAGCGGATCATGATCGCCATCGCCATGTCCTGTTCGCCGCGCGTGCTGATCGCGGACGAGCCGACGACGGCGCTGGATGTGACTATTCAGGCGCAAATCCTCGAACTGATGCGCGATCTGCGGGCGACCACCGGCGCCTCGATAATGCTGATCACCCATGACATGGGCGTGGTCGCCGAAATGGCCGATCGCGTTGTGGTGATGTACGCGGGCCGCAAGGTCGAGGAGGGCCGGGTCGAGGATATCTTCGCGCGGCCCCGGCACCCCTATACGCGCGGCCTTTTGGCGGCCCTGCCGGTGCTGGGCACGGCGGGCGAGGTCGGAGGGACGCAGCTGAACGAGATCCCCGGCGTGGTTCCCGCGCTGACGGATCTGCCGAACGGGTGCCGGTTTTCCGACCGGTGCGCGTTGAGCACCGACAAGTGCCTCGCCGAGGATCCGCCTTTCGCAGATAGGGTGGGGGCCCATTCTGCGGCATGCTGGCATTCCGACCGGCTGGCGCCGACGATGGAGGCAACATCATGACCGCCGGCACAATTCTGAGCGTGCGCGATTTGAGAAAGAGCTTCGATGTCGGCGGCGGATTGCTGCGCAAATCCGGTACGCTGCAGGCGGTCGGCGGTGTCAGTTTTGACATCGGTCCGGGCGAGACGCTGGGTCTGGTCGGCGAAAGCGGCTGTGGCAAGTCGACGGTCGGCAAGCTGATCATGAAGCTTCACCACCCGTCGGACGGGGCGATCTTTTTGCGGGGTGTCAACATCGCGGGCCTGTCGCGCCGGGCCATGACGCCGATGTGGCGCAAGGTCCAGACAATCTTTCAGGATCCCTATTCGTCGCTGAACCCGCGCATGAGCGCCGGGGCCATCGTGGGCGAGGCGCTGACGATCCACCGCATCGCTTCGGGTGCGGAAAAGACCCGCCGGGTCGCCGAAATATTCGAAAAGGTGGGGCTGCGCGCGGATCAGATGGGCCGCTTTCCGCATGAATTCTCTGGCGGCCAGCGCCAGCGCCTGTCGATTGCGCGCGCCCTGATCGTCGAACCCGAGCTGATCGTCGCGGATGAGCCGGTCTCGGCACTGGACGTGTCGATTCAGGCCTCGGTCATCAATCTTCTGATCCGGCTGCAAAAGGAAATGGGGCTGTCGATGCTGTTCATCAGTCACGACATGAGCGTCGTCGAGCATGTCAGCCACCGGGTCGCCGTGATGTATCTGGGGCGGATTGTCGAAATCGGGTCGCGACGTCGGATTTTCGGCGATCCGCAACACCCCTATACGCGGGCGCTGTTGTCGGCGGTGCCGGTGGCGGACCCTGCCGCGCGCCGCCGCGAGCGGATCGTGCTAAAAGGCGACGTGCCGAGCCCCATCGACCCGCCGCCGGGATGCCATTTCCAGACCCGCTGCCCGTTTGCGCAGGACATCTGCCGCAAGGTTCTGCCGGACCTGCTGCCGACCGGCGGCGGGCACAAGGTGGCGTGCCATGTCCGCATGCCGGACGCGGTCGCATGACCATCGGCATCGCTGCCTTTGGTCCGGGCGCCGGGTTGGCCGTCTTTCGCGCGCTGCACGTGGCCGAGGCGGCAGGGACAGGCTCCATCGGCGGTTTTGCGGCCTATGCGGTGCTGGATGCCGAGGGGCGGTTGTGGCGGGCCGACACGCAGCGCGGCGGGACCGCGACCCTGTTCATCGACGGCGAGACGACCGGCGGTCCGCCCCCGGCGCATATTGCCGCCGCGCCCTACGCCGCCGTCATATCCAGCGGGCCGGATCGCCCCGCGCCATTGTCGATGTTTCTGGCGGCCGAACCGGGGCTCGGGCTGGTGACCGGGCACCGCCTGCCGAACACCCCCGGGCCGGATGGGCGCGCGCTGAACCAATCCGTTCTGGCGGCGATGCGGGCGGGCCGCACCGCCCTTGAGGCCCTGCACGATGTGCTTGACCCGCTGCCTGCGGCCGACGCGGGCATGATCGCTTTAGGCCCCGGCGCCGGCATGGCGGCGCTGAACAGTGCGCTGGTCGCGGCCCGGCCCGATGTGGGGAGCGCGCGGCGCGTGGCACCGGACGGAGCAGCCGCCGTAGAGGTGCTGCACAACGCGATACACCCCGTCGGCAGCCTTGCCGGGCTTGTCGCCGATGTCGCCTTCGAGGCCATGTATCCGCCGCGACCCGAAATCGGAGAGATTGTCGTGCGTGCAGGATGCCCCGTGGTGTCTTGCGGCGAACACCGGGTGCTGGTGGATGGAAACCTTGTCGCGCACCGTATCGAGACGCCGCTGGCACCCACGGGACACGACCCGCAGAATTGCGCCGCGATCTATCTGGGCAGCGCGGTCATCGGCCCGGGGGGCGTGCTTGGCTACACCTTTGTCGAACCTAATGCGATGGTGGCCGAGGGAAAGATCGTGACGCTGAGCGGGCAAAGCGAATTCCGCATCCCCTTTGCCGGTGCGGAATGAGCCGTTGACCCGGACGCTGGACCATCTTGAGGCGCTGGTCGCGATCCCGTCGGTTTTCACGGCGCCCGACTACATCGCCATCACCGACTACTGCGAAAAAATCCTGACCGGCGCGGGGGCGCGGTGTCACCGGGTGGAAAGCCACCGCACTGGCCGCGCCGGTCTGTTCGCCAGCATGGGGCCGGGCGGACCGGGCGGGGTGATGCTGTCGGGGCATCTGGATGTCGTGCCGGTCGACGGGCAGGCGTGGACCGGCGACCCCTTCACCCTGACACGCCGGGACGGGCGAGCCTATGGCCGGGGCACCACCGACATGAAGGGTTTTGTCGCCTGCGCCCTTGCGCTGGCCGAGCGTGCGGCGGGGAGCAGCCTGGCCGCACCGCTGAAATTCGCGCTGTCCTTCGACGAAGAGGATGGCTGCCTCGGTATTTTCGAGATGATGCCCAGCCTTGCGCCGACCATCGCGCCTCCGGCCCTGTGCCTTGTCGGAGAGCCGACCCAGATGCGGCTGGTCACCGGGCACAAGGGCAAGGTATCCCACCGGCTTACCTGTCACGGCACCGCCGGGCATTCGGCCCGCGCGCCGCATCATCTGAACGCCATGCACCTGGCGGCCGATGCGTTGGCCCTGCTGCGCGCCGAGCAAGACAGGCTGGCATCGCAAGAGACCCGGGATCCGGCCTTCGATGTGCCCTATACGACGATTCATGCCGGTATCTTGCGTGCGGGAACGGCGCTGAACATCGTGCCGGACCGCGCCGAACTGACCTTCGAGATCCGGCATCTGGCCACCACCGACCCGGATGAATTGCGGGACCGGTTTCACGCCCAGTTGGCGGCGCATCTTGGCCGGCTTTCGGAGAGCTTCGCGGCGGCGGACGCCACATTGGCGGAAACCAACCGCTATCCCGGTCTGGACGCCGCGGCGGACAGCCCGATGGCTGCGTTGCTGATTGGTTTCGGTGCGCGGTTCCCGGCGAGCAAGGTGGATTTCGGCACCGAGGCGGGGGTTTTTGCCGCGCACGGCATTCCCACCTATGTCTGCGGACCGGGGTCGATGGAACAGGGGCACAAGGCCGATGAGTTTATTGAGCTTAGCCAACTGTCCTTGTGCGATGCCATGCTGGACCGCGCGCTGGACTGGCTCGCCACGGGGTGACAAACCGGACGCGCCATCGCCATCGCCGTGGTCGAGATTGGTGGAGTAGAGCCTGGCCGCGGCACCATCTTGCGGCGGAAGGGCCCGTCGGTGCCGCCTCGCGTCGCAACCGCGAAGTTTGGGGCGGTATTCGGCGGCGTCGCGGGGCAGAGCGGTCTGCAATGGTGACAGCCCGCGCGACCGCAAACGGCGGTGATGCTTGTGGTGGCCATGGATTCCGGATCCAATGCGCCGTGATACCACAACACCCGAGGGATGATCAGATGCGCCAGTCCAGACCGTTCCGCTATGTTTTGGCAGTGTCCCGGCACGGATCGGTCCGCAAGGCGGCAGAGGTGCTTAACATCGCGCCTGCCGCGGTCAACCGGCAGATATTGGAATTCGAACGCGATCTCAGGATGCCACTGTTCGACCGCTTGCCGCGCGGAATGAAACTGACCAGTGCGGGCGAGGTCGTTGTCGATCACGTGCGCCGCGTGGAGGGTGAAATCGACCTGATGCGCTTTCGTCTGGCGGCTGTATCGGAGCGGCGGGGCGACGGGACGCATGAGACAAGCGTCCTCATCCTCGGCCCGTACCGCTTTCTGGAACCGGACATCCGGAGCCTCCGGCGCCGCTTCCCACGACTTCGTCTCAGCTACAAAACGATCCATGGCTCGAAGGGTCTCGAAGCGACCACGTCGTCCTTCCTGCCCCCAACAGCGGCCGGACCGGCTTCCCCTCGGAAATCGTTGACGGATGTCCGTCGTCAGAGTTTTTGGGCCAGTTGGCGGCCTGATCTAAGAGAGTATCTGGCGCATCTGGTTGGTTTGATTATGCGGCGGGTTTGCGGTG
>NZ_JACIEQ010000013.1 GCF_014196965.1 Actibacterium naphthalenivorans | reverse complement strand
TGGGCCCACATCCTCCTCACCGGCGAATACAGGTGGTCCAAAAGGTAAGCAAAGCCCCTTAACGTACTATTCTGCCCCCTCCGGCATCAGACCCCTCTGAGGGCATTTTCCATTGAATCCGGCGATGAAACTCACCTGTCTCGCAGTATCTTCCAGTATGTCCGATAATGCAAACTTATTGGACATGATACGATACGGGAAGGTGGGGCGGTTCTTGCGTATTCATCTGGCCGAAAGCGCCGCGCCGATGTAGACTTCAAGCATGACATTTGCGCGACCGGATCACATCAGCGACGCAGACATGCTACCTCGGATGCCCGCTTGGGTCATCTCCGAACGCGCTGAAACCCTTGAAAATGTTGCGTTTTTGTCGGGTGCCGCGCTGAGCCACCTGCATGTTGTGGTTGGACGTGAGGACGTGCCCCACGCCTTGTTGCGGGATCGGCTCGCGTTGCGCGCGGCCGAGGCCTGTGTCGCGTTTGCCGGTCGGCCCGAGCGGGCAGGGGAGTTGCGCGATGCGGTGCATCTGCTGCGTCCGGGCGATCTGACCGGTCCGGCGGGCGCGGTCTGTCAGGCTTGGCAACGCGCGGCGGAGCGGCAGGTGTCGATCGGGACCTTGCACCGGGCCTTGCCGCAACTCGATCCAGCGCGGATAGCAGTTTGGCTCGATGCAGGGCAGGGCGGGCCGGTAGCTCGAGCAGCGGCAGTGCTGGAGGCCGTTCTGGTCGATGCCCCGCGGGAGGAGGTTGCGGCGCTGGTCCTCGCGGATGCGGCCCTCGCCGAGGCGCTTGGTTGGGATCATCTGCTTCCGCTGCTGGCCGCGGGGCTGAAGCGGGCCGACCTGCGCAAGCGGGGCGATGATCTGCGTCTTGCCTGTCATCGCGCAGTCGCCTCAACAGCGCG
The DNA here is from genome assembly GCF_014196965.1 of Actibacterium naphthalenivorans. Classification (GTDB taxonomy): domain Bacteria; phylum Pseudomonadota; class Alphaproteobacteria; order Rhodobacterales; family Rhodobacteraceae; genus Actibacterium_A; species Actibacterium_A naphthalenivorans. The sequence continues at coordinate 33,836 of NZ_JACIEQ010000013.1, read as the reverse complement.
CGAGGTCGTGCGTCTCGCCGCCGACCTCGCGCGGCGGGCGGCGCATCTGAAAGCGGTCGCGCCGAAGCTTCGGGCAAAGGCGGCAGGCGATGCCGTTTGGATGTTCCTGACCCACGATGCCGTGGCGCCTGCTGCCCTGCCCTTGCCGGATCGGGCCGCGCGGCGGCTCTGTGACCGGTTGGTCGATCTCGGCGCGGTCCGTGAACTGACCGGCCGCGACACCTTCCGGCTCTACGGGGTGTGAGCATGAGCATGGCCAGCGAAAGTGGGAACCGGGCTCAAAGTTCGGACATGCGACCACCGAAAAAGGCGAAGGATCGCTCTGAACCGGACCTTGACCGCGAACTAACTGACCTGCCGCCGGAGCTGCGCTGGCGGGAATGGATGCGCCGGATCGAGGCGGTGCTCTTTGCCTCCGCCGCGCCGGTCGCCCGCGAAGACCTGGGGCGCGTGGTCGGGCAGGGGGTTTCGATCGACCTGTTGATCGAGGATCTCGCCGCCGATCTGGAGGGGCGTGCGTTCGAGATCGCTCAGGTTGCCGGGGGATGGATGTTCCGGACCCGGACCGCCTACGCGCCAGCAATCCGCGCCGCCGCGGATATGGGCGATCAGTTGCTCGACCTGAGCGAATTCGACGTTGCGGTGCTGGCCGCCATCGCCTACCACCAGCCGATCACCCGTGACGGGCTCAAGGATATCTTCGGAAAGGAGATCAGCCGCGACCTGCTCGGCCGACTGCATGCGCGCGATCTGATCGGGATCGGGCCCCGCGCGCCGCGTCGTGGTGCCCCCTATACCTTCGTGACCACGGACGCGTTCCTCGCGGCCTTCGGGATGGAGAGCTTGCGCGACCTGCCAGACCCCGAACAGCTGGGTGACGCCGGGCTTGCCGCGCGCGCCTGAAGCCCGCTGGACCCCTCAAAGCGCCTGCCGCTTCTGATGGAGCCGTGTGGCTGCCTGAACGAGGTCAGCCAAATGCGGACCTGCGGAGGCGGAGCACGGCTCGGCTGCGGGCCGAGGCAGGGCGGCTTCGCTGAATGATATCGCCAGTCCGCGCCAGGTTGGCGCAGCCTGAGCGACGCGTTTCCAGCAGGAGATCGCGGGACTCTTTCGCTTTCCGAACGGTATCGATCGCCCTTCCGTCAGTTGTCCAAACAGCTGATAGCGATCCCGATGGGGGAGGCGCGCAATGGACACTCGCTTTTCACCCGATTGAAAACTGGCTGATCCGAGCAGGTCCGGTAGTGATCTTCCTTCTCCTATCCGATGCCCCGCTGCATGCAGACGAAGCAGATCGTCGATCAGGCGCTCAAGGCGTCGAACGCCATCGGTGGCGGGACGGGTGCGTTTGCAGAGCGCCGCGCCGCATACGGCGCAGATCTGATGCGGCACAAGACGCTTCTGGCGGAACGGAGCCAATCCGCGTCCGCAGGACGGGCACCTGTCCCGAAGCCGACAGCCGTGGCGAAAGCAGGAGACTCGTGTCGCCAGGCTCCAGCCTCGTCGAAAATAGGGCGTTTCGTCTTCTGCCAGACAGGCCGGGCAGAATTGCAGCCAAGTCGCCTGCATCCCGGGTGCGCAGATCGGTTGGGGCCCTGGCCGCAGGGGCAAACGCAGCCGGGCCAAGGGGTCAAGAGCAACGGTCAGAGCCGCGATGTCTTCCAGGGGTATGCGGGTATGCTCTCTCAAAAGGTGCAGGATGCGATCGGGCAATGCCCGATCAAGCCGCGCCGACCAGTTCTCACCCGGCGCCCCGAGAAACGCGCCGAAATAGCGGGGAGGTACGCCGTTGGCGTAGGCGAGCCGGTGCAGCCAACTCGACAGAAGTTCACCCGGCGCCGGCATAATGCTCACCGGCCAACGGCTTCCCGCCGCACTTTCATACCGCTGTGCAGGCGTGACGGAGATCCCGGTCGGCCCGAGCCTCATGTCATCTCGTGACGCAAGGCGGAATTGCGGCGTCTGGAGAGAGGCACATAGCCGAGGTCCGACAGGGTTGCACCCGTGATCCGGTCCTCACCGCCCGCGATTGCCGCCACCGCGGCCCGGGTGACGATCTCGACGACCTCGCCGATCAGTCCCTCCGACAGATCGTGGATGATCTTCGCCAAGGGTTCGCGCGACAGTTCTGAGGCATTGGCGAGCGGCAGACTTGCCTCAAGGCTGTCCAGAAGCGTCGCGAAATCCTCGTCATACGCCCAGCGTGGAATGGGGATCGTATCGAAGCGTGAGCCCATTTCGTCCGTGTCATGCACCGCATCGTAGATCGCGATTTCGCCGACAAGGACGGGTGAGATGTCATGCACCCGTGCGATCCGCCGTAGGAACGAGAAGATTGCCTTCACATCCTGGCGTCGACCGCGCAACGCGCTGTGGAACTCGTCGAAGATCAAAAGGCGCGGCTTCAGACGCTCCAGAAGATGATCGACCTGATCGCCGGCGCGGGACAGGCTGCGCCATCCAGCGGCTTGTGGTGCGCGCAATCCGGACAGGATGCTTGCGTAAAAATGCGACAGACCCGCACCTTCCCGGGTCTGGATCACCCATACCTCTTGCTGGTCGGCGACACGCAGATGTTCGACAGCGAAGCGCTCGGCAATCATGGTCTTGCCGTTGTGGTAGGGGCCCGCAAGAAGCAAACCGCGCGGGCGCAGCGATGGCGGTCGCTCGAGCAGCAGCCGCATCGCGTCATGTGCCGCGCCGGCGGCCGGATGGCTGATCCAGCGTGGCGCGCGAACATGGGCGATCCGCATTACATCATCGGCCTGCAAGAGCGGGACGGTGGCGGGCATGAGGTGATCCGGCACCTTACCAATCCTCGACCGGGAAGACCCGCCGCGGGCGATCCGGGTTAAGGTTTGCCCGGGCCGGGGCGGCAGGCGCGGCGAGATCGGCATAAGGCTTCTTTGCCTCGGTGGCATGCCGGGCGCGTGTCATCTCCTTCAACCGGCTTTTCGAGGTTTTGGTGGCGGTAACAGTTGCGGCGATTTCGCGTCGGATGGCGGCCGCCTCCTGCACTGGGCGCCGCTGGATTTCGCGCCGCCGCTGTCGATCCGCCTGATGCTGCCAAAGCGTGATCGGCTCGGCCAGTCCGTCCCGTCGTCTCACCGGCTGCCAGGCCTGCGTATCCGGATCCTTGACATAGACATGGCTGATGTCGCGAGGGTCATAGCACACATCAAGTGGCTCCAGCCGGTCACGGCGGGCGACCAGCGGACCAAGCCAGGGCTCGAAATAGTCGATGGCGAAGAGGCTGATGCCCTGAGGTGAAATCTTCCGCGTCTTGCGCGGCAGGAAATTGAGCAGCACATCGACAGGCGCATCGATCGGACGGTCCTTCGGTTGGAGTCGGTTTTCCCATTCGATTGCCGGGACGGTCAGCTTGCGCGCATTCTGGCTCAGATTATGGTCGATGATCGCGAGCGCGATGCAGCGTTCAAGATCCGCGAAGCTGAGCCGTGCGCGCTCTTCCGAGGCATAGTCGCCTCGATCCGCGATGGAGCGCCCTGTCTTACCGGGTAAGGCCCGTAGCGCCGTGTTCACTTTCCCAAGCAGGCGTTCCACGACTCCGCCTCGATGCACGGTGCCCTTGTTCCGCATGCGAATGGAAATGCCATAGTCCGCGCATCCTCTGCTGAAGGTGCTGCTCTGGAACTCTTTGGCGGAATCGACGACGATCTGCCTCGGGCGACCGTGCATCGGCCAGGCATGATCGATGCTACGCTCTGCCAGCCATGCCGTCTTGCAGCACATCGCTTGCGCAAGACAAAGCGCGACAGACAGTCGTGACGGCCGCTCGAGCGTCAGGCAGAAGCCGGTGATCGCACTCGTGGCCACATCGGCAGCGATGGTCAGGTAGGGCCGCCCAACGAAGATACCGTAGTCATCAATCACCTCGACAAACTGGATGTCTGCCGGCGTGTGATCGATCTGGACAACGTCGAGCGCGTGGTCTGCCCGGATGTAGCCCGGTCGCGCCTTCAGCCGGTGCAGGTGTTTACTGTCTGACAGGCGGCGGCGGGCAATTTCTTCCGGGGTGAACAGGATGGGGATGCGCCGGGCGACAGTGACATAGGCGGGCGGAGTATGCCCTTCCTGTGCGCAGCGGGCGCGGATCTCTTCGACGATCGGTGCGAGGTCCGGCTGCTCAGGACGCAACCACATCTCCCTCAGGGTCATCGCGATGATGCTCTCGACCGCGAGGCTGATCCTTGATTTCCTTGTTCCACTCGTTCGCGGCAGCAGGGACGATACCCTGCGTTCTTCTCGATACCGCGCCAGATAGTTGTAGACTTGGCGGGTCGAGAGCCGCAGCTCGGATGCCGCGCGTACCACGGCCTCACGCACCGGCGCCGCTCCGTCAATAATCCGGTCCAGTTCACGCGCGATACGTGTTGCCTTGGCCCACGCTTCATCCGAGGCATGCCCTCCGCCGGACGTCATCGATATGAAACTTTCGAGACCGGCTGGGCCGTGCGCCAACAGGGCGGCCGCTTGCTGAAATACGGAACCAAAATTGAAGCCTCAAGCGAAAAAATGATGTGCGATATCGCGGTATCATCCAGAAATCACGATATAATCATGCGTTGAAATGATGAAAAAAATGCGACATCTGGTTTCTGCCCGGTCCCATGGAAGAGGAGCCGGATTACTTGCCACCAGGACCACGGGCCGAACTGCGTGAAGGCGAGGTCCTCGACGATTGGCGGAAAGCAGAGGCGGGTCATGCCGCGCGTCTTGCCCGTGTGGCCGGTCGCGTCGGCGCGCTGGACGACCGCCTGAAGCGCAGCCCGGAAGGATGGCGGCACAGGCTTGCCCTGATCGAGGCTGCCGACCTCAGCTGGTTCGCGGGTGACCGCATTGGCCCGGATCGCATTGCTATTTGGATATCCATGCGCCTGTCAGGCGTTCAAGAGGACCCCGCAGCACTGGCGCGTGTCGGTTGGGCGGTACGTCGTCTGACAGGGGGACCAGGCCCAAAGGTGGACCTTTCTGCCTTCCTCGATCGTCGCGATCCCAAGAACATGGTCGATGACGCCGAGCCTTTCGCGGATCGCGCGGGCGGTTGGCTGAACCTGATGGCGCAAGCCGCCGAGCTGCACCCGATAACCCGTGCCTGCGCGGGTTATCACCTCTGGAGCCTTGCGGGCCTTGGGCAGCAGGGCGATCGAATGGAAGCGGCAGTCACAGCCGCGCGGATTGTGGCCAGCGAGGGCGGGGGCGCCGTCTTTGCACCTCTGGCTATGGGCGGGGCAGGGGGGCTGCGCGCCAGCGGCCCACCCGCTGACCGTCTGGCGCGCTGGCTTGACGGGATGGAGACCGCATGCCTGACCGCAATGCGGCACCTTGACGATATCGAGGCATGGTCAGCGCGGGCAGAAACCGAGATGACCGCGCTCTCGGGAAAGACTCCGCGCGCCTTGCGCGCTGTGCTTACCGAATGGCCCCTTGTCTCTGCCCCGATGGGCGAGGTCCTGACCAACGCTAGCCGTGCCGCCGTTCAACGCAATATTGCCTGGATGGAAGCGCGAGGCCTTATCCGCGAGGTGACCGGCCAGGGGCGATTCAAGATATGGGTAGCGGCACGATCTTGAATCTTCCAGTTCGATGCATGGGAGCTTCAAGAGTTCGGGAAGTTCGTGTCATAGTTTTCAGTTTCCAGAAATCGCGTCGAGCACCGGACAGTTGGGGACTTCGGCGCCAGAACACCTGGATGCCGTTGCAGCGAGGACGGATTCGATCCGCCGGAGATCCGAGATCTTCGCCCGCACGTCCGCAAGGTGACGTTCTGTCCGCTCCTTGACCTCGGCGCAGGTCGGCGCGGCACCATCGTTGAGCCCCATCAGCCCGCGAATGTCCTCCATCGAGAACCCGAGCTCGCGGGCGCGCAGGATGAAGCGAAGGCGCGTGGCGTGTGCGGCGGAATATATCCGGTAGCCTGCGGCGCTGCGCGGCGGGTCGGGCAGCAGGCCGGTTTTCTCGTAATAGCGGATCGTCTCGATGTTGCATCCGGTCGCCCGGGCCAGGTCGCCGCGTGTTAAGCTGCTCTCGCTTTCGTGATCGATCATGGGGGTTTTCCTCTTGAGCCTGTAGCTACTACAGACCCTACACCCATCGTCAACCACAGACGAAAGGTGCGCGACATGGCGCTGACAGACGACAGAACTGACACCTCAGCAGCGGATCGCCCCGCCCGAAAGGGCTGGCTTGCGGCGGGCGGGGTGATGGGCGCCTTTCTCGCCTCGGCCTGCTGTGTCGGACCATTGGTGCTGCTGACCCTCGGCATCTCGGGGGCCTGGATCGGCAACCTGACGGCGCTGGAGCCCTTCAAGCCGATCTTCGCCGTGATTGCGCTCGGCTTCATCGGGGCGGGATTCCGGCAGGTCTATTTCCGCAAACCGACCGTCTGCGAGCCCGGTTCCTACTGCGCGCGCCCATCCTCGGCGCGCATCACCAAGTCCGCTCTCTGGACCTCCCTGATCCTCGTCCTCGCTGCACTCACCATCGACTGGTGGGCTCCGCTTCTCTACTGATCTCGAAAGGACACCCTCATGAAGACGATCCTTGCCCTTGTTCTGTTCGGCCTGACCGCCACAGCACCCATCACGGCCATCCCTGCCGTCGCGCAAACCGTCGCCGCCGAGCAGACCCTCACCTTCGCGGTGGACAATATGACCTGTGCGCTGTGTCCGGTCACCGTGAAGCGCGCGATGGAGGGCGTCGAAGGCGTGCACGCGGTCGAGATCGACTTCGAGGCGCGCACCGCTACTGTCGTCTTCGACACCGCCGCGACCAGCGCCGAGGCGATCGCGACCGCGTCGGCCAATGCAGGCTACCCGGCGCGCGTCTCGGGTTGACGGGATGACCGAGCGGACAGACCGCAAGCTGATTGCAACAGGTGTCGTCGGCACCGTCATCGCAGCGCTCTGCTGCTTCACGCCGATCCTGGTCGTTCTTCTCGGCGCCGTGGGCCTGTCGGCCTGGCTGGGTTGGCTCGACTATGTGCTGCTGCCCGCGCTGGCGTTTTTTATCGGCCTGACCATCTAGGGGTCTGATGCCGGAGGGGGCAGAATAGTACGCTCTCATGAGCGTTTTTGATTTTCCCGGCATCAGACCCCCCGAAGCTGGACCTCGATGTCTACCCCTACGTGCCTCGGGCGAACGTCGAGACCACGTCCGCGGCCAGTTACATGTCCCTGCTGTCGGAGGATGCAGCATGACCGTGGCCCCGAAAATCCTGCTCGCGGATCATCTCAAGACGCTGAAGCTGCCCACCTTCCTTCGGGAATACGACAAGCTTGCCCGCCAATGCGCCGCCGAGGGTCGGGATCACGTCCAGTTCCTGGCGCGTCTCGTCGAGCTGGAACTGATCGACCGCGAGCGTAGGATGATCGAACGGCGGATCAAGGCTGCGAAGTTCCCAGCCACAAAGAGCCTCGACAGCTTCGACTTCAAGGCGATCCCGAAGCTCAACAAGATGCAGGTGCTGGAACTTGCCCGCTGCGAATGGATCGACCGACGCGAGAACGTCATCGCCTTGGGGCCCAGCGGCACAGGCAAGACCCATATTGCCCTCGGGCTGGGGCTGGCCGCCTGCCAGAAGGGGCTGCCGGTCAGCTTCATCACCGCCGCCGCGCTGGTCAACGAACTGATGGAGGCCCGCGACGAACGTCGCCTGCTCTGCCTGCAAAAGCAGCTGGCCGCCGTCAAGCTGCTCATCATCGACGAGTTGGGCTTCGTGCCGCTCTCCAAGACCGGTGCCGAGCTACTGTTCGAGGTGATCTCGCAGCGCTATGAGCGCGGGGCCACGCTGATCACCAGCAACCTGCCGTTCGACGAATGGACCGAGACCTTCGGCACCGAACGCTTGACTGGCGCACTGCTCGATCGACTGACGCATCACGTCAACATCCTCGAGATGAACGGCGACAGCTATCGGCTCGCCCAAAGCCGCGCCCGAAAGGCCGAAGCCCCAACCTGATCATCCGCCACAGGATTGGCCCTGCGGGCCAAGCGCCATGGCACGCGCCAGCTATGTGACAAGCGCGCGCGCCATGGCGCCTGGCGCCCGTCATTGGCCTGATTTTGCGCCGCCACGTGGCTGGTTTTTACTCCGCCGTTGACACGCGCTCCCCGAAACGTTGCAACAACTGGCAGGAGATGGTGAAAGGGTCACCCTGATCGCTTCTTGAACCTGATGTGTGGACCGGCGCGGCGAAAGCCGATGCCTTGGAGCCAATGAGGAAGAAGCGCGCGGAAATCCATCGGGGCTCGCGGCGACGAAACATCGGGCCGCTCAAGGAAGCCGGATATACGTCTGCAATCGTGATCGCCGAACCAGACCAAGTTAGCCTGTTGCAATCAGGCGGGGTCCATATACGTCCACAAATGACAGTGCCAAGAGATCTCGTTTAGGATCCACCATGCCCAGTTGTTGTTTGCCTTTGATATCCTTTGGCATCAAGTTTCAGCGTGCGTGACAAGCCTGCCTTGACGCGTCTCAGTGGGATTGAGCTTTCAATAGATGCTACACCTGAAACTTTGGTGAAGGTGCTGGTTAGGAAGCGTTCAAAATCGGAAGGCCCGCGCGTTGCAATGCGCAGCAGATAGTCGCGGTTGCCGGTCATCAGCCAACAATCGACAACTTCAGGAAAGCTGCACACCGCGGCTTCGAAGCTGGCCAGTGCGTCGTCCACTTGACGGTCAAGTTTGACCGAGACAAACACGGAAAATTCATAACCCAAAGCAGTTTCGTCGATCAGCGCAGCATAGCCTGTGATCACGCCCGCATTCTCTAAAATGCGCAGCCTGCGGGCCACCGGGGATGGACTAAGCCCGACGGCTTCAGCCAGTTCGTTGATTGTGGCACGTCCGTTACGCTGCAGGACATGCAGAATACCCACATCGTAAGAATCAAGATTGGTGCTAATCATCAAGTTTTTCCAAAAAAATGGCCACTATCACCACATAACACATAAAGTAGTCGTTAACTAGGCGAGAAGCGTCAGATTGTTGATGCTAGTCTCGCAACACTTCAAGCTTTGAATGCGAGGGCCGAAAATGACATCTGACACACTCCATCTCAAAACGCTTCAGGACCGTTTGTTGTGGTTGTCGCATTGGATGATTCATCACGCCAACCACATCCGGCCAAAGGTAGACGGAATCAAGGTTGGTGGCCATCAAGCCAGCTCGGCCTCGATGGTGTCGATCATGACGGCGCTATACTTTTCCGCGCTGCGACCCGAAGATCGTGTAGCGGTAAAGCCGCACGCCTCGCCGATCTTTCATGCCATGCAATACCTGATGGGTCATCAAACGCTTGATAAGATGAAGAACTTTCGCGGATTCGAGGGCGTGCAAAGCTATCCCAGCCGCACCAAAGATGTGGACGACGTGGATTATTCGACCGGCTCTGTGGGGTTGGGCGTGGCGATTACCGCTTTCGGGTCGATCGTGCAGGATTACTTGATGGCCAAAGACTGGAGCAGCGACCTGGCTGCTGGCCGCCATGTGGCGCTGGTCGGCGATGCCGAACTGGACGAAGGTAATATTTATGAAGCGTTGCAAGAGGGCTGGAAGAACGATCTGCGCAACTGCTGGTGGATCATCGACTACAACCGCCAGTCATTAGACGGTGTGGTGCGCGAAGGCCTGTTTTCGCGAGTAGAAAAAATCTTCGAAGCTTTCAGCTGGAATGTCATTCGCGTGAAGTACGGCGCTCTGCAGCGCGCGGCCTTTGAAGAAGAGGGTGGCGACGCCCTGCGCGATTGGATCGACGCCTGCCCGAACCAGCAATATTCCGCCCTGACCTATCAGGGCGGCGCGGTCTGGCGCAAGCGGTTGATGGATGATCTTGGTGATCAGGGGCCGGTGACGGCGCTGATCGGCAAGCGCAATGATACGGAACTCGCGGCGCTGATGGAGAATCTTGGCGGCAACTGTGTCGAGACCATGGCCGAGGTGTTTGCCAATGTCACCGACGACCGTCCCACATGTTTTCTTGCTTATACGATCAAGGGCTGGGGCACACCCATTGCGGGCCACAAGGACAACCACGGTGGCTTAATGACCAAGAACCAGATGGCCGACTGGCAACAACATATGGGCGTGCCGGCGGGGCAGGAGTGGGACAAGTTCGCCACCGTGCCAGACGCCGCCGCGCTGCAAAAGTTCCTCGACAAGGTGCCCTTTTTTGCCAAAGGTCGTCGCCGCTTCACCGACGCGGTATTGCCGGTTCCCGAGATTGCCCTGTCATCTGACCGCGAGATCTCGACACAGATGGCATTCGGCAAGATCCTTGATGATTTGTCCAAAGGCGACAGCCATCTGGCGGAGCGCATCGTGACGATGTCGCCCGACGTGACCGGCACCACCAATCTCGGCCCCTGGGTGAACCGGCGCAAGCTGTTTGCCCGCACTGAGCAGGCCGATGCCTTTATCGAGCATCGCATCCCCTCAACCGCGAAATGGGAATTCACGCCGAAAGGTCAACACATCGAACTTGGCATCGCCGAGATGAACCTGTTTCTGTTGCTGGCGGCGGCGGGGCTGTCGCATTCACTGTTCGGCAAGCGGCTGATCCCGATCGGGACACTCTACGATCCTTTCGTGGCGCGCGGGCTCGATGCTTTGAACTACGCTTGCTATCAGGATGCGCGGTTCATGGTGGTAGGTACGCCCTCGGGCGTTACGCTGGCACCCGAAGGCGGTGCGCATCAATCCATCGGCACACCCTTGATCGGGATGAGCCAGGACGGACTGGCCGCCTTTGAGCCCGCCTTTGCCGATGAATTGGCAGTTATCATGGAGTGGGCCTTAGGCTATCTCCAGCGGGACGGTTCAGGCAATCCTGACGAGCGCACCTGGCTGCGCGATGAAGCCGGCGGCTCCGTCTATCTGCGGCTCTCGACCAACCCGGTGGAACAGCCCGGCAAGCGCCCGAATGGGGATTGGCAGCAAGGAACTATAGACGGCGCTTATTGGTTGCGTCGGCCCGGACCCAACTGCGAGGTGGTGATCGCTTATCAAGGTGTCATTGCGCCCGAAGCGATCCGCGCCGCAGGCGCTATGGCGGATGCGAGGCGTGACATCGGCGTGCTGGCCGTTACCTCGGCGGATCGGCTGAGCGCGGGCTGGACGGCGGCACAGCGCGCTCGGGCGCGTGGCCAGCAGGGCGCGACTAGTCATGTTGAACGCCTCTTGCAAGATTTGCCGCCGCATTGCCGCCTTCTCACGGTAATTGACGGACACCCCGCGACATTGTCATGGCTCGGTGCGGTTCAGGGCCACCAGACGATTCCGTTGGGTGTGGAACGCTTTGGGCAGACTGGGACTATTGGCGAGCTGTACCAATACTACAAAATTGATGCGCAAAGTATGATAGAGAAGATCAATGGCTTGACAACAGGGCGCAAGATTGCCGTTGTTTAAGGAACGTCTGAAAAACCTCTCGATTCTCGTCTGATCTGGTAGACTTGGGTGTCCCTGCAAGGAGTCCTTGCGATGCCGAAACAGCCCGCCCTTCCCGGCCTGCGCGACGCCATGAAGAAGAAACGGACGCGGCGGGAGTTGTTCTTGGCGGAGATGGATGCGGTGGTGCCGTGGGTTCGGCTGCTTGCGCTGATCGTGCCGCACTATCCCAAGGCCGGGCCAAAGGGCGGTCGGCCACCGATGGCTCTGGAGGTGATGCTGCGGGTCTATTTCCTTCAGAACTGGTATGCTCTGAGCGACCCGATGGCCGAGGAGACCCTCTACGACAGCGAGGCGATGCGCCGCTTTGCCGGGATCGAACTGGGCGATGACCGCATTCCGGATGAGACCCACCAGCTTTTGCCCACTCCAGCCGACAGATTCTGACCGGGCGGATGCGAATAAGATCATCACCATCACCGATGACAATCATTTTCCCAACCTCATCCGCCCGGTTTCTGGCCTGCCTTACAGGGGATACTGTTGAGACGGCTGTTCGATCGTAATCCACTTCAGTTCGGTGAATTCATCAATCACCGCAGTGCTGTCGAACCGGCCCCAACCGCTGGCCTTCGTGCCGCCATAAGGCGCTTGGGCTTCATTCGCGACGGTAGAGCCGTTGATGTGCACTGAACCAGTCTGAATGCGCATTGCGACATCAAGTGCGTGTACCATGTCTGTCCCGAAGACAGCAGCAGACAGGCCGTATTCAGTGTCATTGGCCACCCGAACAGCTTCGTCCGCGCCGTTGACACGGATCACCTGCAAGATCGGACCAAAGGCTTCCTCGGAGTAGATGCGCATCTTAGATGTGACACCATCGAGCACAGTCGGCGACATCAGGGTGCTGCCTGCAAGCCCGCCAGTCCGAATCTTCGCACCTTTTTCGGTCGCATCGGCAAGCAAACTGTTCAGGTGATTAACTGCGCCCTGGCTGATGATCGGACCAAGCGCGCAAGCCGCCTGAGTGCGTGGATCGCCCGCCTCCAGCTGTGCTGCCCGCGCGGCGAGTTTCTCGACGAACGCATCGGCGACAGACTCATCGACAATGGCACGCTCGGTCGTCATGCAGATCTGGCCCTGATAGAGGAAGGCGCCGAAGATGGTCGCATCCACTGCGCCGTCGATATCCGCATCCGCGAGGACCACCATGGGCGCCTTGTCGCCGAGTTCCATCAGGCTACGCTTGAGATGGCGGCCACAAGCCGCAGCAATGATCCGGCCAACATGCGTCGAACCGGTGAAGTTGACACGCCGCACGGCTGGATGCGCGATCATTGCCTCTACGACTTCGGGTGCGTCCTTTGGGTCGTTGATCACGAAGTTGAGCGTTCCTGCGGGGAAACCGGCCGCATGGACGGCCTCAGCAACCAGCACATGGGTCTTGGGCGAGGTTTCCGAGGCGCGGAAAACAACGGTGTTGCCGCACATCAGCGGATAGGCAATGGCCCGTGCTGCCAGCACAATCGGCCCGTTCCAAGGCACGATCGACAGGATCACACCTACCGGCTGCCTTACGGTCATCGACAGCGTTCCCGGCTTGTCAGACGGGATAGTACTGCCCTGAATCTGCGTGGTCATCGCTGCGGCTTCGCGGAAAACATTCGCCGCGAGCATGACATTGAAGCGTGCCCAGAGTTCGCCGGCCCCGACTTCGCCTTTCATGGCGACAACGAAATCTTCCGTGCGCTTTTCGATCTCTTCCGCGGCCTTCATGAGCAGGGCGCGGCGCTGGCCCGGACCAGTCTGCGACCAGGACGCAAAGGCGCGTTCGGCAGATTCGATCGCGGCCACGGCATCCCCTGGCGTGGCAGCTGCGCCACGCGTCACGACTTCGCCACTTACAGGTGAGCAGCGTTCAAATGTGGCGTTGTCTGTGGCATTCTGCGCCTCATTGTCGATATAGAGCTGAACAGTCATTCCATGTCCTTTTAAGTTTACTTCTCTGTTCTTGAAACCTGCGTCAGCCAAAAGCCTCCCGAGGATTCGTCCAGAGAACGACCCAGTTTCAACTGTGCGCACGGCCTATCCGTGCGCACGGCTATGGTTAAATTGCGCCGAACTTTGCAACGAGCTCTGCGCCCATATTCGGAGACCCAAAGCCCCGCATGCCGATACCGCCGTCGAAATTCAGTACGGCACCAGTGCCCGGCGTATTGTCGCGACGATTGGCGAAGAAGGCGTAGGCGCCAGCATATTCCCGCGCATTGAATGCACGTTCAAGCGGCAGCATTTGCTTCATCAGGTCGTCGAGCGGAATATCGGAAAACTTGATTCCCTCTTGCGAAAGGGCACTGGTTCCGGCGAGGTTGCTGCCACCGATACCACCTGGCGCGACGCCATTGACCCGTACGTGCGGTGCAAATTCATGCGCCATCTGCTTGATCATGCCGACCACCGCATGCTTCGTTGCCGTGTAAAGAACACCGCCACCGCCTGGATAAAAGGCAGCGTTCGACGCGGTAAAGATCATGTGGCCCTTGGTCTTGTAAAGCTCTGGCAATGCCGCCTTGGCTCCGAGGACATAGCCCTTGACGTTGATGGCGAACATCTCGTCGAAAGCAGATGACAGTTCGTCATCTTCTGTCGAGACCATGGTTTTCGAGTAGTCCCAGATGCCCGCATTTCCGACGAACGTGTCGAGCTTGCCGAAGGCGCTGACGCACTCGGCCACCGCCCGATTGTTGTCGTCCACTTTGCGAACGTCGCCCGCGATGCCGACGACCTTGTCGCCAAACGCTTTCACCGCGTCGTCGATGCGCTCTTGCGAGCGGTCAAAGATTGCAACACGTGCGCCTTCCTCGACGAAGCGTTCCACGATGGCGAGTCCAAGACCGGACCCTCCGCCCGTCACGAGCGCGACTTGATCCTTGAGTTGCATTGTAATTCCTCCCTGTTTTTGACGCGGCTTTTCAGCAGTCGATGTATATGAAGTCGCCGTCAACCTTTGCGGGGAACACCTTGAGTGCCTCACAAGCAGGCAGGGCCTTCACCTTGCCGGTTCTGACGCAAAATTTCGCGAAGTGCAGACTGCACTCGACAACTCCGTCCTCGATAAAACCGTCCGCGAGTGACCACGTGTCATGCGTACAGGTGTCCTGGACGGCGTGTATTTCGCCGTCCACCCGGCACACCATTATCGGCTCAGGGCCACCTTCGAATACTTTCATATCCCCCTCCGGCACATCTGCCGAAGGGAACGCCTTGATCCATGCCATATTTGCTTCCTTAGAAGAAAAAGCTGAGGTTGTTCGACAGGATTGTGCTCTGGTCAATCAGGATCGTGCGGCGCACAATCTCGAAGCCCGCTTCGGTTTCAACCCGACGCAGGACATCCCGGCGCTCGCAGGCGAAAACGTCAAGTTGGCGTTCTTGCCGCGTCCGGTACACCATCGACGCCGAAACGACATTGATCGTATTCTCGTCTTCCGGGACGACCATGACGTTCCCGATCAGATAACGCACGCGAGAGGCCGGGTTTTCGGACCAGCCCACATCGGACAGGATCTTGCGAATCCGGCCTTTCATCGTGTACCAGTTGTCGTCGAAATGGGCAAAGCCGTGCTCATCGGTATATTCCTGAGCGACTTCGCGCATGATCTTCGTCGAGCGGATCGGCATCCAATAGTGAAGGTCCTCAGCCAGCAAGCTGAACCACTCTTTGTACCGGCGATCCGTCAGAAGCTTGGATTCCCAATACAGGAACTGTTCGACTTCATGCTGAAGCTCCAGAGAAACGGCCTTGGGCTTGCTTTCGAAGGCAGCCTTGAAAGTATCATCGAGCATCTTATTCCTCCCTCATCGAAAAGTGTCTGCCGAGGCGTATCGGCAGACGTTTGATACATAAGCGGACATTTGCCGCCGATTGAACGTTACTCCGCCGCGAGCGGCTGTTGCTCGATCCGGCGGATTGCATCCCAATCCGGTGCGGTCATGATCTGCGTCCAATAACGGTACATGCCTCGCGCCGACTCCTCACTATAGGTGTATGCGAAGCTCAGCCCGGGGAAGCCCTCGGGATTATCGGCCGTCACTGTATGCGAGCCCATCTCGATGTTGAACTTCTGGTTTTGGGCAACATGACCCTGCAGCACTTGCTGGATGTCGCACCAGTTTTCGCCATCATCCTGCTCGAACACGCCGCCCGCCGAGAAAGTGCGCGATGTATGGCGACGCCATTCATCCTTGATCTCCTGCGGGGCAGTTTTGTCAACGAGAGTGAAGGTCCAGACCTCGATCTCGTTCGGGCCGCGAGGCTGCCACATCCGGACCGTGTTGATCCCTGCCAGGAACGACAAGTTCGGGAAGACGTTGGTATGGCAAAGGTTCACATCCGCCCGTCCCTGACCCAAACGCCGCACTGCCTCTTCGTATGCTGGCCCGGTCGTCAGGTATTCCGTCACCTTCGGCCCAACAATAGTCATGTAGAACATCGGGTTCCGCAAGAAGAGGCCGCAACCATGGCCGTTCTCCAGGTGGACATTCAAACCATCCGTCGGAGGGGCAACCTGGGTAATATCCACATCTTCCGGCACACCGGCCATGATGCCGGACAAGTGCGAGGTGGTGCCCGCATGATAAGCGTCCGAAGCAAACTGCTCGGCCGCGAACTTCCAGTTGCAGGGAATGACCCATTTCTGGATCCCGGGTATCGCCTCGGTTCCGGCCTCACAGCGGTCGAGCATGATGTCCATGTAGAATTTGACATCACCCAGATATTCGTCGAGCCCCGGCGCGTCGGCATCCCAGTTCGCAAAAATGAGACCCTTGTAGGTTTCGACGCGCGCCTGCTTCGGCCCCCACTCTGCCTTGTTCAGGCAACCACCGAAGGCTTCCTTCTCCATCGGGACGCTGACCAGATCACCGCCCTGATTGTATGCCCAACCATGGTAGGTGCAAGTAAATGCCTTGGCGTTGCCCGAATCGGCGCGGCAGATGCGCATTCCGCGGTGCTGGCACTGATTCAGGAACACGCGGATGCTGGCGTCTTTCTGGCGCACAACGACCACAGGATCCTCGCCGATATAGGCGGTCGTGAAGTCGCCCGAATTCGGGATATGCGACTCGTGACCCATGCAAACCCAGGTGCGCGCAAAAATGCGCTCAAGCTCAAGGCGATAAAGCGACTCGTCAACATAGATCTTAGGGTCGAACTTACCGCTCTTCTCGTCGACCATTGCAAGAATTTGGGCATCAGAATAAGCGCCCGCCGCGCCAACATTTGCCTTTACGTTCATCGTAGGCTCCTCCCTCTGGAATCGATTTCCGCCGCATCCGGCTCCTCGCAGACGCGTGGGCCGGATTGTTATCGCTTTGAGGGGCCGTTGACAATATGAAAAGCATGCTTTTCAAGCAAGTCCGGAACTGGTAAGGGGAAGGGCAAGGGCTTGCGGGGGAGCGAGTTCAGCATGGGGGGCGAGAAGATGAGGACGTTTTTGGCGCGCGTTTTTGGCGCGATGGTATTTGCAGTGACGGCGGCTGGCGGTGCCTCCGCACAGGTTACATCGATCACGACACCTCCTGCGGGTTCGGTGTGGAATACGATGGCTTCGGTCATTGCGGCCGAGGCCCAGAAAAGCGGCGGCGGGCGGCTGGTTGTTCAGGCATATAGCGGCAACGCGCAGATGCTTCAGGCCGTCGACAGCAAAGACGCCGAATTCACGATGACTGACATCAATGACATGATCGTAGCGGTCGCCGGGGAGGGTGACTACTCGGCGGCTCTGCCGAATCTGCGTGTTGTGGCCAAGATCAATCCCTTTGCGGTAGGGCTGTTCGTCCGGGCAGATTCCGGCATGACGCGGGTCTCCGATCTTGCCGGAAAGCGTGTGCCCTCGGGCTGGGAGGCTTTCCCGCTGAACCGTCCGCTGGTGAGTGCGCTTCTCGAGGCGGACGGGATCAGCTATGGTGAAGTGGTTGAAGTGCCGATCCCCGATATCATTCGCAATGTCGATGCTCTGGCCTCGGGTCTGACGGATGCGGCCTTCTTCGCTGTCGGCGGGCCGAAGGTCGCTGAGGTCGGCGCAATGGTGGGCGGGGTCCGCTATCTTCAGGTCGCCTCGGATGAGCAGGCGCTCGAAACGATTCGCAAGTTTCGCCCGGCCTATTACTTCTCAGAGGTGACGCCCTCGCCGGTGCGGGTGGGTGTCGATGCGCCGATGATGATGCTGACATGGGACAACGTCCTTGTTGCTGGTGAGCATGTGTCCGACGAACAGGTCAAGGCGCTGCTGGCCTCGATTTTCGACAATGTGGGTGCGATCGGCGATGCCTATCCTCCGCTTCGCGTGATGAACATTGAAACCGCCTATGTCGATTATCCGGGTGTGGAATATCACCCTGGTGCAGCGGCCTTCTTCGCCGAGCGGGGCGTCGCCATTCGCGCTGTTGACTGACACGGTTATGACGGAGGGCTGGGCCGGGAGATTTCCCGGCGCAGTCCTTTTTGCATTCGCTCATTGTGGAGGAAACAGGCTTTGACTCAGACAACTGGCAGTCGGCTGCCAACATTTCGTCGGATTGCCGTCCAAACCCAGGCGGTGGCACTTTCGCTGCTGGCCGTCGCTGTGGGGTTCGACGCGCCGAGCCGCCTCGGGCTGAGCGTCTATGTCGAGCAGATATTGGCCGTCGCCCTGGGGCTTGGGCTGGGCCTGGTGTTCCTGATCGACAGAAGCAGCGTCGGCGAGAAGGATCCACGCGGCAGCGACGAGAATGTTCCGGCGGACGGTGGTAGAACCATCGACTGGATTCTTGCCGTCCTGGGGCTTGGTCTTTCGCTGTATGTTGCCATAAACTATGCCGATATCGTCTCGCGGGTGATGTCCGCCCCGGTCGATATCGTGATCATGTCCGGGATGCTTGTCCTGCTGGTGCTTGAGGGGCTGCGGCGGGTGGTGGGCTGGGCGCTCGTCGTGGTGGTGCTTTTCATCGGGGGCTACGGGATGATCGGCCACATGATTCAGGGTGCGATGCAAACGCGGCAGGTCTCACCGGATCGTCTGCTTTCCTATATCGGGTTCGATGCCAATGGCATGCTCGGCCTTACCATGAACGTGTCGGTAACGGTCGTCGCCGCGTTCGTGCTGTTCGGGCAGATCCTCGTGCGGGCGGGGGGGGGCGAGTTCTTCAACGACATCGCGCTTGCCGCGCTGGGGCGCCGCCGCGGCGGAGCGGCCAAGATCTCGATCCTGGCCTCGACGCTTTTCGGCACGATCTCCGGGGTTGTGGTGTCCAACATCGTCGCGACCGGCGTCGTCACCATCCGGCTGATGATCCGCTCGGGATATCGGCCCCGGATGGCTGCCGCAGTCGAGGCCGTCGCCTCGACCGGAGGGCAGATCGCCCCCCCGGTCATGGGCGCAGTCGCTTTCCTTATGGCCGATTTCCTGGGCGTTTCCTATGCGCAGGTCGCGATTGCAGCGATCATCCCGGCCGCGCTCTATTACTTTGCGGTGTACTGTCAGGTTGATCTTGAGGCCGCCAAGGCCAACATCGCCCCCCTGCGTGAGGATGAAATTCCTTCTGCGCTCGACACTCTGCGTCGCGGGGGTATCTTCATCCTGCCGTTTGCAGTGATCGTGGTCGGCATGTTCTGGCTGGGCCAGCGACCGGAAACGGCGGCCCTCTGGGCGGCCGGCGTTGCCCTGATCTGCGGCGTCGCATACGGCTATGGTGGCCGGCGCATCACTCTGCGCATGATCTGGCAATCGCTCGCCGAAGCCGGCATCTCCATGACCGAGATCCTGATGATCGCCGCTGCCGCCGGCTTCATCATCGGTGTTCTCAACATCACCGGGTTGGGCTTTGTCGGCACGTTCGCGCTGGCCGAGATCGGTCGGGGCAGCCTTCCGCTGCTCTTGCTCCTCACGGCCATTGCCAGTGTTGTCCTTGGCATGGGGATGCCGACGGTTGCCGTCTATCTGTTGCTGGCGGTCCTTCTTACACCTCCGCTGGTAGAGGCCGGGATCACACCCATGGCTGCCCATTTCTTCATCTTCTACCTCGGCATGATGTCAATGGTGACCCCGCCTGTCGGCATCGGCGCCTTCTTCGCTGCGGCGCTGGCCGGGGCCCCGCCGATGCAGACAGCATTCGTTGCGATGCGGCTAGGCTGGACAGCCTATATCGTTCCTTTCATTTTCGTGGTTACGCCTGCCCTGCTGATGCAGGGAACCCCGGTTGAAATCCTGCTGACCACGTCTGCTGCGGCAATTGGGGTTTATGCCATATCCGCCGCCATGGTTGGCTGGTTCGGGGGCATGTTGTCAGGCTACGAACGCGCAGTCCTGGGCTTTGGCGGAGTGCTGCTTCTTCTGCCGGAAGCATTGGGTGGCGGATACACCCTCATGCTCCATGGCCTGGGTGTCGCAATCATGGTGGCACTTCGGTTGCTGCGCAGGGCGATAGTGCCGACATGAATGCATCCTACGATGCCACATCGCTGAATTACGACCACGAGGAAAGGACAATAACCTCCATGAATTACAGCTTCCCGCTGCCTCCTGCCGTCAGCCTGCCTATCGCCGGTCGGGACGAGCGTTTCCCTGTGCGTCGGATCTTCTGCGTCGGACGCAACTATGCCGAGCATGCACGAGAGATGGGCAAGGATCCGGATCGCGATCCGCCGTTTTTCTTCACCAAACCCGCCGATGCCGTTGTCGAAGATGGGCAGGTCGTCGCCTATCCGCCCGAAACGCAGAACTTCCACTATGAAGCCGAACTGGTGATCGCCATCGGCAAGGCTGGCACGGATATTCCCGAGGAACAGGCGCGCGACCACATCTTCGGCTACGCCATCGGCAACGACCTGACGCGACGGGACTTGCAGCTTGCTGCCCGTGCGGCAGGACGGCCCTGGGACTGGGGCAAGGCGTTTGATCGCTCGGCGGTGATCGGTTCGATCCACACTGGCGCGCCGGTCGGCAAGCCCGAGCAGGGCCGGATCCAGTTGACGCTAAATGGTGCCGTCAAGCAAAGCGCCGATCTGCAAGACCTGATCTGGTCGGTGCCAGAGATCATCTCGATCCTGTCGCAGTCAATGGAGATCCGGCCCGGCGATCTGGTGATGACAGGCACGCCTGCGGGCGTCGGCGCGATGCAGGTGGGCGATGTATGCGTCGTCTCGATCAGTGGGCTGGGCGAGATTACCACGACCATCGGGCCGCGCGCGAAGGGACACGTCGAATGACCTTCCGCCTTCATAATTTCTTCCGCTCATCGACCTCGACGCGGCTGCGCGCTGCCCTCAACCTCAAGGGCGTCGCCTATGAATATGTGCCCTATGCCCTGCGCAAAGGTGAAACCCGTACGCCCGAATTCCTGGCGCTGAACCCCGCCGGACTTGTGCCGGTTCTGGAAAGCGACGATGGCCAGGTTCTTGTGCAGTCGCTTGCCATCATCGAATGGCTCGACGAAACCCAACCCGGACCGCGGCTCTTGCCTGAGGGGGCAGACGGGCGGGCACGTGTGCGCGCGCTTTCATACATGATCGCCTGCGAGATCCACCCCCTGAACAACCTGCGCGTCCTGACTCGCCTGACCGAGCAATTCGGTGCCGACGAGGCTGCTCAGAAAGCCTGGTTCACGCAATGGGTCGAAACCACCTTTGATCCGCTTGAAATCATGCTGGCGCAGGACAGTCGCACCGGGCGTTTCTGCCATGGTGATACGCCGGGGCTCGCGGATTGCTGCCTCTATGCCCAGGTCTGGAACAACCAACGTTTCGACATTGATACAAGCCGTTGGCCCACCATCGCGCGGATATTCGATGCAGCCGATGCGCTGCCCGCTTTCCGTGAGGCCGCGCCAGCACACCAACCAGATGCGGTATGACGCAACACCAACAGAAGCCGGACACTCCTGAAGCGAGCGAGACGCCGGATATCTCGACGAGGACACATGAACACCAGACCAGAAGCCCCGCCACCCCTTAGCGGCCTCCGCATTGTCGAAATCGGCCACTTCATCGCCGCTCCGTTCGCCACTCGCATTCTCGGCGATCTTGGTGCCGAGATCATCAAGATCGAACCGCCCGATGGGGATCCTGTGCGGGGCTGGGGCGCGCAATCCAACGGCGCGTCACTGTGGTGGAGCGTTCATGGCCGCAACAAGCGTTCGGTTGCGGTTGATCTCAAAAGCCCCGAAGGAGTCGAGGCCGTGGGACGCATCATCGCGCGCTCTGATGCGCTGATCGAGAATCAGCGCCCCGGGGGTCTGGCGCGTCTCGGCTTCGATCGTGAAAGGCTGCAGGAGCTGCGGCCAGGTCTCGTAGTGGCCCATATCTCGGGTTACGGACAGACTGGCCCATTGCGTGACCGCGCCGCTTTTGGCGTCATTGGCGAGGCGATCGGCGGATTGCGTCACCTGACCGACCATCCTCCTGGCACCACCAATCTGCCGCCGCCACGCGTCGGCATCAGCATCGGCGATTCCGTTGCCGGACTTTACGCAGCGATCGGCGTTCTCGCCGGTCTTTTGCGCCGAGACGGTCGGACGGGCAGCGGCGGAGCCGAGGATGGGGACATCAGCACCGTCGATGTAGCGCTTACAGAAGCCGTGCTGTCGCTCACGGAAGGGATCGTCACGGAGTACGGTGCGCTCGGCCTTGTGCGCCAACCCGTCGGCGCGCGCATCGCGTCGGCGGCTCCCACCAGCGCCTATCCTTCGGCAGATGGCCGTTGGGTCATTGTCGCTGCGAATTCAGATCTTCTGTTTCAGCGGCTGACAGCGTTGATCGGGCGCGAAGATCTGGCGGTACGGCCGGAGTTGCAGACCAATGCGGGCCGCCTCAAACACGTCAACGAACTCGACGAGGCCATTTCTGCCTGGTCCAGGCAGTTCGATGCCGGTCGACTGACAGAGCTTCTGGCCAAGGCAGACATCCCTTCGACGCTGATCTACACCGCTGCGGAAATTGCCGATGATCCGCAGTTCCGCGCCCGCGGCATGGTGCGCGAAGTCAGCGACCCGCTACATGGCGACCTGCTTCATCCCGGCATTGTGCCGCATTTCCCCGATTCCCCTGGCACGATCCGCTGCACCGGCCCGGAGGTCGGACAAGATACCGCAGCCGTTCTGGCAGAGATCGCGGGCTACTCGCAGGATGAAATCAAGTTGCTCTACCAGAAGGGAGTAATAGCATGACCGCCGTCCAGATCGTTGAAGTTGGTCCCCGCGATGGCTTTCAGAACATCGGCCCCTTCATCCCGACCGAGACCAAGATCGCCGTGATCCGCGACCTTGCCGCTGCAGGATTGAAACGGATGGAGATCACCTCCTTCGTCAGTCCGCGCGCCATCCCTCAACTCGCCGACGCCGGCGAGGTTCTGGCCGAGGTTCTGGCCCAGGGTCATGTCGTGCCGCAGGTCCTGGTTCCCAATGCCCGCTATGGCCTGAAGGCAATCACGGCGGGAGCGGAGTTTCTGTCCTATGTCATCTCGGTCTCGGAAAGCCACAGCCGTTCGAACGTGCGCGCCACGCCGGATGAGGCCCTCGCCGATTACGCCCGGCTTGTCGCTGAGGCGCCCGATGGGCTGCGGCTGCGGTTCAACCTCGCCACCGCATTCCATTGCCCGTTCGAGGGGGTGACACCTGCCAACGCCGTGCTCGATCTTCTGGAACGCGCGCTGGAAATCTGCCCCGATGCCGAGATCTGCCTATGCGACACGACTGGCCGCGGCGAACCGGCGCAGGTCGCGGAATTGTTCAGGGCGGCGATGGCGCGCTTTCCCTCCGTTTCCGCTTGGGCGATGCATGCGCATGATACCTACGGCCATGGCACGGCGAATGTGCGCGCGGCTTATGATCAGGGTGTACGCGTCTTCGATTCCGCGATTGGTGGGCTTGGCGGCTGCCCTTATGCTCCCGGTGCCAGCGGCAACGTCGCCACCGAGGATGTCGTGAGCCTGTTCCGGGATTGCGGCGTTGAAACCGGCGTGGACCTTGCAGCCCTTGCCCCGATCGCCGCATTCGTCCAGGCCCTTCCGGGCGCGACTTGCGGCTAAAGGCAGATCGCCGCAGAGGAGCGTGCCGCGCATGTGGGGGGAGCGCGAAAGGCTGAAG
This sequence comes from Actibacterium naphthalenivorans, assembly GCF_014196965.1. Classification (GTDB taxonomy): domain Bacteria; phylum Pseudomonadota; class Alphaproteobacteria; order Rhodobacterales; family Rhodobacteraceae; genus Actibacterium_A; species Actibacterium_A naphthalenivorans. The sequence continues at coordinate 10,304 of NZ_JACIEQ010000013.1, read as the reverse complement.
CTTCATCTTCTGACATGGACAAAAGCAAGGGCGTGTCCAAGTTGAAAATTGACAGCATGCTTACGAATGCCTATGTTACAAGTGGTTCATTGATGTGGAATACAGGGGGAAAAATGACCGAAGCCGCGAGAATTGATCAAACAGACTCTGAGAAAGCGCAAGCTTTCAATCTATTGGCTCCGCCGGATGACTATTTCGACGATCCGAGCAAGTATTTTCGCCTGTTGCGCGATGGTGATCCTGTTCACCGGCAAGCAGATGGCACAGTTCTTCTGACGCGCTATGACGATGTGCGTCAGGTTTGGCGCGACCTGTCAGGTCTCGTTTACAAGGGCGAGTACTTTGAGAAGAAATTTGGCAAGGGCCCCCTGCTGGAGCATCACACATCGACGATGCTCTTCCGTGACAACCCCGATCACGACCGGTTGCGCGATATCGTCAACCCCTTCTTCTCTCAGACATCCATCAAGTCTCTGACGGACTTTACCCAAGACGTGATTGACCGTGAAATCAAGAAGGTCAAGCAAATGGGCGAGTTCGACTTCGTGCGCGATTTCGCTTTCCGCATCCCGGTTGCACTCATTTGCAGGGTCATCGGCATTCCGGTTGAAGATGCTGACTATATCCAGGGCGTGGGGCGCAAGGTGCTTTTCCCGCTCAACCCGCAGGTGTCGGCCGAAGCGATCAAGCAAGGCCATGAAGCGGTAACGGAATTCATGGGCTATCTCCTGCCATTTCTCGACGAGATCAAGGCGCGCCGCACGATCGACCCGAGCGAGAGCATCCTCTGCGCAATGGCTGCGGCGCAGCGAAATGGCGTTGAGGTCAGTGACGCCGAAATTCTTCACATGTGCATCGTGACGCTCAATGGCGGCCATGAGACCACGACAAACCTCATCTCTCAGTCGATGCATTTCCTGATGGATGACCCCGAGAGCAAGCGTCAGCTGGTCGAGGGTGAGGTTGCTCTGCCCACGGCACTCGAAGAGTTGATCCGCTTCATCACGCCGCTCCAGCTTCAGGGGCGGCGAACGACGAACGATGTGGAACTTGCCAGTGGTAATGGCACGATCCCGGCGGGCACCGAGGTGGTTCTTGCCCAGGCTTCGGCGAACAGGGACGAGCGTGTGTTCGAAGACCCCGACAGGCTGAATTTTGCGCGCCGTCCGAACAATCATGTCGCGTTCGGTGCGGGGATCCATGTCTGCCTCGGTCGGCCGCTTGCCAGGATGGAGGCCCCGATCGCCCTTGCGTCCGTGCTGAAGGAGCTGCCGACCTTGGTGCGCAACGGCGAAGCTCGCTTTCAGCACAACACACGGTTCAGAGGTCTGGAAGAACTCCCCGTGCGTTTGGCTTGATCCGCGACGACCGCTGAGAACTAGTCACCCCGGCCCGGCGACCCGACCCCAGGATCGCCGGGCCGGGTGCCCGTTGATAAGGAGAAGAAATGAAGATTTGTCGCTTCCACAAGGACCGTATCGGTCTTGTTCAGGACGATGAGGTTGTCGATGTCACCTCGGCCCTCGACCTTTTGCCGCAACTGCGCTACCCGTTGCCGCGGCATGACCCGTTGATCGCACATCTCGATCAGCTCAAGGAGGCATTCCTTGTGGCTGCCAGGACCGGAGAGCGCAGACCAGTCCGTGAACTGGCCTTCGATTCACCGGTTGCAAACCCCGGCAAGCTTGTCGCGGCGCCTGTGAACTACGTCAAGCACCTGGAAGAGGCGCGCGCGCAGAAGGATCTGCACCAGGGCAATGCAGCCCAAGTGCGGGTGATCCACGAGACCGGCCTGTTTCTGAAGGCTACCAGCAGTCTTATCGGCCCCTCCGAGCCGGTGACACTGCGCTTCCCTGATCGGCGCAGCGATCACGAAATCGAACTTGCGGTCATCATCGGCAAACGCGCCGACAGGGTGTCAGCGGAGCGCGCGCTGGAGTACGTCGCAGGATATGCGATCGGGCTTGACATGACGGTGCGCGGCGCCGAGGAACGCAGCATGCGCAAGTCCATAGACAGCTATTCGGTGCTGGGACCGTGGCTTGTAACAGCCGATGAAATCACCGATCCGTCCCAGCTCGACTTCGAACTGAAGGTTGACGGCGTCACCAGGCAGAAGGCCAATACGCGTGATCTTGTGCTGAGCGTGCCGGAACTGATCGAGATGGCCAGCCGATTCTATACACTGGAAGTGGGCGACGTCATCTTCACCGGGACTCCCGAGGGCGTCGGGCAGATTGAGCCGGGCAACAAGATCCATGCCTGGATCGACCGGATCGGCTCGATGGAAATCGACGTCACCTGACGCCAAGAAAAGCTGGCCATCTGCTTGTGGGTGGCCAGCTGCAATCGCTATGACTGTCTCAATCCATGTCGGCGTCACGTGCGGTCGGAATTGACGGTCGTGTGTTCTTGCGTGATGCATGAACAAACACTGCCATGGAAGTCAGGAACTGACGCTGCACCTCTGGATCAATTCCATCCAGGAGCAGCGACTTCAGCTTCATGACCTGAATAAACGCCTTGCCGTACAATTCCTCGCCGGCAGGGGTGATGTCGAGCAGTTTCTCTCTGCCATCCGTATCACTCTTCTTGATCGAAAGCAGCCCGCGCTTCTCAAGCGCGCCTGCAGTTCGTCCACAGCTCGCCTTGTCTATTGCGGCGCGCCGGGCAACTTCAGTCACGGACAGACTCGGGAAATTTCGCACTGTTGCGATAATGATCCAGCTCACAGGCGACAACGGCAGGCCAGCCATAGCCTCGTCGAAGGCACACAAGAAGACTTGGTAGCTACGCCGAATCAGATGCGCGGGATGGTCCTGAATGACCCGAAAATCGGAGTCGCCACCCAAGGTTTCGGGCTGTCTCCGTTCGGTATCATCTTTCATTCGCCGACCATCTTCTTTTTCATTGTTGATTGCTTATAGCATAACACCCTTCGATACCACCGACAACCTCGGGCAGCAGATGGACGTCTTTTACCCTTGGAGCGCGTTACCGGAAAACCCGGGCTCGGGTTTGGTCATGTCTGAGTCAGGGCCTTGGCCATCAATCGCTTGACTACCAGCAGCAAGATATGCATATAAGGTAGTATGCATGCTTAGTTTATGCCATTGATCCGCCTGAATGACCATGGTCAGGCGGGATTAGGCACGAAAAAGGCAGCCAAACGGAGGAATAAGTTCGTCGTTATTGTTCCAAAATGGGTGGGCAAGCCTGCCTTGAGTGGAGCAGTTTCGATTCGAACGACGTGCTGGGAGGAAGAATATCTATGTCGATCCAAGTGGTGTTCATTGATTCGATGGGAGAGCGACGTGAGGTATCGTCGCGCGAGGGGCAGTCTCTGATGGAGGCTGCGACGATGGCTGGCGTGCCGGGAATTGATGCGGATTGTGGCGGCGCTTGCGCATGCGCGACCTGTCAGGTCTATGTTGACCCCAAGTGGCTTTCTCTGCTTCCGCCGACCAGCGAAGGTGAAGCCAGTATGTTGGAGTTTGCGGCCAACAGGCAGGACAGCAGCCGGCTTGCTTGCCAGATTCGCCTGACAGCAGATCTCGATGGTCTCACCGTCACCACCCCAGAGTTCCAGTTCTGATATATGTGACGCTTTCTATCTGATCGCGCCAAACGGAGGATAAATATGTCGCTGACCGAAAAGCCTGTGGAAACAGCAGAACGAAAGATGTTCTATGACAAGATCGATAGCGGGTCCTATACCCCACTTTGGACTGTTTTGTCGAACATCATCACTCCTGAGCCCAAAAGCGGTTGCTTGCCGCACCTTTGGCATTTCGACGAAGCGAAGGCCTACCTGCTGGAAGCGGGCAGTCTGATCACGGCGAAGGAAGCCGAGCGGCGCGTCCTTGTGCTTGAAAATCCAGGCCTGCGCGGTCAGTCCCGGATTACGACGTCGCTTTACGCTGGCCTTCAGATCGTCCTGCCGGGCGAAGTTGCCCCCGCGCACCGCCACAGCCAGTCAGCTTTGCGCTTCGTGATGGAGGGCAACGGCGCGCATACGTCAGTCGATGGCGAGCGCACAGTGATGAACTTTGGCGATTTCGTAATCACTCCGCCGGGAGCCTGGCACGACCACGGCAATGACAGCGACGCGCCGATGATCTGGCTCGACGGTCTGGATATTCCAATCGTGTCGGTGTTCGACGCCTCTTTCGCAGAAGAGCATCACGCGGATCAGCAGCCAATCACCCGCCAGCCCGAAGACAGCAGCTGGCGCTACGGTGCCAACATGCTTCCGGTCGACTACGAAGCGACCAGAGTAGCGTCGCCGATCTTCAATTACCCTTACGAACGCTCGCGCGAAGGCCTCGAGCATCTTTTGAAGCAGGGTGAGGTCGACCCCTTCCACGGTATCAAGATGCGCTATGTCAACCCGGTCGACGGCGGCTGGGCGATGCCGACGATTTCGCCCTGCCTTCAACTCCTTCCGAAAGGCTTCAAGTCGCGGCCGTATCGGTCGACAGACGCAACGGTCTTTGTCGTCACTGAAGGCACCGGTCGCAGTGTGATCAATGGAAAGACTTACGAATGGGGTCCGAAGGATCTGTTCGTCGTTCCGAGCTGGCATACCGTCACGCATGAGGCGGACGGCGATGCAGTGCTGTTCTCTTACTCCGATCGCGTCTGCCAGGAGAAGCTCGGGCTTTGGCGGGAAGACCGTGGAAACGCGGTTCCGCTCGGCGCATAGTGACACTGTCCGGCATGGTGCGCCCTGGCTGCGCACCATGCCAATCCACGCAAAACAACTCACATAAATCGGGGCTTCAAGCCATGAAACATGAACTGCTCACGGTCGATGACGTGACAGGTTGCTGGGCGATCATGCCCACGCCGTCCAAGCCCAACGCGTCGGATCCGCGCGCTGAAGACACGGTCGATCTGGACGAAACGGCCCGTGTCGTCGAGGCTCTGATCGCCTCTGGTGTGAACGGGATTCTTTCTCTCGGCACCCTGGGAGAGGGAGCCACGACAACATGGCAAGAGAAGCAAGCCTTCATGCGCACGCTGGTCGAAGCCGGTCGCGGTCGCATTCCCATCTTCGGCGGGGCGACCGCCCTTAACACCCGCGACTCCATCAGCATGACCCGTGCCGCGCGCGAGATCGGGCTTAACGGGGTGATGATGGGGCCGCCGATGTGGGTTCAGCCTGATGTGCCGACAGCAGTTCAGTTCTTTCGTGATGTGGCCGAGGCGTGCCCGGACATGGCTATCTGTGCATATGCCAACCCCGAGGCATTCAAGTTCGAGTTCCCGCGTGCTTTCTGGGCGCAGATCTCCGAAATTCCGCAGATCGTATCTGCCAAGTACATAAACACGGCAGCGCTCTATACGGACCTGAACCTGACCAAGCGCCGCATTCGACTGATGCCGCTTGATGTGGACTATTACGCCGCCGCCCGGCTCGACCCCGAACACTGCACGGCGTTCTGGACCAGTGGCGCGGTTTGCGGGCCAGCACCTGTGATCCAGCTTCGCGACCTTGTGGCCAAGGCGGTAGAGACTGGCGATTGGACCCAAGCCAAAAAACTGACCGACAGGATTGGTTTGACCTATCGGACCCTCTTCCCCAACGGCTCGTTCAAGGAATTCTCGGTCTATAACATCGGCATCGAGAAGGCCCGTATGGATGCGGCAGGTTGGATGGTCGCTGGACCTTGCCGTCCGCCCTACCACCTGGTTCCCGCAACGGCTCTGGAAGGCGCGCGCGAGTCCGGGCGTCAATGGGCAAAACTCGCTGCGGAGCTTGAGGCGGAGAGCGGCAAGTGACCGGTCGGCATCTTGACTTCTACTTCGATTTCATGAGCCCCTTCGCTTATCTGGCCTTTCACAAGGTGCCGGGGATCTGCAAGCAATACGGTCTGGAGTTTCGGCCCCATGTCGTGAACCTGCCGCAACTCAAACTCATGGCGGGGAATACCGCACCACCAAATGTCAGCCTGCCGTTGAAGATTCGCTATTTGAGCAAGGATCTCAACCGTTGGGCTGAGGAATATGGTTTGCCTTTGACCTTTCCGAAGTCACTCGCGTCCGAGAAGCTCAACAAGGCTTTTCTTTATGCAATGGCGAAAGGCGAGGGAGAAGCCTTCATCCGGACTGCGTGGGACCGGGTCTGGGGAGAGGGTGCAGACTTGGCTGACCCGGCGTTGCTGGATGAATTGGCGAAGCAGTTCGGCTGGAATCCCGATGTTCTGTCGGCTTGGGTTTCATCGAAGGATGCTACAGACCAATACGAGGCGAGCACGCAGGCCGCGCATGAGGCAGGTGTGTTTGGTACGCCCACGATGATTGTGGGTGATCAGATGTGGTGGGGGAATGACCGCATCACATTTATGGAAAGAACGCTCCAGCAGGAGCTTTGACATCAACGCCAACCATCCATAGGGAGGAATAGTATGGCTCTTCAAAAACTGTCGCACGCGCACTTGCGGGTTAAGAACCTCGAGGAATCGGTGCGGTTTCACACCACTGTACTGGGGCTTGAGGAAATTGCTCGGCAAGACGGTACTGTTTACCTGACCTGTGGGACCGACGGAACTTTCGATGTGGCCGTGACCGAGGGTGGTACCGGCGTCATCAGCTTTGCGATCGCTGCGGATGATGAGGATGACCTCAATCGCTACAGCAAGCGGGTTTCCGATGCCGGCGTCCAGGTCCGGGAGATGACGGACTGCGATCCGGGTGTCGAGAAGATCATCGAATTCGACCTGCCGCCCCAAAACCAGAAGATGCAGATTGCATTGCTGCGGTCTGAAGCGCGCAAACACTACTATAACCCGGCTGCTCGCAAGGCCAACCACCTGAGCGGTCTGGCGCCGCTTGACCTCGACCATATCACGCTGCGCGTCGGTCCGGATGCGACCCAGACGATCGAATTCCTGCGCAAGCATGTCGATTTCTATGCCTCTGACATTGTCGAGTTCCCCGGAGGCGCAGGGCGTCTTGCGGCCTGGATGCATGTCGGCGACTATCACCATGACGTCGCAATGTTTGCGGGCGCGCCGCATGAGACGCTCGACCATCTCGCATGGACGATCCCGAACATGGAATACATGAAGCTCATGCTCGATCAGGTCGCACGCGGTGGGGTCATGACGGAAGCAGGCCCGGGTCGGCACGGTGTAGGCTCGAATCTCTACTCCTATTTCTTCACGCCGGATGGCAACAGGTATGAGCTTTCGGGGGAAATGCCGCGTTGTGTGGACCACAAGGCAGGCCCGTTCATCTGGAGCGCGGACAAGCCGGGCATCTTCAGCTCGTGGGGGGCTCCGTTCCCCGAGAGCTTCAAGGTGGGTTCCTAACTCAGGACAGTGCCGCGCTGCGGCGCTGACAAGTAATCAACAGATGACGCGCGGCACAGGTCTGCGCGTCATCTGTATCATGGTCTGAGGAAAACTCCGATGGAACGTATCATCATCATAGGCGGTGGTTTGGCTGCGGTCTCCGCGGCGAAAACGCTGCGAACAGAAGGCTTTGAGGGCACTGTCACGGTCCTCTCCGAAGAAGGGCAGTTCCCTTATGACCGCCCGCCGCTGTCGAAGGCGGTTCTTCAGGGTACGGCAGATGCACAGAGCACTTGCTTGCTGAACGCCGAGGCCGCGCAAAATCTTGGCATCGACCTTCAGCTCAACCAACGCGTCGAAGCAATCGACCGCGACGCGCATGTGGTACGGCTCTCTTCGGGAGCAAGCCTGCCCTATGACCGCCTGCTGATCGCGACCGGAAGTCGCGCCCGCATGCTTGATGGCCCCTTCGCGGGAAAAGCCAATGTTTTCTATCTGCGTACGATTGCTGATGCCGAGCGTTTGCGCGCGCAAATGGTGCCTGGAAAGCGGCTTTTGTCGATTGGCGCGGGTTGGATCGGTCTTGAAGTCGCAGCAACAGCCCGAAAAAGCGGGATGGAAGCGGTGGTCGTCGAACTGGCCGACCGGCTTTGCGCCCGCAGTCTGCCAAAGGATGTCGGTGTCGCTTTGGCTGATGTGCACCGTGGCAATGGCACCGTGATCCATCTGAATACCTCAATCGTGACGGTAGGCGGAGATGACCGGGTTGAAAGCGTGACTCTGTCAAACGGGGAAACGCTGCTGGTTGACATGGTCGTCGTCGGGATCGGCGCGATTGCGAATGATGCGATCGCGCGGGAGGCTGGCCTGGAGACGGGCAATGGCATCATCGTAGATGAATTTCTGCGCACGTCCGACCCGCTGATTTTTGCGGCCGGGGATGTGGCGGCTATGCGGGTTGGCGGTGGCCAGCCGACACGGATGGAATCCTGGGCCAATGCGCAGGACCAGGCCGCTGCGGCCGCAAGAAACTTGCTGGGGAAGAGGGAGCCCTATGCAATCAACACCTGGTTCTGGTCTGATCAGTACGACCTCAACATTCAGATGATCGGCGATAACCAGCCCGCTGGGGGAACTTTGCTTGTGCGCAAGGGCGAAGGAAAGTCGTTCACCCGTTTCTCGGCCATCGGTGATCGGCTGGTCGGTGCCATCTGTTTCGGCGCGCCCCGCGACATGGCGATCGTTCGCCGCCTCATGTCGAAAGGCTACGCAGTGACTGACGACTCGCTGATCACAGCACCAGACCTTCGTAAGCTACTGTAAGCACAAAAAGATACCCAACCAGGCGAAGACCTGGGCAACGCCATCACCAAAAAGTCCAACACATAGGGAGGAAAACTATGTTTAAAACTTACTATACGGCAACACTCAGCGCTTGTCTGGCTCTAGCCCAAACTTGCGCTGCCCAAGCACAGGATGCAGACCAGAACGGCTGGTATCTCCGGGGGGGGCCCGTGGGGATATACTTCAGCCCCGGTGCCGAACTGTCGGTCGGAGGTGCGCCATTCCCCGGCGCCGATGTTTCGGTCGACGACAACTACTCGCTCAGCTTTGATATCGGCTATCGCATCAACCCTCAGCTTTCCGCCACCTTCACATTCGGAATCCCACCCACCGCAGAGATTCGCGGCGAAGGAAGCCTTGCTGGGGCCTATCTCGGGGATGTGACTTACGCACCTGCGATTCTCGCACTCCAATACCGCATTCCGACCCGTAATCGGAGGTTCGAGCCCTATGTCGGCGCGGGCATCAACTATACCATCATTCTGGATTCGGACGGGCGCGATGTGGCCGGCTTCGAGGCGGAAAATGCTTGGGGTGCCGTTCTACAGGTCGGTTTCGAAAGCATGATCAATGAGCGGATGGGTATGTACTTCGACGTCAAGAAAATCTGGCTCGATGCTGACGTCAGTGGCACATTGGGCGTCGGCGGGCCGTCAGCGACAGGTAGTGCGACGCTCGATCCTCTGCTTGTCGGAACCGGTCTGGTCTGGCGCTTCTGAGACATATACTCCGTCTGCAGTTTCAGGGTACCTGTGCTGAAACACAAAGGAAGGAAACACTGTGAAAATGGAACTCTACTACATACCTGCGGCCTGTTCGTTGGCTGCTCACATCAGTTGTCTGGAGGCGGAGATACCCACGACTTGCCGAATGGTCGTGATGGACCCGGCGGGAAACAAGGTCGATGGTGAGGACTATAGCAAGATCAACCCACTGGGTCTGGTCCCCACCATCGTCGATGGCGAGACCAAGATCTCTGAGGCTGCCATAGTGCTGCAATACATTGCGGACAAGGCAGACGGAAAACTCGGCAAGGTGACGGGAGATGAGCGTTGGAAGCTTCTTGAAACCCTGAACTTCATCTCTACAGAGCTTCACAAGACAATGGCGCCGTTGTTCCGTCCTGATCTGCCGGTCGAAGCCCGTCCTTTCTTCGAAAAAATGGCTGCCAACCGTCTGACCGAAGCAGAGAAGCGCATTGGAAGTGCCGGCTATCTTGTCGGCGACAGCTTCACCGTCGCCGACGCCTATCTCTTCACGGTGCTCGGTTGGTGCAACTTCCTCAAGATGGACATGTCTCCTTGGCCGAAGCTCGTCGAATACGCGCAGCGGATCGGTGGACGACCGGCTGTCCTGCAAGCTCTGAAAGAGGAAGGGCTCTTGTCCCCCGCCTGACGTAGGCTTGGGGTCAGGGCCTATTGATTTTGCCCGTGCGGCGTGATTCAGCCTCCTTGCGGAGGCTGAATTATGAGCAACATATTCTGACTGACGGACGCGCAAATTGTCGATGACCACCCGGTCTGGCACGCCGTTGGTGGCAATCGCACGGGTTCTGTCGCATCGTTTTGGCCCCATCGGAAGGTTTCTTCGTAGAACCACGCTAAGGAAGAACGAAGCCTGAACATGGCTTACAGCGTGGCATTTCTGATCGCCTTGTAAGCT
>NZ_JACIEQ010000012.1 GCF_014196965.1 Actibacterium naphthalenivorans | reverse complement strand
TGTCGCCAGAAAGGGTAAAGGTGGACGACTTTTACGCCGCCCGCAGCAGGCTCATCCCGCCGCTACCGTGGCCGACTTTTGCACCGCCGTTCTCACACGTCGCTGTCCGTCGCTCCATCACTCGACAAAAGAACTCGAAATCCCCCTTCAGTGATAGTACGGTCAGGACCATGAGTTAGCGCCCGCAAGAGGTCTGGGAAATTCCCGGTCATTCCGCCAGCCCAAGTGGTCAGTAGCGGCATCGTTCAGGCTTCTCGCAGTAAGGGTAGAGCGGTATCTTCATCGAAAAGCGACGCATCCTCTAGCAGAGTTTGTCGCAGTGAAGTCCCGACCGCCTTGGCCAATGGGGGAGGAATGGCATTTCCGATTTGCTTTGTCATTTCACGTTTCGAACCAACAAAAGCGTAATCGTCAGGAAACCCCTGAAGACGTGCTCCTTCACGTAGGGTCAGGTTCCTGTGCTCGAATGGATGCCCAAATCTACCACGCGTGAAACTATCGAACATCGCGGTGATGGTTCCAGCGGGCTTGTCGGGATGCAGTCGTCCATACACCGCACGATGTCCGATACGTTCAGCGCCCGCCTTGTGGCAGTTCGACCGTAGTTCTAGCGGCAGGTCTTCGAAGCCGCCACCTGGTGGCACAGCTTCGATTCTCAGCCTGTTAAGAGGCGATAAAGGTGTCACGATGTGCAGGGGATCAGCTGGCATGGTACAACGCTCTTTAGCGGGAGGCGGTAGTCCTGCCAAAGCCTCAGCGACAGTTTGATGCCGCAAAACGCATGGCTCGGGAAATACAAAATCTCCTGAAACATCATGTCTTATACCAACGACGAACACACGCTTCCTCAACTGCGGCAGGCCAAAATCAGCCGCATTGAGAACCTTCGTCCTGACCTCGTATCCCAATGTTTGCGCGAGTTCCTCAAAACGATTTAGTACAACTCGTCCACGCGCTCCGAGAAGGCCGGTAACATTCTCCATAAGGAAAACCTTTGCGCGCATAGCTGCCGCTAAGCGGACGAACTCCAAAACCAAATCATTTCTGACATCTTCGTCAGCACCAATTCGTTGAATGGAAAACCCCTGACAGGGAGGTCCACCAGCAACTAAATCGACTTCCTTGGGCAGCCCAAGCCGACCGAGGCGTTCAGAGGTAAGCGCAGCCACATCTTCCTTAAAACACGGGTGATGGCGAAAATTCTGACGATAGCTTCTTACGGCCGGCTCCCATGCATCAAAGGCACCGACAACGTTGAATCCGGCAGATTGCAAACCGAGCGACAGCCCTCCAGCTCCGCAAAACAAATCAATGGCGGTAGGTTTCATCGTGCGGCCATTGGTTCATGAGCGGCCTGCCGACCAGCTTTCAGAGCAGGAATTCTGCGAGAGAAAGTGGAACCTAGGGAGCCCGAGATGTCCATCTCACGATCTGTTACTTCAGCAGGCTCGCCGAACATTTCCCCGAGAATGTGAACAGCAAGGAAGGCGGCGAACGGCGGTGGCACCGCATTGCCAACCTGCAGGAAAGCTGAGCTCAGGCCCCCTGCGAACGTCCATGATCGCGGAAAGCCCTGGAGTAGGGCAGCCTCTCGTACAGATAGACCACGGTGTTGCTCAGGATGTACATACCTACCGCTCGCCGGATTTCTTGCATGACCTGTTATGGTGATCGCCGGGCGGTCCCACCAAAGCCTGCTGTAGACATCCTTGAAAGCCAACTCGCCCGTGCGTTCTGCGTAGCGACGTAGGCTCTCCGGGCCGACGTCAAATGGACGCCGCCCGCCGTCCAAAGGAACAGCTTTGATCGTCTCCACTGTCGACGACTTGTGTCCCGCCGTATAATGCATCCGATCCGAAGCGCAAACTTCTCCTGGAGTAATGCTCGGTAGAAACTCAATTGCTTGCCGAACTGTGCGACGTCCCTCTCCCGTCAAGAATCCCCTTGGCATTTTGAATGGTCTCCGCATGCCAACCATTACGGCGCGATATCGGTGCTGAGGGACGCCGAAATCTGCCATATCGTGAGCGGTCAATACGACTTCGTAGCCAGCGCTCTCGAGAACACGTCGCGCTTCAGCGACAACGGGCCAATAGCGGTCTGTCGCTACCTCCGGAACATTTTCGACAATGACTACATCCGGAAGAATTGCGATCGCTGCCCTTGCGAACGTAACAAACAGCGTGTTGCGAAGATCTGCTTCCCCTGCGGAATTCCTATGTGAGGAGAAGCCTTGGCAAGGCGCACAGCCGATTAGCACAAGCGGAGCATCGGGCGCTCTTCGCGCCTCATTCACCAACTGGACTAAGCCTTCTTGGCTCTCGGAATATGCATGCAAGTCAAGCTTCAAGGGCTTGAGACCCAAGTTCGCTTCGTAAGTTTTCATCGCGACGTCATCGATATCGATGGCCGTCGCAAGACGATACGCTGGCAAAAGCGCGTTCGCCGCCAAAAAGCCCGCAGACATGCCTCCACATCCCGCGAACATGTCGACCACGTCCACGGGACCAGTTTTCGCAACCCGGGCGGCCGACCACTGTTCGTCTAACGACAGCGCAAGCTCAACACCTGCTTCACGTACTGCGTCACGGCTCTGCGCAAATTCACGTAGCTGCGCCAGTGTCCCGCCGGGCTCTTTTGTCCCGTTTATGCGATCCGCCATCTCACTAGTCCCTCCTGAAGCGTCCACGTGCTGGTCCGAACTCCGGCAGCACGTCTCGCTTGCGTAGGAAGATCGGCTCGCCCCGGCATTTCTTGATCGCCCGAATACATCTTGTACCTTATCATCTTGGCATCCCCCGTCCATAGTAGTTTGTCTCGCTCGTTCCAAGTCGAAAAGCTGTCAACCGCACCCGCAATGGAAGCGGCGACAAAGTCCTAGGCATAGGCTCCCGCCGACACGCAAGGCCACTCTCACATGCACGCCCGCGCGACGGCCAGCTGAGGTTGCGAAGTTGGACTGCGCCTTTCCAGAAGCCTGCACAGGTAAGTGGCACGACGGTAGTCTTCCGGCCAGGCTGGTCGTGGGGGCCCGTCAGCGTTTGGATCGGTCTAAGCGCTTGCTGCAAAACGGCAATGTTGCTACCGGTAGCGAGCGCAGCGGCTAAACCGTCACCCAGCTGCTTCGCCACCTTTGGTATTGTTCGATTTCGGTTCCTTTTCGAAGCTTGACCCTGAAATCGAAGTGTTCAGCAGGCAGGGGATTAACCCTCGCAATTTCAGTGGCTTGTCAAGACTTCACCAAATCGGCGCAGTCATCAGGTCCAGAGAATATCGGCCCGGAGAGACCGCTTCCGGCCCGTCTGGCGCCGGGGCCAGTTCTTAGCCCTTCCCGCATAACCCTCGAAAACAACGGAAAAATCCGGCCGCAGCCGGATCGAGAGAACGCTTTCGCGAGGGCAAGTGGCGGAGAGACAGGGATTCGAACCCTGGAGACGGTCTCCCGCCTACACACTTTCCAGGCGTGCGCCTTCGACCACTCGGCCACCTCTCCGTTCCCCTGCTCCTACAAAAGTCGCGCAGGGCATGCAAGCGCTGTTCTGATCTGTTTTTCTGATCGGCCGGAAGCGTGGCTTCCCCCTGCCCCTCTACCGGTCGCCATCACCGTCGGCGCCGCTGTCCTGCACCGGCTCGCGCAGTGCCACATCCGCTGCGGACGGGGGTCGTGGCCCGCTGAGTTGCGGCGTCTCCGTCTCTGGCGTGGCCGCGCGGCCCGCAAGCGTTTCGGGATTGCGCAGCCAGATGTCATGCTGCGCAAACGGAATCTCGATGCCCTCTTCAGCGAAACGGCGGTTGATCTCGTGGTTCATCTCCGAGCGCGCGCTCAGGCTGAAGCCGACGTCGCGCAGGATCACGCGGATCTCGAAATCCAGTGAACTCGCGCCGAACCCCATGAACAACACCTGCGGCGGCGGGTTGACGATGACGATCGGGTGCGATTCCGCCACTTCCTTCAGGATCTGTTCCACCTTCCGCGTGTCCGAACCATAAGCCACCCCGACGGGCAGGATCAGCCGGCCGGTCAGGTTGTGCTTGGTCCAGTTGGTCACGGCACCCGACACCAGATCGGCATTGGGGATGATCACGTCCCGGCGGTCGAATGTCTCGATCGTGGTCGAGCGGACGGAAATGTCACGCACCGTGCCCATCACCCCGCCGACCTCGATCCAGTCGCCCTCGGAAACCGGGCGCTCGATCAGCAGGATGATGCCGGACACGAAGTTCGACACGATGTTCTGAAGGCCAAAGCCGATCCCGACCGACAGCGCACCGGCGACGATGGCGAGCGAGCTGAGGTCGATCCCGGCGGCGGTAATGGCCAGTATCCCCGCGATGAAGATCCCGACATAGCCAAGCCCCGAAACGATGGCATTCTGCCCGCCTGCATCGATCTTCGTTTTCGGCAGCACGGTAGAGCGCAGCCCCCCCTGTACCAGGCGGGTGACCGTGTAGCCGATGGCGAAAACCACCAGGAAGGTCACGAAATCGCTGGGGGAGATCCGGGTATCGCCGACCACGAAGCCTTCGGCGAACCGGGCCCAAAGCTCTGTCAGATCGGCCACGCGCGCGCCCCAGATCAGCGCCAGAAGCGGCAGCGCCAGAACCGACAGGAACAGAATGATCAGCACGGGCGCGAGCGCGTTCTCGGCGCCCTCTTCATCGCCCGCCAGCAAGGCGTAGACGTCGACGACAAAGCGCTGCAGAACCGCCAGCATCCCCACAAGCCCGAGCGAGCCGATCGCGGGATAGGTGAAAAAGGTCGCCGCCTCGGCATAGCCGACGGCCGCCAGCGCGGGCCCGGCCACCGCCACCGCCATCATCCCCCGCCCGGCCAGCTGCGCCAGCCGGTTGCGGTACACGCGGTCTTCGCTTTCGGCCGCGTCGGCCCGCACATGGGCCAGCAGCAACTGGCCCAGCCGGAACATCAGGATGCCCGCCAGAACAAGCAGCGGGAAGCCGAGCGTCACCTCCGCCTCTATCGGGAAGTTCCCGAAATCCGCCACCTGCCGCAGCAGGCCGCCCAGCGCCAGCACAAGGCCCAGCCCGGAGGCAAGCCAGCGCCCCTCGGCCGTGCGCTCGGGCGACAGGTTGAACAATGGTGCCCGCAGGCTGACCTTGGGAAAGATCCGCCCGCCCAGCCAGCGCCCGAAAAAGAAGATCATCACCGCCGGCGGGATCAGATTGGCGATCTGGCCGCCGCGCAGGCCCAGAACCCCGGCCACCGAAAACGCCTTGATCAGCGCCAGAAGCCCGATGAAAGGCAGGAGGATCTGGCCCAGCGAAATCAGCGAGGCCCACACGCTGCGGGCGCGGTGCGATTTGCTCTGCGACAGGCGCATCGTCGCCGCTTCCATCCAGCGCCGCCCACGCAGCAGCAACAGCAGCGCCGCTGCCAGATACAGGATGATCGCCGGCAGGCCGTTGCGCAGTTCGGTGCGCAGGATCGGGCTGTCGAGCGCGCGCGTCGTTTCCTTGGTGACAATCCGCAGCGTGCCCGTCACCGCCGACAGCCCAGCGCGCCAGTTCGCCGGGTTCAGCGGCGACGGCCCCAGACGAAGCAGTTCGTCCGCCTGCCTTTCGCGGATGATCGTGTCAATTTCCCGGATCAGGCCATCGGCGCGGCGATAGGCCTCCTCGGCGCTCAGCACCGGCGCCTGAAGCCGGGCAAGCTGGGCGTCCAGCGCCGCCCGCCGCTCGGCGATCTCGGGGGCTTCGACCGCGCCATCGGTGGGCGCCGGCCCAAGCGCGGCGATCTGCTCGCGCAGGGTCTGGATACGGGTCTGGTTGGTCGACTGGGCGCTCAGGAAGGTGCTGCGCCATGTGGCCAGTTCCTCGCGCAGCTGCTCCAGCGCCACGTTCGACGCACGCCCGGCCTCGATCGCATCCTCGGCGCGCCGCGCCGTCGCCTCCCATGTGGCGTAGTCGGGGGCGGTTCCCTGCGAGATGTCGGCGACGGCCCCGCCCTGCGCCAAGACCTGCGGCACCGGCCCGGCAAGGGCAAAGATCACCAGCGCCAGAAGGCGCAGCATGACAATCACGGTTCATACACCTCGGGCAAGGGGCGCGGTGCGGCGTCCAGCCAGGCAGGAACGGGCAGCCCCTTTTCCTTCAGGAAGGCGGGGTTGAACAGCTTGGACTGATAGCGCGTGCCATAGTCGCACAGCACCGTCACGATCGTATGGCCCGGCCCCATGTCGCGCGCCATGCGCATCGCCCCGGCCACGTTGATGCCGGTGGAGCCGCCAAGGCACAGCCCTTCGTCGGCCAGCAGATCGAACACCACCGGCAGCGCCTCGGAATCAGGAATCCGATAAGACATGTCGGGGCTGAAGCCCTCCAGATTGGCGGTGATGCGGCCCTGCCCGATCCCTTCGGTGATCGAGCTTCCCTCGGCCTTCATCTCTCCTGTCGTGTAATAGCTGTGCAGCGCGGCGCCCTCGGGATCGGCCAGGCCGATCTTTACCCCCTTGGGCTGAAGCGCCATGGCCACGCCGGCCAGCGTGCCGCCCGAGCCGACCGCGCAGATGAACCCGTCGACCTTGCCGCCGGTCTGTTCCCAGATCTCGGGCCCGGTGGTTTCGACATGGGCCTGCCGGTTGGCGATGTTGTCGAACTGATTGGCCCAGATCGCGCCGTTTGGTTCGGATTGTGCAAGTCTTTCCGCCAAACGTCCGGAATACCGGACGTAATTGTTCGGATCCTTATAGGGTTTCGCAGGCACCTGAACCAGTTCGGCACCGGCCAGGCGGATCATGTCCTTCTTTTCCTGGCTCTGCGTCTCGGGGATCACGATGACGGTGCGGAACCCCATCGAGGCCCCGACCAGCGCCAGCCCGATACCGGTATTGCCCGCCGTGCCCTCGACGATCGTGCCGCCGGGGCGCAACAGCCCGCGCGCCACCGCGTCGCGGATGATGTAGAGCGCGGCGCGGTCCTTGACCGACTGGCCGGGGTTCATGAACTCCGCCTTGCCCAGGATGTCACAGCCCGTTGCCGCGCTGGGGCCCCGCAGCCGGACAAGGGGCGTGTTGCCGATAAGCTCTGCCAGATCTTTGCGCATGGTCCTCTCCCCTTGTGCCAGGTTGCTTCCTGAGTATCGCCCGCACCGCGGGAACTCAAGCTTCGGCGCGGAGACGATCACGGTTGCGTGCCAGCCAGAAGGCCGAAAGCAGCAGCGGCGCGTTGTCCAGCTCGCCCGCGTCCAGCAGCGCCATCAGCCGCTCATAGCCGATGACATGGGCGCGGATGTCCTCTCCCTCGCCCGGCACACCGCCCAGCCCGGCGGCGCTGTCGGGCAGATCTGCCAGCCCGACGAAGGAATAGAGATATTCGCTGACCGAACCGGGCGACGGGTAATAGCCATGCACCCGGTGCAGCGCGCCGATGTCCAGCCCGGCTTCCTCTTGCGCTTCGCGGCGCACGGTCTGCTCGGGTGTCTCGCCCGCGTCCACCCGGCCGGCGATCGCCTCGAGCAGCCAGGGCTGGCGATCGCCCCGTGCCATCGGGCCGACGCGGAACTGTTCGATCAGCAGCACCCGGTCGCGCCCCGGATCATAGGGCAGCACCGTGGCCGCGTCGGGCGCGATGAAGGCGGCGCGGGAGAGTTCCGCGCTGATCGTGCCGTCAAAGCGGCGATGGGTCAGGTCGAACTCTTCGACCGCGAAATAATGCGCATAGGGCTGGCGCGTCTCACGGATCGTCACATCGCCGTCCCGCGCCCGGTGGCGTAGCGCGGTGGGCCCGGGCGTGGCCGCGCGCAGGCGCGAGGCGGCCCTGGCGCGGATCTGCGGAAAGCGGCGCGCAACCTCGGCCGCGGGCCGCTGCCCGAAGGCCATCATAACCTCTTGCGCGGCCAGCAGCGTCACCGCGCCCTGATCCGCGACCCAGTCAGACAGCCGCCAGTCCCCGTCGGGCGTTTGCACATGATCGGGAAAATAGACCTGCGCGGGGCGCGGCCCTTCCGCCGTTTCCACCGTGGCCGGGCGCAGGGAATAGCCGTGGCCGCCTTCGTAGAAATCGAGCCGCGCCAGCGCCGCCGCCGTCAGCCCGCGCGCCAGCACCCCGGCGGCGCGTGCGCCTTGCTGCGCCGTGATCGTCGGATAGTCCTGCCCCGCGACGCGCCGCACCGCGTACCCGGTCAGATGCGCCGGTTCACCCGTCACCCCGCCCCGTTCGGGGCCGAGCACGCAGTCAAGCAAGGCGGGATGGCACAGGGTGCCATAGAAGAACAGATCGGCCAATTCTCAGCTCCAGCGCCTTGAAACCCATTCGGCCAGCAAGCCGGCCAGAACGCCGCCGATCAACAAAATTGCCATGACCTGCGGCGATGTGACCATCAGCGTGCCATATTTGACAGCAAGATCGAAGGCAGAGACGATCGCATCCATCACCCCGTCATAAACCATCCTGGTGGAGCGTTTCAGCATCTGGTAAACTGAATGAACCAGCAGCGTGTAGAACATCAGCGTCAGCGCCGTCCGCAGGCCCGACGCCATCGCCGGCTGGTACCCGTCGCCCACGAGCCGCCCCATCACCCGCCATCCGATCACGGCGCCCAGCAGCGCGTTCAACTCGCTGAACATGCGGGTGTTGGTGCCGGTGGGCAGCAAGGGCTTGTAACTGTCAGAGGCCAGAAAGGCGATGGCGGCAAAGCATAACGCGGCGACAAGGCGGGCGGCGGTGGGCATCGTGCGGGTGGCCTCTTATCTTTCCTGCATCGCTGCCAGTTTCCGCGCGCGGCACGGTTTGCGCAAGGGGCGCGCGAGATTTTCACGCCCCGTTGCGGCGGCGCGTCAGCCGCCCCGGTTCGCAAGGGCGGCAAGGGCGCGGGCGCGGCCCTCGGCCAGCCCGACTACCGGCGCCGGGTAGATGTCATGCGGCGACAGGGCCCAGCGCCGCGGCACCGCGTCGAAATAGCGGAGCGCGGAGGGATGCGGCGTGCGCCGCCCCTCGGCCAGCCAGGTGTCGGCATAGGTGCCGTCGGGGTCGAACTTTCGCAGTTGCGTGTCGGGGTTGAAGATGCGGAAATAGGGCGCGGCATCGGGGCCGGACCCGGCCACCCATTGCCAGCCCATCGCATTTGCGGCCGGGTCCCAATCGACGAGGCATTGCTCGAACCAGGCCTGCCCGACGCGCCAGTCGGTCAGAAGATGTTTGGTCAGGTAAGAGGCCGCGATCATCCGCGCGCGGTTGTGCATGGTGCCGGTCACATACATCTGCCGCATCGCCGCATCGACAAAGGCCACCCCGGTGCGCCCCTGCTTCCAGGCGATGACCTCGGGCCGGCCGTCCTCTTGCGACCAGGGGAATCCGTCCCAGCCGGCGCGCCAGTTGCGGGTCGCCATATGGGGCGTGTGATACAGCAGGTGCCAGGCGAATTCGCGCCAGATCAGCTGTTTCAGGAAGGTCTCGGCCCCGGCCGCCCCCGCATCGAACGCGTGCCGGGCCGCGCGCCAGACCGTGCCCGGGCTGATCTCGCCGCAGCTCAGGTTTTCCGACAAGCGCGAGGTGGCCGCCCGCGCCGGGAAATCCCGCGCCTCGCCGTAGCCAGCGATGCCTTCGGACAGGAAATCATGCAAACGCGCCCGGGCGGCGGCCTCTCCCACCGCCAGATGCGGGGCGACGATGGCCGCGCCACGCCCCATCGCCGCACCCATGCCCCAATCGGCCGGGTCATCGCTTCGCGGCCAGACATGCGGGCCGGCAAGTGCCGCAGGCGCGGGCAACGGCGCGGGCGGGTCGCGCTGCTTTACCGCGCGCCAGAACGGGGAATAGACCTTGTAGAACCCGCCTGCCCCGGTCGCGACCGTCCAGGGCTCGAACAGCAGATGGCCGGGAAAGCTCTGCGCCGTCAGCCCCGCCGCGCGCAGCCCCGCCTTGACGCCGGTATCGCGCGCCCGGCTGTCGGGGTCGTAGAGCCGCGACCAGAACACCGCCCCGGCCCCGGTTTCCGCCACCAGCGCCCGCAGCACGGCCAGCGCGGGGCCCCGGCGGCAGATCAGCCGCGATCCGGCCCCGGCCAGCGCCTGCGCGAACCGCTCCACCCCCAGCCCGAGGCGCCATTTCGGCGCCGCGCCGAGGCGCTCCACCACCTCATCATGAATGAACACCGGGATCACCGGGCGCCCGGTCCGGCAGGCCGCGTCCAGCGCCGGATGGTCGGTCAGGCGCAGATCGCGGCGCAGCCACAGAAGGATCGGGCGTTCATCGGTCATCGGCCCTGTTTCCCGGCGCGGGCCGCCTAGAGATGCTGGTCGAGCGCCGCGATCAGGCGGTCGACCTCTTCGGCGGTGGTGTAGTGAACGAAGCTCAGCCGCAGCACGCCCCGGTTCGGGTCCACCCCCAGCGCCTCGAGCGCGCGCACGGCGTAGAAATCTCCGCCACCCGCCATGATGCCGCTTTGCGCCAGACGCGCGGCGACCGGCCCCGCCGGTTCCTGCAGCGACAGCGCGACGGTGGGCGCGCGCCGCTCGGCCTGCCCGGGCCCCAGAAGGCGCACCGCGTTCTTCGCGCCGAGATAATCCAGCAAGGGCTTGAGAAGCGCGGTTTCATGCCCCCGCATCAGATCATGCACCGCCTGAGTGCGCACCGTGGGCGCCGGATGGTGGCCGAAGTGATGATCATAAAGCGCATCGTTGTAATCCGCGATGCCGGCACAGGCCGCCACCTGCGCATGATCGGGCCCCGCCGGTGTGAAGCGTTTGTAAAGCGTGCCGCCGTTGAAGAAATGGCCCTGGTTCGGCAGTTGCTCGGCCAGCGCGCGGTTGACGACCATCAGCCCCTGATGCGGCCCATAGGTCTTGTAGGCCGAGAACAGATAGATATCGGCCCCCAGATCGCCCACGTTCGGAAGACCATGCGGCGCATAGCTGACCCCGTCAACGCAGGTGAACGCCCCCGCCGCCTGCGCGGTGGCGCAGATGGCGGCGACGTCATTGACCTCTCCCACCACGTTGGAGCAATGGGGGAAGCACACAAGCCGCACGTTTTCATCCAGCAGGTTTTCCAGATCGGCCAGATCCAGATGGCCGGTCTCTGGGTCCATGCGCCATTCGCGCACCCGGATGCCATCTTCGACCAGCCGGCGCCACGGGCCGGAATTGGCCTCGTGATCCTGGTTGGTCACGATGATCTCTTCGCCCGGCTTCATCCAGCGGCGGAAGGCCTGCGCCAGAACATAGGTGTTCTGCGTGGTCGACGGGCCGAAGCTCAGCTCATCGCTCTCGACCCCCAGAAGGGCGGCAAGGCGCGTGCGCGCCTCGTCCATCTCCTCGCCCCCCAGGCGGGACGCGTCATAGGGGCCGTAGGGCTGCACCTTGCGCGCGTGATAGAACCGGGTCAGCCGGTCGATCACCGCCCCGCAGGTGTAGGAGCCGCCCGCGTTTTCGAAAAACGCCTGCCCCTCGAGCGTGGGTTCGCGGAACGCCGGAAAGCTGGACCGGACGAAATCAATATCAAGCTGCACCTTCTGCCCCCTCTCGCGAATCTGTCACGCGTTTTGCGCAGACGAGCTTACAGCCCTCTGCAAACCGCTGACACCCCACAGAATTTTCGCACCGCGTGTCAGGCGTTCACATCCACCACCACGCGGCCCCTGACGTGCCCTTTCAGGATATCGGCGCCAAGCCCCGGCAGATCGGCCAGCGTGGCGGGCCGGATCATCGCCTCCAGCTTGTCCATCGGCAGGTCGGCCGCGACGCGTCGCCAGGCCCGAAGGCGGTTATCATAGGGCTGCATCACGCTGTCGATGCCCAGCAGGTTCACGCCGCGCAACAGAAACGGGATGACCGTGGCCGGAAGCCCGGCCCCCCCGGCAAGCCCCACCGCCGCGACCGAGGCGCCGTATTTCATCTGCCCCAGCACACGGGCCAGCATCGCGCCGCCCACGGCATCGACGCAGCCGGCCCATGTCTCGGCCTCCAGCGGGCGCTTGACGGTCTCGTTGATCTCATCGCGCGGCACGATCCGCGCGGCGCCCAGCGCCGTCAGGTACTCCGCGGTTTCGGGCCGGCCCGTCACCGCCGCGACCTCATGACCCAGATGCGCCAGAATGGCGGTCGCCACCGAGCCGACACCGCCGGCCGCGCCGGTCACCAGCACCGGGCCGCCCCCCGGTTTCATCCCGTGATCCTCCAGCGCCATCACCGCCAGCATCGCGGTGAAGCCCGCGGTGCCCACGGCCATGGCCTGCCGGGTGGTCAGCCCCTCGGGCAGCGGCACCAGCCAGTCGGCCTTTACCCGCGCCTTCTGGGCATAGCCGCCCCAATGCACCTCTCCGACGCGCCAGCCGGTCAGGACCACCTTGTCGCCGGGGGCATAGCGGGCATCCTCCGACGCCGCGACCGTACCGGCGAAATCGATGCCGGGCACATGCGGATAGCTCCGCACAAGTCCGCCGCCCGGCCCGATGCACAGCCCGTCCTTGTAGTTCACGGTGGAATATTCGACCGCGACAGTCACCTCGCCTTCGGGCAGGCGCGCCTCGTCCAGCTCCTGCACGGCGGCATGTGTCTTGCCCTCATCGTTCTTTTCGACAACCAGTGCCCTGAACATGATTTATCTCCTCCTTTTCGATGACGTCCCGCAAAGCCTTCGCCGTTGCGACGGGAAAGGCGTGCCTCCCGGCCCCGTTCGTGTCGGGCAAAAAAGTGTCACACATTCGGGCTTGCGACAAATGGAAAGGGCAACCGGCGGGCCCGGCGGATTTCCGGCTTGTGGGCGCGGCGGGGCTTTTCTAGCCTCGGGGCGTACGGTCGAGATCAGGCCCCGGCACAAACGCCGAAAGCGGGCGCGGCAAAATGTTCCGCGCGAGGAGTGGCAATGCCCGAAACATACGAAGACCCCGGCCGCAGTCCCATCCCGCCGGGCAGCCCCACCCCGCGCGCCCTGCCCCTGAAGCGCCGTATCGGGCTGGTCGGCGGCCCGGCGCTGGCGCTGATACTGCTGTACTGCCCCGCCCCGGCGGAGATGCCGCCAGAGGCTTGGCGCATGGTCGCCCTGGCCGCCTGGATGGTGATCTGGTGGCTGACCGAGGCCATCGCGATCGCGGCGACCGCCCTGCTGCCGCTGGTGCTGATGCCGCTTCTGGGCATCGCAGACATGAACAGCACCGCCGCAAGCTATGCCGATCCGCTGATCTTTCTGTTTCTGGGCGGTTTTCTGATCGCCGCCGCGATGCAGCGGGTGGGGCTGCACCGGCGGATCGCGCTGAAGATCATCACCCTGGTCGGCGGCACGCCCGCGCGGATCGTGCTGGGTTTCATGATCGCCACCGGCTTTCTGTCGATGTGGATCTCGAACACGGCGGCAACCATCATGATGTATGCGGTCGGCCTGTCGGTGATCGACTTCCTGCGCCGCAATACCGATGACGCCGGCGCGGTGCGCCGGTTCGGCGTGGCGTTGATGCTGGGCATCGCCTACAGCGCCTCTATCGGCGGGGTCGGCACGTTGATCGGAACGCCGCCCAATGCGCTTCTGGCCAGCTTCCTGCGCAGCGCCCATGGCATCGAGATCACGTTTCTGGACTGGATGAAGCTTGGCCTGCCGGTGGTTGCGGTGATGCTGCCCGCCGCGTGGCTGTTGCTGACGCGGATCCTGTTTCCGGCCGGCCGGATCGCTGTCGGCAACCCGGGCACGATCGTGGCGGGCGAGCTGCGCGCGCTTGGCCCCATGGACGCGGGCGAGCGGCTGGTCGGCGTGGTCTTTGCCTGCGCCGCGCTGGGGTGGATCTTTCGCGCCCCGTTGGCCGGGGCGACGGGCCTGCCGCTGAACGACACGATCGTCGCGCTGACGGCGGCGCTGGCGCTGTTCGCCATTCCGATCCCGTCCGCGCAAGGCGGCAGCTTCGCGCTGGATTGGCAGGCCACCCGCGCGCTGCCCTGGGATGTGCTGATCCTGTTCGGCGGCGGACTGGCGCTGGCCGGGGGCTTCGGCAGCAGCGGGCTGGCGGAATGGATCGGCGCGGCGGTCGGCGGGTTCCGGATCGGCACGGCGGCGCTGGTGCTGGCGGTGACGGTGGCCATCGTCTACCTCACCGAGATCACATCGAACACGGCCTCGACGGCGACCTTCCTGCCGGTGCTGGCCGCGATCGCGGTGGGCATGGGGCTGAACCCGCTGGTGCTGACCGTTCCGGTGGCGCTGGGGGCATCGATGGCCTTCATGATGCCGGTCGCGACACCGCCAAACGCCATCGTTTTCGGCTATGAGGAGATGCGCATGGGCGACATGGTCCGGGCCGGATTCGCGCTGAATATCATCGGCATTCTGGTGACCTTTGCCATCTTCACCCTGCTGGGTCCGATGATCTTCGGAATCTCGTTCTGAGTACGGCACCCCCTTGCACAGCCCCCGCCGCGCGCCTAGATTAGCGTTGTTCCTTCGGGAACTATGGCGATAAACGCGCCCGTAATAAGCGGATCGGACCCGGGGGCGGTACCCGGCGGCTCCACCAAACATCCCTCATTTGGGGATCATGGGGCCGAAACAGGATCGACGGACGTCTAAAGGGGTTAGCTTTCGCTCGGTGAGGAACCACCGTTATCGGTCCGACAAAGCTAGTTGCAAATGACAACAAAGCTCCGATGGCTCTGGCTGCTTAAGCAGTTCGATCTATCGAAATCTAAGCCCTTGCGCCTAGCAGCGTAAGGCGGGGTTCGCAGGCACCTGGCAACAGAAGCCTGCACTTAATTCCCCGAACCGTCGCGCCGCTGTTGCAATTTCAGGCCAATGCTGTTGCCTGATCACCATGGCCGACGCTTATCTCCCCTTTTCCGCCCTTCTCCGCGTCTTCGGACGCATCGGCCTGCTGTCCTTCGGCGGGCCGGCGGCGCAGATCGCGCTGATGCACCGGGAACTGGTCGAAGAGCATGGCTGGCTGAGCGAAGAGCGGTTCCTGCGCGCGCTCAGCTTTTGCATGCTGCTGCCGGGGCCCGAGGCGATGCAGCTGGCCACCTATGCGGGCTGGCGGCTGCGCGGCACGCCCGGCGGGCTGATCGCGGGGCTTTTGTTCGTGCTGCCCGGCGCTTTCGTGGTGCTGGGGCTGGCGATGGCCTATGGCGCCTATGGCAACCTGCCGCTGGTGCAGGCGCTGTTTCTGGGGGTCAAGGCCACCGTGGTGATCATCGTCATCGAGGCGCTGCTGAAAGTGTCGAAACGGGCGCTGCACGGGCGGGCGCGGTGGGCCATCGCAGGGCTTTCGTTTCTGGGCATCTTCGCCCTTGGCCTGCCCTTTCCGCTGATCATCGCGCTGGCGGCGCTTTACGGTTTTGCCACCGCCGACGGAACGGCGCCCGCACGGGCCGCGCCTCAGGGCAGGCCCCGCACACTGCGCACCATCGCCATCTGGGGCAGCCTGTGGCTGGCGCCGGTCGCCGCGCTGCAACTGTTCTGGCCGGGGCTTCTGGCGCAGCTCGCGATGTTCTTTTCCAAACTGGCCGTGGTCACATTCGGCGGCGCCTATGCGGTGCTGGCCTATATGACCCAGGCCGTGGTGGGCGAATTCGGCTGGCTGACCACGCCCGAGATGATGGATGGGCTGGGTCTGGCCGAGACTACGCCGGGGCCGCTGATCCTGGTCACCGAGTTCGTGGGCTATCTTGCCGCGTTCAAGGCGGGCGGCGCGGCGATGGGCATCGCCGGTGCGGCGCTGGTGCTCTGGGTCACCTTCACGCCCTGCTTCCTGTGGATCTTCACCGGCGCGCCCTATATCGACCGGCTGGCCGGGCTGCCGCGCCTCTCGGCGGCGCTGGCCTGCGTGACGGCGGCGGTTGTCGGGGTCATCCTGAACCTGTCGCTTTGGTTCGCCGCCCATGTGTTCTTCGGCGAGGTGGGGATCTGGCGATCCGGCCCGCTGCGGCTGATCGCACCGGATCCGGCCACGCTCGATCCGCTGGCGGTGGGGCTCGCCGCGCTGGCGGCCGTGATGCTGTTGTGGCGGCACTGGCCGCTTCCGGCGGTGCTGGGGGCGATGGCGGCGCTGGGGGCCGTGGTTTCCGCCGTTTTCTGAGCGCGGAAAAATTCCGGCGCGCCTCCCCTTTTATAAAATCCCGAATCCCCTATGCTGACGTTCAACTCAGGCGTTAGAGGGCCACATGTCCCGCGGGATCGACTACGGAAATCTGATGCACAGCGCCATGCGCGGCCTGATCCGGCAGGTATTGTCGGACGTCGCCGAACGGGGCTTGCCAGGACAGCACCATTTCTTCATCACCTTCGACACGACCCATCCGGAGGTCGTGATCGCCGACTGGCTGCATGATCGCTATCCCGAAGAGATGACGGTGGTGATGCAGCATTGGTTCGACAATCTCGAGGTGGGCGAAGACGCCTTCTCGGTCACGCTCAACTTCGGCGACAGCCCGGAACCGCTTTTCATTCCCTACGATTCCATCCGCACCTTCGTGGACCCTTCGGTCGAATTCGGCCTGAGGTTCGAAACCCAGGACAGCGGCGATGACGAGGATGAGGACGAGGATCTGCCCGAGCTGCACGAGGTCGAGGAAGACGACACGCCGCAGGATGCCGAAGTCGTCAGCCTCGACAGTTTTCGCAAATAGCGCTAACCCCGAAACTGAAGATTGTCATGCCCGCCCCCCGGCGGTAAACCGCATACAACCGTATGCCGGAGGAGCCTATCCATGACCCAGACCCGCACCGAAACCGACAGCTTCGGCCCGCTCGAAGTTCCCGCCGACAAGTATTGGGGCGCGCAGACGCAGCGCTCGATCATGAACTTTCCGATCGGCTGGGAAAAGCAGCCCGTGGCCATCGTGCGCGCGCTTGGCGTGATCAAACAGGCCTGCGCGCAGGCCAACAAGGCGTCGGGCAAGCTGGACGCGGCGAAGGCCGATGCGATCATTCAGGCGGCATCCGAAGTGGTGGCCGGCAAGTTCGATGACAACTTCCCGCTGGTCGTGTGGCAGACCGGGTCCGGCACCCAGTCGAACATGAACGCCAACGAGGTGATCGCCAACCGCGCCATCGAGATTCTGGGCGGCGTGATCGGCTCGAAAGACCCGGTGCACCCGAACGATCACTGCAACATGGGCCAGTCGTCGAACGACACTTTCCCCACCGCCATGCACATCGCCACCGCGATGACGGCGCGCGATGTGCTGCTGCCGGGGCTCGAAAAGCTGCATGGCGCACTTCAGGCCAAGGTCGAGGCGTTCGAGGGCATCATCAAGATCGGTCGCACCCATACGCAGGACGCCACCCCCCTGACCCTGAGCCAGGAGTTTTCCGGCTATACCCATCAGGTGGCCATGGGCATCAAGCGGGTGAAAACCGCGCTCGAGCATATCTACGAACTGGCCCAGGGCGGCACCGCCGTCGGCACCGGACTGAACACCGCCAAGGGCTGGGACGTGGCCGTGGCCGCCAACATGGCCGAAATCACCGGCCTGCCCTTCGTGACCGCGCCCAACAAGTTCGAGGCGCTGGCCGCGCATGATGCGATGGTGGAAATCTCGGGCGCGCTGAAGGTCGTGGCCGCATCGCTGTTCAAGATCGCCAATGACATCCGGCTGCTGGGCTCCGGCCCGCGCTGCGGGCTGGGCGAGCTGATCCTGCCGGAAAACGAGCCCGGCTCCTCGATCATGCCGGGCAAGGTGAACCCGACCCAGTGCGAAGCGCTGACCCAGGTCTGCGCCCATGTGATGGGCAATGACGCCGCCGTCGGCTTTGCCGGCAGCCAGGGCCATTTCGAGCTGAACGTCTACAAGCCGATGATGGCCTACAACGTGCTGCAATCCATGCAGCTTCTGGGCGACAGCGCCGCGGCCTTCACCGACAATCTGGTGGTCGGGCTGAAGGCCGATGAGGTGCGGATCGAAAAGCTGATGCGCGAAAGCCTGATGCTGGTGACGGCGCTGGCCCCCGAAATCGGCTATGACAATGCCACCAAGGTCGCCAAGACCGCGCACAAGAACGGTACCACGCTGAAGCAGGAGGCGATCGCCCTCGGCTTTGTGGACGAGGAAACCTTTGACCGCGTGGTGCGGCCCGAACAGATGATCGGCCCGAAAGGCTGATGACGACGCCCATCAACCTCCGCGCCGCCCGCAAGCAGCGCGATCGCGTCAGGAAACGCGCGGAGGCCGATGAAAACGCCGTGAAATTCGGGCGCAGCAAGGCCGCGAAGGTGCTGGACGCCGCGCGGTCGGACCACGCCCGCCGGATGCTCGACCAGCACAGGATCGACGGCGAAGAGGAATGAGCGGGCGGCCTGTCAAACGCTCGCTCACCCTTCGGGGGCACCGCACCAGCGTGTCGCTCGAACAGGAGTTCTGGCAGGCGTTCCGCGACATCGCCGAAGAAAAATCCATGCCGATCAACGCGCTTGCGGCCGAAATCGACGCGGAACGCGGGATGGAGATGGGGCTTGCCTCGGCGATCCGGCTCTATGTGCTGCGGCATTACCGCCAGCAGGCCGCTCATCCGCGCTGACGGTCTTTGTCACAGGCCCCGGTGAAACGGCACGCTCAGCCCGCCGCCTCTGCCGCCAGCAGCCGGATCCGTTCGACCATCGCGCGCAGCCCGTTGGAGCGTTGCGCCGACAAATGATCGTTCAGCCCCAGCCGGGCCAGTTCGGCGGCGGCGTCGGTCTTCAGCACATCGGCCACCGTCTGCCCCGAATAAAGCGCGTGCAGGATGGCAACCAGCCCGCGCACGATCATCGCATCGCTTTCACCGCGAAAGCGGAAGGTGGCGCCGGGCCCCGTGCCCTCGATCTCGGGCAGCAGCCAGACCTGGCTGGCACAGCCCTCCACCTTGGTCGCCGACACGCGGAACGCCTCTTCCAGTTCGGGCATCGCCTTGCCAAGCTCGATCACATGGCGGTACCGGTCTTCCCAGTCGTCCAGAAACTCGAACGTCTCCACGATGTCTTCGAATGCTTCGCTGGCCATGGGCACCCCCTGCTTTTGCCATTTCCGACCTAAGCCCTTGCGCGTCCAAGGTCCAGACCACGCTTCGAGACGGCTTTTCAACGCGCCCGGTTTCGGCTAACCCAAAGGCGCTATGCAAAGGACCGTCATGAAACCATCGCTTCTTCCCGCCCTGGCCGCCATCCTGATGCTTGGCGCCTGCGAGGCCATCGGCAACTCGCGCGCCAACCCCTTCAACTGGTTCGGCGGCAACCAGGAGGCTGGCGGCAATCAGGAGCAGGCGGCCGATGTCACGGCCCAACCCGCGCCCGCCACGGACCCGCGACCGCTGGTGGCCGAGATCAGCGCGCTGCGCCTCGACAAGGCGCCCGGCGGGGTGATCATCCATGCCACGGGCCTTCCGCCGACCCAGGGCTATTGGCAGGCGGCGCTGGTGGCGCCAAACAATGGCCTGCCGCAAAACGGCGAGTTGCTGCTGGAGCTGCGCGCCCGCCCCCCGCTTTCGCAAGCCGCCACAGGCACGCCCGCTTCGCGTGAGATTTCCGCGGCCCGTTTTCTGACAGATCAGAGCCTAGAGGGCGTGAGCACCATCACCGTCCGCGCCGCGCAGAACGCGCGAAGCGCCCGCCGCTAAAGCTCGACCACGTCCACGCTGCTGCCGCGCGCGACCAGCGCCAGTTCGCCCTTGCACAGGCGCAGCGCGTCATCGCCGAACACCTCGGCGCGCCACCCCTTCAGCGCCATGACCCCGCGCTGCCCCGCCGCGATCTGATCCAGATCGGCGGAGGTGGCGATCAGCTTTTGCGCGACACCGGCGTTTTCGGCCTTGGCCTTCAGCAGAACCCGCAGCAGATCGGCCAGCGCAGGGTTGACCTGCAGCTTGTCGTTCGAGGTGTCGGGCTGCGGGTAATCCTCGGGCGGCGTCTCTTGCGCGGCCTTGACCGCGGCGATGATGCCCTCGGCGATCTCGCCCCGGCGCGCCTCGCGCAGCAACAGGCGCGAGCGCGACAGATCCTCGATGCTCTGCGGCTTGGTCGAGGCAAGCTCCAGCAGCGCGTCATCCTTGTACACGCGGTTGCGCGGAACGTTGCGGGATTGGGCATAACCTTCGCGGAAGCGCGCCAGCTCTCGCACCACGGCCAGGAACTTGCCCGAATTGGTGCGCGTCTTGACCCGCTTCCAGGCCTCCGACGGGCGTACGATATAGGTTTCGGGATCTGTCAGAACACGAAGTTCCTCGCCCAGCCACTTGCTGCGACCATTCTTTTCCAGCTCGGACGCCAGGAATTCATAGATCACCCGCAGATGGGTGACATCGGCCAGCGCATAGGTTTTCTGCGCATCCGACAGCGGCCGGCGCGACCAGTCGGTAAAGCGCGACGTCTTGTCAAGCGGCGCCCGGGCGATCTTGCGCACCAGCGTCTCGTAGCCCACCTGCTCGCCAAAGCCGCAGACCATCGCGGCAACCTGGGTGTCGAACAGCGGCTCGGGGAAAACCTGCCCCTCGACGAAGAAGATCTCCAGATCCTGCCGCGCGGCGTGGAACACCTTTACCACGTTGGTGTCGCGGTAGAGATCGTAAAGCGGCTCTAGCGACAGCCCGTTGGACAGCGGGTCCACCAGCACGGCTTCGCCATCGCCCGGAAGGGCAAGCTGCACAAGGCAGAGCTTGGCGTAATAGGTCCGCTCGCGCAGGAATTCGGTGTCGACGGTGACATAGGCGCCCTTCCGCGCTTCTGCGCAGAAGGCGGCCAGTTCGTCGGTCTTGGTCAGTGTTCTCATTCAGGGCCGTGTTATTTTCGTAGTTTCGCGTCTTGCACCGCTCCACCCCATCGACCTGTCTTAGGCAATCGGCGCGGGAAAGGAAAGGGTCAGGGCAGCAAGACGGGTTTTCTGTCTCCAACCGCGAAACGGCGCAGCACTTCGGGGTAGAGCTGATGCTCCATCGGCAACACCCGCGCGGCCAGCGTTTCCGGCGTATCGCCGGGCAGCACCGGCACGCGGGCCTGGCCGAGGATCGGGCCATCGTCCAGCTCTGCCGTCACCTCATGCACCGAGCAGCCATGTTCGGCATCGCCGGCCTCGATCGCGCGGGCATGGGTGTGCAGGCCCTTGTATTTGGGCAGCAGCGACGGATGGATGTTCAGGATCCGCCCCTCCCATTTCGCGATGAACCCCGGCGTCAGGATGCGCATGAATCCCGCAAGGCACAGGATATCGGCCTGCGCCTTTTCAAGCTCTGCCTGCACTTCCGCCTCGAACGCCGCGCGATCCTTGCCGAAGGGCCGGTGATCGACGGCGGCGGTGGGCACGCCCATCTGCGCGGCCTTGGCCAGCCCGGTGGCCTGCGGGTTGTTCGACAGCACCAGAACCGCGCGGGCCGGGTGATCGCCCACCATGCTTTGCACCAGCGCGACCATGTTCGAGCCGCCGCCGGAAATCAGAATAGCAACGCGTCTGGTCACAAAAGCGTCCCGGCATAGCGGATGCCCGCGCCTTCGGTGACGGTGCCGATGGCAAAGACGGTTTCGCCCTGGTCCCGCAGCAGCGCCGCCAGATCTTCGGCCCGGTCGGGCGCGACCGCCAGCACCATGCCCAGCCCGGCGTTGAAGGTTTTCAAAAGCTCCGCCTCGGCCATTCCGGCGGTGTCCGCCAGCCAGCGAAACACCGGCGGCAGCGGCCAGGCACCCAGATCGATATCGGCGCCCAGATCCTCGGGCAGCACACGCGGCAGGTTTTCCGTCAGCCCGCCGCCGGTGATATGGGCCAGCGCGTGCACGCCCCCTGCCCGCACCGCCGCCAGCGCCGGTTTCACGTAAAGCCGCGTGGGCGTCAGCAGCGCCGCGCCCAGCGGCCCGTCGGCGAACGGCGCCGCCGCGTCCCAGCCCAGCCCGGCCATCTCGACCACCTTGCGCACCAGCGAATAGCCGTTGGAATGCACCCCGTCCGACGCCAGCCCGAGCAGAACATCGCCCGCCGCCACACCGGCCGGAAGATCGGCGCCCCGCTCCATCGCGCCCACGGCAAAGCCCGCCAGATCGAAATCGCCATCGTGATACATGCCCGGCATCTCGGCCGTTTCGCCGCCGATCAGGGCACAGCCAGCCCGGGCGCAGCCCTCGGCGATGCCTTCGATCACCTGCGCGGCCTCATCCAGCTTCAGCTTGCCAGTGGCGAAATAATCCAGAAAGAACAGCGGCTCGGCCCCCTGGCACACCAGATCGTTGACACACATCGCCACAAGGTCGATGCCGACACCGCCAACTTCGCCCGTGTCGATGGCGATGCGCAGCTTGGTGCCCACCCCGTCGGTCGCGGCCACCAGCACCGGGTCGGTGTATCCCGCCGCCTTCAGATCGAACAGCGCGCCGAACCCGCCCAGCCCGGCCATCACACCGGGGCGCGCCGTGCGTTTCGCCGCCGGTTTGATCCGATCCACCAGCGCGTTGCCCGCATCGATATCCACGCCCGCATCGGCGTAGGTCAGCCCGTTCTTGCCATCGCTCATTGCACATTCCCCGGTCGTTTCGCGCTGCGATAGACGATCAGGCGCGCGCTGTCCACGGGGCAAGCTCCGTCTTGACGGCGCGCGCGGGTCTGCTAGTCACTTGGCGGCAGGCGGGCCTGTAGCTCAATTGGTTAGAGCAGAGCGCTCATAACGCTTTGGTTGGGGGTTCGAGTCCCTCCGGGCCTACCACTAACGCGCCAGCACCAGCTCCGCCTTGAGCCCGCCCAGCGCCGCGCTTTCGCCCAGCCGCAGCACGCCGCCATGGCTGCGCGCGATGTCCGACGCGATGGCCAGACCCAGCCCGACGCCGGAGCCGCGGTTCTGGTTGCGCGCCTCGTCCAGCCGGTTGAACGCCTGCATGGCAGCCGTGCGCTGTTCGGCGGGGATGCCGGGGCCGTCATCCTCGACCGTGAACCGCAGCACGCGGTCGGTCACCTCCAACCCGACAGTGCAGCACGTGCCGTAGTTCAGCGCGTTGCCCACAAGGTTCTGCAGCGCCCGTTCCACCGCCAGCGGGCGCAGCATCGCCATTGTCCCCGCGGGCACCGGGCCGAGCGTGACACTGGGCCCGAACCTGTCGACCACATTGTACAGCAGCTCCGCCGGATCCACCTCTTCGGGATCGTCCAGCGCCTCGGACCGGGCGAAATCGAGAAACGCGTCGAGCATCCGCTCCATATCCGACACATCGCGCAGCATCTCGGCGGTTTCGGGGGTTTCTTCGGCCAGCGACAGGCTCAGCTTCAGCCGGGTCAGCGGCGTACGCAGATCGTGGCTGACGCCCGACAGCATCATCGTGCGCTGTTCGATCTGCCGCTCGATCCGGGCGCGCATATCGAGAAAGGCGCTCCCGGCGGAGCGGACCTCGGTCGCGCCGGTGGGCCGGTAGCGCACCGGGCGCCCCTTGCCGAACGCATCCGCCGCCTTGGCCAGCCGCTTGATCGGGCGCAACTGATTGCGCAGAAAGATGAACGCGATCAGCGTCATCAGCAGGCTGGTGGCGATCATCAGCACCAGAAGCTGATGCGGGTTCGAGGCCGAGACGCGCCGGCGGTCGACCACCACCACCATATCGCCGTGGCGGGTGGTCAGCAGCATCCGCACCTCGCGGATATCGCTTTTGAGATCGATCCCGCGCAGCGCCGGCAGCCCGGTGCGCAGGGCTGAAACGACGGTGCGCCCCGACAGATCGTAAAACGCCCGCCGCTCCCCGGCCACACCCTGACCCGGCAGCGCGACCTGAAGCTGAAGCGCCATGGCCAGCCCCGCGACCCGCGCAAAGGCCGCATCCGCGTCGGGGGCCGCGTTGACCTGGGCCAGCACATGCGCCACCTCCAGTTCGACACTGCGCGACATCTGCCGCGTCACCCCATCGAAATGGCGCTGGATGAACACAACCGACACCACAAGCTGTATCGTGACGACCGGCAAAATCAGAATCAGCGCCGCCCGTCCGTAAAGGCTGCGCGGCAATGCGCGTTTGATCCATCCGTCCTTCATCGGATAAGACCGTATCGGGCGCAGCCTTCGGAAGGAAGCGGAAGATGGACGAACCAGCCGGGTTCAACCCGCCGGTGGGCGTGGTGCAAAGACCGGAACCGGGGCTGCGGATGGTGCTTGCCCCGAACCCCTCGCCGATGACATTCCGCGGCACCAACACCTATATCCTGGGCGAAGGCGACGTGGCGGTGATCGATCCCGGCCCCGACGCGCCCGCGCATCTGCAGGCCATCCTCGGGGCGCTGGCACCGGGCGAGCGGGTCAGCCACATCCTGATCACCCATTCCCATGTCGATCATTCCGCGCTGGCCCCGGCCCTGTCGCGCGCAACCGGCGCGCCGGTTCTGGCCTTTGGCGACAGTTCCGCCGGGCAGCGGCCCGAAATGGCGCGGCTTGCGGGGCTGAGCGGCGGCGAAGGCGTCGACCGCGCCTTTCGCCCCGACGCCACCCTCGCCGATGACGAGGTCTTGCACGGCGCCGGCTGGTCGCTCACCGCGCTCTGGACGCCGGGCCACATGGCCAATCACCTGAGCTTTGCCTGGCGGGACGCGGTGTTCACCGGAGACCATGTGATGGGCTGGGCCACCTCCATGGTATCGCCGCCCGACGGCGATCTGGCGGCTTTCATGGCGTCGCTGGAAAAGCTCGTGCCCCGGCAGGACCGCGTGTTCTACCCGGCCCACGGCGCCCCCGTCACCGCCCCGGCCGCGCGTCTGGCCGGGCTGATCGCGCATCGCCGCAGCCGAGAGGCGCAGATCCTTCAGGCGCTGACCCACGGTCCGGCCACCCCGGCAGAGCTCGCCGCGCGGATCTACACCGACACCGCCCCCGCCCTCCTGCCCGCGGCGGCCCGCAACGTCCTGGCCCATCTCATTGATCTTACGGAAAGAAATCTGGTCGGCCCTGATGAAATCCTAGGAAGCGAAAGCCGCTTTTCGCGCCGTTGACGATTGTCACACTTTCTTTGGAAAAGCCTCTGGACGGGGCCAGCCAGTGTTGCTATATCGCCCCCGGTGTTCCGGCGTAGCTCAGCGGTAGAGCAGTTGACTGTTAATCAATTGGTCGTAGGTTCGATCCCTACCGCCGGAGCCAATTCCCCTTGATTTTATTGGGACAATTGGCGCAACACGAATCCTACTAACAACCTACTATTGCTTTAGCGTTGGTTGGTCGGGGCGTTTCGGCCCCTCTTTTGCTCACGAAGACGTGACCGCATGTCGAACCCTGCGCGGTCCCTTAGAGCCGGTTCGCTACGATGATGCCGCGAACCGGCCATGGCGCAGATCATGCCTCAATTACGATCTTCACTTTTTCAGCATCAACTCCCAACGACTGCGCCAAACGGCGCTTCGCTTCGGCGATGGTCAAGGGCACTTCGTCGCCGGGCGTGGACGGCTTGACGGAAGGTTCGGACAATCCTTCGTCGGCGGGCGCGGCAATCTTCATGGAAAGCAACGGCTCCCTGCCAAGCGCGATACCGCCACCAACCGAAGAAGCTGCATTCGGGTCTTCTTGCAGAAACATGGACACCCACACGCCGCGACCAACGGGGATTTTGTGCCCCGCGTCAAGCCGAGCGCGATATGCGCGGTCAAAGCGGTCCCGCATTTCGTCGCCATCCACTAGATAGGCCAACCCCTTCTTCGGGTCGTCCTTGTCGTCAACAGTAACAGCCACGACGTAATCTACGTCGTCCAACGTCACCCAACCGTTGTCATCGTCGTTGCGCGGGAAGGCAATCCAAGTGTCCTGCGTGGTCCGAATGGATACGGTGTGTTGTTCATCGTCCTTGACGATCCGGCGGACGCTCGACTTGCCAATTCCTTGGATGCGCTCCACCCGCCAACCGGCTTGCTCCAATGCCCGCTCACCCAATTCAAACAACTTGCGACGATTGGATACCTTTTCGGGTGTTCCAGAAACATTTGTCATACCGATTCTCCTTTATGCGTTTCGCCCGACCCACACATAGGACTAAATCCGGAATACGCCAAGATGGTCCAGATTTAGTCCACAAACCAAACACGGACGAAATAAAAAGAAACCCCGGCCGCGTCGTTATACGCGAACCGGGGTCAGTTGCCCTTGGCACTTAGGGAAGGGCTCTCCGCGAGTTGGAGGAAACTTGGGGCTCAGGTCAGGCGCAGCGCGAGCGAGCTGGGCGCGGCGAAATGTGCAGGCGCAACGAAGTAGAGCTGCGTCATGAACGCTCCCAGCTCGGACCCTGCGAAGATCTTGGCACGGGACGGGACGGCTTCACTCCTCCAGCGGCACGATATCGCCGTCCGCGACATCAATCCCGATGGCCGCGTCACCGATCTTGCGGCCCTGCACCGCCTGCTCGGCCGCGATCTCCGCCAAAGGGACGAGGACGAAAGCGCGGTTGAACATGTCCCGGTGCGGCAGAGTCAACAACGGCGTTTCCATCTCGAGGTCGTCGATGAAGAGAATGTCGATATCGATCATGCGCGGCCCCCAACGCCGCGCCGGAACGCGGCCCAAAGTCAGTTCGATACGTTTGACTGCCTGAAGAAGCACGACGGGTTCGGCGGTGGTCCAGCCCATGGCGCAGGCGTTCAGGAACCAATCCTGGTCCGTCTCCCCCCAGGGCTCGGTCTTGTAGAAGCGCGAGACACGGTCGATCACGGTCCCCTCGAGCGTGTTCATCCAGGCCAGCGCGGTGCGCAAATTGCCCGGCTTGTCGCCGATGTTGCTGCCGAGCGAGAAAGCAACCCGTCGTCGCCGGGTGCGAACGATCTCGATCTCCACATGATCGAGCGCTGCGGCGATGGGGGCCGAGGGCTTGCGCACCCGCACCCGGACCTCGCCGACCGGGTCGAACCGCGCCAAGACCGCCTCGGCGATGCGCGCGCCCAGCGTCTCGATCAGGTTATAGGGCCCCAGCCCCGAAATCTCGGCCGCCAAGTCGCACAGCGCGCCGTAGCAGACGGCCTTGCTGTAATCGTCCTCCCCTGCGCAAGCCGCGAGGTCCAGCCGGCAGTCGATGTCGACGAAGAACTTCTGGCCCAGCTTCCTTTCCTCGGGGTACACTCCGTGGAACCCATGCAGGCACAGGTTTCTGACGCTGATCCGGTCCGTCATCGCGCGGCCTCCATTGCATTGTAGATCCTGATCGCGTCCGCATGGGCGCGCACATCATGAACGCGCAACACTCGTGCGCCATTCGCCAGGCCAAGCACATTCGCGCCGAGCGTGCCGAATAGCCGGTCTCCAACATCGGTCTTGAGCGCCGCGCCGATCATCCGCTTGCGCGACAGACCGAGCAGGATCGGGCGACCAAAGACGGCGAGCCGATCCAGCTGGGCAAGCAAGGCGTAATTTTGTTCCAGCGTTTTGCCGAAGCCGAAGCCGGGATCGAGTATGACGTGTCTTTCCGGAATTCCCGCCTCGCGCGCCAGACGCAGCGTGCGCTCGAAGAATCGCAGCACGCCATCGACGATGTCGATGCAAGCATCGGCTCCCTCTCGGTTGTGCATGGCAACCAGCGCACAGCCCGTGTCCGCAGTGGCGAAGGCCATATCCGGGTCGCCCTGCAACCCCCAGATGTCGTTTACAACCGAGACCCCCAGCGCGGCGGCCTTGCGGGCCACTGCGGCTTTATAGGTGTCGATAGAGGCCGCTACGGTGAGCGCGTCGCAGATCGGCCTCAGGACATGCCCGAGACGCGCCAGCTCCTCCGTCTCGGAGAGGGGTGTGGCGCCGGGACGGGTGGATTCGGCACCGATGTCGATGATGGCCGCACCCTCTTTCTCCATTCGCAGCGCACCCGCGACGGCTGCGGCGGGCTCCTCATGCTGCCCCCCGTCGGAAAAGGAATCGGGGGTCACATTAAGGATCCCCATCACGACGGGCGCGGCCTCAACTGCGGCGAGGAAGGCATCGCGTTTGCTCAGGCGAAGATCGGCCATGCGGAAAGTCCCTTCTCTGTCCACGGGCAGGTGCCGTGGCGGTGTCGAATTTCTGACGAAAGGGCGTTGGCCAGCCCGGCGATCGCGGCGAGGCCCGCAGTCGCAAGCGGCGCACCGTCCAGCGCGACGATCGGCGCGATCAGGCGCAAGCTATTCGTCATGAATACTGCATCGGCGCCTGTCAGTTCCTCGGGCACGAGATGACCCTCGACCGGCGTCAGCCCCACCTGCGGCGCCAGGGTCAACAGCTCGGCCCGCACCACCCCGCCCAGAACTCCGTCATCGAGTGGCGGGGTTTTCAGTTCCTCTCCGCGGAGCGCGAAGATGTTCCCAGCTGCTGCACAGGCCACGCGCCCCGCCGAGTTTAGAAACAGAGCATCTTCCGCCCCTGCCTCGGCGGCAGCCGAAAGCGCGAGTACCGCGTCGAGATAGCCGAGGCATTTGTGGCGTGAGGTCGGAGAGGTCTCGTTGCGCGTAATCGCTGCGGTAACCGCTGTCACCGGCCGCCAGACCGCCCCCGGCGGGCCGGGCCGGGCTGACAGGATGGTGCGGGGACGCGGGTCGGCAGGGGGCTTCAGTCCCCTTGGTCCGGCCCCCCGCGTCACGGTCAGGCGCAGCGTTCCGGTACCTGCCTCGGCCGCCGCCATCTGCAGCAGGCCGGCGATTTGAGCCGACGGCATTACGATGCCAAGTGCCGCGCAGGTCTCGGCAAGCCGGGCTACATGGCGGTCGGCAAACACCACGGCGCCGTTGATCGCCAGCGAGGTGTCAAAGGCGCCGTCGCCGAGCAGCAGCCCGCGGTCACTCAGATCGAAGGGCGCGGCACCTCCGTCGACGGCGCATCCGTCAAGCCACTGCATTGGACCGCCACTCCGCCGTCATCCGGAAGAAGTTTCCGAAAATTTCGTGGCCTTTCTCAGAAAGGATGGACTCAGGGTGGAACTGCACCCCGAAGGTCGGATGATCCGTATGTGCCAGCGCCATGATCTCTCCCTTTTCGGAACGGGCCGTAACGCGCAGGCAGCGATTGAAATCTGGCGTCTCGGCAACGATCAGCGAATGGTAGCGTCCCACCGTCAGAGGCACAGGCAGTCCATGGAAAAGGCCGGCCCTGCCGTGGCTGATCGCGCTCGCACGGCCATGCATCGGCTCTCGCGCCCGGGCGATCCTTCCGCCGAAGGCGGCACCGATGCACTGATGGCCCAGGCACAAGCCTAATATCGGAACCCTTCCCGACAAGCGGCGCACCACCTCCAGCGACACGCCAGCCGCGTCGGGAGCGGCCGGCCCGGGGGAGATGATGATCTCTGTGGGCGCAAAACGCTCCACCTCCGCCACGTTGACCGCATCGTTTCGTATAACTTGAGCCGGGTGGCCAAGCTCGGCGCAGTAGCGTGCCACGTTGAAAACGAAGGAATCATAATTATCGATGATCAGAAGCATGGCGTGTCGCTCTCGGGGCTGGCCGCGAAGGCGGCGAACAAGCGGTCGGCCTTGCACAGCGACTCCGCATATTCCGCGACCGGATCGGATAGCAGGGTGATCCCCCCGCCAGCCTGCACAACCGCCCGGCCCGCGCCGAGAATTGCGGTGCGGATGGCGATGTTCAGATCCATCGCTCCGTCGAATCCGACATAGCCGATGGACCCGCAATAGATGCCGCGGGCAATCTTCTCCTGTTCGGTAATGATGTCCATGGCGCGGATCTTTGGCGCGCCGGTAATGGAACCGCCGGGAAAGCAGGTTTCGATGAGGTCGATCGCGCCACGTCCGGGTTGCATGCGGCCGCGCACCACGGAGGTCAGGTGATGCACCGAGGCGTAGCTTTCCAGTCCGCAAAGCACGGGCACCTCGACGCTGCCCGGCGCGCAGACCCGGGAGAGGTCGTTGCGAAGCAGGTCCACGATCATGATGTTCTCGGCCCGATCCTTTTCCGAAGCCTCAAGCTTCGCCGCCAGTGCCCGATCCTTCGCCGGATCGGCGTCGCGCGGGCTCGTGCCCTTGATGGGCCGCCCCTCCACCTCTCCGGCCCGTAAGCTGAGGAACCGCTCGGGTGAGCTGGAGGTGAAGACCGTCTTACCGTCCTGCAGATAGGCGGCAAAGGGGGCGGGGTTCATTTTTCGCAGGATGCGGTAGAAAGCCCAGGTGTCAAACCCCTCGGGCAGCGCGGCCTCGAACCGCTGCGTCAGGTTCGCCTGATAGATGTCGCCGCTGAGGATATGCGCGCGCACTCGGTCAACCGCATCCCTGAATCCCCGCGGGGTGAAGTTGGAGCGCCACCCCGAAACCGGCGCACAGGGTGCGGCCCGCCCGGGTTGGTTCTCCACGAGGGACGTGCTCTCCAGAAATGCCAGCGTTTCAGCCAGCCGCGCCTTTGCCCGCGCCGCGCGCGACGCGCCGTCCTGTTGGGGGAAACCGCTGGAGAAAATGCGGAAACGCTGCTCCAGGCGGTCGAAGGTACAGATGAGGTCGTAGAACGCCAGGCGCAGATCAGCGCAGCCCGGCTCCCCTCTTTCCGGCCGTGCCAGCTGTTCCAAACTCTGGCCCAGATCGTAGGAGAAATGGCCGATGCAGCCGCCGCGCAGAGGCGGTCCTTCAGGATCCGGGTCGAGCCGCCACCGACCCAAAATCTCGCGCAATCGCATGAGCGGCGCACCTTCAAGCGGCGCACCACACCAAAAGGCACGCCCGTTCTGTACAACGAACTCTCCGTAAGGCGAGTGGCCGATGAAGGCGTAGCGCCCCGTGGAAAGGTCCTCGCCGCCGCTGTCCAGGAAGGCGAACCCCGGCACATGGCGGAGGCGGTCGGCCGCCTCTAGCGGCGGGACCCAGGGGAGTTCACGCTCGATCATGGCACGCTCCTGAGCGCCGCCCAGGCAGCGGTTCGGTGACCGCGATGACGGCGGCGGCGGCGCGGCGCTCGGTGCCGACGATAGCCGCTTGGGGCGTTTTCACGAACATGTCGCGGCGCGCCCGTCAGTCGCGCAGAAGGCGCAACGTCTCACTCCGCAAGCGCGGATCGGTGGACAACTCACCGCGCGTCACAAGGGTGATGGTGGTGCTTTTGTCCGCGCGCACGCCCCGCATCGCCATGCACATGTGTTCTGCCTCTATTGATACCATCACGCCGCGCGGGCGCAGGGCTTGATCCAGCGTGTCTGCGATCTGCGCGCATAGCCGCTCTTGCAGCTGTGGGCGGGCTGCGATGGTGTGGGTAACGCGTGCAAGCTTGCTCAGTCCTGCCAAGCGACCGCCATCGGGCAAATAGGCTACACTGGCCTTGCCGAAGAAGGGCAGCAGATGGTGCTCGCACATCGAAAAGAAAGAAATGTCCTTTACGATGACGACGTCCTCGTGGGCGTCGGCGGTGAATTGTGTCTGCAGATGCACCGCCGGGTCTTGGTTCCGACCGGCGAAGACCTCCTGATACATCCGCGCCACGCGCGCCGGAGTTTCCAGCAACCCCTCGCGCCCCGGGTCTTCCCCCAGTGCCTCCAGGATGGACCGCACCGCGGCCTCGATTTGCGCCTGCACTTCCGCCGCAGATTTCACCTGCGGTCCAGCGTCACCGGTTTTTGAGCAATTCATTTACGTCCCCCCAACATTGCCGCAAAACTCGTGGTGCCACAGGATTGGCGGTGATTAAATCAAGGAATTCATAGGTTGATAATCATTTGAAATGATTATCTGAATCCGGATCGCTGTTTTATGGTTGCGCCCACAACCATGTCAACTGCGCCTCGAGGTGATTTTCAACAAGTGATTCGAGGTGATTGAATGCTAACTTCCAGAGACGCAGATGGATCGGCAGGGCGCTTGTCGTCCAGCAAGGCCCGCAACAGCGGCACAAAGGTTTCCTGCCTGTCTGTAATCTTTACCAGCGTTTAAAAACGGCAACATACCCGCCTCGATCGCATTGGACACGGCCGGAAGCCTGCCTCCGGTTTGGCGGTTTCCATATTCGTCAGCGGCCGCTCTCACAGCGTCCTGCGCTGCGGGTCCTTGTCTCAAAATTGGCCACGAAGGCGTCCACGGAACATGGCTGTCGGTTGGATGAAAGTTCAGTGACAGGCCACTCGCCATCGCACAAGCTGCACCGAGACCTCGCAGCTCATACCGTACTGCCTTCTCCCTAGTCAATCCGCACTGAAGGGCGGACCAGCGCAGCAATCCTGCCCGACAGCCAGAGAAGAGCCGTCCGCGGTGCCCCATGGAGTTCAGCCTGATGCATCCGGTACAGCATCGCGTGGCTCAACTGCGCAAAACGACCCTCGATGAAACCGTCCCGGAAAAACCCGCGCCGGGCAAGCGTACCGAAGGCATTGTACTTGCTCAGTGATACCAGAGACCCGAAATCGCGGAACACGAAGGGGGGTATCTTGGTCCCCTCAATCCAGGCCGGAAGATGCCGCCCGAGGTGAGCAGCCTGTTGGCGCGCTACCTGCGCCGTCGGTGGCAGCGGTCGCTCTGCGCCATCAAGGCGCAGACTTGCACAATCGCCGACCGCGAAGACATGCTCGTCGGTCGTAGTCTGGAAGGTCGGGTTAGTGACGATCTGACCGGTTCTGGTTTGCTCGAAGCCGGACAAGTGGGCAAAGGCGGCCGGGGCCTTGATCCCTGCGGCCCACACACGAAGCTTGGCCTCGACGCGCGTCCCATCGGCAAGCGCAAATCCATCCTTGTCAGCGCCAACGACCTGCGCGTCGGTGAGCACGGTAATGCCAAGATCCCGCAACTGTCGAGTCGCTGCTGTGGCCACCGTCTCAGGGAAGCTTGCGAGAATACGCGAGCCGGCCTCGATGAGCGTAAGTTCGAGACATGGTCGCAAATCGCCGCCGTAGTTTCTGATCAGTTCGAGAAGCTGGCTGATCTCGGCGGCGAGTTCAACGCCGGTTGCGCCACCACCCACGATCGCAATTCTCAGCGCGCCGCCATATTCCGCTGTGCGCAGAAGATCGTCATATAAGCGATCATTGAAGGACTGTGCTTCATTGATATCATCGATGAAACGGCAGAATTCGGCGACGCCCGGTGTGCCGAAATCGTTGGCCCGACTGCCGGCGGCGAGGATGAGCACATCATAGTTGATCAGTCGACGATGGAGTATGGTCTCGCCTTCGTCGGATACAAGCGGATCAAGGGCGACGGTGCGGGCGTTGCGATCGATGTCTGCGAGCGCACCCAACACATATCGGAAGCCGTGCTGAGACGCATGGGCGAGGAAGGGAATCTTTTCTTGATAAACGTGCGAGGTACCGGCGGCGAAAGTATGCAGCATCGGCTTCCAGACATGAGCGGCGTTTTTGTCGATCAGCGTCACCTCGGCTTTCTTTGTCCGGCCCAACCGCGTGCCGAGCTTAGTGGCCAGGGACAGCCCGGCGATGCCGCCGCCCACGATAACAATACGCGGAACGCGTTTTGCGCGGGGCAGCGGTGTCGCCGGGATGGTCTCGGTCATGCAAGAGCCCTCTGCTTGAGCGCGTTGAATTCCTCCTCGGTCAATGTGCCGGCATCCAGCAGGCGTTTGGCCGCTTCGATCTCCTGAGCCGGGTTCTGTCCGGCAACGTCGCGGATATAGGAATCCACCGCGGTCTTTTCTTGTTCCATCTGTTTGGCGGCGCGTTCCGCCATGCCATCGCCGCGCACGACGACGTAAACAAAAACCGTGAGGAACGGCACAAAGATCAGAAAGACGAGCCAGATCGCCTTGGCCCACCCGCCAAGCGTCTGATCCCGTGCAAGATCGGTGATGACAGAGGCGAGCAGGATGATACAGGCGACAAAGGCGGTGGCCGCCAGTAACGAGCTGATGATATTAACGAAGGTCATGAATATTTCCTTTCCGTAAAGTGTGGTTTCATGTCTTTTTTCCCCGGATATCATCCTTGAGAACCGCCTCCCGATGTGGCCAGATCAACCCAGCTTCGAGAATGCGCGCTTGATTTTCTGAATGGTTCGGTCATGAGCGGCACGCGCATCCGCGAGACCGCCTTTTACGGCTTTCCAGGATTCGTCTCGAACATCCTTGACCTCGCCAATCCGCGCCTCGAATTTCTCGGTCTCATCCGACAGCCGTGTGATAGCAGCCTCGAACTCCGCGCGCGCCCTGTCCACGGAATCTGTCACCTGCTCGCGCATTGCCTTCTGGGATTCCTCCCATGACTGACGCTGGACTCGTGCCCTCGCAACGATCACGCCATTTATGGTCCCGGCCTGATCGTGCGCCGCCTTCAGGAAGGCCTGGTATGCGCTTTCAACCTCGATCCACTCTGTTTCGAGCGCCTTCTGGATATCTTCGACATCGTCCTTGACGGCTGCCTCCGCCTTGTCGCGCAGATCTCGGTCGAGTTTCAGCAAGACCTCGCGCGAAGCCTTGAAGCGGGCAAGCGCCGCATCCGCCTCCTCGCGGGCCGAATCTTTCAGCTTGTTGGCGGTCTTCTCGGCCTCGGTTATCATGGTGTCCACGTCGTCGAGACGCTGCTTGATCCAGGCGAGAGTTTCATGGGCATAGGAATGATCGTTCATCGAAGTGTTCCATTTCTTTTGGTGAGAAGGTGTATGA
Organism: Actibacterium naphthalenivorans; assembly: GCF_014196965.1. Taxonomy (GTDB): domain Bacteria; phylum Pseudomonadota; class Alphaproteobacteria; order Rhodobacterales; family Rhodobacteraceae; genus Actibacterium_A; species Actibacterium_A naphthalenivorans. The sequence goes on along the minus strand of NZ_JACIEQ010000012.1, from coordinate 6,377 downwards.
GGCTCTGCGGACAGGGCCTTTCGCCTGTTCCATGGGTCATTGGGTCCGGTGGTGTCGGCGTTGTTGAACGCCGGACAAGGGCCGCCGAAAGTCTCGGCGGCAAACTCGACCGGGGTCGCGACCTCTTCGGCCTCGTCCGGCGCCGGTCGCAAGCGCGACTATTCCTGAAAACTGTCCGGTCATACCGGTTCTCCTGTCTCAACTAAACCGTCGATACGCGCGACCGATAGGGCTCGGCAGAGCCAAGTCACGCAGTTTGATCTGCAGCAATGTCTCAATATCCCTTTACATACATCCATGTATGTTTGTAAGGCGGTATCTAGAAGCTGGAGATTCGAATGCGAAAGACCAAGAAAGACGCGGAGCAAACCCGTATCGCGATCCTCGATGCAGCGGAGTCGCTGTTCTGTACCCAGGGAACGGCCACAGCAACGCTGGAGAAAATATCACGCGCGGCAGGGGTGACGCGGGGTGCGCTTTATTGGCATTTCACAGATAAACTGGACATCTTGCGGGCCCTGCACGCGCGGAGTGTTGCCCCGCAGGAGAACCTGATCAGAACCGCCGCAGAAAGCGGACACGACGATCCTTTGGGCCTTCTGGAACAGGCCTCCATCGAGATGTTGAAAACATTCGAAAAAGACGAACATCAACAGCGTCTCTTTACCATCATGACCGCGCACCGACCCGACGAAGAGGGCGCAGCATGGTTCGCCGAAGTGAATGCCAACATGTTTAAAACCTTGACCCGCCTGACCGTTCAGGCGCGAGATTTAGGTATGCTCAGCCCCGATCTTACGCCCGAAGAAACGGCGGTTATGATGATGTCCACAATGAACGGGCTGCTGAGCGAATGGCTGCGCTGCAACAGAAGCTTTGCATTGGTCCAACTGGGCAGCAAGCTTTTGCGCAAGCAGATGGCGTTCATCCGTGTTCAGCGTGCCACGGCATGAACGCGGCTCATCTGAGCGTTGTCGGCATGCGCTTGCGCCCAAAAATCAGCTGTCGCCCCGGCAGCATCCAACCGGCTGGACAGCACTCTCGTTTCTGTCGCTCTGCCGTAACTGTTTTCCCCAAAGCCCCCATAAAGAGGTTCTTCATGACGCATGGTTCAATTCGGAAACACGCGAGTATGATCTCCTTCGCGGTTTCCCTGTCTCTATCGCCACTTTCGGCCCTGGCGCAACAGATGCCGCCCGCGAATGTCACGGTGATGACCGCAGAAGTCGCGCAACATGTGATCACCAAGCGCCTGCCAGGACGGGTCAAAGCCTCCACGGTGGCGGAGGTCCGACCGCAAATCTCAGGTATCATCAGCGAGCGCCTGTTCGATGAAGGCGAATGGGTCGAGAGTGGCCAGCCGCTCTATAAGATCGAAGACGAGGTGTATCGTGCCGATGTGGAGGCCGCCGAAGCGGCGGTTGCCCAGGCTCAGGCCAGTTACGATCTCGCCGTCCTCGATGCGCATCGCGCGGAAGACCTGTTCTCGAAGAACGCGGGATCGGGTGCTGCCCGCGACACGGCCCTGGCCAACCGTGCTCAGGCTGCGGCGGGGCTGCAATCGGCCAAAGCACAGCTGAGCAGAGCACAGATCAACCTGAACCGCACAACGATCACAGCCCCTGTCTCGGGTGTGATCGGTTTGTCGCAGACGACGACCGGATCGCTGGTCAGCGCGCAACAGGCGACTGCGCTCACCACGATCCGCACGCTCGACCCGGTCTATGTCGATGTGACGCAATCGGTAAATGACCTGCTGGAGTGGGGGCGCGCGTCCGAACCACAGGCCTTTTTCAGCGAAGCAGAGGCGACGCTTCTGCTGCCCAATGGGGACGTCTATGACCACAAAGGCCAGCTCAGAGCCGCCGAGCCGCAGGTCGAGCCTACGACCGGGATGGTGACCTTACGGATCAGCGTTCCAAACCCTCAGTACCGTCTTCTTCCAGGGCTTTATATCGAAGTCGAACTGCCGCAGGCCGAGACGGCCGAGGCGGTGCTTGTTCCCCAAAGCGTGGTCATGCGAGCCGAAAACGGGGATGCCAGCGTTTGGGTTGTTGAAGGCGGGAAGATCGCGGAGCGCGATGTTTCAATTGTTGGCTCCTCCGGGCGGTTCTGGGTGGTGAATGGCGGCCTGAACTCGGGCGATCAGATCGTCACGTCCGGTTTCCAGAAAGCCGGACCGGGCGCTGAGGTTCAGATCATCCCGGCCGAGGGTCAGTCTGCTCCTGCCGCCGCTGCTGAAGGGAACTGATCCATGTCACGCTTTTTCATCAACCGCCCCATCTTTGCGTGGGTGTTGGCGATCATCGTCATGGCGGTCGGCATCCTGTCCATCACCCGTATGCCGGTAGCCCAATATCCGTCGATCGCGGGACCGTCGGTCGTTATTGGCGCCACCTATCCGGGGGCGTCCGCCGAAACTGTTGCGGACACCGTTGTTCAGATTATCGAAAAAGAGATGACGGGTCTCGACGGGCTGCGTTACATCAACTCTTCCACCACCTCGACCGGGCATGCCACGATTACGTTGACCTTCGCTTTGGGCACCGATCCTGACATCGCGCAGGTGCAGGTGCAGAACAAGCTGTCGCTGGCCGAGGCAACCCTGCCCGAATCCGTCGTCCGCCAAGGTGTTACGGTTGAAAAATCTGCAACCGGTTACCTGATGATCGTTGGGCTGGTGTCGGATGACGGGGCCCGGAGCGCGATTGACCTAGCTGATTATCTGGCCTCGAACATCGTCGAGCCGGTCTCGCGCCTGTCAGGCGTTGGGAAGGTCGAGCTTTTTGGCTCGGAATATGCGATGCGGATCTGGATGGACCCGCAGAAATTGAAATATTATGATCTGACGCCCGCGACCGTCGTCGCCGCGATTACCGCGCAGAACGCGCAGATTTCGGCCGGGTTCTTCGGCGCAATGCCCGCCCCCGAAGACCAGGAGTTGAACGCGACAATCACCGCCCAGTCGCTTTTGAAAACACCGGAAGATTTCGAACGTATCGTGCTTCGGGCCGATACGGATGGCGGTCTGGTTTTGCTGCGCGATGTGGCACGGGCGGAGCTTGGCACCGAAAACTATGAAATTTCGGGCTTTTACAACGGAAAACCCGCCTCGGGTATGGCAATTCAGCTGGCCTCCGGCGCCAATGCGTTGGATACGGCCGAGATCGTCAAGGCGAAGATGGACGAATTCGCCGAGTCCCTGCCTGCGGGCGTCAGCTACGTGATCCCTTACGACACCACGCCTTTCGTGCTGATCTCGATCGAGGCCGTGCTGCATACGCTGGTCGAGGCCATCGCTCTGGTCTTTTTGGTCATGCTGATCTTTCTCCACAACTTCCGTGCGACCTTGATCCCGACCCTGGCGGTTCCAGTCGTGCTGTTGGGGACGTTCGGCATCATGGCTGCGCTCGGCTTCAGCATCAATACGCTGACCATGCTGGCCATGGTTCTGGCCATCGGTCTGTTGGTTGATGACGCCATCGTGGTGGTCGAGAACGTCGAGCGCATCATGCATGACGAGGGTCTCGGTCCAAAGGAAGCCACCGAAAAGTCGATGGATGAAATCTCGGGCGCACTGGTCGGTATCGGCATGGTCGTCTCGGCGGTGTTCGTGCCGATGGCTTTTTTCGGCGGTGCAACGGGTGAGATGTACAAACAGTTTGCCGTCACCATTGTTTCGGCCATGGGATTGTCTGTGCTTATCGCCCTGATCTTCACGCCGGCGCTTTGTGCAACGGTGCTGAAACCTCAAGAGCATTCGGGCGGCAAGCGTCAGGGGATACTGTCGCGCATGGGAACCGGGTTTTCGAACTGGTTCGAACGCAATTTCGGGCGGCTCACCAATGGCTACGGCGGGCTGGTCCGTCGCGTGACGGCGGGTCCGCTGCGGATGCTCGTGGTCTATTTCCTGATCGTCGGCGGCATGGTCCTGCTTTATCAGCGCACACCAACCTCGTTCTTGCCGGATGAGGACCAGGGGGCCTTGATCACCATCGTGCAACTGCCCTCGGGCGCGACGGCCAAGGCGACCGAAAAGGTGCTTCGCAAGGTCGAAGGCTACTGGGCAACAGCGGAGGAAGAAAACGTCGAGTCCGTCTTTTCGGTTCGGGGCTTCTCTTTCTCCGGGCAGGGGCAGAACATGGGCATGATGTTCGTCAAGCTCAAGGACTGGCATTTGCGCGAGGAATCGGAGGACTCTGTCCAGGCGATCGCCGCGCGCGGCATGGGTCCGCTCATGGGCGGCATTCAGGAAGCCATCGTCGTACCTTTCGCACCGCCTGCGGTTATGGAGCTTGGAAACTCGAACGGGTTTACGGCCTATCTGCAAGCCACCAACGACAAGACCCATCAGGAGCTTTTGGAGGCGCGCAACATGTTGTTGGGTATGGCCGCGCAGAATCCGGCCCTGACCGCCGTGCGGCCGAACGGTGTCGAGGACGCGCCGCAGTTCCGTCTGAACATCGACTGGGCCAAGGCGGGTGCGGTCGGGGTGACGGCGGCGGATGTCGGCAGTTTCCTCAACACCGTCTGGTCAAGCGCCTATGTCAACGATTTTCTCTATGAAGGTCGGGTGAAGCGCGTCTTCGTTCAGGGCGAGCCTTCGGCGCGCTCGGTGCCAGAGGATATTTCGCTATGGCGCATTCAGAACGTGTATGGCGATTTTGTCGATTTTTCGACTTTTGCCTCACAGGAATGGGTCTATGGTCCGCAGCAGGTCACCCGCTATGACGCGCTGCCGGCCATGGGGATCGAAGGGGCGGCGGCGCAGGGTTATACATCGGGCGAAGCCATTGCGGTGATGGAAGGTCTGGCGGCCGAACTGCCCCAGGGATTCAGCCTGCAATGGACCGGCATGTCGCTTGAAGAAAAAGAAGCCGGAGCAGGCGCGATGGCGCTCTATGGTCTGGCGCTGGCGGCGGTGTTCCTATGCCTTGCGGCTCTCTATGAAAGCTGGAGCATTCCGGTGGCCGTTCTGATGGCAATGCCGGTGGGTATCCTGGGCGCTTTGCTCGGTGCGCTGATCGGCGGTCAGTCGAATGGGGTCTATTTCCAGGTGGGTCTGCTGACAGTGGTGGGCCTGACCGGCAAGAATGGCATCATGATCGTGGAATTCGCCCGTGAGCGCATAGCCAGCCTTGGGGAAACTGCGGTTGAAGCGGTGCGTGAATCGGCCAAGCAGCGTTTCCGCCCGATCCTGATGACGTCGCTGGCTTTCGGCCTCGGGGTTGTTCCTCTGGTCCTGTCCTCGGGTGCGGGTGCGGGGGCGCGTCAGGCGATCGGCTATGCGACATTGTTTGGCACGATCACCGGCACGGCGCTGGCGATCATCTTTGTGCCGGTGTTCTTCGTGCTGATCGACAGGCTGTTCTCTCGTGGCAAGCGCAAGAATGAGCTGCCCGATGCCAAGACTGTGTAGGAGTTCCTCCGTTGATCCCGAACGCAGGTCAGCGGCGCCGGTGCGGCCAAGGAAAGGATGTGTAGATGACCTTTGAGGGACGCTTGCCCTAGGGTAAGGGGGGCTGCACCGGTATCGGGGCAGCCTCCTCCACGCCGCTTGCCCGGGACATGCAGCCGGGTCTGGAAAATGCATATGTTTTTATAATGTCCATTCACGAAAACGAGACCCCGAACGCTCATTCTCGCCTCGGTCGCCCCCCGGTCCTCAGCGAAGCGGCGCGGTGTGCACAAATCGTCGCGGCGGCTGAGGCCGTGTTCTTGTCCAATGGGTTCTCTGCTGCGACGATGAAAGAGATTGCCAAAGCCGCCGGCATGTCCAAGCGCACACTCTATAAATATTTCGACACCAAGGAGACGCTGTTCATTGCCTTCATCAATGAGGCGGAGGTCGTGCCTGATGCCCTACAGCTTCGCCATTCCGATCCGCGTGAAGAGCTGCGCCTGCGGTTCCAGATCCTTTTGCGGCATGCTCTCTCGCCCCGTCAAATCCGAATGACCCGGCTGATGATTGAAGAGGCCGACACCTTCCCGGCGATGGCAAAGGCGTTTTATGATCGGGCGATGAAGCGCGGCAATCGCTATATTGCCGAGACGCTCAGTCGGCTTGCCGCGGAACAGCCGGAGCGCGACAGTGGGTCGGCTGAACAGTTGGCGGCTATTGTGACGGGCGCTGTGTTCGGAGAACTATATCTTCGCGCGCTCCTGTGCGAAAACAGCGCCATGACCGAGACGGAGATGTCCCGGAGGATCGACGTCGCCCTGGGGTCGGTGTTTGCCGGGTCTCGTCCCGGCGGAGACGATCAGCCCCTCTGATGAGCTGACTGTCCGTCGTCAGAGTTTTTGGGCCAGTTGGCGGCCTGATCTAAGAGAGTATCTGGCGCATCTGGTTGGTTTGATTATGCGGCGGGTTTGCGGTG
>NZ_JACIEQ010000011.1 GCF_014196965.1 Actibacterium naphthalenivorans | reverse complement strand
GGCTCGATCTCGGGCGAGCTCACCGCCATGGACGCCGACAACGCCTTCACCGGCTACATCGCCAACATGATGTTCGATCTGGAGTTCATGCTGATCGAGAACAGCTACAAATCCGAGGAGACCCACCCCGATTACCGGGTCGAGGTCAGTTCGCCCCGGGGCACGCCGATCCGCGTCGGTTCGGCCTGGATTGCGAAGAGCAGTCGCACGGGCAATGACTACCTGTCGCTGCTGATCAACACGCCCGATGGCGATCTGCGCGTCAACGCCGTGCAGAACGAAGAACAGCGCGGCGGCCAGACCTTCTCGATCATCCCGTTCATCGACAGCGGTGAGCAGCCGCAGGACGCGGGCGCGGGGCTCTCCTTGGTCGCGTGACCAGCGCGCGCGAGGAGACGATCTGAACCGAAAGGGGAGCCGTGGGACCACGGTTCCCCTTTTGCTGTGCTGGTGTGGTTGAATGAACCCTGCCTACATTGTAGACGTTCGTGTCGCCTGCAGCTAATGCTACCGAAGAGCCCACACCGGAAGTGTCAGTTCCTTGCTGCGCGCGCACGCAGAATTTTTCCCCTGCAACACCGCGAGTTTCGTCGCTACAGCGCGGCGAGATAAGCCGTCGTTCACATCAGGCAAGTCGCAGTGAGATTTTGAGACGAATGAGCAAGTCGCGGGACAAAGTCGCTGCGTCTTGAATGTGTCGACTGCACGCGCACAAGGTGGTGATCGATGTCATCGGCGGGTGTGTCCTGAATGCCGTTGCCATTTCGGGAACTGACGTCACGCCGATGAGGATGTCAGAAGGTTTTACTGGTCGGCTGCAAGAACCCTAAACTCCTTTTGGACGACGTCCCTGATGAAATCAGCCAGGTCTGCGTAGCCAGATGACCGTCCCGCCCCTTTACGCCATACAAGTCCAATTGAGCGGGAAATGCGGCGCCCTTTGAGGGGGATGGTCACAACATCGCCGAGCCGGGAAATCTCGGACTGCGCGTAAAGCGCGGGCAGAAAAGTCGTGCCCATATCCATCGCCACCATTTGGCGTAATGCATCCAGGCTGGTTCCTTCATAATCGCGGATGAGCTGGGCCCCGAAGCTTTCACACAGGGCATGCACCTGATCGTGCAGATGGTATCCCGGGGAAAGCGATAGGACCGGCAACCCCTTGAGGTCGGCAACTGAAACAAACGCGCGCCCGGCCAGCGGGTGGTCGGCGGACATCGCCAGGAAAATCGGTTCGGTGAACAGCGGCGCGGCTTCGAAGTCAGGATTATGGATCGGCGATTGCGCTAGAATGACGTCATGAATTCCGGTTCCAAGCTCTGTCTCGAGGCTGGTTGGTTTGGCTTCGCGGATGTAAAGCTTTGTATCCGGATGTTCGCGATGCAAGGCCGCGAGAACCCGAGGAAGAAGATAGGGGCCCAATGTGGCATTTACTCCCAGGCGGATGGTTCCTGTCATGCCCTGAACAGCCGCAGCGGCATAGTCTTTGATCGATTGCACATCGAAAACAACGCGGCGCGCCCGGGCCACAATCTCGCGACCCAGGGGAGTAAAGATCACTCCACCGCGCGCGCGTTCAACCAATCGTACGCCCAAGGCGCCTTCCAGGTTCTGCAATTGCACACTGAACGACGGCTGGCTGATGTCGCAGGATTCAGCCGCTTTTCGGAAATGTTCGAAATCGGACAACGCTACGAGATATCGAAGCTGTTTCAGGGTCACCTGGGATCGGGTCATGGTCTCTTCATTTCTTTGAGGAGGCAGAGATTGATAGAATATTCCTATCAATACTTTCGAAGAATTACCATTCAACTATGGTTGCGAGATACCCAAATGAAAAGTGCGGCACCCGAAGCGGGCCACCGCGAGCGCTATGTGGGAAGTCCCCAAATCAAACAAAGATCGGAGATCACATGAAATGCCCCGTCGACAATACTCCCCTAATCATGGCTGAGCGCAGCGGGGTCGAGATTGACTATTGCCCCAATTGTCGAGGGGTCTGGTTGGATCGCGGCGAGTTGGACAAGATCATCGAACGCGCGACAGCGGCGGCTGTCGATCATCCCGCGCCCGACCGGGTCTATTCCGATCCGTCCGGGCGGAGGCGCAAGCCCAAAACGGCGAGCTCTCTTCTTGGCGATCTTTTTGATTTTTGACCGCTCACCCTGAACAACGCAGGCCAAACCGCCCTGGATTGCACAGGGCGATGTCTGTGCCGCCACATGAGGACTCTATTCATGCCGAAAGAACTAATCGCAGGGTACGCGCGTTTCCGGGATGGCTATTTCAAGGATAACCGCGCTCGTTTAGAGGCGCTGGCCGCGGGGCAAAGCCCGCGGATTTGTCTGGTGTCCTGTTGCGACAGCCGCGTCGATCCGTCCACGGTGTTTGATGCGCATCCCGGCGAGCTTTTTGTCGTGCGCAACGTGGCCAACCTTGTGCCGCCCTGCGAGGATGATGGCACGTTTCACGGCACAAGCGCGGCCCTGGAGTTCGCTGTTACCGGTCTGAACGTTCAACATATCGTTGTGCTGGGCCATGCGCAGTGTGGCGGCATCCGCGCGCTGGTAGACAAGGATCCCGACAGCGCCAACGGCTCGTTCATTGATCACTGGATGAGCATCGCCGAACCCGTGCGTGAGACACTGGATGCAGACCCCGATGCCAAGGGCGAAGCGCGCTACGCGGCCTGCGAAAAGCATTCTGTCGCGCATTCGCTGCACAACCTGATGAGCTATCCCTGGATCAAGTCGCGCGTCGAGGATGGGGCGCTGACGCTGCACGGCTGGCACTATGATCTTGCAGGTGGCGCGCTGTCGATCCTGGACGCGGACTCGAAAGAATTTCTGCCAGCGTGATCCGCGGGCTTATGAGTTGAAAGTTTGAAAGAAAAACATGAGCAAATCCGATCTGCACGCCTCTGATGACGGGTTGACCCTTGCCCCGTGGGAAAAGAGTTTTCGCCGCATCGTGACGCCGTTTGAGCAGTTTCTGCATCGTCAGACCACAAGCGGCCTACTGTTGATGGGTATGGCGGTGCTGGCGCTTGTCCTAGCCAACGGGCCATTTGCCGAAGCGTACGACAAGATACTGAAGACCTATGTCGGTATAGGTTTCGGCGACTGGACGCTGAAGATGTCGTTGCATCATTGGATCAACGACGCGCTGATGGCGTTCTTCTTCTTCGTTGTCGGGCTTGAATTGAAGCGAGAATTTCTGGTCGGAGAACTCGCCAATCCACGCAACGCTGCGCTGCCGATCGCGGCAGCCATCGGTGGCATGGTGGTGCCGGCGCTTTTCTACTTTGCCCTCAACCCAAGCGGCGATGCGGCAGCGGGCTGGGGCATTCCGATGGCGACCGATATTGCCTTTGCGATTGGTGCCATGGCGTTGCTGGGCACACGTGCCCCAAAGGCATTGGTGACCTTCTTGGTTGCGTTAGCCATAGTAGATGACCTGGGCGCGGTGATGGTGATTGCCGTTTTCTACACCGACTCCATCGCTCTGATGCCCTTGTTCATCGCCGTTCTTCTGTTCTTGGTGCTTCTTGTACTGAACCGAAGCGGCGTTCGCGACCCGGTCCCGTATTTTCTGGTCGCCGTGCTTTTGTGGTACGCGCTTCTGTCGTCGGGGGTCCATGCGACACTGGCCGGGGTGATCGGGGCGATGACCGTGCCCGCATACCCAAAATACAATCCGGAACGGTTCAGCGCCCATGTCCGCGCCTTGATGGACAGGTTCGATGCCAGCCATCGGAGCGGGCAGAATGTGATGACCAACATAGAGCTGCGCAGCGAAGTAGAGGCCCTGAGAAACGGTGTTACCCTGGTCGAAGCCCCTTTGCAGCGGCTCGAACAGTTCTGGCACATGCCCGTGGCCTTCCTGGTGATCCCGATCTTCGCGCTGGCCAATGCCGGTATCGCAATAGACACTGGCGCGTTGGGTGAAACCCTGAGCAATCCTGTCTTGATGGGGGTGTCACTGGGCCTGATCCTGGGCAAGTTCATCGGCATCACCGGAGCCAGTTGGCTGGCCATCAGGTTGGGCCTGGCCGTCTTGCCCAGTGGCACCCGGTTCACCCAAATCGCCGGAGCATCCCTTTTGGCCGGGATCGGCTTTACCATGTCGATCTTTGTCGCACAGCTTGCCTTCGAGGGGCAGGATGACCTGCTGTTGATGGCCAAGACCGGCATCCTTGGCGCGTCGTTTCTGGCGGGCGTGACCGGATTTGTCTGGCTCTATCTTGTCGGCAACCCGACACCTGACTCCGAGCAGCAAGCCGAACACCGCCGACCCGTGCAAAAGCAGGAGATGTCATGAAGCGGTTCACCAATATACTGGTGGTTTTCGATGATGCAATTGGCGCAGAGGACGCGTTGGAACAAGCGGTGTCGCTGGCCCGAGAAAACACTGCACGTTTGACTGTCACGGTGGTTTTGCGTGACGGTGAGGCTTCCCCTCAACTGGTCGCCGAAACCGAAAAGCGTCTTCGCCGACTCTCCCTTGGCGTCCAGAATGCCGGCGTATCCGATGTCCAGACGTTGGTCCTCACCGGAATACCATTTCTTGAAGTCATTCGGCAGGTTATTCGCGCCGAACATGATCTGGTGCTCGCGTGCGCCGAATCCGGCAGTACCATCAAACAGATTTTCTTTGGCAGCACTGCGACACATCTCGTACGGAAGTGCCCGTGCCCAGTGTGGATCGTCAAGCCGGATCAAGTCGTCCCTTACCAAAGAATCCTGGCGGCTGTAGATCCGCACAATTCGGATTCAGAAGACCAGATCAATACCTTGATCATGGGTCTGGCGACATCCCTGGCGTCGCGCGACCACGCTGTCCTGCACATCACGCATGCATGGGACGTCGATGGGAATGATCGCGATTCCCTAAGGTCAGAGATCACCATCGAACAGCGTGACGCCATCCTAAAGCGTCACCACGATAAACATCATGCAGCGGTCAACAGCCTCCTGTCCCGCTATTCGACATCGCAATTCAATCACCGCATTCATTTGCCGAGAGGACGCCCGGAGCGGGCGATTGGCCAAATTGTCCGACAGGAACAGATCGACCTGATCGTGATGGGATCCGTCGCGCGTGTGGGAATTCCTGGATACTTTATTGGCAATACCGCTGAAACAGTTCTGGGTTCGCAGAGGTGCAGTATTCTCACAGTAAAGCCGAACGGATTTGAAACACCGGTTTTGCTGCTAGAAGAGTGACCCTTCAGGTTCTCAACGGCCAATGCCAGCTTGGTAGCCCTCAAGGTGCTTGGCTAGTCCGCGCCGCAAGGTTGTCGCCTGCGGATCAAGGTGCCTACTGCGAAACCACGCGCTAGGGAACGCACCAAAGCAAGAGGCCTCCGTTTCACCTTTCTGCACAGGGGAAATCGAAGCGGGCCTTCCCATTTTCGACCTGATTCCTGCTGAATTCAGGAGTGCGAGTACCCATTTATTGCATAGTGCGGCGACGGGTTTCCGCTCTGTAGTGGCCGCGTGTTTAAAATGGAGGAAAATCAATGAGACGTATCCTGACAGCAACTGACTTATCTGCAAGAAGCGACCGCGCATTTGAACGTGCCTTGGCACTGGCAAAGGAGACTGGTGCTGAATTGCACGTTCTATATGTGATCGACGAAGACCTGCCGAGCCAGATCTTCGCCGATCTTTCAGAAGCTGCCCGGGGAGACATCGCCAAACTCCTGTCTGCAAAAGGCGAAGGCGATCGCGCGGTTGTCCATGTCGAAGCCGGTCAACCCTGGAAGGTCATCGTGCAGAAGGCGCAAGACCTGGAGGCCGATCTCATTGTCGTCGGCACCCACAAAAACCGTGGCATCGCAGAGCTTTTCGCAGGCACGACACTCGAACGGATGGCAAGATACAGCGATACCCCGGTTTTGCTGGTTCGGGATCCGGTGACAGGCCCTTACAATACGGCGATTGTTGGGGTGGATTTCTCCCCGATGGCGCGGCGGACGGCCGAGGTCGCCGCTCGCGTTGCACCCGTCGCCGATCTCACGCTCGTTCACGCCTATCATATCCCATTCAAGGGGCTGACCATGCGTACGAATGCGGAGGGCGACATTCCGAAAAAAGAACGCGACGCCATTGAGCGGCCGCTGTTTGCAGAGTTGACGAGGTTCATCGAAACTCTCGACCTCGCCAAGGACCGAACAAGGCAGAAGTTGCGCGAAGGCGGAACCACCTCAATTCTAGGGCAGGAAGTCCGTCGCAGCCGGGCCGATCTGTTGGCTCTGGGTGTGCATGCCCGATCGCCCTTGGTGCTCGGTTTGCTGGGAAGCACGGCGATTGATGCCATGTCGTCGCCCCCCTGCGATGTGCTGCTTGTTACGGCCATCCGTCAGGATGCGGCGGCCGAGACGTCGGAATTGCAGCCAACGGTTTGAAATGTGGACGCACCGAAGGCCGACTTGCCCTAGGATGATGTCTATCGGGTGTCGCCGCTGATATCGCGCACGCCGGAAGAAACCAGGTCAGAGGCTATTGTGACAACCGCGCAAAAGGAACACGTCCGGTCAGGAGCCAAAGACTTGGCGCGCTACGAATTGGAGAGATAAATGACAAAACCGGCACGGAGTCGGGATTTCCATGCTCTTTCGACGGATGATGCTCTGCTCGCCCTCGACGTGACGGCACAGGGATTGTCGGCCGCCGAAGCGGATCGGCGCTTGCAGGTGCATGGCGCGAACCGACTGCCAGACCCCCCCCGGCCCAGTGCCGTGCTGCGGTTTCTGGCGCATTTCAACAATGTGCTGATCTATGTGCTGCTGGGTGCGGCCGTCGTCACGGCGGCGCTGCAACATTGGATAGATACCGGCGTCATTCTCATGGTCGTGGTCGTCAACGGCGTGATCGGGTTCGTTCAAGAGGGGCGCGCCGAACAGGCGATGACGGCGATCCGGGGCATGCTTGCACCCCGCGCGGCGGTCCTTCGCAACGGCCGCCGCGTCAGCGTGGACGCCGCCGATCTGGTGCCGGGTGACATCGTCCTGATAGAGGCCGGCGACCGGGTTTCGGCCGATCTGCGCGTGATCGAGGCCCGCAGCCTCAAGGTCGAAGAAGCGATCCTGACCGGCGAATCCGTTCCGGTCGACAAGGGCGCTGGGCCGGCCGCGAAAAATGCATCCCTCGGTGACCGGACCTCGATGCTGTTCAGTGGCACGCTCGTTGCGACCGGAACCGGACGCGGCGTTGTCGTCGCCACCGGGGCCGGCACGCAGATCGGAAAGATCAGCGGCATGCTTTCCGAGGTGCAGACGCTGACCACGCCGCTCGTGCGCCAGATGGACATTTTCGCCCGCTGGCTCACGCTGTTTATCCTCATGATAGCGGCCATCCTTCTGGTCTATGGCTATTTCGTCAGCCACCTGCCATTCTCAGATCTTTTCATGGCCGTGGTCAGCCTCTCAGTGGCGGCAATCCCGGAAGGCCTTCCGGCAGTCCTTACAATTACGCTCGCGGTCGGCGTGCAGGCAATGGCCCGGCGCAACGCCATCGTCCGCCGTCTCCCGGCAATCGAGACGCTCGGCTCGGTCTCGGTGATCTGTTCGGACAAGACCGGCACGCTGACCCGCAACGAGATGATGGCGGCAACGCTCGCCGCCTCGGAGCACGTCTATTCCATTGGCGGGAACGGCTATTCCCCCGAAGGGGCCGTGCGCTGGCGCGAGGCCGATGTCGATCCGGACGAGCACCTGGTTTTGACGGAATTCGCCCGCGCCGCGGGATTGTGCAACGACTCGGTTTTACACGATCATATCGACGGATGGCGCGTCGAAGGCGACCCCATGGAGGGAGCGCTGATGGCGCTGGCCGGCAAGATTACCGGCCATGGCTCCGAGCCGTTTCAGAGCTGGTGTCGCACCGACGAGATCCCTTTCGACGCCGCGCATCGCTACATGGCGGTGCTGCATCACGACCATGACGGCAAAGCCCGTATCCACGTGAAGGGCGCGCCCGAGGCGGTGATAGCGATGTGCCAGAAGCAGTGTGCACCCGATGGCGGCCGCGAGCCGCTCGACAGCGGGCACTGGCACAGGGCGGTCGACGAACTGGCCGCCGAGGGGCAGCGGGTGATCGCGGTGGCAACCCGCGCGGTCCCTGGCGATCACCGAACGCTCGAGCTGGCGGATCTGGAGGGGAGGCTCATGTTGATCGGCTTGATCGGCCTGATCGACCCGCCCCGCGCCGAGGCGATCGAGGCCGTGGCCGAGTGCCACCGCGCCGGAATCCGGGTCAAGATGATCACCGGCGACCACGCCGCTACGGCGCGTGCCATCGCCGAACGCATCGGTTTGCAGAACCATGACCGGGTTCTGACCGGCGCCGATATCGAGGCCATGGACGCGACCGAATTGGCGGAAGCGGCGGTGAGTACCGATATCTTCGCGCGCACCTCGCCCGCCCACAAGCTGCGCCTCGTCACCGCGCTTCAGTCGCGTGGTCTAACCGTGGCGATGACCGGCGACGGGGTGAACGACGCCCCCGCGCTCAAGCGCGCCGATGCGGGGATCGCGATGGGGCAGAAGGGCAGCGAGGCCGCCAAGGAGGCCGCCGAACTGGTGTTGGCCGACGACAATTTCGCCTCCATCGCCGCCGCCGTGCGCGAGGGGCGCACGGTCTACGATAACATCAAGAAGGTCATCAGCTGGACGCTGCCCACCAATGCGGGCGAAGCCCTGACCATCGTGGTGGCGCTCTTTGCTGGTATGGCCCTGCCGATCACGGCGGTGCAGATCCTTTGGGTCAACCTCATCACGGCCGTAACGCTCGGCCTCGCGCTTGCCTTCGAGCTTTCCGAACCCGGCACAATGCGACGCCCGCCCCGGCCTCGCCAGGAACCCCTTCTGACGGGCGAACTGATCTGGCACATCGTGCTCGTTTCGACGCTTTTCCTGGTCGCGGTTTTTGGGATCTTTGCCTATGCCATCGACAAGGGCTACCCGCAGGTGCTGGCGCAGACCATGGCGATGAACACCTTGGTGGTGCTGGAAATCTTCCACCTCTTCTTCATTCGCAACATCCACGGCACGTCGCTGACCTGGGCTGCGGTGAAGGGCACCAAGATTGTCTGGGCCTGCGTCATCGCGGTCGCGACTGCGCAATTCGCGATCACCTATGTTCCGCTCCTGCAGGCTGTGTTCGGGACGCAAGCCGTCCCATTGCTGGACGGCCTGCTGATTGTCGGCGTCGGCGCCGTGTTCTTTGCGTTGATCGAAACCGAAAAGCAGATGCGTTTCGCCTTGCGGAGACCTGTGCTGGAGAACCGGAACAGAGGGTAGATCACCGGTCAGGAGAAGAGTGCAATGGGCCACCGATCAGCACCAGGTGGAGATCAGCAGTGGGGTGCATTGGCCTCAAAGTACGAGTCAGGTGTCTCTGTGTGATCGGCAAATCCGGTGCCGGCTTCACGGTAGATGTTGAAGACGCTCGTGGCGCCGTTTCGGCGCAGGGCTTCCTCCTCATCCGGAAACTTTGCCGTTGCCGCGATACGGCCCTCGAAACCGATGTTGCGCAGCTGTTCCAGGGCGTCCAGACTGGCCACAAGGTTCGGCAGCGCCAGCATCACCAGATTGATCTGGTGGTTCCGGTCAACCTTCTCCCAGAAATCTGCGTCACTTGGATCGCCGTGAATAACGTTTCGGCCCTGCGCTTGGTGCGCCCGCACTTGCTCGGAGCCGAAGTCGATCCCGATCACCGTATCGCCGTGCAGCGCTCGCATCTTGTCATAAGCGCCTGTGCCGACCCGTCCCATGCCGAACACCGCAATCGTCGCGCTGCTCGTATCCAGGTAGTCGTCGTCGGGTAGCCGTTCAGGTCTTTGGAACCGGGTCCAGAAGCTGCGGAACCGCCCATAGATGCGGTCATCTTTGGCGACCAGAGGCGCGGTGACGACAAAAGATGCCGCCAGCGCCACTGCGACGACAACAAGCCACTCGCTGTCGAGCCAGCCGTTGGCCACCCCTACCGCGGTGACGATCAGGCCGAATTCGCTGAAGTTCGTCAGGTTCAACGTCGCCAGAAGCGAGGTCCGGGACCGCAGCCGGAACCGGGTCATCAGCACAAGGAAAAGCGCCGACTTGGCAAACATGAGCGGGGCGAGCGCGAGGCCGACCAAAACCGCGGACCACGAGAGTTGGCCGGTCAACCCGATCGACAGGAAGAACCCGACGAGGAATAGATCCTTGAACCCGAACATGGACTTGGCCAGCTCGTTGGATTTCGCGTGACCTGCGACCAGTACGCCGAACGCAAGGGCGCCCAGATCTCCCTTTACCCCGACCAGCTCGAACAGTTCGGCGCCGCCCAAGGCGAGTACCAGCCCATAGAGGATCAAGAGCTCGCCGTGCCCGACACGGTGCAACAAGCGGATGAGCGCCGGGCGCAGGACCACCAGCAACACAAGCAATACGGCCCAGGGCGAGGGTAACTTGCCAGTCGAAACGACCAGAAATACCACCGCAGCCAGATCCTGCATGATCAGAATGCCGATGGCGAGGCTGCCGTGCAGCGCATTCATTTCGCCCGCCTTTTCCAGCGAGCTGACGGCAAAGACGGTGCTGGAAAAGCTCAGCGCGAAGGCCAGGGTCAGCGCGGCGCCAAAGTCGAGCTCGGCAAACAACGGAAGGCCCAATAGCGCCAGCCAAAAAACCAGGATACCGAATACGACCGTGACAGCGCCGGAATGCAAGGTGGTGACCGCCCAGACCTGGGGCTTGAGCAGCATTCTCAGGTTCAGCTTCAGGCCAACGGTGAACAACAGGATCGTGATCCCCAGATCAGCCAGTTTGTTGAGGACCTCACCACTCGAAAACCCCAGGAAGTGCAGCGCAAACCCGGTGGCGAGAAATCCGACCAGCGGTGGCAATCCGACCTGGCTTGCGAAAAAACCAAGGAAGAAGGCCAGCGAGATCCAGGCGACATCCCCAAGCGCGATCGCGACCCATTCGAATTCCATAATTCCCCCTAAAACGCTCACCGTATTTATGGCCACTTACTGGCTGCGGCGCAAACCATTGCCGAACAGAATCGGTAGCTATTTCTGTACCGATACCCCCCGGTTTCCAAGATCGCTGCTCTGGACGCGAACGGCCCGAGTGGCGGGCTGCACCGTTGCATCTCGAACTGGGGGTCAACGTCCCCAGAGGATCCGTTGCGATGCTTGATACTGTTCAGGCTAGGGTCGACAGAATCCGCATCTTGCTGCCTCACCTAAGATGCCGCACAAGGTCGGTTTGAATTCCGGCCATCGGCGCGCCTTTGAATGACTGGTTCGGTGGTTTTGCTCGTTGCCGGATCTCTGATGCTGCAGGTGCGATCTGCGATTGAGGGGTTTCTGCGGTCGCATCCGCTGCACTTGCATAGGTCCGCTTAGTCCGCATCTTGTCCGTTCAACTCGAGCGCAGCGAAGGTCCGGTCTACAACTTTCCCGCCACTCCTTGGCTCTAAGGCTAATCAGCGAACACCTGTCTCGCTGACGCCAGTCGCATCCAATCCCGGCCGCCGAACGCGACAAGAGCGAGATAAATCTGCCCGGCGTCTACATCCGGTTTGAATACGATGGTCAGTCGCTGACCGGCGCCGCCATGGCGCACGAGCCATCCATCCAGTTTGCCGCTGAGCCGAGCACCAGATGTTGGGTTTGCAGAAATTTCTTGGAGAAGGGCATCGATTTCATCCAGGCGGCGGCTTGCTGCTGCAACGTCACCGTCAGTCACGTCGACAATATGGTTAACGATACCGATAAGGTCCCGTTCAAAGAACGGATGCCTGATAAAACGCATCAGGTCTTTTGGGCCATCGCGGCAAGATGGGCCCGTGCGCCTTTAGTGACGCCGGCGGCATCGCCGACAGGTTCCCATTGATCGAGAGGCAGGGACAGTCGGCGCTCCAGTTCTGCCTCAAGCAAAGTACGCTCAAGGTCACGTTCAGCCTTAGCCTTCGCCAATTCACCCGAAACTGCGGCGCTCACATTGGGGTACTCGCCTGCTTCGACCAGTTCCCTTGCGAAGGTGTAGGCGGTGTCGGTGAAACTGACGGATTGCTTTTGAACGCTCATGGCAAACTCCTCGGTGCTCCAATAGACTACCAAGTATTGCTATACCTGGCAAGCCGGGCAGGCCGACCACGAGAAATGCGTCAACAGCCTTGCGGCCTCCCCAGCTCGGCTTCGCGTGTCGCAGGGGAGAACGGCCCTTCGGTCCGTCGCGCATTCGGCCATGCGGCCTCACCGCGGTGTTGCGCCTGGCATCCCGGTTTGCCCGCCTCGCGAGCACGTCCCTCCCCGGCCGCTCCGCCGGATTGCGCTCTGGTCTGTTTTGGCCCGAGGCCAAAACGTTCCCGCCGCTCCATCCGTCTCCCGCGTCCGGTCGGGCCGTTTGCCTGCTCGGGTCGGGCAAACCTACCGTCAAAACACACACACATGAGTGCGGAAGCATATCCTCCGGATGGCCCCCAAATCAGCCCGCGTCAAGGATCGCAAAACTTTTCGGCGAGGGCGGGGCCCGTGGCGCGGGGCGGTCCCGTATGTGAGGCCGCGCATGTTTCGAGTGCTGTGCGCAGAAAACTTTTGCGCCCGGCAAGCCGGCGGCTGCGCCGTCCCTGACCCGGGCAGATTCGGAAACCAGGCATTCGGCCATGCCCCCACACTCACGTGGTGGCCTTGGAACCGAACACTGGAGACCAGACATGGCTTACGACACCGCAAACACCTACGAGACCATCGAGCTTTTCGGACTAACCGAGAAGGACGCGCACCTGCCGATCCCGGAGGATCACATCCTGACCGACCGCATCATCCGCGAGAGCTTCGAGGCTTTGCTCGGGCAGCTGCGCGGGACCGGGCTTGAAGCCGAAATCGAACCGCTGGCCCATGGGCTCGCGACGATCCTCCAGCGCCGCAAGGTGGCGCTCGGCAAGGAGGTCGACCGCACCGCCGACAAGATCGGCGCGCTGGCAAAATCCCACGACGGATCGGAGATCGCCGAGACCGCGCTCGAAGAGGCGCAGGCCCGCTTTCTGCAACTGCGCGAGATTGTCGGCGCCATCGAGGTGATGAGCGAGGCGGCGGCGGAATGCTACGAGATCGAGACCGGCCATGCCTTCATTCCGGCGGCAGGCTCGCGCGCCAGCGTCCGGGCGCAAGAGACCGGGGCGGTCTTCGAGGCGCGGCAGCTCCTGGAGCAGCACGATCGCGAGACCGCCGAGAAGTCGAAAGTCGAGGGGGTGCCCCTGATCGTCTCGGGCGCCACCGACTGGACCGATGTTGATGTGGTCTTCAACACGCTCGACAAGGTTCGCGAACGGATCAAGCAGAACCGTAACCAGGATATCTTCCTCTGCCACAAGGGTGGCAAGCACGGGGCGGAGATGATTGCAGCTCGGTGGGCCCGGGCACGCGGGATAGCACAGGCGCGCTTCGATCCGCGCTGGTCCGCGCATGGGCGGGCGGCACCGTTCAAGTGCAACGACGAAATGCTGGACGACAAGTTCGCGGCGACAGGGGTTGTTCTCTTCGGCGGCAACGGGGTCGCGCTGAACCTCGGGCAGAAGGCGGAAGCGAAAGGCCTGAAGGTCATGCGGGTTGCGGACCCGGCGAAGAAGACCGCGGAGACTTGAACATAGAGGGTCGCCTTCGGGCGGCCCTTTTTCCTTTTCTCATCGGAGTGACGGTGCCACAAAAAACTTATGCCTAGCAATTTTATGTTTTGATAGGTATATGCGTGCCAAGCAAAACTTGGAAATGATTGGCATGACCCCACTCAGCAGCATCGCGATGAGCGCCTATACCGATCTGGTACGTCTTTTGAAGGACGACGCTTTGTCCGGTGTCGAAGGCAAGCCGACGCTCAAGGAGCGCGGCGACAAGGCCTATTGGTATGCGGCGCGGCGCGTCGGAACCGAGATGCGGTTCATCTATATCGGCGAGGACAGTGACGAGACGCGTGCACGAATCGACCGGATCGAAGAGCTGCGCGCGACCGCCAAGGATCGGCAAGCGGAACGGTCGAGGCTTGTTCGGCTCTTGCGCGCGGAAGGCATGACGCCCACCGATCGGGCAACGGGGTCCATCCTGTCGGCGATGGCGGCTGCCGGGACTTTCCGTTTGGGGGGCACCATCGTCGGAACCAATGCATTTCGCCTCTATGAAGGCGAGCTTGGTATCCGTCTGCCAATTGGCGGTATGGCCAATACTGGCGACATCGACATCGCGCAGTTCGAGAAGCTCAGCGTTGCCTTGCAAGATCAGGTCGATCCCGGTCTGGCCGAGACCTTCTCGGCGCTCAAATTTGATCCCTTACCGGCTCTTGACCAAGGTCGGACCTGGCGGTGGGCCCAAGGAGGCAGCGGCCAGTTGGTCGAGTTTCTCACACCGGCCTTCGGAGATGAGACCATCCGTGATCTGCCAGCGTTGGGCGTGAATGCCCAAGGATTGAACTATCTGAACTTTCTGATCGCTGAGCCGATCCACGCAGCGGCGATCTATCGATCCGGCGTTCTCGTGCAGGTCCCTCGTCCAGAGCGCTATGCGATCCACAAACTGATCGTTGCTGATCGGCGGCGTGATGGGGCAGGCAGCCTCAAATCCGCAAAGGACCGCGAGCAGGCGGCCTTCCTGATCGAGGCGATGGCCGTGGATCGCCCTGATGATCTGACGGATGCCTATGTCACCGCTAGTGAGGTTGGCCTGCGCTGGCGGGAGCATATTGGCAACTCGCTGAAGCGGATGCCTGAGACGAAACTAATCCTCGACGGGTTGGGAGAGTGATTGCCCCAACGGGGTCGCACAGAACCTCGGACAGAAGGCGGAAGCGAAAGGTCTGACGGTCATGCGGGTTGCGGACCCGGCGAAGGCGGCGTCACGGGATTGAAGAGAGGGGGTCGCGCTTGGCGCGGCCCTTTCGTCATGTCTCATGGCGCGTGCGGTCGGTCGCGCGTGATCGGCAGTCTGCGGCGGCCAGCACTGTCATCGCTCTACCCGGTCCGTCAGTGTTCGGTCCATCCGCATCGGTACGGGCTGGGGATTGTGCGCACCTCACGCACATCGAAAGCAGCGCAAGACGCGAGGGGTCGAGACGTCGCATATGAGGCTGAAGACCTGCACGTCCCTCGGGGCGTGTTTCGGAACATCGCATCCACGCGGGCGGGCTCCGTCAGCACTCCGGCCAGGCTCGGCGGGACGCGGACGCGGATGGTGGCGGCTGCGTGATGGCAAGGGTCATCCGGATCACTCCTTTTTGCTCATAGATGTGGATCGCACGGGGTCGGCCCGTCCGTGCCCTCAGCTCACGCTTCGGCAAGCACAAATACGGCTTCCATGGCTAGCCGCGGACCCTCCGCATTTGCGCTTGCGACCGGGCCTCTTGCCCCCGTGCCGGGTGATCCCCATCGCAACAAGGAGTAACCCAAATGACCAACCACTACGTCGCCACCGTCCCCGTCAAGTTCACCGACACCGATGGCCAGGAGCGCACCCGTTTTCAACGCGTGGGCGCGATGTTCCGCAACACCCGCAACGGGGATGGATCGGAGTTCTTCAGCCTCAAGCTCGACTTCCCGGTCGCGGTCTCGGAGCTGGTGATGTTCCCACCGAGCGCGAAAGATCCCCAGGACTAAATCCTCTGACGAGTATGGGCCGCCCCAGGACGATCTTGGGGCGGCCCGATCCCTGTTCCAGGGATGCCGGTCCCTGCGCATTCAAGGGACGCACTTTTCCCCGAATGATCAGGCCGCGACAGACCGGCCAGTCAGCCTCAAGGGGGCCATCCACAAAAACCTATCGGCCAGGGCCTCCCGGTTTTTGCGGCAGAGATTTGGGGACCCAAATCTGGCCCTCCTTGACCCTGCCTGTCCGCCCTGTCGGTGGGGTTAGCGCCCGCCCGCGGCTCCGTCCGAACACATGCGTGTTCGTCCAGACCCTCGGGCGGTGCTGGCGGACGGGACCCCTAGGACAGGTGGGTCGCCCGGTGGTGAGGGCGGCAGAGCCGCGTCCCTGCGGGCCGCGGCGTGAAGCGGACACCAAGGCTGCCTGAGACTGAATGCGACGTAAGTATATAATTGACATCTTGGTATAATATCGTAAGGTGGGGGCAGCCTTGGTGGAAGGTGGCAGGAAATAGGGGGTCTTTCTTCCGCATGTCCCGAACAAAACGCCTGACAGAGATGGAGAAGATGCAGATCGTTCGCGAGGCTGCGGAAGGTGTGTCCACCTCTGAGTTGGCGGAGCGTTTCGAGGTCACATCGCGGGCCGTGCGCTACGTCCTGAAAGCTGATGCCGAGCGCCAGGCTGATGCTGCGATCCCAGTCTCAGCTGTCAGCGTGAAGGTCACGGCTGCGGAGCTTGCGGCGCTCGACGCGGTGCTGGCCGAGGCAGGGATCGAGAGCCGGGCCGAGGGGCTGCGGCGGCTCATTCAGGCGGCGGGTGGGGTGTTCGTTCCGGACGCGCAGATGGCGGCCGAGATGGCGCGTTACCGCGCCTCTCTGCACGAGGTCGGGAATGGGGTCGCGCAAATTGCCAAGCAGATGACGCAGGCCAACCGGATGGGGCAGGGGGCCGTGGGCGGCACGCGTGCCGAGTTCACCGAATTGCGCCTTGCCCAGATGCGCGGGCTGGCGCGGTTCATTCTGGATTCTGCTGACGAGATCGATCTGCTCCTGCGCCGCCGTCGGGACGCAATGCAACTGCAGGCCACGGCCGCGCTGAGGGAGTTTGCCCATGCGGCTGAATGATGCCGTCCATGCCGTCACGGGCGAGGTCTTCCGGGATGGCTGGAGCCGCGTTCGGGGCTCGATGCAGGGGCTGCATGTGGCCAAGCAGAGCCAGCTTGTGCGCGCGGCTGCGGGGCATCGGCCAGCGGTCTTCAAGGCGATCCGGGGCGGGGGCACGCATACCAAATCGCAGCTCGCAAACCAGCTCGACTACCTTACCACCAAGTCTACCCATATCGTCGACAGTAGCGGGTTTCTGGATGGCAAGGCGAAGCTCGAGGTCAAGGACATCAAGGACCTGACCGAGCGCTTTGCCAAGCGGTGGGATGCGGGTTTCAAACCCAAGCTGGGCCAAACCACCCACATGCTCATGTCCTTCCCCATCGGTACGCGCGGCGAGGATGTGCGCGACATCGCGACGGACGTGGCCGAGCGGTTCTTCCAAACCGACGCGGGGCATTTCGACTACATCATCGCGGTGCATGAGGACCGCGATCACCCCCATGCGCATCTGGTGCTGAACCGTCGCTCGCAAGAGGGCGAGTTCTTCTTTCTGGGGCGGAACCACCGCTTCAACTATGACGACTTCCGCCTCGCAATGGTCGAGGAGGCGGAGAAGTATGGCGTGCGCCTGGAGGCCACGCGCCGAGTGGATCGCGGCGTCGTGCATTACCCGGCCCGCACCAGCGAGGTCTACGCCGCGAAAGAAGAGGGTCGCGCGCCCCGCGAGCGCGAACGCGTGGGGGCCGACCTGACCCGGACGCTGGCGGAGATCGCCAACACCAGAACCGTCTACCACTCGCTTGCTGCGGAGGCTTCGCGTGAAGCCCGCGAGGATATTGCGTCGGCCCTCTTCCGCGCGGGCGAGGTGCTGGCGCATGGCGGGCAGGTGGACCGAACAGGAGATGTGTATATGGCAGAGGATCAGAGTTTCGAGGATCTGAGAAGCCTCTATGCGGAGAAGCTCGCGCGGGTGCAGGGCATGATCGCCGAAAAATCTGACGCGGACCGACCCGTGCTGGAAAAGCGCCTTATCGAGATCCAGGCGCAGGTCCAGCACATGCAGCCTCTCGGATTGCGATCATCCACGCTGTCAGAGACCCCCTCGGAGGGCGGGATCTATTCCGAGGAGAACATTGACACCAACCAGCTCGCGCGACTGGCCGAGCCCGACCTGAGATCGCGCATTGACGCGGCCCTGCGGGGTACCGGGATCAGCACATCCGAAGTCGTGGCCCGGATCGAGACCGGTGCTTCGAGTGCGGCTCTCGAGCATCAATGGATCGCCGACGATCTCTCCAAGGTCGCTGAAGCCCGCGATCTGAATCTCGAACGCCGCGCCGATCTGGAACAGGCGCGCGACATTCTCAACAATGTCCATGTCGAGCTTGGCACGCTTCTGGAACGGGAGAACGTGCTGCGCCGGGATGGTGTCATGGAAGCGGAACCGGTCAGTGAGCGGTTCCATTATCACCGGGACGCGGTCCGGGCGATGGAAGGGACAATCCGTCAGGAGATGCGCGCAGAGGGCCTGACCGCGCAGCAGATCGAGGAGCGGGACTGGGAGGTTGTCTCAAGGGCGGAGCGCCGGATCGAGGCGGAGCAGCGCGCATATATCGAGGCACACCCGGACTTGCTCGCACGTCCCGGCGATGTGATCGACCGGTCTGAGCCCTACAGGGAGACCATCACCGATGCGGCCCGCGCCAGCGAGATCATCCGCGAGGTTGACCGGATCATGGAGGCACGCGACCTCCGCATGCCCGTTGCAGATGCTGTCACGGATGACTTACGAGCGCGCTATCCGGACATGCCGTCCCACCTCGCCCGCGGGCTCGGCGCGACCTACGCGGCCGTCGTCGAGATCCGGGACACGGAGGCCATCAATCAGGTTCGCCGCGACAACGAGTTGCGCGAGGGGCTTGGGGTTGGCACGCGTGACGCACCCCTCGCGACCCGCGATGAAACGGCGCCGCAGACTGACCGTACCGACCGCCTTGCAGACGAGATTAAGCGTGTTCTGGACCATGAGCGGGCGGGGGAGTTGTCCGCGCCCTTCGAGACCGAGGCGGAGCGGGACGCATTTCGCGACGAGATCGCGCGGGTGCTGGACGTTCGCCAACTCGACCGGCTCACATCCGGCGATGCCGATGCGCTGGAGAAGGTTCTCGAGGACCGCCTCGACCGGCTCTATGTCGCCAAGGTCTATCTGCAATCCGATGCCGCGACGGCCAACACGGAGGCCTTGCGCCAGGTGGTCGATGATCTTGCCGACACCGAATACGAAAAACACCGCACCACAGACGTGGATGGCGAGACCGAGCGGGGTCAGGTCCATTGAGCGCCTCCATGGGAAAAGCGCGGATCGCCACAGGCGTCCTGTTGGTGACGCTTGTGACCGGGGCCATGGGCTATACCATCGCCTCGGCGGTGCTGGCCTACCAGGATCTCGGCTTCGGGGCCGAGATCGACTTTGCCTATATCGCGCAGAACTATCTGGCGATCCTTGATCGCCGACCGGAGGACGCGCAACTTATTCACCTGATCATCGGCAGCTTCGCGGCTGCCGGCCTGATGCTGAGCCTCGCCCTCTCGGGCTCCGCCCTCACACGGTTTGGCCAGACCCATTGGCAGACCGAGCGCGAGATGAAGGCCAATGGCTTCTTCGGGGCGCCGGGCACCGGGTTCATCCTCGGCAAGCTGGGGCCGCCGGGCTCCCGCGCCAACTACATTTGCTCCAAGGTCTTCCCCCATGCGCTGATCGTGGCCCCCACGGGCCGCGGCAAGACCACGGGCTTTGTCATTCCGAACCTGCTGACCTGGCAAGGCTCCGCCGTGACGCTCGATGTGAAGGGCGAGTGTTTCGAGGCCACGGCCCGGCACCGCGCAGCCCAAGGCGACAAGGTCTATCGCTTTGCCCCCACCGATTGGGAGGGCAAGCGCACGCATCGCTACAACCCGCTCCTGCGCATCTTTGAGCTGAAAGATCCCGCGCGCCAGCAGATGGAACTGCAGCTCCTGGCGACGCTTTTCCTGCAAAGCGACAATGACCGGGTGCAGGGGCTCCTCAAAGGCGGGATCGATCTCTTCGTGGCGGCAGGCCTGCTGGCCTTCCAGCGCAAGCGCCCCACCTTGGGCGAGATCTACCGCATCGCCGCCTCGGGCGGGAACAAGCAGAAGGAGTATTTCGCGCGGGGCCATGAGGTGGACAACAGGGCGGCCAAGCTGATCTTCACGCGGCTGGCCTCGACCAACAATGACACCCTGACCTCTTACGTCTCGCTCCTGATGACATCGGGGCTCGACCAATGGCAGAACCCGGCGATCGATGAGGCGACGTCCGTGTCGGACTTTGACTTCCGGACGATCCGCAAGAAGCCCTTTTCGGTCTATCTCGTGGTCCAGCCGCTGATGGTGAAGCCGCTCGCGCCGCTGATCCGGCTGTTTTTCTCCGACCTTCTCTCCGCCATGCAGGAAAAGGATCCCGGACCGGATGAGCCCTGGCCCGTAATGATCATGCTCGACGAGTTCAATCGCCTCGGCAAGATGCCCATCGTGGTCGAGAGCATCGAGACCCTGCGTACCTATCGTGGACATCTGGCCGTGGTCACGCAAACGATCCCCGCCCTCGATGAAATCTATGGCGAAAACACCCGGCGCGCCCTGCAGGGCAATGCCGGCGTGAAGCTCTATTTGACGCCCTCGGATGAAAAAACCGTCGAAGAGCTGAGCAAGGCGGTTGGCAAGACCACGAAGACCGTTATCACGCGCTCTCAGTCCATCGGGAAGAACCCCTTTGAAGGGCGCAGCCAATCCACGCGGACTGAAGAGAGCTCTCTCCTGCCCGAGGATGAGGCGCGCCGCCTACCGCTCGACGAGATCGTCATGGTCATCGATGCCCAGATGCCGGTCCGCGCGAAGCGGATCCAATATTTTGACGATCGGCTGTTCAAGGCGATCCACGCGGCGCAATCAGGCGAGTTGCCGTTTCCGAAGCCGGGGGGAGGGGGATCGCAAGGCACGCTGCCGCTGAGTGTGCGCGCCATGCCGATGTCGCCGCCCGCGAACGGACCAGGTGGGTCTGACGCCGTTGTGGAGACCACACGCCAAGAAGCGGGCACTCAAAAGTCGGGGCAAACCGACGTCGCTTCAAAAAAGACCGCGCCTGTCGTTCAAGCTGTGATCGCTGAGGAACAGCGACAGATGGAGATGGATTTTGGGAGCCAGATTGCGGATGCCGAGGCTGCGAGCGTAGTTGATAAGGTGCAGATGCGCTCTGCTGTCGATGGCTTGGACGAGATGGAAGCGATGCTGCAGGACGGGGATGTCGGAAAGCTGGTTGCTCGATAGGATGAAAAAAGCGACTCTCTTGCGGGGTAGATTGCGGAAGTTCGAAGTGGCCGCGAATGGCCTTGAGGCAGCTCTCGAAACCGGACGTTCGACTCGCACCCTTTCCGCCCATGGCCTCCGAAAGAGCGTTCTCCAGATCTGGCTTCGGCCGGGTTCGATAGTTTTTAGGCCATGGCTCGCTCAAGCCGCTGCTTCCGACGCTCCCAATCGGGCATCACCTTGTCGAGAAGTTCGAAGAACGTCGCCCCGTGATTTGGCTCCGCCACATGGCAGAGTTCGTGGGTTATCACGTAGTCTATGGCATCGACTGGGGCTTGAACCAGACGCCGATTGAGTAGCAAGCGTCCGGTCGGAGACATGGATCCCCATCTTTGCCGGGTCTGGCGAACGATGAGACCTTTCGGCCGGAATGCCTCGGGATCCGGGAACAGACCGAGGCAGAGTTCGATCCGTTCCGGAAACTTGATGTGGGCCCGGTCCCGGTACCATGCCTCGACCAGTTCGCGTGTCACCTCCGGACTGGTCGGCCGGTGAGTCTGGACGACGATGAAGCCGCGGATCAGCTTTACGCTTTCCCGGACATGCGGGACGACCTTCAGCCGGTATTGGCGCCCGAGGTAGAGATGAGTCTCCCCGGCGACGAACCTGCGCTCCGGCGTGCGCGGCAGGAACTGGGAGAAGTACCGCTGCTGCCTTGTCACCCATGCCGCGCGCTTCCGCAGCTTGGCTTCGATGGCGTCTAGTGTCGCGTCCTCCGGGGCCGCGATCAACACCGACGCATCGGGCTCGACGGCGATCTCCAGTGTCTTCCTCGGGCGCCGGACAATCTCGTACTGGATCTCCTGCTCGCCGTACCGCAGGCAGTGCAACTCCCGTGTCATGCTGCGAACCGGGCCCGGGCAAGATCCATAATCTTGAGTTCGAGATCGTCGAGTACTTCTACGGGAAGGTCGATGTCCTTCTCGTCGCGCAGGACATCGAAGAAATAGTCATCAATGGCGTTTCGCAGATTGTTCTGGGCCACCTCGTTCGACCAAATGTCCACGATCAGTTGCGATTTGATGATGTCGATGATCTGTTGAGCGATCGCTGCGACCTCGTCGCCTGTCACTGACTCATCGGTTTTGGTCTTGAGCTGACCATCCAGGACGCCGAAGAAGGCCTGAGCATCCTCATCGCCCCTAATGCTTTCCGGAACATCCCGTCCCCGATCCTTGCGGGCCACCTTGCTCGCGAGATCCATGACACTGTTCAGGTATTCGCGCTCGGAGAGCCGCTTTTCGCGGTAGGCCCGGATGGTTTCTTCGAGCAGCTCGGAGAACTGTTTGTAGAACGTCGGGTCTTCACCCATCTTCTCTGTGATTGCACGGCGGGTGGCGCTGGCGATGCGGTCGGCCTTGGAGGCTTCGGAAACCCCCGTTTCCTCGACGACTGCCTTTAGCGCGTCGGGATCGTTGATGTTTACCACCTCGATGATGGTTTCCGCCGGCATCGCAACGACATGGTCATCGAGCAGCTTCTGGATTTTTGGTTCGAACTCGCGGACGTCCACCGTCTCCTGGTAGCGAAGCTGGACCGACCGCTTCAGTTCAGAGAACTGCTTCCAGTCCCGCTTGAGTGCATCGATCCTGGCCTCGTCGAAGACATCGAACAGCTTGTCCGACGAGAGCGAAATATGCAGGCACCGGCTGAAGGCTTTGAGGCGCGCGTAGAACTCGTGCCGCAGCGCCTCATCGGCGAGGTGCTGCTCGAACTGTTCCATGTCCTTCTTGTTCCGGACAGGCTTGAACAGGTCCCAGAGCTGGTCGTGCAGCTGGGGCAGCTTGCGGATTTCCTCGCGGACGTCATGAACCGTTCCGGCGAGGTCGACCGCCTCGTAGCCTTCGAAGGCGCTGTAAGTCGTCAGCGCACTGTCCAGCTCGCCCAGTAGCCCCTCATAGTCGACGATGAAGCCGAACTGCTTCTCAGTGCCGCCGTCTTCATACAGCCTGTTCACACGCGCAATTGCTTGCAGGAGGTTGTGCTCCTTCAAGGACTTGCAGACGTAAAGCACCGTGTTCCGAGGTGCGTCAAAGCCGGTGAGGAGCTTTGAGACGACGATCAGGATCTCCGGATCGCCGGAACCTTTGAATGCATCGATGATCTGGCGATTGTAGTCCTCTTCGGTCTTGTGCCGTGCCATCATCTGCGACCAGAAGCGGCGCACGAGGTCCTTGGACTCCTGGTCGACCTCCTCGTTGCCCTCGTTCTCATCCGGCGGCGAGATTACGATCGCACTCGAGACGTGGCCGATCTCGTCGAGGACTTCCTTGAAGCGGACGGCGGCCGCCTTTGATGGCGCAACGAGTTGAGCCTTGAACCCGGTTCCCTGCCAGTGCTGGCGATAGTGCTCGGAGATGTCGAACGCCTTGGCTCGAATGGCCTGGTCGGCCTTAGCCAAAGCGTCCATCCGAGAGAACTTCCGCTTCAGATCGCGCTTCTGGTTTTCGGTCAGGCCCTCGCTGATCTTCTCGAACCAGCGGTCGATTACGGCGCCCGAAACCTGCTGTTCGACAAGCCGGCCTTCGTATAGCAGCGGCACGACGGCACCGTCGGCAACTGCCTCGTCGATGGCGTAGCGGTGGATCAGCCGTCCGAAGGTAGAGAGCGTGTTCTTCTCCTTCTTGAGGAGAGGCGTGCCGGTGAAGCCAAGATAGCAGGCCTTGGGAAGGAGGCGGCGCATCTTGGCGGCGAACTGGCTATGGCCGCCGTATCGGCCCGTCTGTGTCCTGTGGCTCTCGTCCACCAGCACGAAGATGTTCGGATCGTCGTCCGCCAGCTTGCTGTTCTTCAGCGCCGTGTCGAACTTGTTGATGATCGTGGTAACCAGCGGAGCCTTGTTCTGGACAAGCTCCAGTAGGTGAGACCCGCTCGTCGCACGGACTGGCTCCAGATCGCAGGACTTGAAAGTGTCCTTGATCTGCTTGTCGAGATCGTCGCGGTCCGTGACGATGATGATCCGCGGGTTCTCGATGCTGCGTTCGAGGGCGAGCGATCTACCCAGCATGACCATTGTCAGCGACTTGCCTGAACCTTGGGTGTGCCAGATCACGCCGCCCTTGCGCGCGCCAATGATATCGTGCTGCTTGACCGTCTCGACCGCGCGGCGGATCCCGAAGAACTGCTGGTGGCGCGCGACCTTGCGAATGCCGCCATCGAATACGGTGAAGCGGCGGATGAGATCGAGCAGCCGCGCGGGTCGGCACAGCGCGTACACCGTCCGGTCTTGAACCGTGACCGCGCGCTCGCCCTCGGCGGCCATTGCGTCGAAGTAGGTACGCGCGCCCGCGAAGTCGCCGGAGAAGATCGAGGCTTTTTCCGTCGCCGCAAGGACGCGGTTGGCGAAGGGCGCGATGGCCTCGTCGGTGTCTTCTTCATCATGCCACTCGGCCCAAAACTTAGACTTGGTCCCAACTGTCGCATAGCGCGCGCTGTTGCGGTTCATCGAGACTAGCAGCTGGGCGAAGTGGAAGAGTTGAGGGATATTGTCTTCGTTCTGGTAGCCAATCAGCTGGCTATCTGCTTTCTTAAGGCTCTCAGTCGGCCGCTTGTTCTCGATCACTAGGATCGGAATGCCATTAACGAAAGCAACAATGTCGAAACGCTTGGTTTGGCTGGACGCGGTCCTCTCCACCGAATACTCGGCAGTCACGTGGAAGACGTTATTCTCAGGCTGGTCCCAGTCGATGTAGCGGAATGAGTAGCTCTTTGAATCGCCGTCGATGGACTTCGTGATCGTCGTCCCTAGGACAAGCGAGTCGTAGATGTCCTGGTTCGTCCCCCGGAGCCCCTTCATACGGTCGGGCGTGGGTTTGAGCCGCCGCATGGCTTCGTGCGCGTCCTCAAGGTCAAAGCTGTATTCTCTCCCCCGATGCGTGAAGCGGTTGATGCGCATCAGCTGCTCGGCGAGCACGTCATCCAGCACCACGTTCCGCAGGCGCCCGCCGCGCAGGCGCAGAGCTTCCTCCTGAGACAAGGGTGTAAACCCTAGCGCGACAAGAAGCTGAAGTGCAGGAAGTTGGGACTGGTGTTTTTCTGCTGCGATGAATCCCTCTTCCATCATACTTCTTCCAGAACTTCGTCTTCAGTTTCTTCGACTATTGCCAGTTGAGCAGCCTTTGCTTTTTTGGAGAGCTTCTTCTTAGCTGACGAGGCGGGCTTCTCTATCAGCTCAATTGCTACTTCGAAGCCAAGCCGACGCAACCGTTCAACCGATACTTGCAAGCTGACTTTGCTAAAGAACGGAAGGCCCAGCTTTCCGTTTGCATACGGCTGGCGCATGATACCGTAAACAATTGTGTAATTCTCGCGGGCCACACGTTCCGTGGATCTCGGCAAGTGGACTTCAAACCCTTTCTTTTCTGACTTCACAACAGAGCGCAGCTTCTTTCGAAAGCCATTGTCACCCACGAAGCTTTCTGCACTAACCACTCCTTGTGACCACAAATGACTAATAGGGCCGGACGAGTGACCATCCTTCAAATGAATGAAGTGCTTCTTGTCGGACAGAAAATCCGCAGGTTCGAGGTTCGCGTTTTTTACGCCAGTCGGGTTTATCTTTGTCTTGTCGAGCTTTAGTAAGTCGCCAGCCCGCGTTTTGACCAAGTCTTCTATGAGTTCCTGCTCATTATGCGCAGCGGTCTTACCAACGATAGCAACCCTATCGATGCCATCGAAAAAGCTATCGACGCTGTCTTTGAAAGAGGCTTCGACCTGAAACCAGTTTCCCGCGAACAGGATATAGTGACGTGTGGTCCCCCCTGAGCTCAAAGATGCTTCGTGGACAAAGCAATCGTACACTTTCCACTTTTCTGAGAATTCGTCCTTGTCAGAAGGTTTTGCCGATATACGATGCTTTTCCTTGATCTCCTTGATGTCACCGGCAAATTTGCATCTGTTTAACTCGCTGACATAGTCAGCTATCGCCAAGCTATGGAATGTGACGCCGTGGCTGCGGAAACCGTTGTAGTGCAGTTCACTTCCTTCCGTGTAGTCGACCACTTCCGGTGGTGACATGTGCAGGTCCGCCGGATTGCCCTTTCGCAACTCACTCAGGTCCGAAAACAACTCCTGGTCCAGCTGTTCAATGAGGTCCTTTTCGATGACGGGCCGCAGATTATCGACCCATTTGAAATCGGTTCGATAGTCTTTCTTCTCATAGACCTGGAATATCTCTGCACATTTCGCCTCGATATCGCCCGGGCCGATCTCACAGGTGATTGACAATGAGTCTTTGCCTGCAATGAAGCGTGCAAAATTCGGGTCCTTAGGCGTGCCGCCTGCAACCCTTGCTATATCGCGTAGTTGATCGACACCAAAGGTGTTCACGTCACTGTCTCGGCTGGCTTGCACCCGCTTTTGAAAGGTCACGGCATCAGGCGTTGCAAGGTCAAGCGAACGAATGCTGCTCCCAGGAACGGAATTCAGCGTGACCTTCAAGCCGAACTGACGTTCGAACGCATCGTCATTCAGCGCCATATGTATCTGGCCAAAACAGACAGCAACATACCTGCCTTTGACCGGGACGAAAACGACCGCACCGGCTCCGCCAGTCATCATGCCATCAAGCGTTCTTTCGAGGCCGGTGGAAATGAAGTCCGCCCAAACTGGCGGCTTGCGATATATCTGCCCAAAGTAGACCTCACCACCTTCGATTGGGGGCCAAGGTTCTGACGTGAGGGGTTTTTCACCGTCCTCCGCAAAGGTCGGAGAGATCGCTTTTGCGGGTGCCCGTCCTTTTCTGAGAAGGCGGAATGTCAGGGTTTGCATCTTCTTTGCCATCAGGAATCCTCCCCTTCGACCCGCCACTCGCCCGTCAGCAGCTTCTGCATGAGGCCGCGTTTCTGACGGGTGACGGCTTCGATTTCGCGCTCGGTGGCGGCGAGGTCGTCGCGCGCTGTGTTCAGGGCAGCGGCGATGGCTTTCTGCTCGTCCAGTTCCGGCAGGGGCAGCTTCAGCGCGGCGAGGTCGTCATAGTAGGTGCGCTGGCGCACGCTGCCGGAGCCGCCGCTGTTGATGTAATGGGCCCACCAGGACGTCTTGCGCAGGTGGTCAAGGTAATCGGGGTCAAGGCCATCGGCATTGCACGCGAAAACGACGTAGTCGGGGCTGACTAGGACTTCCTCATCGCGCTCGTTCATCGCGATAGAGCCGACATTGATGCGCATCGGGTTGTAGGCGAAGGCGCGCGGGGGAAGGCGCTTGTAGCGGCTGATGTCACCGGCGATGGTCTGCTCGCGCATGGGCACGACACCCTGGGCCTTGGTGACGCCCATCACGTAGTCGCGCCCGAACCCCTTTGCCCCGTTTCGGGCGGTCAGTTCATGGGTGACAGCGGCAAGGCGTGTCGGCACCCAGTTTCGGCGCTGGTCGCCAAGGCGCAACTCGCCGAAGAGCATCGCATAGCGAAGGGCACCCAAGCGCTTGTTCTTCGCTGCGCGGAGGGTGGCGAGCTTTTTGAGCGCGTCGTCCCAGATTCGCAGGATCTCGGCGATCTTGCGCTGTTCTGGGAGAGGCGGCAAAGGAAATTCAATGGCCTCCAAATCTTCTCGATTGATCTTTGGCAATCCCGTCCGGAAGGAACGAGAAGTCGCGGACGAGACGAAACCTTGTGACGTCAGCACAAAATAGATGAACTCTCGATTTGCACGCGCGGAATCTGAAACCCACATCGGATACATGTCCGCACTACAAATGCCGTCGAAGCTAGGCAGAGCCACCTTGTTCAGGTTGGGACGGATCTTTGAATAGAGGATTGCGTTTCGATCAAAAGCATACTTACCTGAGATCTGCCCAAGCTCTCGTGCAGATTTCAAACTACTCTTTTCAATACCGCCGCCTGACAACAAGTTGTCTGGCCCGACGCTGATCAGGTCAGCTATCGCTTCGTCCTTGGGGTCGACTTGCCCAGAAGCGATGTTGACGGTCTTGCCAACAGTGGTGATTTCCCAACCTTCAGGCTTCAACGCCGAGCTCCTTCAGATACCCGGCCATTTTCGTCCGGACGTCAGCAAGTTCACCCTCGATCCGCAGGATTTCCTTCTGCACGGCGGCGACGTCGATTTCTTCCTCCGGCTCGAAGGTGTCGACGTAGCGGGGGATGTTGAGGTTGTAGCCGTTCTCGGCGATCTCCTCAGGCGCTGCCCGATGAGAATACCGCTCGACCTCAGCGCGGGTGGCGTAGGTCTCCAGCACCTTGGCGACATGGGCCTCGTCCATCACGTTCTGGGTCTTGCCCGGCGTGAATTCCTTGCTGGCGTCGATGAACAGCACGTCGCGCCGGTCCGCGTTCGCGCCGCCTTCCTCGCGCGAACGGTCGAAGATCAGGATGGCGACCGGGATCCCCGTGGTGGTGAACAGATTGGCGGGCAGGCCGACGACCGCGTCAAGCAGGTTCTCCTCGATCAGCTGCTGTCGGATGCGCCCCTCCGCGCCGCCCCGGAACAGAACGCCATGCGGCACGATCACCGCGATGCGGCCGGACTGGCGCTTGGCGATCTCGATCATGTGGGTGATGAAGGCGTAGTCGCCCTTGGACTTGGGCGGTACACCCCGCCAGAAGCGGTTGTACTGGTCGCTGTCGGCGTCTTCCGCACCCCACTTGTCGAGCGAGAACGGCGGATTGGCGAGCACCACGTCGAAGCGCATGAGGTGATCGCCCTCGACCAGCGTCGGGCTATTCAGCGTGTCGCACCATTCGATGCGGGCCGCGTCCTTCGCGTGCAGGAACATGTTCATCCGAGCCAGCGCCCAGGTAGCGCCGTTCACCTCTTGCCCGTAGAGGGCGAAGTTTTCGGACCCGACTTCCT
Source organism: Actibacterium naphthalenivorans (assembly GCF_014196965.1). Lineage (GTDB taxonomy): Bacteria > Pseudomonadota > Alphaproteobacteria > Rhodobacterales > Rhodobacteraceae > Actibacterium_A > Actibacterium_A naphthalenivorans. Next base: position 13,774 of record NZ_JACIEQ010000011.1, on the reverse strand, counting down.
GTGATGCCTGAATAAGCAGAGAGCCCGACCCACATGCCGGATCGCAAATGGTATCGCCGGGCTGAGGCGCGGCCAGCTTGGCGAGCAGACCGGAAACAGCGGTCGGGGTATAGAATTCGCCCGCCTTCTTACCGGCGTCCGAGGCGAAGCGGGAAATCAGGTAGATGTAGCACTCGCCGATGATGTCCTCGGTCACCCGCGACGGGCGCAGGTCGAGGGCGGGCTTGGCGAAGTCCTCAAGCATGTTCTTGAGGCGGCGGTTGCGATCCTTCGGGCGGCCGAGATTGGCCTCGGAATTGAAGTCGATATTGCGGAAGACGCCCTCGAGCTTCGCGCGGTTCGCGTCTTCGATCTTTTCAAGCGCGATATTGATCAGCTCGCCGATGTTGGGCTCGTTTCGCTGCGCGTAGAGATCATAGAAGCTGGCACCCTCGGGCAGGATGAAGCGTTCACGTTCCAACCGCCGACGGATGCGCGCATCATCGTCCCCGTATTGCTTGCGGTAGGTCTCGATATGATCATTCCAGAGGTCCGAAATGTACTTCAGGAACAACATCACGAGAATGTAGTCCTTGTACTGACCGGCATCGACAGCACCCCGGAAGGTGTCGCAAGCCGCCCAGGCGGTCTGATTGATTTGCTGTTGAGTAATCTGGTCGGTCATCAGGCAATCTCCTTCTGGTCGGCGGCCTTCGCGGCCTCACCGAGAATGGCGCTCAGGAGGTTCTCCCGGCGAGCAGCGAGCCGGCGGAGCAACTGTCCCTCCTGCCGGGCAAGGGCATTGAGTTCGACAATGCTTTTTTGTGTGGTCAGGTCGGGGACAGCGATCTCGAGGTTCTCGAGAACCGTCTTCGGGATCATTCTTAGACTTGTGCCCTGTGCTTCCGCACCAAGCTGCCGCTGCGCATCAGGCTGGTTGATGGCCCAAGCCAGGTATTCCGGGAGAATGCGGCCCCTGTCGGGGCGAACGATCAATAATGGGACGATGACAACGATAGGCTCGGGCAGCGGATCGGGAATGGCTGCAGCAGCATTCGGCTCGCCGCGTGAGCGGAATACCACCTCGCCGCCGCGGACAAAGTAGCGGTCGGACAGCTTGTTCAGATTGTACCTTTGGAAGTCCGAGCCCGGCATCTCGCCGGTCGTTCCGACATCGCGCAGTTGCAGTGCCGGCACGCCACCCTCCAACACGGGATCGAGTCTTCCGCGCGCTGTGTATCCTGAGTGAATGTCGGAGAGATCCGAGAGTCGCATTAAAGAAAACCTCTGTAAGTCTTATTACAGAGAAATAGGCGGGTCAGGTTGGCGAGTCAACCCGCTGAAATGCAGTTTTTCCCCTACAGAGAAAAATAAGGGGTCTTTCACTACCATGCAAGGGGGGCCGACCATAGCCCTTGCGACGGTGTAAGCTCATGTCCCCACTTCCTTTTCATGATCGTTTCGATGAAGTCCTGCCCGAGTTCGCCAGACTTTGGTGATGTGGAAGGACTCCACGTTGCCGCAACCCATGCATACTGGGCCTGTTCTAACGTTCGCAGCAAATGTCTCTTCTGGCGGGCCGCTTCTCAGCATCGCGGTCCAAAGCAGTAACTCGGCTCCGTGCCGTCACCGTCTTCCGAGACGACCCAACCTTGAAAGCTGCGCCAGCATCCTAGCGCCAGTTCCGGTCCCGTCGCCGGCAGGAGATGCAGTTGGCCCACCCGCTGTGTTGGGCCGGCTTGGCAACGCTTGCACACCGAAGAATTGTCGCGCTCGAAGGGCTGCGTATTCAGCCCCGGTTGCACCCCCGATGGCGTAACGGTTGTAAACCTGTTGGCTACCTGCCAGCCCTCTGGCGAACGCATAGCTCCCCCCGAACCCTGCCGAAAGTGCCGGCATCATGATGTTGCCGGAAATTGCCCGAACCAGGAATGGCGTTGCTATGATGAATCCCTTTGCCATCAGCACCATCATGAAGAACGGAATGAGCGCACCGATGTTGGAGGCGCCTTCCGGGTCGCCCAGCTTAGCAAGAAGCGCACGCGAGACACCCGTGATGGTCGCGAACACGCCGGCAACGACGATCGGGTATATCGCGAAGGAAATCAGTGCCGAAAGCCAGCGTGCGAAATAATCCTTGGTCACCTCGAACAGGGTCAAGAAGATCATCACTGGCGCAATGCCAATTAGCAGAGCGATCATGAGCCGGGACGCCACAACAATAAATGCCGCCAACCCGCCAAGAATCGAGAGCAGCAGAACCCCAAGTGTGTCAAGCAAGGCACCCGCCATCCAGTTCAGCTCAGATCCCGCAGCATTCAGATAATCCCCTAGCGCTGCAATCAGTTCGTCAAATTCCTCTGCAAAGGTACCGGACGGACCAGGTGATCCGCCGCCGACAGAAGCCACAAGGGCGCCGGCAATGCTGTCAATTCCGTTCAGTATTGCTGAGGCAAGCGCATTGAACTGGACCCAGTTGGCCGCGAAGACCCCTATAAGTCCGACCTTCACGGCCAGCCAAAAGGCAGTTCGGCCGTCCATGGCGCGATACTGGTAGATCATGTTGATGAAGACCAGAATGACAACTAGTGTTGTTCCCAGAACCAGCAACGTGCCGACCGTTGCGGCGACCGCGCCGAATTGCGTCTCGGCAGCGGTATTGAGATAGCCTTCAGCGGTTTCCACGAAATAGGTGACGACACTCATGGAGACCTACCAGTTTCCGGTGGCTTCGCAGATAGGCATGGCTTCGCGTCGAAGCTCATTTGCTTGGCGTCGGTATGCGGAAGTCGCTTCCACGATGTCCCAGTATTCAGATGCGGCGAAATGCTCGATGTATACGCGTTCGGCTGCTGCCCAAGATGGATACCGCGTGGGACAGTCGCAGTTTTGCGATTCTACGACGCGCTCCATGCTTTGAGCCCGATATATCTGTTGGATTAAAAGGCGCTTATAGGATTCGCGCACATTGATGTTCTGCATCCACTTCGGCTCAGGTGGCTGGTCTGGGCAAACATTTGGGTGGTTGTCGAGCGTCGGGATCAGGTTCCGCTCGGCTACGCCAGCAGTTGTGCCAAAGATCAAGAGCAGGCCAGCGACTGCGATAGCCCGTGTCATTCCGATGCCGCCTTCATTGTACCAGTCTCACGCTTCAAGAAAGTGGTGTAGCCGTAGTCGCCGGCTTCGGCGGTGATAACCTCCCACCCTTCCGCGCCGCGCTCATTCAAAGCACGTCGCACCTCGTCGTAGTCCTTTTGCTTCTTCACCGGAAAGGACAGGATATCGTATTCAAAGGTTTTCATTGGGAAGCTCCGATCTCATTGGTGCCGGGGAGGTAGAATTCGGTGATGCCGCGTTTGCCATCATGGCGACCGGCCTGGATGATTACGTCGATGGAGTTCTCGATGTACTGGATCATGTCGGCATAGGTCATCGGGATCTCGGTCTTGAGTGCGGCGATGGCCAGACGCTGCACGGCAAGTTGCGGGGTTTCTGCGTGCAGCGTGGTCATTGAGCCGCCATGGCCAGTGTTGATCGCCTCGAGGAAGGTCATGGCTTCCTTGCCGCGCACCTCGCCCAGGATGATCCGGTCGGGGCGCATGCGCAACGTTGCGGTGAGCAGCACATCGGCGGTCTGGAACTCCGCATCGCGATTGGCGATGAGGGTCACGGCATTGGGCTGGGTCGGCAGAAGCTCGGCGGCTTCCTCGATGGTGACGATGCGTTCCTCGGATGGCACGTGCGAGAGGATCTTGCGTGCAGCCACGGTCTTGCCGGTGGAGGTGCCGCCAGAGACGATCATGTTAAGCTTGTTGTCGACGCAAAAGGCCAGCGCATCGTCGATCACGCCCGCGGCCACCACTTCGCGCAGTTCGTGGGTTTTCTCGAGGCGGAGTTCTTCAAGCTTGCGTTCCTTGCCAAAAAGGAAATCAAGCGCAATCCCGTCAAGCGGCAGGCTTGAGAAGAACCGAAGGCTGATCGACATGGCCGAGAGCACGGCAGGCGGGGTGATGACCTGTGCGCGGATCGGGCGCCCCTTGTAGGTGATCGAGACCGAGACGATCGGGCGGTCCTTGCTCATCGTTGTGTTGGCGGAAGAGGCGATCTGGTTGCCGAGGTCCTTCACTTCTGTTGCGGTCAACGCCTGGTCCAGCCTCCGCATGAAGTGATCGCCCTGGAATTCGCCCCAGCAGGTGCCATCAGGGTTGATGCAGATCTCGATGACATCGTCGCGAGCGGCGGCGTCGATCCGGTCGAGCGAGGTTTCGAGATAGCTCAGCGACATGGGCTCAGAATATCTCCAGATCGCGGTCGACCATGACCGTGACGCGGGCGCCCTGGTCGACATAGATGACGGGGCCGATGGAGAGGTAATCGCCTATGACGCTGTCCGTGGCATCTGCCAGATCATCGCCAACGTCTTCGAGAGCGTCGGCGGCAGTCTCATCCTGGACTTCGGAGGCGGCAGCACTGGGTGCTGCTGAGATCAGCGAGATCAGGGCGGCCGACCCGAAACGCTCGGCGAAGCGTGTGTCCACGAAACCGGTGACGCCAGAACGGCCCAGTTCATCACCTCCGAAGGAGCTGATCTGGACGGTCTGGCCCGCGGGCAGGATGATCCGGTCCCAGGCGATGGTGACCCGGCGCTGCGCGATATCGACGCCAGCGCGGTAGCGCCCGATGAGACGGGATCCGCGGGGGATCAAGAGGCGCGCGCCATCGACGCTGTAGACATCCTCGGACACCACGGCACGGGTCTGGCCGGGCAGGGAGCTGTCAAGGGCAGTTTCCATGACGGCCTGGATCATGGTGCCCTGTAGAATCGTGTTGGAGGGATTGGCGATCACCTCGGCCTGCGTCACGGTAGAGGGCAGCGCCCCGTTCAGCACGAAATCCGTCACCTCGCCAAAAGTGCGTTCGGTCAGAGCTGTTTCATTCGCTCCGGAGGCACCGCCAAAAGCGATGGTCGGCGAGGCGATGCGCCGCTCCTGGAAGGCGCGTTCCTCCGCGGCGCGGCGTTCAAGTTCCGCGAGCCGTCTTGCTTCTTCCTCGCGCCGGAGCCGCTCTTCTTCCCGCGCGCGTAACTCGTCCTCGGTGGGCCCGATGGGTGCCGGAAGGGGCCGGTTGGCCTCAAGCTGCGCGAGCTCAAGGTCCATGCGGAGTTGCTCCAGTTCGCGGTCGCGCGCCGTGAGCTCATCGCGAAACTGCTGTTGCGCGGTTTCCGACGCGGCTTGCAGGGCCGCGATCTGCGCGGTCAGCGCGTCAATCGCATCTGCGGCAGCGGTGTCTTCCTCGACAACTGGTTCAGGGGCGTTGCGCAACTCCTCGATCTGGGCCTGCAGCGCGGTGATCTGCGCCAGAAGCTCCGCGTTGGGCTCGACTGGATCCGGTCCGACAAACACAACCTCGGGCTCGGGCGGGGGCAAGGTCTCGATGGCGCCAAAGCCGTCCCCCTCGTTTTGGAAGACATCCGGGGTGGCCGTCGGCAAGGCTTCCTCTTCGTCGGGCTGTGAGAGAAGATAAAGCAGGGCACCACCCGCGCCGATGACGAGGACCACGATCAGCGCGAGAAGGGGCGACCGGCGCTGCGCCGCCGTGGGGGCGCGGGCACTGCCTTTCTCAAGGGCGGCGAGGCGTTTTTCCAGCTCGGTGTTCTCGGTATCGCTCATGAGGCGGCCTCCGCGGGCGGGATCGCCTCGATGCAGACCACCTCTTCGCCAAGTCGCAGGACCCATTGGCGGTTTACGCCGCTGACGCGGATCACACCGTCCTCAGGGGTTTGCGTGTTGACCGTGCGTTCACGGCCGCCCGCGTAGCGGAAGATCGCTGGCACAGGTGCGTTTCTTGGAAAGGCGAAATACGTGAACGTCCCGTCATCCCAGATGCGGGTTGGCGTGAACTCGGTCCGCGCGCTGGCGCCGTAATTGTAGTTCGGCGCTTGGGCGGCGATGGCCCGGATCGGGCGCGCAGCGTCGTCAGGGTAGCGGAACTGCACAACGTAGAAGGTCGGGCTGCGGACCTCCTCGACGTTGAAATAGTAGCTTCGCCTGTTCGTGTAGACCGTCACATTGGTATGGACACCGCGCGCGACGGGCTTGATTGCAAAGGCCTGACCACCGGGGACGCCATCGATCTCGAAGCCTTCCGTGTCGCCCGCGATGATCGAGCGGATGCTTTCACCCTCACCGAATTCGACCGTGGTCACATGGGTGAGCGACACGCTGAGACGGTAGACCTGACCCTCCTGGTAGGTGGCCAAGCGCACTCGGCTGTCGTTGGGACCGCCACGCGGGATGGTTTCGGCAGAGGCGAGGCCGGGCAACAGGGCAATGACAAAAATAAGCGATCTCATATACAACAACGTCAGTTCTCCAATCTGTCGGAGCGGATGGAATATTCGCGCACGGTGAAGCCGAAGGGGTTGGTCCAGACCTCGTCGATGGAGCGGCGGGTCTCCGGGCGGAACTCGAAGAGAAGCGTCGCAGTGAAGAGGCCGGTCTGGGTGCCGTTAATGGACGTCAGGCGCTTGCGCAGGCGGACCGTCGCGCGGTTGGTTCCGATCCGGTTGATGCTGAGGATTTCCACGTCGAGCCTGGCGTTGGGGCCATAGACGGTCGGCGGGTAATTCTCGTTGGCGCTGTTCCAGATCTGGCGCAACCCGCTCTCGGCAGCTCCGTCCGAGCGGCGCAGGACGCTGCGGATGCGCAGATCGTTGTCGAGCTGGTTATAGACCTCGCGGTCGGTCACGTAGCGGAAGACCTCCGCCTCGATGATCGCCTGGTTGGCTGTGACAGACGTCGCGCCCACCGAAGCCTCGGGCAGGGCAAAGCCGGTGGCGGGATCATAGGGCACGACCACAGGCGGCGGATCGACATCGAGGATCGCGACAGCCGCCGCGCTCAGGCATCCGAGAATGCCGAAGATGAGCCCGATGAGCCCAAGGCGCTGCCAGAGGCGTTCACGGCGCAGAGCACCATAGACCAGCTCTTCTTCGATGATTTCCTGTTCACTCGCCACGCGTCATGCCTCAAATCAGTCTGCGCGCAGGTCCGGCAGCGTAAAGTCCATGAAGCGCTGCTCTTCGGCGATGGTGGCGGCATCGATCACGCCGCCTGTGCCATCGCCCACGGTCTGCACCGCTTCGAGCTGCCACATGGCGACCAGCGCGATGGCCAGTTCCGCCGTGACGCGGGTGTTGAGATCGACGCTTTCCTTCAGCTCATCCATGTCGTCGATGAGCCCGACAAGGCGGTCCACCCGCTCGAGCGATTGGCCGGCATCCTCATAGCTGTTCTGGGCGGCGGCCGAGACAAGGGCACCGGTGGTGGCCTGCGTCGCCACGCGGTTGGCCCCGGGATTGCCGCTGGTGGCCATTTCCGAGAGGGTGTCATCGTCAAATCCGAGATCGGCCAGCACCCGGTCCATCTGTGTTTCGATCTCGCCTGCGCCAGAACCGGACAGGCCGGAGAAATCCCCAGTCTTGATCGCCTCAATCGTGGCGAGGATGTCGCCGAACTCCTGGTCGAGCAGACCATTCAACTCGTCTTCCATTTCCGTCCGGATGATCTCCGGCAGTTCGGCGAGGCGGGTGAGGGCCTCGTAGGTTCTTTGCAGCTCCGCGAGTTGGTCCGTGAGAAGGCCGAGCTGTTCGCGGAGCTGCGTCAGCTGCTCGTTTTGCAAGATCTCGTCCTCGATCATCTGCCGCAGCTGCTGGATGTTTTGCGCGATGTTCTGGGTATCGACGACGGGCACGCCTTGCGCGAGGACGGGGGATAGGGCGCCAAGATGCAGACCAACCCCAAGTGTCGTGGCCAAAGCTGTCCTCAAGAGCAGATGTCCCATCATTCAATCTCCCTGATCGTAAAATCCATGAACGCGCCTTCGGCCATGCGGGCGCTGGCCTGGGCCAGCTCTTCGGCGGAGAGCACGCGGGTGCGGGCGGCCTGAAGCCGGATGCGGGCGGCCACGAGACGCACGAGTTCGGCGCGGGCATAAGTGTTGAGCGCAACGCTCTCCTGCACATCCTCGGTCTCGGAAATCCGTTCGACGATATCCGCAATACGTAGGGCGGCTTGCCTGATCGCGGCGGGTGAGTTGTTGCCATAGAAGGCCGCGCCGTGCCCAGTGAGCGAGAGGTTGGCATTGGCCAGAAGCGCGGGGTCGATCGTGCCAAGCGCTTCGATCCCGCCGATACGGGTCAAATAGAGGTTATAGCGTTCGGGGATCACCTGGACGTAGTGCTGGGTCTCGCGAAAGGGTGGCACGCCGCCATACTCGAAAACCCGGCCGGGTCCCGCGTTATAGGCCGCGAGCGCATTGATGATATTGCCGTCGAAGGTGTTGAGCTGTGTCGCGAGATAGCGTGCACCGCCATGCACCTGCAGGTAGGGGCTGTCATAGTATTCCGGATTGATGCCCAGATCGCTGGCGGTACCGGGCATGATCTGGGTGAGGCCAAAGGCGCCGACGGGAGAGCGTGCACCGATGGTGAAACGGCTTTCCTGCCAGATCAGCGCCTGTAGGAGTGCGCGCCATTGGACCGGGGAGAGGCCCGCGCGGCCAACGCCGGCAAAGCCGCTGGTCTCCTGAGCCACGCGGATAATGAGCTGCTCGATGTTTTCCGCCGCATCCCCGAACATCTGCGCACCGCCGGGATTGGGGTCGATGTCGGCATTGCCATAGACCGCCTCGACTGACCGGGCCGGATCCCCGCTGCCGCTTTCCAGCCCCGAGACCATAGCCGGCAAGCCCTGACCGCCGAAGCTGGTCTGGGCATCGAGGATGCGTTGCAGGGTTTCCAGCTGCTCCCGTTCGATCTCGGCAATGAGTTCGCGCACGGCAAGCTTGTCGGCCTGAACGGCCAAGTCAGCCTCGCGATCGCCAGTCTCGACGATGTCACGCGCGGTCAGCCCACTGTCATTGGTCGGCACGCCTTGAGACAAAGCGAGACCGGGCAGCAGGCAAAGGGCCAGGATATGAGGCAGGCTAGACTTCAATGTCGCCCTCCGGTGCGCCAAGGGGCGTGAAGGTGCAATCAGGCGAGATGGCTGTCGTGGAGGCGAGGAAGGTGAAGCAATTGGCCTGCGGTTCCTGGTACTGGGCACAGGAGGCCAACGCACCGAGCGCGGCAACGAACATCAAAATACGGGTCATGAAAGCCTCCAGAAATCAGGGCGGTCGCGGTAATCGGCGCCGACAAGCGCTTCGCCCTTTTCCATGCCGCCAAGGATGGTGAGATTGGGTCCAAGCGCGCTCAGATCGGCATCGACGACGATCGAGCCCTGATCGTCGCGGATCAGCGCCAAGCGGCTGTTGCTGCCCGTGTTGAGAAGGACATCGAGCTCCTTCTCCGTGAGGTTCAGCATGGCGTAGTCCGCTGGCTGCGCGCGGATATTGGGGAGCAGGATCTGCGTCGGCACCGCCTCGATGATGGTCTTGCCGGTCCGGGTGCGCTCGAGCTGGCTTGCGTATTGCGTCATCATCACCGCGACCGTGTTCTGTTTGCGCGCTGTCACCAGCCAGTTCGACAGCCGCTCGGCGAAATACGCGTTATCGAGGGCCTTCCAGGCCTCGTCGATCACGATGATGGTGGGGCGGCGGTCCTCGATTTCGCGCTCGACCCGGCGGAAGAGATAGGACAGGACCGCCATCCGTTCCTTGTCGGCCTCGCTGTCGAGAATGCCGGTCAGATCGAAGCCCACCACATCGCCCTTGAGCGAGAACGTGTCCTCGAGGCTCTGCCCGAAGATCCAGCCATAGCGGCCGTCCTCGGTCCATTCGAGCAGGCGCTGGTGCAGATCGCCGCCATCGTCGGTGGACACAAAAAGCGATGCGAAATCCCGCCAGTTCCGCAGGGCCGGATTGGAGGCCTGGGCATTCTGGCGCACCACTTCCTGGATGCGATTGGTCTGTGCCGGTGTGAGGGGCTTGTCGGCGCGGTAGAGCAGTGTGGTGAGCCAATCCGAGAGCCAGGCGGTGCCGCGCGCATCGGTCTCGGTCCAGAGCGGATTGAGGCCCGTGGGCTGACCGGCGTTCAGGGAGGCGTAGCGCCCGCCATTGGCGCGGACCGCCATCTCCATACCGAGACGGTAGTCGAAGACGAAGACCCGCGCCCCTGCTCGACGGGCTTGGGTCATCAGGAAGGCGGACAGCACCGATTTGCCCGACCCGGGTCGTCCCATGATCAGGGTATGGCCGCTGGTCGGTTCTTTGTCGGGCGAGCCTTGCTCGTGATAGGAAAACCGGTAGGCGCTCTGCTCCGGCGTGGGCAAATATGTCACGACCTGGCCCCAGGGGGTAAGTGCTGCAGGTTTGCCGAGCTGTGTCCGGTGGAAGGCCGCAAAATCCGCGAAGTTGCGGTTGGTGACGGCGCTGGCGCGGACGCGCTTGGGCTGGTTGCCGGGATGCTGGCTGAGGTAATGCGCCTTGGCCGCGACCCGCTCGCCGATCATCTTTACGCCTTCGGTCGCGGCGGCGTTCACGATCTCGGCGCTGAGCGTTTGCAGCTCTTCGAGCGTGTCGCAAAAGAGCGTCACGACCATGTGGTGTTCGCCAAAGCTCTGGCGCTTGGCCTCGAGGTCATCGGCGGCGATGTCGAGGGCTTCCATGAGCGAGAGGGCCGCGTCCTGGCTGGCTTGCATCTGGCGCTTTTGTCGTTTGATCCGGCCTGCCATGAGGTTGGAATTGATTGGCGTAAAGGAGTGCGTCACGATCATGTCGACCGGCAGGTTCAGCATGTCGAACATGGTGCAGGAGGTGCCTTCCGAGTACTCCCCGATGGTGAAACTCTTGCCGTAGCGATGCCCCACGACGCCTTCGGAAAGCTCGAAATGGTCGCCGTTAAACGTCACGCGGGTATTGGCGACGTTGAAGGACAAAAAGCCGTAGGTGTTGGCCGGGTAGAGCGGCAGCTCGGTGCCCGTGTTGAGCGCGCCCAAAAATCCCACCAACTCTCCCGATCCGGCTGACAGCAGGCGCGGCTTGAGCTCGGTAAGCCCCGAGAGGAAGACGTTCACGGCCTCACCGAGGCGCTGCAGGCGTTTGCGGGTCTCCTCCTTCAGTCGGTCCGGCGCGCTGCGGCTGAGGAACGGCAGGAGGCTTTTCGGAGGCGGGCGGTGAATGACGGTGAGCGTCAGTGTTTTGTCGCGGAGCCCGCTGGTCTCGAGTTTCGCGCGCCAGCGCCGGTCCACCTCGCCCGCGAAGCTGTCCTCACGGATGGGGTCGAGATCAGGTTTGATGGCCTTGGAGACCTTGTGGACGTAATAGCTGAATTCCGGCCCAAGCTGCGCGATGATGCGGGCAAAAAGCGCTGTCACCTTGTCGAGATAGGCATCGTCGGTTGTGTAGCTGTTGATCCCCTCGAGCCGAATGCACCGAAAGAGCTCGTTGACCCGGGTGCGCACGGTCTGGTCGTCGACGAGGCTCACATAGGGCAGCATATGCGCAAGCCGGGTCTCGCGCGCATACCAGTCCGGCGTCATTGTGCGGGCATCGAGCGCAGCATCACGGGGCATAGCTGTCCCCGCCATGGATGCTGCGGTTCCGGGTCGGCGGCGTCTCCTGCAGCGCCGTCATCATCACGTCGATGAAACGCGGGTCCCAATCTGCGGCCTTCCACAGCACCGGATAGAGTAGGGCGGCGAAACCCAGCACCGCGATATGCTGGACCCAGACGAACATGAGCACCGAACCGAAGAGCCAGACCATCGCGTACATGATGGGCAGGCCCAGAAGCTTCGGCGGGCGCACGAGGCCGAGAAAGAGAGGCGCGCGCTCAGCCACCGGCAAAGACCGCGGCAACGATGGTGGGGGCGGCGGCAACACCGGCGATGCCCACGAGGACCCAGAGCGCCTGGCGCAGATCGATGATGTTGAAGAACCAGCTGAGAAAGACCCCCAGAACGGCAAGCGTCGCGATGACAACGCCAAGTGGGCCGGTCAGCGCATCGACGATGCCCTGTAACAGGCTCTGGATCGGGGAGAGATCAATGCTCTGGGCGAGGGCGGGTTCGGCAATCAGCAGGAATAGCGCCAGCGAGGCGACAAAGAGGTTTGAAATCTGTTTCATGAATTTGATCCTTCCAATCGGGCCACGACGGCCATGACGCGGGCCACGTGGTTCTGGGTTTCTCGGTAGGGGGGGACGCCGCCATACTGGCGGACCGCATCGGGTCCGGCGTTGTAGGCAGCCAGCGCCAGGTGCGGATCGCCGAACGTCTCCAGCATCATCGCGAGGTAGCGGGCGGAGCCGTCAAGGTTCTGCAGCGGATCACGCGGGTCGACGCCCAGATCACGCGCCGTCGCAGGCATCAATTGACCAAGGCCAATAGCACCTGCACTTGAAATCGCATCCTGCCGGTAGGCGCTCTCAACCTCGATATTGGCTCGATAGAGAGCTAGCCAATCCGTCACGGAAAGCCCCGCGCGACGCAGGCCGGGATGGCCGGCATAGCGCAAGGCCGTGGTCTGAATCCCGGAGAGGACATCGGCGCGGGGCAGGGGAGTCGGGCGGGCAAGGGCCGCGACTTGGACGCCCTCTTGCTCGGCCTCTACCTCGCCGAAGATCGCGATCCCATCGGAGGCCGAACTCTGACCAATCCCTTCATTGTAGTTTCGAGCAAAGCTGCTCTGAGAGCGGGACGGGGTCAGGGAGCCGTCGCTCTCCATGACCAGGACCATTTGCGCTGAGGCAGGTGCTGCGACCAGCCAGAGACAGACGAGGTTAGCTGCCAGCGCCCTTGTCTGATGGGGCTTTGTCTGGCGGCGCAAATTTGTGCGTACGGCTTGTCCCCGCCTCAAGCGGCAGGTCGACATGCGCAAAACCAAGGCCAATGAAGAAAGACACCACGCCGGAGATCGTCTTGAACTCGCGGATCTTGATATCGTTGTAGGTCGTCCGCGTGCGGGCGGTGACGAGGAGCTTTTCCACCCCGTCATCAGAGACAACACGCATGATCCAGACCCCGTAATAGCTGGGGCCTTTCTTGTGTGCCGACTCTTGGCACAGGATTTCTGCGCTATAGCCGCTTTCCACGAGTTCGCGGAACCTGGCTTCCGTAACCACATTTGGTGCTTCGATGTCCCAGTTCATGGCCCGGCTCACGCTTTCTCCAATGGCGCGACCCCAGGCATTCCTACTTGAAGCCCAGAGTTACGATAGTATATTATCAACCGCAAGATGTAATATCGTGCTTTGGCTGTAGTTTGGTTACGCAAACACTAGTCACGGCCAGTGTCCGCGATCAAGGAGATAACAGGTTTGAGAAACCCAAGGTTGACATGCCTGCTCCCATTGCAAGCTATGGCCCTTCTGATCTGCGTTCCTGGGCCGGTTTTGGCGGCATCCTGCTTCGCCCCGGCCCGTCCCTTCCTGCCAAGTGATTCGCAGGCCGCGCGGGACTATGCGGCTATCATCCGCAGCGATTTCGAAAATTACATCCAGGATATCCAGAGCTATTTCCGTTGCCTCGACAGCGAACGCGCCCGCGCGTTCGAAGAAGCGCGGGAAGTCAGCGAGGACTATGGCCGATTTCTACAATTGGTAGGGGATTGATGGGCAACCTCGGGAGCATCAGACTTGCAGCCCATGGAAACCAGACGCCGATAACACCCTCATATATCTACTTTTTAGATAACAGATTTCATCCGCTAGCGACGTCACAAAAGGTATGTGACGCGTGGCAAAGACAATCAGAAGCACAGGACAGGTGGCACTTTGCCAGGCATTGGTCGACGCCCGCATCAAGGCGGGCCTCGGTCAGGAGGACTTGGCGGTCAAGCTCAAGTGCCATCAATC
>NZ_JACIEQ010000010.1 GCF_014196965.1 Actibacterium naphthalenivorans | reverse complement strand
TGAAATCGAAACGTAAAATACCACGTCGGATTACGCTTCATCCTACTGGAATCCTGTAAGAACTTTTTGATGAAACGGCAAAGCAATTGCGACACCGCTCCAATGGCCGAGACCCTGACCGGTGCCAGCCGCGCCGCCGTCCAGCGCAACCTTGCTTGGATGGAAGCGCAAGGTCTAATCCGCGAGGTGACCGAACAGGTGCGTTTCCGCATGTGGCGGGCGATGCCATGAAACACCTCTAAAGAAGCACTCGTTTTGGTGCGTAACATTTGTTGATAGTTCAACGGAGGACCAGAATCGTGACAGACCAAAAATATGAGACAGTCGATTTCGACGTGCGGCTCAGAAATAGTAGTCAGATGGATTTGCGGTGTTTTCACCTATCTGTGGGATCCTCTAGTCGCTCTAGCCTCAAATTCTTTATTTCGAAATCACGAAAGAATAAGTCTCTTGGGCGCAAAAACTGGGGCACGAAAATTGCGATCTACCCGTGGACAGACGGGGTCAGTTTATAGAGCTGGGCGACCGCCCCATGAAGCCGAAACAGCCGATCACCGCTCAGATCTTGATCAATGCCGCCGTCGCGTACATGAAGGCGATGCCGCCCAGAAACCCGACCAGTACGGCTGGTGACATCAGCGCCGCCTGCCTGTCGGCGTTTTGACGTACAAGGTAGGCGCTGACCTCGACCATGACTTGCAGGATCGCACCCGCTCCGACGGCGAGTGCCAGTGCCGACCATTGCGGCGCATAGGCAAGGCTGCCCGCCCACATTCCGAGGATGGCCGGGCCACCGGCGAGCAGGGTCAGAGCGGCAAACGTCCAAAGCGTTGGCCGGGCACGAAGCATCGGGGCGGCGATGCCTATGCCCTCGGTGACATTGTGCAAGGCAAAGCCTAGGACGAGGAAAGTTCCAAGCCCCGCCGACCCGGCGGCGAATGCGCCGCCGATTGCCAGCCCTTCGCCGAAGTTGTGAAGCCCGATTCCGAGGGCAATGTAGAACGCAAGCGCGATGCCTTCCGGATTGCCGCGCCAGCGCCCGATAGCCATCAATAGAAGAAAGCTTGTAAGCGCCGCCAGCCAGACCATGGCAGAACCTTGGAATATCGCCGCCGCATCGCCGGACAACTCCACCGCTTCCGCAGTCATGTCGATCAGCAGGAAGGCCAGCAACCCAACCGTCAGTGCGAGCAGAAAGTTCATCCCGCTTCGCCCGACGCCCTTCATCGCCGGAAAGAACATGAGACCAAGCGCAACCGGCAATAGGCCGACGATCGCTCCGATCACTGCCTGCAGCCGGAGTTGCCCCCAGGTGGCGCTTGGCGTCGAGACGGCGACCCCGATCTCATGCCCGAAGGTCGCGCCCGTGTTGGTCAGCAGGTTGACGCGATGGGCCTCGCCGAGAACCCACGGATAGGGAATTCGCAACCAGACCGCTTCGCCGCGGGCAATCGGCCCCGCGGGCTCCTGCGTGAAGGTCCAGTAGGCGTCGTCCACTGCGACCTGCGCGACCACCATTGCTTCCGATCCGCCGGCGCGCACACTGAGCGAAATCCCCGACCCATCGAGGATCGTCCGTTCGACGGTCAACGCCTCGACCGGGGGCGCGCCATTGTTGAAGCCGCGCAGCGGATCGAGCGAGGCAATCCACACGAAAGCCCCCAGCATGACGGCCAGCGGCACGAGGACGAGAAGCAGGCGGGTCATTGGCGGGCGGCTGCGTTGGATATGATCGGTCATGCTCCGGCCTCTCGCACGTCGAAAAAGCCCATCCAGCCAAGTTCGGTGAACTCGGCCTGGTGCGCATGGAACATATACATCCCGTCCTCGTGATCGGCGAAGCTGAACTCGAGGATGCCGCGCTGCGCCTGACACTGCATGATCACATCGACCGTGCGCAGGGTCGGCGTGAGCTGGGTGCCGGTGTCGTAATAGTCGAAGAAATTCCCATGCAGGTGGAACGAGTTGATCGGATCGAACTCGGTCGCGTTCATGAGGTAGATGCGCACCGGGCGCGACTTGTCGATCCGGATCGGCGCGTTCATGTAAGCTTGGCCGACCGTGTTTACGGCATAGACCTCGTTCTCACCATCGAAATTGGTGTCAAAGCCGTTCATCACCATCGCCAGTTCCTGCCATTCGGCGTTTTCCGGGCTGCCCAGCACACGCGACGCCGCAACGGCCGCAAATTCGGGGTGGCGCGCCGGATCCGGATCGACCACGAAAAGGCCGTACATGCCCTTGTGCATGTGCCGTTTCAGTGGCAGGGCATGGCAATGGTAGAGGTGGCAGCCGAAGGGCTTGGCATCGAATTCGTAAACGAACTCCTCGCCCGGATCGATCAGCCCGGCGCCTTGAACACCGTCCATGCGCGCTGAATGAATGCCGTGAAAGTGCATGGAATGGGGATGTGAACCAAGGTTGCGAAAGACGATCCGTAGCCGTTCGCCCTCCTTCGCTCGCAGGGCGGGGCCGGGAACGCGGCCATCGAACGTCCAGGCGGGGAAGAACACGCCGGGAGCGATCTCGATTTCCATGTCGATGGCGTCCACCTCGAACGTTCGCAACGTGCGCCCATCCGGCAGAACTTCGGTGCGACCGGTCTCCCAGTCGGTCAGCATGGCCGTCGGGTCGAACCCGTTCCGGGCGTGGTCGACCTGGCCGACCATCGTCATGTTACCATGCGCCATGCCACTGTCATGGGCCGAATACGGATCGACCGCCCCGCCGGGCATAGCATGCCCCGCCATCGGGTCGGGCGTTGCCTGGGATTGCGCGCGGCTCGCGGCCACGGCCGCTCCGCCGGCAGCCACCAGACCGCCGACCAACAACGCGCGTCGCGACGCCGAAACTGGCTCCGTGACGACGCCAGGTGGCGCTGTGGGCAGCGATGTCTCCACGGCGGACGACACCTCGCGCCCTCGCTTGCTGGTATCGACAGGCATGGACGTTGTCCCTTCAGATGACACGCAGGCCAAAGTCCCGGCGCAAAAAGTTAGCATAGGCTAATAATCATCGCTCAGGCTTTACGAGTCAATCCTGATCGTGCGAGGGTGACGGCATGATTGATGATGAGAACCTTGAATCAACCGAGGCAGAGGCACGTGCGGTCGAATCCCGCGCCGAGGCCTTCATCGGTGTGCGCGAGGCGCGGCGCAGCGAGGTGGCGGAAGACTATGTCGAATTGATCGCTGAGTTGATCCACGAGAACGGCGAAGCCCGACCGGTCGATATTTCGGCCCGGATGGGCGTGACCGCGCCGACGGTCGCCAAAACCCTTGGCCGTCTGGCGCGGGACGGCCTGATCACTCGCGCGAAATACCGTTCGGTCTTTCTGACCGAGGAAGGCCGGGCGCTTGCCAAGGAATGCAGGCACCGCCACGAGATCGTCTTGCGCTTTCTCCTGAGCCTCGGGCTAGACCCCGAGACGGCTGAACGCGATGCCGAAGGGATCGAGCATCATGTGAGCGAGCGCACGCTTGCCCTGTTCGCGGCGTTTGCCCAGCGGTCATAGGCAGGTGGTTGCCGCTGCAACAAGTCGGTTGGCCGAGGATTTGAACGAGCCAATCTTTGGATGTTCCAAGAAACGTGATTTTGTGCCGCTGGCATTCGGATCGCGCGGGTAGTAGATCAAGATCATGAGACGTTGGGCGCGCCTTATCTGCATTCTCTCGCTGGTGGCTTTTGCCATCGGCGCGGTCGCGCAGTCTGCGGGCTCAATTGCCATGGCCTCGTCAATGGTCTCCACGGACAGCGGCATGATGGCGATGGACGATTGCGACGCCTGCGGCAGCTTGGAAGACGGTAAGATGGGTTCCGTCTGTGATTTTGTGTGCAATGCCGCGGGAATGGCCGCTCTTCTTTCGATTCCGGCTGGCACCAGCCCGATCGCTGCCGCCGCGGCCCATGAAATCCGGCCAATGGACGTTCCGCACGGAATATCTGGCCCCCCGGCCAAACAACCTCCTCGAGTCTACCTCTGATCTGACACACGGCGCTTGATTGCGCTTCGTGTGTTTCTCCGTGCCGGACGCCCCCAAATGGGCGTTTGCGCGGGGCCATGAACGTCGCTGAGCAATTGCTTTGGCGGCGTACAGTGAAATCAGAGAGTGTTTATCCATGTCCTACCAAATCAGTTCCCGTTTCAGTCGCCGATCTTTTCTTGCAACATCCTTGGCGGGTTTCGGCGCCGCGGCTTTCGGAAAGCCTCTGCGCGCCGAGCCGCAAATCCGCAGCTTTTCGCTGCGCCCCGCGCCGGGACAGGCAAGGCTGGTCCCAGAACCTTATCCCGCAACCCCCGTTTGGGGCTTCAACGGTCAGGTTCCCGGCCCGGAGCTACGGGTTCGGCAAGGCGATCGGCTGCGCATCGTCGTCACAAACGGTCTGGACGAGGAAACCACCGTCCATTGGCACGGACTTCGTCTGCCGAACGCGATGGACGGGGTTCCACACCTGACGCAGAAGCCGATCGCACCCGGAGAAACCTTCACCTACGAGTTCGACGCGATCGATGCCGGGACCTTTTGGTATCACCCCCACCAGCGCAGTTTCGAGCAGGTCGGACGTGGGCTGGCCGGACCACTCATCATCGACGAATCCAACCCGCCGCGGGTCGACCGCGATGTCACCTGGCTGCTTGACGACTGGCGGCTGACGCGGGACGCGGCGATTGCGGATGACTTCGGCGCAGCCATGGACATGAGCCATGCGGGCCGTCTGGGCAATACTGTCACGATAAATGGGCGTGTTCCCGATGTCTTCGTGGTGCGGCAAGGCGAACGCATCCGGTTGCGGCTGATCAATGCCGCCAACGCCCGCATCTTCGCGCTCGACTTCGGCGACCTTTCCGCGCGCATCATTGCGCTCGACGGCCAGCCGATCACCCCGCACGCCGCGCCTGACGGTGTCGTGGTTCTGGGCCCGGCGATGCGTGCCGACATAATGCTCGATTGCCCTGCCGACCCGGGAACCACGCTTCAAATCGTCGACCGCGCCTATCGCGATAATGAATTTAACCTGCTGGATGTCGTCTTTGACGAAACGCCCCTGCGTGCCACGCCGCCGGAATGGGAAATTGCCCTTCCAGCCAATCCACTGATCGAACCTGATCTGAACGCAGCCCGTCGTCACGAAATCCTGTTCACCGGGGGCATGATGGGCGCCATGGTCGAGCGCCAGATGGGCCCGAGCCAGTCCGGCAGCATGATGGGCGGAATGATGGGTGGCGTTGTGGGTGGCGGCATGTGGTTCGTCAATGGCGTCGCGGCCGAAGGGCACATGCTCGATCCCTTCCTGACATTGGAGCGCGACGCGAGCCATATCCTCCAAATGACGAACGCCACTGCCTTCGACCATCCGATCCACCTGCACGGCCACTCCTTCCGCGTCATCAGCCGCGATGGCGTGCCGACCGAATTCCGTGAATGGCAGGACACCGTGCTGATCGCGCCGCGCGAGCAGGTCGAAATCGCCCTGGTCGCCGACAATCCCGGAGACTGGATGTTCCATTGCCACATCCTTGAGCACCAGGCGGCCGGGATGATGGGCGTGATCCGCGTCGCATGAGCAGAGGAGCATGCAGATTGAAGTCGATTGAGATTGGATGTCGGCCAAACCGGCGCAAGGTACTCACCGCGGCACTCAGTATCGGCGTCGCTTCGATGTTGCCGGGGTTCGCACTCGCGGCGAGCGATGGTGATCCAGCGGCACTTGCCTTTGATGGCGATACCATTCTGCTGGCGAGAGGAGGGCTGTTCGTCAGTGACGATGACGGCCGGACTTGGACCGCGGCAGAGACACCGGGGAACGTGCTGTCGCTGGCGACCCATCGCGACCGGCCCGGCCGTGTGGTTGCGGGGCTCGCCGTGGGCGGTGTCAGCACTTCCGAAGATGGGGGCGCTTCGTGGCGCGTCAGCGACGCTGGGCTGCCTGACGGAGAGATCAATGCCGTTGCCATCGCCTCGCGGAACTCGGACATGATCTATGCCTCGGTTCGCGGCGACGGATTGTGGAAGAGCGAGGACGCCGGCGCAACCTGGTCGCTCGCCATGGACCGCCCCTGGCTCGACGACGCAGAGCGCGAACCTCTTGCTCTGGCTTCGGTCGAGCTTGAAACCGGCATGGGCGGGATCTGGATCTATGCGGGCACCGAGGTTGGCCTTGCGCGGGTGCCCGATTGCTTTTGTCGCTGGCAGGACGTGCAGCCAGGCAACGCGATGGACGCATTGGTTGCGGGTGAAGCCCCACCGTCCGAAGCGCCATTGCCAGGCGGTCAACCGATCCTGTCGCTGGCCAGTGCCCCCTCGGCGCCGGAAGTGATGTATGCCGCTCTGCGTTCGGGCCTCTGGGCATCGCAGGACGGCGGAGTCATCTGGCAAAAGCGGGCCAGCAAAGCTGCGACCGCTGTTGCGGTTCATCCAAGAGACGAGACCTACATCGCTGCCCTGTTGGGCGGCATCTTGAAATTCAGCCGTGACGGCGGCGCAACCTGGATCGAAACAGGAGAACTATGATGGAGAAAATGATGCAGAGAAGAAACGCGCTTGGTCTGATTGGCAGCGGCATTGTCGGAATGGTGGGCCTGACCACATCGGCTTGGGCGCAAGCGACAGGCGATGTGGCGCCCGGTCTGACGGGCAGCGAAAGGCAGATCACCATCTGGCGCGATCCGGGCTGCGGCTGCTGTGATGCCTATGGGGATTATCTCGAAGAACACGGCTTTACCGTAACGCGTGTGGATGACCGCGACTTCGACAAACGCTCGGTCGAAGTCGGTGTGCCCGCCCAGGGCATCGGCTGCCACTTGGCCGAAATCGACGGCTACTATGTCAGCGGTCTCGTCCCCGTCGACATCATCGAGCGGCTGCTGGAAACCCGTCCGGCGATAACGGGTATCACCTTGCCGGGAATGCCCGCGAATGCACCCGGGATGGCTGCGGTCAAGTCAGGCACGCTAAGGACCTACGCCTTTGGCCCGGAAGGAATCTCAATCTATGCCGATGAATAAGGGGCCGAAAAACCGACTGGCGAAGGGTACGGTCAGGCGGTCAGTGCACCTCGCTGCCCTAGTGTCCACGCTCGCGACCACCGGCGTTGTGGTGCTGGCCCAATCGGAACCGGTGGACCCGCGTGTCGAGGGACTGACGTTCTTGGGAGAGCCCGTGCTTGCATCCGAGGTCACGGCAGGGCAACAGCTTTATGCGGACAACTGCGCCAGTTGCCATGGTGCGAACCTTGAAGGCCAGCCCGATTGGCGTCGTCGTCTTGACACCGGAAGAATGCCGGCCCCGCCGCATGATGACACAGGCCACACCTGGCACCATTCAGACCGCATGCTTTTTCAGATCACTAAAGGCGGGGTCGGTGCCGTCGTGCCGGGATACGAGAGCGACATGCCGGCCTTCGGAGAGGATCTGACAGACGCAGAGATCGAGGCGATCCTCGTCTACATCAAGAGCACCTGGCCTGAGCGACAACGTGAGTTCCAAGCCGAAGTTTCGGCCAATGACACGGGCGGGTGAAGTTCGACAGGGTGTCAGGATAGTATCTTTCGACCAAAGCCGATCCACCGGGGGACCAATTCGGCAAATCTGTCCTACTCCGCCCCCCGACTCCCGCTTTACCACGCTAATTCGGACCTGACCTGGTTGGCCGTTAACCCGACCGCAAGGCAAGCATGTGCTACCAGGGTCGCGTGCATGCGTTCACGAAAATTTGCCCTTGAACCTCTAGCCACTAGAAGTCCTATCTAGTCGACGAGAATGTATATCGTTCTTGCCATTGATCGCCGGTGGGAACCGAAAGGGTACGACATGCTGACAAGACGACACTTCATTCAAACGACAACAGCGCTCTTTTCGGCGACTGTGGCCAACCCTGTGTTTGCCGATAGCTGGCCCACCGAGGCGCAGAAGGCTGAATGGGACGCGCAAGTCAGCCCGCCCGGCTTCGATCCGGCCACGTCAAACCCTTGGGGACTACACCCACGTTTCTTGCCTCAGCGTGTGGACGCGAAGGACGGCCTCGTGCCGGGAGACATCCATGTCGATGCGGTCGCGCGGTATCTCTACCACATTGAGGAGGGTGGAACCGCGATGCGCTACGGCGTGGCGATCGCGCGGGGCAACCTCTACGAGCCAGGTGTTTATAACATCAAGCGCAAGGTCAGGTGGCCGCACTGGACGCCGACACAGAATATGATCGAGCGGGATCCCGAAAACGCAAGATGGGCCGACGGGATGGAACCCGGGCCTCAAAACGCCTTGGGATCGCGGGCGCTCTATCTCTATGTCGGTGATCGCGACACCTATCTTCGGATACACGGCACACCCTATCCGAGAAGCATCGGCGGTCGTGCGAGTTCGGGTTGCGTGCGGATGGTTATGGCACACATCAACGAGCTTTATCCGAACGTCGAGATCGGATCGACAGCACATCTTTATTCGGCTGAGGACAGCGTTACCGCGAGAAGTTGAATGAGGTAATTAGCTCTCAGCGCATTGATGTGACGTGCGGGTCGTCGTCACACTTCCCGCGCGACGCAGATAGGGTTGCCGTTCGCCGTGCGCAGCGGCAGCAAGGTCGTTTCAACGGGGCCGCTGTGTTCGTACCAGTAGCACCCGTCCTCGGGCACCAAGCGCGCGGTTGCAACATCCTGATCCGGGGCAGCCATTGCAATCACGGCTTCGGGAACGTTGCCCCGCTGGTCTGCCGCGTCGCCTGGCCCAGTCGGCTGGACTGCGCATCCGGCCGTAAGCGACAGCACCACTGCAACCATCATTTTTTGCTTCAGCATCAAAACCCGCATCAAGCTTCCTTTCGTGACTGTTTTTCTTTGCAGCGGCTGTTCATGCCTCAAGGCGTGATGGAGCCGGTCGCCGCATCCTCTAGCAATAAAACAAACTGAAATACCACCGTATTTTGCTCTTGAAGCTCTAGCTACTGTAGGGGCTATGTCATGGTAAAGCACCCGAATCCAGAGGTCCATTCATGCCGTCCGACACCCATCGTCACGACCACGATCACGCCGAAGATGCCCAGACAAGCGGCGGCAGCTGCTGCGGGAGCGCCGGAACGTGCGGCGACATCGTTCCGACGACGCCCGCGCCAGCGGGCGGGCGCAGTTTTCAGGTGTCCGGCCTCGATTGCGCCGAGGAGGTAGCAATCCTGAACAAGGTGGTCGGCCCGAAGATCGGCGGGGCCGAGCATCTCGCGTTCGACGTGATCAATGGACGGATGACTATTCTCGACAGCGCCAAGAGTGTATCGGACGGCGAAATTGCAGAGCTGGTCGCAAGCACCGGCATGACCGCCAAGCCCTGGGATGCCGAAAACGCGTCGGTCGACCAGGCGGCCCATCTTGCACGCCAGCGGCTGTTTACGGCGCTCAGTGGCGGCTTCTGGGCCGCGGGATTTCTGTGGCACATCATCGAGACCGGCATGGGGGGGGCACTCGGCCTCTTCGCAGGGCACGGCGAAGCGCCGATGCCACTGGTCGAGGCAGGGCTATTCGCGGTTGCGATCCTGTTCGGTGTTTGGCTCGTGGCGCCCAAGGCATGGTCGTCCGCACGGCGGCTGTCGCCCGACATGAACCTGCTCATGGTAGTCGCAGTCGCGGGTGCAATTGGCCTCGGCGAATTTTTCGAGGCGGCGACGGTTGCGTTCTTCTTCTCGCTCTCGCTTTTCCTCGAAAGCTGGAGCGTCGGGCGTGCGAGGAATGCGGTTTCAGCTCTGCTGGACCTGGCGCCGCCGACGGCAAGAATTCTTTATGATGACGGTTCGGAAGCGGACGTACCGGCTTCCGCGGTTGCTATCAACGCACGTTTCGTCGTGCGCGGCGGAGACCGCATCCCATTGGATGGTGAGGTTGTCGATGGGGCAGGGGCCGTCGATCAGGCGCCAATCACCGGAGAGAGTGCGCTGGTCCCAAAGGAACGGGGCGACGATGTCTATGCCGGTACGATCAACGGCGAAGGCACACTGACGGTGCGCGCCACGAAGGCCGCCTCGGACACCGTGTTGGCCAAGATTATCCGCATGGTCGGCGACGCCCATGCCCGCCGCGCGCCGGTGGAGCAGTGGGTGGCGAAATTTGCCCGCATCTACACGCCTATCGTCATGGCTCTCGCCATCGCAATTGCCCTGTTGCCGCCGCTCATTTTCGGTGGGGCCTGGGATTATTGGTTCTACAATGCACTCGTGCTGCTGGTGATCGCCTGCCCGTGTGCTCTGGTCATCTCGACACCGGTCTCCATCGTCGCTGCACTCACCGCCTCTGCGCGGGCGGGGGTGCTGATCAAGGGCGGTGCATATGTTGAGGCACCGGGCAAGACCACTGCATTGGCCATGGACAAGACCGGCACGATCACCATGGGCGAGCCCGAGGTGGCGGCGGTGCATCCGCTGGGCAAAGCATCGGCGCAAGATCTGATGACCCTCGCCGCTGGGCTGGAGGCACGTTCCTCGCATCCCTTGGCGCGTGCCATTCTCGCGCGGGCAGAAGCCGACGGCATCAATGTGTCCGCCGCGGAAGACACCCGAACCGTTCCCGGTAGGGGACTTGAAGGACGCACAGACGGCCGGTCGATCTGGCTAGGGTCCGACCGGTTTGCCGAGGAGAAGGGTTTCGGCGACGCCATTCCGAAGGATCTGCGCGACCGCATCGAAGGGGCTGGCAGCACCCTTGTTGCCGTGGGCGACGACACCGGCGTGACCGGCATCCTGGAATTGCGCGACCGTATCCGCCCCGACGCCAAGGGCATCGTGGCACAGCTCCACGCGCAAGGCGTGAAGACCATCGTCATGTTGACGGGCGACAACGAGCGGACAGCGCGCGCCGTTGCAGCCGAGGTCGGCATCGACGAGGTCCGTGCCGAGCTTTTGCCCGAAGACAAGGTGACAGCCATCGAAGAACTGGTCGAAACGCATGACATGGTGGCCATGATCGGCGACGGGGTGAACGACGCCCCCGCCATGGCGCGCGCGCATTACGCCATCGCGATGGGCGCTGTTGGTTCGGACGCGGCAATCGAGACGGCGGATATTGCCCTGATGACCGACGACCTCGGCAAGGTGCCTTGGCTGATCGGTCATTCGCGCCGGACAATGTCGATTATCCATCAGAACATCGGTATTTCCTTGGCGACCAAGGGCGTTTTCGTTGTCGCTACCGCGTTCGGACTGGCATCGATGTGGGGCGCTATTGCAGCCGACGTAGGAGTGTCATTGCTGGTGGTGGCCAACGCCCTGCGCCTGCTTAACAGCCAAGAGGCCAAGGCGCCGCCGTCCGGCGGTGAACAGGTTGGCGAAGGCTTGGCCAAAGGGGCGCTGGCACATGGTCATTGAACTGGGAGAACCCGGAAAGGAGCCGAGACGAGACATGAGCGTGAAGGGCAGGATGATGTGTCCGGTTTGCGAGGTGCCCTTGAGCATGACCGACCGCCAGGGGATCGAGATCGACTTCTGTCCCGATTGCCGGGGTGTCTGGCTCGACCGGGGCGAACTGGACAAGATCATCGAGCGTTCGGCACCCGATGTGGCGCCTCAGCGGGTGCCTGAGCCGCGCGGCTACGACGATGATCGCGGCTACCGGCGCGGAAAGCACGGCTATCGGCGCAAATCCTGGCTTCACGAGTTGTTCGATTAAGGCTTGCCGTGGCCTCCCTGCCGGTCGCCCTCAAGGCGCTGCGGTAGGCCCGCAAGGCATTCAGCGGTGAGCAGGTTGGTCCAGAGATCGCAAAGGCCGCGCTTGCCCACGGACATTGATCACGCAGCATTTGCAAGGTAACGTAATGTCCATATCAGACCTCACGAAAGAGGCATCGAGCAGTGAAAACCATCCGATTTCCCCGCCGCGCCGTCCTGTTGGGCGGGTTGGCAGCGTTTTTGTCTGGCTGTGCCAGCAAGTTCCGCAGCTATGGCGGACCCGAGGTGACCCGTGTTCGGCTTTACAAGGGGCAGCGTTTGCTTGTTCTGGACGGAGCCGATCGCGTATTGCAAACCTATCCGGTCGGGCTGGGTTTCGCTCCTGAGGGTCACAAGCAATTCGAGGGAGACGGCCGGACCCCTGAGGGCGCTTACGTAGTCGATAAGCGCAACCCCGACAGTACGTATCATCTTTCGGTTGGCATCTCCTATCCGAATGAGGCCGACATAGCCTTCGCTGAAGCGCAGGGCCTTTCCCCCGGCGGCGACATCTTCATCCATGGTGGTCCACGCCCAGGGATCGACCCAACGGATGTCCGCGACTGGACAGCTGGCTGCATCGCGGTCACAGATCGGCAGATCGAGGACATCTATGCAATGGTGAAAGACGGAACACCGATCGACATCTACGCCTGATGGGAGGAGATGATCTTCCGTCAGATCAGGAAAATCGTCGGCACAGGGCCACGTTGATCACTTCGATGGCGATCACGGCTAAAGTGACGCTCGCCGCCGGGGGCCAGCGCAAGCACCCGGTACGCGTAAGGACACTACAATATGTGTCCAGCCGTGGCAGTGGCGAAACAGGCGGGCCCTAGCGGAGAAGAATGCGTCTGGTCTCATGTCGAATTCAATCTATCCGAGGGCATAGACGATGGTCACGACGGTAATCATGACAACCATGAACATGGAGAATGCGCCAAGGGCGAGCGTACGGCCCATGTCCCGGTTCGGCTTCTCTACTTTCAGACGCAGTTCCTCCGCGGTTTCCGGAAACTCGAGCGCCGCCGCATTCGATTGGCGCATCAGGTCGTAGCGGGACGTCCAGCGCCGTTCCTCCGCCGCGTTCCAGCCGTTCAGCACCAGAATGATTGCCGCGATGAGAACCATCGACGACGGGACCCAGATTACGTAGCCACCGATTGTCTCGTCAGCCAGGGCGCGAAGTCGACCACCGCTCGCTGCGATGATTTCTGATCCATAGAGGGGCACCTCCTTGAGCGTTGTCAGGGAGCCCAGAAAGATGTTGGAAACGATCACTACGAACCCTGACATCAGCCGAGCGCCGCGCCGCGCTCCTTCAGGCGGATCACGCAGATCGAACAGCATAGCAAAGTACCAAAGCCCAGCAAGCACCATAGACAGATGTGCCAGCGCTTCCATCGCCGCAATACGTTGTGTAAGGGCGTAGATCATCGGGATCTGCCAGACGAAAAGCGCACCAATCAACAAGGAGGTGGCAGATGCAGGAAGCGCCAAGAATCGCGGGATGCGCGCACGCCCAATCGCGGCAAGGCGTCGGCGCCATTCCCTTTTCAATCCGGCTTGAAGGCCAAGCCAGGGCTGAGAAACCGCGATAAGAAGCGGTCCTACCAGTCGCAGAAGAAGATGCTCGACCTGATGTACCGAAAACAGACTGTGCCCCAATGGCGCGAGCGGCCCATTCGTCGCGACGAGGACGGCCGCGAGGCCGACAAAGAAGGCGGTTCGACGCCAACCAGAAACCCTTCCGAGACAGCGAGCGTGTATTTTGAGCCCACGCAAAAACAGCCATACTGTAAGACCGACAACAATGAGCGACACCGGTGACAGCACATAGCCGAAAGGGTCGTAAAGGAAGAAGAAGTTTGTGATCATTCGCTCTGGCCCTCGCTCATCCGAGGGTTGTCGGAGGTAGCCGGTGTGAGCCGCGAGATCCCGGAAGCGCCGCCACGGGCCAGTGACAGATCGGTCGACATGGCGAGGTATTCGCCTTGTATCCACGAGGGAAAGAGATTGTCGTAGAATCGAGATAGCGGATGTCCCGACTGTCCGGCGGGCGTGATGTAGTATGATCCCGCTGCTTCCGATATCGACATGAC
This sequence comes from Actibacterium naphthalenivorans, assembly GCF_014196965.1. Classification (GTDB taxonomy): domain Bacteria; phylum Pseudomonadota; class Alphaproteobacteria; order Rhodobacterales; family Rhodobacteraceae; genus Actibacterium_A; species Actibacterium_A naphthalenivorans. The sequence goes on along the minus strand of NZ_JACIEQ010000010.1, from coordinate 34,433 downwards.
CGCCTGAAAATTGCTTCCGGCACTCACAAGGAATGGACGGTCTTCTTCAACACCAAATGATGTCAAGAATTGCGTAAACGGATCGCCTGAAATCGGCGCTTGAAGGGACAGCAGGTTGGTCAGCAACCCACGTGAACTGATCGGCGACCACTGCATGTCCAATCTATGCTCCTCCCCCCAGGTCCACGTCGAGGGATCGCGCCCATATCGATCGACCAGCCAGCCAAGGGCATCATCCAGGGCCACGCGAACCTGCTCCTCGCATGTCTCGCGAGGTGAGGATAGGCGGATGTCGCACCAGATTGCGCTACCGCGACGATCGCTGAGTACCGCATAAAGAAAGTTCGGGTTCGGACGGGTCCAGAGTTGCTGCGCTGCCGGAAATTCGTCTTTCAAAATGCGCTGCTGCAAAGCCCGGAGCCAAGTCCAGAACAGCAGAGGTTCCGGTGAATAGCGATCCATGTCGCCATTCCACGACGCAAGCCTGTCCAGTAGTTCACGACGAAGGTCGTTCGCATCGGTGCCTTCGATGCTGTCTCTGGACTGCACGAACCAAAGCTCCTTCGCCATCAGGGGCAGCAGGGTTCGCGCCACGGTACTTACGGTGTCCCTTTGAACACCGATGGCGCCTTCAGTCGAGAAGATCGATTGCCGCGCTTCAAGCTCCGCCAGTCGAATGTCGCGAAATGACAACGCTCGTACGGCTTCCTCTTTTGGCCATCGGGCAACGGTCTCTCGGTCAATGGCCAATGCCTCCATGCCTTTCGGCAACATGTCTGCGGCAACTCCGATGGCATCGGTCGCGTCGGCCGAACGCGTGAACAGCTCCAGCATCGTCAGGAAACCTGCCGCCTGCACGGGTGACGGCCCCCTTGGTGCCTCCTCGTCTGGCACGGGAAATGACCGGAAGGCCCAGGCGACGCGCGTATTGCGACCGACAATAACGAAAGGTACGCCCGGCATCGTGGCCCCTATGGCCGGCCCTGTCGAAAACTGAAGATCGGCGAGATACCATTCCGAGGGCAGCGACAGGGAACCGCTGATATCGGCGGCGAGAATTGGTGTCCCGGCAGCGGTTCGGTCACCGTCTATCGCCCATGCATCGAGGCGCTGCTGCGGATCAGTCGCAAATAGTTCGAGCACTTTTGGTCGATCCGACGGTATAATTGCACTTGATAAGCTCGGCGTTCCTTTCCGTGCGCTTTCCGGTCGCAGGCCATTCAGAAAAGACCGGGCAATCCTCAGGCTATCGCCAGGTGTCCAGGCATCGATCGACCGTTCGTCTGCGATCAACAGTTCCGGCGAGCCTCTGCCGCGCCCTCCCGCCGACACCAGCTCGAGCCACGCATTGACGCCGGCGGCATAGGATTCGAGCGCGTCTGAGACCGCTGGCGCAACGGACAATGTCTCATCGGATGGCCAAGAAGCTTCGGCCATTCGCCTTGCCCTTAACAGCTGACCGAGTCGGTCTTGCGCATGAACGAAGCCGATCGCGAAATAGACATCCGCGGCGGAACTCGCGGTAATGTGCGGGATTGCCGAGGCATCTCGCAGAATATCGACCGGTCCACCTAAGCCTGCTACCGAGAAGTCCTCGTTGTAGTCGGGAACGGATGCGCTCAGCAGAAAATAGACCAACCCGGAACCAACCGATGCCGTGATACAGATCGCCAAGAACCCGTACAGTAATATGTTGAAAAGACGTCTCACGTCGGTGCCGTTTCGAAACCCTTCTCATGCAAAGATGCGCAAGAGGACCACCGAAACGAAATAGGTGAGAAGACCGAAGGCGATCGCCGAACTCGCCGCATACTGGAGGATATCCAGCCGGTTTCCTTTTCGGCGTCGCGCCAGATATCCACCCCAGATCGCACCCGCGACAATGCCCGCGATTACCAGCATGACTTTTTCTCCGTTCGTGTTCTCTTGTTGCACCGGTGTGTGCCGACCAGACCTGCAGCCAGTCCCACGGCCCAAGTAGTGAAGATGAGAGCCAGCAGCGCCCAGTCGCCGAAGCGCGCATATAGCGTTGACGGATGAGCAGAGGGCAGAGCCGCATCTATTACACCGGTTTCTCCGTTGCCGAGCCGCGCGACGAGGTCACCGTTCGCGTCGATGACCGCGGAGATGCCCGTATTCGCGGCTCGGATGACAGGAAGGCCTTCCTCTACGGCACGCATCCGTGCGGAAGCCAGATGCTGCTCGGGTCCGATGCTGGTGCCGAACCAGGCGTCGTTTGTCGCGTTGAAAATCCAGTCCGGCCTGAACAGGTCGTCGACCACATGGCTTGGGAAGATGATCTCATAGCAGATCGCCACGGCGACCAGGGGCACACCCGGAAGCGCAAGCGTTCGCGGGCCCGGTCCGGGCGTAAAATCGCCCAGACCCGCCGTGAGTCGCTCGATGGGCAACCAGCCACGGAATGGCACATATTCGCCGAAGGGTACGAGATGGTGTTTCGCGTATCCGGTCAGGATTCTGCCGGTCTCGCCAAAAGCCTGGACCGTGTTGAAATATCGGGTGCCATCCTCGCTCGGTACACGGTCCGGCACCCCGGTGAGCAGCATGCTGCCGTCTGGTAGCGCTGCGGCAATGCGATCCCGCGCCTCCGTATCCTCATCGAGGAAACCCGGAAAGGCGGTTTCCGGCCAAAGAAGAACGTCGAAATCGCCGGGCTGGGTTGAAAGCTCAACATAGCGCGCGAAGGTCGCCTCGCGGTTCTCGGGCGCCCATTTCTCCTCTTGTGGAATGTTGCCCTGGACGATGCGCAGGTCGACACCGGGTGGCTGTTGTGCATCCGACTGGAGGCGAAGCGTACCGACAGCCCACATCGTCGCGATGCCGGCCAGCGCCATGAGCGAAACGGTCAATCGTTGCCGCCCGGACGTCATGACAGCCGCGCCGGGAAGTGCCGCGACGAACACGCTGAGAAAGCTTAACCCATAGCTTCCGACCCAGGCGGCGGTCTGGCGAAGGGCGGCGTAGTCGGCAAGTGCGTAGCCGGCGAGGTTCCAGGGAAACCCTGTCAGAACGTGACCACGCAACCACTCGGTCGCGGTCCAGGAGGTCGTGAACAGGAGGCAGGCGAGGAGACTACCCAGGGCTCCGCGCCGCGCGATTTCGGCGAAGAGCGCTGCGGCAATGGCTGGGAAAATTGCGAGACCTGCGGACAATCCCGCGACAGCCGGGATCGCCATCGCCCCGAACCGCTCGGCCTCGACGTAGAAACTCTCTGCAATCCACGAAATCCCGAAACCGAACTGGCCAAGACCAAACGCCCAGCCGACGAGGAAAGCACGCCCTAGGGAGAGATCGCGAAGACCGACAAAGAACGCGGAATAGGCAACGGGAACGAGCAGGAGAAGCGAGAAAGGCGGGAAAGTCAGAACGGTCAGCGCCCCGGCGGCGAAACCAAGCGTCATCCGCGAAAGCAAACGGTGGCGCAGAGCGATGCGGTTCAGAATTTTCGGTTTCACGACTTGATCGAACGCCGCGCGCTGATCCATGGCGCGGCGAGCAAGAGCCCCACGCCACTGACAACAAATATATCGGCCATGTTGAAGGCAGGCCAATGTGTTGTGCCAATGTAGAAATCGAGAAAGTCTGTTACAGCCCGATACCGCACACGATCGATAACATTGCCCAAGGCTCCGCCAATGATCGCGCCATAGGCAAGTGTTTCGACCGCATTTTCGGCGCGAAACAGCATAACCCCCAGCCAAACACAGATGGCAAGAGCGAGAGCGATGAGGCTCCACCACGGAGCGCCGCCCAGCATCCCGAAAGTCACGCCGTCATTACGATAAAAGACGAGGTTGAATCCCGGAAACACGGAAATCCCGGCGCTTAAAGTGACGGCATTCGCAACGACAATGGCTTTGGTGATCTGATCGATCGCGAACGCAGCAAGCGCTGCAAAGACGCCGATCATCGCAGATACTTTGTATGATGACATTGCCTCATCCCAACCAGACATCGAGAAACAGCATCAGAACGAGCCCGACTGCGAGACCGAGCGTCGCCCTGTTCTGATGGCCGCTGCGATGGGTTTCGGGGATGATTTCGTGGCTGATGACGTAGAGCATTGCGCCCGCGGCAAAGGCCAGTCCCCATGGCAGCAGCGGTTCCGACAGCGTGATGATCCCGGCCCCGAGCAGGCCGCCAATCGGCTCGACCATGCCCGTCAGCGCCGCGATGCCCCAGGCGCGCAGCTTCGGATATCCCTCGCCCAGCAGAGATACAGCGACGGCCAATCCTTCGGGCGCATTCTGAAGCCCGATGCCGACAGCAAGCGGCAAACCGCCCTCCATACCTCCGGATCCGAAGCCGACCCCGACCGCGAGGCCTTCGGGGAAGTTGTGGATCGTGATCGCGATGATGAAAAGCCAGACCCGCCGCAAAGACGCCGCTTCGGGCCCTTCGCGTCCCGTCTTGAAATGCTCGTGCGGCAGCTTTTCGTTCATCAGCGCGACAGCCCCCATGCCCAAGAGGATCGAGACGCATACGATGGCCGCAGGCATCGCGCCGTTCTCGAACATCGGCTCGGCCGCATCCAATGCCGGGATGATCAGCGAAAAGAAGGAAGCGGCGAGCATCACACCGGCAGCGAAGCCGAGCGACAGATCGCGTGTGGCCCGCGACGGGATGCGTCCAAACAACACGGGAACTGCTCCGACTGCCGTGAGCGATCCGGCAGCCAGACTTCCGAGGAAGCCGAGCATGATCGGAGAGAGGTTTTCCATGGGCGGGCCAGGTTATCCTTCGCCGTAGCTCGAAAAGACTTCCGTCGACCCGTCCTCGCGGATGAGGAAGACATCATAGGCCTCGCGGTCGTCTTCTGGCCCCATGCCGGGCGAGCCATAGGGCATCCCAGGCACGGCGAGACCGACTGCGTCCGGGCGCTCATCGAGAAGGCGGCGGATGTCAGCGGCCGGTACATGGCCTTCGATCACGTAGCCGTCAATGAGCGCGGTGTGGCAGGAGACCATGCGCTGCGGCACGCCGTTGTCGAGCTTGAAGCGAACCAGCGACCCACCGAACATGTCCTGGCCGGTCGGCACAAAACCGTTCTCTTCGAGGTGGTTCATCCACGAGAGGCAGCAGCCGCAACCGTTCGTCTTGCGGACGTCGATCGCCGTTGCCTCTGCGAGGGCCTGGGCCGCCGGGAAAAGGGCGAGCGTGATGGCAAGAGCTTGGGTCATGCGTTTCATGGGTCAGAGCCTTTCGGTTGTCGTTTCGGCAATCTCGCTGCCGAGGTTTTCATTCAGAAGCGCCCGCGCCTCGGCCAGACGCGAGAGCGCGGCGGTATCATCCGCTTCGCTCTCAGCTGCTTCGGCGAGCCGGTCGTCAGTGAGGGGGTCAGTCGGGCGCCCATCCACGAGGACTTCGTAGTGCAGGTTCGGACCTGTCGCCGTGCCAGTCGCGCCGACGCGGCCGATCACATCTCCCGCCGCAACGCGTTGGCCTTGTGCCAGGTCTTCCGGCACGGCGCTCAGATGCGCGTAGCGCGTCATGGTGTCGGAGCCGTGCGAGATTTCGACCACACGGCCATAGCCACCGCGCCAGCCAATGAAACTAACCCGCCCCGGTGCCGTCGATTGAACCGGTGTCCCACGTGCCGCTGCGAAATCGACGCCTGTGTGCATCCGGACGTTGCCAAAGACCGGATGCGTGCGGCGTCCGAACACCGAGCTGAGGCGCGCACCCTCGACCGGCTGTGCGAAGACGCGCAGCACCTCGCCATCGACGTAGATCGTCGCCTGACCGCTGCCGTCGTCCGGCCATACGATCTCGTAAAGCGAACCGCCGATCTCCAGTGCGGCGAAGGCGAGTTCGGGCTGTCCGATCCTGTCCTCGCCGACCCGCGCCTCACGCCAGAGAAGCCTTAGTGCTTCGCCGCCGGCCATCTCGCGGCGGAAATCCACGGTCCCACCCAGCATCTGCGCAAGGTCCACGGAAAAACGGGCGGGTATGCCGGCTTCTTCGAGTGCCGCGAAGATCGAGCTGTCGATCACCGCTTCGCCGGCAAGGGTTACGATCTCCGGATCCGGAGTCACGACCTGTGTGGACAACCGCTCGCCGAACACCACCTCGATCCGAACCCCGTCCTCGACGGCAAGTGCGACGGTGCGGGGGCTGCCGTCCATGGTCGAAGCAACAGTGACCGAGTGCCCCGGCCGCAGCCGTCGCAGATCGTATTCCGCGCCAAGCGCGAGGGCAACTTCGGCTCTGTCAGGTGCCGCAAGTCCAGCTTCGGACAGCAAGAAATCGAGCGTCTCGCCAGGTGCAATGTCGCGCGACCACGTCGACAGCGGTGGCTCGATCGCGCTTACCGGCCTGTCGGCGAACGCGACCTGCAGAAGGGGTAGGGAGCCGAGGTCGGGTGCATCCTCTGCCCATGCCGTCGCGGGCAGCGTCACGAGGATGTCAACGTTTCTAGGGGCTTCAGGACCTTGGGGCATCCAGCTACCTGCCTGGGCAAGTTCCGGCGGCACGGGTTCTTTCGACAAAAGATCAGAGATGGCGATAGCCGCTCCCGAAACCGTCCCCGCAATTGCGACACCCGCCGCCAAAGTTCTGAGCCTCATGTCGCCCCCTCCATTTCTTCTGCCAGCGCGCGACGGATCTTCGGCACCGCGAATTCTCTGGCTTCGTGATAGTCGATCATGGTGACGAACCGCCCAGAGGCTGCGAACAGGAAGACGCTCGCGGTGTGGTTCATCGTGTAATCGCCGCTCTCCGTCGGTACTTGCTCGTAGGTGGCGCGGAAGCCGTCCGCGACGCGCGCGATCTGCTCTTCCGGCCCCGTCCAGCCACGGAGCGCAGGATGGAAGTAGCCGACATATTCGGCCATCGTTTCGACAGTGTCGCGCTCGGGATCGACCGTGATGAAAACCACGTTCATCTCGTCGGCCTCGTTTCCCAGATCGTCGAGCCATCCCGAAATGTCCGAGAGCGTGGTCGGGCAGACATCGGGACAGTAGGTGAAGCCGAAGAACGCCATCGTCGGGCGACCGATCAGGGTTTCCGGCCCGACCGCGTTGCCCTCATGATCCGTCAGACGGAAATCCATCTCGGTCAGGGCCACAGGCCGCTGCCCGACAGGTTCAGGTCCACCGGGTCCATCGACCTGCCACCAACCGACGAAGAGCATCAGGGCGACCGCCCCGACACCAGCCGCCCCGTACCCCAGGATCGCCCGTCGCCGCATCAGTCCTCTGGCCCCCGCGCGGCGATTCCGAGGATCGGCACCTCGACCGTCACTTCGCCTCCGTCTTCGAAAAGCAGGGTCAGCGGAAAGGTGTCCCCTTCCGTCATCAGTTCTTGCAGCCGCATCAGCATTGCGTGCAGGCCCCCCGGTTCGAGCGCGACGCTCTCGCCCGGGGCGATCGCGATCTCCCCCGCCGGGTTCATGGAACTCACACCTTCGGCATTTGTCTTCGTCTCGTGAATTTCGGGCATCATCGCGAGCGGCGTTGTAAGGCCGATCAGCGTCACTGGCTCGTCGCCAGTGTTGCGGATCGTCATGTAAGCGGCCCCGGGACGGTTCATCCCGATGGAGGCGCGGGACCACGCGTTCTCGACGACAACATCCTCGGGTCCGGCCAGCGCGGGCGCTGAGAACCCTCCAAGGGTCAAAAGCGCCGCCAGTGTGCTGGTCAAAATATACTTTTTCATCGTTCTGATCCTGCCCTTTGTATTCAGCTTTGCGCGGCAGCGACTTCGGCGGCCACCAGACGACGCAATTCTGCCTCCCCGAATGGATCGAGCGGCTTGCCGTTCACGAAGAATGTGGGCGTCTGGCGAATTCCCACGGTCTCGACGTCGGCACGATCCTGGTTCAGGATCGCCACGACATCGGGCGCCATCATTTGCGTGCGCGCGGCCTCGGCATCGAGTCCGGCCGTGGCGGCGATCTGAAGGATCAGGCCGGGCGCCGGGGCACCGTGCGACGCCCATCTCGGCTGTTCCCGCAGAACGGCCTCAAGCACCGGCACGTAAACGTCCTGCATGCGTGCCGCCTCGAGCACGCGGATCGCTTCCTCGGATGCCGCGCCGTGGAAGGGCGTGTAGCGGATCACGACGCGGACAGCATCCCCATGCTCGGCCATGATGTCCTTCACGACGGGATGAAAGGCGCGACAGGCCTCGCAGGCCGGATCGAAGAATTCGACGATCGTGACGGGCGCTTCCGCAGGCCCGAGGATGGGCGAGTAGGGGCGGATCATCGCGTCCGCGAGTTCCGGCGCAACAGGCTCCGCTTCGGCCACCGGGCCGGGGCGGGTTGCAAACCAGGTGGTTCCGCCGAAACCGGCGACGCCGAAGGCGAGAACGGACAGGATCAGGGCGCGTCGGTTCATTTTCGTGTGTCCTTCAATGAAAGGGCCGACAGCGCCCCGATCAGCGCGAAGGCGGCGAGGGCCATCAGCGGGATCGGGATGCCGAAGACCAGTTGGTTGTCATCGGTGCAAGAGGGGCCGGTGGCCGTGCAGGGCTGGATGCGTTCGGGAACAAGACCGACGTACAGCCCCATGTGCCAGAGGGCGATTGCGCCGCCGCCAAGCGCCAATGCGATGCCGTAGCGCCCCACACGGCCGTCCCGCCACCAAAGGCCCAGCCCTAGGATAATGGCCAAGGGAAACATGAAGGCGCGCTGGAACCAGCACAGCACACAGGGCGTCTGCCCCAGCACCTCGCCGATGAAAAGCACGGCAAGCGAGGCGACGAGCGCGATGATCCATGCCAGCCCGAGGGCTGTTTCTCCGGATATGCGGTTCATGTCGATCAGATCCTCTCTTCCAGATCGGCGAGAATCTCTTCGGCCGGGGTGCCGTAGGGCCAGGAGTCGGCAAAGCCCGCGTCGGGATCGAAGAGGAACAGATGCGACGTGTGGCCCATCGTGTAACCATCCGGCGCCGCAGCCTCTTCGACGCGTTCAAAGAAGATCGGAAACGTCTCGGATGTGGCGGCGATTTGTTCCGGCGTGCCCGTCAGCCCGATGATGCTCGCATCGAACAGCGGGACGTATTCGGCGAGTGCGGCGGGCGTGTCCCGTTCGGGGTCGATTGTTATGAAAATCGGCTGGACCTTGGCGGCATCGTCGCCCAGACCGTCCATCACCGCCGCGACCTCTGACAGGGTCGTCGGGCAGACGTCGGGACAGTTGGTGAAGCCGAAAAACACCAGCATCCAGCGCCCCGCAAAGTCCTCCTCGGTTCGAACCATACCCTGGTGGTCCGTCAGTTCGAATTTAGCGAAAAAAGGCGGTTCGGCGTCGGTTCGGGCGCGGTCGGCACGATAGTCGGACCAGAGCAAAAGCCATACGAAGGCAAGCGCTGCCACGCCTGCCAAAACCCAAAGAAACTTCTGTGCCGATGTAAGGGACAATCCTGTTCGCCTGTTATTGATTCTTATTGCATGTGCGGATACATCCTCTAGCCGCTAGAGGTTCAAGCACGAAATCATGGTATAGCTTGAACTCACGCGTCTGTGAATCCGACACTTGTTTATTCCGACGGCAAAACCTACACAAACTGTATCTTTTTCATGGAGGCGAAAATGCTCACGATCGGTACTCTGTCAAAGAAGACTGGCACAAAAGTGCAGACCATCCGGTACTACGAACAGATCGGACTCATGCCCGAACCTGGCAGGACCGAAGGCGGACAGAGGCGCTACGACAATGCACAGCTCGACCGACTGTCCTTCATCCGCCATTCGCGGCAACTCGGTTTCTCGCTCGATGCGATCCGCGAGCTGCTCGACCTCAGCGACCATCCCAACCGCCCCTGCGACGAGGCAGATGCCATCGCGCGTCGCCAGCTCAAACAGGTGGAGCAGCGCATGGCCCGCCTGAAGGCGCTGCGCACGGAACTGAAACGCATGGTTCACGAATGCAGCGGCGGGCGGACGGGAGACTGCAAGGTGCTTGAGGTGTTGCGGGACCATTCGGAATGCCTGACCGAGCACGAGGAAATCGGGGCCTGAAGGAATTCAGCCAACATTCCGGCTGGAACGCAGATCAGCCGCAGAAGTTAATGTGTCGTACAACACAGGCTGGAACCACAAAATGGCTGCTAGACAAAATTCAATGGAGAGACGGACGCTTTGGATCGTTCTGGCGCTCAATATCGGTTTGGCCGTGGCCTTTTTCGCAACAGGCGCCTTCGGCGACTCAAGTGCCCTGATCGCCAACGGGCTCGATAACCTCTCCGACAGCTTCGTCTACGCGATCAGCCTTTTCGCTTTGTCCCGATCCGACAAATGGAAACGCGGGGCGGCGAACGTTTCCGGCGGGCTGCTGATCCTGTTCGCCGCTGGTATCCTCTACGATGCATGGCGCCGCTACATCGGCGGGTCAGATCCGCTCGGGACGATCATGATCGCCATGGCCCTGTTTGCGGCGGCGATCAACGCAGTCTGCGTCTGGCTGCTCGCTAAGCTCAAAGATCCGGACGTCAACATCCGCGCGGCCAACACCTTCAGTTACAACGATTTCGCCGCGAACCTCGGAATCGTCTTGGCTGGCGGCCTCGTCGCCTGGCTGGGAACCAACTGGCCGGACCTCGTCGTCGGCGTGATTGTCGCCGGGATCGCGGCCTGGGGAGGTATCGACATTCTGCGCGACGCACACGGCGAACACCACAAAGCAGTTCATACGGGCAAATAGTTGCGGGAGATTCTTTCTGAAAGAAAGGGTTGAAGCTATAGTGACTATAGTAATTAGGCTTGTTCCAAGACGATTCGAGGAGCGACTCCGTTGCAGATGACCGACCCCCTACTTGCACCCACCAAATTACTGGATTTTGATGCCGCGCCTCTTGCGCATCTAATTGAGACCCGCGGCTGGCGCGGCTTATCCGAATACGATCGGATCGGAGCTGCCTATGATTTCGTTCGGAATGAAATCGCGTTCGGATACAATCGAGCTGACGACATCCCCGCCTCCGAGGTGCTTTCCGACGGCTACGGGCAGTGCAATACCAAAGGGACGCTCTTGATGGCGTTGCTGCGTGGTGTTGGCATTCGTTGCCGGTTGCATGGGTTTACGATCCACAAAGGCTTGCAGCGCGGTGTTGTCCCAGAGTTGGTGTATCCGCTTGCTCCGCAAGAAATTCTCCACTCATGGGTTGAGATCGAATATCAAGGTGCTTGGTTCAACCTCGAAGGCTTCATCCTGGATGACGCTTTCCTGACAGTCCTGCAAACGTCTTTCTCGGACACGGACAGTCTCTGCGGTTATGGCGCGGGCACGGATTGCCTTGGCGCGCCTCCCGTCACCTGGAACGGAGAAGATACCTACATTCAGAAATCCGGCATCGTGCAAGATTTCGGCGTGTTTGATACGCCGGACGCCTTCTATTTGTCCCATGAGCAATCCTTTGGATGGCTGCGTGGTGCCCTTTACCGTCATATCATCCGCCACTGGATGAATGCGCGCGTACGTGGTTTTCGCAGCGGTCGCCTGAAGACTGACCGACGCGCGACACACGCGCACGCGGAGCCTGCCAATGCCACATGACCACGGGCACGCGCCTATCGATCCGAATTCTGGGGACCGGCGGGTTGCCATCGCCATCTGGGCAAACGGGCTACTTACCGTTGCGCAAGTCGTCGGGGGCATATTCTCGGGCAGTCTGGCACTGATCGCCGATGCGCTGCACAACTTTTCCGATATGGCCTCGCTTGTCATTGCCTTCGCCGCACGCAAGATCGCGCGCCGCCCGGCCGATGAACGCATGACCTTCGGCTATGGCCGGGTCGAAATCGTGGCGGCCCTGATCAACTACACCACCCTCATCGTGATCGGCTTCTATCTGATCTACGAAGGTGGCATGCGCATGATTGATCCACCCGAAGTCATGGGGTGGACCGTCGTCATTCTCGGTGGAATTGCGCTTGTGGTCGACACGCTGACCGCAATGCTGACCTATTCGATGCAGAAGGGCAGCGTGAACATCCGCGCGCTTTTCCTGCATAACCTGTCGGACGCGCTTGCTTCGGTCGCGGTTATCGTCGGTGGGTCGCTGATCATCCTTTACGACATGCGTTGGGTCGATCCTGCCATCACCATCGGCATCGCGATCTACATCCTGTATCTGTCTTTCACTGAAATAGGCGGCCCAATCCGAACCCTGATGCTCGGGAGCCCGCCGGACATCGACAACGAGGCCGTCGTCGAAGCGATGCGGAAAGTCGAAGGCGTCGCCGACGTCCACTACGTCCATCTCTGGCAAATGCAAGAGCACGAGGCTGCGCTCGACTGCCATGTCGTCGTGGCAGCCGAGGGCTGGTCGAAGATCGAAGAGATCAAGAGCGCGATCAAGAAGCGGCTGAAGGAAGAGTTCGGCATCAGCCATTCCAGTCTCGAATTTGAGCATGAGGATCGCGCTCATCAGAACGCCGATCTCTACGGTCACGGCAACGCAAGTGAAAAGGAGAAGACCAATGTTCAAGGAAACGCTGACCGAGCATGATGATGTCATCGGGCTCGTCTGCGCGATTACGCGGACCGGCATGGGCTCGATCCGAGCAACTGGGTCATTCTGACCAAACGATCCGATCAGGCAAATGACGCGACGCGCCTTCTGGCGCGGGAATATGGGCTGGAGTTCACGATGACCGCCGACAGCGACATGATGATGCACGGAGCGGTCACCCATGTCGTGGACATCGGCGGGCGGTTCGCTGCAAAATTCCATGGCATGGACTTCAAGAACGTGAACCTGATCCTCTATGTCAGCGAGTTGATCAACAACGCCCAGCATCGACGCCGGGAGCCCAACTGGTGGGACCGGCTGACAGGTGTGTTTCAATGAGTGTCGTCGCGACTGGCGTCAGGCTGTCCTCGACAGACGGAGTTTCCCTGACAGCTCTGCGTCGGTATTTTGCGGTGATCATCCCGGCCAACTTGATCTGGGAGTTCGCGCATATGCCGCTCTACACGATCTGGAACGAGGGCACTTGGGGTGAGATTGTCTTCGCAGCCGTCCATTGCACGGGTGGCGATATCCTGATCGCCATGAGCGCGCTGATGCTTGCCCTCATGCTGTCGGGCCGGGGCTGGCCCCTGGTCGCCTCGACGCGGCGGTCTGTGACCGTCCTGACGGTGGTGTTCGGGCTCGGATACACGCTGTTCAGCGAATGGCTCAACATCGTGATCCGCGCGGCCTGGGCCTATTCGGACCTGATGCCGATCATTCCGATCCTCGATGCGGGCCTGTCACCTGTGTTGCAATGGATCGTGATACCGCTGGTCGCGTTCTGGTGGGTCTGGCGGCCTTTCAACAACGATCGTGATGTATGATGGATATTTCCGGCATCGGCATCTTCGCGGCCTTCCTGGCGGGTGCCATTTCGTTCCTGTCGCCCTGTGTCCTGCCACTGGTGCCTGGCTACGTCTCGTACATCGCAGGGCAACCAGATTTGCGCACGACGCGGTCGGTCGGCTTGCGGGCGCGCGCCGGGGCGCTCGGGTTGAGTGCCTGCTTTGTCCTGGGCTTTTCGACGGTCTTCGTCGCCCTCGGGGCCCGGGCCAGCGCGCTCGGATCCCTGCTGCTGACATGGCGCACCGAGCTAAACTATCTCGGCGGCGCGATCATCATTCTGTTCGGACTGGTCATGCTGGGTGTCTTTCGTCTCAATGCGTTCTCGCGCGATACCCGTTTCAATCTCGACATTCCCGGCGGTCGCCCGTTTGGGGCCTACGTGCTGGGACTGGCCTTCGCCTTTGGCTGGACACCTTGCATCGGTCCGATCCTCGGCGCAATCCTGACGCTCAGTTCGACCTCCGGCGGCATGTCGGACGGCATCTGGCTGCTGTCGATCTATTCCGCTGGACTGGGGGTGCCTTTCCTGCTGGCCGCGCTCTTCACCGACGCCATCGCCGCGCGGGTAAGGCAGATCGGCAAAGCCGGTCGCTGGCTCTACAAGGGCGCGGGTGTTGCCATGATCATCATGGGAGTTGCCATCATGACCGGGCAATTGTCACGGTTTGCCTATTGGCTGCTGGGGACGTTTCCCTTTCTCGCGACGATCGGGTGACGAATCTCGAACCAGCTCTAGGTGTGATGGCTGCAGTGTAGGGATTATCTCCGCCAATCAATGTCATCCACGCCGCGCCTCTGTAGAGGTCGCGGTGCCGTCAGCCGATCAGGTAGACCCGGATCGGCATCCAGATACCCATGACCATCATCATCAGGTTCTCGGTGAGCGAGACAAAACCGAGCGGCACCTTGCTGTCGCCCCCGACGCAGGCGCATTTCAGCTCGCGCTTGTCGATATAGACCGCCTTGAAGACCGAAACCGCGCCGACGGTGCCGATGAACAAGGCCACGGGTGCCGACAGCCAGGTGAGCGCCCCTGCGACCATGAGGATACCGGCGAAGGCCTCTCCGAAGGGATAGAGATAGCCGTAGCGCACCCAGCGGTGCGCCAGCAGGTCGTAATTTAGGAACATGGTCGAAAAGCTTTCGACATCCTGAAGTTTCTGCACTGCAAGCAAGCACATCGAGATCGAGATGAACCATTCCAGCGCGCGCAGGCTGAGGATGGTTCCAAAGCTGTACCATGACAAGCCGAGCGCCATCAAAAACGCGACGGCAAAGATCGCGATCACCGGTTGATAGGAGGTGTCCGAGCGTTCGCTTTCCGGTGCGTCAAGGCCGAAATGGACCCGCAGATCGTCATAGCCGCCGATGCGCTTGTCGCCGATCCAGGTCTGCGGCGTGGTCTCGACCCCGTGATTTTCCATGAAAGCATCAGTTTCCTCGCGTGTCGTCAGGTGGTGATCCTCGACCTCGTACCCTTCCCGTTCGAGCAGGTCTTTGGACTTGAGACCATAAGGGCAAAGGTGATCCAGCATGACCATCCGGTAGAGTTGGGCTGTTTTCGATGCGTCTTTCGGCATGGTGTTTCCTCCAGTTTCTGGTTCAGGCACCGCAACCGTAATGTCCGCGATACCCTGCACGCAGACCGGGCCCAAGTTCGAGAACGAGATCGGCGTCCTGCATTTCGCCACTATTTGCGGCCAATGTGCCGGTTCCGCTCGGCGCGCTCAACGCCACTGTCATGCCTTCCTTGCCCCAAGTGCTTCCGGCGTCGCCAGCCTCCAGCCGCACCAGATCGCCGCTGATCTTGGCGAGAGCTACACTCCCACCGTCGATGCGGCCCACCGCCAGCGCAGGCCTGCTTGTGGTGGTGTAGGTGAACGTGCACGCCGCGCCGTCCGGGAAGAGTTGTGCGATGTCCTCCCGGGTCAGGAATTCAAGATCGAGAATGGTGATCTCCGCCGTGGACAGCGCCTCGTCAAGGCTCACGATCTGCGCCGGTCCGCTTTCTGACTGTGCCGGACTGTCACCATTGGCGTCGATATCGTTCACCAGATAACGCATCTCGGCGATTTCCTTGTCCTGCGCATAGATGATCTCATCCGCCAACTTGCGCACGCGCGGGTCCGAGATATCGGCGCGGCTGGAGGTCATGATCGCGATCGAGTGGTGCGGGATCATTGCCCGCATGTAGCTGGTGTCGCCCACCGTCACCTGGCTGCGGACCAGCCAGAGCGAGGCGGCAAAGACCACAGCGGCACCGATGAAGATGGCGGCGTTAGCCGTCTTGCTGGAATACATCGACAGCATGAAGCCCAGCATGATGATCGCCATGGTGGCACCCATCAGGAGAGCCATGTAGACCCGCGTTTCCGACCAGAACACATGCGTCCAGAGGTAGGTATTGAGATACATCAGACCGAACATGACGACGGTAGATGTCGCGATCATCGCGAAAAAGCGGCCATATGACATGAAGTTGTCCTCTCTCGAAATCGTGAAGTATAGAGGTAGAACAACTTTCCCGCGCTGGAATGTTCCGAAAAAGCTGCAGCCAGTCGCACCTTATGGGTGGCGCTGCCCGCTGCGGGACATATCTTAATCCGCTGCCCTGGCGGTCCGGGTCTTATCCTCTTCCATAGCCAGATCTGCGAGAATCGGACAATCAGGCCTGTGATCGCCAGCGCAGGCATCGACAAGGTGCGACAGCGTCGCGCGCATCTCGGTCAGTTCTGCGATTTTCCGGTCGATCCGGTCGAGGTGTTCTTCGGCGATCTGCTTGACCTCGGCGCTGGCGCGGTCGGTGTCGGCATAGAGTTTCAGCAGGCTCCGGCAGTCCTCGATGGTGAAGCCCAAGGCGCGCGCCCGGCCGAGAAACGCCAGCTTGTGGACGTCGCTCTGCCGAAAGCTGCGATAACCGTTGGCACTGCGCAGCGGCTCGACCAGCCCGATGTCCTCGTAGTAGCGAATGGTCTTCGCGGGAAGGCCGGACATGTCGGCCACGTCTCCGATGTTCATGATAGTTTCCTCCTTGAGCTTATTCAGCCGGGACTGGTGACAGGTTGGCGGCAGAGCCGGGTTGCGCCTGTTCCTGCATCGCCGGGCGGACGCGGCGCAGGCGCAGCGCGTTCGTCAGTACGAAGACCGAGCTGAGCGCCATTGCCCCAGCCGCCAGCACCGGCGACAGCAGCAGGCCCGACACCGGGTAGAGCAGCCCCGCCGCCACCGGAATGAGGGCCACGTTATAGCCGAAGGCCCAGAACAGGTTCTGGCTGATGTTGCGCATCGTACGCCGCGACACTTCCAGCGCGTTGACCACGCCGCGCAAATCGCCCGACATTAGCACCACATCGGCGGATTCGATGGCGACGTCGGTGCCGGTGCCAATGCTGATGCCCACGTCCGCATGAGCAAGCGCGGGCGCATCGTTGATGCCGTCGCCTACAAAGGCGATGTGCTGGCTCGGGCCGCGCAGATCGTCCAATGCCGCCACCTTGCCATCGGGCAGCACGCCCGCGATCACATGGTCGATGCCGGTCTCGCGGCCGATGGCCTCTGCCGTCTCTCGCTTGTCGCCGGTGATCATGGCGACCTTCAGGCCCAGATCGTGCAACGCCCGGATGGCCGCCGCGCTGGACGGCTTTACCGGATCGGCCACGGCGATGACGGCGGCCACCCGCCCGTCGATGGCGGCATAAAGCGCGGTGCGGCCCTGTTCAGCCAGGCGGCGCTCGGCGTCGGCCAACGCGCCGATGTCCACCCCTTCGCGCGTCATCAGACGGTCGGCCCCCACCAGCACGTCGCGGCCTGCGACCTCGGCCCGGACACCGTGGCCCGTGATGGAGGTGAAGTTCCGCGCGTCGTGTCGAGTGACCGTCTCGGCTTCCGCCGCCCGCAGAATGGCCTCGGCGATAGGGTGTTCCGACTGCGCCTCGACCGCCGCGACCAGGGCCAGCACCTCGGCCCGTTCAAAGCCGTCGGCCAGCACCAGATCGGTCAGTTCGGGGCGCCCTTCGGTCACCGTGCCGGTCTTGTCCAGCGCCACCACATCCACTGTCGAAAGCTGTTGCAGCGCATCGCCCTTGCGGAACAGCACGCCCATTTCAGCGGCACGGCCGGTGCCGACCATGATCGAGGTCGGCGTGGCCAGCCCCATCGCGCAAGGGCATGCGATGATCAGCACGGATACACCCGCAACGAGGGCATAGGACAGGGCGGGCGAGGGGCCGACCAGCAGCCAGACGATAACCGTAAGCAGCGCCAGCGCCATGACCGCCGGCACGAACAACAGGGTGATCCGGTCGACCAGCCCCTGGATCGGCAGCTTGGCGCTCTGCGCCTCTTCGACCATGCGGATGATTTGCGCCAGCGTCGTATCCGCTCCCACGCGTGTCGCACGGAACTGGAAGGCACCGGAACCGTTGACGGTCCCGCCGGTGACGGGATCGCCCACCAACTTGGCGACAGGCACCGGCTCGCCGGTGATCATGCTCTCATCGACGCGGGCGCTGCCTTCGGTCACTTCACCGTCCACGGCAATCCGCTCTCCGGGGCGCACGAGCAGGATGTCGCCCGCGGCGATGCGCTCGATGGCCACGTCCTCAGGCTCTCCGTCCACCAGCACGCGGGCGGTCTTGGCCTGAAGGCCCAGCAGCTTCTGGATCGCTGCGCCGGTGCGGCCCTTGGCGCGCGCCTCCAGCCACCGGCCCAGCAGGATTAGCACGATGATGACCGCCGCCGCCTCGAAATAGACGGCACGCGACCGTTCGGGCAGCAGCGCGGGCGCGAATAGCGCCACGAGAGAATAGAGATAGGCGGCAGAAGTGCCGACCGCGACAAGGCTGTTCATGTCCGGCGCACGCTTGAGCAGGGCTGGAAACCCGCGCGTGTAGAAGCTGCGCCCCGGCCAGAGCAGAACCACCGTGGTCAGGACGAACTGGATCAGCCAGCTTGCTCGATGGCCGATCGTGTCGCCGATCAGACCATGCATGCCGGGGATCAGATGCGCGCCCATTTCCAGCAGAAACACCGGCAGGGTGAGGGCCGCCGCCAGGGCGGTCCTGCGGGCCAGCATCCGCGCCTCTTCATCCTTCCGGACACTCGTGTCTTCCGCCTCTCTGTCCTGCGGCAAGGTCGCGGGATAGCCTGCGTCACCCGCCGCCTTCAGCAGGTCTGCAACCGCAACCGCGCCTTCGAGATACGTTACCGTCGCAGTTTCCGAGGCCAGATTGACGTTCACGGCCAGCACGCCTGGCATCGCCGCCAAAGCCTTGTCCACCCGACCGACGCAGGACGCGCAGGACATGGAGGCCACGTTCAGGCGAGTGCTCTGCTTACGGGCCGGATAGCCAATCTCTTCCAGCTTTTCGACGATGTTCGAAATGCGCTCTGGCGCGTCGATCTGCGCCTGAGCGGTTTCGCTGGCGAGGTTGACTCGAACGTCGCTGACGCCCGGCAGGCCGGAAAGCCCACGCTCCACCCGCCCGACGCAAGAGGCGCAGGACATGTTCTGCAGGGAAAGTCGAAGGGTATGCGAATCCGACATGGGTGACTCCTGATCCTGGTCCTCCGAGAGATAAGGGTTCCATTCGCTGGAAGGTCAACAGATGCATCGAGGAATTTTTTCGGGCATTGACCTTCCCATAGGGGGACGGCCTAGATGGCAGCAGTAAGAAGGAGATCGTGATGATCAGGTTCAGCGTGCCGGACATGAACTGCGGACATTGCACCGCGTCGATAGAGAAGGCCATTGTGACGATAGACCCACACGCGACTGTCACCTGTGACCTGACTGCGCGTTCCGTCGAGGTAGATAGCGCATTGGATGAAAGCGCTCTGAAGGCAGCGATTCACGATGCGGGCTACGGATCGCAAAGACTGAGTTAGTCCCGGCACTTCCAGTCATTACTGAAGTACTCACTACCATTTTCGCGTCTTCTGTCTGACTGGTGAACGTTGCTATGTATCTATTGCGCAACAGTTTTGAGCGCTCGCAGCGAGAATTCGCCTGCCTCGCTAGAATGTGCCAAACCTTCCCGCGCTGTAAGCGTTGACTAATTTGTCAAAACGTCCAAGTTTCCGTTCATGAGAATGCGTGTCGCCACTTCGGTATGGGTGAAATTCCTCACTTGCTTCGCTTTTGCGTTGGCATTGGTTCTGTCTCCACCTTCTGCGGCACACGCGGCCTCGGGAATGCATGATGGTCAGCATTCTGGATCGATCAGCGCCCTTCTCAGCGAACCGACAGTTGGTCAGGGAACTGATATCCACGCCGACCACATGAAACACCCGGCGACAGTTGACGTGGATGACATATCCTCCGACATTGGTGAAACAGAGCATCAATCAACTCAGTGTTGTAACGGAATATGCATTTCTGTCGTCATTCCAGACGCAGACTTGGTATTCCCGGATCCTATTGCTGCGAAAAAATATATGATCCTGAGCGGTCAGACGCATTCCGTCGAAACATCAGGGTTTCTGCGGCCCCCTCGATTCCTGATCTGAAACGGCGCCCAATCCGGGTGTGAGCCTTGCGCAGACTCTGCGTGAGACATCGTTCATCAATCAGGTTACCTTCATGAAAATTCATCTACTTATGGGGGCTTCGGCCCTCGGGCTTGGCGCATGCGCCTATGAGCCTACCCCTTTGCCCTCCGTTGCGACACAACAGGCTGTCGTCAACGCGACCGTTTCGTCTCCGATCAGCTATCAAGATCCATTGGCTGGCTACACCTATCGTGGTCCGACGGGTCCCCGTGATTGGCGTTCCGTCAATCAAGAGCAGACGGAGGGCAACTGATGCGGCTATCGAAATTTCCTCTGCTATTCGGCTTTCCGCTAATTTTGGGTGCCTGCGCAACCGCTGTACCGGGCATCTACACGGAACCGAAAGCCGGCTTCGCCAACATTTCCAGCCAAGTCACACCGGCCATCGGCAAACGGACTGCCTTCGCCGAAACCCAGGCCGAAAACGAGGCTTTGAAAAAGCAGGTGCATGCGATGGTGCATCGCAAGACCATTTCGGCGGACACCGCCGTTCAGGTCGCGCTCCTGAACAATAAAGGTCTGCAAGCGTCTTACGCCAATGTTGGCCTGTCGGCCGCTGAGGCCTGGCAGCAATCGACGCCGGAAAACCCGATCGTATCAATTGGTGTTTTGGGAATCGGTGCGCCTGAGCTCGGTGCCTACAGAGCGATCGAAGGGCTGATCCGGTCGAACGTCCTCGATGCCACCACGCGCAAACAGCGCATGGCCATTGCTGATGCAAGCTTCCGGCAGGCTCAGCTCAATGCCGTGAACGACACACTTGCGCTGGCCAATCAGACGCGAAAGGCATGGGTCGATGCAGTCGCCGCCTTCGAGGCAGTGAGCTATCTGCGGCGCGCGAAAGCGACCTCTGACGCCGGCTCTGAACTGGCGATGAGGTTGGGCGAGACCGGCGCACTCAACAAAGCTGGGCAGGCCCGCGAACAGGCATTCAATGCCGAACTGGCGGGGCAACTTGCACAGGCACGATTGAACGCCACTCGGTCCAAGGAGGCTTTGACCAGGTTGATGGGTCTCTGGGGCACCGAAGTCGATTACCATGTGCCAGATGCCCTTCCTGCACTGCCGCGTTCTGTCGGCCGTGTGACCGACATCGAGGCCAAGGCGCTCCGAAACCGGGTGGATCTGCGTGTTGCCAAACTTGGCCTGGAAGCGCAGGCCAAGGCGTTTGGGCTGACCGATCAGACCCGCATTGTCAGCGATCTTGAGTTCATTGCCGGGTTCGAGGCGGAGCGGGAAATTGAGGACGGAGAAACGGAAACCGTGACCACCCCTCAGGTGGAAGTGGAGTTCGCGATCCCGATCTATGACACCGGCAAGGCCCGGATGCGCAAGGCGGAATTGTCTTATCTACAAGCGGCCAACGTGCTCGCAGAGAAGGCCGTGAACGTCCGGTCCGAAGCGCGAGGTGCTGAGACTTCCTATCATGCCGCATATAAAATCGCGCGCCACTACCGCGACGTTCTGGTGCCGCTACGCACGACCGTCGAAGAAGAGGGTTTGCTGTCTTACAACGGCATGATCACCAACACTTTCGAGCTGCTGACTGACGTGCGCGAGAAACTTGGCGCATCCCTGGAAGCGGCAAATGCAAAACGCGAATTCTACATGGCACAGGCCGATCTGACCGCCGCGATCTATGGCGGCGGCGAAGGCGGCGGTGGTGCTGGTGGAGAAGGCGCAACGCTTGCCGCCGGTGGCGGTGCAGGACACTGAAAGGAACTGACATGTTGAACAGACGTCAATTACTCGGAGCCGGCGCGGCAGGCGCAACGCTGGTCTCTTCAAAAGCCTGGGGTCAAACCCTGAACATGGGCCTACCCGAAGCCGCGCAGATGGACAGTGCGGCAACGGCGATTACGGCGCGTCCGTCGTCGGGGCCGGACTACACACCTGTGGTCACGCTGAACGGGTGGACCCTGCCGCACCGGATGAACAACGGGGTCAAGGAATTTCACCTCGTCGCCGAACCGGTAGAGCGCGAACTTGCCGACGGCATGATCGCGCATTTGTGGGGTTACAACGGCCAGTCCACCGGCCCAACGATCGAAGCAGTCGAAGGCGACCGGGTCCGCATCTACGTCACCAACAAGCTGCCGGAAGGCACGACAGTGCACTGGCACGGGCTCATCCTGCCTTCGGGCATGGATGGGGTCTCCGGGTTGAGTCATCCCAGCATCCCGCCAGGCAAAACGTTCATCTACGAGTTCGACTTGGTGAAATCAGGAACCTTCATGTATCACCCCCATGGCGACGAAATGGCGCAGATGGCGATGGGGATGATGGGCATGTTCGTGGTCCACCCCAAGGATCCCACGTTCATGCCGGTGGATCGCGATTTTCTGATCATGCTGAATGCCTTTGACATCGATCCCGGCACATATGTGCCGCGCATCATGACGATGACGGACTTCAACCTGTGGACGTGGAACAGTCGGATCTTCCCCGACATCGATCCGCTGGTCGTGAACAAGGGCGACAAGGTGCGAGTACGCGTCGGCAACCTCACGATGACAAACCACCCGATCCACATGCACGGCTATGACTTCAAGGTCACCTGCACGGATGGTGGCTGGGTGCCGTCAGAAGCGCAATGGCCGGAGGTCAGCATCGACATCCCCGTGGGCGGGATGCGCGCCTATGAGTTCGTCGCAGACCATCTGGGTGACTGGGCGCTTCACTGCCACAAGTCGCACCACACGATGAATGCCATGGGTCACGATGTGCCGACGTTCATCGGGGTCAACAAGAAGCCGCTGACCCAGAAGATCCGTCAGTTCCAGCCGGAATACATGCCCATGGGCATGTCCGGCATGGGGGACATGGCGAAAATGGAAATGCCGCTGCCTGACAATACGATCCCGATGATGACGGGTTGGGGGCCCTACGGCCCCATCGAGATGGGCGGCATGTTTTCGGTCGTAAAGGTGCGGGACGGCATCGACGCGGACGATTACTCCGATCCCGGCTGGTACGAAAATCCTCCGGGCGAGATGGCCTACGAATGGACTGGCGAATTGCCCGAGTTCGCCTCGAACAACAGTCCCAAGACCATTCTCACACCAAAACCAAACTCGAAGGGCTGAACGGCCCTTCGTCGACTCCAACCAAACCAAACCTACAGGAAAACCAAATGAAAAAACTTCTTCTGAGCACCTCTCTCGTCCTTTTCGCTTCAACGGGGGCTTTCGCTGACGTTGGTCATGCCAAAATGGCCATCGGTATGCCCGGCCATACGGCAAAAGTCGACCGGACGATTGATGTAACCCTGCTTGAAAACGACGAAGGCGAAATGCTGATCGAGAGTGAGGAGATGACCATCAAGCAGGGTGAAACCATACGCTTCAACATCACGAACAAGGGTGAGCTGGAACACGAGTTTGTTCTCGACACGCTGGAAAATAACGCCGAGCACAAGATCGAAATGGCCAAGATGGACATGGAACACGACGACCCGAACCGTATCCGTCTTGATCCGGGTGCCACGGGCGAGGTCGTCTGGACGTTCGCGAATGCTGGTACGTTCGAAGCCGCGTGCCTGATCCCGGGTCACTACGAATCCGGCATGCACCGTGCGGTCTCGGTGGGGGACCAGATGGCTCAGGCTGACGTGGAATACACGAGCGGGACCATAAAGAAGATCGACGCCAAGGCCGGCAAGGTCACAATCATCCACGGCCCTCTGGTCAACCTCGATATGCCCGCGATGACGATGGTATTCCGCGCGGACGAAGCGATAATGGCCAAGATGGCAGAAGGTCAGGACATCGAGTTTGTTGCCGACCGGGTCAAGGGCAAGCTTACTGTCACGCAGATGAAGTGAAGACTGACCTTGGGGCCGAGGCGTACATGCCCGGCCCCAACGCTTTGAGGCAATTAAATCAAGCGCTACGGAGGTAGCCGAGCATTATGAATTTCCTGATAACCTGCACATGCGCCCTTGCGCTCGTCGTTCCGGCTTTCTCAGTGAACGCTTCCAGTGGCAAAGGTCAGCAACCTCATGCAGCAATACACGTTTTGCTGAAATAGAAGTATCGTCCAGCTTCACGTTCAATACGCGGATCGTCTAAAGCCTCAATCGCCGTAGTCTGAGCGCGTTCGCGATGACCGAGACCGACGAGAGGCTCATTGCGGCGGCGGCGAACATGGGCGACATCAACAGCCCGAATACCGGGTAGAGCACGCCCGCAGCTAAGGGCACACCGAGCGTGTTGTAGGCAAAGGCCCAGAACAGGTTCTGGCGTATGTTACCGATCGTCGCCACGGCCAGCGTCCGTGCCTTGACGATACCGTTCAGATCGCCGCTCAAGAGAGTGATGCCCGCGCTTTCAACCGCCACGTCCGCACCCGTGCCCATGGCCAGGCCGACGTCCGCTGCGGCCAGAGCCGGTGCATCGTTGACACCATCGCCGGCCATGGCGACCTTTTTGCCATTCGCGTGCAGCTCGTCCACCAGCGCCTTCTTGTCTTCCGGCAGAACTCCAGCCCGGACCTCGTCGATGCCGAGGAGCTGCGCCACGGCCCTTGCAGTGCGTTCGTTATCCCCCGTAGCCATGATTATCCGCAGGCCCGCCTCGTGCAGTTCCTTGATGACCTCGGCCGTCGTTTCCTTGATCGGGTCGGCGACGGCGACGATGCCGGACAGTTTTCCTTCTATGGCCACGAACATGGCCGTCTTGCCTTCGCTGCGCAGAACGTCTGCCGCCTCCTCTGCTGCGGAGGTGTCGAGGGACATGTCGCGCATCATCGCGGTGTTACCAAGCGCGACGGCGTGGCCCGAGACGGTTCCGCTCACACCCTTGCCGGTCACGGCTTCGAAGTTCTCGGCATTGCCGACTTTGATACCTCTCTCTTTCGCGCCTTCGACGATGGCCTCTGCCAGCGGGTGCTCAGAGCCTTTTTCCAAGGCAGCCGCGAGGCTCAGAATGGTTTCTTCGGTCTCGTCGCCCAGAGCGTTCACATCGGTCAGCTTCGGCTTGCCTTCGGTCAGGGTGCCGGTCTTATCGACGATCAGCGTATCGACCTTGGCCATGCGTTCCAGCGCTTCGGCATCCTTGATCAGGACACCCGCCTGTGCACCGCGCCCTGCAGCCGTCGTGATCGAGATCGGCGTCGCAAGGCCCAATGCACAGGGGCAGGCGATGATCAGCACTGACACCGCCGAGGCGATGGCAAAGACGAGCGCAGGTTCGGGCCCGAAGCCGAGCCAAGCGGCGAAGGAAAGGATGGCGACCACGACAACGGTCGGCACGAAATAGGAAGAAACCTTGTCCGCAAGCCCCTGGATCGGTGCGCGGGATCGCCGCGCGTTCGCGACCATCTCGACGATCTGGCTCAGCATCGTGTCGGCACCTACACGAGCGGCTTCTATGACAAGGGAGCCGTTCTTATTGATTGTGCCGCCGGTGACCGTATCGCCCGGACCTTTTTCGACCGGCAACGGCTCGCCAGTGATCATGCTCTCGTCGATGGATGACGTGCCGTCGACGACCTTGGCATCGACGGGGACCGCGTCGCCGGGGCGCACCCGCAACCGGTCGCCCTCCACAATGTTTTCCAGCGGCGCGTCATATTCCGTGCCGTCGGGCAGGATGCGCCGCGCCGTTTTCGGGGCCAGATCGAGCAGTGCCCGGATGGCATCGCCGGTCCGTTCCCGCGCCCGCAATTCCAAAACCTGTCCGACGAAAATCAGAGTGATGATAACGACGGCGGCTTCAAAATAGGTGCCGACTCCCGCGCCCATCCGGTAAGCCTCCGGAAACACGCCCGGAAGGAATGTGGCGACCAGCGAATAGATGTAGGCCGCGCCGACACCAAGCGCGATCAGCGTCCACATGTTGGGCGAGCGGTTCACGATCGACGCCCATCCCCGCACGAAAAACGGCTTCGCTGCCCACAACACGATAGGCGTCGCCAGCAGGAACTCGATGTATGTCGCCAGCCGATGTCCGATCAAGTCCCGGACCGGCAAACCGACCAGCTCTCCCATAGTCAGGATAACCAGAGGAACGGCTGCGGCGGCACTGATCCACATCCGGCGGGTAAAGTCGGTCAGTTCTTCGCTGGGTTCATCCGACGGCACCATCGGTTCAAGCGCCATGCCGCAGATCGGACAGGCGCCGGGCTCGTCACGAACTATCTCGGGGTGCATTGGGCAGGTGTACTGAGTTCCGGCTTTCGGGGTCATGCTGTGATCCGATGCCGTACCTGAGGCATAGTAGATCGGATCGGCCTCGAACCTGGTCTGGCACTTATCGGAGCAGAAGTAGAAGGTTTCACCGTCATAATCCGCCTGACGGGCCTGCGGAGACATAGTGACGGACATGCCGCAAACTGGATCCTTGGCCTGATCGGATGACCGCTCTCGCGGGTGCGGTTCTGTTACCTGTATCATGCTCTAGCCCTCCAAAATGATGCCAATTCCTAAGATGGGGCTTCCAGCAACTGGAAGGTCAAGCTTGGATTGCTGATTAGCGAAGGAAAGCTGATTGATACTGCCAATATATTACATAATAAACATTATGCGCCTTTATACTTAGTGTTGTGATAGTATATTATCGTATGTATGCTGGACTCCTCTCACGGAGGTTCCGCAGCATGCACTATCTGATCAAGAAGCTCCTCCCCTCGGTCGCAGTCGCTTTAACCGTGACTGGTCTTTCGCTACCGATGTCCGCCCGAGCGCAGACATATCCGATCGATTGCGCGATCCTCTTGTGTCTTTCTGGCGGTTGGCCCGCTTCCGTCCCTTGCGCCCGAGCCCGAGCCGAATTCATTCGACGAATTACGCCTTGGCCGGTGGAACCGCCGCTTCAAATCTGGCGCTGTCCCATGGGCGCGTCCTATGAGAGCGATCGGCTATCAAACAACGCTGGCCGCATCTTTGAAGCCTTGTACCAGGCGGACAGCCGTCGACCGCTCCAATCCTTGCCAGTCGACGATCTCGTTCCCACCGACCAGGCACTCCGGTTCGTTCAGGATCGCGCGGACATCGATATCAGCGGACCTGAGTTCAACTTCGTGCGGTCCATCCGCGTCTTTGATGTTCGCTATGCACGGCAGCATGAATCCGGTCGTGACGGTGACTGCGACCGAAGCGCGACCGTGGTTCTCGGCACCTTTGGGACTCAAGGCGATTTCTCATGGCAGCGATCTTCCATTACTGCCCTGCCCGAGGCGCATGTGGGACTTGAACGTTGGGGCCAGAATTGCCCGGGTATCTATCACCGATCTGTCTTCGTCGATTGGCGTGACTATGAGGGCAACTACGGCTTCGAACAGGTGAACTACTAACTTTGACAAAGACAACGGTGCCATCAAACTGCAGAAATTTGAGCGAGCTGAGTTGCTCAAATACCGGCCCTTCGCTGCTGTCGATGCCAAAGTCCGGAGAGCGGACGAAGCTGCCATTCTACCTAACTCATCGAATGTCCGCTATGCTCGGTTTGGTGTCAGTGTCACTCTGACAAATTATGGAAGAACGCCAAAAGCTGTTCGCGCCCACCAAATCGGTCAAACTCGTCGCAACGCCAAGTTGCTTGGGAAATATCGCCTTATACCTCTTCTATATCAGCAACTACCCAGAGTGCCGAGGCTCTCCGCGCAAAACTCCCTCGCAGCTCCGATAGCTACCAAAAACTCCGAGACGTCGCGACCGAAATCGGGGCCTTGGTCTGCCAGGCGGCACCGAAGAACATCGGACTGAACCCAGTGAATTTTGCCTTTGATCCGCGCCTTGGTCCCCACCTCGGCAATCCGATCGCAACCCAATCGTTTACCGATAAGGGCTTCGCTCGCACGTTCGGGATTAGCCAGAACACCCCAGATCCGGGCTACGTCGCGCGGTCCGGTTGTGAATGCTTCAGGTGTTTTTGCGTGAAAGTCGTTAGACGGCGATTGGGAAATGTGCATGCGACCCAAATCGTCGAAGCTCTGGACTTCCAGGAACATTGCGGGCGTTGGGATCATGACTTCGGCTTTGGCTGCTAGGTGGGGCGTTGTGCAGAAGATCACTAAACCCAGAAAAAGGAACGTTGGTCCTCGCTTCATATCGGTCCCTTCACGCTAACATGTCGCCGCACGTACTCTGCTGCAACTTCTTCTGCAAGAGTCCCCGACCAATCTCTAGTGAAAATCCATATCGCCCGCCAAAGTCTAATCGGTACTCAAAAAGGGGGTCGGTTCAGCAGAGCTATTTGGCTGCTACCTTACATCGAAAATGCGTCGAAGCTGACGTTCTTGCAACAAGCAGCACTGTGCAATTTGGGCTCTTTAGACCCATTCGCTGCATTTTGAACGAAGTTCCGCTTTGAATCGAGGCAGGTCCGTGCCCTGCCACACGAAACATTCTAGTTCCTTGGGGTTCGCGCAAGCGAGTTACGCCACTGCGTCACGTCAGGGCGAAGGCGCAGCCTTGCCCCTCGGGCAACCTCATCCTCGTTCGCCGCCTGCTCTCGCAAATCAGAACTGATTTTCGGAAACGGAAGTCAGATCAACGTAACAGGTTGTCTAGCCCCCTTTTTCGGGACCACTAATTTTGCTGTTCTCTAATAAGGTTTCTGGCACCGGAGGGCGCATACCTAATGCATGATGGGGCCTGATCCGATTGTATTGCTTGAGCCAAACATTGATCGCGACCTGCGCCTGTCTTGTGCTGTGGAACCACTCTGCATTCAGAACCTCCCGTCTTAATGTTCCGTTGAAGCGTTCATTGTATCCGTTCTCCCAGGGGCTCCCAGGGTAGATCTGCATCGGCTGGATGCCGAATTTTTTCAACCATCCCTGCAGATGCTCGGCTATGAACTCCGGGCCGTTGTCAGAACGTATGAACTCAGGCTTTCCATGCTTCATGAGAAGCCTGTGCAACGCATCAAGAACATCGTTTGCGTTCATTCTGGGGCGCACCGCCACGCAGAGCGCCTCGCGGGTATACTCATCCAGTACCGTCAGCATCTTATAGCTGCGCCCATTGCTGAGCTTGTCATGAACAAAGTCTATCGCCCAGATGTGGTTCTGGTGTGTGGGGCGTAGCCTGATGATGGAGCTGTCTTTGTGATAAAGCCGCCGCTTCTTCTTGTGTCGTTGGGGGAGCTGCAGGCCTTCTTCGCCCCATAAACGTTCGACCTTCTTGTGATTTACCCGCCAGCCTTCCATTCGCAATAGTGCGGTGACCTTCCTGTAACCGTATCGCCCATACTTAAGTAGATGGATGACCACTTAGCGGACGAAGCTGACTTTAACTCCGCGAAGATCAATGGCCGCATTTAATGGGGGCATATTTAGAGAAAGCACCTCGGGTGGGAACTGGGCCTCCGAGTCGAAAGTCACTTTCCCTTTTGGTCCATTTAAAGTCCCCACTTCGGGGAACCATTTCAATCGGCAGGACTTCATCCCAACGACAGAACAGCCCAAGAATTTGAAAAAGGAGGGCGTCAAAATTTCTTGGCGCAATGAGCCCCACTGGCAGTGAAGGTTAGGACAGTAGTCGACAAACCGAGACCAGCGCGTCTTAATGATGCTGTAGGGAGAGCAAAATGACACCAAAGGCATCGCATGCTGATATTGTGATGGAGGCAACGCAGTCGACATCGGCTGCGGCAAAGTCGCGGGTTGCTGCGAGTTGGCACCGTTCTGTCATTAAGCATGGACTGGACCCTGATGAGCATCGGGCACCTGACCGAATAGAGCAAAAAAGTCTGCAATTCAGGATGGAGACGCTCGAAAAATTCATGACCGTCGCGAGCCCGCGTTTGGACGCGCTTTTCTCTCTGGTCGGGCAATCGGGTTGCGCGGTTTTCCTGACCGATACAGATGGCATCATCCTAGATCAACGTCTCTCTGATGCTGACGCTATGGCATTTGAAGGTTGGGGCCTCACAACCGGTGCCGACTGGAGTGAAGAGAAAGAAGGCACGAACGGCATTGGGACCTGTCTGACCGAGCAACGTCATGTAATCATTCATCAAGACGAGCATTTCTATACGCGCAACACAGGCATGAGTTGCATCGACGCGCCGATCTACGGCAGCAACGGTCAACTTGTGGCGGCGCTTGATTTATCATCCGCGCGTGCAGATCAAACGGAGGCCTTCAATCGCCTGATCGCGGCCCAAGTGGCCCAAACCGCACGCGCGATTGAAGCCGCGAATTTCAGGGCCGCCTTTTCATCCGCGCGGATCATTGTGGCCGAGAGCGACAACGCCGAGGCCTCAACGCTACTTGCCATTGACGAAAGTGATTTGGTGATAGGGGCCACCCGCGAGGCCCGCCGTGTCTTTGGGCTGCAACGGACGGGTGATTTAGTCGCGCGCCCTGCAACAGACATACTGGGACGTGAAGATGGCCCTACAGGATTTGAGAAGGCCGAAAAGGCC
Organism: Actibacterium naphthalenivorans; assembly: GCF_014196965.1. Lineage (GTDB taxonomy): Bacteria > Pseudomonadota > Alphaproteobacteria > Rhodobacterales > Rhodobacteraceae > Actibacterium_A > Actibacterium_A naphthalenivorans. The sequence continues at coordinate 4,183 of NZ_JACIEQ010000010.1, read as the reverse complement.
GCTGTGATTCGTGCGTTGGCACGGGCCGGAAACAACGTATCGCAGGCCGCGCGCCAGCTTGGGATCGGTCGTGCGACGCTTTATCGGCGGATGAAGCGGCTTGGACTTGAAGATAGTTAGGGGAAACTGTCTCATTGGTGAGACACCTTTAATCCCGCGACACCTTCCTGCCACAAGACGTGGCGCACGACGCAAGTCACACTCTTTGTAATCCGGGAGGAGAAGCCGGATAACAATGGAGGATTTCAAATGAACGATATGACCCACACCGAGGCAGGCACATATGTGTCGCCGTTTAAGCTGCGCTACGACAACTATATCGGCGGCGCGTTTGTGCCACCCGTCAATGGCAAATACTTCGAAAACGTGACGCCCATTACCGGTGGCTTGATCAACGAATGCGCCCGCTCTGACGCGGCGGATATTGAGCTCGCACTTGATGCAGCCCACGCTGCCAAAGACGCTTGGGGCAAAACATCTGCCACGCATCGCGCGAATATTTTGCTTAAAATTGCGGACCGGATCGAAGAGAACCTAGAACTCTTGGCCACTGCCGAAACATGGGACAACGGCAAGCCGATCCGCGAAACGATGAACGCAGACGTGCCACTTTGCGCCGACCACTTCCGCTATTTTGCAGGTGTTTTGCGCGCGCAAGAAGGCAACATGAGCGAGATCGACAACGACACCGTCGCCTATCACTACCACGAGCCCTTGGGCGTTGTCGGCCAGATCATTCCTTGGAACTTTTCTTTGCTGATGGCGGCATGGAAACTGGCCCCTGCTTTGGCTGCGGGCAACTGCGTCGTAATGAAACCAGCCGAACAAACGCCTGCCGCGATCATGGTCTTTGCAGAACTAATCAACGATTTGTTGCCAGCCGGCACATTAAATATCGTCAACGGCTTTGGCGGAGAAGTCGGCGCAGCACTTGCCAGTTCCTCGCGCATTGCAAAAATCGCCTTCACTGGGTCCACCGTCACGGGACGCAAAATCATGGAAGCGGCGACCAAGAACCTGATCCCCGTCACGCTTGAACTGGGTGGCAAGTCGCCAAACATCTTCTTTTCTGACGTGATGGCAAAGGATGATGCGTTCTTGGACAAGGCCGTCGAAGGCTTCGTTCTGTTCGCCTTCAACCAAGGCGAAGTCTGCACCTGCCCTTCACGTGCGCTGATCCAAGAGGACATCTACGAAGAGTTCATCGCGCGCTGCATCAAACGCGTCGCTGCGATCAAGCACGGCGACCCTCGCGACCCCGAGACCATGGTCGGTGCACAAGTCAGCAAGGCCCAACACGACAAGATCATGGGCTATTTCACGATCGGTCGCGAAGAAGGCGCCGAAGTGCTGGCTGGTGGTGGTTCAGCGCGGTTCAACGGTGAATTGTCAGGCGGGAACTACATCCAACCGACGATCCTCAAGGGTCACAACAAGATGCGGGTTTTCCAAGAGGAAATTTTTGGGCCCGTCGTGTCGGTAACGACGTTCAAGGATGAAGCCGAAGCTTTGGAAATCGCGAACGACACGATGTATGGCCTCGGCGCTGGCGTTTGGTCGCGTGACATGAACACCTGCTACCGCTTTGGGCGTGCCATCGAGGCTGGCCGCGTGTGGGTGAACAACTATCACGCCTATCCAGCCCACGCAGCGTTTGGCGGCTATAAGCAATCGGGCATTGGCCGTGAAAACCACAAGATGATGCTGGACCACTACCAGCAAACCAAGAACTTGTTGGTGAGTTATAGCCCCAATAAGTTGGGCTTCTTCTAAATACTTCGAAAGGCGGCCTTTGCAAATACATGCAAAGGCCGCATCGCAGACCTCGTCAGTTCAAGCTTTGTAGCTATTCCATGAATTCCAATTGAAAACCTTGCTCTGGCAGCGTGTCAGTCATTCAAGGTATTTCTGTTAACCTAATTGACCGCTCTACCTACCGATCGAGAAACGCTCTCAGAATTTAGTCTATTGCTCCGCTTTGGGCTGGAATTTCGGGGCACGATTTCCTTGTTTCCCTTATCAAGATTTAAGCCGCTCCTCAGGTGTTCGGTTCATTCGGCACATTTCATAACCTTTAACCTAGGTTCACTCGAAGTCGGAAATTGCAACTGCTACTTTCAGTTTTCCGATTGCGGACATTCGCGGCAATGCAGAAAATCGGTAAAGAGGGCTCGAACCGGACCTTAGCTGCGCGATGCGCCAACTTCCGCAACGCGGACTTAGTGTGAATTCGCTGCGGTTGCGCCAAGGTCCGCTGTTCGAATTATGCGCTAAAGTACCCGATTAAGAAATTCGATTTGCGTGCTTACGGCTTTCAAGAAGTTCGGACTATCCTCCCACAAAAGACCAAAGTGTCCGCCGTCGATAATGACTTTCTCTTTCGGTCCCCCAATCCTATCGAACACCGCGTCTTGTAGCTCTGAGTTGCAGTGGACCATTTCATCGTTCTTCCCGTTCATCATCAGGACTGGCATTTTGAGGTGAGGAGCCGTCACCAACGGGGAAAAAGGAACTGGCGTCTTGGGGATAACCCGCGTCGCCTTGTTTTCCCAACCGCTGCCATGCCGACCACCATACTCCAGAAACCATCGAAACGCTTGTGGCGGCGCAAGCAAGGAAGGGGCGTTAATCTGGTCGAGCGAGACAACAGGCATAGGACCAACTACATCCTCTGGTTCACCGCGCAAATCTGCGTTGTGAAACAGGTCGCGAAGGGTATCAAAGGCCGGGCCATCTGTCGGACCCTCAGGCCATGTTGCGCCGCAAACCGGTATTTGAGCCACGATGGCCAAAACATTTTCAATGAGAGCGCCTGCAACCAGTACAAGACCACCAGTATAGCTATCCCCCCAAAGAGCAACACGGTCCGCCTGCAGGTGCTCCCTCGCAAACGCCACGGCATCACGGTATCCGCGCGCCTGCACCCAAGGGTTTATCTCTTGTCTTGGTTCACCACCGCTTAGACCGAAATTCCTGTGATCATATAGGAGAACATCAAACCCAGCCTCAAAGATAGCTTCAGCATAGCAATCGATTGCCATCGTAATCGTGGCGCTGGTGCCGTGTGTCATGACAATTGTGGGTCTTGCGCTCCCCGCTGAGCGGTAATGCCTGCCTTGTAAAGTCGCGCCCTCCGACACAAATTCGATATCCCTGTACATGTGCCGTTCCCATCCGTGATTGATGGGAGCAATCAACCACCCAGATAAAAATTCCGCATGAGGCGAATGTCCCTGTAGCGCGCCATTGATGCGCAAATCCTTGGGGCCAAAGTCCTATCCTTCAGAAAGAACCTTCACGATCAATTCTGATCTGCTGCGCACACCGACTTTATCAAGTGCCACAGTGATCTGATTACGCACCGTTTTTTCGGATTTCCCTAGAACATTGGCAATTTCGTAGTTCCCCATTCCTTTGGCCACCAGTGCAACAACATCTTCTTCGGCATTGGTCAGATGGTAGGTGGCGTTGATTGGACGATGTGTTTTTGTCTCAGGCAAGAAAGTACGGAGTGTCGAGAGAAAAACCTCCCAAGCAGGTTCGGTTTCAAGCAAGATATGGTTTGCGCTATCAAGCGCAACAAACTGCGCGCCAGCAATGACGGCGGCCAGCTTGCGGCCTTCATCAAAGGGAATGCGTGCATCGTCGTTTGCATGAAAAATGAGGGTAGGCACATCGAGCTTTGCAGCATCAGCTAAGACATCAATCTTATGCAGGACCTCCAATGTGCGGAGTGCGATTTTTGGCGATGCGCTCTCTCTTTCAAGGCGTCGCCACCAACTATGCTGTTCTGGCGTACCAGATGGAACAAAGAGGTGGGTAAACACCTGATTGAAGGCCGGAACCTCTTTGCCCCATCCAAGATGGACCAAGTTTGCGAGGGTATCCGCCTCAAGTCGTGCATTTGGAGTGTCGCTACGAGCCAGCATGCCCTGAGCATAGGATCCAACCAGAATGAGCCGCTCCACCTTTTTGGGATGCCGCAAGGCGAATGCTATCGACAGTGCACACCCCTGTGACAGGCCCAGAAGCGTAACTGGTCCGTCAATGGCGTCTGCCACCGCTTCCAGATCGAACAACCAAGCATCTGACCTGCCCCATTTCTTAGGGCCAGTCGCAAGTCGAGTCTGTTCTCCTTTTGGTTGCCATCATTCGGCGGCGTGAGCAATGGGCGCAGGCGCGG
>NZ_JACIEQ010000009.1 GCF_014196965.1 Actibacterium naphthalenivorans | reverse complement strand
AGGAATCTTGACGCGTTGGTGAAGCGCTAAGATGAAATTCCAGCGCTTCAGTTTCAGCTTTCTGCTTCAATTGAAATCGGGAATTAAACGCGACAACTCCTGTCACTCGGCCAAAATCTTACAGAATCATCGCCTCAACTGGACGAAAACCACGTAAATATCCAACAAAGCCTTGGGGTTAGTTCGCGCGAGCAGAAAATATCTCGAAGGGTATCGGCTTCGCCAGACGCGGCCTTTATCGTTAGGAATCAATGCGTTATATAGCGCGGGCCCCGCGCGGCCAAATTGGTGCTGTGGATAACTTTTGCACTACATCTAGATTCTTCTTGCCGGACTCAGATGTTCGTGGCATTTCCATTCTGACGGCAAAACGCGTCAGACGTGGCTTTAACCGTCAGAACGACAAAGAGCCTTAGCAAAGGCCATGAGAGGCGGCAGAACATGGATGATCGAAATACGGGCTACGCGCAAGGCATAGGCTCTTCTGACATCGGAGCATTCGCAGACAGTCTTGCTGAGTCGCTTGACCGGCAGATGAAAGTTGCGTTCGAGCCAGAAGAACGCAAGTCCTTGCGCCGCTTCAGCTCGACCGAGGTCGCCGAGTTGCTGCGCGTTAGTACGTCGAACCTGCGCAACCGCCACAAAGATGGCAGCTTCCCAGAAGTTCACACTGACGGTCGCGGTCATAGGTTCTACACGGCCGAAGAAGTTGACGACCTCCGCAACATTTTGGCGCGGACAGGCAAAAATGCTGACGCGTACAGACCTGGCCGCCGAGACGGTGACCGTCTTCAGGTCATTTCGGTCGTGAATTTCAAAGGCGGCAGCTCGAAGACAACAGCGACAATCCATTTGGCACACAGGTATGCCCTGCGTGGCTACCGCGTGCTTGTTCTGGACCTCGACCCGCAGGCCAGTTTGACGACATTTTTCGGCTTCCGGCCTGAGCTCGAATTCGCCGAAGGCGGCACAATCTACGACGCATTGAGATACGATGATCAGGTTCCGCTCTCGGAGGTCATCCAGAAAACATACTTCCACAAGCTCGACATGGTCCCGGCTGGCTTGATGTTGTCCGAGTACGAAACCGAGACAGCGAATGCCCTTGCGCGCAGGGTTCAGCCGATTTTTGCAGAGCGTCTTGCTCTGGCGCTAGAGGAAGTCGACTCAGACTATGACATCGTGCTGATCGATTGCCCTCCGCAGTTGGGCTTCCTGACATTGACAGCATTGGCAGCGTCCACGGGCTTACTTGTGACGGTCGTCCCCGGCATGCTCGACATCGCTTCGATGAGCCAGTTCCTCAAACTCGCTTCGGAAACGGTCAAAGCCGTCGAAGAGGCGATTGGACGACATGTCACTTGGGACTTCGTAAAGTTCCTGATCACACGCTACGAGCCGTCGGACGGACCACAAACGCAAATGGCCGGGTACCTACGTTCAATCCTTGCGGGCCAAGTCATGACTGAACCGATGCTGAAGTCGACAGCCATTTCTGACGCCGGCATGACTCAGCAAACCATCTATGAGGTAGACCCGAGCCAGCTCATTCGGAAGACCATTGATCGGGCTTTGACCAGCGTGAACAGCGTTGCCGATGAGCTGGAGCAGACAATCCAAATGGCATGGGGGCGTCGCTGATGGCTCGAAATATCTTCAACCAGCCACCGAAAGACGAGAAAGAGTCGGCAGCCCCCTCCCCTGCCCCGGTCAAATCCTCGAAGCTACCTGGCTCGGTTGGCGGATTGCGGGACTCTCTCCGGGAAATCACTGCCAACTCAATCCGAGATATCGAACCCGACCGGATCGATATGGATGGCCTCCGGGATCGCCTGATCCTGGAAGATAGTAGCATTGAAGATCTCGCCGAAAGCATTCGCAAGCATGGTCAGCAAGTGCCGATCATGGTTCGCCCCTCTGACCAACCGGATCGATACCGCATCATCTACGGGCGTCGCAGACTTGCAGCCATTCGAAGAGTTGGTGGAACCGTCAAAGCGATCGTTCGAACGCTCGATGATGATGCTTCTCTGATCGCGCAAGGTCAGGAAAACAACCTGCGGCTGGATCCGTCCTTCATTGAAAAATCTCTTTTTATCAAAGAGATGCAGGAGGCCGGTTACAAGCCTGGCGTCATTCAGGACGCCCTAGGCCTCACCCGGCAAGGTGTGTCGAACCATCGTGTAGTCATCGAGCAGCTGCCTGACGAACTTGTCCGGCTTATCGGCCCGGCTCATGGCGTAGGTCGACGCCAATGGGGTGATCTTGCTGCACTTTCAGAGAAGGTTCCGCTTGTCGACATTGCGCGTGAGACACTTGCCTCTCTGCCTGACACCACTCCAAGCTCGGACAAGTTTCAAGCCGTCTATGTTGCTTGCTCCAGCAAGGCGCGTGGCGCAGCCGACCAAAGCGCCCGTGGCCAAACGACCGTGGTAAAGGACAATAGTGGTAGCCCTGTCGGCACACTTTCAGTCGATGGCAAGTCGATCGCTATCAAGATCACCCGCAAGGACAACCCGGAATTCGGCCAATGGCTCGAAGAGCGCGCGGAAACCACGCTGCGACAGCTTTTTGAACAATGGCAGAATGAGAGAGGCTCGGGGAGCTGATCCCCGGTCATAACCAAAAACACGAGCAGAGGAGAAAGGCGAAGACCAAAAAGAAAAGAGCCCCCCAAGGTTTCCCCCGGAGAGCCCTCATCATCTGATTAGCACCTGTGATGTAGCAATCTCCGACATACCGGTCAAGAGTCACCGATTCGGTGGACGTCTTTTTGTTGCCTTTTCTCGCCAATAACAGCGGGAAGAGCCGGGGAAGCTGTGGGCCGCAACGGTCGTCGTTCAACAAACATGGCATTCACAAAGCTTTCCGTTCAGACCTTTGGCGTCGGCAAGGGCACCCCCGCCACGTCAACACCTGAAACCGACATCTGGGCAGTCTTCCGCGCGCTCAGAGATACTCGCAGCCTGTTCGGTCTCCGTCCAGGACATGTTCAAACGCTCCAAGCGATGCTGAGCTTTCTCAAGCCTGGGCATGGAGACACAGTCTTCGCTTCCAACGACGAGATCTGCCGTCGAGTCGGCGGGATCGATGAACGAACCCTCCGTAGGCACATCGATCGCTTTGTTGAACTCGGTTTCATGAAGCGCCACGACAGCCCAAATCGCAAGAGATACCGAGTGAAGTCCTCCGAAGGTCAGTCCATTAGCTATGGCTTGTCGCTGGCTCCGTTGCTCGCGCGTGCCGGCGAACTACTTGCGACAGCCCAAGCGATGGAAAACGCTCGTCGGGATCGCGTGTTTTTGCGAAAGCAAATCCTAACCAAACTTGCTCAGATCGACGAAGCTGACCCCGAGAACGAACTCACTCATCAGGTACGCCGAGTTCTTCGGAGGAAGCTCTCGATCGCGGAGTATCGTACTTTGCTCGGCGAACTGGAGGCTCAATGCAAACAGATGTCCACCGCGGTGGACGCACCAGAAACAATGAAACTGCCCGCCAATGACGGGCAAACTGTCCGCCACCATTCTAAGTCTAAAAAAGAACAAAAAGATTTAGAAAGCGGGACCAACAGCCAAACACCTCCCCTGCAAACGCTCACAACCGTTTGTGACCAGGCTACATCGTTCGCAACGAACTCACTTAGGAACTGGCACGATGTCGAAAGCCACGCGAGAACGCTCGCTCCAATGATGGGAATCCACGAAAGCACCTTCGAAAAGGCTGCTAAGAAGATAGGCTCTCAAAAAGCATCATGCGCCATCTTCATAATTCTCCAGATGAGCAATCGCATCCGAGACTTTGGAGCGTATTTCCACAGCATCACGCTCGGTCGCAGAGAAACTGACTTCAACCCATCACTGTTGTTGGAAAGGCTTTCTAGTTCTGGGGCAGCAACTGCGTGATGTCCACCGCGGTGGACATGTCGAGAGGTAGAGATGGGCTGTGAAAGGGGTGACGGGAAGTGAGATCGGGAGAGTGGCTTCCGGCGCCCGTCGCGGAGAAGATCTGATGGCGAAATCTGCCCAGAAAGTCACCCTGTCCCCGTCCCGGGACATTCCCTTCGACAAACTCGTGCTGAGCCAGTCCAACGTCCGGCGCATCAAGGCCGGCATCTCCATCGAGGAACTGGCCGAAGACATCGCCCGCCGCGGGTTGCTGCAGAGCCTGAGCGTTCGACCCGTTCTGGCGGATGATGGTTCCGAGACCGGCAAGTTCGAAATCCCCGCTGGCGGTCGGCGCTTCCAGGCCCTGTCTCTCCTGGTGAAGCAGAAACGCTTGGCCAAGACCACGCCCATTCCCTGCATCGTGCGGGATGCCACTTCCGCGATCCTCGCCGAAGACGACTCGCTCGCTGAGAACATGCAGCGCGCAGCCCTGCATCCGCTCGACCAGTTCCGCGCCTTCGTGGCGCTTCGGGAGAAGGGTCAAGGCGATGAAGAGATCGCAGCCGCCTTCTTCGTCACGCCGCAGGTGGTGAAACAGCGCCTGAAACTCGCCGCCGTGGCCCCTGCCCTGCTCGAGCTCTATGCCGAGGATGAAATGACGCTGGAGCAGCTGATGGCCTTCACGGTCAATCCGGACCACGAGCGTCAGATTCAGGTCTGGGAGGCGATCAAGTCGTCCTGGAACAAGGAGCCCTATCAGATCCGGCGCATGCTGACGGAAACCTCCGTGCGGGCCTCTGACCGGCGCGCCGTCTTTGTCGGCGTCGAGGCCTACGAGGCGGCGGGCGGCACCATGTTGCACGACCTCTTCCAGGGCGACGACGGCGGATGGCTGGAAGACCCTGCCCTGCTCGATCGCCTGGTCAGCGAGAAGCTTCAGGCTGAAGCCGAAGCCATCGCGACCGAAGGTTGGAAATGGATCGAGGTCTCGCTCGACCTGCCCTATGGCTACAGCCACGGCCTGCGACGGCTCAACGGTAATCCGGCGCCGATGTCGGATGACGAAGGCGCGGCCCATGCCAAGCTGCTCGCCGAATACCGGGCGTTCGAAGAGGAGTACGAGGGCCAGGACGAATTCCCTGAAGAGACCGACGCCCGCCTTGGCGAACTCGAAGTCGCGATGGAGAAGCTCGAGACGCGGCCGCTGATCTTCGACGCGGAGGAGATCGCGCGGGCAGGGGCCTTTGTGACGCTTGATCGCTCTGGCGAGCTTTCCGTCTATCGGGGCTTTGTGCGGCCGGAGGATGAACCTCGGACAGAGGCCGACGTCCACAGCGGTGAACAGGCGGCAGACAGGCAGGGCGCTGAGCTTTCGGCGACGAGCAACGTGGATGGTATCGGCCATGGCACGGTGATCACCTCTGCTGGTCAAGCGCTCGGGGCGGGTCTGTCGGACGAAGAAGACGATGGTGCCTTGAAGCCCTTGCCCGAGCGGCTGGTCATGGAGCTGACGGCGTACCGCACCTTGGCATTGCGCGAAGCTGTCGGGCGTTCTCCCGACATCGCGCTGACGCTGCTGCTCCTGAAGCTCGTCAACGACACTTTCCGGATGTCGAGCGCTTCAGGCGGGTGCTGCGAGGCATCGGTGCGTCACGTCTACATGTCGGCGCAGGCCAGCGATCTGAAGGACAGCGTGGTTGCCAAGCTGGTGGACGATCGCCACGCGGAGTGGGAGGCCGACCTTCCGCTTGGCGACGATGCCGCTCTCTGGGAATACCTGACCTCCCTCGATCAGGTGAGCCGGCTGTCCTTGCTCGCGCATTGCCTTAGCTTCGGGATCAACGCGCTCCACGAGAAGGTGAACCCCTACGGTGCCGGTATCTCCGCCAGTGGTCTGACCCGACGGATGGCGCAGGCCGACTTGCTTGCACAGGCAGTCGATCTCGATATGGTCGAGGCTGGCTGGGAGCCGACGGCCGATACCTACCTGAACCGCGTGCCCAAGGCCCGGATCCTTGAAGCCGTGCGCGAGGCAAAAGGGGAGGGGACGGCGCAGCTCCTCGATCACCTGAAGAAGGCCGAGATGGCGACCGAGGCCGAGCGCCTTCTGAAGGGCAGCGGCTGGTTGCCGGAGGTGCTTCGCCGTCACGATCTGGCGGCACTCGAAGGTGAAGAAGGGCAGGGGGCGTCTGGTGACGTTCCCGACACCGAGTTGTCCGAGGATGTCGATCTGCCCGCCTTCCTCACCGCTGACCTGCCGGGTGATGATGCGTCGATGATGGCCGCGGAGTGATCCGCTCCATCCGAGGGCGGGGAAACCCGCGCTCAATCACATAAAATACAACAATATCAATAAGATGAATGCAAAATGACGCATTCAGGATGAGGAATCATGTCTCCAACCACCATTCTCGAAACCGCGCCCCTGGGCGCGCTCATTCGCTACACCGATAGCACAACGAAACCGCCCGCCCGGTTCACAAAGAAGCTCGCGGCCTGGGAGCGCTCGAACGGCGTCGGCCGTCTCGTCAAGAAGGAGCCGCCGCGACCCTATCCGACCTGGACGGCGCCGGCGTCGTTCACGCTGCACGAGGGGAACTTCTCTTCGGACGGGGTCATTCTTGTCACCATCATGCGGACTCATTCGGCTGACAGTGCGTTGACATTCGAAGTGGCTGAGGAGCCGAAGCCCGGACAGGTGCGCGTCGTGCTGGATTTCGGCGGCTGCACGGAGCTGCTCCACCTGGCCGAGTCCGTCACGGCTGCCGAACTCTGGATCGCCAGAGAAGGCTATCGCAACGCGCGGCTGGAGATTGTCGGCGAAGAAGACGCCGGTAGGGCAGGGGACGCGGAGCTTGCCGCCTGAGCCTATGTAGAACCCAAGGGGCCCGCCCAAGAGCGGGCCTCTCATCCATGACGCCCCTGTCCCGCGAGATCGCGGGGCACCATAGGATCCATTCCAATACGGAAAGGGATCGTCATCCAAGAGCCTGCCCGGGAGGCTGGCAGCGAAAGCACCAGTGGAACATACGGCTCCAGTCAGCGGTCGCACCATCCCCCGCTCGCCATTCCCTTCCTTGCCCCGAATCCTGTCTTCGAGATCAACCCGCGAGGGGTCGGACTACGGGCGAACCCGTGCCGCCGGGTGGATTCGGACGAGCCGAACGCACCCGGTGATGTCAGCCAGTCTTCGGGCCTGCGGGGTCCTGTCGCGCGGGGGATGGTCCTCCGCCTCCAAGACAGGAGCCAAACAGATGTCCCGCAAAGATGCTCACGCCTTCGCCGCTTCCCTCGCCGCCACGCTCATGGTCTCGATCGTCGTCTTCCAGGCAGGTGATGGAACCTATGGTGCCGTCCCCGCCGATGAAATCGACGGCGACGAGGTCGTGATCGTCTCGGAATACGACCCGTTCGGGTGAAGCTTCGGCCTCACTTCCCGAGGGCCCAGGCGTGGCACAGGTGTGCACCTGGGCCTAGTAATGCCCCCGTGACCGGGGATAGTCAGTCGGCTAACAATCGCTTCCGACAGTCTGCTTCTACCATGTTCGGGAAGCCTTTTCGTCGACCATCCCTATATGCTGGAAACAGCGGTCACCCTCATGGTGAGCGCTGGTTACATGACGTTCATCAGCGCGGGGTCCATTCCGAACAGGCTGCTGGCGCTGTGCGCTGCCTTTCCGAGCGTGACGCTGCATAGCACGGTAACCGACGCGCCAGGCCAGGCCCTGATGATCTTGATCCCAAGGCTGCATTTGACCCTTTGGGAACCAAAGTGGATGTCGCTGTCACTCGCTGTCGTCTATCGGCAACCTGAGCGATACTTGAAAACCTGTGGTCCGGCCCGGCCGCGGCGATTGAAGGACAAGGCGGCTGCTGATCCGCTCTGCGATTGCGGCGACGATGGCAAGACCCAGGCCGCTGCCGTCGGAGGTGGCAGAGGCCCGCTCGAAACGCGCTGTCAGCCGGTCGAGTGTTTCGCCTGGCACGACAGGGCCGTCATTTGCCACGGTGAACTGGCCAGATGCGGTCAGCGTGACGTCGACCGGGGTAGTCTGTCCCCCATGACGAAGAGCGTTTTCCACGAGGTTCCGGCACAGAATGGCGAAGGCGTCGGGATCAAGATCTGACATGACAGCCATGTCGGGAAGATTTAGCCTGATACGATCTGGCGTGCCCGTGCGGCCAATATCGTCCACCACAATTCTCGCAACGCCCCTCAGATCCGAGCTTTTGTCCATCCTCAATCGCCCGCCTTCTGCCCGCGCGAGTTGCATCATGCGTTCTGTGCGTCGCGTCAGCCTTTTCAGCGTCTCCTCGATGTCGGTCGCACGTTGTGCAGCCGCTCGGTCCTTGGTTTCCGACCTGAGCCTCTGCGCCTGCGCGATCGCTCCCGCGAGTGGTGTGCGCAACTCGTGAGCGGCGTTCGCGGCGAAGCTTCGCTCGGCCTCGAACGCCTCACGTAATCTGGCCAGCAGGCTGTTCAGCGTATCAGCCAACGGGCCGATTTCAGTTGGAAGCCCCTCGTGAGGAACCTGCGAAAGGTCGCGAGCGCCACGTGCTTCCAGCCGCGCGCGGAACCGGCGCAGAGGATCAAGGCTGAAGCGAACTGCCAGGATGATCGCGATCAAGGCCACTGGAAGCACGATCAGCAAGGGCAGGCCGAGACCCATCTGGATTTCGCGAGCCACCGACATGCGGTGGGCCAGCGGCTCGGCCACTGTGATGCGGATCGTGTCCTGAAGCGCCGCGTCGCTGTAGAGACGGTGCGTCGCGGTCTGGCGAAACCCGGGCCCGTCATAGGAGGGGAACACGGTGGGGTCCGCCGCATGCGATTGCAGCAGGATGCGGCCTTCGGCATCGCGCACGAGATAGGTGAAGAACTCGTCGTGCGCACGGATCGGGGCGAGCCGCTGGGTCACACCCTGATCTTCCCGCCCGACGATGTCGGTTACTGCCAGCGGCAGGATCCGCTCCGCTGTCTCACGGAGCGCGCTGTCGAAGACCTCGTCCATTTCGGCCCGGACGATCACGGCCGTCACCGTCGCAGCCAGCAGCCACAGCACCGTCAGCACCAGCCCCACGGATAGGCCGAGCCGCGCCTGAAGGCTTGCGGGCCACCTCATGGCCTGCCCAGGCGGTAGCCCATGCCGCGCTCGGTTTCGATGATTGCGCTCCCCAGTTTCTTCCGCAGGCGGCTGACATGGACCTCGATGGTGTTGCTCTCGACCTCGGCGTCGAAGGCGTAGAGCTTCTCCTCCAACTGCGCCTTGGACAGGAGCTGCCCGGGGCGCGCGAGGAAGGCTTCGAAGAGCGCCCATTCCCGCGCCGTCAGCGGCACATGTCTGCCATCCCGATGGACGCTGCGCGCAGCAAGGTCGATGTCGAGCGGTCCGTGGGTCAGGATCGGGTTGGGGTTGCCGCTGTAGCGCCGCGCGACCGATCCGATCCGCGCCGACAGTTCCGACAGGTCGAAAGGCTTCACAAGGTAGTCGTCTGCGCCCGCGTTGAGGCCTTCGATGCGGTCCGACACTTGGTCGAGTGCGGTAAGAATGATGACCGGCGTCACGTCGCCCCGCGTGCGCAAAACCTTGAGAAACCCTATACCGCGCCCGTCCGGCAGCATCAGGTCAAGCAGGATCAAGTCGTAGGACGTAGCAGCCATCGCATCGCCCGCCGCATCCAACCGCGTAACCCAATCCACTGACTGGCCATCGGCTGCGATCTGGTCGCGCACGGCAGCGCCGAGAGTCGTGTCATCTTCGATCAACAATATGCGCATGGTCGTACCCGTCCTTGTCCGTTGTCCCTCCATGATCCGTCTGCCTGACACGAAGCTGAAGCCTGCGGGTCGACCCCGTTCAGGCTGCCGTCAGTTTCGCAGCGCATGAAGTGCATCAAGAGGCCAGCCACTAGGAGTGTGCCCCATGAAGAAGACATTGACAATTATCGGCTTTCTCGCGGTCTTCCCGGCCGGCGCGGTGCTGGCTGACGACGACTGCTTCGTCCCGATGGCCGATTGGCAGCCGCGCGACGCGGTTGCCCGTCTTGCCGAGGAAAATGGCTGGGCGGTGCGCCGCATCAAGATCGACGATGGCTGCTACGAAATTGACGGCCGGGATGCCCAAGGGCGTGCGATCGAGGTGACGGTCCACCCGGCCACGTTGGAAGTAATCGAGTTCGAGTTTGAGGACGACGAGCATGATCGTCGCGACCGCGATCACGAGAGACGCGACGATGACTGATACGGCGCATCGTGATGGTAATGTCTCCGCGCCGGGCCTTCCCACACTCCCTCGGCTTTCCCTCAACTCTCCTCTGGCCCTGACGGGCCCGGTGCTGGTGGCGCTGCCATGCCTGCTGGCGGCTCTGCTCGGGATGAACACCTATGCGCCTTATGGTGCGGATGCAGCATTTGGTATTGCCGTCGGGGCCGCGGCAGTTGTCGCGATGGCACAGACCTTGATCCTCGCCGCACGGCCGCCACTGGTGGAACCATTGTTCGGCGGTCTCGATCGAATGTACCGGGTCCACAAATGGCTCGGCATTTCCGCGATGGTCCTGATGATACTGCACCAGCAGATAGAGCCGGATTTCGAGCGTTTGGTGCGTGAAACCTCCCTTGGGGACCTGGGTGAAGAGGCGGGCGAACTTGCCTTCAACGCACTTCTCGCCCTGGTCGCTGTCAGCTGGTTCCGGAGATTGCCCTTCATCGGGCTCGAGATTCCCTATCAGCTCTGGCGGTTCAGCCATCGTTTCATGGGAGCCCTTATTGCAATCGTGGTGTTTCACCAGTTTTTTGTCGACATGCCTGCTGGGGTAGACCCGACATTCATGTTGGTGCTGAATACCTTCGGCATCGCCGGAGTGGTCGCCTGGATCTTCACCGAGTTGCTCGCTCCGCACCTACGGCGTAGAGACTTCACCGTCAGCCAGATCAGGCAGACCGGTGACACGACCACCTTGACACTAACCCCCAGAGGCCGGGCCATGCGGTGGCGGCCCGGGCAATTCGCTTTCGTTCGAGCGCCGGAAGCTGGACTGTCCGAGCCGCACCCGTTCACGATCGCCAGTTCTCCGCGCCCTGATGGCACCCTGACGTTCTCCATCCGGGCTCTGGGTGGCTGGACACGGAGCCTTCCCGCAACCTTGCGGACCGGAACGCGCGTGCAGGTTGAGGGCCCCTATGGCCGCTTCGATTTCCGCAAGGGCGGTGCGCGCCAGATCTGGCTGGCCGGCGGCATTGGCATCACGCCGTTCCTCGCCTGGGCGGAAAGCCTGACGGAGGCGGAAAGGCGCGACATTCACCTTGTCCACTGTGTTCGGACGCAAGACGAGGCGATCGGGCTCGAGACGCTGCGCGCTGCGGTCGCCCGCAATCCGAGATTCAGTTTCGAGGTGATCGTCACGGCGCGCGATGGTAGGCTCACGGCTGAGCGGCTGATCAGCGCCACCCCTTTCGCAGTCAGGCAAGCCGATCTGTGGTTCTGTGGCCCAACCGGCCTGAAGGACGGGGTCCTCAAGGGCTTGAAAGCACAAGGCCAAACGCCTCGCCGTGTGCGTTTCGAGCAGTTCGAATTCGCTTAACCGCGGGGCAGGGCGCATCGCCATGTCAGCCCTGTGGCCTGCGCTCGCACCTTTTTGGCCCCGCCCTCATCGGCGGGGCCATTTTCCTGACGGCAAGCTGAAGCGGGAATCGCCGACGCGTCAGGAAGGCCTCAGGTCCTGTCTCCAGATTGTCCTCAGCAGATGACAAGGAGACCCTGCCATGAAGAAGACCCTGACCGCCTTCGCCCTGATCGCCCTGTTGCCCGCTGGCGCCGCCCTGGCCGACGACGACGAGTGCCGCGTGCCCCGTGACCAGTGGCAGCCGCGCGAGGCCGCGATGCAGCTGGCTGAGCAAAACGGCTGGACCGTGCGCGACTTCGAGATCGACGATGGCTGCTACGAGATCGAGGGCCGAGATCAGGATGGCCGGGAGATCGAGGTGAAGCTCGATCCGGCGACGTTGCAGATCGTCGAGATGGATTACGAGGATGAGGACGACGACCGTGGCGGCGCCCGCAATCCCGCGCCCGCCGGCACGGTCGCCCCTCCGCAGAACGGCCTCTTCGGGAACGGCACCCCGCCGCAGGTTCAGGTGAACTGAACCGCTCTCAAGCTCCTCTCCGAACAAGGATCAACCCGATGAAATCGCTTCTCGCAACGCTCGCGCTCACCACCGCGCTGACGCTCCCCGGCCTCGCCATGGCGCGGCCGGTGACGCTCACCACGACCCTCAACAATTACGGCGGCGACGGGGCCTATCTCGCGCTCTACGTCACCGACACCTCGGGCGCCTATGTCGGCAGTCTCTGGATGGCTGGCGGCAAGTCCAAGTACTACGAGCACCTCAGCGATTGGTACCGCGCCACCGGCGGCGACACCGCGCAGGTGAACGGAATCACCGGCGCCAGCGTCGGCGCGGGCCGCACGCTCGAGATCACGCTCGACCTCGCCGACGCGCTCTTTGATGCGGGCTACACGCTCCACATCGACGCGGCCGTCGAGGACATGCGCGACAGTCCGAACGAGGTGGCCGTACCGCTCACGACCGACGGCGCGGGCACGCCGGTGCGCGGGCGCCGGTACATCGCCAGCTTCGCCTACGACATGTGAAGGGTGGGGCCATGATCCGTGCACTCCATCGCTGGCCGGGTCTTCTGGCCCTTGCGCTCGTCACCATCCTGGGCCTGAGCGGCGCGGCACTGTCGGTCTTCCCTGCGGCCGAGCGCATCGCCGCGCCGCAGGCGGAAGCCGGACTGACCGTAGCCGCTCTCGCGGACCGCATCCAGGCCGTCTATCCGGGCGTCGAGCAGATCCGCCGGTCGCCCTCCGGTCGGATCACTGCCTACTGGTTCGATCAGGGCGCGCCGGGTGCCGCCGTAATCAACCCGGCGACGGGTGAGGGCGTAGCCTCGGCCGACCCGAACCAGGCCGAACGCTGGCTCACCAACCTGCACCGCTCGCTGTTCCTCGGGGACGGCGGCCGCATCGCCATGGCCGCAGGGGCGGCCGCGATGCTGATCCTCTCGCTCTCCGGCGCGACGCTGGTCGCGCGGCGGGTGGGCGGCTGGCGACGCTGGTTTTCACCCTTGCGCGGACCGCTTGCCGGGCGGCTGCACGCCGAGATCGCACGCATCGCCGTTGTCGGCCTCGTCCTGTCCTCCACGACCGCGCTTTGGATGACGGCGTCTACCTTCGATCTCCTGCCGGACGGAGGCGTCCTGCCGGTCGCCCCTGCCGAGGTCAGTGGGGAGACCGGCTTCGCTCCGGGCCGGATGCCCACGCTTCGGCGAACGCCGGTCGCCGAGTTGCGCGAGCTGAGCTTTCCCTATCCCGGCGACGCAACAGACGTATTCACGCTCAAGACCGACCGGGGCACCGGATATCTCGATCAGGGCGACGGGGCGCTGCTGGCCTGGGCCGACCTGACCGGGTGGGAGCGCGTCTCGGAGACCATCTACATGCTGCACACCGGACAGGGTGCGGCGACGCTGGGGCTCGTGCTGGGGCTCATGGCGCTCGGCGTGCCGGCCATGGGCGCGACCGGCGTGCTGGTCTGGCTCGCCGGGCGGCCCGGGCGACCACGCATCCGGGGCAACCAGCCCGCCGGACGCGCCGAGACGATCTTGCTTGTCGGCAGCGAGGGCGGCAGCACCTGGGGCTTTGCCGCGACGCTGCACGCCGCGCTGACGAAAGCCGGGCAGAGCGTCCATGTCGGCCCGATGTCGGGCTTCGGCCCTGAGCGCTACACCAACGCCCGGCGGATCATCCTGCTGGCCGCGACCTATGGCGACGGCGCGGCGCCGGCCTCGGCGAAGGGCTTTCTCGACCGGCTGAACGCGACCGACCGCGCGCCGGACATTCCTCTGGCAGTGCTCGGCTTCGGCGACCGCAGCTTTCCGGCCTATTGCGCCTTCGCCAAGTCCGTCGCGACTGCGGCAGAGGCGAAGGGCTGGCCCGAGCTTCTGCCGCTCGACACAATCGACCGGCAATCGCCGCAGGATTTCGCGCGCTGGGGCGGGGCGCTCGGAGACGCTCTCGGGATCGAACTCGAACTGACGCACCAGCCGGTCCAGCCGCAAACGACCACGCTGACCCTCGTCTCGCGCCGCGACTACGGCGCCGAGGTGCAGGCCCCGACCGCCATCCTCCGCTTCGCGTTTCCCCGCGTCTCGCTCGGGCAACGGCTGCTCGGGGGCGGGTTCGCACGGTTCCAGACGGGTGACCTGATCGGCATTCTGCCCGAAGGCGGGACCGTCCCGCGGCTCTATTCGCTCGCCTCTGGGCGCCGCGACGGCTTCATCGAGATCGTGGTCAAGAAGCATCCCGGCGGGCTCTGCTCGGGTCAGCTCACAGCGCTGGAACCTGGCGACACGGTGAGCGCCTTCCTGCGCCCCAACCCCGGCTTCCGTCCGGGCCGAAGCCGGGCGCCCCTGATCCTGATCGGCGCGGGGACCGGCATCGGGCCGCTAGCGGGCTTTGTGCGCGGCAATACGCGCCGCAGGCCGATCCACCTGTTCTTCGGCATGCGCCATCCCGACAGCGATTTCTTCTACGGCGAGGAGTTCCCCGGATGGCAGGACGAAGGGCGTGTAAGCCGGCTGGTCACGGCCGTCTCGCGCGGGGCGCGTCCCCATTACGTCCAGGACGCGCTGCGCAGCGAGGCCACTCAGGTCGCGGAGCTCATCCGCAATGGGGCGCGCGTGATGGTCTGCGGCGGACGAGACATGGCCGCCGGCGTGGCCGAGGCGCTGGCCGAGATCCTCGCGCCGGCCGGGCTGACACCAGCAGTCCTGAAGGCGGAGGGGCGGTATGTCGAAGATGTCTACTGAGCGGGCGCGCATCGCGCTGAACGGGCCGACGATGGGCACGAGGTGGTCGGCGCTGTTATTCGCGGACCCCGGTTTCGACCCGGGGCCGGTCCGCTCGGCATTGCAGGCGGCCGTGGATGAGGTGGACGGACAGATGTCGACCTGGAAGCCGGACAGCGACCTTATGCGGCTCAACGCGGCACCGATCGGTGAATGGATCGCTGTTCCTGCACGATTGCTCGAGGTGCTACGCCTCGGCCTGGAAATTGGCCGCGCCTCTGGCGGAGCCTTCGACATCGGCATGGGCGACGCGGTGATGGCCTGGGGCTTCGGACCGGAGGCCGCCGCGCCGGATGGCATCCGCACCGCGATGGCCGCCTCGCGCCGCCCGGCGCATGACGTGCTCGAGATCAACGGCGAACACGTGCGCAAGGCCGCACCCATCGCGCTGGACCTGAATGGCATCGCCAAGGGCTACGGCGTGGATCGACTGGCCGAAATCCTCCGCAATCAAGGCATATCCGACGGACTCGTCGGGATCGATGGCGAGATGCGTGCAATGGGCCTCAGGCCGGACGGTGAAGCCTGGACCATCGCGGTCGAGGCGCCGGACGCCGAGCGCCGGACGCCGCATTCGATCCTCGCGCTTCAGGATGCCGCCGTCGCGACCTCGGGCGACTACCGTCACTGGGTCGAGGTGCAGGGGCGCCGCCTGTCGCACACGATGGACCCGAGGCGGGGAGCGCCGCTGATCGCGTCGCCGGCCTCCATCACGGTCGTGGCCCGCAGCTGTGCAGAGGCAGATGCCTGGGCGACGGCCCTCATGGTGCTTGGGCCGGTCAAAGGCGCGACGCTCGCAAAACAAAGCGGCCTCGACGCCCTGTTCCTCTTGCGCGATGATGTTGTCAACGTAAGGGGCGTGGGAGTCGGACGACTATTTTCCGAAGAGCCAGCGGCAATCGCCTCAGCCGAGGGGAGATGAGCCGCATGGAAACGACACGGACCGACCGCTTCAAGACCGCTATCCTGCTCATTGCCGCGACCGGCCTGATTGCGGGACTTGCCTTCTACTTTTCCGGCGAACCCGACGTCGCGAACGCGGTCTGGATCGCGGGCGTCGTTCCCGCGCTCGCCGCGCTCGTGGTCGAGATCCTGCGCAGCCTGCGTTCCGGCGAAGTGGGCCTCGATATTGTCGCCGCGCTCTCCATGTCGGCGGCGCTCGTCTTCGGCGAGACCCTCGCCGCGGCGGTGGTCGCCGTAATGTATTCCGGCGGCACCTTCCTCGAAGCCTTCGCGGAAGGGCGTGCCCGCCGTGAAATGCACGACCTGCTGTCCCGTGTGCCCCGGACCGCGACAAGACACCGGAATGGCGGGCTGGAGGAAGTGCCGCTGAACGAAATTGCGCCCGGCGACCGCCTTCTGATCCGGCAGGGCGACGTGGTGCCGGTGGATGGCACCTTGAGCTCAGAGACGGCCTTCGTCGACACCTCGGCGCTGACGGGGGAATCCCTGCCCGTCCGGCTCCGTTACGGCGCCGAGGCCATGAGCGGATCGACCAATGCGGGCGAAGCCTTCGACCTGATCGCAACTCACGAGGCCAAGGACAGCACCTATGCCGGGATCGTCCGGCTGGTGGAAGAGGCGCAGGCCTCCAAGGCGCCGATGTCGCGGCTGGCCGACCGTTGGTCGCTGGGGTTTCTGGCGGTCACGGTCAGCATTGCCTTCGCTGCCTGGTGGTTCACGGGCGATCCGATCCGGGCCGTCGCCGTGCTCGTCGTCGCAACGCCATGTCCCCTGATCCTGGCCGTGCCGGTCGCGCTGGTCGCAGGCCTGTCGCGCGCGGCGCATTTCGGGGTGCTGATCAAAGGCGCGGGACCGCTCGAGACGATGGCGCGCATCCGCACGCTGATCCTCGACAAGACCGGCACGCTGACGGACGGCCGGCCGCAAATCGTCTCGATCGACAGCCATGACGGCATGGCCGAGGGCGACATCCTGCGCTTCGCTGCCGCGCTCGATCAGGCCTCCAAGCACCCTGTCGCGCAGGCCATCGTTGCGGCCGCGAAGGCGCGGGGCTTCTCGTTGCCCGTGCCATCCGAGGTTGCCGAGTTTCCGGGTGAAGGGGTCGCGGGTCATGTCGAGGGCCACAGCGTGATCGTCGGCGGCGACGGTTTCGTTGTGTCCCGCGTTGGGCGAATGGGAGACGATCACCCCGCCAAAGGCGCAGGATCGGTCCTGGTCGCTGTGGCAGTGGACGGTCACCTGGCGGGGTATCTGGTGATGTCCGACCCGTTGCGCGACGGCGCGGGCGCCATGCTGGAAGGCCTGCGCCGCGAGGGGATCGCGCGGATCCTGCTCGCGACCGGAGACCGCGCCGACGTGGCCGAGCGTGTCACCGAGGGGCTTGGGCTCGACGGTCTGAGGGCCGGGCTGACGCCGGACCAGAAGGTCCTGCTCGTCCTCAGCGAGCGCAAGCACGGGCCCGTCATGATGGTGGGCGACGGCGTGAACGACGCGCCCGCGCTTGCGGCGGCCGATGTGGGTGTCGCGATGGGCGCACGCGGGGCCGCAGCATCGGCGGAGGCGGCGGATGTCGTGCTGCTTGTCGACCGTATCGACCGGCTCGGGCTAGGGATCGAGATCGCGCGCGGCGCGCGCCGCATCGCTGTCGAAAGCGTTGTCGCCGGGATCGGCCTTTCGGTCATGGGCATGATCGCGGCGGCTTTCGGCTATCTCACTCCGGTGCAGGGGGCGCTCCTGCAGGAGGTCATCGACGTTGCAGTGATCCTGAACGCCCTCCGCGCGCTGCGCATCGCGCCCCATGAACCCACTATTCCGAAACCAAAGGCTGTCTCCTCCGGGCAGGATGACATCGCGCAAGGAGCCACGCCATGAGCCGCCTCTCGCATTCCGAAATCCACATGGTGCATCGCATCGGCTGGCTGCGGGCCGCCGTTCTCGGCGCGAACGACGGGCTGGTGTCGACGGCAAGCCTCGTGGTCGGCGTCGCCGCAGCAGGATCGGGAAAGCCGGAGGTCCTGATAGCGGGGCTGGCTGGCCTCGTGGCCGGCGCGATGTCCATGGCGGCAGGCGAATACGTCTCGGTCAGTTCCCAGACTGACGCGGAAAACGCTGACCTTGCGCGCGAGACCCTCGAACTGGCGGAAACACCCGAGGCCGAACTCGAAGAACTTACCCAAATCTATGTCGAGCGAGGGCTGGACCGAGACCTTGCCGAAAAGGTGGCCGTGCAACTGACCGAACGTGACGCGCTCGGATCGCATGCCCGCGACGAGCTTGGCATCTCCGAGACCGTGACAGCCCGCCCGATCCAGGCCGCCTTGGTGTCGGCGCTGACCTTCGCCGTGGGTGCGGTGCTGCCCTTGATCGTCGCACTGGTCGTCCCGGATGCACGGATCGTTTTCTTGGTCGCCGTGTCGACGATCCTCGGCCTCGCGGTTCTTGGTGGATTAGGCGCTTCTGCTGGCGGTGCTGGTGTTATTCGAGGTGCTGCAAGGGTCACGCTCTGGGGTGCACTCGCCATGGCGGCGACCGCTGGAGTCGGTGCGCTGTTCGGGGTCGCCGTAGGCTAGGGAGTAGCCGAGTTCCCGGGCGAAAGCTTCCACCTTGGCGCGGGCTTCCACCTTGTGCCGATCCTCGAATGTGGCAATCGCTTTGGCGACGTCATTCTGCATTTTCTTCAGCTCGCTGAGCGACAGTACGTCGGGATCGAAAGCAGCCGTTGGTGCGGTCCGTGTCCTGGATTTCCCGGTATCGATAACCCATCGCGGTAGGGCCCTGGATTTCTCGGCAGGCGCGGGCAGGGGTGAGAGCTGGTGATAGCCACTTAGGCCGCTAGCGGTGTGCTGGGCTTTGGGTCAAACAGTCCCGATTGGCAAGGAGACATGGTCTGGCATGGGCTCCCCGTATCTCTCTGTCTTCTGGGCCGTCCCTTCGACTGACAATCCCCTAATCCCGTTCGGTCTCCTGCGCGCAACCCCGCGTCAGTCCGGGCCGTGTTGGACGCCTTTGGCGTCCTGCCCGCTCCACCCCGGTCCTCTGGGGGTGTCCGGTGTCCATGCTGTCCACCGTGCACGCGTCACCCGACGGGCTTTTTCAGGGTCTTGTCGAAGGGACGGTCCCGAAGACAGGAAAAACAGGAGCTTATCATGCAGAACATCGTCATCCTCGCCGGCAACATCGGTCAGACCCCCGAAGTCCGCACCACCCAGAGCGGCACCAAGATCACCAACTTCAGCCTCGCCACCTCGCGCCCCCGCCTCTCGGAAGGCCGTGTGATGCGCGACGAGAACGGCTACCGTGTCATGGACACCGAATGGCACCGCATCACCTGCTTCAACGGTCTCGGCAAGACGGTCGCTGAGCATTGCGAAAAGGGCATGAAGGTCCTCGTCCACGGTCGCATCCACTACACCAAGTGGATCGACAGCATGGGGAACGACCGCTACGGTTGCGAGATCATCGCCGAGAAGGTCGACTTCCTGAGCCGCCCGAAGTCGGCCGAGAACGAAAACCCCGAGCTGGTCGACCGCGACGACGAGATCCCGTTCTGAGGAACGGGGTCTCCCCTCGAGCCCGGCGGGTTAGACCGCCGGGCTAAAGTCTTTTCGGGCCACTGGAAAAGGCACCCACGCTTGCCTTCCGGTGCTGAGCGCCTTGAATGCGCCTAATTGTTCAACGTGCGCACGAGCTAGATTTCGTCTTTGGTTATGGTCGCGCCGTGACTGAGATACGTGTCGAGCATCAACCGCGTATAATCGGCCGTGCTCTGGGTCACGGTGCCCAAACCGGGCCATGCGAACAACGGATCCGACCAAGTAACTTCCAACTCAATCTCGATCCCAAGCAGTGCGGCCACTTCGATCGCAGCGGTCGGCTCCTTGTCCTCGGGCCAGTAGTGATCCTCGAAGGAAACAACCACGTCGAGATCGTCATCAACCCAGATTTCGGCCAGACTCGCTCCCATGCGCTCGCTTGCATTGGTCGCATCCTCGAAAAGGGCAGCCCGGATCAAATGGGTCACCTGGTCACTGTCGAGGTCAAGCCTTGGCCGCGGATCTATAATTGACACGATGGGTTCAATCTCTTGCCTTTCGGCGCGGGATTGGACTGGCACTGGTTTTTCATCGGTCGGTTCCAGCCAGAAGGCTTCTGGAAAAATGTTGATTGGTGATGCGCCGCAGCTGGGGCAGTGCCATTGGTTTCCAGCGATCTGTGGGCCGGTGATCTCTGAGTTGCAGTGAAGGCAGTACCAGAGGTTCGATTCCTCCATCTCCAAGAACGGGTGCCGCACATTTCCTTCCGCATCCGGCTTTGTGGCGCGCCGTGGCCAATCGGCAAATCGCCGCGCCTTGACGCTCTGCATCAATTCCCTCGCAATCCCGATGGCTTCTTCACGTAGCACGCGATCGTTCATCGGGCTGGTCTGGGCATGCTTGATGTCGATCTCGACACGAGGGGCAGCCGAAGGGTTTTCTGGCAGCACTATGCGCCAGCTGTCACCTTCCATACGAACGTCGCCAAGCATCGTGCTCAACTCGTATGGATGCCCTCGTACTTCGCCTCGAGTGATGGCGTCGAGCCCCCCGAAGATATGGTCAAAGGTCGTACCCTCGTAGGACGTGATCCGTTGCACGAAGGCCTTTATCGCGGCGACTTGTGCTTCGGATGGGGCCCACTCTCCTTTTGCGCTGACCGTCAATGCGTTCCAATGAGGAAAGCCCAATCGAGCAGCAACAAAGTCGAGCGCCACGTGCTGCGGCTGCCCCGTCGCTCTAGCGTATCGCTTTGCCAGAAGTTTCAATGTCTTAAGTTGATCGTTCTCTGTCATGATCCATGTCCAAGCTGGATCTGACTAGGTGCCCGCTGCTAATCAGACCCGCCGATGGCATGAGGTCTGCTGTTCGAAATCAAGATCGCTGCAAAGCTTCGCGTGGCGGGCACACCGGCCTGCGAGAAAGGCCTTGTTTAACCTCTGCCATTTTTGAACGCAGGTCAACACCAGCGAGTTGCGGGCGTGCGGCGCATCCGACTTAGCGCCGTTTGCCCGAGAGAGTTTGAGGTTGGCCGGTTTCCCGGTGACAGGTTGAGGGCTGGGAGAGTGGCTCCCGGCACCTGTCGCGGAGGAATGCCGATGGGCGTTGTGGAAGTTCTGGATGCGGTACAGCCGACGCGGGCTGGTGGCTGGAAAGTGGATGTGAGCCGGGGTGATCGGAATGGGCGGGTGTCGTCCGAATGGTTCAACAGGCCGGATGACGAGCGGTACCTGTCGCTCGACGATCTCTGGGCCAATGTGAAGGGTCGCTCTGAGCGCAGCCGCAGCCGGGTGGTGCAAACCGCCGACATCCGTGTCGAGGCAGCGCGCGACAGTGCAGAGCGGCTCGACTTGGTCCTGCCGAAAGCGCATGAGCCGGTCGCACCCACGCACTGGGCCTTCGGCCAGCTTGCCAGCATCGTCGGTGCCCCGGCATCCTACCTGCGGCAGCTTCCCGCGCCTCTGGCGGGGATCAACCTGCAATACGGTTTGACCAACCACCGCGCCGAGCAGGTGAAGACCTTCGAGACCGAGGATGGCCGCACGGAACTGCGCGCCGTGACCGGTCCCGACTACGGCCGCATCCATGACTTCGAGCTTGTCGAGGCGGTTCAGCGCATCGCGGGCAATGGCACGGGCGATACGCGCTGGAAGGTACCGGGTGTGCTGGATTGGTCGACCGGGGTCTACAACCCCGATGTCGAAATCAGCCGCGATACGACCACGCTTTACGCTTCGGACCGCGATGTCTTCCTGTTCCTGGTCGATGATCGCAACCCGATCGAGGCGGGCAAGCTGGCGGACGGCTCCCCCGATCTCTATTTCCGGGGCTTCTATTGCTGGAATTCCGAGGTGGGCGCGAAGACCCTCGGCATGGCGAGCTTCTATCTGCGGGCGGTGTGCCAGAACCGCAACCTCTGGGGCGTCGAGGATTTCCAGGAGATCAAGATCCGTCACTCGAAATACGCAGCGTCGCGCTTCGCACATGAGGCGGCGCCGGCGCTGACGCGGTTTGCCAATTCCTCGCCGCAGGGGTTCGTGAACGGGATCCGGGCAGCTCGACAGCAGGTCGTGGCGCGCAGCGATGAGGACCGTGCCGATTTCCTGCGGAAGCGCGGTTTCTCGAAAGCCGAATCCGGCAAGATCATCGAGAAGGTTCTGATGGAGGAAGGCCGCCCGCCCGAGAGCATCTTCGATTTTGTGCAGGGCATCACGCGGCTTGCGCGCGACAAGACCCAGCAGGATGCCCGCCTTGATATGGAAGGGCGCGCCAAGAAGCTTCTCGACCGCGTTGGTTGAGGTGGCGACCGGAGGCGATATCGCCTCCGGTCTCGTCCCTGTTTCATCGATCTGCTACCGTGCCCGACATGTTTAGGTATTGGAAGTACGCGCATGGAAGAAATCGATTGGTCAGATCGTGCATTTTATGATGACGGCGAATGGGTTACCTGGTCGGAAATCGACGAGCAGCTTCGCTACAAGGAGTGGGGCGCTAAATACCCGAACGCGATCCGGTCTATGATCCCATATTTTGAGGATCTCCTGTCCCTCGCGGAAAGCTATCACCTCGAGACCGGCCTTCACCTCTCTGTCTACGGCGATATCGGTGAGCTGTTCGGTGCTATCACGTACGGTATCAAGCTGAACAAGACCTACGCCCAGGGTGCTGACGGAAGACTTGGCAATGATCATGTCGAGGTCAAAACCATTACGCCATTCAAGACAAAGGATGTGGTTGTGGTCGATACCAATGGGCATTTCAACAAGCTCTTGGTTGTAAAGATCAACGAGGATTTTCAGGTCTCGGGTCGCATGATCGACCGAAAAGATCTTCCAAAGCGCGAAGGGCGCTACTTGCGGGTTCGATGGGGCGATTTACCAACGCCGAAATGATCGGCCCGATCAGCGACAGAGAGTCCGAGGGGGCGGTTTGGTCTTTGACGGTTTGAAGCGGGGAGAGAGGCTCTCCGCACCGTCGGAGATATGCCCATGTTCGACCTTCCTCTCCAAACTCAGCCGGAAACGCAGAAAACAGGTTTGCCGCCGAGCTTCCTGACCGTTCTTGCAGATCAAGACTTGCCGTTTGCGCTCACGACGGCTTGCCATGCGCCCGCGGCTCTCATGTCCGGGCAGGCACACCCCAAGGTACTGGAGCGGTTTGCAACGCTGGCCGACGCCATGCAGGGGGCAATCGTTCACGCCGAAGATATCACACCTGAAGACGCTCCGCGCATCCTGGCAATCCTCGATCGGGAGGGCCGCCTCGTTCTGGCCGGGGCTACCAATGATGGCGGGGTCGCATGGTGCCACCCGGTCTCGGATGCCGCCGAAGCCCGCGCCGTCGTGTCCGAGGCCAGCCAGACCCGCGCGCAGGCCATGCGGGCGGCCGAGTGGCATGAACATAGCCTCGCGCGACGGCTGCGGCACCACGCCGACGTTCTCGATGCCCGTCTTGTCGATCCGCTCTGGCGTGTCTTCGCGTCTCGCGCCCTGCAGATCGCGGCGTGACGCCCGAGAGTCAGAGAAGGGCAGGGGAGGATGTGAGCCTAGGAGGACGAGAGAGAGCCTCGGGGTTCAGATCCTTTCCCTCATTTCGGAGTTTCCAATGTCCAAGATCGAACCCACCCTGGCCGCGCCGATGGCGCCGTCCAGGATTGATTTCGCCGCCGTGCTGGCCCGGCAGGCCGAGCGTGACGCGCGGATCGCAGCTTTGCGTCCAGCCAACAAGGAGCGCCTCTTCGATGGCCTGACTGCCGCGGGCATCACCCATGTGACCGTGAGCTTTGACGGCTATGGCGATAGCGGCCAGGTTGAAAGCATCGAAGCCTACGCTGGCGAGACCGAGGTTGCTTTCCCCAAGACCGCGATCGCCTATGCCGCATTGACCTGGGACGACCCGGAGGTCGAGATGCGGGCGCTTTCGCTCGAAGATGTCGTTGAGCAACTGGCCTACGACTTCCTTTCTGATACCCATGGCGGTTGGGAAAACAACGACGGGGCTTACGGCGAGTTCTGCTTCGATGCGAGCGCTCGTTCCATCCACCTCGAGTTCAACGAGCGCTTCACCTCGTCCGAACTCTACACCCATGAATTGTGAGGAGGCGACGATGGCACATCCCTATCACCACGCCCTGTCCTCGGTGAAGAAATGGGGCGGCACGGTCGACGACTACCTCGCCGTGCATTCCTGGTTCGACCAGAGCAAGGAGATCACAGCCGACTTTCGGCACCGGGCGCTGCGCCACCATGCGGAGGGCATCTTCATGGCCGAGACGATTTTCGGCCCGACCCTCATGCTGTCGACCGGGCGCGTCATCCCGACCCGCTGGGTCGGCGAGCAGCATGTTAAGGAGGACCTCGGCTTCATCCCGAGCTTCGCCGATTGGGTGAAGGCCATTCGGCCCCAGCCTTGGATGGGTCGGACCGAACGGATCGAGGCACAGGTCGATCCGCATCTCGTCTCGCCCGTGGTCGAGGTCACGTGACATGACCGATCCCACTTATCTAAGTCTTGGCTTGCCGCCGACCGCTTCGCCACTGGCAGTGGTCCGCGCGGCGGTCCGGGCGCTGCACCCCGACACGCGCGCTGTTTGCGGCCTCCGGACCGCGCGCAAGCGTTTCTACCGGCAGATGCTCTGCGCGCATGCCGCACGAAAGGCGGCAAACGACACGTCGATCGGCTGATCGCTCCCGGCCGACCCTTCATCCCGATTCAGTACCCGGCCTCTTGGCCGGGTCTTCCCCATTCAGGAGGTTCCCATGGCGGATTACTTCACCCATTTCTCATGCCTGCTCGACGTCGGCACACCCGAAAAGGCCGCCCGCGCGCTCGCGCTGTTTCAGGAACTCCGCGCTGCGGATCAGGACGCTGACGACCCGGAGGTCGCGGGCTTCGACCTCGCGCGCCAGGACGCGTCCGAGGGCAGCACCCTCTGGATCCATGACGACGAGCACGGCGATGTCGAAGCCGTCATCCGCTTTGTGCTGCGCCTCGCCGAAGACCTCGACCTCACCGGCCTTTGGGGATTCCAGTATGCTCTGACCTGCTCCCGACCGCGCCTCGACGCCTTCGGCGGTGGCGCGCATGCCATCGATCTCGGCGCTCGCAAATCCATCTGCTGGTCCAGCACGCAAGAATGGTTGGTCGCTGCGCTGAACGGGGAGGATATCGATGCCTGAGGTGATCTGCACCACCGTCTACCAGTTCCCCGAACTCTCGGATGCCGCCAAGGAGAAGGCGCGCAGCTGGTATCGCGAGCTTGGTCCCCATGACGATTGGTGGGACGCGGTCTATGAGGATTTCGAGCGGGTCTGCGAGCTCCTCGGCATCCGCCTGAAAGCCACCTCCGTCCGCCTGATGAGTGGCGGGACACGGGCCAAGCCCTGCATCTGGTTCTCCGGCTTCTGGAGCCAGGGTGATGGAGCTTCGTTCGAAGGCTACTGGTCCCACGTCAAGGGCGCCGCCGCGCGCATTCGGGACTACGCGCCCAAGGACGCGACGTTGCACGGCATCGCCGACCGGCTGCAGGCTATCCAGCGGCGGAACTTCTACCAACTCGCCGCCGAGGCCAGCCACCGTGGCCGCTACTACCATGAATACACCATGTCGGTGGACATCACGCGGGACAGCGCGACCTGGCAGCCGCCGACCGAGGATGCGGAAGAAGTCGTGACCGAGGCGCTGCGTGATCTGGCCCGCTGGCTCTACCGCCAGCTTGAAGCCGAATACGACCACCTCACCTCAGACCAGGCCATCGAGGAGGGGATCATCGTCAACGCGTATACGTTCACGGAAGGAGGGCGGCGGTTCGGGTAACAGAGATCAAAGCGTAAGGTTCATTTGATCTTTACAGTAAGTCCATATGGACTATATTGAAGCCAATGGAGGACGCCATGTACGTTGCAGAGAAAATCCGGGAACCCGCACAGATCAACGCCGTCGCGTTGAAAGCTTATGCACGCGTGGCCGATGCTTGGGGTCTCAGTCTCAAGGAAGCGGCTGGCCTTGCCGACATGTCAGAGAGCACGTGGAAGCGCGCCAAGAAGCCGGATTTCGCCGGAGAGCTCACCAAGGACCAACTGCTGCGGCTCAGCGCTGTAATTGGCATCTTCAAGTCGCTCGAACTCTACTTCTCGGAGCCTCTGGCAAAAAGCTGGTTCACCCGACCGAACAAGGGGCCGCTCTTTGGTGGAAGCCGACCAGTCGACACCGCCATCGACGGGGGTTTGCCGCAGATCCTCGCGGTTCGGACCTATCTTGATGCGTTGCGTGGTGGGGCATGAAGCAGACCGAGATTTCCGATCGCGGTCTCGTTCGTCTCCTGCCCGCCACTTACCACAAGCCACCGTCGCTGCGCGGTCTCGTCGATTCCGATGACGAGATGGAGATCCTGGCAGAGATCGAGGGCCTGACCAGCGGTCGTCTTCTGGCGGAACGTGGCCGCAATCCCCATCTGGACCCGCGCGAGCTTGCCTGGCAGCGCCGGAGCCAAGATCTGCGCATCTACGGCGACAGCCATGTCAACGCCGCCTTCACCTATACCCGCGCCGGCGGAAACCGCTTCAACACCGAGGAGCGCGGCGCCTGGTATTGCGCATGGGATGTCATGGTGTCCGTCAGCGAAGTGGCCTGGCACCGAACACGCGAACTCGGCTTTACCGGCAGTTTCCATGACAGCGCCCGCTATGTGGAATTGCTGGCGGATTTCATCGGCGTCTTCGATGACATGACCGACGAGCCGGGCCATCCCGCACTGCATCCGGATCCGGCTGTCGGATATCCCGAGGGCCAAAGCCTCGCCCAGCATCTGCGCCGGGCTGGATCGCGTGGCCTGATCTACCCCTCAGTTCGGGCTCCCGCGCCGGGCGGGAATTGCCTCGTCTGCTTCGAGCCCCACGCCATCCAGAACGTCCGGCCTGGCGCGTCTTGGGATCTTGTTTGGGATGGGACACCGCACTACTCGCTTACGGCCGTCGGCTGACGCGTTGCGGCGCAAGCGCCTGTTTGGCGGGGTCCGAAGACATGAAACTGGCACACGGCGACGTCTCTGCCCCAAAAGACCACTATAGTTTTCTTCGATGAGGTTGCTTTTCCAGCGTTGTGGACGCTCCAATCTCACCATTTCCAAAGAATTTATGGACTAGTCCCACGTGGAGGGAGATCTGAAGGCGCTGGGTCGAAAGACGGCAACGACTTGCAGTGGTTGCCGAAGGTCGCAGTGGTGTACCTCCTGGTGTGCCGCCGCGACCAGACCTTGGCCCTTCGGTGTCCTTCGGACAGGAGTTTGACCGAGGCTGACGTCCCGAAGGTCCAATCTGCCAATCTACAGGTTGGCAACTACGCTCGGTTTGCCAAGCCACGGTATGGCAGAAGCTCCGGAAGGCCGGAGCTAGCCAGTGCCGGGATCACTTGTTCCCGTCGATCCATTTCGACATGAGCCCCTTGTCACGGAAACATTCCTCCGGAACGGCGCGCCGTTTGATCCGGGCAAGCTTCTCCGCGAAGGCTACCTGCTTCGAGGTCGGCAGACGGTCCATGTCCGATACCGGCTTCAGCCGGGCCTGAGCCTCGATCCAACCGCTCAAAGATCTCCGGTCTTGCTGAACTTCCCAGGGCAGGAGCGTCCGGTTGCGCAGGACGAGCGACCGCGCATAGGCGATCTGCTTGGGCGTTACGGGCAGGGCGTGCTTGGTGCTTTCCATGGTGGAACCCCCATTCTGGCTTGGCTCTGAACATAGAACATAACAAGAACAAAATCAAGCCAAGCGTCGGGAACACCTTGGTGCGAGAGGGAGAGAGGGGCCGGGAAAGATCAGGTCCGAGGCTGCCCGAGAGAGGGTGTACGGGCCTGATCCTGTCCTTCATTCCGGAGTTTCCCGATGACCCATCTTGCCCCTGTTGCGCAGGCGTCCTTGCCTGCGCCCATTGTCTCGTTGGCAGCAAATCCCGCCCCTGCGATCGTTGCTGTTGCCGAAGCGCTGCAGCCCGATCTGGCGCAAGGGCTTCAGATCGACGCGCTGCGCCTGCGCTTCGAGATGGAGCGTGCCTTTGGCGGTTCCGATGCGACCGGTGCCTGGGACTGGAAGCTCGCCTATGAGGCCGGCGAGGTGGCGCTGGTTCTGTTCTTGCGGAAATTCGGTCGTGCGCTGCTGGCCCGGGCCGGCTCGCCTGCGGCGCTGTTGCCCATCCTCGCCAAGGTGGCGGGCCTTTTGCCCACGCACACCCGGCGGTCGGAAGAGATGGAGCGCTTTCAGCAATTCTCGACGCCCTTGCCCATGGGGCTCGCGGCACTGGCGGCAGCACAGATCACGCCCCGCGATTTGGTCTTGGAGCCGTCCGCCGGGACCGGGCTTCTGGCGATCCTCGCAGAGATCGCGGGCGGCAGCCTCGCGCTGAACGAGTTGGCGGACACCCGCGCCGATCTTCTGCGCCTGCTGTTCCCGGCCCGACCGGTCACCCGGTTCGATGCCGCGCAGATCGACGATCATCTCGATGCCTGCTCAAGCCCGAGCGTCATCATGATGAACCCGCCCTTCTCGGCCCAAGCCAATGTCGATGGTCGGTCGACCGAGGCGACGGCCCGGCATCTGCGCTCGGCCCTCGCGCGTCTGGCCCCCGGCGGACGGCTCGTCGCCATCACCGGAGCCGGTTTCGCGCCGGTTGCGCCTGCCTGGGCCGAGACCTTCGGCCGTCTGACCGAGACCGCCCATCTCGTCTTCACCGGCGCGGTGTCGGGCGCCGCTTTCGCCAAGCACGGCACCAGCTTCGAGACGCGGATTTCTGTCTTCGATAAATGCTGCGGCGGCGAGCCGGGCGGCATCACCGCCGACCTGCGCCAGCCCCTGTCTCCGGACGTGGCGCATCTGATGTCGCGGGTCACTGCAGAGGTTCCGCCGCGCCTCGAACTGGAACAGGCAGTAAATGCGGGTCTGTTCCATTCTTCCCTCTTCCCGGGAAGTCCTGCCCGCGCCACTCACACAACCACCAGCCGATCGCGCGCGACCTCTGCGGCTCAAATGGCGAAACCCGAAACGCCGATTGAGGCCGAGGAACTGGACTATGCTCTCCGCGACGCCGCCGAGGAAGAAGACGCCGCACGGCTGTCCGACGCGATCTACGAGACCTTCCGTCTGCAGGCTATCGACATCCCAGACGCCGCATCGCACCCGACCAAGCTTGTGCAATCGGCGGCCATGGCCTCTGTCGCACCTCCGAAACCCACGTACCGCCCCAAGCTACCCCCGGCCGTCCTGCGCGACGGCCTGCTGTCCGACGCGCAGCTCGAGACCGTTATCTACGCGGGGGAGGCGCATGGCGCGCATCTCACTGGGTCTTGGACCGTCGATGAGACCGGAGACGTGGTCTCCGCTGCACCGGACGATGCCGTTGACGCCGACCGCTTCCGCCGGGGTTTCTTCCTCGGCGATGGCACCGGCGCGGGCAAAGGCCGGCAGTCTGCCGGGATACTGCTCGACAACTGGGCCCGAGGAAGACGCAAGGCGCTCTGGATATCGAAGAGTGACAAACTCCTAGAGGATGCGCAGCGCGACTGGTCGGCCCTTGGCCAGGAGCGGCTTTTGGTGACGCCGCTCTCGCGCTTTGCCCAAGGCCGCGACATCCCTCTGACCGAGGGCATTCTCTTCACCACCTACGCGACCTTGCGCTCCGAAGAGCGCGGATCGAAGAAATCCCGCGTCGACCAGATCGTCGACTGGCTCGGGGCGGATTTCGACGGGGTGATCCTCTTCGACGAAAGCCATGCCATGGCGAATGCTGCCGGGGGCAAAGGCGAGCGGGGTGATACCATGGCCTCGCAGCAGGGCAGGGCGGGCCTGCGCCTGCAGCACAAGCTGCCCAACGCCCGCGTGGTCTATGTCTCGGCCACGGGCGCGACGACGGTCCACAATCTCGCTTATGCTCAGCGTCTCGGTCTCTGGGGCGGGGAGGATTTCCCCTTTCAGACCCGGTCGGAATTCGTGGAAGCCATTGAGGCTGGCGGTGTCGCGGCGATGGAGGTTTTGGCCCGCGACCTCCGGGCGCTTGGTCTCTACACGGCGCGGTCGCTGTCCTATGACGGTGTCGAATACGAGATGCTGGAACATGTTCTCAGCCCCGAGCAGCGTGGCATTTATGATGCCTATGCCGGGGCCTTCGCCATCATCCACAACAACCTGACCGCGGCGCTGGAGGCGGCGAACATTACCGGCGCGGCCGACGGGCCGAGCGGGTCGGGCACGCTGAACCGCCAGGCGAAATCCGCAGCGCGGTCAGCCTTCGAGAGCGCCAAACAGCGCTTCTTCGGCCATTTGCTCACCTCGATGAAGACCCCCACGCTGATCGCATCCATCGATGACGATCTGGCTGCGGGCCACGCGGCGGTCATCCAGATCGTCTCGACGGGTGAGGCGCTGATGGAACGCCGCCTGTCGGAGATCCCAACCGACGAATGGAATGATATCCGTTGTGACATCACACCCAGGGAATACGTTCTGGACTACCTCGCCCATTCCTTCCCGGTGCAGCTCTACGAGCCTTTCACCGACAGCGAGGGCAACCTCTCGTCGCGCCCCGTCACGCGCGACGGCCAACCGGTGGAGTGCCGCGAAGCCGTCCGGCGTCGTGACGCGCTGATCGAGAAACTGGCTTCGCTTCCGCCGGTGCCGGGTGCACTCGACCAGATCGTCCAGCGCTTCGGCACGGATCTCGTGGCCGAAGTCACAGGGCGCTCGCGGCGCATCGTGCGGAAGGGCGAAGGGCATTCGGCACGGCTCGTGGTGGAGAACCGGGCCGGAGCCGCGAACCTCGCGGAAACCCAAGCCTTCATGGATGACGAAAAGCGTATCCTGATCTTCTCGGATGCCGGCGGCACCGGGCGCAGCTATCACGCCGATCTCGGGGCGAAGAACCAACGCCTGCGGGTCCACTACCTCTTGGAACCCGGCTGGAAGGCAGACTCGGCGATTCAGGGCCTCGGACGCACCAACCGGACCAACCAGGCGCAGCCGCCGCTGTTCCGGCCGGTGGCCACCGATGTCAAAGCGGAGAAGCGGTTCCTGTCGACCATCGCGCGACGTCTCGACACGCTTGGCGCTATAACGCGCGGCCAGCGCCAGACCGGCGGGCAAGGGCTGTTCCGGCCCGAAGACAACCTCGAGTCGCCCTACGCCCGCGACGCCCTGCGCCAGCTTTACCGCCGTATCTATCGCGGCGATCTGGCCGGATGTTCGCTCGGGGCTTTCGAGGATGCGACCGGGCTCAGCCTGACCGATGATAACGGGCTGAAGGATGACCTGCCGCCGATCACGACCTTCCTCAATCGCCTGCTGGCGCTGACGATCGACATGCAGGCCGTGCTGTTCGCGGGTTTCGAGGAGCTGCTCGATCAGCGAATTGAGGGCGCCATCGCCGCCGGGGTCTATGATCTCGGGCTCGAGACACTCCGTGCTGAGAGCTTCCGGGTGACCGACGTACAGGTCATCTACACCCATCCGGGCTCCGGCGCGAAAACCCAGCTGCTGACCATCGCGGAAAAGCGCCGCAACACGCCTACCTCGCTGGCCGATGCGCTCGAATGGCTGGATGACCCGCAGGCGCGGCTTCTGGTCAACAGCCGCTCGGGCCGGGCTGCCGTGCAGGTTCCCGCCACCAGTCACATGCTGGAAGATGGGACCATCGAGCCGCGCCTGCGCCTGATCCGCCCGACCGATGCCAGCACAGTCCCGGCAAAGATCATGGAGGACACCCGCTGGCTCGAGGCCGACCGCGCGGCCTTCTCCGCCGCCTGGACCGCGGAACTGGCCGAGGTGCCGGAGTTCTCCGAAGCCACGCTGCACATCGTGGCAGGCCTGCTGCTGCCGATCTGGAAGCAGCTTCCCCAGGATGAAACCCGCGTCTACCGCCTGCAGACCGATGACGGGCAACGCATCATCGGCCGCCGCGTCTCGCCCGCTTGGGTCGCGACCACGCTGGCCAAAGACGCGCCGAAGCTCTCGGCGGCGCAGGTCCATGCCCTCGTTCTGGAGGGCAAGACCGTGGTGCGCCTGTCCGAAGGGATGGAATTGCACCGCTCGCGCGTCATGGGCGCGAACCGGATCGAACTGTCGGGCTTCTCGGAGGCAGCCAAGGATCGGCTCAAGGCCGATGGCTTCTTCTCGGAGATCATCAGTTGGAAGC
The DNA here is from genome assembly GCF_014196965.1 of Actibacterium naphthalenivorans. GTDB lineage: Bacteria > Pseudomonadota > Alphaproteobacteria > Rhodobacterales > Rhodobacteraceae > Actibacterium_A > Actibacterium_A naphthalenivorans. The sequence goes on along the minus strand of NZ_JACIEQ010000009.1, from coordinate 18,152 downwards.
TTCGGCTGTTCTGCCCGACCGACGCCGATGGCGTCGCGATACTGGATCGTCTGCTTGCACGTTGTCCTGTCGCAAGGCTACATGATCGCGGAGGTTGTTGACCCATGTATTCCGAGACCGAAGACCTCGTGCGCGATCTGGCAGAAAATGCCGAAGGCGTCTGTCGTGCCTACCTTCCCGCCGGACGGCGGGAAGGATCCTACTGGATCGTCGGCGATCTGCAGAACAACCCCGGCCGGTCGCTCTTCGTGCGATTGACGGGCCCGGCGTCGGGACCAGGAGCAGCGGGCAAGTTTACGGATGGGGCCACAGGCGAGCATGGCGATCTCCTGGACATCATCCGCGCCCGGACGGGGATCACGCGCTTCCCCGACCTTCTCGCCGAGGCCCGAGCGCATCTTGGCCGTCCGCAGCCGGTCGCCCCGGATAGGCAAGAGCCGAGGAAGGCCAAGGCGCCCGGTGGCACTCCCGCGGCGGCGCGCTTGTTTGCTGCCTCGAACCCGATCACAGGCACGCTTGCTGAGACCTACCTCCGTTCCCGAGGCATCACCCAATTCGGGGCGAACGGCGCCTTACGCTTCCACCCGAAGTGCTGGCATCGGGAAGAGGGGCAGACCCGGAGCATCCCCAGACCTGCGATAATCGCGGCGGTCACCGATGGGGCAGGGGCCGTGCAGGGAGCGCAGCGCACCTGGCTGGCGCCTGACGGACAGGGGAAGGCGGCAGTGAATCCACAGCGTCGGGCTATGGGTCACCTACTCGGCAATGCTGTCAGGCTCACCCCGCACGATGACATCCTCGTCGTCGGCGAAGGCATCGAGACCATGCTGTCCCTGTCCGAGGCAATCCCAGGTCTGCCCGTCTGGGCGGCACTCTCTTCGGGTCACCTCGGGGCGGTCCTGTTGCCGGAGGGGCTCAAGCGCCTTTACGTCGCGATCGATCGCGATCCGGCCGGGCAGCGCGCGGCAGAGAAGTTGAGCGCCAGAGCCTCCGAGGTCGGGGTGCGCGTGCGGGTGCTGGAACCGCGGCTCGGGGATTTCAATGATGATCTTCGGGCGAACGGCAAGGACGCGCTGCGCCAGCATCTGGCAGGTCAGATCGGGCCAGAGGATCGGCATCGCCTGCCCAGCTGAGCTGCATCGCGCAGGTGGGGGGCTGGGAGTGCGGGGCAGGGGGCTGCATCCCGTCGTGGCTCTGGATCGTCGTCCTCACCCCATCCAGGGCCTTGCGCATCCACCCGTCAGCCCTGCGCGGCCTTCAAGAGATGGGCAGGCCGTCAAAGCGGTTGCCCCTGCAAGGTCGGCAGGGAACCTATTTCCGCCGGCGGCAAAGCCGCCTTTGCATCGCGAGACAAATAGCTTCCCTGCCGACCTCCTCCACGCTGTTCCGGCCCCGGTGAAGCCGGGGTGAAGGGGCAACCGCCCCGACGGCTCGGGTCTGCCCATGAAGGCCGCGCGGGATGACGCGCGGACGAGACAGGCCCGGAGGCAAGAAACCGATGACGATCCATACCCACGACGACGCGTATGAACCCGCCCATAGCGCATCCCAGACCGCCCATGCGCTCGACGAGCTGCAGCTGTATGGCTACCGCCCCTTCGACGAGCCCGATCCGCGCCCGATGCCCGATGGGCAGCGCCTCGCGGTCGCCGTCGCCGACATCTTCGACGCCCTCGTCGCGACCCTGGAAGACACCCGTATGGAACCCGATCTCGAAGAGGTGCTCTGGGGCCAGGTCAACCTTTTCCACCGCGCCACGGCCCGGATCGAGCGGTCGCTCGATGAGAACGAACAGGCGCAGCGCCGCCTCCAACGCGAGCAGGACGGCTCGGAGGTGAAATCCGTCGAGCTCGAGCGCCTGACGGCCGAAGGCCTGACCCTCGTCGAACGGCGGAACTGCATGGACATGATGCGCGATCACGCCGCATCCGAGTTTGTTCAGCACACGGGATCGACCTGGCGCCCCCGCACCGGCTCGATGGTGAACCGCCAGCACATGACCGCCGCCCTGATCGACAGCCGCGATTTCCTGGCCGCCAAGCGCCGCGCAGAGACCGAGGTGATGTTGCCCGCTGGCCCCAAGGTCGCCCTCACCGGCGGGACCGATTTCAACGATCACCGCCTGATCTGGGGCAAGCTCGACCAGGTCCGGACCAAGTATCCCGACATGGTCCTCCTGCACGGTGGCAGCCCGAAGGGCGCAGAGCTCATCGCCGCCAAATGGGCCGAAGCCCGGGGCGTGACGCAGGTGGCCTTCAAGCCCGACTGGACCAAGCACGCCAAGGCCGCGCCCTTCAAGCGCAACGACGCGATGCTGGATGTGCTCCCGGTCGGGGTCCTCGTCTTCCCCGGAACCGGTATCCAGGAAAACCTCGCCGACAAGGCCAAAAAGCTGGGCATCCCGGTCATGAAGTTCGAGAAGGGGGCGTGAGCCCCCTCTTTCTTTTCGGGATAGAACATAGTGGAAACGTCGAAGAGCGCTTGATATTGTGGTTTGGAGAGAGGCGTCAACAACATGTTCGACATATCGCGGCAAATGGAAGTGTTCCCGACGACGGTCGATCTCAAGCGGATCGACCCGTCTCTCAACATGCGGCGCTTCTATCGAATGAGCGTTCAGCCGGACCTGTTTGGCGGCGCATGCCTTGTGCGGGAATGGGGCCGTATCGGGTTTCGAGGGCAGATGATGGTCGAGACGCACCCTGATGAAGGCAACGCCATCACCGCGTTGATGAAGCTGGCAGCGGTGAAGAAGCGGAGGGGTTACGTTCAGTGATCGATCTTGGACGCAGCCATTTTCTCATCGCATTTAGAGTTCTGCTGGATCAATTGGAAGTGAGGTCCAACGCCTCGCCCCGCTTTAGTATCTCGTAGATCACCCCTTCGAGGATAGGAAGGGCCTGGCGATCCTTGCTAAGGAGAAGCGTGGCGAGCGCACTATGCGAAGACATTGCCCGGACCACTGCCGCCTGCACCGCGCCGGGGAGGTTCCCCTTCATCGCTTGATCCTTACTGTTATTATCGATCTGAGCCATCACAACCGGGTTCTGGCGGGTAATCGCTGCAACCTGGTTCACGAAGGCGACCTGGTCCTCGATCGGGGTGGCCTCCCCAAAGAGGCTGTTCAGGCGTTCGATGAGCTCCTGCATGTAGACCGGTAGGGCACCGGGCCGTCCCCCGCCGCCGCCGCCCTTTATGGGGTCGAGGGTGGGGGGCTCCTCATCCTCGCCGTTGCTAGCCTCCTCTCGCTCCACGATGTCATAGCCGGTCAGCGCGATTCCGTGCAGGTCGATCTCGGACGCTGGAACCCCATCCAGTCGGTTCGCGAGCAGTTTCGAGAAGGCCGCGAAGACCTCAAGGTCCGGATCGCCGAGATCGACCAACTGCGCGACATAGGCGTAAAGGCGTCCGAACCGGGCTAGGCCTGCCTTGAAATCCGTCAGCGACACGATCGCTGTCTCGACCTGTTCGCGCTCGTGATCGGCGCGTTTCATCCCGTCTTCGTTCCCGGTCGCCTTCGCCTTCTGCCAGGCGTCCTCGGCCTCTGAGGCGCGGTTTCGAAGCTCCGTGAGCCGATGGTTATAGGCGTCGGTTGGTTCCTGCGTCGCGGCGTACATCGCCTTGTGGGCCGCCTCGTCATCGGTGCCGCTGGCGGCGGCCGTCGCTGTCCGAAACCGGGCCCTCTGGAAGTCGAGGACGTGTGTCTCGTCATAGACCCCCTGATCGTCGAGGAACTCCTTCAGGTCATAGACGACGTTGAGGTCCTGCACCTCCTCGATCTTGGCGCCCCGGTCATACTGGGCGAAGGCGGCCCGTACCACTTCCGGGTCGTTGATAAAGTCGATGATGAAGGTCTGGTCCTTCCCGGGAAAGGTCCGGTTCAGACGGGAGAAGGTCTGGACGATCTCGACCGCGTTCGCGATCTTCTTGTCTACATACATTGCGACTAGCTTCGGCTGGTCGAAACCGGTCTGGAACTTGTTCGCCACCAGCATGACCCGGTATTCCGGTCGGTCGAAGACGTGGCGCAGGTCCTTGCCGCCCGCGTCCGGGTTCATGTTCGCTTCGGTAAACTCCGCATCCTCCTCAACGACGAATGCATCCCCCTGCAACAGGTCGTCATTCGGGTGCATGACCTCTCGCCCGGTCAGTTTGCCCGAAAAGGCGACGAGGGCCCGGATGTACCCGTATTCCGGGTTCGCCGCGATGAAGGCGTCGAACGCCCGCTTGTACCGGACTGCAGAGGCCCGGGAGCTGGTGACCACCATGGCCTTCGCTTTCCCGTCCAGCAGGTGGGCCACGTTCTTCGAGAAGTGCTCGATGATGAATCGGACCTTCTGTGTGACGTTAGTCGGGTGCAGCGTCATCCACTTCGCCAAGGCCCGCTTCGCCGCCTTCCCATCAACCCGCTTCTCCTCGACGATCTCCTGCCCGAGGTTGAAGGCCGTCTTGTAGGGGACGTAGCCGCGAAGCACGTCGAGGATGAACCCTTCCTCGATCGCCTGGCGCATCTCGTATTTGTGGAACGAGACCGGGAGGTTGTCCTCCGCGGCGGGCCTTGTCGGGTCCGCCGGGCGCCCAAAGAGCATCATGGTCGAGTGTTTTGGGGTCGCGGTGAAGGCGAAATGGGACACGTTCGCCGGGCGCTTCCGGGACCGCTGGACCTCTAGAAGGATGTCCTCGACCGTCATCTCCGACATATCCTGCTTGGCTGATAGGGCCAGTGTTGCCTGCAGTTTCGAGGCCGTGTTTCCAGTCTGGGAATTATGCGCCTCGTCGATGATCACCGCGAAGTTCCGGTCCCGGAGGGACTTTTCGGTCAGGATCGCCTCCATCGCGAAGGGGAAGGTCTGGATGGTTACCACGATAATGGGTGTGCCCTTCAGCATTGCCTCGCTGAGCTGCTCGCTCTTCGACTTCGAGGACGTCTCCCTGTCGATCGCCGCGATCAGCCCCTTCTGGTGGTCGATCTGCTGGACAGCGTCCTGCAGCTGTCCGTCCAGAACGTTCCGATCTGTTACGATGATCACCGTGTCGAAGATCGGAGTCCCGTCGTCCCGGCGCAGCTTCACCAGGTCATGCGCCGTCCATGCGATTGTCGAGGTTTTTCCGGACCCGGCGCTGTGCTCGCACAGGTAGGGGTGTCCCGGCCCCTTCACCTTCGCGTCTGCGATCATCTTGTTGACCGCGTCGAACTGGTGGAACCGGGGGAAGATCAGGGTCTCTTTGACCGACCAGTTCCCCTTCAAGTCGACCACGTTCTTCTTCTCGACATAGACGAAGCTGTGGAAGATCCGCAGGAACGCGTCCGGCTGGCAGATTTCCTCCCAGAAGTAGGCGACTGGATACTCCCCATCGGCCCGGGCCGCGTTACCGGCCCGACCGTCATTCCCCTTGTTGAAGGGAAGGAAGAAGGTGTCCTCCCCCGCAAGCTTGGTGGTCATCCAGATCTCGCTGTCGGACATCGCGAAATGGACAACCGCGCCGCGATGCTGCGTCAGAAGCGGATGCTTGCGTTTCGTGACCGGGTCTACGGGCAAGCGCTCGCGCCGGTACTGGGCCTTCGCGTGTTCGACCGACTGGGTGAAATCCGTCTTCAGCTCGACCGTCGCCAGCGGCAGGCCGTTCAGGAACAGGCCGAGGTCTATGGCGAGCTCGCGGCCCGGGTGATATTTCAGCTGCGGCACGACCCGCAGCCGGTTCGACGCGTAGCGGTGCAGGACCTTCTCGTTGCGCTGGTCTTCCGGGGCCGCCTCGGACAGGTCAAGGTGACCGCTGCCAGCGACGGAGAAGCCCCGGCGCAGGGTCTGTACTATTCCCTGTTTCTCCAGCGCAGTCTCCAGCCGGTCCATGACCACTGTAAGGGTCTTGTCGCCGTTCATCGCCTGAAGCCGGTCCCATTTCTGCGGCTGGGTGGCGCGCAGCCAGGCCTCCAGATCCTCCGGGTACATGGCGCGGTCGGCATCAAACGCGTCGGAGGCGCCGATCAGCCAGCCTGCGGCTGCGAGCCTTTGGACGATATAGGACTCGAGGTGCTTCTCGTGATGCAGGTCGCTCATTCTGTCACCTCCGTACCGCCGGCCTGCGCCTGCTGCCACTCGTGATAATTCAGCTTCGAACCTCGGACCTTCCACTCAAGCTGTCCGTTGCTGTTCCGGTCCAGCACGGCAGCCGCCGCGGCCGAGGCTCCGCTGACGAACAAGAGACCCGACCTGCCGTGGATCGTCGCCTTGCGCAGACCCGTGGGTTTCCCGTCGACCAGAAAAAGCTGGATGGTCCGCCCGAAGGTCTCACCGGTGGTCATGCGGCCACCTCTTTCACAAGTCTTGCCAGCTTTGATTGGGCTGAAAACGGCATTCTCATACCTTCCATACCGCTCTGGCGCGCCAATCCGCCGGAAAGCCCATGCTCGCAGGATCAGCCAACGGGCAGCCGTCGATTAGCGAAACAAGGCGCTGTTTCCATTCATTGCCCGGTGCGATCAGGGCCAAAAGGTAATCGAGCATCACCAGAGTGTTGTGCAGATAGCGCGGATCGGCATCCCGCATCGCAACGGGCAGCTTGGCGGGGTATTTCGGAACAGTCATCTTCACTGTGAAGCGCTTGTTCCACAGCCTGCCATGGTGGGCGCATATGTTGCGCACGTGGCTGATATGGTGGGCGAAAGACGTGACGACCCTTTCGTCCAGTGCGAAGGGGGCTGCAATGGCGTTTCTATCGCCGCGCAACTTCAGATCGCTGTAGAATTTCGAAAGTAGACCGAACGACATGACCTCTGCCGCCATCCAGACCGGCGGCAGCTTCGGCGAGGTGTATTTGTCGCGATAGTGAGTAGCGAAGGTGTCGCGCGAGCGGCTGAATTCCTTGTTCAACTCGGCAACGGCAGAGGCATGACGCCCGATGTGGGCATAGTTGCCCTGTTCGAGATAGCCATGGGGCCCATAGGTCATCGCCATGTGATGTGCCCATTGCGCGCGCAGGGCTACTTCGACCCGTTCGATAGCGTCCAGGACCAAGAGCCGCAATTCACGGTCGAAGATGTAGAGTGTCAGCACATCCTCGAAGGTTGTCCCGTCACGAAAGGCGTGATCGCCGTTGTTCGCGGCGGGCACCTCGAAGGGAAGCCAGTAGGCCCGCAGCCTGTAGTAGGAGATGAAGCTGAGGTAGTGCTGTGCCTGGGCTTCGTCCCCCACAATCATGCCGCGACGTTTGAGGAGTTCGATCTGATCTGGCACAGAAACGGCGGGTTTTTCAAACTTCATGCGGCACCCCCGTGCCGTGAAAGCGATACCCTGAAAACAAGTAACCCGCCGGGGTGCGCAGTGCGAAACCGAGGTTCCGTCCGAGGCGTGGCGGGTCTTGTTGAGACATTAGATAGGGCAGGAATCCTACCAAAGCAATAAGAAACCGACCGGTCCGCGCCAAAAGTCATGCTGCCGCCCTCACGTCAATCTTCCCGGTCACGGCGGCAGTGATCAGCGCCGAACGCTTCTCGCGAAGGAGGTCGATGCTGCGCTCGGTCAGGGTGATAAGGCTCCTGATCCGCTCAAGCTCAACATCTATCCGGTCTGCGATGCGCCGCTGTTCCTCGATCGGCGGCATGAACACGGGAAGCCCCAAGAACTTCTCAGCCTCCATGCGCCATTGATCGGTCCGGATACCGTTTGAAATCAGACGGTAGACCCACGGCATGGGCTGCGCGCGCAGATAGTGGTGCATGTATCTGGGGTCATGTTCGCCGATGGGGCGCATTACAACATAGTCGGGGCTGGTGATGCCCCTCATTTGGGCGATGCCCATCGACCCCTGCCACGCCTTCATCTTGTTGATGACGAGGTTGTTCGGTTTGACCAGTTGATATTTGGTAAGGTCTTCGGGGGTCTTGTTAATATTGTCGTCCCGGGACGACTTCTCGATCACCCCGAACTCACGGTAGACCGAAAGAACGGTCAGGGTTTCATATCCCTGCCGCTTCTCCTGCCGGAAATGGTCCTTCATCCGGCCCCGGACCCAATGCGCAGGTACCCGCCCGCGCCAATCGACCCCACTGTCGATGGTGAGCGTGTTTCGGTCAAGCCCGCGCCGAACGAAGCGCGATATCGCCGCCTTCTCCTTCTCCTTCAGCAGCGCGATGAACCGGGTCTTCTTCTCGATCAAGCCGTCAATCAGACCGGTTTCGCGGTCCAGGAAGCGAGCGATGGCGGTTTGTGTTTCGATAGGAGGGGTTGGCACCTTTATGGAACCAACGAACCCCCACTCAGCCCTTGGCATCTTCGCGCCGGTTGTCGACCCATTTACTCGATCAATGAAGCCCGGCTCGAGAAGCTGATAAGCAGCAAATCGCGGCTCAATGTGGTCTTGAGGTCGAAGCGCCCAAAGATCGCCCACGGCTTCCCCCGCGTTTTCAGCAAGATAAACCTTCGCGAGATAAGGGCGCAGCTTCCCAAAAAGAATGTCGCCTCGTCTGAAATCAACGCCATCCCCGTCAAAGACGGACTCCGTTTCAATAGCGCGCCCCGTCCAGCTCTCGATATTCTCCAAAGCCACGACCTTCCCGCCCTTCTTGGATTTTTCAGAGAGGCGACGAAGATTGTGCTTCAGGGGGATATGCTTCCAGCCGATGGGTAAAGCAGTCCCGGAAATCACTTGCATCTCTGTCATGCAGTGACCTCCGCCAGCACCGCCGCGATTTCCGCCTCGACCGCCTTCAGCTCGGCGTCGATCTCGTCCAGATCGCGGGGCGGCTGGTATTCATAGAAGTAGCGGTTGAAGTTGATCTCGTACCCCACGACGCCCACCTGCCCGTCGTATTCATCGCGGAAATCCTCGTCCACATAGGCGTCGGGCGCATGGGGCAGCACCTCCTGCGCCATATAGTCCCGGATGTCGGTGCCGAGGGGGATGTTCTCGAAATCCGTCAGGTCGTCGTCGGGGATGACCTCACCCTTCTTGTCGAGGATCGGTTCGAGGTCTGGGTCCCACACGCCGAAGGATTTCTGGAACGCCTTGATCAGAGCGGCGTTCACGCGGCCCAGCCCCGGGTCACGCTTGGCCGCGTTCTTGACCCAGGCCTCGAACCGGTGCCAGCCATGCGCCTCGCCCATGTCCGCCTCGAAGAGCGTGGTCCAGGCGGTCTGCACTTCGCGCGAGAGCTTGCCCCATGCGGTTTCATCCGCCAGCGCGGCCAACCCTTCGGGCGAGATCACGACCTTCTTGCGCAGCGGGCGCAGGACCTTGACCCGGCGATAGCCGAAGTCGCGGGCGTCGAAGATCCGGCTTTCCTTCGTCTGGACGAAGTCGGAATACATCTGGACGATCTGGCGGATCTGGTCATCCCCGACCCGGCGACGCTTGTTCCCCTCGCTCTTGCGCATGGGCTCGAACAGCGCAGTCGCGTCGATCAGCTGAACCTGCCCCTTCCGGTGGGCCGGTTTGTTGTTCGACAGGAGCCAGATGTAGGTGCCGATCCCGGTCCGGAAGAAGATCTCGGTCGGAAGTGCGATAATCGCCTCGACCACGTCCTCCTCCAGCAGGTAGCGCCGGATTTCGGATTCCCCTTGCCCCGCGTTCCCGTTGAAGAGGGGCGAGCCGGACAAGACGATAGCCGCCCGCCCGCCGCCGCGCTCCGGCGCCTCCAGCTTGCTGAGGAGGTGGAGGAGGAACAGCATCGACCCGTCGCTAACCCGCGGCAGCTTGGGGCCGAACCGGCCCTCGAACCCCTTTTCCTGATGTTCCCGAACCACGGCGGCCTGATCCATCTCCCACTTCTTGCCGAAGGGCGGATTCGAGACGCAGTAATGGAACCGTTCGTTCGCCAGCTTGTCGTCGGACAGGGTGCTGCCCAGCTTGATGTTCTTCGACAGGTCTCGGCCGGGATCGGACTCGACGGTCTTGAGGAGCATCGAGGCGAGGCAGACCGCGTGGGTCTCCGGCTCCAGTTCCTGCCCGTAGGGAACGATGACCGGGGCGACCGAGTACCGGTCGCGCAGGGCGTTCACATGCTCCATGCCGTCCGACAGGAAGCCGCCAGTGCCGCAGGTGGGGTCATAAAGGGTCCGGATCAGGCCGGGGTTGTCGATGAACATCTGGTCGTCCGGGTCGAGCAGCAGCTCGATGGCCAGATGAACGACGTCGCGCGGGGTCATGAAGTCTTCGGCCGCCTCGTTCACCTCGGCGCCGAAGCGCCGGATCAGGTGTTCGTAGACGTTCGACATGATCCGTTCCGGAACTGCGTCGGGGTGGAGGTCGATGGCGGCGAAGTTCTGGCAGATCTTGTAGAGGACCCCGGCTTTGTCCATCCGGGCCAGCGTGTTTGCGAAATCGAACTGTTCGAAGATGACGCGCGCGTTGTCAGAGAAAGATGCGATGTAATCCTCAAGGTTCTGACGGGTCCGGGTCGCGCCGAGGCTGCGCAGGTCGTAGTTCGAGGTGTTGTAGAACGGGTACCCGGTCTGGGTCCGCAGGATCACGCCCAGGTCGATCGGGCTGTCCTTCATGGTCTTGACGGTTTCGCGCACCTGGTCCCGGGTCGGTTCCAGCACGCATTCCAGGCGGCGCAGCAGGGTGAAGGGCAGGATTACCTTACCGAAATCGACGTGCTTGAAGTTCCCCCAAAGGTCGTCCGCGTTCTTCCAGATGAAATCGGCGAGAGAGGTGTTCGTCGTCAGGGTGTTCATCTATGCGCCTTCACTGCTATTCGTTTTCGTCTCAAGGTGCTGTTCCAATAATCGTGCTGCCAAACGGAAGCCGTCGACCTGACTCATCCGGTGCCGGACACAGAGCTCCTTGAAGGCCCACCGCTCATCCTCGGTGATCTTCAAATTTAGGTTCGAAAGTTTCGCGGCATCATCACCCATTGGGCATCTCCTCGCGGATAATGACTTATCTTCCATTCTTCCATTAAAGAATTCAATCACATTTGCTTGGACGGCCCCTTTTCAACCTGATCCACAGTTGGCAAGCGGATGCTTTAAGGGGACTTCAGATCCAGTGCCTTGTTCAGCTCGATCTGTGTTCTTTCGGGTTTCGCCGACAGCTGCGATGTCGTTGTTTCTGAGAGTATTAGCCAGTACCTCGTATGGCGTCGCTCACCGGTCCGGCTGAGCGCACCCTTCTCGACCAGGTCCTGCAGATCGCGGGTTGCGGTCGCGCGTGAAGTTCCGGTGATCTTGAGATAGTTGTCGGCGCTGAGGCCGCCTTTGAACCCGCCGGGGCCTTCCCGAAACATGCGAGCGATGGCCTTGGCCTGGCGTTCGTTCAAGTGGTCTCTGTGCCGATCGTAGAAGTGTGCCTTGCTGATGAAGAAGCCTACGCGGTCGAGTGTTACCTGTTGGGCCTTCAAGACAACTTCTGCGAACCAGACGAGCCAATCGGTCACGTCGAGCGTTTTTTGATGCTGCTCGAGCTGATCGTAGTATCCCTTGCGCTCCTTCTCGATGGTGAAGGCGAGCGAGATGAGGGTCGGCTGGCCAATGTTCTGCGCCAGCGACTTTTCAGCGAGGGCGCGACCCAAGCGACCGTTGCCGTCTTCGAATGGGTGGACGCTCTCGAAATAGAGGTGGCTTAGCCCTGCGCGCGTCAGCGCTGGAAGCGGCTCTGCTCCCCCCGGCCCGGTCTTGTTGTACCAATCCGCGTATCGCTCCATCTCAGGCATGACCCGCTCTGAGGGCGGCGCTTCGAAATGGATCGTGGGCCGGTCAAGGCGGCCGGAAACGATTTGCATCGCCTCGGCGTGTTGTCGGTAGGCCCCGATGGTTTCCAACCGACGGTCATGGGACAGGAGCATTCGATGCCAGCGGTACAGCGTCTCATGGGTCAGCGGCTCTGCAAAACTGGAATAGACGTCGACCATCATTTCCGCGACGCCCTGTTCGCGCGGTTTGGCAGGGTAGCTGTCCGGATCGAGGCCCAGATGGCGGCGCAACGAAGACTGGACACTGAGCCGGTCGAGGATTTCACCCTCGATGGCGCTCGTCTGCATTGCTTCCTCGCTGAGCAGTTCGATGCGAAGTTGCTCGCGCTCCGGCTGGCTGACATGATGGACCGCGCCGAGGATTTCTCCGGACGACAGCAGGAACGTCTGCTCAAACGGCTCCAGCGCGGAGGCGTCATACCGGAAATCCGGCCAATCTGGCAGCGTCCAGTTCCAAGCCATGAGTTATAGATGCCCTTTCTATAACTCACATTTAGATCGCATGTGAGGCATAGAAGTCAACTCTATCGCTCAAAGGACCTGCGGGACGGGATGACCCACAAACCAATGCGATGCCTTGAGCTAGGCCTTTTCAAGGTGCGTCAGATCTTGTTGACGCGGTTTGGGGGTCTTCGGATCGACTGGGTTCTGTTCCGTCGCTTGAATGAATGGTTCATAGCGAACGTCCGCCATGGCGCCGTCGAACCAGGCAGGCTGCACGTCGCCATTGTTCCATTGGTACAGGTAGCCAACCAGATTTTCAGATGTCTTGCAGAGGATGCGCATGATCGGTTCGCCAGTCAGGCGGGGCTTCGTATTCATAATGCGTTCCTCCTAAATGGACCTCGCAACTCGTCACTACTGAGGTCTGAAATTCCTGTTAGCTGGTGTTAGGACTAGGTTTCTGCAACTGCAAGATGAACCGTTCCGGGTGGGCGAAAATCCACCGGCGAAATGCAAGTTATCTTTTCAGATGGGTACCTTACGGTGCGTGCGGTTCATGCGGCGATGCAGCGCGATCCGCAATTTCGTCCAAGATTTTGTCGATCTCGCCCCATATGCGTGGTTCCACCTGACCGCGGATCAGAGCCCATTTACTCAAGACGTCGAGGGGGTCGTGGTCCCGGAGGAGGACACCCAGGCTGGCTGCATCTACTGCCAGAGATGTCCGGGCCTGCCACTGCGTGTTTCGAGTGCGCCGCTCCTCCGCGACTGGCGCGAAGACCGGCGACAGTTGCCAGCCTTTGACTGCACGGCGCAGGGCGGCACGCACCACATGTGCTGGCTCAACACCACAAGTTTCTAGCGCAGCTTCCTGTCGTTCGAGTGCGTTGACCCTGATGTCGATCTTCCGGGTCGGGCTCAATGCGCGCGCGGATACGGGAGCTCTCAGGCTGGTATGCGGGTCAGAGCTTTCCGCGGTGACTTGGTGCGGCGCCACGGCACCTTCCGGCACAAGCTCTGACCCGTGCCGATCCGCGTTAACGTCAGTGGCTGGGGTGCCTGTCTTTGTTGCTGTGACCTGTGCCTCATCTTCCTTCCCGGGAATCTCGCGGTCACCCTGTTGCAGGGTGGCGGCGTAGGCTGGGTCGGGCCTAGTGATGGTCGGGATCTTCTTGCGCAATCGACTGTCCTCACGCAGCAAGAATATTGTTGAGGATGTCCGTCGCCTCCTCGAGCGCCTCGACGACATGACGAACATGTGGACGCATCAGAGGGTTTGGATCAGATTGCTTTTCCAGCGCCAAGGCGTGGAGAAGCCCCTTCTGATCCATCTCCTTGTAAGTGTTTCGTCGCATCATGACGGTCTCAATCACCGGAAAACGGGTGAGCGCTTCTTCAATCAGGGCGGCGTCAGCACGGGTCGTTTTCGGGTCGACCATGTTGAGGACGACGTGGTGGCGCGGAAGGCTGGAGGGGTCGTCAACACGGGATTTCAGCTTCTCAAACCAATCAGAAGTCTGCGCTCCGACATCGAAATCAGATGTCGACAGCATGACGGGCGTCACAATGTGGTCCGCAAGCACCGCGATGCCGTCTGACCATTCGGCACCGACCCCCGCGGTATCGATGAAGATGAAGTCTGCTGTGCCTGCCATGTAGACCTGATCGATCTGACCCTCGACACCCGCCACGCTTTCGACGGTGGCCGAGCAGAGAAGCGGCGAACTCAGCCCACCGGCTTCCGCCCGGGCATGCCAGGCACCGAGTACTCTCGTGCTGTCCGTGTCGATCAACATCACTCTGCGTCCGGCGGCGATCGCGGCGCTGATCAAGGCGCGCGAAAGCGTCGTTTTTCCACTGCCCCCTTTCCGGGCCATCGCTGCGATCACCACAAGATTTTCGTTCGGCATTCTGACTCTCCGCAAAAATAGTGAATCGCAACGATAATGCTAAAGTGTCGCTAAACGCATGAGGCGGAGGGGTCAAGCAGAAGTCGGGAGGCGAACGGCGTTTGGCATGCAGCGGGTGGCGTTATGCGATGACCGTGCGACGTTTGCCGTGGCGCCGTCAGCATTCGTCGCGGGGCACCACACACCCTCCAAATGTCGGGATGCGCTTGGCGATGTGCCGCGGACGGAATGCAGGAGACGGATAGCGCGCTCCAGACGACGGGAGGCAGTCTCGCGTATGTCGTTCTGCGGGTGACGCGAGACGGTCAGCACGCAGCAAAACCCGTCTTGCGGGGTGCAAGAGACGGGGCGCAAAAGACGCGATGCGCGATGCGGAGACCGCATCGCGTGGTGCAATGAGCGCGACGCGCGATCCATTTGACAAAGGACGGGAAATCGCCCCTGCGGGGCGATTTTCTACATTGAGTACAAGCCCTTATGGCCGACTCCACTTGCGTTGGGAGTCGGCGGGCTTGTACGAAGTTGGCAAGAAATAGGAACGTTAACTTCAAAATGCCCCGCCGCCGCAGACTGTCAGTGATCGAACGATCGACCATCTCCCAAGAGCGCCGGAACGGCGTCTCCGCGGTGTCGTTGGCAGCCCGCTACGATGTCAGCCTGAAGACGATCTACAACGTGGTGAACCACTGGGATGAGCGTCAGACAGCGAACGGCAGCCGATCGCGGGTTGTGGGGATCCGGGTCTCGGACGACGACCTGCGCCGGTTCGACGCGGCGCTGTCGCGGCGCGGGATTGCGCACCGCTCGGATGCCATGCGCCGCCTGATGCTGGCGGCCGAAGGTGTTTTCCTGCCCGACGACGAGATGTGTGACGAGTTGCGCAACCTCGGCGCCGCGCTCAACCGGGTCGGCAACAACGTGAACCAGATCGCGCGACGTCTGAACGAGGCCAAGGTGCGGGGCGAGAGACTGTCCTACCCGGCCTCAAGTCACCGTGACGTCCGCGCCCTTGCGGGTCTGGTCTTCGATCTGGCCGACCAGGTCCAGGAGATGTCGCGTGCGCGGCGCAGCGTGCTGGACCTTGAGATCAGCTCTGCCCTGGCGGGCCTCGCCGAGAGGAATGAGAATGGCGCGGAGTGACCGGGTCCGTGGCATCGACCCGGCGCTATTTGACCGCGGCTGGAGCCGAGTTTCGGGATCCTGGCAGGGGCTTTCCAGGGGCGCGCAGATGGTTCGGGCCGCGCGCGGCTATTCGCCAGCGATCTTCAAGGCTATCTCGAAAGGGGGCTGTCACACCGGGGCGCAGCTACGGGCTCAGCTCACATATCTCACAACAAAGTCGACCCATATCCTCGACAGTCGCGGCACCCATGACGGGAAGAAGCAGCTCTCGGAAGCCGAGATCAACCGAGTGGCGCGGCGGTTCGAGAACCAGTGGAACGAGCGCTACAGCCCCAAGCTTGGCCATACGTCGCATCTGCTGATGGCATTCCCGGTTGGGACCAGGGGTGAAGAGGTGCGCGATATCACCCAGGCGGTCTGCGAGAAGTTCTTTCAAGGTGAGGGGTCGCAATTCGACTATATTGCTGCAATACACCAAGATCGCGCGCATCCACATGCGCATATTGTTCTGAACCGCCGCAGCAAGGATGGCGAAATGTTCTTTCTCGGGAAGGATCATCACTTCAACTACGACGCCTTTCGCGAGGCGATGGTCGAGGCGGCCCGGGTTCATGGGATCCGCCTTGAGGCGACGCGTCGTCTGGATCGCGGCGTCACGACCTACCGCGCCGAGATCGATGAAATCTACAAGGCTCGCGACGAAGGTCGTCCCCCAGTTGAGCGCCAGAGAACCGGCGCGGACCTGGGGGCCGCTCTGGAAACCGTCAGGCACAAGGCGTTGATCTACCGTGGGCTCGCGGCGGAGGCGTCACGTTCGAATTTCGACGACGTGGCCGAAGCGCTCGAGCGGGCCAGCACCATCCTTGCCAGTGGCGGTCAGATGCAAGCTGACGGAGCCATCTACATGTCCCAAGACGAAGCAGCGTTCGACACGCTGATCACCGAGTTTTCTCAGAACATTCGCCAGATCGAGGCGGCGATCGACAGGGCGCCGGCGGCCGAGAGGCCGGTGATCGAGCGCAAGCTGACCGACGTTCTGGCCTCGGTCGCGCATTTGAACCCGCTCGGGGATCGCTCCGCCGCCCTGGTCGATGCTCCGTCCCGGGACGGCATCTATGCAAGGCCAAACGCCAGTGAAGATCACCTCGCGCGTCTTGACGATGGAGAGGTGGCACCAAAGCTGGCCGAAGCGTTGCAAGGCACGGGCATCGATGCCGAGGCTGTGGCCGCGCGCCTGCGGGAGGGGGCAGGCAATGCCGCATTGGAGCGCCAGTGGCTGGCACAGGATCTGCAGGGGATTGCCAAAGCAAGCGACCTCGATCTGGAGAAATCTGCGGACCGGGAAGACGCGCTCGACCGGCTGGAAGCCGTGCATGTTCGGCTGGGCGATGTTTTGACCGATGTACGCGTCCTGCGCGCGCCAACCGAGGTCGACGAGGTGGATGACGCTGAGGCAGCGCTTGGTGAACGGTTGACGACACCTGGGAGTGATCTCGCGCAAGATGGGTCCGACATCTTTGCCCCATCGGAGCGGCAGGCGTTCAGAGCGCTGGTGGCGCAGTTCCGCCGGACGGATTTCGATCATCCGTTCTTCGACGACCCGTCCGTCCGGCGGGCAGGTGCCGTGGAGGTTGAAGAGGCCCGCGCCGCGTTCGACGTCTACGCGCAGAAATCGCCGCAACATGCCGAACTGGCCTCAATGGCCTGGGAACAGATCACCGACAGTCGAATGCCGCCGCAATATGCGGTATCCGAGCAGGACCGCACGCTTCATGCTGGCGACATGGACCTCGCCTTGCGGGATCCTTCGGATCATCTCGGTCCGATTGCCGAAGAGCTCCGCACCCTCGCCCGCTATCGCACGGAGATGCCGGATGATGAATTCGGGAAGGCCGTCCAGGACGAAATCAATCACCTTCGTTCGCTAGGCGCGTCGCGTGCCTATATCAGCGAGCGCAGTTTCGAGATCGAGGACCAGGCGCGACAAGACTACGCCGAGCGCCGGTATCTGGAAGAGACAGCGCCAACCGTCATGGCCTTTGTGCGAAACGCCGACGTCGAGGGCCCGCTCTCCGAGTCAGAGCAGCAGGACATCGTCCGGCAGATAAACGAGCGACTAAGCCACGACGCAATCGACGCGCTGCGGGCCGGTAACGCGGACGTCCTGGACACATTCACCGAGGATCCGCTGCGCCAGCTGGAACTCGCCAAGACCTATCTCCAGAGCAGCGAGGTCACTGCGCACGGCCCGGCGATGGAGCGCGTTCTCGATGCATTGGCGGAAGAACAGATAGAGGCGCAGCGCGCACGCCACGCTGCGGCAGATGGCGAGAAGGGGATCACCCATGGATAAAGGCAAGATTGCCTTAGGAGTGTTGAGCCTCGTGCTGGTCGGTCTCGCCATGGGCTATGTCGTGGCGACCGGCTTTGTCATGTTCCGCTATGGGCTTTCTCCCACCCGTTTCGACGTCACCCTGCTTGCCCGCGAATATCGGGGTCTGTCTCAGTCTGCACCGAAAGACTTCCTCTGGGTGAACCTCATCCTTGGCAGCTTCGGCCTGGCATCGCTGATGCTGAGCGTCACGCTTCTGGGGGATGCATTGACCCGCTTCGGGACGACGCATTGGCAGACCCGCAGCGAGATGAACAGGAACGGTTTCTTTGCCAAGCCCGACGGTGGCTTCCTTCTGGGCAAGCTCGGCTCCCCGAAATCCAAGCGCCCGTTCCTAGTCTCAAAAACCTTCCCCCACGCGCTGATCGTGGCGCCTACAGGCCGGGGCAAGGGCGTGGGGTTCGTGATCCCGAACCTGCTGACCTACAAGGGCTCCGCCGTGGTGCTCGACGTGAAAGGCGAGAACTTCCGCGAGACCTCGCGCTTCCGCGCCAGCAGGCCCCATCGGAAGGTTTCTTCGTAGAACCACGCTAAGGAAGAACGAAGCCTGAACATGGCTTACAGCGTGGCATTTCTGATCGCCTTGTAAGCT
>NZ_JACIEQ010000008.1 GCF_014196965.1 Actibacterium naphthalenivorans | reverse complement strand
TAGGTGCCGAGGACAACGACTGCGCTGCGGTTGCAGTCGCCATCTCGCCCGGATTCGTGCTGTCGTGCATACCGTACATCGAAGACGCGGATGGACCGCACGAAATTGAACTCTGGCCCGCTGATATCGATGTCCGCGCGGTCCTGAACGAGCCGCAGGGCGAGGTCGGTGGGAACGAGATTATCTACTGGCAAGGATTGAAGCGGTCGACGGCTGTCGGTTCGGTACAAGGCTTCAAAGATGCCGCCAGCGTTGTTTTGTAACCGATCGTTCTCGTAGGAGGCGCCCATGGGACAGCGCCAGATTTGCAGCGGTGGTTCGACCGGCCAAGGTGTAATCCGCCGGATAAATTCGGCGCGGGCTCGGGCGCAAGGGACGGAAGCAGGCCAGCCGCCAGACAGGCACAAGAGGATCGCGCAATCGATCGGGTATGTCTGCGCGCGGGCGGGTATTGGCAGCGAAGAACCTGTCACGGTCAAAGCGACTGCGACCGAGGGGAGGAGCTTCTTGAGTAAATGGCGCATGCTGTGGAGCCTCCGTGATAGGAGTTCAGCATACATACAATAATATACTATCGCAACGCTAAGTATAAATTCGCATAATGAAGTTTATGTTAACCAACTGGCGCCCTGAGCCGCTAAAACATTACGATTTGATAATGCCCCGGCAAGGGCAGTGCCACCGTACCAAAGTTACTCCTTTGCGAAAGGAGCGACCATGTTCAGAACTTTCGGATTGCTCTTGGGTCTCGCAACTGCTGTAGTTCTTTTGTTTATGGTTTCGAACAGATGCTGTCTTCTGCGAAGGCATCTGATTGAAAGCTACTCTACCTTTCACTTGCCCAGGCGATTGCCGCCTTCATTTCCGCCGGGTCGAACTAACGGAGTTCTGCCGTGGTCAGCACGTCGGCGAACCTGGTTCCCCACTCCAACAAAGCCCCTTCGCCCACCACAGCGACGCGGCGGAAGTCATTCCTATGGGCTGTGTCGATTTTCAGATCTTCGAGCAGAGCGGACGGCCCATCGTAGCCTTCGAACCTCGTGAGATCGAGAACCAGGCCGGGCTTACTTGTCTCTTGCAGGCGCTCATGAAGCAGGGCGTGCATCCGTTTCAGGTCGCTTTCGCTGAGCTTGCCCTCGCAGGCGAGGCCAATCGTGTCGTCATGAGCTGTCAGTGTCTCGGTGAACATGGTTTTCCTCCTCTTTTTCCGGTTTGCCGTGACCGTAAAGGTCAGCGTTTTCGTGTGCGCGGTCTTCGTGCTCAAATTCCAGACTCGAATGACCGATGCTGAAATCGTCCTTCAGCCGGTCCTTGATCGCGGCCTTGATCTTTTCGATTTGACCCCAGCCGTCCGCTGTCAGCACGACGTGGCAGTCCAGAGCCGCCTCGTGCTCCTGCATCTGCCACAGATGCACGTGATGAACGTCCGCGACACCATCCACACCCCGCATCGCCTGAACGACGGTTTCATTATCGATGTCCGGTGGACTGCCGAGCATCAGCGTCCGAATCGGACCGCCGATCTCGGTAAATGCGAGGTAGAGGATGTAGAGAGCGATGCCGATGGTGATCGCCGGGTCGACCCACCGCATGTTGTAGAGGAGGATGAGCGAGCCGCCGATGATGACCGCCACGGAGGCCAAAGCGTCCGATAGGTTGTGCAGGAAGAGCGCACGGATGTTCACGCTGCCTTTCTGCATCGAATAGGTGAGCAGCGCCGTCAACGTGTCGACGACCAGTGCCACACCGCCCAGGATCACCACCGTCCAGCCCTGTACCTCTGGTGGGTCGATCATGCGCATGCCACCCTCGTAGATCAGGTAGAAGCCGATCAGGATAAGTGTCGTGTAGTTGATGAGCGCTGCGACGATTTCTACCCGCCCATAGCCGAAGGTCATGCGCTTGTCCGCCGGGCGGCGAGCGATCTTACGCGCGAAGAAGGCGATCACCAGCGACGCCATGTCCGAGAAATTGTGGAGGGCATCCGCGATCAGCGCGAGGCTGCCGGAAAGGATCCCGCCGACGATCTGCGCGACCGTCAGGAGGCCGTTGGCCCAGATGGCGATGGAGACGCGACGATCACCGGATTGAGGATCGATGTGGGCGTGGCCGTGATCATGCGGCACGGTTCGTCTCCTCATGGCGGTGGTTCGGCCGATCGAATCCGGGGACCGGCGGCAAGATTCCGCGGCGGATGCGGCGAACCCTGGCATTCATCCAGTGACGGATGACGTGGCGATAGAGCAAGTCGCGCACAAATCCGAAGTTCTGGCGGTGATTGACCCATCCGTCGCCCAAGTCCACCTCTACCCAGGAGTGGAGGATTTCGGACGGCGCGAGGGGATAGACGAGTTCCGGAACGACGCCTCTCTGAAGCGCCTTGTGGATTGTGAACCCGTGCAGTCGGCAGCGAACTCCCACGCCACGCAGCAGGGCCATGAGGAGCGTGCCCTTGGTGTTGCACTGCCCGTGGCCATCTGCGAGGACCTCGGACGCCGGAATGTCGTCGGCGCGGTTGTAGCCGAAGGTAATCTCGTTCCTGACGAAATCGTAGATGGCCCCAATTCGGTCGTCGCTGGGAAGGTCTGCCCAGCCGCGCTCCTCGATCAGTTTTGCAATTGAGGTCGCGTCAAAATCCAGCAGCCGGGTTTTGGCCAAATGAGGGTCGGCGGGGTTCACGGGATACCTCCTCGAATCGTTCACGAGAATATGTAGTTGCTACAGTCACTGTAGCTTCAAGCCCCGATTTCAGGCCGAGTCCTTGGTTACCTGATCGTCATTGTGCACCGCCTTGTGGTGTTCACCATGCGCGTCTCTCAGGATTCCGACGCCACCCCAGGCCGCGATGCCGGCGACAATCACGCCCACGACAAGGTCCGGCCAATTCGTTCCGAGCCAGGCTACGAGCCCGCCTGCGACGACGATTCCGAGATTGGCCGCGAAGTCGTTCCAGCTGAACGTATTCGCCGCTCGGATGTTTACGTCTGGATCGCGAAGCCGTGCCAGCAGCCAGACGCAAAGTGCGTTGATGGCCGCCGCTACCAGCGCCATGACAATCATGATCGTGCCAAGAGGATCCGATCCGCCGACGTAGCGGCGCCACGCGTCATACAGGATTCCAAGGGCGAAGAGGATCAGCAGGCCGCCCGAAACGTTCGCCGCTCCGCGCTTCCACTTGGCGGAGCGGGACAGCGCGAAGAGGCTGATCGCGTAGACGAAACTGTCCGACAGATTGTCGAGGCCATTGGCGATAAGCGCGCTTGACTCGCCGAATGCGCCCGAGGCGAAGAAAGCGACTGCCAGCCCGATGTTGAGACCCAGCACGATCCAGAGTGTGCGTCTTTCCGTTGCGTTTCTCTGCTCCGCCATGCCGGGTATCCAAATTAGTGAATTGCCAATGAGTAACTAACACCGGGCTTTTTGCGTTCCGATCAAAGGTCGTCGAAATTGCTCAGGCGCCGATCTCTTCATGGTCGGTCAGGCATTCGGAATGGTCGCGCAGTACCTCGAGCACACGGCAATCAGAAGTCTGTCCGCCGCTGCACTCATGCACCATCCGCTTCAATTCCGTCCGCAGCGCCTCGAGCCGCGCCAATCGTTGCTCGACCTGTTTGAGTTGCCGACGGGCTATTGCATCCGCCTCAGCGCAGGACTTTCCCGGATGATCGCTGAGATCGAGGAGCTCACGGATCGCGTCCAACGAGAACCCCAGTTGCCGTGCGTGCCGGACGAATGACAAGCGGTCGAGTTCGGCGTCGCCATAGCGTCGTTGGCCCCCCTCGGTCCTGCCGGGCTCAGGCATAAGTCCGATCTGCTCGTAATACCGGATGGTCTGCACCTTTGTTCCGGTCTTCTTCGCCAGCGTCCCAATCGTCAGCATTTCCGCTCCCCACATTACCTACAGTGGGTGTAGCTTTATGCGGTGCGCATCACAAGCTTCACCCGAGTTTCACAGATCGGTGATTGTTGGCCGATCGATGACAATCACGCTTGAACCTACAGTAGCTAGAGGATGTAAACGCACACAAAATATAGAATCAGGTTCGGGCGGAGCGGCGTGAGGCTTTCAGGTCTTCAGAAGGTATTGTGGGTGTTGGCGGGCGCGGCGGCGTTCGTTTTCATCTGGCTGTTGCTATGGTCCGACTACCGTGCCGATCTTGCCCGCACCGAGAGTGAACCACCGTTTCTTGCTGATTTCGAACTGACCGATCATCGCGGCATGGTCCAAACGGACGAAGATTTCGCAGGGCGCTGGATGCTGGTCTTCTTTGGCTTCACCAATTGCCCCGACGTCTGTCCGACAACACTGTCCGAAGTCGCGGCCGTGATGGAGGGCCTGGGCGATGAGGCAGCAATGGTTCAGCCGATTTTCATAACGATTGATCCGGAGCGGGATACGCCGACTGCACTTGCCGAGTATGTGCCCCTGTTCGACGCAGGGATCATCGGGCTGACCGGTACACCGGAGCAGATCGCCGCGACATCCGAAACCTTTCCGATATTCTTTGAGCGGATCGAGCAGGCGACTGCGCCGGGCGGATACACGATGGGTCACACGTCGCATCTTTTCCTTTTCGACACGCAAGCAGGCTTCGCGGACTCCTGGCCCTACGGCACGCCCGCCGAAGAGATCCTCGCCGATCTGAGACAGAGGATCTGATCGTCATGACCCGACTTTCCGGAGAGACGGCCCTTGGCCTGGCCTGGATCATCGCGCTCACCGCGTCGCTTGCCGTGCTCTTCATCGGCGAGGTTCTGGGGCAGACACCTTGCGTGCTCTGCTGGTTCCAGCGT
Organism: Actibacterium naphthalenivorans; assembly: GCF_014196965.1. Classification (GTDB taxonomy): domain Bacteria; phylum Pseudomonadota; class Alphaproteobacteria; order Rhodobacterales; family Rhodobacteraceae; genus Actibacterium_A; species Actibacterium_A naphthalenivorans. Next base: position 47,321 of record NZ_JACIEQ010000008.1, on the reverse strand, counting down.
GCCTTCATGTTCCCCTTGGCCATCATCCTCGGGCTTGGGCTGTGGTGGCAGGATCGGCGCGTGGGTCGCTACGGGATCGCGCTGGCTTTGGGCGGTGCCGCCGTCGCGCTTTGGCACTTGGGCCTCTATGTCGGCGTTATCCCCGAGCGTATCCAGCCCTGCACGGCGACCGGCCCATCCTGTACCGACGACAATCAACTGGTCTTCGGCATTCCGATTCCTTTGATGGCGCTCGTCGCCTTCGCGATGATCGGTCTGCTGTCGGCTCTCTCACTGAAGGAAACACAAAAATGAAACGACGCGGCCTCATCCTGTCCGTTCTCGCGCTCGGGGTCGCCGGTTTCGGCGGTGCCGCCTGGTATGCCACCCGCCCCGACCCGATTGCCGCGTCCGATCCCATCGACCCTGAAATGGCCGACGCGCTGATCCGACCCTATTCCCCGATCCTCGGGCCCGAGGATGCGCCCGTAACCATCGTTGAATTCTTCGACCCGGCCTGCGAGGCATGCCGCGCTTTCTATCCGGTCGTCGAGGATATCATGGCGGAGCACGGAGACGCGGTGCGCGTTGTAATCCGCTATACGCCTTTTCACGGCGAGGCGTCGGTAGAAGCGATCCGTGTGCTCGAGGCGGCGCGCATGCAGGACGTGTTTGAACCTGTGCTCGAGGCAGTCTTGCGAGAGCAGCCCAGATGGGCGTCTCACGGGACCCCGGCACCCGGATTGATCCTTGAGATTGCAGCAAGCGGAGGTCTGGATGTCGAAGCTGCCCGGACACAGATGCTGGCCCCCGGTGTTGTGGCGGTGCTCAACCAGGACCGCGCCGATGTCGAGACAGTCGGGGTCCGCCAAACGCCCACGTTCTTCGTGAACGGCAAGCCTCTCGATCCGTTCGGTGAGGCCGAATTGCGGAGGCTGGTGGCAGTGGAAGTTGCGGCAAGCCAAAGCTGATTTGCGGAGGCAGGAGAAACGAGTGGTGAAGAAGTTGAGATATACCAATGCATTGGCCGTGCTTTTGACGGTTGCAGGGCTGTCGGCCCCCGCACTGGCCGGTTCGGAGGATGTCGTGGTCGAGAATGCGTGGTCCCGCGCCTCGATCGGCGTCAACAGGCCAGGTGCCGCCTATATGACCGTGCGCAACACGGGTGAAGACGCCGTTACGCTGACCGGACTTGCGACACCGCTGGCAATGATGCCCGAGATCCATGAGTCGAAAACCAACTCCGATGGCGTCAGTTCCATGGCGCCTGCAGGCGAGATCACGATTGAGCCCGGCCAAAGCGTGGCATTGGAGCCGGGCGGGTTGCACGCCATGCTCATGAAGCTGCAAGAGCCGATGACCGAAGGCGAGAATTTCCCGCTGACACTGACCTTCTCGGATGGCGGCAAGGTGACGGTCGAGGTCCCAATCCTCGGAATCGCCGCGCGTGGACCGGAGGGCTGATGCAACGTCGGCAGCTCCTTCTATACGGCGCAGCCGGTGCCGGCGTTCTTGGCCTGACGCTCTTCGTGGGCTGGTGGCGGGTGGACGGGCCCGGTGCGCCTGAACCAAAAGGGCAGCGGCCCCTGCCCCTATCGGCGATGGAGTTCCGGCTGACCGACCACGAGGAAAATGAGGTAGGGCCTGGCAACCTGATCGGTCGTCCCACAATGGTGTTTTTCGGGTTCACCTACTGCCCGGACGTCTGCCCGACGACCCTATCGGATATTTCCGGCTGGCTTGAGGAACTGGGCGACGAAGCATCAGAGATGAACGTGGTCTTCATCACGGTCGACCCGGAGCGGGACACGGTCGAGGCCATGGCCGAATATGTCGGCTATTTTCATCCGGTCATTCGTGGCTGGACGGGGCCGGAAGACCAAATTGCCCGCGCTGCAGAAGGGTTTCGTGCCTCATTTGAGCGCGTCCCGACTGAGGGCGGCGGCTATACGATGAACCATACGGCAAGCGTATTCCTGTTCGATGCCGAGGGTGAGCTCGTCACCATGATCGACTATCACGAGCAAAGAGAATTCGCGGTGCCGAAGATCCAGCGCGCACTGACAGAAGACGTAGAGGGGGCAACATGAAGATAAGAACTGTCTTGGCGGCCGTTGCGGTCGCAGGCGCATTTTCGGTGACCGCCATCGCCATCTCTGGCGTTCTGTCCAAAGAACCGGTGCCCCCTGCGATTGCTGAAGCGACCCTCTGGACTCCCAATCCGCTTGCGCCGCCTCGGATTACCGAAACCAATTCGGTCCGCCCTACACTCGCCCAGGCGGATATCGCATTCGAGTTCAGACCCCGGCCGCTCCTGACCGTTTCCCCCGCTGATACCTCCTTGCCATCTATCGAGCCCCCGCTGGTCACCTGGTCGCGGGAGATTGCGTCCGGCGAGACGCTTGATGCGGTCCTTTCCGATGCGGGGCTGGATGCTTCGGATCGCGCCGAAATCGCCTTGGCGATTGGCACGGAATACGATCTGCGCCGTCTGCGTCCGGGTCACATCATTACGGTGGTTTCCACAACGGACGACAACCCGCGTCGTGTAGAGCTCGCCGTCGAAGACGGTGTCCGGATAGAGGCGGTCTTCGGCGAACAGCTTGCCGCCCGCGTGTTGGACCCGGATCCCGAATTGGTGACTTTCGCCGGCGAGGCGGTGATCGAGAGCTCGATTTTCGCCGCCCTGAACACGGCAGACATCCCCGCCCGTTTTGCGGTGGACCTGGCGCAGATGCTGGGCGGCACCGTGGATTTCCGTCGTGATCTTGCGGGTGGCGAGACGATGCGCCTCCTTTGGCGCGAGGCCCGAGACGGGAACAAGAGGATTGGTCAGTCCGAGCTTGCCTTTGCCGCACTGGATATCGATGGCTCGGTCTATGAAATCGTCTGGCCGAACGACGGCAGCGGCCAAGCGACGATCTATGTCGACGGAGAAGTCCTGCGCGTGTTTGCGCAACCGGTCGAAGGTGCACGGCTGAGTTCTGTGTTCGGGCGCCGCACCCATCCGGTCTACGGCAATGTACGGATGCACACAGGAGTCGACTTCGCGGCGGCGCGCGGCACGCCGGTACAGGCGACGGCGCCGGGCCGCGTTAGCTTCATCGGCCGACGCGGTGGGTATGGCCGGGTCGTCGAGATCGCTCATGGCTCCGACACCCTGACGCGCTATGCGCATCTGAGCGCCGTACCGGACGGGCTCACACAAGGGCAACGCGTGATGGCCGGAGATATGATCGGGCGGGTCGGTGCGACGGGTACCGCGACAGGCCCCAACCTACATTACGAAGTGCTGGTGGACGGTCGCCCAACCGACCCTCTCTCTGACGACCGATTGGCAGAGGCGGCCGAGCGTGAAGCGGACGACACGGCCGCGCTTGAGCGACTGCGTGAGGCGCGTTCACTTCTTGCTGAGAGGCTCGCCAGCGAATTTGCACAGACGACAACCGAAAGGCTTTGATCCATGAAACGATTTACTCCCGCCCTTGCCATCGCATTTGCCTTGCTTCCTGCGGCGCAGGCCGTCGCAGAGGCGATTCAGATCGACGTCCGGAAGACAAACGGCTGCGGCTGTTGCCTGTCCTGGATGAAGCACCTCGAGGAGAATGGCTTCGCGCCGATGGGCGAGGACATGTTCGGAGGATCTCTTGTGCGCTTCAAACTCGACAATGGCGTGCCGCAGCGCATGGTCTCCTGCCATACGGCTTTGGTCGACGGCTATGTGATCGAGGGCCACGTGCCGGCGGCTGACATCCAACGCCTGCTGGAGGACCGGCCAGACGCGGTAGGCCTGGCGGTGCCGGGAATGCCCTACGGGTCGCCCGGCATGGGACCGGAGGACGACCGGGAGGCTTACGATGTCTTCCTGATCCACGAAGACGGATCGACCGAGGTCTACACCAGCTACTCGGCTCCTGACTGAACTCGCGGCAGAACCTTAACAATTGGAACCCCTCTCCCCCATAGCGCTTGGCTTTCTTGGAAGCCTGGCCGCCGGATCGCTGACCGCGGTCGGGGCGGTCCCCGTTCTTTTTGGGCGCATCCCGTCCCGGGCCACGCGCGATCTGCTGCTTGGCTTCGCGGCGGGTGTCATGCTCGCGGCTTCGTTCTTCTCGCTGATCATCCCGGCTCTCGACGCAGCTGAAGGACAGTTCGACAACGGTGCTCTCCCGGCGGCCATCGTATGTGTTGCGATCCTGCTTGGCATGGGCGCGGTCGCTCTGATGAACGAACGGCTACCGCATGAACATTTCAAGACGGGGCGGGAAGGTCCCGACGCCGCATCGCTGCGGCGCGTCTGGCTTTTCATCATCGCGATCACTATCCACAATTTTCCCGAAGGGCTTGCCGTCGGCGTCGGGTTCGGGGCTGACGGTTTGTCGGGCGGGTTGCCACTTGCGATCGGTATTGGATTACAGAATGCCCCCGAAGGTCTGGCGGTGGCGGTTTCGTTGCTCGGCGAGGGCTATTCCAGGCTTCGCGCCTGGGGCATCGCCGCTCTGACCGGTCTCGTCGAGCCCGTCGGTGGACTTCTCGGCGCAGGGATTATCAGTCTTTCGCAACCGCTGCTGCCCTGGGGTCTCGCCTTCGCAGCAGGTGCGATGCTCTACGTCATCAGCCACGAGATCATTCCGGAAACCCACCGATCCGGCCATCAGAACAGGGCGACGCTCGGCCTCGCCGTTGGTCTTGTGATCATGTTGTTCCTCGACGTCTGGCTGGGATAAGCTGATGAGAACTTGCCTCTTCGTCGGTCTGCTTGCTGCGCTGATCGCCTTTCTTGTCGATCAGGCAACGAAGGCAATCGTTGTGTCCAATGCGACTGTTCTTAGTTCCGGCGTATCGGTCTTTCCCGGCTTCAATCTCATCTACCTGCGCAATGACGGAGTGACCTTCGGGCTTCTCGGCGGCGCGCCGTGGTGGAGCCTTGTCTTACTGGCGCTTGGCATCTGCGTCTGGCTGGCGTTCATGCTGGTCCGTACCAGCAGCCGGGTCGAGGCCATTGCCTATGGTGCGATCATCGGCGGTGCACTCGGCAATATTCTGGACCGCCTGCGCTATCGTGCGGTGACGGATTTCCTCGATTTCTACATCGGGACGGCGCACTGGCCTGCCTTCAACATGGCCGATGTTTTTGTGGTTGGCGGCGTGATGCTGCTGCTCATTGCGCCGTGGGTTGGCGCTCGACTTCAGACCGATTCATGAAGCCGGGATTGCCGCAGTTCGTTAGTGAGGACCTGAACCTGTTCCAGCGCATGGGTCTTGCCCTTGCTGCCGGCGGATTGACGGTTTTGACTCTTCCGCCGTTTTCTTGGCTCATCGCGGTCCCTGTCGCCTTCTCCGTGCTCTTTATCGTTCTCCGGAACATCTCAACCTCGCGCGCTTTCCTTGTCGGTTGGGCTTTCGGACTGGGCCAATTCGGGATTGGAATTTCCTGGATCGCCGAGAGCTTTTACGTCGATGCCGAACGTTTCGGCGCACTGGCGATTCCGGCGGTCGCGGGTCTGTCCGCCGGACTTGCCATCTTCCCGGGCATGGCGGCGATGCTTTTTGCCGCCATCATGCAGCGCCGAGCTGTCGGCGGCATTGCGGCGGGCCTGCTGTTTGCAACCTGCTGGGTGGCCACGGAATGGCTGCGGGGTCATGTCCTGACAGGGTTTCCCTGGAACCTTGCCGCTTATGCCCTTGTCGACTATGCCGCCCTGCGCCAACCCGCCGCCTGGGTCGGAAGCTACGGTTTGGGCTTTCTCACGGTCTTCATCGGCATATTGCCAGGTGTGTTGACTGTGGCGGCGCCAAAGAGACGCGCGCCTGTTCTCGTGCTCTTCGCCGTTGCTGTGGCGGGTTTCTGGGTTGGCGGTGCGCTTCGGTCAGGGCAGGACGTGCCGCCGACAGACGTTGCTTTGCGCATCGTCCAAGGCAATGTGCCACAAGTCGAGAAGTGGGTACCGGGCAGCCGCCAGCGAACCTTGGAAAAATACCTGGGCTTGTCCGCGCAACCCGGACGTTTCGATTTGCTGCTTTGGCCGGAAACGGCCTTCCCCGGCTTTCTGGACGAAGATGCTGCGGCACGCGCGCGGATATCTGCAGCTTTGCCAGACGGCAGGATCCTACTGACAGGTGCGCCTGACCGAGTGGAGGGCGATGGGGGAACCAGATATTTCAACACGGTTCAGGCCTATGACGGCAGCGGCGAGGTTCTGACGGGGTATGCAAAACATCATCTTGTTCCGTTCGGGGAATATGTGCCCCTGAAAGGCTGGCTGCCCATCGAGCGGCTGACCGAAGGGTTGGGCGATTTCACGCCGGGACCAGGGCCGCGCACGCTGGCGATCCCTGGCGCGCCTCTGGTCGCGGTGGCGATCTGTTACGAGATCATCTTTCCGGGCCACGTGGTCGATGACCTTTTCCGCCCCGACTGGATATTCAACGCCACAAATGATGCCTGGTTCGGAACCAGCATCGGACCCGAGCAGCACCTCGCCTCCGCGCGGATGCGCGCGGTCGAGGAGGGACTTCCCGTGGTCCGGGCGGCCAACACTGGGATATCCGCGATCATCGACGCCAATGGAAATGTCGTCGCGCGTCTTGATACCGGGGAAACAGGCACCATTGATGCCGGCCTGCCGGGCGCGCGTACTCCAACGCCCTATGCGCGGTTCGGCGACTGGACCTTGTTGGTTCTTGTTTTTGGGTGCTGGGTCTTCGGCTGGCTGGCCAGTTTGCTCGGACGAGATCCCGATGCGCGGCATTTTGGAACGGAGGTATCCTGATGCTTGTGATCGTGAGCGCTATCGGAGGCGCGATCTGGGGTGGCTATCTGGCACGACGGAGGAGGGGGAATCACCTGGATATCCTCCAATATGCGGTAGCGTCTGCGATCGCCTTCGGACTTGTCGCCCTGTTTGCAACCATCGTGCTGTCGCGGGTTCTCGGCTAGCGAGCTTCGAAATTGCGCAAACGTGTCAGCGGCTTGAAGACCTGATAGCTCGAGGTCCCGATAGAGAATCGCGCGAATGTGCATCTAGGCGAGCTCATTTCTGATTGAGCCGTCGCTCGAACGCCTCCAATGTCGTCCCGCTGACGTGATGCTCGATCCCTTCCGCATCGCGTTCCGCGGTCTCTTCGTCGATTCCCAGGCTCAGAAGAAAGGCGACGACGACCCTGTGGCGGCGTCGACAGATCTCCGCGAGGTCCTGCCCGGCATCGGTGAGGAATATCGCGCGGTATGGCTCCCGCCGGACCAGACCAGCAGCCTTGAGCCGCGAGATGTTCTTGGTCACGGTCGGCGGCTTCACGCCAAGCCGCTCGGCGATCTCGACCGGTCTGGCCTCCCCGCGCGTCTCGATCAGTTCCGCGATCAGTTCGACGTAATCCTCCGCCATCTCGCTTTCATGTGCCTGACGCACGGTCGCAAAGCCATCGGCCTGCGCCTCGGGAGCCCGGTCGACCGCTTCGAATGGCTCACGCCCTTGTGATTGTAGCTTTGTCATACTCGGGACTTTGCAGCGAAACAGCGGGATTGACAACTTGTTTGCTTCGGGTAGATAAGTTAGCCATGTCTAACTTTTTACTTTGGAGGCCGTGGTGATGCGAAATATTATGAGAGTGCTGCTCGCCACACTCGCAAGTGCGCTCCTCCTGTCCGGACCTGTCGCCGCGACGCCGGCCAAGGAGGCGCCTTGGCTTCCCGAGGCAGCGGCCTACCGTCTGACGCTCTTTCTTGGAAATCTCGAGCCTCTGCCCTGGGACGACATCGAGACCGCCTGGACGGAACCCTACCGGGGTTCGGAATTCTCTGTCGGGGCGCTGGCGTGGCTGGACCGCAAAAGCGATATCGAGCTACCGAAACCGCCGGATCAATGACCGTGCGCCAGTGCTCCTTTCGCCATCTGCTCGCCCACCGGTTCTCCGCCTGAAGGCCCGGCCTCAACCTGATGGCCGTTCAGGAGCCGAAGTGCGTTGGCGACCACCAGCAGAGACACGCCTACATCCGCAGCAATGGCGCCCCACATTGAGGCCATACCGAACGCGGTCAGCCCGACGAACAGCGCCTTGGTCGCCAGCGATATGCCGATATTCTGGTGGATGATCGTCATGGCACGGCGCGAATGGCCGATAAGCCAGGGTACCTTGCCGATGTCGTCGGTCATCAGCGCGATGTCGGCCGTCTCGATCGCGGCATCCGATCCGACAGCGCCCATGGCGATGGCATAATGCGCCCGCGCCATGGCCGGTGCGTCATTCACACCGTCGCCGATCATCGCCACCATGTCGTGGCTTTCGACGAGTTCCTCAATGGCCGTCACCTTGTCTTCTGGCAAAAGTTCGGCGCGCACCTCGTCGATGCCGACTTCGGCTGCCACCGCGCGCGCGGTGCGTTCGTTGTCGCCCGTCAACATCACGATGGTCTTCACACCCTGCGCATGCAGACGCGCAACGATCCCCTTTGCATCTGGGCGGATGCGGTCGCGAAGCTCCAGTACGCCGGTCACGCCGGTCTCGTCACCCACGGCAACGAGGGTGCTCCCTGCCCCTTCGATCCGATCCCGCAGATCCGCCGGAATGGCATTGCCGAACCCCTTCTCTTCGGCGAAGCGATCCGAGCCGAGCCAGATAGCGCGCCCGTCGGCGCGTCCTTCCAGACCGCGCCCGGGCACGGTACGGGTGTCCTCTGCGGCAGACACGGAAACACCATCGGCTTCGGCGCGCGAGAGGATGGCGCGTGCCAGCGGGTGTGAAGACCGCGCCTCCAGGCTTGCTGCCAGCGCCATGAGATCGCGTGCGGAAACGCCGACCAGTGGGTGAACCGCCGCCACCTCAGGCTCGCCCATGGTGATCGTCCCGGTCTTGTCCATCGCCAGTGCCGTGGTCCGCCCCGGCGCCTCGACATAGGCGCCGCCCTTGATGAGCACCCCCGCCCGTGCCGACGCGGTCAGCGCTGCCACGATGGAGACCGGCGTAGAAATGACCAGCGCGCAAGGACATGCGATGACCAGAAGGACCAGAGCATTGTAGAACCAGTAGTCCCAGGCGCCGCCGAGCAGCAGTGGCGGCACCAGCGCGATGGCGATCGCCAAAGCCATCACGATGGGTGTGTAGATGCGCGCGAACTTGGCCACCCACTGTTCGACCGGCGCGCGGCGGGCATGGGCATCGCCCACCATGCGAATGATTTTCGCGAGCACCGTGTCCGAGGCGGCCTTCGTCGCCCGCACCGTCAGTGTGCCCTCGCCGTTGATCGTGCCGGCATAGACCTCGTCGCCTGGTTCCTTGGGCACTAGCGCGCTTTCCCCAGTAATTGGGGCCTGATCGACGGCCCCTGCCCCGTCCACGACCTCACCGTCGAGGGGGATCCGGTCGCCGCCGCGCACGATAAACCTTGCATTGACTGCCACGGCCGCGGCCGGAACGTCGGATTCAGATCCGTCGTCGTAAAGAACCCGCGCCGTTGGCGGCGCCAGATCGAGGAGCGCGGAAACCGCATTACGCGCCCGCCCCACGCTCCAGCTCTCAAGATAAAGCGAAAGCGAGAAGAAGAAGGCGACCGTCGCGGCCTCAAAAAACTCGCCGAGGCCGATGGCGCCCGCGACGGCCACCACCATGAGCAGGTTCATGTCGGGGCTAAGCCTCCGCGCCGAAGACCAGGCCTTGGGCGCGACAAGCCAGACGCCAAAAAGAATCGCGACGGCGAAGATCCCTGCTTCCACCATAGGCATAGGCACCTCGCCATGGCCCGCAAAGAGCCCGAGCGCGCCGCCCATGCCGGTCTCGACAATGTGAAAAAGGAATCCCGCCGCCCAGAAGCCGCCGCTCAACGAGGTAAAGCGCTTCTGACGTGCCAGATGCGCCGCCTGGTCCTCTGCTGCGTTGTCGGCATCCCATGGCTTGGCGCTCATGCCGGTCGTTGCGACCAACTGCGTGACTTCGTCGTCTGGTATCCTCTCGGCGCTATCGAGGATGGTCATTCGCCCGTTGATCACGTCGAATGCCAGGTGTTCGGTTCCGCCCACTTTCGGCCCGACAACCCGGTTCAGGATCGCCACCTCTTCGGCGCAATCGAGCCCGGAGACCTGAAAGCTCCTTCCGCCAGACGGCGCTGGCGCCGTGGACGCGACGTCCTTGCTGGCGTCGCAACAGGAGTTGCCTCTTGGGTCAGAATGCTCTTGATCACCCGGATGGCCGTGATCGTTGCGGTTGCCGTCGGAAGACATGGATTGACCTCAGGATTCATTGATTCCACATTGACATAGCCCCTACAGTAACTAGAGCTTCAAGGGCAACAAGTGGATATTCGTCCAGCAAGAAAGGCGCCCTGCGGAGGCTTGAAGCTAGCCGCCCCCTTGAAACGACGCGGTTGGAGCAACGCTTGCCGGTACGAAGCGATCAGAATGAGTGAGGTAGACATGCAGAAACGAAACGCGCCGATTATCGCAGCGACATTGGTGCTTGCTGGCTGCGCGGTGCCAACGCTGGACGACGGCGGCGCTCGCAACGAAGTGGGAAGTGTTCCCGAGGCCGTCATTGCCCTTGCTGCGCCTGGTCAGGATCTCACCACGGCGCGGCTTCGTCCCGAGGATGGCTGTTATTGGTATGAACACAGCGGTCCGGTGGAAAACACCTTGGTTCCGCTACGCTCGGCAGGTGGCAACCCCATCTGCACTTCGCGCCAGTCCTGATCAGCCCATAGATGCGTCAAGCCCACGCGTAACACATGATGCGCCAGTCAACTTCTCGGGGTGACGCTGTCTTCCGCCGAGTACAGGAATGCCGTCGAGCCAATCTCGACGTTGGGATAGAGATCATTGATGTGTGCCATGACCATTCGGACGCAGCCGGAACTCGCACGGCCGCCAATGCTTCTTGGATACGGTGTCCCGTGAATCCTTAGATAGGTGTCTCGGTCGCCGACGAAGAGATAGAGGGCTCGCGATCCGAGCGCGTTTTCAGGTCCGGGTTCCATACCGTCAGCGATATCGGCGTAGAGCTCTGGGTCGCGGTCGATCATGTTTTGTGTCGGCTGCCAATGCGGCCACCTGACCTTGCGCTTGATCGTATAGGTGCCCGGTTCGTAAAGTTTACCGCGCGCGATCGCCACGCCATAGCGCATCGCCGTGCCGCCTTCTTCGATGTGGTAGAGATAGCGCGCAACAGCATCGACATGGATATCACCGGGTACAAGTCCGTCCTTCGCGAGGACCCGCTGTGGCAGGAAGCGAGGGTGAAGGCCCCAAGGGTTGGACGTGGCCGGGTCGTAGCCGGGAGGTGTAACCTGTGCGTCCCAAGCTGCCTTCTGCGCATCGGTAGGCCACGTGTCTGCAAGGAGCGGGCTGGATATCGATGCCGAAAACAGCGCGGTGGTCGTCTGGATGAAATGTCGTCTTGTCAGCATATAGATTGCTCCGTTCACGCATTGGACGGCAAACCGAACCTTACCCCGAACGCAGTGTTGTTCGCCCGGGAAGGAGTGAGGCGTTATTGGCAACTTGCTCCATGGTGCCGTTCTTTGTCGGTGGCTTAACTCCTAAAGCTACTAGAGGTTCAAGAAAATTTTCTGTTATCAATAGACGCTGCTACTAATGGAGCTATCCGATCCGTCCCAGAACCGGAAATACGTCGAGCATCCAGTATGACAGCGCGCTCAACTGCCCTGTCATCATCGCCAGCCCCATCAAGATCATCACTATGCCCGCAAGCTGGTGGAGGCGGCGGCCAACCCGGCCGATGGCCCGCAACCGTCCCGCGATCTGGTCGGTGAATCCGGCCACGATCAGAAACGGTATTCCAAGGCCGGCGGAATAGACGGCAAGCAGCATGATACCTTCGCCCATCGTGGCACTCGCCGCACTGGCTGTCAGGATCGCGCCGAGGATCGGGCCGATGCACGGAGTCCAGCCGAAACCGAAGGCAAGACCGAGGACATAGGACGCAGCGGGTTGGCCCCCGGGGATGTTGAGATTGAATCGGAAGTCGCGTTCCATGACCGAAACACGCGCGGCTCCTATCATGAAGAGCCCGAAGAAAATGATGATGCCGCCCCCAACGAGGTTGAGTTCATACCGCCACCGAAGCAGGGCCTGACCCATTGCAGTCGCGGATGCGCCAAGTCCCATGAAGATGGTGGAGAAGCCGAGGACAAAACACAGGCTTAGCCAGACCGCGCGCGACGGCGAAGCGCCGACCACCCCGCCCTCAGCGGCTGTGCGCCCGGTTACGTAGGAGACATAACCTGGCACAAGAGGTAGCACGCAGGGGGACAGAAATGATATCGTGCCGGCTAGGAGGGCGGCGGTGAGGGCGCGCGCCAAGTGATGTCTTCGTCGACCCAGATCAGCAGGGACCCCCGCTTGCGCAGCGATGCGTTGTAGCTGGACCAGTTGGTCGTACGATAGCGGGCGGGAGATGGGTTGCTCATGGAATGCGGCTAACAGCATGGGTTCGCGAAGGGAATCCTGAGGCGTCAGACTTGTGCAACAACGCCCCGTATCATCGACCTAGTGGTGCCCACATGGCAGGCTATTTCAATGGATAGATTTTTCTCTATCAGTATGCCCGCGGCTCAGTTTGTTAGAAATGTCCTGCTGTTCAGCTTCGCTGCATTACTGCCGGTCCTGTTGTTCTACGTCTTACTGGCTCCGGGCTTTGCTCCGGCTCTTGCTGCCGGCGGACCGGCACTCATGCGCTTTCTAAGGCAGGTTGCGACCAACGGTTTGCCCGTGGTTTTTGCCGTCAACTATGTCAGTTTTTTCCTTTTCGCTATGACAAAGCAACCAAAGGCGGGCTCAAGAGACACGGCGTTTTTCGTGCTGGTCGATGTCTTGCTCAGAGCCCTTCTCTTTCCAGGTCTCCACGTGCTGATATACGTTCTATCTGCCGACTGGTTCGGGTCATTCGGCGGCAATCGTTCAACCGCTTTGGCGGTTGTATCCCCGACTCTTGCGCGTTCGGCGTTTTTCGAGAACATCTCCGGCGTTTACCTCTATGCGACTATGATAAGCGCGTTGCCGCTCTACGTCTCGGCTTTCGGGCGGTCGGAATTTCTTGGACCGGTTGTACGTCGCTTGCCCATGAACACGGGCGTGATGCTGCTTGCCCTGGCTGCGTTTGCCTTGTCGGTCGGGCTGATCACGATCGGCGCACAAGGCATCGCATCTCTTCAGGCCAGGTGATGGCAGGCTAATCACCGTGGGCGTGGGCGGGGGCGGGGGCGACTTGCGGTGCCACCCATTGCGACAAGTAAACGCGCTCGAAGGCGAACACAGCGATCATCCCGACAGCGGCGTAGAGAACGATCATCGGGTCGCTTTGAAGCTTCATCACGGTGAAAGCTGCCAGTACTATCGCATCGAGCGCCAGGGCAGTCAAAAGCACGATACCGAAGGCGCCGACGTCTGCTCGACGATAGCGGAACACGCCCCAATGTATGATCATGTCCATGACGAGGTAAAAGAAAGCACCGAGGGATGCGATCCGGCCTAAATCAAAGAGCACGGCCAACGTCGCGGCGATGACGACAGTATAGACCAGGGTGTGGCGTTGGATGGGACCTGGCATACCGAAGTGGCTGTGCGGGATCATTTCCATGTCGGTCAGCATCGCCAGCATACGCGACACCGCGAAGACGCTGGCCAGAACGCCGGACGCCGTTGCGACAGCGGCCAGGATCACCGTGAGTATGAAGCCGGTTTGTCCAAGGGCGGGCTGCGCCGCTTGTGCCAGCGAATAGTCACGCGCTGAGATGATCTCCTCGATCGTGAGACTCGAACCGACCCCGTAGGCGACCAACAGGTAGACGACGACGCAGATTCCGATAGAGAACATGATCGCTCGGCCAACATTGCGATTTGGTTCAGTGATCTCGGCTCCGCTGTTGGTGATCGTGGTGAATCCCTTGAACGCAAGGATGGCCAGCGCCGTAGAGGCGATGAACCCCGTGAGCCCGTAGGATTGTGAGGTCTCGGACGCCGCGGCGAACGCAAAACCACTGGACCACAGGGCCGCGATGCCAAACAGAGCTATGCCTCCGATCTTGATCGCGGCCATGATCAACGAGAACAGCCCGACCGAGCGGTTTCCGGCCATGTTCACCAAAAAGGCGAAAACGATCACGGCCACAGCCAGAGCGGGGACCAATGGGCCACCTTCGATATCGAAAGGGCGCAGGACATAGGTGGCGAAGGTTCGCGCGACGAGGCTTTCCGCGATCACCATGCTGAGCGCCATCAGCAGTGCGGCCCCGCCCGCGATGGCTCCGGGGCCATAGCATTTCTGCAGGATCATGGCGATGCCACCCGAGGACGGCCATTTGTTCGACATCCTGATGTAGCTGTAGGCGCTGAAGCTTGTGACGACCGCGCCGGCGATGAATGCAAGCGGGAAAAGCGGGCCGGCGAGCTGCGCGATTTGCCCCGTCAACGCAAAGATTCCAGCGCCGATCATCACGCCTGTCCCCATCGCAACGGCTCCGCCCAGACTGATGGAATTTTCGCGGTACGTTTCTTTTTCGCTCTGCATAAATGGCCCCCTTTTAATTTTGGTTCATCCGAACGCTGTTGCGCGCTTCTAGATACGAACGCCGCGAAGGCGCAGCGAATTGAGCACCACCGAGATTGACGACGCGCTCATGGCGAAGGCAGCAAACATCGGACTGATGAGGATGCCAAAGAAGGGAAACAGAACTCCCGCCGCGACCGGCACGCCGGAGGCGTTGTAGATCAGCGCGAAGAACAGGTTCTGGCGGATGTTGCGCATCGTGGCCCGGGCGAGCCGCCGCGCACGCACGATACCATCAAGGTTGCCCTTGACCAGCGTGACGCCCGCGCTTTCGATGGCCACATCGGCGCCGGTGCCCATGGCGATGCCGACATCGGCCTGCGCGAGCGCGGGGGCGTCGTTGACGCCATCCCCGGCCATGGCGACCTTGTGGCCCGCCTCTTGCAACTCAAGGATGATCCGCGCCTTGTCCTCCGGCAGCACGTCGGCCCGGATCTCATCGATTCCGAGCCGCGTGCCGATGGCCTTGGCCGTGCGTTCGTTGTCGCCGGTCGCCATGATGACGCGGAACCCCAGTTCATGCAGATCCTCGATGGCTTCTGGCGTGGTCTCCTTCACTGGGTCGGCGACAGCAACTAGACCGGCGATCTCGCCATCCAGCACAACGAACATGACCGTCTCGCCTTCGTCGCGGCGGGCATTGGCCTTGGCGGTCAACGCGCCCGCCTCGAGCCCCAATTCGCGGATCATCGCCAAATTGCCGAGCGCGACCGCTTTGCCGTCAACGACCCCCTTGACGCCCTTGCCAGTGACCGCCTCGAAGTCCCGTGCCTCGTCCATTTTGACATCTCGCTCCTCCGCACCCCTGACGATCGCTTCGGCCAAGGGGTGCTCCGATCCGCGCTCAAGCGATGCGGCGAGACGCAAGACCTCGGCTTCGTCGTGGCCGGGTTGCGGGAGTACGTCGACAAGCCGCGGCTTGCCTTCGGTCAACGTGCCGGTCTTGTCGACGATCAGGGTATCGACTTTCTCGAACCGCTCCAGCGCCTCGGCGTTCTTGATCAGCACCCCTGCCTGAGCGCCCCGTCCTGTCGCTGTCATGATCGACATCGGTGTCGCCAGGCCAAGCGCACAAGGACAGGCGATGATCAGAACCGCCACCGCCGAAATCAATGCGTAGGAAAGCGCAGGCGCGGGCCCCCAGATCGCCCAGGCGATGAAGGACAGGACCGCGATACCGATGACGGCCGGAACGAAATATCCCGCCACCTTGTCGGCGTATTTCTGGATCGGGGCGCGCGAGCGCTGCGCGTTCGACACCATCTCGACAATTTGAGCCAGCATCGTGTCGGACCCGACACGCGTCGCCTCCATCACCAGACTGCCGGTGCCATTGATCGTCGCGCCGGTCAGCGGGTCGCCCTCGGTCTTCTCGACCGGCACGGGTTCACCGGAGATCATGCTTTCGTCGACCGAGGACCGGCCGTCCAGAACCACGCCATCGACCGGCACCTTGTCACCGGGCCGCACGCGCAGCCGGTCCCCGACTTGCACGTCCTCCAGCGGGATTTCCTCCTCGGATCCGTCGTCCCGGATGACCCGCGCGGTCTTTGCCGCCATGTCGAGAAGCGCGCGGATCGCCTTGCCGGTCCCCTCGCGGGCGCGTAGTTCCATCACCTGGCCGAGCAGCACCAGCGTCACGATCACCGCCGCCGCCTCGAAATAGACGCCGACATGGCCTTCGGAGTCTCGGAACCCATCAGGGAATATGTCCGGTGCGAGAACGGCAACGACGCTGAAGAGCCAGGCGGCAAGAACGCCCATGCCGATCAGGGAGAACATGTTGAGGTTCAATGTGCGGAACGAAATCCATCCGCGTTCCAGAAACGGCCAGCCGCACCACAAGACCACTGGCGTTGCCAGGATCAATTCGATCCATTGTGTGGTGCTTTCGCCAAAAAAAGTCCGGACTGCGGGGAAACCGACGAATGGCCCCATCGTGAGGACAAGGAGCGGGATCGTCAGGACTGTGCCGACCCAGAACCGCCGTGTGAAATCCACCAGTTCGGGATTTGGACCTTCATCGCCCGGCACACCGGATTCCAGTTCCAATCCCATACCACAGATCGGACACGCGCCCGGATCAGGCTGCCGCACCTGAGGGTGCATCGGGCAGGTGAAAATGGGACCATCATGTCCTGTAGGAACCAGATCATATCGGCCATCGGCCGGCGTGGCACCCGCGTGGTGTTCGTGATGATCATGTGCTGAATGGACCTCGAGCTCCGATTCCGGCACGAGGTGCATCCCGCATTTCGGACAATTGCCGGGCTCGTCCTGCCGCACCTCAGGGTGCATGGGGCAAACGAATACCGAAGAAGCTGCTGTGGTTTCAGAACTGTCGGGAGTGCTCATTTTGCGGTCCTTTCCGAGAATGCTTCTCTTGCCTAGGGCTTCCATCCGCGGGAGGGTCAAGAGAGATCAGTACGGCGATTACATTGCGGCTCTGCGGGGTGGCGCTGTCCGGCCCCGTTCCCGCCGGGCGAACACGATCAACGCCAGCCCGACCAGCGCCATTGGCATGGAGAGCAACTGGCCCATGGTCAAACCCCACTCACCAAAATGAAGCGCATGGCCGATCGGGTTGTCCGCCGTCACAAATTGTTGGTCCGGTTGCCGGAACATCTCGACGAAACTTCGGGCAAGACCATAGCCGGTCAGAAACACGCCAGCCAAGGCACCGGGCATTTTCAGCCAGCCCCGGCCCCAAGCGAGATAAATGAGCAGTATTCCAAGAATGAGCCCCTCCAATACCGCCTCGTACAGCTGGGACGGGTGTCGGGCGCAGAGGCCGCTAACCCCTGGGCAGGCCTGCGCGACTTCGCCGGGAAAGATCACCGCCCAGGGAACGTCCGTTGGACGCCCCCACAACTCATTGTTGGTGAAGTTCGCCAGCCTTCCAAGAAACAAGCCTGGTGGTGTTGCCAAAGCCAGCAAGTCGCCAGTGCTGAGCAATGACGCGTTCTGTCTAAGGCAGAACAGCAAGGCCGCGATGACAACTCCCGCGAACCCCCCGTGGAAAGACATGCCGCCTTGCCAGACCATCAGAATTTCCAAGGGATTGGCGAGATAATATGCGGGCTGGTAGAACAGTACAAAGCCCAGGCGACCACCAGCAATCACGCCGATGATGATCCACGTCAGAAGATCTTCGATCTGCGTTCGGTCAAGCGGCGGTCCAGCTGACGTCCAGAGCGCGGGACGGCTTATGGCACTCGAACAAATGCGCCAGCCAATCAGGATACCGAAGATATAGGCTAGCGCGTACCAGCGGAGTGCGAATGTGACCCCCCCGATGTCGAAGGAGAAGAGGTCGGTTCCAATATCCGGAAATGGCAATCCCGCTGGCAGCACTGGGTGAGTTCCTCATCAGGAATTTACGTGGGGATTAGATGGCATTGATCGAGCACCGCTAAAGGCGCTCGATCTGCGACAGGGCATCCAACGCCCATCCCGCCATCACGCGGTGTCGAGGGCGTCCCGAAGGAGATCGCGGACTTCGCCGGCGACCGCGTCCAGGTCTTGGTTCTGCACCGCCTGCATCGAAGCGACAGGATCGACCGCGCTGACCTCGGTGTCGCCGTCCAGTTGCCGCAGGATAACATTGCAGGGAAGCATCGCACCGATGCGAGGCTCGATCTCGATGGCTTTGTGCGCCATGCCCGGATTACAGGCCCCCAAGATGCGGTAAGGCGGCATGTCCGCATCAAGTTTCTTTTTCATCGTCGCTTTGACGTCAATCTCAGTCAGAACGCCGAAGCCCTTGTCTGCCAAAGCATCCCGAACACGCATCTCTGCGTCATCGATTTTGGTGTCTTTCAGGACGCGATCATAGGTATAGGCCATGGGAATTTTCCTTTCCGTGTCTCTATTTGTTGGCATACCGAGGCTAAACGGTTCAGGTCGCGGTTCGGTTCAATGTCCCGACCGCGAATGGTTTTGGGGTTGTGAGGACGGGTGCCGGAAAAAAACCGGCACCCATTGGCTCAGTTGTCCTGCATCATGGAGCCGTTGCCCATGCCCTGACCGTTGCCAGGCCGCGCAGGCGCATCTGCCATATTCGACCGCATCATCTGCATCCGCTCCATCCTATCGGCAGGAGCGGCCATCTCTTCCGGCGTCACCGCGCCGTCGCCATCGGCATCGAGGTGTTGGAAGCGATCCACCATCATTTCGCGGATCATCGCGCTGTGGAGAGCTTCAAATTCAGTAATCGAGAGGTTTCCATCCCCGTCGCTGTCAAACTCGGAAAGCTTGGCCTCCAGCTGCGTGCGCATTTCTTCCGGCGTCGTTGTGCCGTCTCCATCAGTGTCGAACATTTGCATCATGCCGCCAGCCATGCCTGGGCTCATCATACCACTGCCCATGCCTGCGCCCATCATGCCTGCGCCCATCATGTTTCCGTGCATGCGCTTCATCATGTCCATCATTCCGCCCATGTTCCCCATCATACCGGGACCACCGTTCTGCATCATGCCTGGTCCGCTCTGGGCGCCAAATTGTCCCCCACGCCCGTGGTTGGCGTCCGCGAATGCGGCACCGCCAAGGGCGGTTGCAGCCAGGGTCATTGCAGCGAGTAAAGTGTTGCGTTTCATTTCGATCACCTCGTGTCAGTGTTGCGATACCCAGCATATGGGGGGCACCTGCAGATGCGGAATGCCACGCGAGCCGGTGTTTTGTATCGCGAGGTCACAAAGGCGGGGTCTGTTACAAATTGCGACAAATCAATTCGGGGCGAACGCTCCTCTTCATCTGAAACATGCGATATCCAGAAAAAAAGGTGTCGAGGATCCGTATACCAACCGAAACCGAACCCATGTTTCGGTAGAGGTGAAATCCGGAAGAGTTGATGTCGAGATTGCTAGAGGCCCTGAATATCCCGAAAATTCAATCATTCAACTCATGGCAGGAGGCTGCAAGGTGCGCTTTTCCAATCGCATTTTCTCAGTTCTAACCGTGGTGATTTTGGCGGGGTGCGGTGCAGGAAACGACATGCGCCCTGATGCTTCAGCCGAAGTCATCAGTAGTGCATCCTACCGTCACGACGGACCGGCCGCGCTGACGCTGTACACCATGATCAGCAACAGATCCGGGGCGGGTGCGCATAGCAGCGTCATGATCAATGGGTCGCAGCGCGTTATCTTCGATCCGGCAGGAACGGTCCGGCTGAGCGCGGTACCGGAACGGGGAGATGTGCTTTATGGCATTACTCCACAAGTGGCCGATTTTTACGCACGGGCTCATGCACGGGAGACCTACCACGTCGTCATACAAGAGATCGATGTGTCCCCCGAAGTCGCGGAGCAGGCCTTGCGGCTTGCAATTGCCAGCGGCCCAGCCGCTTCCGGTTTTTGTAGTGCCAGTACCTCCGCGGTACTCAGACAATTACCAGGATTTGAATCCATCGGACGCACATTTTTTCCAAAGCGCCTGATGGCGGATTTTGGCAAGTTGCCGGGCGTGCGAACCACAAAGCTGTTCGAGAACGATGAGGACGACAAATCCGTAGCGATCGCACAGTTCGAAAGTTCACTTGCGACACAGCCGTGAGTGTTCGTCCAACAATTCATTGGAAGATGTCCCTGCACGACGCAGTCCTCGGCGTGTGAGCCAAAGATGCAATAGGTTAGCTTCGAGCGGTAACGCTGTCTTCGGCCGAGTAAAGAAACGCCGTCGATCCGACAGCGACATTCGGATAGAGATCATTGATGTGGGCCATCACCATGCGCACGCATCCCGAACTGGCCCGGCCGCCAATGCTGCGAGGGCTCGGCGTTCCGTGAATTCGAAGGTACGTATCCCGATCTCCGACGAATAGATACAAAGCCCTGCTGCCCAAGGCATTGTTGGGGCCGGGCTCCATACCGTCGGCAAACCGCTCGTAAGCCTCCGGATCGCGTTCGATCATCGACTGCGTTGGCGTCCAGTGCGGCCATTCGACCTTTCGGCGGATCGTATAGGTGCCGGGTTCATAGAGATCGCCCTTGGCAATCGCCACCCCGTATCGCATCGCGGTGCCACCCTCCTCGATATGGTACAGATAGCGCGCGATCGCATCGACGTGAATGTCACCCGGGCGCAAACCTTCATTCGCCAACACGCGTTGCGGCAGCAGCCTGGGATGCAGCCCCCATGGGTTGGTTGTTGCCGGGTCATAGTTGGCGGGCGTGACCTGCGCATCCCAAGCTGCTTTTTCGGCTGTTGTCGGCCAGGTCTTTGCGAACGCGGGTGAACTCAGAGACGCTGAAAACAGCGAACCGGAGAGTGCAAGAAAGTGTCGTCTTGTAACCATGAAACGAAGCCCTATGTTTGTTTACGATGAATGCGGGACGATTCAAGAAACGTCCGCGACCCCATGCCACCGAACCTTTTGATGTCTTGCGATCGCGACCAACCAGAGGCAAGCAAGGACACCGCTCAGGATCGCGTTCCAACTCGCCATGGACAACGTCAGAAATTCCCAGACAACCTCATCGCACAGAACAAGAGTGGACGCATTTGAACTGGCAGAGGGCAGCAATTCCGATACCGACATTTGGGAGACATCGAGGCCGGATCCCGTGCAAGAAGTCGGTCCCTCCCACCAGCCGCGCTCGACACCGGTATGAAACACTCCCAACGCGGATGTGCTGAGTGCCGACAGGGCACCGATTATCAGGATTGGCAAAATCGGCAGAGCAAAGAGCAACATAGCGCCCGTTCCAATGGCGATTGCGTGTGGGTAGCGTTGCCAGATGCACATTGCGCACGGCGCGTAGCCAAGAGCCTGGAAAACGAAGGCCCCTAACAGCAAGGCGGCTGATCCTGCCGCCGCAGTCATGCCGAGAGATTTTGGTGTCAGGGTCAATGAACGCTCCCGTTGGCAATCGATGGACCTGTTTCTCGCTTGTCAGGTTACGTAAACGGCAGAAGGGCTGTTATCATTCAGAGATTTGTAACGGTATGTATCCGTCGCGACCCTCAGCCGACTCTGATCCACGTTGCCATACCGTCGGCTTGATGGCTCAACATGTGGCAATGAAGCATCCAGGATCCCGGATTGTCCAGGACGACGAGAATATCCCGCGTCTCGCCGGTATCCAGATAGGTCGAGTCCCGGTATGGACCGGCTTCACCCGCCGCATCGAGTTCCCAGAAATGGTGGCCATGCAGATGCATGACGTGTGGAAATCCGGTTTCGTTGCGGATCGAAATGCGCGCGGTCGTCCCCTGCGCGACAGATAGGAAAGGGGTTCGAGGCAGGCCCGATACGTCATTGAGCGCCCACGTCCCTGTGCCGTTGTGGGACGCGCTTCCCGCACCTCCCTGAAGCACCAGCTCCGCGGTTTGGCCGGGGTCTTGCGGGGCGGGCATTCGGTTGGCGGGCAACGCGGTGATGGGCGCTTTCGCAGGCTCACGAGAGCCGGAAACAGCGATTTCGCCAAGGCTCAACGTCCGCTCTCCAAAGCTGTCGTCAAATCTAATAGGCCCGGTCGCATCACCAATCACATCGCATCTTTGCCCCGGAGCTAGGAGGATGGGTTCGAGTGTCTGTGGCTGCGCCAGGGGCATACCATCCAGTGCAACGATCTTGCCTGCCAGACCGTCCAGCCCGACACGGTAAACCCTGTCGATAGAGGGATTTATCAGGCGCAAGCGCAGGCGGTCGCCTTGTCTCACATTCTTGCTGGTTCCATTGGAAACAAGCGCCGTGACCGTATTGCCGATACGGCCCTCGGTCGCGAAATGAGCCGGGTTGAACCCTTCGTCGTACTGTCCGGACTGATCCAACAAGACATCGAAGAACTGAACAACGATGTCATGGTCGACAGCCGGCGCATTTTGCTCCTCGACGATGAAGGCGCCGAAAAGACCGCGGCTGACCTGATCGTAAGACAGGTAATGCGAGTGATACCAATACGTGCCGGCATCCGGGACGCCGAATTGATAACGATACGAGTCGCCCGGAATGACCACATCCTGAGTGAGGACGTTGACACCATCCATCCGATTTGGAACCCGCAACCCATGCCAGTGAACGAGAGCGCCCTCCTCCAATCGGTTATCGAGGGTGATGCGGGCGGTTTGTCCTTGTCGCATTCTGACTTCTGGGCCCGGCAGACCACCGTTGAAGCCCAACATCGACACGTCGTACCCAGCAAGGTGCGCCTTGATCGATTGGGGCGCGAGGATCAACTCGTGTGTCGCTGCTGGCAAGCGGGTACCAGCCAGCGCAACGGTCATCCCGCCAAGGAAAGACCTCCGGCTCAAAGACAATTCCGTCACCTCATGAATGATAGACTGGCTTTCGCCAACTGCCGCACTTGTGCCATTTCCGGAAGAGGAACTTCAAGGCGACAGAACACTCCTCACGCCGTTGTCACTTTGGGATACAGGAAGACGCGGGCGCCGATTTCAACGCGTTCGTACAGATCCTTCACATGTTCATTCGTCAACCGCGCGTATCCATTCGACACGGCAGACCCAATTGTCTCCGGGGCGTTCGTTCCATGAATGCGAAGATAGGTATCGCGTCCCTCGGCATCGTAGAGATAGAGCGCGCGGGCCCCGAGCGGGTTGTTTGGCCCGCCTTTCAGTCCATCCTTGTACTTTGCGTATTTGCGTGGCTCGCGCCGGATCATGGCGTTCGTTGGCCGCCACCATGGCCATTTGGCCTTGCGCGCTACCGTGAACTCTCCGGGTTCGTACAAACCTTTGCGCCCTACCCCGACCCCGTAGCGGATCGCCATCCCGTCCTCGAGCATGAAATAAAGGAAAAAATCGTCGGGAACGACGTGGACATCGCCTTTAACCCAGTCACCACGACGGGTGTTTACCAATTGTGGTTCAAACCGTTCGGGCAATTTGACTTTGTGGGCCCAGGCAGTTGTGGGCAGAAAGCAACCCATCGCTCCGGCACAAATCAATTCTCGTCTCGTGAAATTCTGCATGGCGCGATCTCCTCGGACCCATGAAAATTCAGTGCGCGTCAGGGGCAAAGAAAAGAAGCCGTGAACCGGGGCAAACGACGCGCCTTTGTTGCCTTGAAACTACGAAAATTCGTGCTTTTGGAACTCTCCAGCGCTGGAATGTTGTTGTTTTACAGAGAACTGCAAGGAGGTGACTGGAAATGCACTACTCACGATTCTTTATGATGATCGGAACATCGACCGTGGTCATGTTCGTTCTGATGTACCTGAACACCTATCTTTGGGGCCATATCTTCTTTTCGGAGACACGCCTTTACATGGCCATCCTGATGGGGGCGACCATGGCCGTGATCATGTTGGCGTACATGTTGTCCATGTATCAGAACACCAAAGCCAACATCGCGATTTTCGTTGGCGCAATAGTCCTTTTCGCGGCGAGCCTCTGGCTGGTTCGCGGGCAATTCACGGTGCAGGACAGGTCCTACATGCGCGCCATGATCCCGCACCACTCGATCGCCATCATGACGTCGACTCGTGCCGAGATCACCGACCCGCGCGTCCGGGGGCTCGCAGACGACATTATCTATGCGCAGGACAAGGAAATCGCCGAAATGCGCTACCTTATTGCTGACATTGGAGCAAACGGCGAAGCATCGGCCACGCGAAGCGAAACGCCGGCGCAGGTTGTGGATGCGCAACAGGCGCTTCAAACGGAGGTCGTGTCGAAGGTCGATCCTGAGTTTCTGACGGAAGACGAAATCGCTGCGGTGTTCCCGAATGGCGGAAATTGCCGCTTTGCTTACACCTCGGACAGTCCGGCTGTACTGGTGACTGGTGAAACCGGCGAAGGGTCTGCAGCCGCAATGAAGATCAGCGGTGATCTGGTGCGCCTGAATGCGCAGGGCGAAAATGCATTTTCTGAAGGCCCGCTGTCGGCCGAGATCGCAGAGACGAACGGTGACCTGACCGATCTGATCGTCAGCGCGGGAACCGACTACGAAGCCGGGTTCCGTGGTCAACTTACGTGCAGCGGATAAGGAGGAAAGGACATGCCCCGCGACACAGACAGCAAATCCGCGCAGCTTTATCGCATGGTCATGCCGGGCCATGTCTGCCCCTACGGTCTGAAATCGAAAGACCTGCTGGAGCGGCAAGGCTTCGAGGTGGAAGACCATCCGCTTGACACCCGTGAAGACACCGATGCTTTCATGGAGAAGCACGGGGTCGAGACGACGCCGCAGACTTTCATCGGGGACGAACGGATCGGCGGTTACGATGATCTCAGGGTGTTTTTCGACATTGACCCACCCGAGGAAGAGCAAAGCGACACGACCTACCAGCCGGTCATCGCGATCTTTTCTGTCGCCGCGCTGTTGGCATTGGGCCTGTCTTGGCACCAGTACGGGTCGGTCCTTACCTTGCGGGGGTTCGAATGGTTCATTTCGCTGTCCATGACCATTCTCGCGATCCAGAAATTGCAGGATGTCGAAGGGTTTTCGACGATGTTCCTCAACTACGATCTGCTGGCGCGCAAATGGGTGCGATACGGCAAGGTCTACCCGTTCGGCGAAGCGTTGGCAGGTATCCTGATGACTGCCGGCGCGCTGCTGTGGCTCTCGGCTCCGGTTGCCTTGTTTATCGGCACGGTAGGCGCTGTCAGCGTGTTCAAGGCTGTTTATATCGACAAGAGAGAGCTGAAATGCGCCTGCGTCGGCGGTGACAGTTCCGTCCCGCTGGGGTTCATTTCGCTGACGGAAAACCTGATGATGATCTTCATGGGTATCTGGATGCCGGTCCGCGCGATCTGGTTCTGAGGTACAGCCCCTTCTTGCCTGTCACTTGGCCAACCGCTCCGGCGACAGATCCTCGATGATGGGGCAGTCGGGCCGGTGATCCCCGGCACATTTTTCCACCAGTTCGGCGAGCGTCGCGCGCATGGATTGCAGTTTCGCGATCTTTTCCTCGATCTGGCGCAGATGGTCTTCCGCAACCGCCTTCACTTGCATGCTTTCGCGGTTTTCATCCTCGTAGAGCGACAGGAGCGTCCTGCAATCTTCGATGGTGAACCCCAAGGCCCGTGCGCGACCGAGAAACGCCAGCTTGTGAACGTGGTTCTCGGTGAACGCGCGATAGCCGTTCTCGCTACGGTTCGGGCGGATCAGACCGATGTCCTCGTAGTAGCGGATCGTCTTGGCGGGCACACCCGATTGTCGGGCAACGTCTCCGATGTTCATGTCGGACCTCCGTTATTCTGCTGGAGCAGGAGTGGCGGCTGCCATCTCTGCCGGGATTGCGCGCTGCTCGTCCATCGCAGGCGCGATGCGCCGCAGCCGCAGGGCATTGGTCAGGACAAACACCGAGGACAACGCCATCGCACCCGCCGCAAGGATTGGTGACAGGAGCAACCCAAAGGCCGGATAGAGCACCCCGGCAGCGACCGGAATAAGTGCCACGTTGTAGGCAAAGGCCCAGAACAGGTTCTGCCGGATGTTGCGCATGGTCCGCCGCGATACTTCGAAGGCGTTCACCACGCCGCGCAAATCGCCCGACATCAGGACGACATCCGCAGATTCGATGGCCACATCGGTGCCGGTTCCAATGGCGATGCCCACATCGGCATGCGCCAGCGCCGGGGCGTCATTGATCCCGTCGCCGACAAAGGCGATGCGCTTGTTCCCTTGGCGCAAACTGTCGAGCGCCGCAACCTTGCCGTCCGGCAGGACGCCGGCGATGACGTGGTCGATACCGGTTTCGCGGGCGATGGCTTCGGCGGTTTCGCGTTTGTCGCCGGTGATCATCGCAACCGCAAGACCCTTTTCGTGCAGCGCTGCGATGGCTGCGCGGCTTGCCGGTTTGACCGGATCGGCCACGCCGATCACGGCGGCGACACGCCCATCTATGGCAGCGTAAAGCGCCGTGCGACCCTTGCTTGCGATCTTCGTTTCCTCTGGAGACAATGCCGAGACGTCAATGCCTTCGCGCGCCATGTAGCGGTCGGCCCCAACCAACACCTCCACGTCTTCGACCACGGCGCGCACGCCGTAACCTGTGACCGATTGAAAGCCTTCGGCCGCCACAAGAGGTGCGCCCTCGGCCCGCGCGGCCCGCACGATGGCGTCCGCGACAGGATGCTCGGAGAGCGACTCTACGGCGGCCATCTTCGAAAGCGTTGTTGTACGATCGAACCCTTCCGCCAGCACAAGGTCAGTCAGTGCGGGTCGCCCCTCGGTCACCGTGCCTGTTTTGTCGAGGGCGACCACATCAACGGAATCGAGCTGCTGCAAGGCGTCACCTTTACGGAACAGGACACCCATTTCCGCAGCACGTCCCGTCCCGACCATGATCGAGGTCGGCGTCGCAAGCCCCATCGCGCAGGGGCACGCGATGATGAGCACCGACACACCGGCGACCAGCGCCATCGTCAGGGCCGGATCAGGCCCGAAAAACAGCCAGACCAGCACGGTCGCCGCCGCGATCGCCATCACGGCAGGCACGAACCACAAGGTGATCCGGTCGACCAATCCCTGGATCGGCAGTTTGGCGCCCTGGGCCTCTTCGACCATGCGAATAATCTGCGCCAGGGTCGTGTCGGCGCCGACCCGCGTGGCGAGGAACTGCAGGCTTCCGGCGCCGTTGACCGTCCCGCCGGTCACCGTATCTCCGGCACCTTTTTCAGCGGGGATCGGCTCGCCTGTCAGCATGCTTTCGTCGACGCGGCTGGTCCCCTCGATGACCTCGCCATCGACCGCGATGCGTTCACCAGGGCGCACGATGACGATGTCACCCTGAACCAGCGCATCGATCTCGATCTCGACGCTTTCTCCGTCCCGCATCACGCGTGCAGTCCGCGCCTGAAGCCCTAATAGCTTCTGGATGGCCGCGCCCGTTCTCCCCTTGGCGCGCGCTTCAAGAAACCGCCCCAGAAGGATCAGAACGACGATGACCGCTGCCGCCTCGAAATAGACGGTGCGCAGCGTGTCAGGCAGGACCGACGGTACGAATGTCGCAACCACGGAATAAAGGTAAGCCGCCCCGGTGCCGACCGCGACGAGGCTGTTCATGTCGGGGGCACCCCGGAACAAGGCCGGGAAACCCTTGGTGTAAAACGTCCGGCCTGGGCCGAAGAGAACGATTGTCGTCAGCACGAACTGAAGAAGCCAACTCGTCTGCTGGCCAATCGTGGTCTCGATCAGCATATGAACGGCCGGAATGACGTGGCCACCCATTTCGATCAGGAAGACCGGCAAGGCGAGGATGGCCGCAAAGGTGACCCGTTTGGCAAGCGCCTGAGCCTCTTCCTCCTTGCGCGCAACTCTGTCGTCACCGGCCTGGGCCGTTGCCACGGTTGCTGGATACCCTGCCGCGCCGCTTGATTCGATCAGATCGGATGTCGTGACAAGACCTTCGACGTAAACGACCGTCGCCGTCTCTGAGGCGAGGTTGACGTTCACCTCGACCACCCCGGGCACCGCGGCAAGCGCCTTATCGACCCGCCCGACGCAAGAGGCACAGGACATCGCTGCAATCGTGAGTTCGGCCCTGGCCTTCCGCGCGGGGTAGCCCAGCTCGCGAAGGGATTCGATGATGTCGGGAATGCGCTTGAGCGCGTCCACGCTCATGCGAGCAGTTTCCGAGGCAAGGTTCACCGACACATCCTCTACGCCGTCGATTGCATTCAATGCGCGATCGACCCTGCCAACGCAGGACGCGCATGACATGCCTTCGATCGGCAGGCTGATCTGTTTGGGTTCGGGCATATGTGTCACCTGTTTTTCCATTCGAAGTGGAATATGAGGCTTCCAGTTACTGGAGGGTCAATGGGAGGGCGCCAAATAAATTTCTTCACTTGACCTTCCAGCGGGGGGAAGCCCCATGTCACCGATAGAAATCAGATCAAGGAGTGGTTCCGATGAAGTTCAGCGTTCCGGACATGAGCTGTGGGCATTGCACCGCAGCAATCGAAAGCGCGGTGAAGAGCGCAGATCCGAATGCAGGCGTGGAATGTGACCTTTCTGCCCGACAGGTGCATGTCGACAGCGTGTTACCAGCCGATCAGGTCCAAGCGATCATTCGGGATGCGGGCTACAACGTGGAACCTGCGGCCGCTTGATGCAGTGCCTGGACCACCCAAGGGTGGTCCGGGCACAGAATTTCAGTCTTCGACTTTGCGGGCTTCCTCGACCAAGTCGGCAAGCTGCGCCTTTTCGACGAAGCCCGGGACCAGCGCATCCCCGATCACGAAAGACGGCGTGCCGTTAAAGCCCAGAGCTTGGGTCAGTTGCATGGAGGTCGCAATGTGCTCTTCGACCTCGGGGGCCTCCATGTCCTTGCGCAACTGCGCGATATCCAGGCCGATCTCCTCGGCCACGCGCAGCACGGAGGCCTCTTCCGCGCGGCCTTCCAGCCCCATCATTGCCCAGTGAAACTCTTCGTATTTGTCCTGCTTGCGCGCTGCCAAGGCCGCTTTCGCGGCAAACACCGATCCGTCTCCGAGAATGGGCCATTCACGATAGACGAGGCGAATGTTGGGATCGTCTTCGATCAAAGCCCGCACCTCGGGTTTGACCCGCCGACAATAGGGACAGTTGTAGTCGAAAAATTCCACAACAGTGACGTCCCCTTCCAGGTTGCCGAGAACCGGCGCATTCGGATCGTTCTCGATCAGATCGCGCTGGTCATTCAGAACTTGGGCCTGACTGAGCTCCTGCGCTTGCGCCTGCCTTTGTTCGAGGATCGCCACGGCCTCCATGACAATCTCCGGGTTCTCGCGGATTGCCTCGAGCACAAGTTCCTTGACCCGGGACTCTGACAGTTCGTCCGCGAGTGCCGGTATCGGAAGCAAGGCAGCTATCGCGACCGTCGTGAAGGCTTGTCTGAAACGCATTTTAGTTCTCTCCCCGTTGTTCGTCGGCTTCTGTCCGCGCGGCCTGGACTTCGCGGATGCGGTCTGGCCAGGTGGACCGGATGAAGGCCAGGATGTTGTGAATTTGCTGGTCGGTCAGCACGTCTGCGAAACCGGGCATGCCACTGTCGAATTCGACGCCCTGACGCGCCAGAAGCGCCGCACCCCCCAGTTTTGTGTAATCGAAGAGCAGGCTGTCAGGATGATGCCAGGTGTGACCCGTCTCATCATGTGGTGGTGCTGGCAGGCGCCCATCCGCGCCGGGCGTTCGCCATTCCGGCTGGCCTTCCAGACCCGCGCCATGACAAGACGCACAGTTTTCTGCGTAGAGCAACGCGCCTTCTTCGATGTCGTAGCTCTCCGCCCTGGACGCGCTGCCGACATCCGAGGATGCACTGGTCGAGAGCCAATACGTGAAGGCGGCTGCTGCGACAGTGATCGGAAGGGACCAAACGAGATATCTCATGTGACCCGTATCCAGGTTGTCATGCCAGATGCGGCGTGGCTGAGCATGTGGCAATGGAACAGCCACTTGCCGGGATTGTCTGCCGTAAAGGCGATCTCCCGGGACTCGTTGCCGGCCAACAGGATCGTGTCCCGCATCGGCCCGAACGCGCCGTCGGGGCGCAGCTCGCGGAAATGCATCCCGTGCAGGTGCATCGCATGTGGGAAAACGGTCTGGTTCTCGATCTTCAGGCGCACCGGCTCGTTCAGGGATAGATCGGCCAGTGGCGTGTAGGTCATTTCGGCGACATCATTCAGGGCCCAGAATTTGCCCGCTTGGGCAAGCTGACGGAATCCAAGACGTTCCCCGCCAAGCAATGCGGACTGCATTCGCCCCATTGCCCCGCCGGACATGACCAGTCGCAAATCACGCGCATCGGCAAGGTCCGGGGCGTGTGCCGCGGGGTTCGGCGGCAACGGCAGTGGCTTGCCTCTTGGTACTGAACTGGCTGTGCCGTTGACCAGAAAACTCACCAACGGGGTCAGTTGATCATCATCGCCGATGCGAAGCAATTGGGCGGTGCCGCCTTCGCCTTCGGTCACATCCACAATTAAGTCGACGCGCTGTGCCGGGCCGAGGATCAACTCGCCGTCAACCGACTGGGGTTGGCCGGTTGGCATTCCATCCACGGCCACCGTCCAGCCACTGAATCCAGAGAGCCTCAGCGGGAAAATTCGAGCGCTTGCTGCGTTGATGATCCGCAAGCGAATGCGTTCGTTGCGCTTCGCGGGCAAGGTCAGGTCATAGCGCCCATTGGTCGTGATAAAGTTGCCGATGCGTCCACCGTGGCTCATCATCATAGGCTGTTCGAAATTGTCGAACAGCTGCCCGCTCTCAGGGTCGAGCAACCAGTCCTCCAGAACGATGACTTCCTCGCGGTCTATGTCCGGTCCATCGACCTCTTCGACGATCAAGGCACCGCGCAAACCACGCGCGACTTGCTCGTATGAGCGATTATGCGCGTGATACCAATAGGTGCCCGCGTCCGGTACGACGAAGTCGTAGTCAAAGGTTTCACCTGGTGCCACGGCTTTCTGGGTCAGTCCTGAAACGCCATCCATCGCGTTATCGATCCGGATTCCGTGCCAGTGAACCGAACTGGGATCGGGTACCTCGTTGCGGAACCTGCGACGCACCCGATCGCCTTGTGCAACCCGGATTTCCGGGGCCGGAACAAGACCGTCATAGCCCCAGATCTCTGTTTCCGGGTAGGTGTCCGGAAGAAGTTGTCGACGCGCAACCTTGGTAACCACGTCCTCGAACGGGGTTGCGGCATAAGCCGACCGCGGGATGGCGGCCGCACAGGCCGCCAGAGTTGCATTGCGCAAGAAATCCCTACGTGTTTGTTTCATTTCGATCCTCGAGAAAGCGGGGGCGTGTCGCCCCCGCGTGATGTTAGTTCGAAGCGGAGTTCTCCGCCTCGACCGTGTCCTTGTTCAGTAGGAAAAGCGCCATCGCTTCGCGATCGGCAGGTGTCAGAAACCGAGTTCCGTCGCGAACGACTTCCGCCATGCTGCCGCCGAACGCATCGCCCGAAGGGGTGATGCCGGTCTGGAGCGCATAAGCGAGGTTTGAAACCGTCCAGTCATTTTTGGCCAGGTCTTTTGGCCGTATCGCGGGTGCCTTGCTGCCACCGGGAAGCTGGGCGTTGCCTGCAAAGGAAGCACCGATATCGCGGCCTCCCGCAAGATTGCGCGGCGTATGGCAGGCTCCGCAATGTGCCGCACCGCGCACCAATTCCCGTCCGCGATTCCATGAGTCGCTTCGCCCTTCAACCGGTTCGGTATCCGGATCGTAGAAGAACGCCGCTCGCCAGAGCTTCAGCCCCCATCGTTGGTCGAATGGGAAGCTGACATCGTTTTCTGGTGCAGGCTTGTCCACGGGCTGCACGGTTTGAAACGCCGCCCAGAGGTCAGCGATATCCTGGTCAGAAAAATCCGCATAGAACGTATATGGGAAAGACGGATAGTAGGGCGTTCCATCGGGGCCGATACCCTGCCGCACGGCTTTTGCGAACTGTTCTGCCGTCCATTCGCCCATGCCATGTTCGGGGTCTGTCGTCAGGTTGGGCGGATAGAACGTTCCGAACGGGGTTTCGAGCGGCGCCCCTCCGGCAAGTGGCGCGCCGCCCGCTTCGAAATTGGTATGACAGGCAATGCACCCACTGGCGCGCGCCAGATACGCGCCCCGGTCGACATTGCCCGCTGATGCGATCGGCGCCACCGCACTGCCGACAGGCCATGCAATCACCGCGCCGAGGCCGGCCGCGCCCAGCACGGCGACCCCGCTGACCAGTGTCAAAAACCGTCGCATGGTCAGTCTTCTTCCGCCCGGAAGCGTTCATGGCACGCGGAACAGACCTGGGTCGTCATCGCGAATGCCGCGTCGGCGGGCATTTCGGCAATGGCGGCAGCATCCATCATGCCGCCTCCGCCCATCATCGTGCTCCCGCCCATCATGGACCCACCGCCCATCATCGAGGTGCCACCCATGGAGGTATTGCCGCCCATGCCGCCCAATCCATTGTCGGCTGCGCGTTCCAGGCCTTCGGAATATTCTTCCAGCTGACTCGCCAATGCTGCGAAGCGGTCCCAGTCGGTCCACACCTCGTCTTTGGCTTCCGAGGGCATGCCCCCTGTGCCCTCAGGGAACAGGTTCGTCATGCTCTCACCGGCGTGCTGCTGGAACAGGCGCGCGGCATCGCGCACTGTTTCTGCGTCATAGGCCGTTTCGCCCCTCATCATCGGGGCCACGGTCTTGACCGCCTTCCCCATTGCAAGCATGGCGTCCATGCGCTCTTTCACGATGCCGGTGGCACCGCTATGCGCGAATGCCGTGACCGCAGTACCTGCAATCAACACTGCCGCTACGATAGTCGTCTTTTTCATGTCTTCGATCCTTCTTTGGGTCTGCTTTTCGAGCGATGTGAAATCAGACCCACCGTCGTGGCGGTGGAGGATCGCTGGCGGAGCGCAACTCGGTTCGTTGGGTCGCGACGTCTTGCATGACTGCCGTCAGAAACTGCGGCTCGTAAACCACGTTTGGCTGGAGAAACACCACCGGCGTGACAGAACAATCGAGTCCCGGATGACAGTGGCCAGAGGCCTCGTTCGTCGATGACCCTACATCTTCGTGAGCGTGAAATTCTTGCGCCAAGGACGCTTCACCATGAAAAGCTGGCGCCTCAGGCACTCCGAGAACCACTAGGAAAAGGCCGAAAACGGCCGACAGAATCCATCGGTTCGTCTTCGACCAACGCATCAGTTGATCCCGTTGGCCCGCTGCAATTCGCGGACATAGGCGGCCACCATCTTGACGTCTCCTTGGGTCAATCCCTCGATCTTAGGCATATTACCGAAATTCCAGTGATGTGCACGGACGCCGTTTTGAGCTGCCAGAACAAAAGCCATGTCCGAATGGTGGCTCGGTTCGTAGATCTTGTGCACGAGAGGCGGCGCAACACCGTTGCGACCGGCGGCATTTTCGCCGTGACACTCGGAACATTTTGCCTCAAATATGTTCTTCCCAAGCGCCGCCTGCTGCGAGAGTGCGTCAGGCAGCTGGACCTGGACGATCGGGCCGCCTTCAGCGATCTCACTTGTGTCGGGTGGCGTCATGGAGTGGCCAACCGCTGTATCTTCCGCTCCAACGAACTGCCAAACGGCAAAACCCCCGCCGATAACAAAAACGGCACCAATCAGCGCAGTCAATTTGTCCATGCCTGTATCTTCCGCCTTGCCCGTTGGGTCAGATGAGTTTGACTTGAGTGCCGACAGGTGCCCGCTCGTAGACTTCCTCGATCTGTGCGTTGAACAGGCCGATGCAGCCGTTTGACGACCGGCGGCCGATCTTGCGCGTATCCTGTGTCCCGTGAATACGGTAGTACTGCCACGACAGGTACAGTGCACGAGTACCCAATGGGTTGTCCGGATCACCCCCCTCGACACGAGCCGGCCATTCCGGATTGCGTTCCCGCATGGAGGGCGTTGGCGCCCAGCTGGGGTTTTTGCGTTTTTCCACCACTTCGGTGTAACCGCGTTTGGTGAGTTCGTCGGTCAGCGGAACGGACGTTGGGTAGATCCGCATTTCGCCATCTGATGTCCAATGCTGGAGCGCCTTCGTCACGGTATCGGAGATGATGATCCCCTTTCCGAGTGCGTCGAAGTGATCTTGCCAGTCATGAACTCGAAAAGAAGAGATGTTGCGGCGAATGGTTTCGGCTCGAACCACGCTTGGTGCAACCAAAGCGACAGCCGCATATCCCAATAGGCTTCGTCGATTAACCTTGTTGTTTCGCAAAATTGTCATGACACACTCCTAGCCTCGGATTTGTTGCATCTCTTTTACGGGAGACCCGGCATCAGGCAACCTGACAAGGCCGCGAGAAGTGTATCCATTTGTATCCTTGACCTTACCCTGCTGGAGGGCCGCAAATGACGCCGGGAACGAGACAATGGGGGTGTCATGGACCACCGGAACCACAGAAAAAAGCCGATCACGGACAGGCTCATGCATTACGGAATGATGGCGTGTTGCGTCGTCATGCTGCTGCCCATTGCGGGATTTTTTCTTGCCGGCGGCACATTGGCGGGCATGTGGGGCAATGCAGCGGCTTTTGCCCCGCTCCTGCTGTGCGTGGGGGCGCATCTCGTGATGCACAAATTCATGGGAAAATCGTGCCATTCCGACAAGGCAAAGGATACTATCGAGGAAACGACCGAGCCCATAACCTCCGCGATTCCAGTCGTGGTCCGCGACAGGCCGTGATGTGCGCGGGAAGGTACGCGTAGGCGCGTTGCTGTTGTCGGGTTTCATGCTTGGGGGATGTGCCGGAAGTCTTGAAGACTGCTCGGATCGCGGCGCTATCGTGTCCACGAAGCAAGCGTCAGACCTTCTGCCGGATGGGTGTCGAACCCTTTCATCTTCTGCGACTGGCGTTGCGCGAATTGTCTGTGCGGACGGTCGTCAGGGTTTTGCCACAGGTGGACTTTGACGCAATTTCCGCCGTCCTGGCGAAATCTGCGGAAAATATGGGAAGGAAGCAGGTATCTTGATCGATTGCCTTTTGATCCTGCGACGGGTTTTGCTTATTCCCTTCGTGCTCTTGGCCCTTGTCTCTGGAAGTGTCTCGGCAGCAACCTCTGCTGAATACCAAAGTGCGCCACTTACCGCGTATCTCTTCAGTGTACAGGACGGCGTTCCCGAGAACACACGGACTCTGTCAGCCGGGCTTCATCTTCAACTGAACGAAAACTGGAAGACCTATTGGCGGTCGGCGGGCGAGGTGGGAATACCGCCTTCGGTCGAATGGAGCGGTTCCGAAAACGTCGCAGATGTCGAATTCATGTGGCCCGCCCCAACGCGCTTCACCGCCTTCGGCATCGAAAATTTTGGTTATGCGGGTGACGTCGTCTTTCCGCTGCGCATAACGCTCAAAGATCCCGGCGCACCTGTGACTCTTTCCGCGCAGGTCAAACTGCTGGTGTGCTCCAATGTCTGTGTCCCGGAAGAGTTTGACCTGTCACTTCGCCTCGGACGGGGCAACGTCATCGACAGCACTTCGGCTGGGCTGATCGGTACGTTTTCCGAGCGCGTCCCCGAAGGGGCCAAGACGAGCGGCGTCAGCGAGGCAAATGCCTTCATCGACGAAGACCTCACGGAGTTGATCGTCAGCCTTCGCGTCGATGAACCACTCCAGTCGCCGGATGTGTTTCCCGAACTGGGTATGGGTGTTGCGCTTGGCAAACCCGATATCCGTTTGGGAGAAGAGGATCGTTTGCTTTGGGCGCGCTTGCCGATCCTCTCGTCGAATACGGATGTGACAGTGGCTCCGTCGATTACCGTCACCGACGGCGAGAACCGGGCGTTTACCGTGATTGCGGATCGCGTGGCGCAAGGCATCGCGCCGCCTTTCGAACTGGCCGCCACGACACCGGACATGATGGAACTGCTTTGGATTGCCGCGATCGCGCTGCTGGGTGGATTGATCCTGAATGTGATGCCCTGCGTGCTGCCGGTGCTGTCCATCAAGGTGTCGTCTGTGCTCAAACACACCGATCACGACACAACCCGTGTCCGGTTCGGTTTCGTCGCTGCCAGCGCCGGCATCATGACGTTCATGTGGGGTCTGGCGCTCGTCCTCTGGGCGCTCCAGACGGCAGGCCTCAGCGTCGGGTGGGGTTTGCAGTTTCAAAGCCCGCTGTTTCTTGCGGCGATGATCGCTGTCCTGCTCGTCTTTTCGGCAAATCTGTTCGCAGCGTTCGAGTTCGCCCTTCCACACGGCATGCAGACGCGGCTTGCAGGGGCCGGAGGACGCAACGGGTATTCCGCCGACTTTTTCACTGGCATGTTCGGTGCCGTCATGGCGACGCCTTGTTCGGCACCGTTCCTCGGCACCGCGGTGGCCTTTGCTTTGGCCGGGCGTGGCGTGGACATCCTCATCGTCTTTACGAGCCTCGGGCTCGGCCTCGCCCTGCCCTATCTCGTCATCGCCGCGTTCCCGCGTCTGGTCGCATTCATGCCCAAGCCTGGTCGATGGATGCTGATCATCAAAAGCGTCATGGGGGTTTTGTTGCTTGCAACCGCCGTGTGGCTGTTCTGGGTGCTCGACGGTGTCGCCGGGCTTGCGTCTGTCATCGCGGTCGCGGCGTTGTCCGGTCTCGCCGTTCTGATCTTGTCCCTCCCGAATGTGCAGTCCCAATTCAGGTGGTCTATTGCCACAGCCAGCCTTGTCCTGGCTCTTGCCGCAGGTCCTGTCCTGCAGCAATCAGCGCCGGCCCGTTCAGAGTCGCAATCGGCATTGGCTTGGATCGCATTTGATCGTTCGGACATAGCGAAACGCGTGTCCGCAGGAGAGGTCGTCTTTGTCGATGTGACCGCTGACTGGTGCCTGACGTGCAAAGCGAACAAGACACTTGTCATCGACCGTGATCCGGTCCGCAGTGCGCTGGACACGCCGGGCGTCACGCCGATGCAGGCAGATTGGACACGCCCGGACGCGCGCATTTCCCGTTACCTTGAGAGTTTCGGCAGATATGGCATCCCCTTCAATGCCGTCTATGGACCGTCGGCACCAAACGGCATTGTGCTGTCCGAATTGCTGACGACCGAGGACGTGATGAACGCCTTGGCGCAAGCCAGGGGTCGGGATATTTCCGCAAAGGTTGCCGGACAGGAGTGACCTGCCCGGGCGGGACACCGACCAGTAGTCAGCCGCCGAGCCGCTCAAGCGCGGCACGGACCGCCGCACGCCGAGGATCACTGGCAGGCTGCTGTTCCAACAGCGCTTCAGCCTTACGGTAGGCGGCGATGGCGCGATCGGGCTCCTGAAGGACGGTATAGGCGTTTGCCAGCCGCATCCAACCATCCAGATCGTCCGGATCATCCTCAAGACGCTCGGCCAGCCGCGAGACCATCGACCGGATGAACTCCGCGCGGTCCGCGTCATTCATCTCCGACGCCGCCGCAACATCTGCCGCACTCGGGCCGGGTTGTGATGTCGGCCCGCTGGGTAGATCGACGACCGGGAGGTCAGCTGCCGCTGCAATCCGGTTGATCTGCAAAACGTATGTTTCCATCCAGGGCACGAACGTCTTTTCCTGGTTCAGCCGGGAAACGAGCAGATCGTAGGCCTTACGCGTCTCTTCTTTTTGAAGATGGTAGAGAGACTCGAAATAGGTTGCCGCAGGATTGGATGGGTCAAGTTCCAAAGCGCGATCAATGGCCAATTTCGCCCGTGGAATAACAACGCCATCATTGGCAACCGCGACAGCCTCCGCCAGCATGGAGAATGTCGCGGAGGTGGCATCCTCCCGTTTGGCGACAACTTCGAATGCTTCGACAGCATCAACTGTTCTGCCCATGCGCTGATAGGTCTGGCCCAACAGCATCCACCCTTCGCTGGGGCCGCCGGTCGGATCGGATACAAGCCTTTCGCGAAGTTGTATTGCCAGCGCCGTCACTTCATCAGTCTGTGCGCGCTCCTCTGCACGGGCAGCGAAGGCCATTGAAGGCACCTCCGGCGATCCCATTGTCAGATAGTAGCCCGCGGCAATAACCGGCGCGAGGACCGCCGCGACAACAAGAGTGCCTCTGCCACCACTACGGGACGATCCGGCTTTTGCTTCCAAATTGCGGGTCGTCGCGAGGATCCGTTTCTTGATCTCGAGTCTGGCTGCTTGAGCTTCTTGTTCAGAAATCAAACCGCGGTCCATGTCTCGTTCGATTTCCTGCATCTGATCGGCGAGGATGGCCGGTACCGCATCTCCTCTGGTGAGAGTGTTCGATTTGGACAGCAGCAGCGGGTAGAGGACTATTCCGATCGCGACCAGCGTCAGAAGACCGAAAATACCCCAGATCATGACGCATCCCCCGCTTCGTTTTGTCTGAGAATTTCGGACACGGTGTTCTCATCCTCCGAGCCCAAGTCTTCAAATGCCTCTTGCTTTCGCCGACTCATCAGTAGCCCGCCACCAACGAAAACCCCGATCAGAACGAAAGCGATCGGAGCGAACCAAAGCGCGTAGGTCGCAGGCTCCAGAGGCGGTTTCAGCAGCACGTAATCCCCGTACCGCGCCCGTATGTATTCGATCACCTCGGTGTCACTGTCTCCGGCGACCAAGCGCTCGCGTACGAGCAGACGCAAGTCCCGCGCCACACCCGCGTTCGAGCTGTCGATGTCCTGATTTTGACAGACGACACATCGCAGATCCTTGGAAATCTCCCGCGCACGCTGTTCCAATACCGGGGCGGTCAGCATTTCGTCCGGTTCCACCGCATTGGCGGCAATGGGAAGGAGCCCGATGCAAAACGCGAAAATCAACTGTCTCATGATGCTGCTCCATTTGGCAGTGCGCCTGCCTGCTTCAGGGCTTGCGTGAACCGTTCGACGGCGTCCGGACCCACGACCGGCCCGACATAGCGAAACAAAACGGTGCCATCGCTATCGACGATGAAGGTTTCCGGCACGCCCGACAGGCCCCATTCGATCCCGGTCCGGCCCGACAGGTCGGACCCGATCCGCTCGTAGGGATTGCCGAGGTCATTGAGCCACTTCACGGCATCCTCAGGTTTGTCTTTGTAGTTTATTCCGAACAACCGCATGCCGTCTCGTTCGACAAATCTTGTCAACACGGCATGTTCCGCGCGGCAGGGCACGCACCAGGACGCAAAGACATTGACCACGACCGGTCGTTCGTTGCCGACAAGATCGCTTCGGGCCAGGCCGGGTGTCTCCAACCCCGGCACGGGATCGAGGTCGAACGCCGGGGCCGGTTGCGAGATCAGGACGGAAGGGATCTCGTTGGGATCCCGGTCGGGATTGAGCCCCCAGAGAAAAAACCCCCCGAATATGACCGCCGCAATAAACGGCAGCCCGGCAATGAGACGTTTCATCTTCTCTCCTACTCGGCAGGAACGGCATCGGTGGCTGGCTGTTTGGCACGGCGCGGCGCCCCGACCCTCAAACGGCGATCCGACAAGGACAAACAGCCACCGATCACCAGCAGGATCGAGCCGATCCAGATCAGGTTGACGAGCGGTTCATAGAGGATCCGAAGGGTCCATGCTCCGGCGTTGTTCACTTGATCGGAGGCTGGCGTTGCAATCGACGTATAGAGATCACCCGCCAATGTGGAGCGGATGGCCGACTCCGTCGTCTGGCTTTCCGCGACCGGGTAATACCGCCGTTCCGGGAAAAGTGTCGTGACCAATTCGCCATCCCGACGCACCACAAGGGTGCCGCGATCCGCGATGTAGTTCGGCCCTTGAACCTTTGCGGCCCCTTCGAAGGTGATGTCGAACCCGGCGATCGTGACTTCGGTCCCGGGGGCGGCAAAGACGATCTCCTCACTCTTCCATCCGGTCGAGCCGATCATCCCCATCATCAACACAGCGACGCCGGCATGGGCAAGCGTCATACCGTGAGAGGCGCGTGGCAGGTTGCGCACGCGTCTCGCGCTCTCTGCAAGGGAAACCTCGAACAGACGGATGCGTAGCGCCCATTCCCGCAGGGTCGCAAAAAGCAGCCACGCTGCGCCGAGGATGGCAAGATAGGCCATGATCGGCCCGCCATACAGAAGATACCACGCGGCCAAGGCGGCGACGACCGCCAGCACGGCCACGAACCGAATGCGATCGAGCAAACCGGCGAAATCAGCCCGCTTCCACGACAGGAATGGACCAAGACCCATGAACACGACCAGCGCCAGCATCATCGGAATGAAGGCCGCGTTGAAGAAAGGTGGACCCACCGAGATCTTGTCCCCCGTGACAGCCTCGAGGATCAGCGGATAAAGCGTCCCGAACAGGACCGTTCCCGTAGCGGCGGCCAGAATGAGGTTGTTCACGAGCAGCCCGGCTTCGCGGCTGATCGGGCGAAACAGACCGCCCGGCTCCATTTCGGGTGCCCGCCAGGCGTAGAGCGCCAGCGACCCACCGATGGACACGGCCAGCAGACCCAGAATGTAAAGCCCGCGCTCCGGATCGACGGCGAACGCGTGTACCGATGTAAGCAGGCCTGACCGGACAATGAACGTCCCGAGAAGTGAAAGCGAGAAAGTCAGGATGGCAAGCAGGATAGTCCAGCTTTTGAACGCATCGCGCTTTTCCGTGACGATGGCCGAATGCAACAGCGCTGTGCCCAGAAGCCAAGGCATGAAGCTTACATTCTCGACCGGATCCCAGAACCACCAGCCGCCCCAGCCCAGTTCATAATAGGCCCACCAAGACCCGAGGGCGATACCCGCCGTCAGGCTGATCCAGGCGGCCAATGTCCATGGCCGGACCCATCTGGCCCAGGCCGGATCGACGCGACCCTCTATAAGAGCCGCAACGGCGAAGGAAAACACGATGGAGAAGCCGACATACCCGAAATACAAGAGCGGCGGGTGCATGGCGAGACCCATGTCCTGAAGCAACGGGTTCAGGTCATTGCCGTCGAGCGGCGGCGGAAACACCCGCTCGAAGGGGTTCGACGTCAGCAGCAGGAAGGACAGGAAGCCGACACTGATCCACGCCTGCACCGACAGGGTGCGCGCCTTGGTCTCGGCGGGGATGTTCGATCCGAACCAGGCGACGCCCGCGCCGAACACCGCGAGTATCAGGATCCAGAGCAGCAGCGAACCCTCATGGCTGCCCCAGGTCCCGGCCACCTTGTAGAGCATCGGCTTGAGCGAATGGGAATTCTCGACGACGTTCCTGACGGTGAAGTCGCTGACGATGAAGGCCTGCATCAGCGCTGCGAAGGCTATGGCCACAAACAGCACTTGTCCTATTGCCGTCGCCTGGGCGGATTTCATCCAGACGGCGTTTCCACGCGACGCACCTGCAATCGGCAGAACGCTTTGAACAAGCGCAAGCGCAAGCGCGAGGGCCAGTGCAAAGTGACCAATTTCCGGGACCATGGCGTTCTTTCCGATCTAAAGTTAGTGACGTCGCGTGGGACGGTGTTCAAATTCGTGATGTGGACTACTCGTCCAGTGTTGCTTTCAGGCGACGAAACTCTTCTTCGTCGATTTCCCCATTCGCAAAGCGACGCCTCAGCGTTTCCCGCGCGTCCGATTCCGGCGGGGGAGTGCCATTGTCCCGCAGCCTGAGCACCAGAAACACGATCAATGCGATCACGGCGCCCCAGAAGGCGAGCATCATGAAGCCGCCCATAAAGCCATAGCCACTGCCCCACATGTGCCCCGTCCAGGAGCCTGGTCCATCAGCCTGCGCCATGCTGGCGGGCAAGCTGGCCAGCAACGTTGGAATGAGCGTTTTCAGTTTCATCTGTTTCTCCTTCGATTAGTTCGCTTTCATCCAGTGGGATGGTGACAACAGCGCGCAAACCCGCGCTGTTCTGGTTGACCAGCTGGATATCGCCGCCATGGGATTGGACGATTGTCCTCGCGATCGAGAGCCCAAGCCCATAACCGCCCGTTTCCAGAGACCTCGATTGCTCGAGGCGATAGAAGGGATCGAAGACCTTTTCCAACTGGTCGACGGGAATGCCGGGCCCATTGTCATCGATGTTGAGTACGAGGTTCGAACCGTGGGTCGCCCAGCTGACTTTTGCGGCACCACCGTAGCGAACGGCGTTCTCAAGCAAGTTCCTCAGTGCCCTTCGGAACGCGTTGGGTCGAAGCCGCACGGCAACATCATCACTCGGGGCAAAGGTGCAGTGTGCCGCCATATCGCTGCACAAGCTGTCCAGAAAATTGCGCAGATCGACCACTTCGGCACCCTCGGATCCGGTAAGGCCGCGTGCAAAGGTGAGCGTCGCTTCGACCATACTCTGCATCTCTTCGACCGATGCGATGAGGCTGTCCCGCGTCTCTTCTTCGTCAACCAGCTCCGCGCGGACACGCATGGCGGTCAACGGCGAGCGCAGATCGTGACCAAGGGCTGCGAGCATCCGTGTCCTATCACTGACAAACCGGGTCAGCCGTCGCTGCATGCGGTTGAAGGCGACGGTCAGATCCCTGACCTCGGTCGGCCCTGTGACCGCCAATTCGCCCACATCTTCGCCCCGGCCAAGATGGTCCGCGGCCTTGGAGAGGTGCCGCAAAGGACGCGTCAGGCGCGTCATGACAAACCAGAAGATCGCCACCAGAAGCAGTCCGGCGGAAATTCCAAAGGTCAGCATCGAATAGAAA
Source organism: Actibacterium naphthalenivorans (assembly GCF_014196965.1). Taxonomy (GTDB): domain Bacteria; phylum Pseudomonadota; class Alphaproteobacteria; order Rhodobacterales; family Rhodobacteraceae; genus Actibacterium_A; species Actibacterium_A naphthalenivorans. The sequence goes on along the minus strand of NZ_JACIEQ010000008.1, from coordinate 4,835 downwards.
GGCCATTGGATTGGCGGACGCTCGAACCGCGTTCCGACATTCAGCCAACGCGCCCCCTTGATCGCGATCGACAGGTTCATTTCAACCGCTGTCAACTCTCCGCGCATCATCGCTAGATGCATTTCCGTCATCTCGTCCGAGAGATTGGGAAGAGGCCGCAACTCGCCCTCGATCTCGTGCAATTCAACGCGAATGTCCCGGCTGTAGCTGTCGTCCATCAGGGCGCGTATTCGCGCTTCCACGATGCCGCCGTCCGAGTGACCGGTGTGATCCACGATCGGAGCGTCCGACAGATCGAACCGGATCAGAGGCGAATTTGCCGCGCGAAGGATCGAGTCCTGCAGATCCAACGGAGCCTCCTCGATCAACCGCGCGACATTTGCTGCGCGACCCGCGGCCTCGAACCCCAATGCGGCACGAATCGCAAGGCTGCGCTCGTCAGCGAACAGGAACAGGCTGATCGCCTGGGCCACGACAAGTGCCGCGACCACAAGCAGGATCAACTGGCCGCTCAGAGACCTCATCGCACGGCGCATCACGGCGCATCCTCGACATCGGCAGCCAGACAGTATCCGCCGTTCCGCACCGTTTTGATGACACTGGGCCTAAGTACATCCGGCTCGATTTTGCGGCGGAGGCGGCTGATCTGATTGTCGATGGTGCGATCCATCGGGCCTGCCGTCCGACCAGCGGTCAGGTCAAGCAACTGGTCACGGCTGAGCACCATCCTCGCACGTTCCAGCAGGACCGCCAGCAATTTGAACTCGGAGGTCGTCAATGGCGTCTCGGTGGTGGACTGGTCAATCAGCACCTGCCGGTCGGTATCCAGTATCCAATGCGCAAAAGAGACTTTCCTCCCCGCGAGCCTTCCGGCCACGGGTTCGTCACGGTTGCTTCGCCGAAGAACCGACTTGATGCGGGCGAGCAGTTCTCGTGGATTGAACGGCTTGGCGAGATAATCGTCCGCACCGATTTCCAGCCCCACGATCCGATCCGTTTCCTCACCAAGCGCCGTCAGCATGATGATCGGAAGATCACCCTCTGGCGCAAGTCTGCGGCAAACCGACAAACCGTCCTCGCCCGGCATCATGACATCGAGCACGAGGAGGTCGAAGTGACCGGTGGCCAGTTTGGCATCCATCTCCACGGCATCCCTGGCGACGGTCGTGCGCATTCCGTTCTTCTCCAGAAAGCGCGCGACGCTTTCGCGTATCTGAGCGTGGTCGTCCACGATAAGGATATGAGGTTGCGGTCCCATGGCGTCCTTCCTAGATCATCGTTGCATCGTGTTTCATGGGCAGAATTGTAGCCGTTTGTATCAGGTCAGTCCCTTGCTACAGATGGATACAAATCTGTGCCTGCACCGTGTCGTGCTCCCGGGTAGCGTCGCGCGTATGTTATGTGACCTTTGGGATCGCAACCGATCAAAGGATGAGGTTTTCGAATATGGCTCTTGATTTGAACCGGCGCCGTTTCGTTCTGGGTGCTCATATGACGGTGCTGACCGTCACGGCGTCACCGCTTTTGGCGCAGAGCCGATCTGTCTGGTCGGCAGAGAATGCCTTTGACGCGCTTCTATCGGATACGGCGCGGATCATCGATGTCAGAACGCACGAAGAGTGGCAAGAAACCGGCGTAGGTGCTGGTGTATGGCCGATAAGCATGCACGCGTCCGGTTTTCCGGACCGCTTGTTCAGGGCGAAGGAACTGAGCGGTGATCGCACTGTTGGACTGATCTGCGCCACTGGCGGACGCTCCGCATCGCTGCTTCGAGCGTTAAGACAAGCTGGTTACTCGGGCTACGCCGATATCTCGGAAGGGATGTTGGGATCAGGCGAAGGGCCTGGCTGGATCGCATTGAACTTGCCGACCGTTCCGGTGGATGTCGCCCTGAACGGGTTGCCCCCCGCGTTGACCTGACCTGTGAAGAATCAATCGGTTCCGTTGTGCTAAAAGCCTGATGTATGGTCAAATTGACCTGTTTGAACAGGTAGACGGGTTTGGGTGTATGACCGAGTTGATGGCCATGTTTGTCGGAATATGCGCGGCGATCCTGATGGGAATTGTCCATCATTATGCGTTGTCGGGCATTCTGAAGTTTTCCCCGCAGCGGTCGGATGGCTCCGGCTTTCGGATCATCCTGACGTTTTCCGCGTTGCTGTTGCTGCACGTATTGGAACTTGTGACGCTCGCCGTGTTCAACACGATGGTGGTGGCAAGCGTTCTGCCGCAATCGTTCAGCAACAGCCCGCCGATGTTTCAGGATGTTCTCTATGTTACGGGCATCTCGTTCTCGACCCTTGGCTATTCGTCCATAGAGGTGGTCGGGCCCTTTCGACTGTTGCTGATGCTGCAATCGCTTTTGGGCTTCATGTTGCTGACCTGGTCAGCGACGTTTCTTTACTCAGCCTGTCAGCAAGTCTGGCAGAAGGCGAAAGATGACTGAAAATCGCCACGCGCGTCGGACATGAGCTTGGCGTCAGCGTCAAATACGTCCTGATATCGGTCCTTTGACCTCACCGTGGAACGGTTGAGTGAGCGCTGCGTTGCGCGCGTGGATGAATAGCCCTTGACCTTCCAGTTGCTGGAATCCCTAGGTACAAAGCCATGGCACAGATTTTCGAAAAGACAGGCGATCACGTATCGCACCATCGACACGGGGATATCTTGAAATCTCCCGTATGGGTTGGCGTGTTGCTTGTCGTTCTCACATTGCCGGCTCACCTTTTTTTGGATGAGCAAAGCTCGATAGCTCTTGCTTCGATCACGCTTGCTTTGATTGGCGGTGCCTATATCGGCTTTGGCGCTGCGGACGGCAGAGCGCGCGTGTTCTGGGCAGAGCTCGCGGTCGCCCTTTTGTTCGGCTTAGCAGCGTTCCTGGGGCTGATATGGCATTGGGCCTTCCTCCCCTTGGGCTTGGCCCTTCACGCCCTTTGGGACATGTCACACCACAATTCTTATCGTCTCGCCCGGATTCCGAACTGGTATATTCCATTCTGCGTGGCCTTTGACCTTTTGGCAGCGACGTTCTTCGTTCTGCTCTATGCCGTGTTTTGATCCATGATGATGCGCATCCTTCTTATGGCGGTGTTCCTGATGGGAGTCGTCGCATTGGCCTTCCCGGACGTCCTTGGCGTTGACATTCGCCTGCCGGATCGCGCGGAAATTGACCGCTGGATCGAGGCGGCAGGTCTTGCCGGACCAATTGTCATCGTGGCGCTCATGACAATCGCTATTGTCGCAAGCCCCCTGCCCTCGGCGCCAATCGCACTCGCCGCCGGAGCGGCTTATGGACACACGTACGGGACGCTCTTCGTCGTTCTAGGTGCGGAACTCGGTGCGCTTGCCGCCTTTGGTCTGGCCCGCGGCTTGGGTCGTCCCTTCGTTGAGCGTCATCTCGGTCAGAAGATTAACGCAGGCCTGTTCGGGTCCCAGAACACTCTGACCTTCCTGGTCTTCGGCAGTCGCCTGCTGCCGTTTCTGTCCTTCGATATGATCAGTTACGCCGCAGGTCTGAGCAAGCTGCATCTTTGGAGGTTCGCGCTGGCCACGATGGCCGGGATTATTCCAGCGAGTTTCTTGCTCGCTCACATGGGCAGCCAGGCGATGAACGGCGATGCCCGCACTGCCACATGGACCGCACTTGCGCTGGGTGGCTTTACCGGCCTGTCGGTTCTCTTCGCCGCGACGCGAAAGACCGGTACGAAACGGAAGGAGAGCTGATATGGCCAGTCATTCCCACGCCGGGCATATGCCGAGTTCCGGCAAGGCCCTTGTGATTTCGGCCTGGCTCACCGGCGTCTACTTCGTGATTGAACTGGCCGTCGGGCTCTGGACTGGCTCGATTGCCGTCCTGTCGGATGCGTTTCACACCCTGTCGGCGGTTGGCGGCGTTCTGGTGGCCATCATCGCGCAGCGCATTGCGCGCCGCCCGGCGGATTCGGCGCGGAGTTTCGGCTGGTACCGCGCCGAGATCATCGGGGCACTGGTGAATGGCGGCTTTCTTCTCGGTATGGCGCTTCTGGTGATCTGGATGGGCGCGATGCGGCTCGGGAATCCGATTCACCTGGCCACGGGTCCCATGCTCTGGGTCGCCTTCGGAGGCCTGGTCACCGAAGTGATCTCGCTGGGGCTGATGTGGCAATCGAGCAAGGACGATCTGAATGCCCGTGGTGCGCTCTGGCACATCATCCAGACCTTTGTCGGCAGCCTCCTGATCATCGTCACCGCTCTAGTGATCGAGTTCACCGGCTTTCTGGCGATTGACCCGATCCTCGGCATGGCGTTCGGGGTGGTTCTCCTCTGGGCCTCCGTCGGCGTCATCAAGGAAGCGGTCCACATCCTCATGGAAGGCACGCCAGAGGGAACGGATCTCGAGGCTGTGACGACGGACCTGCGCGGCCAGGACGGGGTTCTGGACGTTCACCATGTGCATGCCTGGACGCTGACCAGCGGCAAACACGCATTTTCTGCCCATATCCGCCATGGTGAGCCCGCAGAGGCCGCGGACCTGCTGAACCGGGCCTATCGGCGGCTGACGGAACAGCATGGGTTTCACATGGTCACGCTGCAGCTCGAAACAGAGTGTCTCGACGAGCGCCACGCGCGGGATCTTGATATAGTCCAGATAGCGGCTGCAAAGGCTGCGCAAGAAAAGACTGATGTGCGAGATGCGCATCCGCACCCAAGCCCTAACACAGAAGGGCCGTAGACTGTGATGGACATAATACTAGCCGCAGAGCCGGTGTCGCGTTGCCCTTAAATTCGGCACACGGCGCGTTGGGCAGCGTGTGTTGCCCTTAAATGTGGTCTTCAGACGCCAGCTCGTCGGAGTT
>NZ_JACIEQ010000007.1 GCF_014196965.1 Actibacterium naphthalenivorans | reverse complement strand
GATTGATGGCACTTGAGCTTGACCGCCAAGTCCTCCTGACCGAGGCCCGCCTTGATGCGGGCGTCGACCAATGCCTGGCAAAGTGCCACCTGTCCCGTGCTTCTGATTGTCTTTGCCACGCGTCACATACCTTTTGTGACGTCGCTAGCGGATGAAATCTATTATCTAAAAAGTAGATATTTGAGGGTGTTATCGGCGTCTGGTTTCCATGGGCTGCAAGTCTGATGCTCCCGAGGCTGCCCATCAATCCCCTACCAATTGCAGAAATCGGCCGTAGTCCTCACTGACCTCCCTCGCTTCCTCGAAGGCACGGGCCCGTTCACCGTCGAGGCAACGGAAGTAGCTCTGGATATCCTGGATGTAATTTTCGAAATCGCCACGGATGATGTCCGCATAGTCTCGCGCTGCCTGCGAATCGCTTGGCAGGAAAGGACGAGCCGGGGCGAAGCAGGATTCCGCGAAACCCGGCCCGGGGAGGCAGATCAGGAGGGCCATAGCTTGTAATGAGAGCAGGCCTGTCAACCTTGGGTTTCTCAAACCTGTTATCTCCTTGATCGCGGACACTGGCCGTGACTAGTGTTTGCGTAACCAAACTACAGCTAAAGCACGATATTACATCTTGCGGTTGATAGTATAATATCGTAACTCTGGGGTTCAAGTAGGAATCCCCGAGGTTGCGCCATTGGAGAAAGCGTGAGCCGGGCCATGAACTGGGACATCGAAGCACCAAATGTGGTTACGGAAGCCAGATTCCGCGAGCTCGTGGAAAGCGGCCATAGCGCAGAAATCCTGTGCCAGGAGTCGGCACATAAGAAAGGCCCCAGCTATTACGGGGTCTGGATCATGCGCGTTGTCTCTGATGACGGGGTGGAAAAGCTCCTCGTCACCGCCCGCACGCGGACGACCTACAACGATATCAAGATCCGCGAATTCAAAACGATCTCCGGCGTGGTGTCTTTCTTCATTGGCCTTGGTTTTGCGCATGTCGACCTGCCGCTTGAAGCGGGAACAAGCCGGACCCACAAACTCGCGCCGTCAGACAAAGCCCCATCAGACAAGGGCGCTGGCAGCTAACCTCGTCTGTCTCTGGCTGGTCGCAGCACCTGCCTCAGCGCAAATGGTCCTGGTCATGGAGAGCGACGGCTCTCTGACCCCATCCCGGTCTCAGAGCAGTTTTGCTCGGAACTACAATGACGGCATCGGTCAGGGATCGGCAGCCGACGAACTTGCGATTTTCGGCAGCGATGAAACTGTGCCAGAGCGAGAAGCGATGCGCTTTGCAGCCCGTGTCGGTCCGGCACCCCTGCCCCGTGCCGATGTCCTAAACGCCATAGAGACCACGGCCCTGCGTTATGCCAGCCACCCCGGCCTAAGGCGCGCGGAGCTTTCCGTCACGGACTGGCTGAGCCTCTACCGCGCCAATATCGAGGTTGAGAGCGCCTACAGGCAGGATGCGATCTCACATGCGGGCGCCATTGGCCTTGGTCAGCTGATGCCCGACACCGCGCGTGATCTGGGCGTCGACCCGCGTGACCCCCAACAGAACCTCGACGGCTCTGCCCGCTACCTCGCGATGATGCTGGAGACGTTCGGCGATCCGCATCTGGCGCTGGCGGCCTACAACGCGGGGCCGGACGCCGTGCGCCAACACGGTGGCATTCCCCCTTACCGAGAAACCCAGAACCACGTGGCCCGCGTCATGGCTGTCGTGGCCCGATTGGAAGGATCAAATTCGTGAGACAGATTTCAAACCTCTTTGTCGCCTCGCTGGCGCTATTCCTGTTCATTGCCGAGCCCGCCCTAGCACAGAGCATCGATCTCTCCCCGATCCAGAGCCTGTTACAGGGCATCGTCGATGCGCTGACCGGCCCACTTGGCGTTGTCATCGCGACGCTTGCCGTTCTCGGGGTCTTTCTCAGCTGGTTCTTCAACATCATCGATCTGCGCCAGGCGCTCTGGGTCCTGGTCGGCATCGCCGGTGTCGCGGCTGCCCCCACCATCGTTGCCGCGGTCTTTGCCGGTGGCTGAGCGCTCGCCTCTCTTTCTCGGCCTCGTGCGCCCGCCCAAGCTTCTGGGCCTGCCCATCATGTACGCGATGGTCTGGCTTTTCGGGTCGGTGCTCTTGTTCGTCTGGGTCCAGCACATCGCGGTACTGGCTGTCGCGGCCCTTCTCTACCCGGTGCTTTGGAAGGCCGCAGATTGGGACCCGCGTTTCATCGACGTGATGATGACAGCCCTGCAGGAGACACCGCCCACGCGCAACAGGTCCATCCATGGCGGGGACAGCTATGCCCCGTGATGACGCCCGTGATGCTGCGCTCGATGCCCGCACAATGACGCCAGACTGGTATGCGCGCGAGACCCGGCTTGCGCATATGCTGCCCTATGTGAGCCTCGTCGACGACCAGACCGTGCGGACCCGGGTGAACGAACTCTTCCGGTGCATTCGCCTTGAGGGGATCAACAGCTACACGACGGACGATGCCTATCTCGACAAGGTGACGGCGCTTTTTGCTCGCATCGTCGCGCAACTCGGGCCAGAATTCAGCTATTACGTCCACAAGGTCTCCAAGGCCATCAAACCTGATCTCGACCCCATCCGTGAGGACAGCTTCGCGGGCGAGGTGGACCGTCGCTGGCGCGCGAAACTCGAGACCAGTGGGCTGCGCGACAAGACCCTGACGCTCACCGTCATTCACCGGCCGCCCCCGAAAAGCCTCTTGCCGTTCCTCGGTCGCAGCGCGCCGGACCGTCTGAAAGAGGAGACCCGCAAACGCTTGCAGCGCCTCGGCGAGGCCGTGAACGTCTTCCTCTCGGGCCTCGCAGAGCTCAAGCCGCGCCTGCTGTCAGCCGCATCGGGGGAGTTGGTGGGGTTTCTGGGCGCGCTCAACACGGGCACCGAGCTGCCGCTCTACCCGGCCAACACCTACGGCTTTCTGTCCTTCAACGTCGCCAATACCCGCGTGACGTTCCACGGCGACCATTTCGAGCTTTCCGAAGGCGTCGTGGGCCATCGCTACGGCAAGAGTTTCACCATCGGGGAATACTCGGAAGGCACCTCCTGCACAATGTTCGACATGCTGAACCTGCCGGTTGACATGATCGTGACGCACTCCTTCACGCCGATCAATTCGAACCTCATGGCGGGCCGCATCAAGCGGCAAAAGCGCCAGATGCAGGCCAGCCAGGACGCGGCCCTCTCGCTCCTGGAAGCCCTCGACATCGCCGCCGATGATCTCGAGGCCAAGCGCCAAAGCTTCGGCGAACACCATATGGTCGTCACACTCTTCTGCGAAACGCTCGAAGAGCTGCAAACCCTCAGCGCCGAAATCGTGAACGCCGCCGCGACCGAGGGAGTGAAAATGATCGGCGAGCGGGTCGCCGCAAAGGCGCATTACCTCAGCCAGCATCCCGGCAACCAGCCAAAGCGCGTCCGCGCCAGCGCCGTCACCAATCGCAACTTCGCGGATTTTGCGGCCTTTCACCGGACACAACTCGGCAAACCCGCCGCGAAAACCCCATGGGGCCGGGTCGTCACTTATTTGCCCACGCCGGAGCAGAGCGCCTACCGGTTTTCCTATCACGAGCAAGGCTCGCCCGACAAAGAACCGACCAGCGGCCATACCCTGATCATGGGGCGGCCCGGGTCGGGCAAATCGGTGCTGTCGGCCTTCCTGATGACCCAGGCCCGTCGCGCGGGCGCCCGGGTCTTCGTCTTCGATTACCGTCTTGGTATGGAGATGGCGGTCCGCGCGAATGGCGGGCGCTACGCGTCCCTGAACGCCGGTCAGCCCACGGGCCTCAACCCGCTCTGGACAGAGACCGATGCGCGCGGCACCGCCTGGCTCTCGGACTGGCTTGCCACCCTGCTCTACCGCGCTGACAAGCCCCTGACGCCCGCACAGACCAACCGCATCCAGGAAGTCGTGCGCCAGAATGCCCAGGCCACAAACCCCGCCCTGCGGAACTGGCGGGATTTCGCATCGCTTTTTGTGTCTACGGATGATGGCGGCGATCTGCACCAGCGCCTGCTCGAGTGGACCGAAGACGGCCGCTACGGCTGGATCTTCGGACAGAGCCTTGAGGACACTTTTTCGCTCAAGGGCGACGTCGTGGGTTTCGACCTGACCGGCATTCTCGACAGCGAGGCCGACAAGGAGCGGATGGCGGTCCTCTCCTATCTCTTTCGCCGGGTCGAGCGCGAGATCGAGGACCGCCACCCCACCATCATCGTGATCGACGAGGCCTGGAAGGCGCTCGACAATGCGTATTTCGCCGAGCGGCTCTCGAACTGGCTGGTGACCGCGCGGAAGCAGAACACCGTCGCGGTGATGATGACGCAATACGCAAGCCAGCTCGAACGTACCCGGACCGGCAAGACCATCGTCGAGGCCGTGCCGACGCAGATCCTGCTGCCCAATATCCGCGCCAGTGCCTCGGATTACGCCATGCTGAACCTCACGGAGAAGGAACTCGACGTCCTTCTCAACACGGGCAGCAACAGCCGCCTCGCACTGATCCGCGACGATCAGGGCTCAATCGTCGTCGATGCCGATCTCAGTGCTCTTGGGCCCAATCTCACCATCCTTGGCGGCATGGAGAAAGGCGAGGCGCTCGTCGGCGCCGATTACCGCGACCGCCCAGACTTCTGGAGGCTTTCATGATCCGTATTCTTGTCGCTTTGGCTGCGCTCGGCGCGCTGGCCTCCTGCACCCAGTATCGGGAGCCGCAGGCTAATTGCTTTTCCTTTCTCGCCTCGACGGCAGCGACAGCCCAGGATTGCCACTTCGCACCGCTCGGCGCGCCGGAGGGCGACATTGAAGTCTAGCCTGCCTCATATCCTCGCGTTTTGCCTGCTGCCCGGTCTCGCCTTGTCTCAGGGCGTGCCGACCAATGACAGTGGGCTGACCGCGCGTGACATCGTCGAGACTGGCGATCGCGAGGCTGACTTGGCCGTTCAGGCCGACAAGCTTGCCGTGCGCGAACTCATTGCCGAGATCGAACGGGAGCAGCTGGAAACCCTGCAACGCATCCTCGATGCCCAGACCAGCTTCGGCGGTCAGGGCTTGCCGGCTATGGTCTCGGGGCTGGAAAGCGGCAGCGGGGATCCGGCTCGGTCAGTCGAGGCGGCCTATGGCAATGCCGACATCGACCCCAATCCCGGCGGTGCGCAGATGTTCGGCGACGCCGTCGAGAACATCGAGCAGCTCATCATCCGCGTCGCCCAGGAAACCAGCGGCTTTGCGGGTGTTGGCCGCGCAGGCCTCTCCCCCGTCCAATGGCGCGCGCTGCTGCAAGCGCTGATCTGGCAGGAAAGCCGTTTCACCATCGGTGCACGGTCTCCCGTCGGCGCCTATGGTCTCACACAGATCATGCCTGGCACGGCCAGCGATCTCGGCATCAACCCGGAATATTATGACAGCCCCTACCTACAGGTGCATGGCGGCGCGCGCTATCTCGCGACCCAGCTCAACACATTTGATGGCAACATCATCAACGCCCTCGCGGCCTATAACGCCGGACCCGGCCGGGTTTTCGAGTATGGCGGCGTTCCGCCCTTTCGCGAGACCCAGCATTACGTGTCGGTCATCCCTGAACGCTACAATCTCTATCTGAGCCGTATCGGAGGGATCGATGCGCTTGGCACGATCGATCCGGCGCTTCTCGCCAATGCCAACCTCTCGCTCACGGGTCATGGGGCAGCCTTTTATGGCAGCAACTCACCAGCCGCGATCCGCCAAGCCGCCCTGCGCATTTCCGACATCGTCACGCGGATCTCCGAGACCGAGGATGTGCAGGAGAGCGTCGCGCTCAACACCTATGCACGCGCCGAACTCGTGCGTCTCGTGGCCGCCCGCATCCGGCTTCAGGCGGCACGCACCCGCGTCCTCTCTGCCGAAGAGCTGGCCCAGGCCAGCGCCCGCATGGCCGAAGGCGCGTTCATGGATTTTACGATCAGGGGGATTGAATGATGGGACATCTGCTCTTGAGGACGGCCTTGGCCACAACGCTTGGGATTGGCCTGCATCTGGACGCCCTATCCCCTGCCCTCGCGCAAGGCGTGCCCGTCGTCGACACCCAGAACATCACGCAAAATATCCAGCAGCTCCGGCAGATGATCGAGGACGAGATCCTGCAGAACGAGCAGCTGACGCAGCTCCGCGAACAGCTCGGCCTTCTCACGGACCAACTCGCGGAGCTGCAAAGAACCTACGAGGCCCTCACCCGCCTCGCCGAGCTTCCAGAAATCATCCGCACCGAGATGGAAGACGAACTCAATGGCCTACTCGACCAGGAGTTCGGGGACATCCTCGCCACGATTGAGGCGATCAAGACGGGGGATTTCTCCGGCCTGTCCGGCTCCGGCGCAGGCGAGATCGAAACCCAGATGGACCGGGTGCTGGCCGACCTCGGCTTTGACGAGGACACCCTCTCGGAAATGGCCGCGAGCGGCAATCCCGGGGCCAACCGCGTGGCGACGCAGGCCACCACCGGCGCGCTCGTCTCAGCCGCCGCCCAGAACAGCTATGAGGATGCCGGCCAATCGCTCGAGCGGGTAGACCGCCTTGTCGGGCTCATCGACGACATGGACGAACTCAAGGAAAGCATCGATCTCAACACGCGCGTGACCGCGGAGCTCGCCATTGCGCTGGTCGCCATGTGGCAACTCGAAGCCATCCAGACCGTGGGCGATGGCACCGGCGGCGTGATCGATGCCGCCACCATCGCCGAAGAGCAGCGCTTCATGGATTTCACCTTGCCGGACCTCCGGGCAGACTAATCGTGGGGGCATGACGGGTGGCGACTGAACAAGAAATCATCGAGGAAGAACTGGTCTATGGTGCTTTACGCCGCGAACGGCTCTGGCAACGCCTTGGCCTGATGGGCCTTGTCTTCGGTATCATCGGCTGTCTGAGTGCCGCGGCTGTCTCGATCCTCGACGTCGACCCGCCCCCCGTCGTTGTCCCCTATGATCCCGCCACTGGTTTTGCCCTGCCCGAGGCGTCCGTTGGGGCCACATCCGTCACCGCCAACCAGGCGATCATTGAGGCGGAGGTATTCCGCTATGTGACCGACCGGGAGGTCTATAACCAGCTCGACAACGATCTGCGCATCCGCAGCGTCCTGCGCCGCTCGGACGGAGCTGCCGAGAGCGGGCTGCGCCAGATCTGGAACAGCGCCAACGAGAATTACCCGCCGACGGTCTATGGCCCCAATGCTCGGCTCGACGTGGAAATCCTCAGCATCAACCGGATCGGAACCAACCGCGCGACGGTCCGCCTGCGCAAGCGCCTGACGTCCATTAACGGCACCCAGACCGGCCTCTTTACTGCGACGCTTCTCTTCGAGTTCCGCCCGGAGACCCGCCGCTCCATCGATGAGGTCTGGACCAATCCATTCGGCTTCACCGTTCTCGAATATTCCATCCGCTCCGACAGATTGGAGAACTGACGTTGTTGTTTATAAGATCGCTTATTTTTGTCATTGCCCTGTTGCCGGGCCTCGCCTCTGCCGAAGCCATCCCGCGTGGCGGTCCCAACGACAGCCGAGTGCGCTTGGCCACCTACCAGGAGGGTCAGGTCTACCGTCTCAGCGTGTCGCTCACCCATGTGACCACCATCGAGTTCGGCGAGGGCGAAAGCATCCGCTCGATCATCGCGGGCGACACCGAGGGCTTCGAGATCGACGGCGTCCCGGGCGGTCAGGCCTTCGCGATCAAGCCTGTGGCGCGCGGGGTGCATACCAATGTGACAGTCTATACCAACCGCCGCAGCTACTACTTCAACGTCCAGGAGGTCCGCAGCCCAACCTTCTACGTGGTGCAGTTCCGCTATCCGGAGGACGATGCGCGCCCGACCCGGGCCATCGCCGCCCAAGCGCCGAACTACAACTACGGTGCCAGCGCGCGGACCGAGTTTACGCCAACCCGCATCTGGGATGACGGGACGTTCACGTATTTCGCGTTTCCAAGAAACGCGCCTGTGCCCGCGATCTTCCGCTACGCGGGCGGCCGCGAGCGCACGGTCAACACGCAAACTCCTGAAGACGGCGTGATCCGCGTCAGCGGAGTGAACCGCCAATGGGTCCTGCGACTTGGCGAAGAGGTGGTCTGCATCGAGGCAATCCCGCCCGGGGAGGCCGCCTCATGAGCGATACCGAGAACACCGAGCTGGAAAAACGCCTCGCCGCCCTTGAGAAAGGCAGTGCCCGCGCCCCCATAGCGGCGCAGCGCCGGTCGCCCCTTCTCGCGCTGGTCGTGGTCCTCGTCATCGGCGCGGGTGGTGCCCTGCTCTATCTTCTCTCCCAGCCCGAGGAAGAGGAAGCCCTGCCGACGGCCACCCCGGACGTGTTTCAAAACGAGGGGGACGGCTTTGGTGCCATCGAGACCTTGCCCCCGCCCGAGCCAGAGGTCGTGTTCGTCGGACCGGATCCAGTCGAGCCCAACGCGGAGCTTCTGGCGCAGATCACCGCCTTGCAGACCCAGATCGAGGAATTGCGCAACGCCCCCGAACCGGTCGTCGAGGAAGACACCGCCGCCGCAGAGGCGATCGACGCGCTGACCGCTCAGATCGCGGCGCTACAAGCCGCCTCGGAAGCCGCACAGCAACGATTTCAGGACGAACTGACGGCGCGGGATCGCAGCCTTGAGCAACTCCGCATGGATCTGGAACTGGCCCAACTCGAGGCCAGCCGACCGCAACCCGCGCCAGTGGGCCCCACGGAAGATGAGCTGCGCGCACGCGAGCAAGAGCGACTGCGCCGCGAGGAAGAAGCCCGGCGCATGGCCGAGCTGGAGCGCCGCGCCGCGGAGGAACGCGCCTTCCAGGAGCGGCGCATCACCTCGCCCACCATCGCTTTTGGCGGTGCCTCCGGAGCGAATGAAACGGCTCTGACCGAACGCACTTTTGGCGAGGTGACGGATTTCGTGCTGAACGGGGCGCTGCCCTCGACGGTGACGCAGGCCGAGGTGATCGCCAATCCCTCCAACACGATTCTACAGGGCACCATGATCCAAGCCGTCATGGAAACTGCCCTTGACAGCTCCCTGCCCGGCCAGACCCGTGCCGTGGTGTCCGAGGATGTCTACAGCGTCGATGGCGTGCGCCTCTTGATCCCCCGCGGATCCCGTCTCGTCGGGCGCTACCGCGCTGGCGTCGATATCGCGCAGCGCCGCGTCACGATCGCCTGGGACCGGATCATCCTGCCCGACAACCAGACCGTCCAGATCAGCTCCTTCGGAGGTGATGAACTGGGCCGTTCCGGTGTCACGGGGTTCGTGGACACGCGCTTTGCCGAGCGTTTCGGGTCGGCCGCCCTGATTTCGCTGATTTCCGCCGCACCAAGTGCCGCCGCATCCGAGGTCCAGGATGAGACTGCCGCCGACGTTCTCGAAGACGTGGGCGATGATCTGGCAGATGCGACGGACAGCGTCATCGGCGATTATCTCTCCATCGGCCCCGTCATCTATGTCGACCAAGGCGCACGCGTCACGGTCATGGTCGACCGCGATCTGGAGATATTCTGAGCCCATGTCGCTGAGCTATCTCGAAACCTCGCTCGACCGGATTAACGCCGCCGCCCGCGACGACGTCATCGAGATCTGCATCAATCCCGACGGGACCTGTTGGGGCGAATTCCAGGGCGATCACTTCATGCGCGCGCTGGACCAGAGGCTGACCGGCGTTCAGGTCAGGGACCTCGGCAACCAGATCGCCTCATCGGCCAATACCACGATGAGCAAGGACCGCCCCATCGTCTCGGTTTCGATCACCTACAAGGGGCGCCCGATCCGCGCACAGGTCATCACCCCGCCCGCCGTGCTCTCGGCCATGTCGATCAGCCTGCGGTTCTTCTCAAGCCTGCCACTCGAGGGCATTGCGCTCGATTTCCTCTACGGAAAAGAGCGCAAGCTCGAAGACCTGCGCGTCGAAAAAAAGCGCGCCTTGCGCGCAGTGGTGGCCGCGGGTTTGATCGATGATGCGCTGGCCTTCTGCGTCGAGAACAAACTCAACATGATCGTCTCGGGTGGCACCTCCACCGGCAAGACCGTCGCCGCGCGCAAGATCCTCTCTCACGTACCGGCCGAGGAACGCATCGTGACCATCGAAGAAGCGGCCGAGCTTCTGCCGACCCAGCCAAATGCCGTGACCCTCATCGCCAATCGTGACGCGGAATTCCAGACCGCCGATGTGCTTCTCACCGCCACGCTGCGCATGCGCCCCGACCGGATCATCCTGGGCGAGGTGCGCGGCAAGGAGGCCATGACCTTTCTGGAAGCCATCAACACCGGCCATGGCGGGTCCATGACCACGCTGCATGCCGAAACCCCGCAATTGGCAGTACAGCGGCTCGCCATCGCAGCTCTGAAGACCGAAATCCCGATGACCTATTCGGACATGATCCAGTACATCGAAAATTCCATCGATGTGATCATCCAGGCCGGTCGCCATGACGGCAAACGCGGCATCACCGAATTCTACCTCCCCGGCGCAACTGAGATTGGAATTTCCCCATGAAGACGTTTGAATACAATATCCTGTCCTTCCCCATGACCCGTAAGACCAGCCTCTCCGACATGCAGGCCAGCCTGAACGAGAAGGGCGCAGACGGGTGGGAGGTGGTGTCGATCAGCACTTCGGAATTCGCCAATGTCGGGCACACGGTCTTCCTGAAGCGCGAAACCGCGCCCCTCGGAGCCGCAGCATGATGCGGGCGCGACGCCGCTTTCCGCTGAGTGCGCTGGCCGTGGCCCTGGGCCTGACGACCACCCCCGCCCTCGCCGAGCGCAACCTTGTGCCGACCCTCGAGCGCAGCTTTGACGTTTGTCCGGACCGGCCCGCCGAGCCGCTCTGGATGCAGGAGATCCCGCTCCGCCAAGTATACCATCGCGTCCTGGTCCAGGACATCTACAGGGCACAGAACCTCGAGCGGGTCGTCGAGACCGGCAACTGCGACTGCGCGACCCGGTTCCCGTCCTGGGACGCGGCCGAGGCCGTGTTTCGGGAGAGCTACGCGAGCGACGAACGGTGGGAAATGCTGCAATCCTCGGACGCCTACAACCGCCGCGCCAATGCCGCCCGCCCTGCCGCCCAGGCAATCTGCGACGCCGCAGGCAATTGGTAAGGCAGCCCCGCGATGAGTGTCGTCACCTACTTCGTTGAAACCTCCCAGGCCTATCTCGACACCGCCGCTGAGACCCAGTTTGGTGCGGTTGCGGCAACGGTCGGCACGCTCCTGGTTTTGGGGACAACGCTGGTGGTGATCCTCGTCGGCATCAACATGATCTATCAATATCGGGCCATGGATGGGCACACGGCTTTCTGGCTCGCGGTCAAGATCGGGCTCATCGGGATATTCGCGACCAATTGGATGCAGTTCAACGCGTTCTCGTCTGCCATTCTCTATGGGATCGACAGTATCGCGGGCGCGCTTGTAGCTTCCGTCGGCGGCGGCAGCCCGGGCCCTTCAGGCACCTTCGCGGAGGAATTCGACCGGCTGATCGCGGAGCTGGGCAACTATTTGAACGCTGCCGGGTCCGAACTGAACTGGATGGCCGGCGCCATGCTCGACATCGTCGGTGTTCTTCTGCTCTCAATCCTCGGCGGACTGGCCGCCTTCATCCTCGTGGCCTCCCGACTGATGATCGCGCTTCTGATCGGGATCGCGCCAGTGATGATCTTCCTGACGCTGTTCGAGGTGACCAAGGATTACTTCGCGCGCTGGTTATCCGCGCTTATCTCCTTCGCGATCTACCCTATCGTGATCGCAGGGGTCTTCGCGACCATCACCGGGGTGGCCTCGGCTCTCATCGGCGAGTTGGGTGATCCGGAAGGGGCTTCCAACATTGGTGCCCTTCTCCCCTTCTTCATGATGGTCCTCATGGCCAAGGGCTTCATCATCGCAACACCCTTCATTGTCCGCGCGATCTCCGGCAACATCATGATGCCTGCCCTCTCCGGAGGCCTCGGTGGCGGATACAGTTTCGCCCGCGCCGCCATGGGAAGCCAGCAGGCCTACAATCGCTACCTCATCGGCGGGGCCAGTGGCGCGGAATACGCAGCCCTCAGGGCGCGGCAGTTCTTCGGGGTGCAGCAGATGCCCGTGCGGCAAGGCATGGGGCAGACGGGTTCTGCAGGCGTCACAGGGTCCGCAGACTCAGGATCAAAAATGCTGGCGCAACTGGCACGGTTGGGGAGGTTAGGGCGGCGGTGACGGCCCAAATGTATGTGTCGGCTGCTGTTCGCAATCGAGAGTTTGGCACGATTTCGGAAATCGCTCATATGTATCCGGCCTGTTGATCGGCTCGCGGGCCGTGGCCTTGATGGGGTTACGCACGCGCCTTGGTCTCATTAGCGGATAGGTCGATGATGACCATTTGGGCCGTCAGACTCTGGGGGCGTATCTTCTCCGTTCCATGCTGTCCTCTCTATCGCGAACTCCTTGGTGACCGTGGAAGGCGTCAGATCGCTTCCATGGCCGCGTCTTTTGGCGCGTCGAACCGGGTGCCGTGTCGCAGAAGGCTCCAGGCGGTTCGAGCGAGTTTGTTGGCAAGCGCGACGGCCGCTTTGTTTCGCGGCATACGGGCGACCGCAGCGGTCAGCCACGGGCCGAAACTGAAGTCCGACCATCGGTGTGGGCGCATCATGATCACTTTTGCCGCCTGCACGAACAACATCCTCAGATAGCGGCTGCCGCGTTTGGTGATCCTGCCGAGAATGGTGCGACCGCCGGTGCTGAACTGTCGCGGCACCAGGCCAACCCATGCCGCGAAATCGCGCCCCCGGTCGAATGCTTCGCCTTTGCCGACGGCCGCGACCATCGCCGTCGAAATCATCGGCCCGATGCCGGGTATTGTCATGATGTTGGCGCAGTTCTCTTCGGTGCGGCTGATCTCTTCGATCTCGCCAGAGACATCCGCGATCCGTTTGTCCAGCCAGAGCCAGTCGCCATAGAACCCGATCAGAATGCCGCTCATCCAGGGCGATATCTCATCCCGTCGCTGTTCGAGGATCGTCTCGAAGGAATTCTTCAGCGCTCGCAGCCCCGACCTGACGGTGATGCCCTGTTCGATCAGGAAGGCCCGGATCTGGTTGATGGTGGCCGTGCGCCGAGAAACCAGCCGTGCCCGGACCCGGTGCAGGGCTTGAAGGTCGAGCTGATCCTGGTCTTTCTCCGAAACGGTCCGAAGGTTGGGTCGCAACGCAGCTTCTGCGATCGCCTCGGCGTCGTTGTAATCGTTCTTCTGGCCCTTGTTGAACGGCTTCACGTAAATCGCCGGTATGATTCGCGGCTCGAACCCCATGCCCCGCAGCGTTCGGCTTACAAAATGGGCGCTGAGGCAAGCCTCCATTCCCACGATGCAGCGTGGGAGTTGCTCAAAAGTGGCATTCAGGGCCAAGCGCTTGATCTGCTTGCGCATGACCAACTGGCCGGACCGGTCGAACCCGACCAGGTGAAACGTATCCTTCCCGATGTCGATCCCGATGACGGCGAGGTCTTCGATGCTTCCTGTTTTCTTTGCACACATAGCTGCTTCTCCTTGTTGCGCGGTTGATCCCGGTTAAGGATAACCCAACGGTGGGGAAGCAGCCGACACATCCCATTAGCCGACTTTCAGAGGGAATGTGGTTGGGAGCGTGGTCGCCGCAGTGGAGCACCGCTCGGAGCGAGCCTAGCACTTGAGCATTTGAAAACTGCGCACTTAGCCCGCCCGCGCCGCAGCGCTAACAGGAATGCCCGCGCCAAACGTGCAGACAGTCGAAATGACCAAGAGACCCGCAGGGTGGGCGGCTGCGGAACATGAAGCACGCATTGCTCTCACGCCTATGAAATAACTGACGTCTTGCGCTACATGTAGTATTTGCGCATTGTCAGTTCACAACAGATCAACCTGCGCAGGTACTCTTTGTCGGGCGCTCCGGCCTGCCATACGATCCTGGAGGGGCAAAGGAAGTTGAAGTTCACTGCAAGGCTCCGTAATATTCAGGCTGCGGCATCGCGGATCATGTTCCGCGCGATGACCATCTGCTGGATCTGGGTGGTTCCCTCGTAAATCCGGAACAACCGGACATCGCGGTAGAAGCGTTCGACGGCATAGTCGGCCATGTAGCCCGCCCCGCCGTGAATCTGCACTGCGCGATCCGCGACACGACCGACCATCTCGCTGGCATACATCTTGCAGCAGGCGGCATCAGTGGAGACATTGACACCGGCATCCTTGCGGCGCGCGGTTTCCTCGATCATGCAGCGTGCCGCAAAAGCCTCGGCGCGGCTGTCGGCCAGCATCGCCTGCACAAGTTGCTTTCCGGCGATGGGTTCCCCGAATTGCTTGCGCTCCATTGCATAGGCAAGGCTGTCGCGGATCAGCCGTTCCGCCGCCCCGACACAGACCGCCGAGATGTGCAGCCGACCACGATCCAACACCTTCATCGCGGTCTTGAAACCCTGGTTCTCGCGGCCGGATCCGCCGATGATGTTGTCAGCAGGAACGCGGACGTCTTGCAGGATGACATCGCTGGTGTGCGAGCCCTTCTGTCCCATTTTCCTGTCATGCGGCCCGACCGACAGCCCCGGCGTCCCGGCCTCGACCAGAAAGGCGGACACTCCCGAGGCATTTGTCGTTGCTGGATCAGTGCGTGCGAAAACCGTGAAGACATGGGCGTGCGGAGCATTGGTGATGAAACGCTTCGTGCCATTGAGGACGAAATGGTCCCCATCGCGGCGAGCCGAGGTGCGCACCGAGCCTGCGTCAGAGCCTGCGTCAGGTTCCGTCAGCGCGAACGAGGCGATCATCTCACCGCTTGCAAGCTTCGGCAGGTAGGTCGCCTTCTGCTCCGGCGTGCCGTCGATGATGATCCCCTGCGAGCCGATGCCGTTGTTTGTGCCGACGAGCGAGCGGAATACAGGCGACGTCTGCCCCAGCACGAAGGCTGCTGCAACCTCTTCAGCCATCGTCAGGCCCAGACCGCCGAACTCCTCGGGGATCGACATGCCGAAAAGTCCCATATCTCGGATTTCGGCGATCAGCGCGGGTGGAATGGCATCCTCTTCCGCCACCCGCTCCTCGTTCGGGATCAGGCGCTCCTTCACGAAGCGGTCCAGTGTGTCCAGAAATTGTGCAAGCGTTTCGGGGTCTAGTGACATGATGTTCGAAGTCCTGAATTCAGTGGGCCACCGCCGACACGCGGCGGACGAGTTCGGTAAGACGGGGCGCGATATCGCTTTCAATCCAGTCGCGCGTCAGGGTCTGGGACGGCCCGCCACAGTTGAAGGCCATGACCGGCGAGCCATCCCGCGGCGCAAGCGCCACGGCGACGGAATTGACATCCGGCTTCCATTCAGTGAGCGACATGCAATAGCCACGCTCCTGATAGCATTCGATCGCAGCCTCGATCCCGCGCCTGACTTCCGGCCAGGCGGCCCCTTCGTGCTGCACAAACTGTTCGAACAACGCGGCACGCTGTTCGGGAGGGATGACAGCAAGATAGGCGCGCCCTGCAGCGGTGGTTGCCATCTTGATATGGGCACCGACCTCGATGGCAAGTGTCACCGCATTCTCTCCTCGGCAACGCTCCAGATAAACCATGGTCAGGCGATCCGGGCTTGCCAGAGCGACAGGCATCCCGGTGTGGTCGGCAAGTTCCTGCATATAGGGCTTTGCGATCTGGCGCAGTGGTATGCCAGCAAGGCACGAAAACCCCAGCGAAAGCACCGGCGGCGCAAGTTGATAGCGCGCAGTGTCGGGATTCCAGCTCAGATAGTCGAGCTTGTGGAGGGTATAGGTCAGGCGCGAGACAGTCGACTTGCTCAACCCGGTGCGCATGGCGAAGTCGCCGTTGCCAAGTGCCTCACCCTCGCGCCGAAAGGCACGAAGAATTTCGAGACCCCGCGCAAGAGCGACCACGAAATCGCGGTCCTGCCCATCGCTTTCTGCGTGCTCCTTGCGTGGTCGCACGTTCGCCCCTCCTCGGCAGACCGCCCCTATATGAATCTAGGGTAGCAGGCGCTAAAGTCTCTGTCAATATCGCGGAATACTTTTCCGCTCTGCGGAATATATCACCTCACCGCCGACTGCTGAACAATAATCCGCTTGTCGGAATAAACACCTCTCCGCTCATGTGATGCGAACGTAACACCGGGTGCGCGACCGCACCGGCGCGGAACGCAGTAACCGCTTGATCGAGGTCACGCCGAGTCATGCGTCTCTTCCGCTCTTATGGGCACTTTCGGCACGCTTCGTGTCCGCGAGGAACGAATTGCTTCTTGCAGGAAGGCCCGGCCTGGCGGCGTTCCAGCCCATGCCGCGCGGACGCGCGCCTCGACCGGGCAGCAAGAATACACAATGAACCGAGCAAGATTATCCAATACAGGCCACTGCAGCGGTTCTAGGCTCAAAGAATTGGAGGGCGATCCGCGACCGGCCTGTGCCGATTGGGATCTCGGTCGAGATGACGCGGACCTGCAAGACAAACCTGTCTCTGGGAGGAGAAATATGCCGATCAGCAAGGAAGCCGATACACTGCGTGCGCTCTATCAGAGTTGGACCGACCAGATGGTCGCGAATCCGAATCTCTCGATCCTGAATCTGCGCAGCATGTTCGATGAATGGGGCCAGCCCGCGCTGGAGCCCGAGAACGTCACCTACAAGAGCGACCATGTCGGCGGCGTCGAGGCGATCTGGGCGCTGCCTGCGGGCGCCGACACCAAGCGCGTGATTCTCTATACCCATGGCGGCGGTTTCTGCGTGGGGTCGGCCGACAGCCACCGCAAGATGGTGGGGCATCTGGCCAAGGCTCTGGGCGTGACGGCCTGCAACCTGCATTATCGCCGTGCGCCGGAACACCCCTTCCCCGCCCAGATCGAAGACGCCGTGGCCGCCTACAAGGCGCTGCTGGCCAAGGGTTTTGATGCAAAGAACATCCTGACGGCGGGCGACAGTGCCGGTGGCAACCTTGCCGTTGCCTCGGTTCTCAAATTCCGCGAGCTTGGCCTGCCGCTGCCGGGTGCCGTCATCGCCTATTCGCCCTGGCTCGACATGGCACTGCGCGGCAAGACGCTGGAAACCAATGCCGGGACGGACGCTCTTGTCAGCCGTGCCATCCTGGAAGGGATGTCGGGAATGTTCCTGGGCGGTGCGACCGACCCGCTGAACCCGCTGGCCAACCCGCTGGAAAACGACTTCACCGGCTTCCCGCCGCTCTACATCACCTGCGGAAGCGCCGAGACGCTGCAGAGCGACTCGGAAGCGCTGCACGCCAAGGCCAAGGCCGCGGGCGTGAAGACGACGCTTTCGGTGGTTCCCGGCATGCAGCACGTCTTTCCGTCGCTGGCGGGCCGTGCGCCCGAGGCCGATCAGGAAATTGCCCGCATCGCCACCTGGTATCGCGCGCTGTGATTGCGCCACCCGATGTCGCATTGCGGCGCTGGGCGGCCTGACGCGTCAAGACAATCAATCCGGCGCCAGGCCCGTATCGCACGGGGCTTCGGAGCCATGATATGGGAAGAGAAACATGACCGAGACTCTTGAAACCACCAAGACCAAAGGGGCCGATTTCGATGCTGTCGTCGTCGGCGCGGGCTTCGGCGGCCTCTACTCCGTTTACAAACTTCGCAATGAGCAGGGCCTGAACGTCAAGGCCTATGACAGCGCCGGCGATGTCGGCGGCACCTGGTTCTGGAACCGCTATCCGGGCGCCTTGTCGGACACGGAAAGCTTCGTCTACCGCTATTCCTTCAGCGGCGAATTGCTGCAGAAAGGCCGCTGGAAGACCCGCTACCTGACCCAGCCCGAGATCCTCGCCTACATGAACGAGGTTGCGGATACCTACGATCTGCGCCGCAGCTACGAGTTCAACACCCGCGTCACCGCAGCCCGTTTCGACGAGGAAACCGGGCTCTGGCATGTGACCACCGACAAGGGACAGACCGTCACGGCGAAATACCTCATCACCGGTCTTGGCCTGCTGTCGGCGACGAACCTGCCCAAGTTCAAGGGCATCGACAGCTTCAAGGGACAGATCCTGCACACCGGCGCCTGGCCGGAGGGGATCGACCTGAAGGGCAAGCGCGTGGGCATCATCGGCACCGGCTCGACCGGGACTCAGGTGATCACCGCCACCGCCCCCATCGCGAAACACCTGACGGTGTTCCAGCGTTCGCCGCAATATGTCGTGCCGATCGGCAACACGCCGCAGGACGAGGCGACGATCGCCGCGCAGAAGGCCAGCTATGACGACATCTGGAAACAGGTGAAATCGTCGGCCGTGGCGTTCGGCTTCGAGGAAAGCACCATCCCTGCGGAAACAGCCACGCCCGAGGAACGCGAGCGCGTGTTCGAGGCGGCATGGCAGCGCGGCGGCGGCTTCTACTTCATGTTCGGCACCTTCTGCGACATCGCGACCAGCCAGATCGCCAATGACGCGGCGGCCGACTTCATCAAGAAGAAGATCGGGCAGATCGTGAAGGATCCCGAGACCGCGAGGAAGCTGACGCCGACCGACCTCTACGCCAAGCGGCCCTTGTGCGGGAACGACTACTACGGGGTCTACAACCGCCCCAACGTCACTCTGGCCGATGTGAAAGCCGATCCGATCGCGGAGTTCACCCCGACCGGCATCCGTCTGGCAAGCGGCGCCGAGCATGAGCTGGACGTGGTGATCTTCGCCACCGGCTTTGACGCGGTGGACGGCAACTACACGAGGATGGACCTGCGCGGCCGCGGCGGCGTCACCATGCGCGACAAGTGGAAGGACGGCCCCTTGGGCTATCTGGGCATGATGGAGACGGATTTCCCGAATCTCTTCATGATACTTGGCCCGAACGGCCCCTTCACAAACCTGCCGCCCAGCATCGAGACGCAGGTCGAATGGTTTTCGGACACCATCAAGATGATGGAGGCCAAGGGTCTGAAGAGCATCGAGCCGACCGAGGCTGCCCGCGACGAATGGGTCGCCCTGTGCCGCACGATTGCCGACATGACCCTGTTCCCGAAAGCTGACAGCTGGATCTTCGGTGCCAACATTCCTGGCAAGAAGAATGCCGTCATGTTCTACTTGGCGGGCCTCGGCAATTACCGCGCTGCGATCGACGCGGTTAAGGATGGTGGCTATGAGACCATGATCTTCGACCGCGAGAAGGCCTCAACCTGACGCGCTGGCCGGGGGGGAGATAGTGCCCTCCCGGCCACAGATTACTTCGACGAAAGCCGAAAAATTAAGGGAGAGAGTCTATGGGACGTGTATCTGGAAAAGTCGCCCTCGTGACGGGCGCTGCGATGGGGATGGGCAAGACCCACTCCGAACTTCTGGCGCGCGAGGGTGCGCATGTCTTTGTCACCGACCGCGACGTAGCGGCAGGCGAAGCGGTGGCCAAGGGCATCGTGGCGGCCGGGGGCAAAGCAGACTTCATCAAGCATGACGTGGCCAGCGAGGACGACTGGAACAACGCCATCGCGACGGTTCGGCAAAAGGCCGGGCGGCTGGACATTCTGGTGAACAACGCGGGTATCCTGATTCTGAAGCCGCTGCACGAAACCTCGCCCGAGGAATTCGACCGGACGATGAACATCAACGTGAAGGGTGTCTATCTGGGCATCCGCGCTGCGGTGCCGCTGATGAAGGAATCGGGCAAGGCCTCGATCATCAACATCTCGTCGATCTATGGCATCGTCGGGGCGGCCATGGCCGGGGCCTATATCACCTCCAAGGGCGCGGTGCGGCTGATGACCAAATCCTGCGCGGTCGATCTGATCCAGTTCGGCATCCGGGTGAACTCGGTCCATCCCGGTGTCATCGACACGCCAATGACCAAGGATCTGCTGCACGGCGATGCCGCGACCCGCAAGGCGATCATGGGGGCGACACTCTTCGACCGGCCCTGCCAGCCGGGCGAGGTATCGAACGCCGTTCTGTTCCTTGCCTCGGATGAGGCCTCGTTCGTGCACGGTGCGGAACTGGTGGTCGATGGTGGCTACACGGCCAACTGACCGTTCCGGGTCCACCGCGAAGGCGCAATCCTGAGAACCTGAGAACTGCCGGCAGCTTGCCTGTCGGCAGTCAACAATCGGGACAGTCGGAAAGCGCATTCCGCCTCGGAGAGTTGTGGCGCTACGGGCCACGTTGAGAGAATGGAAATCAATAGGGAGGAAATGATGATGTCGAAGCCAGGAAAGAATGTTCGGTATTCCGCAATCGTAGCGGCCGGGCTTGCTGCCCAGTGTCTAATGACGGGGACCGCCGCGTATGGGTGGGACGCGCAGCCGCGTGACTTCGTGCCCGCACCCGCGGGAACGCAGCTTGGATTGGCATATTATCTTGGCAGCACCTCAGACACTTTGGTTGACGGCAATGGCGACGAAGTGGCGGGGTCGAGCCTCGACACGAACGTGGGCCTTCTTCGCTATGTCTACTATTTCGACCTCGGGGGAATGCGTGCCGACGTGAACGTGCTGCAACCCTTCGGGGGGCTGGACAACATGAGCATCGGCGGAACCGCCGTTGGCACCAAGGACCTCTCCTTCGGGGACACGACTCTTGTCGGTACGATCTGGCCGCTGAACGATCCCGAAAACGGACGCTATTTCGCCATCGCCACCTATCTCACCATGCCGACCGGCGACTATTCTACCACTGAGCTTGGGTTGGGCTCCAACCGATGGTCCGTCGCCATTCAGCCAGGCTTCGTGTTCAATATTGCCCCCAAATGGTCGGTGGATCTTGTGGGCGACGTCACGGTCTACGGTGACAACGAGGATGGCCTTGGTGGAGCGAATGTCGAGAAGGATCCGAGCTATACCGCGCTCGGCTGGATCAACTACAATGCGAGCGACAGGACGACGCTTTCGCTTGGGGCCACGACAAGTTGGGGGGGTGCCGAAACGGTGGGAAGCATCAAGGGCGCGGACGTGGAATCCACCACCGTTCGGGTGGCCTGGTCCCAGATGCTCGACCCGACAACGCAGTTCCTGATGGAAGTCGGGCACGATGTGGACGCGCAGAATACGTTCGAGCGCGACGCAACGCTGACCCTCCGGCTCGCGAAGTTCTTCTGAACGGTGCGGGAGCGGTGGGTCGAAATATTCCTGGGAAAGGCGGAAAGCGTCGATCGTCCGGAAACGAGCGGTGCTTTCCGCCCCATTCCAGCAACTGCAAATCCAAAAGCTACATCATTGATGAGCTGTAAGGGAGGAAAACATCATGCATTGCCAATGTGTTCATGAATTCGGTCAACCCCTGCGTCCAGACGACAGGCCGGACATGACCCCTCGCGGAACGGAGGTCATCTTGTCCGTGACCGCCGCCGGCGTCTGTCACACCGACCTGCATATCCGCGAGGGGGGGTATGATCTTGGCCACGGCCGCAAGCTGGAATTCTCCAAGCGCGGGATCGCGTTGCCGCTGGTGATGGGGCATGAAACGGTCGGGGAAGTGGTCGCCGCTGGCCCGGATGTCGGCACGCTCGACAGGGGAAAGAAATATGTGGTCTATCCCTGGATCGGCTGTGGCACCTGCGCGATCTGTGCCTCGGGCCAGGAGCAATTGTGCATGAAACCGCAGTTTCTCGGCATGCATGTCGATGGCGGTTATGCCACGCAGATCCGGGTGCCGCATCCGAAATATCTTCATGAGATCGGAGATATCCCACCCGAAAACGCCGCACCGCTGGCCTGTTCGGGGCTTACGGCTTACGCCGCGCTCAAGAAGGTCGAGGGCACACTGAAGGACCATGCGCTTCTGGTGATCGGCGCTGGCGGCCTTGGGCTGATGTGCGCGCAACTGTTGCAGGCGCTGGGTGCCAAGGCGCCCGTCTTCGTCGACATCGACCCTGTCAAGCGGGCGTCCGCCCTTGCCGCGGGGGCCTGTGCGGCGGTCGATCCGCGCGCCGCGGATGCCGTGGCGCAGATTCATGCCGCCGCCGGCGAGGCGCCCCTTGCGGCGATCGACTTCGTCGGCGCCGAGGCGACGGCCGGGCTTGGCTTCGACGCTCTGGGCAAGGGCGGAACGTATGTCATCGTCGGGCTGTTCGGCGGGGCTGCCCCTTGGGCGCTTCCCCTGATCGCCGTGCGCGCGCTCACGATTCGCGGCAGCTATACGGGCTCCCCCGGAGAGTTCGCGGAACTGATGCAGCTTGCCCGCAATGGCGCGATCAAGCCGATTCCCACCACCTGTTACAAGCTCGACGAGGCTGAGGACGTGCTGAACAGCCTCGCCGGTGGCAAGATCGTCGGCAGGGCAATTCTGGCCGGTGTGTAAATGACTTGACTGAAGGCACCACGAAGGCGGGCGCCCGGGGGACCAACATGGAAACGACCTATCCTGATACTCAACTCCTGATCGACGGACGGTGGCGCGATGGCGCGCTGGGGCAGCGAACAGCCGTTTATGATCCGGCAACCGCAGAGGTGATTGGCCATTATGCGATGGCCGAACCTGCCGATCTGGAGGAGGCGGTGCAGGCCGCGGGCAGCGCCTTCGCGGCCTGGCGGGATGCCGGCGCCTATGCGCGCGGCAGCATCCTGCGTCAGGCGGCCGTGCTGCTGCGCGAGCGCGCCGATACCCTCGCGCCGTGCATGACGATGGAAATGGGCAAGCCCCTTGCCGAGGCGCGCGCCGAGGTGATGTCGTCCGCCGATCTGCTCGACTGGTTCGCCGGCGAAGGCCAGCGCGCCTATGGGCAGGTGATTCCGGCGCGTTCGCCGAACGTGACCCAGATGGTGCTCAAGCAGCCGGTGGGTCCGGTCGTGGCCTTCACGCCATGGAATTTCCCGATGTCGCAACTGGTGCGCAAACTTGGTGCCGCGCTGGCCGTCGGCTGCACCGTTGTCGCCAAGCCGCCCGAAGACACGCCGGCTTCGCCTGCGGCACTTGCACAAGCGCTTCTGGACGCCGGGCTTCCGCCGGGCGTTCTCAACATCGTTTACGGCGAACCGGCTGACATCGCGAACTATCTCATTCCACATCCGGTGATCCGCAAGGTGTCCTTCACCGGCTCGGTGCCTGTGGGCAAACAGCTTGCGGCCCTGGCCGGCAAACACATGAAGCGCATCACGATGGAACTGGGCGGCCACAATCCGGTCATCGTCTGCGAGGACGCGAATGTCGAGGCGGCGGTCGCGGCCGTTGCGGGTTTCAAGCTCCGCAATGCGGGGCAGGTCTGCATCTCGCCCACGCGCGTGCTGGTCCAGCGGGGCATCTACGACCGCTTCGCCGCGGCGCTGGCCGAGCATGTGAAAAAGGTGCGGACCGGATCGGGGCTCGAACCGGCCACGGCAATGGGCCCGCTGGTCAGCGAGCGCCGGGTCAAGGCCGTCGCCGGCCTTATCCAGGAGGCAGTGAGCGAGGGGGCGCAGGTGCTGGTCGAGGGCGATGCGGCACCGCGGGCCGGGTTCTTTCAAGCCCCGACCGTTCTCACCGATGTCAGTCTTTCATCGCGCATCCAGAACGAGGAACCCTTCGGGCCGGTCGCGATGCTGTCGCCCTTCGATACGATCGACGAGGCGATCGCTGAAGCGAACCGCCTTCCCTATGGCCTTGCAGCTTATGCGTTCACCTCGTCGATCCGCAATTCGCAAAGGTTTCAGACCGAGCTTGAAGTTGGCATGCTGGCAATCAACCACACCCTTCTGGGATTGCCGGAACTCCCGCTTGGTGGGGTCAAGGACTCCGGTTACGGGTCTGAGGGCGGCTCGGAAGCCATCAACTCATATCTGATTTCAAAGCTGGTGACGCAGGCCGCCGTCTAGGATGACCGCCCGTTGGCGCCGTCCGGCAACCTCCCGGCTGCCGGTCTGGCGCTCCTCGGTCGGGTGTCACCCTGCGCTGTCGCCATGAAAGCCGGCGGCGCGGCGGTTTTCGGGGGCCGCAGCTTCGGCAAGGATGGCGCGCGCCCGCTGGCGGACGGGTTCGTCCACCATGGTGCCGCCAAGTTGGACCGCGCCATCGCCGCTGGCCAGAACGCGTCTGGCCCAGTCGATCTGTTCGGCCGTAGGGGCAAAGGCGGCCAGCACGTGTTCGATCTGGCGGGGATGGATGCACAGCTTGCCGCCCATCCCCAGATCACGCGCGCGCCCCGCGTCGCGCGCCGTTTCGGTCGCGTCGTCCAGCAAGGTGGTCACCCCGTCGAGCGGCCCCGGCAGATCGCCAAGACGCGAGGCGAGCACCAGTTCGGAGCGTGCAGGCAGCAGCACCTCGGGGGTATGCGCGCAGCGAAGATCGGCGCAGAAGTCGACCGAACCGAAGGCAAGACGGATGACGCCCGGCACAACGGCAATCGCCCGGCATTGCGCAAGGCCGCGGGCGGTTTCGACAAGGGCGACCAAGGGTATGTCGGCCAACGCGGCCACGATGCGCCTGAGATCGTCGGGTGCCTCGGCCTTGGGAACCATGACGGCCGAGGGGCGAAGCGCCGCCGCCGCCGCAAGGTCGTCTGCATGCCAGGCTGTCCCGGCGGCATTGATGCGCAGGATCACCGGCAGGGTGGTGAAATCACGGCGCAGCATAGCGCGGGCGGCGGCCTTGGCGGTGGGGGCCACGGCATCCTCCAGATCGAGGATCACCGCATCCGCCCCCGAGGCCGCCGCTTTGCCGAAGCGTTCGGGCCGGTCGGCGGGCACGAACAGCGGGGCGCGGACAGTCGCCATACGGTCGGGGGCGATACGGTCAGGGGTCACCATTCCGCCCGCGCCTCCATCGCCACCGGCCCGCCCTCGGCCGCGGTCCAGAGCCGCAATCCGTCCCCCTCGTCCTGCGCATTCAGGGTGAAGCCGGCGGTGTCGAAGAGGGGGGAAAGGCCGCGAAAGCCGATCTGCGCGGGGCGCTTTCCGCGCAGCGCTTCGGCGAATTGCAGCAGGAGCGTGGCCTGCAGCGGCCCGTGCACGACCAGCCCCGGATAGCCCTCCTCCGCCCGGGCATAGGGGGCGTCGTAATGGATCCGGTGGCCGTTGAAGGTCAGCGCCGAGTAGCGGAACAGCAGCGTCGGGCTTGCGTCGATCGCCCGGCGATACCGGCCCTCTGGCGCGGCCTCGGCAGCGGGAGGCGCAGCAGAGGGGGGCGCAGCGGGACCGGCTGCGCGATAGATGATGTCCTGGCGTTCGGTAACGGCAAGCGCACCGTCGCTGTCGATGCGATGCTCGACCGTGACGAGGCACAGGGGGCCGCTGCGGCCTTGCTTGGCGGTCACATCGCGGACCACCGAGCGGCGGGTGACCATGTGACCGATCCGGATGTCTTCGTGAAAGCGGAAATGGCTGCCCGCCCACATGCGGCGCGGCAGGGGCACGGGCGGCAGGAAACCGCCCCGGGCCGGGTGGCCGTCGGGGCCGAGCGTCGAGGTCGGCGCGATGTCGGGGGCGAGGCAGAGGTGGATCAGGTCCGGGGCCGGTTCGCCTTCCGTCGCGGTTTCTGTGCGGTCGAAGGTGGCGTTGAACCGCGCGGCGATTGCGGTGGTCAGCCGCTCGGCCCGCGTCTCCTCGCGGCCGATCCATTGGCGCAGATGGACAAGGTCGAGCGCGATCATGTCATCATGCCTCGGCAAGGGGCTGAAGCGGCGGGACGGGGCCATAGCTGCGGTCCTCGCCCGAAAAGATGGGCGCGGGCGCAGGAATCTGCACCGGGCCGTTCGGCGTGGCGACGGTCACCCGGCGCAGATGCGGGTGGTGCGACAGCTTTTCCATGTCATTGACCGAGGCCAGCGCGATACCCGCAGCCAGAAGAGCCTCGATCGCGTCAGCCCCGTCGCGGCTGGCAAAAGCCCTGGCGACCGCGGCATCGGTCTCCGCGCGGTTGGCGACGCGGGCGACATTGGTGGCAAAGCGCGGGTCGGTGCCAAGCGCCGGATCCCCCAGAAATGCTTGGGCGAGGGCCCGCCATTCGCGGTCGCTCTGCACCGCGATCAGGATCGGCGCACCGTCGCGGGCGGTGAAGACGCCATAGGGGGCGATCGAGGGATGCGCCATGCCGATGCGCCGGGGGCTCTTTCCGCCTTCGTGATTCAGCAGCGGCACGGTCAACCAGTCGGCCATGACATCGAACATCGAGACCGAGATCGCAGCCCCTTTCCCGGTGACGCCGCGGCCGATCAGCGCTTCGAGGATGGCCGAATAGGCGGTCGCACCTGTCGCGATATCGACCAGCGATATGCCCACCCGCGCCGGTTCGGAAGGCCCGCCGGTGATCGAGCAGAGCCCCGACTCGGCCTGGATCAACAGGTCATAGGCCTTGCGGTCGGCCATTGGCCCGTCATTGCCATAGCCGGAAATCGAGCAGGTGATGAGCCGGGGAAAGTCCCGCGCCAGCCGCTCGGCCGGAAAGCCCAGCCGCGCCAGCGCGCCGCGCCTCAGGTTCTGGACCAGCACATCGGCGCCGCCGATCAGTCGCGCCAGCTCGGCCTTGCCCCGGTCCGAGCCGAGGTCCAGCGTCACCGAGGTCTTGCCGCGGTTCAGCCAGACGAAATAGCTCGACTGGCCCCTGGCCACATCGTCATAGCCGCGGGCGAAATCGCCCTCGGGCCGTTCGATCTTGATCACCTCTGCCCCGGCATCGGCCAGACGCGCCGTGGCAAAGGGCGCGGCCACGGCCTGTTCGATGGCGACGACCTTCACTCCCTGAAGCGGCAGGCCCATCAGAACGACCTCGGCATGCCGAGGATATGCTCGGCGACATAGCTGAGGATCAGGTTGGTCGAGATCGGGGCGACCTGATAGAGCCGGGTCTCGCGGAACTTGCGTTCCACATCATATTCGCAGGCAAAGCCGAAGCCGCCGTGGAACTGGATGCAGGCATTCGCGGCCTCCCAGCTGGCCTTTGCGGCCAGATACTTGGCCATGTTCGCCTGTGCCCCGCACTCAAGCCCCGCGTCATAGCGCCGGCAGGCCTCCCACCGCATCAGGTTCGCGGCCTCGACCTCGATGAAGGCCTCGGCGATCGGGAATTGCACGCCCTGGTTCTTGCCGATCGGCCGGCCGAAGACCTCGCGCTCCGAGACATATTTCGCGACCCGTTCGGTGAACCAGTAACCGTCGCCGATGCATTCGGCCGCGATCAGCGTCCGCTCGGCGTTCAGCCCGGTCAGGATGTACTTGAACCCCTTGCCCTCTTCGCCGATCAGGTTCTCGACCGGGATCTCCAGATTGTCGAAGAACAATTCGTTGGTCTCGTGGTTGACCATGTTCGGGATCGGGCGCACCGCCATGCCCGCGCCCATCGCCGCCTTGATGTCGACAAGGAAGATCGACAGGCCCTCGGATTTCTTCGCCACCTCGGCCAGCGGGGTGGTGCGGGCCAGCAAGATCATCAGATCCGAATGCTGCACCCGGCTGATCCAGACCTTTTGGCCATTGATCACATAACGGTCGCCCTTGCGGACGGCGGTGGTCTTGATCTTCGTGGTGTCGGTGCCCGTCGTCGGTTCGGTCACCCCCATCGACTGCAACCGCAATTCGCCAGCGGCGATCTTCGGCAGATAGAGGCGGCGCTGTTCCTCGGACCCATGCCGGACCAGGGTGTTCATGTTGTACATCTGGCCATGGCAGGCACCGGAATTGCCGCCCGAGCGGTTGATTTCCTCCATGATGACTGAGGCTCCTGCAAGCCCCAGCCCCGAACCGCCGTATTCCTCAGGGATCATGGCCGCCATCCACCCCGCCCGGGTCAGCGCCTCCACAAACTCTTCGGGATAGCCGCGCTCCTCGTCAATCCGGCGGTGATACGCATCGGGAAACTGCACGCAGAGTGCGCGCACCGCATCGCGGATGTCCTGGAATGACCCTTCGCTGGTCTCGATCACCTGTCTGCTCCTCTTTGTGGATGCCATGCAGTTAGCGGATGGGCGACACATCGCACAAATATATAATTGCGACTACAGCCATACCGAAATATGATGGATTGAACAAGAAGGAGGGCCGTCGGTGGATCTGCGACAGCTGCGCTACTTTCAGGCGATTGCCGAGACGGGGTCGATCTCGGCGGCGGCGCAGCGGCTGAACGTCGCCCAGCCCGCGTTGTCGCTGCATCTGCGCAACATGGAGGAGCATCTGGGCACCAAACTTCTGCTGCGCGGCGCGCGCGGGGTGAAGCTGACCGAAGCGGGAGAGATGCTGCTGGCACGGGCAAGGCGTCTTCTGATCGACATGTCGCGGCTGGAAGACGACATCCGCAACCTTGGGCGCGAGCCGCAAGGCGACGTGCGGCTGGGCTTGCCCGGCACGATCGGCGGAATCCTGTCACCGGATCTGGTGCTGGCGGCCAAGGCGCAGCTTCCCGGCGTAAGGCTGACCATCTCCGAGGCGATGAGCGGCTTCGTGCTGGATTGGCTGCGCGAGGGCCGCGTTGACCTGGCCGTGCTTTATCTGCCAGCCACCGATGCGCGTTTCCGATCAGAGCTCCTTCTGCAGGAAGAGTTGGTTCTGCTGGTCCCGCCCGGTCACGACATCTCGGCCGAGATCGAGGCCTCGGCGCTTTTGGACCTGCCGCTGATCCTGCCCGGACCGGCGCATGGGCTGCGCCAGCTTCTGGAAGGCTGGGCCCGCGCCAGAGGGATCAGGCTGGCCGTGAATATCGAACTGGATTCCTATCAGAACATCAAGGAGTTGGTCGAACGCGGGAAAGGCGTCTCGATCCTTCCTTTGCATGCGGTCGCGCGCGAAGCTGCGGCTGGCACATTGAAAGTCGTCCGCTGGCACGCCGCAGACTGCCTGCGCGAGGTGTATCTGGTGGGACCGCTGGCCGAAGCCTCAAGCCATGCTTGCGCGGCGGTAATGTCGCTACTGCGCGAGTTGATGCGCAAACAGGTGCAGGGCGAGCGCTGGACCGGAACGCGCTGGCTTGGCGCTTCGGTGTTTGATTCGACGGTTTGATAGTGTGATATTTTCTGTGGGTCCGAAAGGGACTGACGCGCCCCGGAGTTTGCCGGAGCCTGATGTCGGTTGGTTGCGCGGCCAAGGGTTCAGTTTCCAGAGCTGCGTAGAAGTTGGCCTCGGCCTGGCATGGATGATGTGACCGCCCCCTAACGGCACGGACGTATCGTTCATGCCGGACTACACCATTTTCTCATAGACGAAAGCCATTCTTTATGCGAAAATCAGTCTGATGGTTGATCCTGCGTTGCAATGGGAGGTTGCGATGCCGTGGGCTGCAGATCTTGGAACCGTGCAGGTTGCCCGGCCCCCCGCGCCAACCCTCCCGGAAGCGATGGAACTGCACGTGGAGGCATCTCCGGCTTCTGGCCGGCATGACTAGCAAATGGGGTATGCGCACGAGGCAGATGTGGTTCTGCCGTGCCAGCATCCTCATCCGAGGAGGGGAATGATGGACGATACAGCAAAAGCAACCGCCGGGCCGCAGGCGATTTACGAGAGGTTCCTGGCCGAGGGACGTTTCATGATCCAGCGCAGCCGCGAAACGGGCGAATACGTCTTCTATCCGAAGGTGATGGCACCTTCTGGCGCGGTCGATCTCGGCTGGGTCGAAGCCTCCGGCGGCGGCACGGTCTATGCCATCACGGTCAATCGCAAGCGCGAAGGCTCCTACAACGTGGCGCTCATCGACCTTGACGAGGGGCCGCGGATGATGGCCACGGTTGTCGGCGCCCTGACGCTGCCCATCGGTTCCCGCGTCAGGGCGCGGATCGAGGCGGGGGCAAATCCGCGCGTCGTCTTCGATCCGGAGGAGAAGTGACATGAGCCATTCCATTCGCGGGAAAACAGCGATCGTCGGCATGGGTGTGGCGGGCGTGGGTGAGGCGCCCGGCTACTCGGCCATTGAACTTCTGGGGCTTTCCGTCCATGCGGCGCTGGCGGATGCCGGCCTCAAACTCGGCGATATCGACGCGGTTTTCGCGGCGACCAGCAGCCACGCCTTTGCCTCGATGAGTGTCACCGAATATCTTGGCCTGAAGCCGAAATACTTCGACAGCACCAATGTCGGCGGCTCCAGCTTCGAGATGCATCTCTTGCAGGCATCTCTCGCGCTGGAGGCGGGACTCTGCGACGTGGCGCTGATCTGCTACGGTTCCAACCAGCGCACGGCAGGCGGCCGCCTCGTCTCCATGTCCGAACCGCAATGGCACGAGACGCCCTACGCGCCACGCCATCCGATCACGGCCTATGCGCTTGCCACCAGCCGGCACATGCACCAGTTCGGGACCACGCGGGACAT
Organism: Actibacterium naphthalenivorans; assembly: GCF_014196965.1. Taxonomy (GTDB): domain Bacteria; phylum Pseudomonadota; class Alphaproteobacteria; order Rhodobacterales; family Rhodobacteraceae; genus Actibacterium_A; species Actibacterium_A naphthalenivorans. Next base: position 24,750 of record NZ_JACIEQ010000007.1, on the reverse strand, counting down.
GCTGGCCGATGTCGCGGTTTCCGCGCGCCAGTGGGCGAACCTCAACCCCGATGCCTTTGCGCGTGGCCCCTTGACCCGCGACGACGTATTGTCGAAGCGCATGGTCAGCGATCCCCTGACTGCCGGCGACTGCTGTCTGGTGACCGATGGCGCCGCCGCCTGCATTCTCGTCCGGGCGGACAGGGCCAGGGACTTCCCCCAAAAGCCCGTCTATTTCCTCGGCGCGGCCGGCGCGAACTGGCATCGGTCCATTCAGGCCATGCCCGACCTTACCGTGACCGCCGCCAGTGAAAGCGGGCCGCGCGCCTTCGAAATGGCGGGTCTGACCCGCGGCGAGGTCGATCTCGTCATGCTCTATGACGCCTTCACGATCAACACCATCCTCTTCCTGGAGGATCTCGGCTTTTGCCCGAAGGGCGAAGGCGGCCGCTTCGTTCAGGACGGGCGCATCGCACCGGGGGGGGAACTGGCGGTCAACACCAACGGCGGCGGCCTGTCCTGCGTGCATCCGGGAATGTATGGCATGTTCCTGATTGCCGAAGGCGTGGCCCAGATCAGGGGGGAAGCCGGCGAGCGCCAGTTGAAGACGGCGGATGTCGCACTCCTGCATGGCAATGGTGGCACACTGTCAAGCCAGGTTACGGCCTTTCTCGGTTCGGAGGCCGTGCTGTGACCATGACCGCAAAGCCCCGCACCCATGATTTCGCATCCCTTGGCGCGCTGCTGGCGCCGCGGTCCGTCGCGATCATCGGCGCATCCGCGGATCCTGCGCGTATCGGCGGACGCCCGATAGCGGCCATGCTGAGCGGCGGTTACAAGGGGCGCATCCTGCCGGTCAATCCCGGCCGTGACGAGGTCCAGGGGCTGCCCTGCTATGCCTCGGTCGCCGATCTGCCCGAGACGCCAGAGGCCGGCATCATCGCGGTCGCGGCGAAGCAGACGCCCGAGATCGTCAGGGCGCTTGGCGAAAAGGGGTGCCGCTCGGTCACGCTGTTTTCCGCGGGCTTTGCCGAAACGGGTGCGGAAGGCGAGAAAATCCAGGCCGAAGTGCTGGCCATTGCACGTGGCTACGGCATGCGCGTGCTCGGTCCCAACACGCTGGGGGTCTACAATGTCGCCGTGGGGTATTACGGCACCTTCTCCTCGTTTCTGGAAATGGCATTCCCCCTGCCGGGCAATGTCGGCATCGCCAGCCAGTCGGGCGCTTACGGAACGCATCTTGCGGCCGTGGCGCGGATGCGCGGCCTTGGGACCTCGGTTCTGGTTACCACCGGCAACGAGGCGGATGTGACGGTCGCCGACGCCATCGGCTGGATGGCCGGCAGCGATGCGGTGGACGTGATCTGCGCCTATCAGGAGGGTTTTCGTGACGCGGACCGCATGATCGCCGCCCTTGATGCGGCGCGTGCAGCCGGCAAGCCGGTCTTCATGCTGAAATCCGGACGCAGCTCCATCGGTGCTTCGGCGGCCGCCTCGCATACGGCCTCGCTCACCGGGGACGATGCTGTGGCCGAGGCGGTTCTTGCCGAGCATGGCGTCATCCGGGTGCGCGATACCGAACAGATGCTTGATTTCGCCTACGCGGCGCGGCAGCGGATTTATCCCGTCCACAACAGTCTCGGCGTAATCACCATCAGCGGCGGCGCGGGGATTGTCGCCAGCGATGAGGCGGAACTGTTGGGCTTGCCGATGCCGGCCATGCCGGCCGAGGCGCAGGTCCGCTTGAAACAGCTTCTGCCCTATGGCGCTCCGGCCAATCCGCTTGACTGCACGGCCCAGGCGCTGAACGACATGTCGTTGTTCGAGGAGTTCACCCGCGCGGCGATCAGGGATGGCGGATACCAGTCGATCCTGTGTTTCATGACCTATGTGGCTGGAAGCGCGACGCTCGCGCCGAAGCTGCGCGAAACCTTGCACAAGATCCGGACCGAGTTTCCCGAGCGGCTGCTGGCGCTGTGCATCATCGCGGATGATGCCGTCACGCGCGCCTACGAGGAGGCTGGTTTCCTTGTATTTTCCGATCCAAGCCGGGCCGTGCGGGCCATTGCGGCGATGGGACGGGTGGGCGAAATGATGGCGCGAAAGCCGAAGGGTCTGCCGGATCTGCCGGATGTTCACCTGCCAGCCGTCAGCCCCGACGAATACGCGGCAAAGGTGCTTCTTGCGAAAGCAGGCATCGCGGCTGCCCCCGAACGGATCGTACACTCGGCGGAAAGCGCCGCCGCCGCCGGGACCGAACTCGGTTTCCCTGTCGTGATGAAGATTGTCTCTCCCGACATCGTTCACAAGTCCGATATCGGCGGTGTCAGGCTGAACCTGGCCGATGCCGAGTCCGCCCGCGTTGCCTATCAAGAAATTCTCGACACCGTCGGCAGGGCTGCTCCCGCGGCGCGCATTGCCGGTATCCTGGTGGCCCGACAACTTTCGGGGGGCGTCGAATGCCTGATGGGCATTAGCCGCGACCCCGTCTTCGGCCCTGTCGCCGTCTTCGGTCTGGGCGGGATCTTTGTCGAGATTCTCAACGACGTGGCGATCCGCCCCTGCCCCTTCGACGAGGCGTCGGCGCGGGAGATGATCCTGTCGATCAAGGCTGCGGCAATCCTGACTGGGGCACGCGGCCGCGCGCCCGTTGATATAGATGGGCTTGCCTCCATGTTGTCACGGCTTTCCGCATTTGCCACCGCTGCGGGCCCTCGCCTGCGCGCGATTGATCTCAATCCGGTGCTCGCGCTGCCCGACGGGGCCTTCGCGCTCGACGCGGTGATCGAGTGCGATGAGGAGGATTTGCCATGATCGACTACGAAAAGATCAGGGCCTACCACATTCCCGAGGTCCGCCAGAGCTACGGTCCGCGCGAGTGCGCATTCTATGCGTTATCTATCGGCGTCGGACAGGACCCGATGGACCGGGGTGATCTGGGGTTCGTCGGCGCAGGCGCGCTGACCCCCTTTCCGACCCTGCCCCTAGTGCTCGGGCATCCTGGGTTCTGGCTTGCCAACCCCGATACCGGGGTCGATGCGCTGCGCCTCGTCCATGGTGAGCAAGGCATTACGCTGCATGCCCCGTTGCCGCCTGAAGGTGTGGTGATCGGCAAGACCCGCGTGACCGGCATCATCGACAAGGGCGCCGGGCGCGGCGCGCTGCTCTATACCGAAAAGGAATTGCGCGACGCGGAGGATGGCAGGCTCTACGCGACGACCCGTTCCACCACCTTCCTGCGCGGGGACGGAGGCTTCGGGGGGCCGACCGGTCCGGTGAAGCAGACCCATGTGCTGCCCGAAACCGAGCCCGCATATGTCCGCAAGATGCAGACGCGGCCCGAACAGGCGCTCTGGTATCGCTGGAATGGCGACAACAATCCCTTGCACCTTGATCCTGATGTTGCCGCCAGGGCGGGATTCGAGCGGCCCATCCTGCACGGGCTGTGCACCCTGGGCATCGCCGCGCATGCTCTGGTGAAGACGCTTTGCGCAGGCGATCCGACGCGGCTCAAGGGGCTTGATGTTCGTTTCAGTTCGACGGTCCTGCCGGGAGAGACCCTGCTTACGGAAATCTGGCCGGACGGCTCATTCCGCATGCGCGTGACAGAGCGCGATGTGGTGGTGCTCGCAAACGGTCTCGCCCAATTCGAATGAGGAGGAAACGGCGATGGATGTAGTAAACGCGACGGGCGAGGACAGGCTTGAGGGGCTGCGCATGCTGGTCGGAAGCGCCGCAGGCGTTGCTGCGCGCGATGGCGATCTCAAGGCTGTTCGACAGCTGCGCTTTGGCAGGCCGGGGCTGGACCGAGGCCGCTGGAGCGAGATCTCCGCGATGGGTTGGCTTGGACTTCGGCTGCCGGAAGCGGCGGGCGGGGCCGGTCTCGGCATGGCCGAATATGCGGCGCTCACCGGCGAGGTCGGCGCGGCGTTGCTGCCCGAACCGTTCATCGAGGCCCAGCTTGCGCTTGATCTCATGGGCAAGGACGCACCTGCCGAAGCGTTGAGCGGTGACAGGCTCATCTTGCCGGCCTGGCTTGATGCCCCCGATGGCCTCACGATCGCCGGAGACATCACCGAGGCCGAGGGGCGGATCTCGGGAAGACGGCGTTTCGTGCCCATGGCCGCCGCCGCCGATGCGTTTCTTGTCGTTTCGAGTGAAGCCTGCTGGTTGATCGACGCGAAAGCCGCGGGCCTGTCGCTTGAAATTGAAGACACCGTCGATGGCGGTCACACGGCGACCCTGATCCTCGATGGGGTCGAGGCGGACCGGTTGTCCGCGCCCGATGCGAAGGCCCTTGAAGCGGCGGCCCTAGCCACGGCGTCGGCCTTGCTTGGGATCATGGAGCGCGCCTTTGCCATCACGCTTGACTACCTCAAGACACGCGTCCAGTTCGGCCAACCTATCGGCCATTTCCAGGCACTGCAGCACAGGGCTGTGGATATGGAAATCGAGATTGGCCTGACGCGGGCGGTGCTGCACGATGCCATCGAGGCCTTCGATGCGGGCGACGACTGCCGTCGTATCACCTCCAGAGCGAAGGCGCGGGCGGCCGATGCCGCCATGCTGGTCACCAGAGAGGCGGTGCAGTTGCACGGTGCCATCGGTTACACCGACGAGGCCGATATCGGGTTGTTCCTGCGCCGCGCCATGGTGCTGGCGCCGCGCTACGGCAGTGCCGGCTTCCATCGCCAACGCTACGGCAGCCTGACGGAGGGGCGGCCATGAGCGGGATCACAGCGGCTTTTTTCGGAAGCGCACCCGCTTCCAGGGGAGAACGAAATGACAGCCACCGCTAGCCTGACGGCACCTCAGCCGCATGCGGATCTGAACCTGCTTTCGGATACCGACTTTCGCGCTGCGGTGCGTGGTTGGATCGCTACCAACTATCCGCAGGACCTGCGCAGTCCTCCCAAGCGGTTGCACGCTGCAGAAGCCATGCCATGGTACAAGATACTGTCGCAGCAGGGCTGGCTGGCACCCGGCTGGCCGCGCGAATATGGCGGGATGGGACTGACGCCCTCGAAGCTGCTGATCCTGATCGAGGAAATGGAGCGCTATGGTTGTGCGAGACTGCCCGATACCGGAGTGACCATGGTCGGTCCTCTCCTGATCGCGCATGGAACCGATGCGCAGCGCGCCTACCATCTGCCGAAGATCCTCTCGGGCGAAGTCATCTGGTGTCAAGGCTACAGCGAACCCAATGCCGGCTCCGACCTGGCGGCGCTGCGGACCTCTGCCGTGCGCGAAGGCGATCAGTGGGTGATCAATGGCCAGAAGGTCTGGACGACGCTGGGCATGGACGCACAATGGATTTTCGTGCTTGCCCGCACGAATCCTCAGGCCGCCAAGCAAAAGGGCATAAGCTTCTTCCTGGTGCCGATGGATACGCCCGGCGTGACGGTCCGTTCGATCATCAACATCGACCTGCATGACGAATTTGCCGAGGTCTTCTTCGATGATGTCCGCATTCCCGCCGACGCGATTGTCGGCGCGGTGAACGAGGGTTGGACCATCGCCAAGAACCTCCTTGGCTTCGAACGCCTGTTCCTGGGCTCGCCAAAGCAATCGGAAGGCGCGCTCGACCATCTTGAGCGGCTTTGCGACCATCTGGGAAAGAGGGGCGACTATGCATCGCTCCTCAACGGATTGCGCATGGAGCTCGAGGACCACAAGTCCTTCTACACGACCTTCGCAGACAAGGTGCGACGTGGCGATACGCTGGGTCCCGACGTTTCCATGCTGAAGATCAACCAATCCGCGCTCTACCAGAAGATCGCAGACCGCATCATGGACGTTGCCGGGGAACTGGGAACGCTTGCCGGGCAAGTGCCCGACGCGCCGACGCTCTATCCGGGCAGCGTCTTCCTTCAGGCGCGTCCGACATCGATCTATGGCGGGTCATCCGAAATTCAACGCAACATTGTTGCCAGGCAAGTGCTCGGTCTCGGCCGATAAAGCGCCTATTCAAGGAGGAAGTACGAAATGACAGTGGGTTTGGGGCTTGAGGGCAAGGTTGCGGTCGTCACCGGGGCGGGCGGCGGGATCGGGCGCGGCATCGCGCTGGAATTCGCCAAGGCGGGTGCCCGCGTGGTAATCAACGATATTGGCGTCTCACTGGGAGGAAGCGGCGAGCGTTCCAGCGCACCCGCCGAGGAAACCCGTGCGATGATCGAGCAGATCGGCGGGCAGGCGATCATCTCGAGCGAAAGCGTGTCTGAATGGAATGCCGCGCGCCGCACCATCGAGATGGCGATGGACAGTTTTGGACAGGTGGATGTGGTGGTCAACAATGCCGGCATCCTTCGGGACGTCATCTTCCACAAGATGGACCCGTCCGATTGGGAAGCGGTGATCAACGTCCACCTGAACGGCAGCTTCTACATGAGCCGTGCGGCGGCCGAGCCGTTCCGGGCCCAGGGCAGCGGCGCGTTCGTGCATATGACCAGCACCTCGGGGCTGATCGGCAATTTCGGCCAGGCGAATTACTCCGCAGCCAAGCTCGGCATCGTCGGCCTTTCGAAATCAATCGCCCTGGACATGAGCCGGTTCGGCGTGCGCTCGAACTGCGTCGCGCCCTTCGCCTGGAGCCGGATGACCAGCTCCATCCCGGCAACGACACCGGAAGAGCAGGCGCGTGTCGAGCGCATGAAGCGCATGACACCGGAAACCAACGCGCCGCTCGTCGTCTTCCTGGCGTCGGCGGCGGCGGCGGCGGCGGGTGTTACCGGGCAGGTTTTCGCGGCGCGCCTCAACGAGCTGTTCCTGTTCAACGCCATGCGACCGATCCGCAGCGTCCAGTCGGGAGATGGCTGGACGCCGGCCCTGATTGCAGAACGCGCCCTACCAGCCTTCCAGGCGGGTTTCACCCCGCTGGAGCGTTCGGGCGACGTCTTCTCTTGGGATCCGATCTGAGGTGCCAGGGGGAAACAACCAGCGGGCTTTTCCCGGATCTTGTTGAAGTGACGGCCCCGAAGACAGGTGACACGTGAGCTTATCAAGCAGGATACTTTCATCGACGCCGGCAACATCGGTCCGGCAGACTATTTTTCGATGATAGAGCGAGACCAGAGCATTCGCGGGGGCAGCTATGGCGGCGATCTGCTCGTCGATCATTGCGCCGGATCGCCGCTGCGGATGTTCTTTCCGGTCAGCGTTGTTCGCAAACTGATCGCCGAGGATTTCGACGATAGCGGAACGGATCAGCGACAAGCCTGACACCTGATCGGCGGTGTGCAATTCCGGGGCGGCGTCTGCCAGTCTCCGGCCAAGGCGGAGTAAGCCGATCGCAGGGGGTCGTGAAGACGTCGCAGCGAAGGAGGGCAAGGAGCCGGACAGCCAACCAACTGGCTACGAATGAAAAGCCGACCCATTACGCCATCTAGGCATCCGTCACGCGCGGGTCCTCGTGGGTGCCGTAAAGATTGGCGGAAACGCGGTTCGTCGTATCCCGCAGTTCGCGGGCCAATGCGTCGAGTTCCGTCTTCGTCATCTGGCCCATGATGGCAATGCCGCTGATACCGAAGCGCGCCCGGCCCTCGTGATCAACGATGACGGCGGCCGCAATGTCGAGCCCCTGGAAGAGGTTCCCGTGGTCGAAGGCGTAACCCGTCAACTGGGCACGCTCCACGTCTGCGGCATACTCCTCGAAAGTCGGTGCGTTCTGCCAGCGTAGCGAGTTGAACCGGCGTTGCAGTTCCGATTTCGGCAGTCGGCGGGTCGCCGCGATGCAGCGGCCCACTGCGCCGGCAAGAGCCGGGAGGCGCGATCCGAGCGCCATGTCGACACGGACCGTCTTGCCTTCCACGACGCGATCCACAAGCACGATGCGGTCATGGGGCGTGACTTTCCACAGGCCGATTAACGCCCGGTGCCCGACCGAAAGCTGCTCCAGGACAGGGTGCAGCAGATCGATCTGGTTGGTGCCAAGCAGGGGAATGGAGAATTCGAGAAGGCCGAGTCCGGGTCTATATTCCTTAGTCGCCGGATTCATCGAAATCAGACCCTCATTCGCCAAGGTGCGCAGGATGTTGAACGTGGTCGAAACGTTGATGCCGGTTTCACGTGCAATTCGGGCGACACCCGACGCCGCGTGGTCATGGGACAGGAAACGCAAGATGGAAATGGCATTCTCGACTGCGCCGACAAACTTCTGAGCGCCGCGCGTCGTCTCGTTTGCCTTTTCCTCGCCGACGATCCCTTGCACCTCTTTCATGCCTCACTCCATTCGGCTTTTCAGCCTATCATAGAATGGCCAGGACGAATTCGAAAGTACGTTGTTCGCCTTGAACAATTCCCATACAGCCAAGTGGCGATAGCAGCTTATCGAGCCGGCCGCGCGAAGCCCATAGCCCCGAGGCCCACGAAGCCTATGGCTTGTGGCATCTGGGAAGTCCTTCGGGATTGGAATGGTCGGGACGCGCGGCAGCGACACATATCAGGCGACGTCGCCCGTATGCATTTCGAGTTTCGCGGCCAGTTTGTCCGCAACCTCGACCAACGGCGCGAGAAACTGATCGCGCGCCTCATCAGGTGTCATGGCGCGGCGCAGATACATGATGTTCATGGAGCCGAACACCTGCGCGTGCGTCCGGATCGGGACGCCGATGCTGAAAAACTGCGACTCGTAGTTTTCGCGCGAATAGCCATCGTCCATCGTGGCATAGCCCCGCGCCCGCACGGTTTCGAGCAGCGCTTCCAATGCATCCGGGGCGCGCGCGAGGGCGAATTCCGGTGCGGGATTCTTCTGCGCGCGCTCCAGGAAAGCTTGCCGTTCCTCTTCCGGGCAGAAGGCGAGATAGGACCGCCCGAGGCTGGTGTAAAGCATCGGTGCCCGATATCCGGGCTTGCGGAAAAAGCGCATCGGCTCGGTTTCCCGAGATGTCTCGACGACCAGCATTGCGTCCTCGTCGAAGATCGACACATCCGAAGGCCAACCAATGAATTGCCGGAACTGCGCCAGATCCTCTGACACAATTGACCCGATGGCCTGATGCCGGTTGTAGCCCGCGCTGAGTTGCAGGGTCTTACCGGTGACGCGGTAGGTCCGGTTGTCGCTGTCGCGCACAATATATCCGGCATGGGCCAGCGTGGTCAGCATTCGCACGATCGTTGCCTTGTCCAGCGTTGTCAGGCGGTGAATTTCACCGACAGTGGCCTTTCCGGCTGTCTTGCTGATCGCAGCCAGAACGTCTAGCACCCTCAGTGCCGCAATCACCGGTTGATAGGCCATATCAGTTACCCCCTAACATTGTCATTTCCCCAACCGGCGCTTCCACCGGTCGAGAATGAAGTGGATGTGTTAGCAAAAAATTCCCCCGTCCGCAGCCTCACCTAGCAGTCTTTGTGATCGGCGAACAGCCTGTCGAACCGGGTTGCATTTTGCATCAGGAGCGCTAAAGTTTAAATGAAATAGTGTTTCAGCTGGTGAAATCATTCGAATCAGGAGAGACCATGTCCAGAACTGCATTTGTCGGCCTTGGTGCCGTAGGCGGCGCGATGGCGTCTGGCGTCGCGCGGAAGCTTCTTGCGATCGCCGCTTATGACATCGCGCTGGCGGCGCTTGCCCGCGTGGGCTCAGTCTTCGTGTCGGCCTTCGGGCCAGTCTTCGTGTCGGCATCGAGCGGGTGGGTCTGAGCCATGGCCGAGGGTGATGCAATGGACAATTCGACATACTCCATGGTCCTTGAGACATCGGAGAAGCTTTTCGCCGGCTGCGGGGGCGACGGTTTCGACCCGGCGCTCTGGTCGGCTGCCGAAGAGGCGGGCTTTCCGCTTGCCTTGCTGCGCGAAGAGAACGGTGGATTCGGTTTCTCTGCCCGCGAAGCCTTTGCCCCCGTGCGGGTGGCGGCGGCCCGTGCCGTCGCCCTGCCGCTGGGCGAAACGCTGCTGGCCAACTGGGTGCTGTCGCAGGCCGGGCTGGGATCGCTCGACGGGCCTCTGGCGCTGGCTTGGGCCGGCGTGGAGGCGGTGCCATTCGGGCGTCATCTGCGCGCGGTCGTCCGCCTGTCCGAACTGGATGGCGGTGTCGGGCTGTCGCTGATCCATACCACCGCCGATCTTTGGAACCCGGGCACCAACCATGCGGGCGAAGCGCGTGATAGTCTGATCGTTCAGGAACCGACCGCGCCGCAGGCTCGTATCGCAATGTCCCCCGTGGCCTTGCGCGCGCTCATGTCAACCTTGCGCACCGTGCAGATGGCCGGCGCAATCGAGGCGGTTGCCGATATGTGCCTGCGCTATTGCAATGAGCGTGAACAATTCGGGCGCGCACTGGGAAAGTTTCAGGTCATCCAACACCAATTGGCCATTCTTGCGACCCAAAGTTGTGCCGCCACCGTTGCCGCCGACATGGCGCTGGCAGCTTTTGAGGCGCTCATGACACAAGGGGAAGAGGTTTTCGTTCTGACTGCGGCGGCGGCAAAGCTGCGCACGGCAGAGGCCGCGACGGCAGCCGCGTCAATCGCGCATCAGGTTCATGGGGCGATCGGCTTTAGCGAGGAATATTCCCTGCATCTGCTGACCCGCCGTCTGTGGGCGTGGCGCGACGAGGACGGATCTGAATCGCAATGGGCCGAATATCTGGCGAACTGGGCGCAAAACCAACCCGAGCGGGGTCTGTGGCCAGCACTGACCGCCTGCGACTTGGCAAAGGTGGCATGATGGCACTTCCGACATTTCCGCTTGAAACGACAACTCCGGCGCAGGCGGCGCTGAGGGATGATGTCCGCGCCTTTCTGGCCGAGGCGCTTTTGGATCTGCCAGCCCGCGAACGGGCACGATCCTGGACCGGGTTCGACGCAGATTTCAGCAAGAAACTGGGCGAACGTGGCTGGCTGGGCATGACCCTGCCGAAAGCATACGGCGGCCATGACCGCAGTGCCGTGGACCGGCATATCGTCGTCGAAGAACTGCTCGCGGCGGGGGCGCCCGTCGCGGCCCACTGGATCGCGGATCGCCAAAGCGCGCCCCTGATCCTGCGCCATGCCACCGAGGAACAGCGCCGGACCATCCTGCCGCGCATCGCTGCGGGAACCTGTTTCTTCGGCATAGGCATGAGCGAGGCGGGCAGCGGATCGGATCTGGCTGCCGCGCGGACACGGGCCGAAAAGACGGCTGATGGCTATGTCCTGAACGGAACCAAGCTGTGGACGACTTACGCGCACAAGGCGCATTACATGATCGTCTTTTGCCGCACGAGCCAGGCCGAAACCCGATACGGCGGCTTTAGTCAGGTTCTCGTGGACATGAGCCTTCCGGGGATTTCCGTCAGCCCGGTTCTGGACATCAGCGGTGAGCACCACTTCAACGAAGTGTCGTTTGACAATGTCGCGCTGCCCCCCGACGCCCTCTTGGGCAAGGAAGGCGACGGCTGGGCGCAAGTCATGTCGGAACTGGCGTTCGAGCGCAGCGGTCCGGACCGGTTCCTTTCATCCTTCGTGTTGGTGGATGAGCTGCTGCGCTGCGTCAGACGCATCCCTGGATCGGCAGAAACCGCCGATCTGGGTCGCATGGTCGCCCGGCTGATGGTGCTGCGGCAGATGTCGCTGTCGGTCGCCGGGCGTCTGGCGCGGGGCGAACAGCCGGTTCTGGCGGCTGCAATCGTCAAGGATCTCGGTGCGTTGTTCGAACAGGACGTGCCGGAAATCGCGCGGCGCGTTCTGCGCGAAGATGCGTCTGACCCCGAATATGCGGCGGTGTTTCGGCGCATCCTGCTCGCCGCCCCCAGTTTTTCGCTACGGGGAGGAACCCGCGAAATCCTGCGTGGAATCATTGCCCGTGGCCTCGGGCTACGCTGAAGAAAAGGGAAGAGAACATGACACTTGTAACGACAAAGCGTGACGCGGCGGGCATTGTGACCATGACGCTCAACGCGCCGGCAACCCGCAACGCCATTTCGGAATTACCGATGATCGAGGCGATTCTTGCCGCGCTGACCGAAGTGCAGGCTGATCCGGAGGCCCGGGTGATTGTGCTGACGGGGGCGGGGCCCGTCTTTTCCTCGGGCGGGAACATCAAGTCGATGTCGCCGGGGCAAGGGCTGGTGGACAAGGTTCCGGCGATCACGCGGCGCAACTACCGGGCCGGGATTCAACGGCTGCCGCTTGCCTTCGAGGATTGCGACCTGCCCATCGTCGCCGCGGTCAATGGCCCCGCAGTCGGTGCCGGTTGTGATCTGACATTGATGTGCGACCTGCGCATCGCCGGCGCGTCTGCGACGTTCGCCGAAAGTTTTGTCCGCATCGGCATCGTGCCGGGCGATGGCGGCGCGTGGCTGCTGCCGCGCGTTGTGGGCTTTGCGCGCGCCTCGGAAATGGCGCTGACCGGCGACACGATTGATGCGCAAACCGCGCTGAGCTATGGGCTGGTCAGCCGCGTGGTTCCGGACGACGCGCTGATGACCGAGGCGCGCGCCATTGCCGGACGCATTGCCGCCAATCCGCCTCACGCCGTGCGCATGACCCGCCGGCTGCTGCGTCAGGCCTATAACCGTGATCTGTCCGTCACGCTGGAGCTGTCATCGGCCATGCAGGCCCTTGCACATGAAACAGATGACTACACCAGGGCGCTTGCGGCCATGCGCGCGCGCATCGAGAAATCCAGATCATGACCGGCGCGCTTGACGGGATCCGGGTGCTCGATCTTTCTCGGGTTCTGGCGGGACCCTGGGCCACGCAGATTCTGGGCGATCTGGGGGCCGAGGTGATCAAGGTCGAACGACCCGGCGCGGGCGATGACACGCGCGCCTGGGGGCCGCCTTCGGCCGAGCTGGGCGGAGAGCAGTTTTCGGCCTATTACCTGACCTGCAACCGCAACAAGCAGTCAATCGCCATTGACATGGCCCTGCCCGAGGGGTCGGCGCTCATCAGGCGCATGGCCCGCGAGGCGGATATCCTGGTCGAGAATTTCAAGACCGGCGATCTGGCGCGTTACGGGCTGGACTATGACAGCTTGCGCGCGATCAATCCGCGGCTGATCTATTGTTCCGTTACAGGGTTCGGCCAGACCGGACCCTATGCCGGGCGCGGCGGCTATGATTTTCTGGTGCAGGGCATGGGCGGACTGATGAGCGTCACCGGCAAATCTGCCGACGACCCGGTGAAGGTCGGCTTGCCGGTCATAGATATCTTTACCGGCCTCTACGCCACCATCGCCATTCAGGCCGCCCTGCACCACCGCGAACGCTCCGGTGAAGGGCAGTACATCGATTGCGCCCTGCTGGATACATCTGTCGCCATTCTGGCCAATCAGGGGATGAACTGGCTTATCGGTGGCGTGACACCTCGCCCCATGGGCAATTCACATCCCAATGTCGTGCCCTACCGCGCCTTTGCGACGGCTGACGGGCATGTCATCGTTGCCGTGGGCAACGACAAACAGTTTGTTGCGCTGTGCCGGGTGCTGGGCCGGGCCGACCTGGCTGGACACCCCGACTATCTGACCAATGAACTGCGCAATCGCAACCGCGCGACGCTGGAGCCGGAACTTGAACGCGAGATCTCCGGCTGGAACAGCCCTGACCTTCTTGCCGCGATGGAGGCTGCCCGAGTGCCGGGCGGACCGATCAACCGCATCCCGGAGGTTTTTGCCGACCCGCAGGTGCAGGCGCGCGGCATGGTCGTGCCCGTCGCCACCCCTGCCGGACAGGACACGCCACAGGTCCGGTTTCCACCGATCATGACCGCCTCGCCTGCCACGATCCGGCGCGCACCACCGGCGCTTGGGGCTGATGGTTCGGCGATATTGCGTGGTCTGGGGCTCGACGACACTGAAATCCAGCGGCTTTCCGCGACGGGAGCAATCTCTTTGCCAGAGCCAAATCAAGGGAGGAAATGACAATGACTCACCCCACCTTCATCCTGAACGGAGAGGCCCGGGACACGGGAACCCTGGGAACGTTACCGTTGATGGACCCGGCGACCGAAACCGAAATCGCCCAAATCCCCAAAGCGGGCCGGGCCGAGGCGATCGAGGCGGCGCGACTTGCCGCCGAGGGCTTTGCCGAGTGGTCCGCCGTTTCACCCTTTGAACGAGGCAAGATCCTGCGCGCTGCCGCAGCGATCATGCGGGAACAGGCGGACGCCGCCGCCGCCGACATGACCCGTGAGCAGGGCAAGCCCCTGGCGCAGGCGCGGGGCGAATGGATGATTTCCGCCGACACTCTGGATTGGTGCGCCGAAGAGGGTCGCCGCACCTATGGCCGCCTTGTCCCGTCGCGGACGGAAAACATGACATGGGCCGTGCATCAACGGCCCGTCGGGCCGGTCGCGGCCTTTACACCCTGGAACTTCCCCGCCTTCACGGTGATGCAGAAACTTGCGCCGGCGCTGGCGGCGGGCTGTTCCGTGGTCCTGAAGCCGGCGGAGGAAACGCCGATGACGGCCTGGCGCATCTGCCGGGCGCTGCTTGACGCGGGATTGCCGCCCAAGGCCATCGGGTTGATCTGGGGCGATCCGGCGGAAATTTCCGACACGCTGATCAAGGCGCCGGAGATCCGCAAGATTTCCCTGACCGGGTCCATCCGCGTCGGGCGTCTGCTCGCCAGCGCCGCCGGCCATGAACTCAAGAAAGTCACCATGGAACTGGGCGGCCACGCACCGGTGATCGTTGCCCGCGATGCCGATCTGTCCCAGTTGGTTCCGCTGGCGGCAGAGTGGAAGTTCCGAAATGCGGGGCAGGTCTGCGTTTCGCCAACGCGGTTTCTGGTCGAGGCCCCTCTCTATGACGACTTCGTTTCAGGTATGGCCGAAGCGGCTGGGAAAATCACTGTCGGCAACGGGGCAGACCCGAAGACAGCCATGGGGCCGCTGACAACCCCAGCGCAGATGACCAAAGTGCAAGAGCTGTACGATGACGCCGTGTCCAAGGGCGCTCGCGTCGCTGCGGGCGGTGCACGGATCGGAAATCAGGGCTGGTTCTTTGCCCCCACCGTACTGGCGGACATGACGGCCGACATGCGCGCCATGAACGAAGAGCCCTTCGGCCCGCTGGCTCTGGTGGCAAAGGTTGAAGATATTGACGCCGCGCTGGCAGAAGCGAATCGGATGCCGGTCGGACTCGCGTCCTATGCCTTCACCGGAGATTCGCTAACGCGGCATCGCATCGTTTCCGGCATCAAGGCCGGGATGCTGGGCGTCAATCATTTCGCCCTGGCGATGCCCGAGACACCTTTCGGTGGTGTGCTTGACAGCGGAATGGGGTCGGAAGGGGGGATGGAAGGCATAGGCGCTTACCTGACACCGTTCCTGGTCACCGCACGGGAATCATGATGCAACCCTGAGAAGGTTTCGAAAGTCTTCGGAAATCAATGTCAAAAGGCCCGCCCCATCCAGATTGGGGCGGGCATCGCAGCAAGATCATGCTTCAGGCGTCTCTTGCACAAATGCGCTGACGGCGGGCGTTGAAAGTCCAGCCACGCCGCACCCCCTCACGAGCATTGCAATGGCCTGGTTTGCGGCGCCCGACACCTCGCGCGCACATCATCAGTCGCTCGGCATCGCGTGCTCGTCGCACATTTGTTCCCGGTTCGGGGATAGGCGACAGGCCTCGATCTTATGTAGCATTTCATTTGATGAAGTACAATTTCATTGACAGGGCGCCATTCGCCTATAAGCTTGAAAATGTCAAAATGGGGAGCCCCGCTGGCAGCTTTGGAGGAAAGCTGGGAGCGGGAAGGTGGACTGGGCCGTCGGTTGCTCAGGCGCATTGTCGCAGCAGGCCAGGGGGGCTGTCTCGGGGCGGTAATACCTGAGCGGAGGAGGAACGGTAGCATGGCAAACACTGAAATGAAGGTGGTGGATTGCGGTCCGCTTTCGCCGGAGAAGGCGAGCAGCGTTGCGCTCGCCGAAGGCGGGATCAGCACCCGGAGCACGGGTGTTTTCGGGGCCCTCGGCGTACATGGCGTCGCGCGCGATCACGCGGGCGGAATGACAGGCGGAATGATCTGTTTCCCCGATGCCGTGCACGTCACGCAGACCCATCAGGCCGGGGGCGCCACCCGCACCGGCCTTGGGCCTGTCCGCGAGGCTGCATAGCCTCCGCAACAGCGACGTCCGTCGCGCTCTTGTCAACTCCAGGCGAGGAATCCCCATCCGGGGACCGGCCATTTACCAACCAAGGGAAGGAAGTACGATATGCCAAGCAAGGAATCTGAAGCGCTCGCCGATCTCTACCGGTCGTGGGTCACCGCAATGACGGCCAAGCCCGACATGGAGCTTGAAGAAATCCGGCGTCTGTTCGGCCATTGGGGCGACGTGACCGCCGATCCGACGCGCGTCGACTACCAGGAGATCGCGGTCGAAGGGATCCCGGCGATGTGGGCGATCCCCCACGGTGCCGTGCATGATCGCGTTCTGCTTTGCTCGCATGGTGGCGGTTATGTCGTCGGCTCGATGTACTCCCACCGCAAGCTCTTTGGCCATATCGCCAAGGCGGTCGGCTGCCGGGCGCTGATCGTCGATTACCGGCGCTCCCCCGAGAATCCGCATCCCGGTCCTGTCAATGACATGGTCACCGCCTATCGCTGGTTGCTGGAGTGCGGGGGGTTGAAGCCGGAGCATATCGCGTTGACGGGCGACTCGGCCGGCGGCGCGCTTGCGCTCACCACAATCGCCGCCGCGCGGGAAAAGGGGTTGCCGCTTCCGGTGGCGACCATGCCGATGTCCCCCTGGGCCGGAATGGATCTCTCGGGCGAGACCTACGAAACGAACAAGGACAGGGATGCGCTGGTTTCGCGCGACACCACCAGGAACCTGGGCAGTCTTTTCATCGGTGAGAAGGGCGATCCGAAGGATCCTTTGGCAAATCCGCTTTACACCGACTATTCGAAATTCCCGCCGATATACCTCACGGTCGGAGACGCCGAGACTCTTCTCGACGACAGCCGGCGCATAGCGGAGCGGGCGAAGGAAGCGGGCGCGGACGTCAAGATCGATGTTTTCCCCGACATGCAGCATGTCTTCCAGTTTCTCGCGGGAACCGCGCCTGAAGCCGACGATGCAATCAAGCGCATGGCCGAGTGGGTTCGTCCGAAGCTTGGTCTGAGCTGAGTCGCATAGGGAAGATTGTACCAATCGCGCGATCCGGGCGAAGACGATTCGTCCGGGCGCCACGAAAATCATGGGAGGACGCAAATGAACATTGCCGAAAAAGTGCACTCGAACACGAAGCTCGAAATGGGCGAGGGCGAGTTGGACGTTGTCGTGGTAGGCGCCGGCTTCGCTGGTTTGTATCAACTTCACAAGCTTCGCGAGAAGGGCTTCAAAGTGAAGCTCCTCGAGGCTGGTTCGGATATCGGCGGCATCTGGCACTGGAACCGCTATCCCGGCGCGCGCGTGGATAGCCACGGGGCGCTTTATCAGTACTCGGATCCCGCGTTGTGGAAAGACTGGGCGTTCAAGGAACTCTATCCGGATTGGCAGGAACTCCGCGAGTATTTCGACCATGTCGATTCAAGGTGGGATCTGCGCAAGGACGTCATGCTCGACACGCGCGTGACCGGCGCCGAGTTCGACGAGACCAGCCGCAAATGGACGATCCACACCGAGGGCGGTCGGGATTTCGTGGCGCGCTTCTTCGTCCTCTGCACCGGATTCGCGGCCAAACCATATATTCCGGCTTTCAAGGGGCTCGAGAGCTTCAGGGGCGAGACCCATCATACCGGACTCTGGCCTCAGGAAGGCGCCGATCTGACCGGCAAGCGCGTCGCCGTGATCGGCATGGGCGCAAGCGGGGTTCAGGTCGTGCAGGAGACGGCCCCGGAATCCAGCCACCTGACGCATTTCGTTCGCACACCCTGCCTGGCCATTCCGATGTGGCAGCGAACGATGAGCGAAACCGACAACGAGGAGATGTGGCGCGACATGCCTGCCGACATGGCAGTGCGACTCAAGACGTTCGGCAGCTTCAACTACGATTTTTCCCCTTGGGGTGTCTTCGATATCGCGGACGAGGACCGTGAAGAAGTATTCGAGCGCATCTGGCAGCGCGGTGGCTTCTGGTGGTGGCTGAACAACTTCAAGGACGTTATCTTCGACGAGAAGTCCAACCGCGCACAGTATGACTTCTGGCGCAAGAAGGTTCTGGCGCGGATCAAGGATCCCAGGCTTGCCGAGATCTACGCACCGAAAGAGCCGCCGCATCCCTACGGCGTCAAGCGTCCGTCGCTGGAGCAGAACTTCTATGAAGTCGTACAACGGGACAATGTCGATGTGGTCGATCTGAAGCGCGAGACAATCGAGTGCTTCACCGAGAAGGGGATCAAGACCAGCGAACGCGAGTACGAGTTCGACGTGATCGTCCTGGCGACAGGTTTCGATGCGGTGTCCGGCGGCTTGACCTCGCTGGACATAAAGGGGGTTGACGGCCGCACGATTGGCGAGAAGTGGAGCGATGGCGTGCGCACCCAGCTGGGAATGGCCACGAAGGGGTTCCCGAACCTGTTCTTCCTCTACGGCCCGCAAAGCCCGAGCGGCTTTTGCAATGGTCCCACCTGCGCCGAGGCACAGGGAGGCGTGATGGTCAAGATCCTTGAAAATCTGCGTGCCGAAGACGTGACCCGGATCGAGGCTCAATCCGACGCCGAGGAAGCATGGCGCAAGTTCTGTCTGGAGGTGGCCGACATGACGCTCTTCCCCAAGGCCAACTCCTGGTACATGGGCGCGAACATCCCCGGCAAGCCGCGTGAACTGCTCATGTATCCGGCAGGGCTGCCCTCGTATCTCGAGGCATGCGAGAAGTCGATCGCAGAGGGGCTCTCGGGTTTCCAAAAAGCTTGATGGACGGGTGTCTGGCAAATGGTAGGTAGACACACAGCGCCACCAGGGTTCGACGGCTAAATGGCCGCGCGGCCCTTGGGAGACTGGGCGACCGCCTTGAACTTCGAGAGACGACTTCGGGACCGGTCGGTTCCGATGCCCGAGCACAGTAAAACACAAAAGCGAAGGAGAAGAGATTATGCGTCTCGCAAACAAACTTACGGTCATCACCGCCGCCGCATCCGGCATGGGCAAGGCCGCCGTGGAACTTTTTTCGAAAGAGGGCGCGCGCGTTGCGGCGATCGACCTCAATGAGGAAGGACTGGCTTCGCTCAAGGCGGAGATGAAGGAGAAAGGCTTCGACATCATCACCATCGCCGCCGACCTTTCGACGGAAAGCGGCGCACGCGACAGCCTTAACGCCGCCGTCAAGGCGTTGGGCGGCCTTGATGTTCTCTGGGCTCATGCGGGGATACCCGGACCGGGCGGCATCGAACAAGTGGATATGGCAGCGTTTCGCAAGTCGCTCGCCGTAAATGTCGAAGCCGCAGTCATTGCCGCCGGCGAGGCGGTGGGCCACATGCGTCAACGCGGGGGCGGGTCAATCATTTTCACGAGCTCGATATCCGGACTCGTGGGGTCGATGTGGAGCCCACTCTACTCCGCAGCCAAATTCGCTGTCGTCGGCCTGACCAAATCCCTCTGCCAGACCTACGCCCTCGACAATGTGCGCGTGAACGCGATCTGTCCCGGTCTGACGGAGACGCCGATGGCCTTCGAATTCACCAGCCGGAAGGGTGATCCGAAGGAGGCCGCCAGAAACAAGGAAATGATGGTCAATTCCGTGCCGTTGAAACGGCTCGGTCGTCCCGAAGACATGGCGCAGGCCGCCCTCTGGCTGGCCTCGGACGACTCTGCCTACGTCACAGGCGTCGCTCTTCCCGTGGACGGGGGTTTCACCGCAAAATAACGATCCTGCGCGTGCGTTGCAGCGAAGCGGGGGCGAAACGGCGCTCGACAAGATTGGCGGCGGCCAGGGAAGCAACAGATGCCGTGGTCGGGTCTGTCGTTTGGAACCGCCGCGAGACAACCATACTGGTCGCAAGATGTGCTCAGCATCCGCCTTTGCCGTTCGTGCAAGGGGTCTGACACCCAAATCCGCTTGATCAAGACGGATACTGCAGGCCGGCATCGTGATCGACGCGCAGGAATTGGCGGCCACCGACTGATCGAACATGGGGGTGCCGGGGAGGGCACCTCTTCCCTGAGGGAGGAAAACATGAACAATCTGATACCACCAGACCTGATCCCGCAGTGGATACCCGGAAACAGGACGCTCGACAGCACATGCCTCGGCTGGAAAGGCATCACGCTGATGGGCTACCAATACGATGAGCAGGAAGCGGACATCCCCGAGATGCGCGACTACATGATCGTCGTCTACCAGGGCGGGAAATCGACCATGCGGCGACGCAGCGGCGGCCCCTGGCAAACGGCGACCGTGGAGCGCGGCGTCGTGTCCCTGCTGGCGCGGGCCGAGCAGTCGACCTGGCATTGGGACAAGCCGATCGACGTGAAGCATATCTATTTCAGCCACGACTCCCTTGCCGAGACCGCGGCACAGGTTTTCGAGCGCGAGCCGACATCGATCGAGATCGACGATCACCTCCGCCGCGTCGATACGGTCATTCCGCAGTGCCTTCAGGTTCTCGAGGATGAGATGGCGCATGGTGGTCCTGGTCAGAAGCTTCTGGTCGACGCCGTCCGAACCCAGATCGCCGTTCATCTGTTGCGCCGGTTCGCGAGGGTCGATCTCCCGAACGTGAATCCCGCCGTCTTCAGCGCACGGCAGAGACACAGGATTCTCGAATTTGTCGAGGAACATCTATGTGAGAACTTCGGTCTGGAAAGCCTGGCAAGCACGGTCGCGCTGAGCCCTTTCCACTTTTCCAGGCAGTTCAAGGCCGAGTTTGGTCAGCCACCGCACTCTTTCATTGTCCGCAAGAGGATCGAACGTGCAAAGTCGATGTTGAGAAAGGGCAATATCGCGATGAAAGCGGTGGCCCTTGACTGCGGGTTTTCAGACCAAAGTCATTTCTGCCGGACCTTCCGCAAGATGGTTGGCGTCACGCCCGCAGAATATCGGCGGTCTGCGTGACCTGAGGCAGGCTGCCTCCAGGTCGACCCCCAACATTCGACTGTAGGGCACCTCGATTTATCACGGTTTTCTGCTGTTCCGGGCCGGTTCGGCGGGTTGAAGCGCGCATGAGGCGGCCGCGCGCGCCGTGGCCGTCCCGGGCTCTGCGGGTGGCATTCGCCGTTTTTGGAGAGATACCGTAATGGGCCCGGCGCGTATCTCAGCCGTTTTGCTTGATTACGGCGTAGTAGACAGGGTGTCGTTGCCCAATGACACGCATGAAGTGTGTCTGCGAGGCTTTGCCACAAGGTGCGCCTCAATTTCTACGAGCGAAGAGGACAACGACATGGAAATCTTTATCGGGCTGGACGTCTCTCTGGCAAGCACCGCTGTTTGCGTTCTTGGTGAACGCGGCAAGATATTGAAAGAAGCTGACGTAATCAGCGAGCCGGAAGCGCTGGTCTCGTTTTTTAAAGATCTGCCCTATGCAATCACCGGGATCGGCCTAGAAGCCGGGCCCTTGTCGCAATGGCTGCACAAAGGCATATCCGAGGCTGGGCAGCCGGTGGTCTTGATGGAAACGCGCCGGGTAAAGAAGGCACTGAACGCGTGCGCCATCAAGACTGATCGACGGGTCGCACAAGGCATCGCTCGTCTTCTGCAAATGGGCTGGTTCAGCGAAGTGCATTGCAAGTCGGTTCCAGCTCAAGAAACACGTGCGCTGCTAACGGCGCGCAAAGCGATACAGAATGCGCTGATAAACCTGGAACTGTCGGTGCGTGGTGTGTTGCGCAACTTTGGTCTGAAGATCGGGCCGGTCTCAAAAGTCCGCTACGATGTGCGTATCAGGGAACTGGCTGCTGGAAATACGATGCTGCAGGCTGCGGTCGACGATCCCACGCGCTTTCGGAGATCACGCGATATCGGTCCTTGGGTTGGACTGACTCCCGGTCGGGACGAATCCGGGGAGCGCTCCATTGCAGGCGCAATTACCAAGGCCGGGGATGCGGGGCTCCGAGCAGCGCTCTATAAGGCAGCCAACGTGATGGCATTGTTGCAGAAAGGCGGCTTGAGGCGTGAGTTCCCCTTTCCCCTTCGGGTTCAAGCCACGCGGACGATCTCGGCGGTGCCGAGGGCGTTGAAGCGGTTCATGAGTGCGATGCGGACGTGGATTTCGGCGGTGAAATCGACTGGTCAGGTCGTGTCTCCAAATGCGGTGACGGCGCGATGCGCGGACTGCAGTTCGAGGCGGCATCCTGCGTCATTCGTCAGGTCAAACGCCTCTCGGCCTTGAAAAGCTGGGCCGTGCGTCTCGCGGGACGGCGCGGGTTCCGCAAGGCGGCAGTGGCGACTGCACGCAAGATCGCCGTTCTCATGCTGACACTCTGGAAGAACGAAACCGAATATCAATGGGCGAAGGAGGCCGCTGCCTGATCTGAATTCGCGCCCCGGAAGCGGGGAGCGAAGTCCCGACGGGACGGAGGAAGATTGATCTCGCACAAACGGTTGGGCGCGGCCCCGTGCCGCTTACCCCGCAAACGACATTGGAGACGATCCGCCACCGAACACCATCATGAGGCGCGAAACCCGCGACCTCGGAGAGAACCATGACCCCGGACGGACAAACCGCTCACCCGCTTGACAAAGCCGCAGTCAGAGAACCGTTTGTGACATTCAGCGTTACGGAAGCTACGCGCAGGTCGCTATGCCCGCCTCCTTATCGAGCAACCAGCTTTTCGCCATCCCCCTCCCGCAGCATCGCTTCCATGTCGTCCAAGCCATCGACTGCAGAGCGCATCTGGGCCTCATCATCCACGCCCACTGTCTCGGCATCTGCAACCCGGCTCTCAAAATCCATCTCTATCTGTCGCTGTTCCTCGGCGATAACGGCGTGAACGACAGGCGCGGTCTTCTTTGGAGCGGCGTCGGCTTGGCCTGACGGTTGACCATCGCCAGCCTGGCTTGCCCTCTCCACATCGGCTTCTGTTCCCCCTGGCACATCCAACGGCGGCGTCATCGGCATGGCGCGCACACTCAGCGGCAGCGTGCCCTGCGGTCCCCTGTCCCCCGGCTTCGGAAACGGCAACTCGCCTGATTGCGCCGCGTGGATCGCCTTGAACAGCCGATCGTCAAAATATTGGATCCGCTTCGCGCGGACGGGCATCTGGGCATCGATGACCATGACGATTTCGTCGAGCGGTAGGCGGCGCGCCTCATCTTCGGGCAGGAGAGAGCTTTCTTCGGTCCGTGTGGATTGGCTGCGCCCTTCAAAGGGGTTCTTGCCGATGGACTGCGAGCGCGTGACGACGGTTTTCGTGGTCTTGCCGACCGCCTTGCTCAGCTCTTCGACGGTTTTTTCATCCGACGGCGTCAGGTAAAGCTTGACGCCCGCGTTGCCCTGCAAGGCGCGGCGGGTGTTCTCGCCATAGATTTCATCGAGGGCGGGGATGGTTTGGGTGACCACGGCCAAATGGCCGCGATAGGTGCGCAGGGTCTCGATGCTCTCGACCACGATGGGCATCTTGCCGAGACGATTGAACTCGTCGAGCATGATCATCACGGGCCAGGGTTCATCCGGCCCGGGATCCTTTTCCTGCATGGCGGAGAGGAGATCGGAGAAGAAGAGCCGGATCAGGGGCGCGAGGGGTTTCACCATCAGCGGCTGGACGACGAGATAGACCGAAAAGGGCTTTTTCCGGATCGTGCGGAAATCAAAATCCGACACCGCCGTCGCCTCATCGATGGCCGGGTTCTGCCACTGGTCCAGCCCCGAGGTCATCAGGAGCGAGACATAGGAGGTCAGCGTATCGTTGTTGGTCGAGGCCAGCCGCGTGAAGATCAGCTTGGCGGCCCTGTTATCCACCTCGTGGCCGCGGGCGAAGTATTCCTTCTGCTTGTTCCCCCCCGACGCGGCAATGCGGTAGATCTCGCCCAAGGTCGGGCGCTTGCGCTGGAAGGCCAAGAGACCCGCCGCCACGAAGAGATCGATCCCGCCTTTGAGCAGGCCCTGCACCCGGTCATTGTCGCTCTGCAGGAAGAGCGTCGCCAGGAGCTGCAATTCCATCTGCTGGCGCGCGGGATCTTTCAGCTCAAAGATGCGCAGGAGCGGGTTGTAGCGGTGCGTGCGCTTGCCCTCCCAATCGGTGGGGGCAAAGCGATAGACCTTGTCGCCTTGGGCTGCGCGATGCCGGGCCGTGGCCTCGAAACACTCGCCCTTCACATCGAGCGTCACGGCGGAGCCTTGCCAGGTCAGCAGGTTCGGAATGACGAAGCCCGTGGTCTTGCCGCGGCCCGTGGGCGCCACGATCAGCGCATGCGGGAAAACCTTCGAGCAAATGTAATTGGCGCGGGAGCCCGGCGTCCCCAGCTTGCCGAGGATGAACCCGGTCCCTGGCGCCCCGAAGAACCCATTGGCCTTCATCTCGCGCGCGGTCTGCCAATGGGTCTGGCCAAAGCCTGTCAGAGCGGACCCCGAGAGGGCGAGGCTCAGCATCAGGCCGGCGGCGGCGAAGCTGCCGATGATCAGGTGAATAAGTTGCGCGTCCTCCGGGCGGCGGTCCAGGATCGCCAGATAGTTCTGCGCGATATATGCAAAGTCGATCTCGGCCCCAAAGCCGAGATCCTGGTAAGTCAGCACCGCCGAGGCGATGGTATAGCCCATGGCCCCGGTCACCAGCGTCACAAGCAGGACGCCCGTGGCGATCCGCGCTTTTCCCATGGCGGCGCTCAATGGACCTGTCCCCGCTCGGTCTCGCCATCCACGTCTGTGGTGCGGTGTTTTTCATATTCGGTGTCGGCAAGATCATCGACCACCTGGCGCAAGGCCTCCGTGTTGGCCGTCGCGGCATCGGATTGCAGATAGACCTTGGCGACATAGAG
>NZ_JACIEQ010000006.1 GCF_014196965.1 Actibacterium naphthalenivorans | reverse complement strand
GTCGAGGTTGTCCGGCGAGCGCAGCGCCCGCGCCGGATCGTCGTCGCCGTCATACGCGATCTTGAGCGTGCTCGACTTCAGCGCCGCCTTCCGCCCGAACTCCACCTCCATGGTGTAGACCGTGCCGAAGCTGTCGGCCCCGTTGCCGGTTTCGGGGTCGATGTCGTAGGTATCGACGCCGGTGGACGCGAGGAC
This sequence comes from Actibacterium naphthalenivorans, assembly GCF_014196965.1. Classification (GTDB taxonomy): domain Bacteria; phylum Pseudomonadota; class Alphaproteobacteria; order Rhodobacterales; family Rhodobacteraceae; genus Actibacterium_A; species Actibacterium_A naphthalenivorans. The sequence goes on along the minus strand of NZ_JACIEQ010000006.1, from coordinate 77,693 downwards.
AAATTCGGATCCATTGTCCGGGTTCGTGGCCACGTCCTCCGGACGCGAGAAGCCGAAGGCGCCCGCCTCCTTCGCCTGGAGCCAGAGATTGCCCTGCGTCGGGTAGCCGTATTCGTCGAAGCCGGTGGTGCCGTCCTCAGAGGCCATGCCCGGCCGCGGCTCGTTGTTGATCTCGACCCACCGCCCCGCGATCTCGGCGCCGGTGCCGCTGAACTCCAGCGGGCTGTCGATGCTGTCGCCCGTCAGATCGACATCGAGACGCTCGGCCAGCTTCTCGAGCAACCGTTCGTCGTCCTCGTGGCGGTCGGCGAAGCTGTCGGCCCGCGCCAGTTTCCGCTCTTCCCAGCGCGCGAGATCGCCAGAGGCCAGCACCTCGGCGATATGCGCCTTGATCGCCTCGTACGGCGCGAGTTCCTCCGCCTCGGCAACCCAGACAAAGAGCTTGCCGTCCGCCAGCCCGTTGCGGGCCAGGAAGTCGTCGGAGTGCCGGTCCTTTTCGCCGACGTAGAGGAACAGCGGCGCGGCTTCATCCTCGCCGTCGCCATCGAAATCGTAGGGCGCCGTGTCGTCGGAGAGCACGAAGGCCACGTGCTTGCGGTCGCCGGTGTCGATCTGGGTGACATTTTCCCACGCACCGCGGCCCATGGCCGGAACCTGATGGAGCGCGCCGGTCTCGACGTCGAGCGCCCATTCGGCACCGCCCACCGAGTTGTACCCGCCGCCGTCCTCTTCACCGGCGAAATAGACAGTATCGACGAGACCGCGATCGTTGCCGAACTGCTCGGCCTCCACCAGCATGCCCGAGCAGAACCGGGAGAAGCCTTGCCACTGGCTCGCGCTTTCCGGCCCGCCGAAGAACGGGGCGTAGGCTTCCGAAAGGAAGGTCAGGTCGGAGGCGATGTCGCCGTTGCCGTCGTAGATCGTGTCATAGGCAAGGCCGGCGTCCACGATCTGACGGCTTTCGATATCGAAATCGAAATAGGAGATGCGGGCGCCCGTCATCGAGAACGTGCCGCCGTCGCCATCCGACACCTCGTAGGCGTTGCCGCGGTTGTTCAGCAGCTCGTGGTTGCCCAGAAGGCGCACCACATCGGCCGCGCCATCGCCATCCACGTCATGCGCGAAGGCGCCCAGGCCGTCGAGAACGCCGACCGGAGTGTAGTCGCCCGCCGTGGTTTCATTGAGCGCGCCCGTTGTGCCGGAGAACGTGTCGCCGATCGTAAAGACCGCTTCCGCCAGATAACCGTCCTCCGTCGCCAGCATCGTCGGTGATGGTTCGGGCGCCTCATCAGCCTGCGGGTCGACCACGAACTGGCTGACGATCTGCGGCACAAGGTCGGTGTTGCTTCCGGCCTGCTCGGGCGTGTAGGCCGGGATGCCCCAGGTGGTGACGGTCAGCGCCTGGGTGTCCGCGTCGATCTCGAACTGGGTCCAGCCGAAGGTATGGGCCGCCACGTAATCGCCGGACAGCAGCGTCGCGTCGATCAGCCCTTCGGCCTGCGCGAGATTGTCGTTCAGCCCGATCGGGTCATAGCCGCCCTGGGCCATCACCGAGTTGAAGGCCTGCTTGACGAAATCGTCCTTGTCGTCGGGCAGGTCATCGGTATCCGGCGCGACCGGCAGGCTCTCGTAATACGCCAGTTCCGCGGGGCTCAGGATACCCAGCCCGCCGGCCACCTCGACCGCGCTCGGTCCGAAGGGTGCGTCGAAGGCCACGGCGCCCGTGGTGATCTCCCAGGCCGAGCTGGCGATCTGGCCGGTTCCCGGAACGGCCTCGTAGGTCAGGTTGTTGACGAAGGTGGCGTGGATGTCGGCGGCCACGAAGACCACGTTGTTGATGTCATTCTCCTCGATGAAGGAGAGCAGCTCGGTCCGCTCCTCGGCATAGCCTTCCCAGCTGTCAGCGTTGAAAAAGCCGAGGTTCTGAATCGGCTCCGGCGTATGAACGAATTTCCAGGTCACCCCGTTTTCCTCGGCCGCCAGCAGGTCGGCCTTCAGATCGTCCAGTTGCGCGGCGCCCAGCAGGCTGCGGCCCTCGGTTCCCGGCATCAGGCCAAAGCTCTCGGCCTGGAACCGGGCGATGTCGGCCGGGTCGGTGAGGTTCGCGCCCGCAAGTGGCTCGTCGCGGAAGCTGCGCTGGTCGAGGATGAAGACGGCAGCGTCCTGGCCGAACTCCTGAAAGCGATAGAGTTCGCGCTCGCCCGCTGTCAGGGCGTCGCCGGTGTCGCCATAGAATTTGTCGGCGACCGCGTGGTATTCCTGGAACGCCGTCAGCCCGTTTTCGTAGAGCGTTGCGTCGTTGATGAAGGCCGCCGGGTCATCGTCCGGGAACAGATCCCGGAACTCGCTCTCTGCGGTTCCGCCGATGGTCCCGCCGCCGGCGAAGTCATTCGTGACCTCGTGGTCGTCGATGGTGGCAAAGATCGCGGTGGAGGCCTTAAGATCCGCGAAGGCGTTCAGGCCGTCGCGTGCGCCGTAGACCTCAGCATACTTCGTCCGGTAATCCTCGGGGGTGATCGCCTGCGGCTGGTCCAGCGCCGGGCTCGGATAATCGGAATAGATCGTGTCGCCGTGGAGGACGAAGAAGTCGAGATCCGCCTCGTCGGCGTTTGAAATCGCCGGATAGGGCGCGAGTTCGCCGCGCCAGTCGCCGGAGACGCCGAAGACGAGCCCGTTGTAGCCATCTTCGGCGGCGGTTCCGAAGCGGCCCGTGCGGGTGGCGCCCGCGGCATCCTCGACCTCGAAGACATAGTCCTTGCCCGGGGCGAGATCGTCGATCAGGACCTTGACCGGGACGTCGGTATCAGTGACCTCGACACTCTGTACCGCGACCTTCTTCAGCCTGCCGTTCGGCTTGGCCTCATAGACCTTGAACTCCACCTCGCCGAGCGCCAGCGAGCGGGCCCAGAGCACCACGCTGTCTTCGGTCACGTCGCCGGCGGATACGCCCTGCGGCAGCGTCTGCGGGGTCAGTTCGCGCGGGTCGAAGTCCGGGTTGGTTGCCTTGCCGAAGAGCGCGAGCACATCGCCAAGGTCGGAGAGCTTGAAGTTGACGTTCCAGTTCTGCACCTCGCCGTCGCCCGGCTCGGGGAAGACGACCTGGATCTCGTTCGAGCCGTCCTGGGTGACCAGCAACCCGTTCTCGAAGCCCGGCAGACTGCCGGAGTAGATCTCCGCGCCATCGGATTCCTCCACCCCGTCGATACCATTGTTGGCGCCGATGGCGAAGGAGCCGAGATAGCTGTGGTTGATCCTGTCGAACACCGCGAAGGTGCTGTCGCCCTGCGAGGAGACCAGGATCAGCCCGTCGCCATCATCGCCGTAGTAGATCGACACGCCCTCGATGTCGGGCGAGAAGAACGCGGCGTCGACCGGCGCCACGGTCTCGAAGGTGGCGGGCCCGTCCGGGTCGGCGCTGAAGCTCAGCAGGCCCAGTTCCTCCTCGACGGCGACATAGCCGATGCCGGTCTCGCGGTCGATCACGATGCCCTCGGCCTGGTAATCCTCGGCTTCCTCGCCATCGGCCACCGGCAGTTCGAGCGTCCGGACCAGATCGAAGGTAAAGTTCTTGCCCTTCTGCTTCAGTTCAAGCTGGGCGATCTTGTTGCCGTCCGCCTGGGTCACGAAGACATAGTCGCGGCCATCCGGGGCGGTATAGGCCGCCAGCCCGTAGGCCGTCGCCTCGCCGTCATCGACGCCGAAGATCGTCTCCGGGATCTTGCACGAGGTGGCATCCTTGAGCGTTCCGTCCTTCTTGAAACGGTAGATCGCCAGCGTGTCGTTCTCGCGGTCGGAGGCAACGGCAAGATCGTAGGTGTTCTTGCCCCTGCCCGCGCCGTAGAGAACATCGACGTTGTTGTAGCGGATGCCTTCCGGCTCGATCCGCTGGAGTTCATTGCCCTCGATATCGTAAACGCGGAGCCCGCCGTTCTTCATCGCGGTGACGATCGTGCTGGCGCCGGCATCCTTCGGGTTGAGCCAGACCGCGGGATCGTCCGGGTCCGGGCCTTCGGTCGTGTCGAAGGGGTTGTCGTAGCGCAGCGCGTCCGGTGTCTCCAGCACCGGCGCGATCGTCGGGATATCCTGCAGGTCCAGCGCCAGGGAGATGAACTGGCTGGCCTGCGGCCCGAAGGCCGAGAAATTGTCGTCCGACACGATGATCAGCGACTGGCGGCCATCGTCGAGAACCGGGCCGAGTGTCATGCCCTCGACGTTGTCGACGACGATGCCGAAGTCGCCCAGATCGGCCAGCAGGGTCTTCTTGACCGGTGCGTCGACGTCGATCTCCAATTCGCCGTCGTCCTCGCTGACCGGCAGGCCGTTCTCGCCGATGACGTTGGTCGCGCCGCGGGTGTCGACCAGATAGAGCTTGCCGGTGTAGCCGCGATCCGCCGCGCCGGTGGAGAAGGACCGCTCCAGGGCGAGCAGCGTGCCCTGATCGTCGAGCGCCAGCAATTCGACAAGCCCGCTGTCGGCAAAGGCGTCTGCCGGGACGGGTTCGTTCGCGATCTGGTCGACCTCATAGACGAATTCGGCGACCGGCAGGCCGGTCTCGAGATCATAGCGTATGATCCGTGCCGCCGAGCCGAGTTCGGTGGTGGCGGGCGCTCCATCCTGGACAAGCGCGCTTTCCGTCGCGGTCCAGAGCGTTGTCTGATCAGGCGAGATCGTCAGGCTCTCGAACCCCAGATTGTTGCGCACCCCGTTCGTCCCCGCCGGGGTGGGCAGAAACTTCGTATCGACCGGCAGCGCGCCGCCCAGCACGCCGTCTTTGCCGAACAGGTAGATCGCCGGATTGCCCAGCAGATCGCGCTCGGAAGAGATGAAAAGCTGGCCGTTGGCACCGATGGCGATGCCCTCTGGGTCGGGGCTGAGCGCGTCGAAGGTGGCGCCGCCGGGCAGGGTCAGCGCGGTAACGCCAAGCAGCGAGACATCGCCTTCGTCCAGCGATCCGTCGCCAAGATCTATGGAAACCTCGTAGAAGCGTGGCGTGCCGTCGGCCCCTGCTCCGCGATCGTCGGAAACCGCAAGGTAGGTGTTCGTCGCGGGGTCGAGTACGATGCCGGAGAGACCCCCGACAATCGTCCCGTCGAAAATGACGCCGGTGTCGATTTCCGTCATCCCGAGGAACTCCACACCCGTGACCGTCGTCCGGTCATCATCGGTCACCCGCAGGTCGGCATAGACCAGGCGGTGGTCGGAGGTCGGGAATTCGGCCAGCGGAAAGAGCGGGTCGTCCGGCGTCTGCCAGAAGACGCCGCCATCGAGATAGGCCAGGCCCGCCTCGGACGGCAGCACATAGTCGACCCGGAGGTTGCCCGGCGCGTCGTCGGGAGTGCCGGCGCCGGCGAAACCGAAGTCGGCGGTGTCGAAGGCGGGATCGCCGACATGATCATCGTTGGCGCCGCCCTGCAGCTCGGAGGCCACCGGGCCGCCGTCGCTGGAGGGGGTTACCGCCGGGTCGGTGGCAGAGCCGTTGATGAGGGGGCTGTCGAGCAGCTGGTTGGCGGCACCGTTCACGCTGTCGCCGTCGAAGGGATCGGCGTTGTAATCACCCAGGATCACGAAGCGCTCGCCCTCGGCAAGGCCGCCGTATGTGCCGTTGTCGTCATAGATGTAGTCTTCGCCGGCGACGTAATCGGCCCAGAAACGGATTTCGTCGTGATTGCGCGTGCCGTTACGATCCTCGGGGCCGTCGTAAACCGGCGGCGTCGGGTGTGCGGCCAGCACATGGACAGTCTCGCCATCGACGATCACTGGCACGTCCACATGGTTCTTCGAGGAAAGGCGCAGGACCTCGAGTTCTTCCTCTGTGTACCAGCTCGAGGTATCGCCGTTGCCATCGGCATCGAGCGGGTCCTCGGGCAGCAGAGCACCCGGCATGTCCTTCCAGAGAAAGTTCTGGAAGGTGCGGATGTTCGCGGTGTCGATCTCGTATTTCGAGAAGATCACGAAACCGTACTGGCCCTCGAAGAAGCCGAAGCCCTGGGCGTCATTCGGCGCGAAGTCACCCGCGGCGCCTGAATTGTCGAGATCAAAGCCGCTCGGGACGCCGGTGTTGGAGGGCGCGACGTAGACATGCGGATACTCGACAGGCGCCGCGCCATTCTGGCTCAGCGAGAGATAATTCTCCTGAAAAAGCCGGGCTGCCTCGCCGGCGGCCTCGTAGTCGAACTCGTTCATGAGAATGATGTCCGCATCCGAGCGCTGGATGATCTCGGCGACCGATTGCGCCTGAGTGTCTGCAGACGTACTCAGATCTGCGATCAACTCGCCCTCGGAGTTGCGGTTAAGCGATGCGTTAAATGTTGCGACACGAATGTCCATGCTCGAATCCCCCACTGAAATGGCCTAATGGGGGAACTGTCTCGCCCGGAGGAAACACTGATGTGACTTCCCTGTGATGGATATTTAAACCGACGCGCCGGAACTGTGGGAACCGCGCCGGGGTTTCGCAAAGCCTTCGAACAGAGCCTCGACAAGCGCGTCATCACGGGCGCACGGGCGCGACGAGGCGCCCGTGCGGGTTGTTTGGTGGCTCAGCTGTTCCGGCGCTCTTGAATGAGGCCTTTCAGGATGGCCCAACAGATCAGCAGCAGTATTACAGTGAACGGCAAGCCCGTGGAGATCACCATGGCCTGCAATGCGCCAAGCCCGCCGCCGATCAGAAGCGCAATCGCCACAAGCCCCTCAAATGTGCACCAGAACACGCGCTGCGGCACCGGCGCGTCAACCTTGCCGCCAGCCGTGATCGTATCGATGACCAGTGAACCGGAATCCGAAGACGTCACGAAAAACACGATGACCAGGATGATTCCGATGGTCGAGGTGATCGCAGCGAAGGGCAGCCCTTCGAGCATCGCGAACAGAGACAGGGGCGGGTTGTAGCTGTCGATCACCTGCGCCTTGACCGCGCTCGCGGCCGGGTCCGCAATCACTTGCTCGATCGCGGCACCGCCGAAAACGGCCATCCAGAGTACGCACACCAGAGACGGAATGATCAATACGCAGGTCACGAACTCACGGACCGTTCGACCGCGGCTAACCCGGGCTATGAACATGCCGACGAAGGGTGACCAGGAGATCCACCAGGCCCAATAGAAGGCCGTCCAGCCTTGCATGTAGCCCGTGTCTTCGCGCCCATGCGGGATCGAGAGCGGAATGACCTCCTGAAAATAGGCGACGATGCCCTTTCCGAACCCGGTCATGATTGTGGCCGCACCTGCCGCGAAGAGCACGAAAAGCAACAGCAACAGCGCCATGCCCATGTTGATTTCGGACAGCACCTTTACCCCCCCATCAAGGCCACGCAGGACCGAACCCAGCGCGACAAGCGTGATTGCGATGATCAGGATCACCTGCACGGTCACGTTGTTGGGCAGGCCGTACACATATTCCAGACCGGCATTCGCCTGCTGCGCGCCAAAGCCGAGCGAGGTTGCAAGACCGAAAAGCGTGGCAAACACGGCGAGCGTGTCGATGATATGCCCGGTCCAGCCCCAGACCCGTTCGCCGAAGATCGGGTAGAAGGCGGAGCGGATCGTCAGCGGCAAGCCCTTGTTAAAGGAAAACAACGCGAGTGCGAGCGCGACAACAGCATAGATCGCCCAGGGATGCAGCGCCCAATGATAGGACGTTGCCGCCAGTGCCATGCGCCGGGCGGCGGCCACGTTTTCGGGTATCAGGGCGCCGTCTTCCGTGAAGGGGCGAACGACGCCCAATGGCTCGTCCCCCCATGGCGTGCCGAAGTAATAGACCGGCTCCAGCACCCCGAAGAACATCAGACCGATCCCCATACCCGCGGCAAACAGCATCGCGAACCAGCCGGGGTAGCCATAGTCAGGCTTTGCGTCCTTGCCACCGAGCCGGACGGAGCCGAACGGTGAAACGATGAGGAACAGGCAGAATACGACGAAAATGTTTGCCGACCACAGGAAGAACCAGTCGAAATTCGAGGTCAGATAGGCGCGCATTCCCAGATCGCAAAAGGCACCGGCCTCGCAGGTATCGCTCGGGTCGATGCCGTTGAATACGGCATCTGCGCTTCCGGGCGCAAACAGCGCATAGGCCACAAAAGCCATGATGGAGAGCGCCGAGATCAGGAAGACCGGGTTGTGAATGTCGAGCCCGAAGGGCCCGACCTGCGTTTCGAAATTGTCCTGACCGATCTCGTAGTCCGTCTCGATAATGTGGGATGCGCCTTCTGGCGCGGGGATCCCCTGATTTGTGGTTTCGTCGGCCATCTGCGGCCTCCCTGTTCACTGTCGTTGTTTTGTCCGTGTACGACTCAAGAGCGTACCACCATCACCGAGCATTTCGCATGCTCGGCCAGTTTTCCGCCGTTGGAGGGCCAGATATAATCCATGACATTCGGCACGTGGCTGGCCATCACGACAAGATCGGCGCCGGTTTCATCGATTGCGCGCATCAGCGCATCGTCGACCTCGGTCGTCGGGTCATGTGCGATGGCGGTATGCGCCGAGGTTTCGACGCCGTGCCTGGCCGCCTCCGCCTCGGCGAATGCGGCAAGCTTTTGGCCGAACTCTTCCGGGTTATGCGCCAATTGGCTGGGTAGAGACGAGGTGACGCCCACATATACAACCGGCACGCCGTAGTGTTTTGCCAGATCGGCCGCGCAGTCGAGCGCGGGCCCAAGCCGTTCGACATGTGCCAAATCGACCGGTGCCATTATCCGTTTGAACATTACTTCTCTCCCGATTGACGCGGCCGAAGGTCGGCTTGCCGCTCGGGGCGCGTGGCCAAGCCTCCGGTGATTTGCAGGGCCGCCGGTTCTTTGTCCCCTTGGATCAGGCTAAACGAATCGTGGCCCCGAAAGCAAACGGGTGCGTCGAACCGTGCCCTGAATGCGACATGTCGGGCTGGGCCCTCGGGGCGCTAAGCGGCGATTGTCATCGCGACGGTCGTTGATTGAGCGAAGAAGCTTCTGTGCAACGCCGCTATCGCGGGATCGCGGTCCGTGCGGTTCAGAATGAACTGAGTGTCGACGTTGCGCGGGCCTTGCGCCGCGCCAAGGGGCGTCAGCTCTGCGTCTTCCAGGGCCCGAAGCCCGCGCGACATCACCTTCAGTCCTGTCAGGTCGCGGCCCAGCACACAGACCAGTGCCAGCTTGTTGGTGGTGATCTCGGCTTGCGGGTATCTCGCGGCAAGATCGGCCTCCACCCGGCGCATGGACTTCAAGGAGGTGTCGACGTAATGCGTGATCGTGTTCGCGTTCGAAACTTTCGAGACGATCCGCACATTGTGGCGTGTCAGAATCTCGAGGATCGCCGCGTCATAACCCTTCACGCCGACCATGTCCTGTTCGAACACCTCCAGCGCGATGATATCGAGGCCGGTGACCAACTCGACCGCCGGATCTCCAGCAGCCTGGTCGTCGACGATCGTGCCAGGGTGGCCCGGCTCGAACGCGTTGGTGACACGCAGGGGCACGCCCGCCTGGCGCAGTGTCTTTGCCGCGGACGGGTGGATCGCTTCCATCCCGAGATTGGCCATCTGGTCTGCCACGTCGTAATTCGTGTGACCGAGCGTTTGCACGGCATCCTCTCCGACAAGGTTCGGGTCGGCGGAAGAAAGATGGAATTCCTTGTGGATGATCGCCTCACGCGCACCTGTCAGCGCTGCGAGTTGTGAGAACGTCACCTCCGAATAGCCGCGGTCATATTCGCGCATCAGCCCCTGGCGGCATTGCGCGTAGCCGGTGACGATGGGCAATTCAACGTGTGTATCGATCCCCTCCATCGCGCTTTCGATCCGTTCATCCAGGGTCAGGTCATCCTCATCGCGCCAGCCCGACAGGTCTACGAAGCGCGCATTCACGCCTGCACGTTGCAGCATCAGGGTCGCGACATAGGCCGAATGCGCCTCTCCCAGCCCCGAGAGCAATTCACGGATCTGCATCAGGTGCGTGTTCAGGCGAAAATGCCCGTAGGAGCACAATCGCTGCAGGTCGATCAGGCAGTTGCGCGCACCTTCGATCCGGTCCTGCACAAACGTCGTCGCCTGCGCGATGTCTCCGGGATGATCGAGCACTGTCTGGTGGGCGTCCACCATTGCCGCGCTCGCACGGCTCAGCGCGTCATGCCAGCCGTGATCGTCCTCGGCATTGGCGAAGGCGGCGTAGACACCTGCCTGCCTGGTCTTCTTGTGCTCCAGCAGCAGGTTCGTGACCCCGCCAAAGGCCGAAACCACGAAGATACGGCCATAACGCGGCGCGCCGTCTTCCAAGAAAAGCGTATCACGCAATTCATGTAGACGGGACATGGACGTCCCGCCGATCTTTTCCACGGTGTGGGTCATCTCAGGCCTCGACGTTCTCAGGTGCAGCGTAGGAGCCATCCTCACGGTGCACTTCCTTGCCTGTCACCGGCGGGTTGAAACAGCAGGCCATGACCAGTTCCTCCTCCGCACGAAGGATATGCCGGTCGTGCTTGTCGAGCGCATACATCACGCCGGGCCTGATGTGATGGGTCTCGCCGGTGGCCAGATCGGTGATCGAGCCGGAGCCCTTCATGCAATAGACGCTCTCGAAGTGGTTCTTGTATTCGAACGTGTGCTCCGATCCCGGTTCGAGAAAGGTGATGTGGAAGGAAAAACCCATTCCGTCATCCGCCAATAGCATGCGCACGCTGGACCACTGCGCGTCCGATACCACGCGGTCGCGATCCGACTCGATGATCTCGTTGAAATCTCTGACAATCATTGTGTTACTCCGCTGCAACCTTGAAATTACTGGTGACGCTTCGTGCCGCATCGATGAGAATATTCAGCCCCTTACCGAGAGTGGCGTCGGAAATTGTCAGTGGCGCAAGGATCTTGACCACCTCGTCATTGGGGCCGGAGGTCTCGACGATCAGGCCCTCGCAAAAGGCATGGGCGCAGATATTGCCGGCCAGGTCACCAGAGCCCACATCGACCCCGCGCATCATGCCACGCCCCTTGAGATAAGCGCCGGGGATCATGGCTGCGATGGTTTTCAGTCCGTCCTCGACCATGGCGGCGCGGCGTGAAACATCCTCTTGCAGCCTGCCATCGGACCAGAACTTCTGAATCGCGACGCGTGCGGTGACAAAGGCGTGGGTGTTGCCGCGGAACGTGCCGTTATGCTCGGCCGGTCCCATCACATCATGTTCGGGCCGCACGAGGACCAGCCCCATCGGCAGACCGAAGCCGGAAACGGATTTCGCCAGCGTGACGATGTCGGGCGTAATCCCCATCTCGTCAAAAGAGAAGAAGCTGCCCGTCCGTCCGCAGCCGGCCTGGATGTCATCGATGATCAGAAGCGCGCCGTGGTCCCTGGCCAGCTGCGCAACGCGCGCGATCCATTCGGGGCTTGCCGCGTTCAACCCGCCTTCGCCCTGCACGGTTTCCAGCAGGATCGCGGCGGGGGCGTCCATGCCGGACGAGGCATCTTTCAGCATCGCCGCGAGCAGATCGCAGGTATCGAACTCCGCGCCCATGTAACCGTCATAGGGCATGCGCGTGACGTTGTTCAGCGTCGTGCCCGCGCCTCCGCGGTGGTAGCTGTTGCCGGTCGCGGCCAGCGCACCCTGTGTCACACCGTGGAAGCCGTTGGTGAAGGCGATCACATTGGTGCGGCCTGTCGCCTTGCGGGCGATTTTCATGGCAGCTTCCACCGCATTGGCACCGGTCGGCCCGACAAACATCAACTTGTGATCCATGTCGCGGGGCTTGAGGATGTTTGCCTCGAAGGTTTCAATGAAGGCCCCTTTGGCCTCGGTGTGCATATCAAGCCCGTGGGCAATCCCGTCGCCTGCGATATGATCGATCAGCGCCGCCTTCATATCCGGGTCATTGTGCCCGTAGTTGAGCGACGAACAGCCCGCGAGGAAATCGATATAGCGCCGCCCGGCGGTGTCCGTCATCTGAGCGCCCTGCGCAGTGGTGAAAACCGTGTCGAAGCCGCGGCAATAGCTGCGGGCTTCGGATTCACGGCGTTTGAAAATAGGCATTTTGGAGGTGTTCGTAGACATACGACCTCTATCAGGTTTGTTGATGAAAAGGATGAAGTGTGGCTCAGGCGGCTTGCGCCATGTCTCGCGCCAGGGGGATCGTCACGAGGTTTTCGGTCTGGTGCCGGTTCTGGAAATGCAGGGCCTGCGTGTAGTAAGGCTGCACATCCAGCTTGGCGCGCTGCACTTTGCCGAACTTGCGGAACAGCGCCCAGGATGCCTCGTTTTCAGAGGTGATCGTCGTTTGCACTCGCTTCACGTCATCACAGGCATCGCGGCCCAGAATCGCCTGCAGCATGAGCGTTCCAAGGCCGAGCCCCCGGGCATTCTCGGCGACGGCAACCTGCCAGACAAAGAGCGTCTCGGGATCGTTCGGCATCACATAGGCAGAAATCCAGCCGACAGCCTCGCCCTTGAGTTCAGCCAGCACACAGGTGTCCGCAAAGTGATCGCACTGGATCATATTGCAATACATGGAGTTTTCATCAAGCGGCTTGCACGCCCGCACCAGTTCCCAGATCGCAGCACCATCCTCGGCCCGTGGCATGCGCAGGTTCGGAATGTTAGCTCTGGCTAGATCGCGGGAATGATGCATCTCGTCTGCTCCTATTTGGTTTGAAATTCGAAATATCAAGGATAGGTCATTATTTCAACAGGCAAAGCATATTATTCACGATTTGCTCAAATATTGACTTTTTTCCTTTAGCTTATGGGTTGTAAAATCTTAACCCCCAAACCACATGCGTATAGACATGCTTTTTGCGACAAAGCAATAACAGCTTCACAAGGAGGGACATCCCGCATATACTTTGCTTTCCAAAACAATGAGACCCTGATGGATCGTATCGACACCAGTCTGATTGCCTTGCGTCGCATTCTGCGCGCGACCGATCTGTTCGGACGGGAAATCAAGCAAACCGCGGGTGTGACGCCGGTACAGTTCCGGGTGTTGCAGATCATTGCCGAAACCGGCAATGCAACGGCCAAAACCATCGCGCAACGCATGCGGGTCTCTCAGGGCACCGTGACATCGCTTGTCGACAGGCTCGTGCGCGAGGGTATGGTGCTGCGCGAAAAATCCACCCTGGACCGGCGTCAGACCAACATCCACATCACGCCAAAGGGCACCCAAACACTGGCCGATGCGCCCGACCCGCTGCAACAGCGCTTTGTGCGCAAGTTCGCGGCCATGGAGGATTGGGAACAGGCCATGCTGGTCGCAAGCCTCGAACGTGTCGCGGCCATGCTTGACGCCGACGACATCGACGCCTCACCGGTGCTCGATACCGGCGACATCAAGCAGCACAGCGAAAGCTGAGCCTGCCGCCCTACTCCTCTTCCCGCACGACGTCCGGCACACCGAGGCGGTCGATCAGGCGGTTGGTCTCGCGCTGGACCAGGGCGAGGTTGCTGTCGCGGACCGTGGGCAGGAGCGCGCGGGCCTTGCGGATATCGGCGTAATCGAGCCGGGCGGTAATCAGTTCTTCATCGCCACCGCCCTGTGCCAGCACACGACCGAACGGATCGAGGATGCGCGAGCCACCCCAGAAACTCAGATCGCCTTCCCGTCCGACACGGTTGGTCATGATGACGGGCGCTCCGTACATCATCGCGTAGAACTGGATCGTCGTCGCCCAGGACAAAGGATTGTCGAACTCATCGCCCACGGCTTCGCGCCCGCTTGAGATGGGCGCGGTCAAGAGCGTCGCGCCATGCAGGAAAGCAAGATGCGCAAGCGCCGGATTATAGAGGTCGGCGCAAATCAGAAGACCAAGCACCCAGTCCTCGGTCATGGTGTGTGTGTCCACGAACCGCCCGTGGGCGTAGTACTTGGTCTCGATGAGGCGCCCGTAAGAGGGCAGATTGATCTTGCGGTGGATATAGCGCAGCCGGCCGTTCTGAAACACGGCCGCGGCATTGTAGAATTGCGCCCCCCGCGCCTCTTCCACAAAGCCGACGATGATCTTCATGTCCCCCGCGGCGCGGCTGAGCTCCAGCAGGCGCGGGTCGTCTCGGGTCATCACGACGTCCAGCAGCGCCTCGGCCCCGTAGTGCCCAACAAGCGACAGCTCGGGAAAGACGAGCAGATCCACACCAATGGACGCGGCGCGGGCGACGTAGTCGTGATGCTTCGCGAAATTGACGTCGAGACCGCTGGTTTCAGACGCGATCTGCGCAGCGCCGACGGTGAGAATACGGCTCATGGTGATTGCTCTCCCGCGTGCGCTCAGACGGCGACGCGCTCGTCGGTCCAACTGCCTGCGTTCTCGAGAATCCGGTCGGCATCGATGAACTGCTCGCGCAGGATACGCTCGTAGAGCGCCGCCTCCTGTTCCCGGTCCACGGGCCTGTCCGTTCCCAGCAGTTTCCGCAGCGCGACCTGCAGCGCCTCCACCGTGCCCGAACCCTCGTCGAACTGCGCCTTCTTGCGCCAGACGAGATCGGTGGGCAGCAGGTCGGCACAGGCCTTGCGCAGGATCCATTTTTCGGTTGTCGGGCCGGTCGACTCGACAGTCGCGGGATCGGTCTTTCGAAGCTTCAACTCCGCCGGGATAGACTGCGCGAAGTCGATCAGTTCGCGGTCGAGAAAAGGCGTCCGGGCTTCAAGGCTCTCGGACATCGTGATCCGGTCGACGCGCTGGAGGTTGATGTTGTGCATCGTCCCGAGCGAGCGGGTAAGCTCGTCAGCCAGGGCGCGGGGGTCGTCGACATAGCCGTGGTGATAGGTGTACCCGGCAAAGAGCTCGTCCGCGCCTTCCCCGGTCAGCACGGCCTTGACGTCTTCGCGGGCAAGCCGGGCGGCGAAAAGCGTCGGGATGGCGCTGCGCACCAGATCGACGTCAGCCGATTCCAGATGGTAGATGACATGCGGCAGCGCCTCCGCGAGGTCATCGGCGGTAAAGACCCATTCCCGGTGGTTCGAGCCGATATGCTCGGCCACGGCCCGGGCGGCCGCGAGATCCGGCGCGCCTTCGAGCCCGACGGCGAAGGTACGCAAGGGGCCCCGCCCCGTCTCTTGCCGCACCTTCTGCGCGATTGCGGCGATGATCGAACTGTCGAGACCGCCCGACAGGAAAGACCCCACCTCGACATCGGCGACCATCCATTTCGCGACGGCCTCCTCCAGCACCAGCCGAAGTTCTTTCGCCGTATGCTCGACATCCAGACCCTCTTCCGCCTCGGCCGCGCCGTGCGGGGTGCGATACCACTGACGCCACCCGTCACGCGTGTCGTACAGACCGCCCGGCGGGATGAATTCGACGGATGTGACCGGAACACCATCGAAGGCCTTGAGTTCCGAGGCAAAGGCCACGCCCTCGCCCAGCCGGGCCATGTAAAGCGGCTTTATCCCGAGCGGATCGCGGGCGGCGATGATCCGGTCGCGCGTGGCAAGGACGAAGGCGAACATGCCATCAAGCTTGCTGATCCAGCGGCTGGCGCCGGACCGGAACAGGTGCAGGATCGTCTCGCTGTCGCTTGCGGTCTCAAAAGCGCTGTCGCCGAGGATCGCCCGCAGGTCTTCGTGGTTATAGATCTCGCCATTGACCACAAGAATATCGTCCGTCTGGTGGATAGGCTGCGCGCCATCTTCGGTCCCGATGATCGAAAGCCGGCAATGTGCCATGACCACCGGCGCGTTCGGCAGACGCGCAACCGCGAGCGCATCGGGCCCCCGGTGGGCAATCTGGCGGATCATACGCTCCGCAAGGTCTTCATCACCGACACGCCAAAGACAAACAAATCCGCACATTGGGTCACCTCCGCCGTCCTCTTACCAGAGGGCCGTCGCAGACGAAACCCAAGTCCCGCCCCGGTCGCGGAGCATTCGCGTTGCTGGCGTGACCTGCGCACAGCGCATGAAGCGTGGCTGCGCGTCGCACACACCCCATTCAGGGCCGGCGTGATCGGTATGAGCCGTGGCTGGTCAGGCCCGCGCGCCACAAAGCAGGCCAGGTGATATGACCGCCCGCAGAGCGCTTTGCCAGCCTTCGATACCGGCAGCTATCCGGCCAGCAGCGACGGGATCAAGCCCCGGCACCGGTTTGGCAAGGGCTTCGGCGGGTTTCTCATAGCGCATCCTTCTGATGATCTCAGATCAATGGACCACCACTTGCCGGGACCAAAGAGCTAGCGCGCGGCCACCATCGCCGGCCGGATCGTCTTTTCCAGAACCTGCGTGGTCATCGGCCCGGCGAAGCGCAATATGACCTTGCCGCTGCCATCGATGACAAAGGTCTCCGGCACCCCGTAAACCCCCCATTCCAGCGCCGTGCGCCCGGTGCCGTCGGCAACGATGGCGGCATAGGGATCGCCCAGCTCCTCCAGAAACCGCAGCGCCTTTTCCGGTTCGTCCTTGTAATTGATGCCGTAGATCGTCACGCCCTCGTCCGACAGCCTCTCGAGGATCGGATGTTCGGCCCGGCAAGGCCCGCACCAGCTGGCCCAGAAATTCACCAGCTTGACGCCGGGCGCCTGCAGATCCGCATCGGTAAAGGGCGCGCTGTCTCCCAGGGGCGTGACCGTCATCGCCGGAGCCTGCTGGCCGATGCGGGTCGATGGCAGCGCATCGGGATCTTCACGCACCATGCCGTACAGGAACAGCCCCGCCAGCGCCGCGAAGATCAGCGGCGGCAGGATCATCAGTATGGAAATCCTAGGTTTGGCCATTGTCACCCCGTTGTTTTTCGCCCCGCCGCTGTTCAACCGCATCAAGCTGCCGCCGCACCCGCGCGCCGCGCCACAAGGTCAGCCCCACAAGCCCCGCCAGAAGCGCCAGCGTGACACCGTAGGAGGAAAGCACCGCAACCGCGTATTTCCCCAGATCGGGCATCATGCCATCCGCTCCCGCGCGATCAGCGCCTGCAACCGCCGGGCGCGAATCTCGGTCCGGGTGCGGGCCAGAACCAGCGCCACGAACAGCAGCCCGAACCCCGCGATACAGATCAGCAGCGGGATGTAGAACACATCGGCCACGTTCTCCTCGGCATCCATCGACAGCGAGGCGCCCTGATGCAGGCCCTGGTTCCAGAAGTTCACCGCATAGCGGCTGAGCAGCGCGAAGACTGAGCCGACCATGCACAGAACCGATGTCAGATCGGCCGCCGTATCGGGGCTCTCGATCGCCTCCCACAGGGCGATGTAGCCAAGGTAGAACAGCAACAGGATCAGGAAAGAGGTCAGCCGCGGATCCCAGGCCCAGTAGGTCCCCCACATCGGTTGCCCCCACAGCGCGCCGGTGAACAGCGCGATCAGCGTCATCACCATGCCGATCGGCGCCGCCGCCCTGGCCGCCAGCGCCGAAACGTGGTGCCGCCGCACGAACCAGACCAGCGAGGTGACCAGCATCATAAGCCAGGCATTGATCGCCATCAGCGCCGCGGGCACATGGATATAGATGATCTTGACGGTCGCGCCCTGCTTGTAATCGTCGGGGGTGAAGAAGAACCCCCAGATCAGCCCAGTGCCCAGCGTCAGCGCCGCCAGCACCGCGACAACGGGCAGCAGAACCGATGTGGTCTGCATGAATTTCTTCGGGTTTGCATATTGCCAGAGCGATGCCATGGGCGTTTTCTTAGGTCCTTGTTGCGGGGTTCTCAACTGAATAGCGCGTGATCCCCCTAGCGCAGGTTGACGCGGATCGCCGCAGCGGCGGCAAAAGGCAGCAACGCGACCGAGGCAAGCGTGATCCCCGCCAGCATCAGCGCCGGCGTGCCCGCCGCCAGCCCGGCCGCCCCGCGCTTCACCGTTTCGGCGCCAAAGATCAGCGTCGGCACGTAAAGCGGCAGCACCAGCAGCGAAAGCAGCAGCCCGCCACGCTTCAGCCCCACGGTCAGCGCCGCCCCGAAACTGCCGATCACCGAAAGCGCCGGCGTGCCGAGCGCGAGACTCAGCACCAGCCAGCCATAGCCCGCCCCCTGAAGGTTCAGCAACAAGCCCAGCACCGGCGCGGCCAGCACCAGCGGCAGGCCGGTGGTCACCCAATGCGCCGCCGCCTTCATCGCCACGACCCCTTCCAGCGGGATCGGCGCCGTCGCCAGCAGATCCAGCGATCCATCCTCGAAATCCAGCGCAAAGATCCGGTCCAGCGACAGCAGGCACGACAGCAGCGCCCCGACCCACAGGATGCCCGGCGCGATCACCGAAAGCACGCCGCTCTCCGGCCCGACCCCGAAGGGCACCAGAACCGTCACGATCAGGAAAAACGCCAGCCCTAGGCCGAACCCGCCCCCGGCCCGCATCGCAAGCACCATGTCACGGGCAAAAAGCGCGATCATGCGAAGGCCTCGTCGAAATCGTCCAGCCGCTGCGGCGCCGCCCGGAAGCGGCTGACATCCAGCACCTCCGCCGTAAAGCCCAGATCGATATGGGTGGCGATCAGCGCCATGCCCCCCGCCGCCAGATGCGCCCGCACCGCCGCCCCGAACAACGCCACCGATGCCGCATCCAGCGATACGGTCGGCTCATCCAGCACCCAGATGGGGCGCCCGGTCACCAGCAGCCGCGCCAGCCCCAGCCGCCGCTTCTGCCCGGCCGAAAGGTTCTGCGCCTGCCGGTCCGCCAGGTCGCCCAGATCGAACGCCGCCAGCGCGCCCTCGATCCCCGACGTGCCAAAGATCCGCGCCCAGAACCGCAGGTTCTCGGCCACGCTCAACACTGCCTTCAGCCCGTCCGCATGGGCGGCATAGGCGATGCTCTCGGGCGGCGCCGAAACCGCCCCGGCCAGCGCCGGCTGCAACCCGGCCAGCGTCCGCAGCAGGGTCGTCTTGCCAATCCCGTTGGGACCGCGCAACAACAGCGCCGTACCGGGGCGCACCGCAAAGCACACCCCTTCCAGCACCGGCATCCCGCCGCGCGCACAGGCCAGATCTGTCACGGTCATATCCATGGGCTCACGGCTTATCCGATTGGAAAGCCCGGGCAAAGCGCGAACTGCCCGCAGGCGCGATGCGCCGCGGCCCTTCTTCATCTTTCCCGAAATATCCCCGCCGGAGGCATGAAACCGCCGCGCAGCGGCCGGCCCTCACGCCGCCACGGGCAGCAATGCCGCGGCGATGCGCCGCCCCTCGCTCAGAAGCACGTTATAGGTGCGCGCGGCGGCGGGGCTGGCCATGATCTCCACCCCCAGCCCGGCCTCCTCCAGCACATCGCGCAGCGCGGCGGGAATATGGGCGATCTCGCCCCCGGTGCCGATGAACAGCACATCGACCGACCCCGCAAGCGCCAGCAACGGGCCGGCATCCTCCAGCCCGCCCCACAGCGCCACACCCGCGTCCGACACCAGCACCGCCCCCGAATGCACCACGCCGCCGACGCGAAAGAAACCGGGGCCATAGCCCTGAATGGGCCGGGCGTTGGAATAGGTGATCTCGTTGAGCCGCATGAGGTGATGTTAATCCCAAAGCGGCAGGCCGACAAGCACCGCCCCGGCGATGACGCCATAGCCAAGCAGGCGGTACACCGACTGATAGGCCGGGTTGAACACCGCCTGGCCGATCGCCGTTCCCACCATGTAAACCGGCGTCGCCAGCAGGCCCTGCCACAGAACCGGCCCGGTGATCACCCCCTGCGCCGCCAGTTGCGGGATCATCAGCACCCCCAGCAGGGTCAGGAAACACAGCGTGTTGGCCCGCGTGATCACCACCGGCTCGTCGCCCGACAGGTTGAACAGAATCACCACCGGCCCGGTCAGCCCGGTCAGCCCGCCGATGAAACCCGCGGCGCCGCCCACCGCCGCCAGCGCGGCCCGGTTCGGCGCCATCGACCGGCGCCAGCCCAGCGTCATCGCCGCAAGGCTCAGCAGGATCAGCCCCGAGATCAGCCAGCGCAGCGGCAGCACCTCCATGCTGCGCAACAGCCAGATGCCCGGTACCAGCGTCAGAAAGGCGGGCACCAGCATCCACAGCACCCGCGCCCGGTCCGCCTGCCGCCAGGCGCGGGGCAGCACCGTCACCGTCGAGCCGAGCGCCGAAACCGCCATGATCCCCACCGCAAGCTGCGGCGGAACGAAGATGCTGGCCAGCGGGATGAAGATCAGCGCCGCGCCGAAGCCGGCAAAGCCATAGACCAACCCGGCCAGCAAAAGCACCAGAAGCAGCAGCACCAGGCCCTCGGTCTGAAGCGCGAGGGCCAGCCCCTCAGGCATCGGTGTTGCCGAACTGGGTGCCGGCGGCCTTGTCGGTCTTCGACCAGTCGCGCTTGACGCCCAGGAACAGCACGATGTTCTTGGCCACGAAAACCGAGGAATAGGTGCCGACGATCACGCCCCACGTCATCGCGAAGACGAAGCCGCGGATCACGTCGCCGCCCAGCACCAGAAGCGCGATCAGCGCGATCAGCGTGGTGCCCGATGTCATCACGGTGCGCGAAAGGGTCTCGTTGACCGCAAGGTTCATCACCTCGCGCAACTCCATCTTCTTGTATTTGACCAGGTTTTCGCGCAGCCGGTCGAACACCACCACGGTATCGTTGATCGAATAGCCCACGATCGTCAGCAGCGCCGCGATGATCGCCAGATCGAACCTGATCTGGAACGCCGCGAAAATGCCGATGGTGACGATCACGTCATGGATCAGCGCGGCCACCGCCCCCACGGCGAACTGCCATTCGAAGCGCAGCCAGATGTAAATCATCACCGCGCCCATCGCCAGGCCCACGGCCAGCAGCGCGGTCTGCACCAACTCGCCCGAAACCTTGGGCCCGACGCTCTCGACCGAGGCGAAGGTGATGGCGCCGTCCACCGCTTTCAGCGCGGCCTCGACCGCCTGGATGGTGCCCGGCGTGATCGCCTCCTGATCGCCTTGCGCCTGAATGCGGATCTGCGCCACGTTCCGCTCCGCGCCGAAGCCCGGATCGAACACCTGGGTGATGGACACGTCACCCAGGTTCAGCGGCGCCAGGGCCGCGCGATAGGTGGCCACATCCACCGATTGCGTGCTTTCGGTGCGGATGGTCGTGCCGCCGCGAAAGTCGATGCCGAAGTTCAGGCCCAGCACCAGAAAGGCCAGGATCGAAAGGATCACCGCAACCACCGACGCGCCGAAGGTCAGGCGCGCGTGGCGGAAGAAATCCCAGTTGGTCTCGGAGGAAACGAGTTTCAGGCGCATCATATCTTTCCTACACCGTGATGGTCTTGGGACGGCGGCGTTC
This sequence comes from Actibacterium naphthalenivorans, assembly GCF_014196965.1. Lineage (GTDB taxonomy): Bacteria > Pseudomonadota > Alphaproteobacteria > Rhodobacterales > Rhodobacteraceae > Actibacterium_A > Actibacterium_A naphthalenivorans. The sequence continues at coordinate 56,556 of NZ_JACIEQ010000006.1, read as the reverse complement.
CATCCAGATCACGATGATCAGCCGTGTGACGAAGATCGCGGTGAAGACGGAGGTCAGGATCCCCGCGCCCAGCGTCACCGCGAAGCCGCGCACCGGACCCGAGCCCAGCATGAACAGGATGACCGCGGTGATCAGCGTCGTGATATTGGCGTCCACGATCGCCGACAGCGCCTTTTCATAGCCCAGATCAATGGCCCGGGCCGGGCCCTTGGCACCCTTCAGCTCTTCGCGGATCCGTTCGAACACCAGCACATTGGCGTCCACCGCCATGCCGATGGTCAGCACGATGCCGGCGATGCCCGGCAGGGTCAGCGTGGCGCCAATGGCCGACAGCAGGCCAAACACCATGCCCACGTTGATCAGCAGCGCGATATTGGCGATGATCCCGAACCAGCCATAGCTGAACGCCATGAAGATCAGCACGGCGGCAAAGGCCACAAGGCAGGCCACCTTGCCCGCCTCGATGCTGTCGGCGCCCAGTTCGGGGCCGATGGTGCGCTCTTCCAGAAAGGTCAGCTCTGCCGGCAGGGCGCCGGCGCGCAGCAGAACGGCAAGCTGGGTGCTTTCCTCGACCGTGAAATTGCCCGAGATCTGGCCCGAGCCGCTGCGGATCGCCTCGCGGATCACCGGGGCCGAGACCACCTCGTTATCGAGCACGATGGCGAAGGGCGAGCCTACATTCTCTACCGTGTAGTCGCCGAACTTGCGCGCCCCGGCGGGGTTGAAGCGGAAGGTGACCACCGGCAGGCCGTTCTGGTCAAAAGCGGGCTGCGCGTCGGTCAGATCCTCGCCGCTGACGACGGGGGTCTGTTCGATGATGTAATAGGTGGCCGGATCGTCAAGCGAGGGCAGGATCAGGTTGCGCGCCCCGGCGGGCTGATCGGGGTTGGCGGTGCGCCCCACCACCGGGTGAAAGGTCAGGCGCGCGGTGGTGCCGATCAGCGCCTTCAGCTCATCGGCCGATCCGATGCCGGGCACCTGGATCAGCACACGGTCATCGCCCTGGCGCTGAATCGTCGGCTCTCGGGTGCCGACCTCATCCACGCGGCGGCGTATGATTTCCAGGGTTTGCTGGATGGTGCGATCGTCGGTGGCCTGCTTTTCGGCCTCCGACAGGGTCACGACGATCACGTCGCCCTCGCCCTGCACCTCGATATCGTTCGAGCCCACCCCCGTCAGAGAGACGATGGGCCGGGCCAGTGCGCGCACGGCCGACAGCGCGGCCTGCATCCCCTCGGGCTGGGAAATCCGCACCCGCAGCTGATCGGGCGGCGAGGGCTGCCGGCGGATCGTGCCCACCGTCGCGCGTTCATCGCGCAGCGCGTCGCGCACCTCGGGCCACATACCATCCAGCCGGGTGGCATAGACATCGGCCACCTTCACCTCTGCCAGCAGATGCGCGCCGCCGCGCAGATCAAGGCCGAGGTTGACAAGCCCCGAAGGCAGCCAGCCCGGCCACGCCCCGGCGGCGGCCTCCCTCTCCGGCGTGGCGCCGGCGGCCTCGATGGCCTTCACCGCGTCGTTATGGCCCTCGACGCGCTCATAAAACAGGTTGGGCATGGCATAGAGCAGACCCAGCGCACAGACCGTTGCGATAACGATCCGTTTCCAGAGAGGGATGTTCAGCATGGAGCGTCAACTCAGGCTTTTTCTGCGGGTTCGGTCTTGGACAGTACGGTGGCGATGGTCGACCGCACGACACGCACCTTCACGCCTTCGCCCAGTTCAACCTCGACCTCGTCATTTTCCTTGACCTTCAGAACCTTGCCGATCAGCCCGCCCTGGGTGACGATCTGGTCGCCCCGGCGCAGGCCCTCGACCATGGCGCGATGCTCTTTGACCTTCTTCTGCTGCGGACGGATCAACAGGAAATACATGATCGCGAAGATCAGGATAAGCGGAACGAAGCTGGTGAACGCGCTCCCGGCGCCCCCGGCGGCCTGAGCGAAAGCAGGCGTTGCAAACATGTGTATGTCCCCGTGTGATGTGCGGCGGTTTCCCGCCCTGTCGGAATGGCGCGCACCCTAGCCGTGCCCCGGTGGCTTGGCAAGGCGATGCGGACGCGTCGTTTTCACGGTTCAAACCGGCCCCCGCCTGAGGCATATGGGAAGCTACGCCCGGCCCGTCAATTCGGGGGATCGCCGAAATGCCACAAGTGCCGAAACCACGCGCGCGGCGCCTTGCCACGGCGTTCTGCCTGTCGCTGGCCGGTTCGGCGCTGGCCGATCCCGCGCTGCCGCCCGCGCCGCTGCCCGAGGCCGAGCAGACCGCCTGGCACGCCATCGGCCGGCTGACCCGCTACAGCCCCGACAACCCCAACACCTGCACCGCCACGCTGGTCGCGCCCGACCTGGTGCTGACGGCGGCCCATTGCGTGACCGCGCCCGGCAGCGGCGCGCCGGTCCCGGCCTACCGGCTGCACTTCATCGCCAGCGGCCATGCCGAGCGCTATCTGCCCCACCGCATCGGCGCCGAGGTGATCCTGCCCGAAGGCTTTTCCGGCCCGGCCCGCGCCGGCGCCCCCGACGACATCGCGCTGCTGCGCCTCGCCGCCCCCTTCCCGCCAGAGATCGCCACGCCCCTGCCGCTGGTGCCGCTGGCCTTCGCCGCGCCTCCTTTCGCCATCGTCGGCTATCGCGGCGATACCCCCGGCCTGCTGTCGGGCCATGACGATTGCACCCTGACCGCGCGGCGCCCCGATGTCATCGGGCTGAGCTGCGCGGTGGTCACCGGCAATTCCGGCGCGCCGGTGCTGACCCGGCTGCCCGACGGCTGGTACGTGGTCGCGGTGGTCTCGGCCAGCGCGGGCAGCCACCCGATGCTGCGCGCGGTCGCGGTGCTGCCGGCCGGGGCGATCGCGGCACGCATCAGGCGCGGCGGATAGGTGCGGCGATTTCATGGTTTAAAACGCTCTGGTCATCGGGCATATGAGGCGCCAGGACCGCGCCAACCGAGGACACCGAAATGCACGACATCAAAACCATCCGCGAGAACCCCGCCGCCTTCGACGCGGCCCTCTCCCGCCGCGGGGCCGCACCGGTGTCTTCGGCAATCCTGGCGCTCGACGAAGCCCGCCGGGCCAAGATCCTGGCCGCCGAAACCGCGCAGGCCGAACAGAACAAGGCCTCCAAGGAGGTCGGCAAGGCCAAGGCCAGCGGCGACGAGGCCGGGTTTGAACGGCTGCGCGCGCTGGTGGCCAGCAAGAAGGCCGAGATCGCAGAGCTGAAACAGGCCGCAAGCCTGGATGACGCCGCCCTCACCGATCTGCTGATGACCATCCCCAACCTGCCCGCCGACGATATCCCCGACGGCGCCGACGAAAGCGGCAATGTCGAGATCCGCCGCTGGGGCAACCCGCGCAACTTCGCCTTCACCCCGAAAGAGCATTACGACCTGCCCGCCGTGCAGGACGGCATGGATTTCGAAACCGCCGCCAAGCTTTCGGGCGCGCGTTTCGTGCTGCTGTCGGGCGCGGTGGCGCGGGTGCACCGCGCGCTGGCGCAGTTCATGCTGGACACTCATACCGAGGAAAACGCCCTGACCGAAACCATCACCCCGGTGCTGGTGCGCGAAGAGATGATGTATGGCACCGGGCAACTGCCGAAATTCGGCGAAGACAGTTATCAGACAACGAACGGCTGGTGGCTGATCCCCACCGCCGAGGTGACGCTGACCAACATCGTCAACGGCATGACGATCGAGGAAAGCTACCTGCCGCGCCGCTACGTGGCCCACACCCAGTGCTTCCGCTCCGAAGCTGGCAGCGCCGGCCGCGATACCGCCGGGATGCTGCGCCAGCACCAGTTCGAAAAGGTCGAGATGGTCAGCGTGACAAAACCCGGCGAGAGTGATGCCGAGCACGCCCGGATGACGCGCTGCGCCGAAATGATCCTTGAAAAACTGAACCTTCCCTACCGCACCGTGGTGCTGTGCACCGGCGACATCGGCTTCGGCGCGCGCCGCACCCATGACATCGAGGTCTGGCTGCCGGGCCAGAACTGCTACCGCGAGATCAGCTCGGTTTCCACCTGCGGCGATTTTCAGGCCCGCCGGATGAACGCGCGGTTCAAACCCGCGGGCGGCGGCAAGCCGGAATTCCTGCACACGCTCAACGGCTCGGGCCTTGCGGTCGGGCGCTGCCTGATCGCGGTGCTCGAGAACGGGCAGCAGGAAGACGGCTCGGTCACCCTGCCCGACGCGCTGCACCCCTGGCTGCGGGGCAAGACGCGCATCACCCCGCAGGGAGAGCTGGCCTGATGGATCCGATCAAGGCCGTCCTCACCTTCTGCGCAACGCTGTTCTTCGTGCTCTCGCCATTGCTGCAGGGCGGGTTCGGCGGGTTCGATCCGGCGCAGTTCCCGGTGCCGCAGGATGGCCCGCCGGCCCAGCCCGCCGGATACGCCTTCGCGATCTGGGGGGTGATCTACCTGTGGCTGCTCGTCTCGGCCGGCGCCGGCCTCTTTCTGCGCGCCAAGGACGCGGCGTGGGAGGAAACCCGCCTGCCGCTGATCCTGTCGCTCGCACCCGGCGCGGCATGGATCGGAGTGGCAAAGCTCAGCCCGGTCTGGGCCACCGCCCTGATCATCTGGATGCTGGTCACCGCGCTGGTGGCGCTCAGCCGTACCCCTCAGCGTGACCGCTGGCTGCTGCAGGCGCCGGTGGCGCTCTACGCGGGTTGGCTGACGGCGGCCACCTGGGTATCGGTGGCCCTGGTCGGGGCGGGATACGGCATCGGGCCGGGAGAAACCGGCTGGGCCGTCATCGCACTGCTGGGCGCGTCGGGCACCGGCGCGCTGATGCGCACCCGCGCCCCGGAATACGGTCTGGCGCTGCTCTGGGCGCTGGTCGGCGTGGCGGTGGCCAATGCCGGGCAGAACACCCCGGTGGCCCTGCTGGCCGGGGCCTGCGCCCTCGCGGCCGGCGCACTCACCTGGTGTCGCCGCTGATCCCCTTCATCTTTCCGAAAATATCCCCGCCGGAGGCATAAAATCCAGACCCCCTTCCGACAGGCGCGACGGCAGGCTACCTATAGCCTCAGTACCCCAACCCGAGGACAGCCCCATGACCCCCGCCGCGGCCAGTGAAAAGACGATGGAACTCTGCCAGCTCGCACCGGTCATCCCGGTGCTGGTGATCGAGAACGCCGCCCACGCCCGCCCGCTGGCCGAGGCGCTGGTGGCCGGCGGCCTGCCGGTGCTCGAGGTCACGCTGCGCACCCCCGCCGCGCTGGATGCGATCCGCGAGATGGCGCAGGTGCCGGGCGGCATCGTCGGCGCCGGAACGCTGCTGACCCCGGCCGATGTCGACGCGGCCGTCGCGGCCGGGGCGCTGTTCGGCGTGTCGCCGGGCGCCACCGACCGGTTGCTCGGCGCCTGCGAAGCAGCGGCGCTGCCGATACTGCCCGGCGCCGCCACCGCGACAGAGGCGATGCGGCTGCTCGAACGCGGCTACAGGGTGCAGAAATTCTTTCCGGCCGAGGCCGCAGGCGGGGCGAAATTGCTCAGGGCGCTGGCCGCGCCGCTGCCGCAGGTGCGGTTCTGCCCCACCGGCGGGATCAGCCTCGCCAATGCGCCGAGCTATCTGTCACTGCCCAACACGGTCTGCGTCGGCGGTTCCTGGGTCGCGCCGAAAGAGCTGATGGAGCGTGGCGACTGGGATGCGATCACCGCGCTGGCGGCGCAGGCGGCGGCACTCGTCACCGCCTGAGATCACGCCTTGCGTCGCCCCGCATAGCCGCCCCGGCGCCGCGGCGCCGGCGGGCTGGCCAGCGCGGCGCGCAGCACGTCTGTCATCGGATGCTCGGGCGCGTCGGCCCCGTAAAGCATCAACAATGTCTCGAGCGGCGCGCGCATGTCCGCCGGCGCGCCGAGCGCCCAGTCCAGAAAGATCGTCCGGCAATCGGCCGGTGTGATCCCCTCGATCCGATAGGCTTCGCGGATCAGCCCCGTCGGGTCCGCCTCATCCCCGGTCATGTTCCCGCCTTTCCGCGGCTCAGCACCGCTTCGATGGTTTTCTCTGTCTCGGCTTGCACCTGTTCCAGCCGCAGCGCCAGCGCCCCGGCGCTGTCGGCCCCGGTCGCGCGAAGGAAGAAATCACAGCCCCCCGCGCCCAGGTCTTCGGGCACCACCGGCCTGTCGCTCAACAGCTTCGCGGCGACCTGAACCCGGCGAAAGAGGTCGTAGGCCGCGATCAGCGCGCCGGCCTCGGCCTCGCGCAGCCAGCCGGCCTCGACCCCCGCCCGCATCTGCAGCGGCACCTGGGTTTCGGGGCTGCCGGCGACAAGCGCCGCGGCCGAGGCCAGCATTTCTATGTCCTGCCCGCGCCCCGGCCCCAGACGGCCATCCCAGATCCCCTTGGCGGGCTTGGCATCGGCCAGACGGGCGCGCATGTCCTGCACCGCTTTGGCGATCTTCGCGGGGTCGGCCTTTTCCTTCAGCAAGGCGCGCCGGAACACCTCGACCCGCTCGCCGAGCGCGGGGGCGCCGGCCACCGGCCGGGCGCGGGTCAGGGCCAGATGCTCCCATGTCCAGGCCTCGTTGCGCTGATAGTCGCAAAAGGCCTGAAACGAGGTCGCCACCGGCCCCTGCCGCCCCGACGGGCGCAGCCGCATATCGACATCATAAAGCTTGCCGCCCGCCATCGGCGCGCTCAGCGCGGTGACCAGCGCCTGGGTCAGCCGGGCGTAATAGGCCCGCGCCGCCAGCGGCCTGCGCCCGTCGGACGTTTCCACCCCGTCCGCGTCATAGATCACGATCAGATCCAGATCCGAGCGCGCGTTGAGCCGCTCGGCCCCCAGCGAGCCCATGCCCAGCACCGCCGCGCCCTTGCCCGGCGGTGCGCCATGCTTTTGCGAAAACGCGGCCACCACGGGCGCCCAGAGCGCGGCCACGACCGCCCCGCCCAGATCGGCATATTGGGCGCTGGCCTCGTCGGGCTCGGTCAGCCCGCGCAGCAGATGCACGCCGATGCGGAAATGCCATTCGCGCGCCCAGCGGCGGGCGGCGTCGAGCTGGGTTTCATAATCATCGGCCTCCGCCAGACGCGCGCCCAGCTGGGCCTGCAGCGCCGCCCTGCCCGGCCAGTCGGCGAAGAAATCACCGCCGATCACCGCATCCAGCACATCGGCATTATGCGACAGGTAGCGGGCCAGTTCCGGCGCGGTGGCGGCGATATCGACGATCAGGTCGATCAGTTGCGGGTTCGACTTGAACAGCGAGAAAAGCTGCACCCCGGCAGGCAGGCCCGACAGGAACCCGTCGAAGGCGGCCAATGCCTCGTCCGGGCGGCCGGCCTTTTGCAGCCGCTTCAGGATATCGGGCTTCAGCCGCGCGAAAATCTCGACCGCGCGCTGCGATCGCAGCGCGGGATAGGTCGGCCAGCGTTCCATGATCGCGGCGGACTTGTCGCTCAGCGCAACGGGCGCCTCTTCGGCCGGGGCCGGGGCAAAGAACCCCTCCGTCAGTTCGGCCACGCGGGTCAGCCTTGCGGTCAGCCCGGCGCGAAAGGCGGCGGTATCGCCCTGCCCCATGAAGCGCGCGATACGGTCGAAGCCCTCGGGGTTGTTGGGCAGCGCGTGGGTCTGCGCGTCGCCGACCATCTGCAAGCGATGCTCGACCTCGCGGTGATGGCGGTAATTGTCGGTCAGCACCCCGGCCACATCCTCGGGCACCCAGCCCTTCGCGGTCAGCCGCGCCAGCCCTTCGACCGTGCCGCGTACACGCAGATCGGGATCGCGCCCGCCGGCGATGATCTGGCGGGTCTGGGTGAAGAATTCGATCTCGCGGATGCCGCCCTGCCCCAGCTTCATGTCGTGGCCTTCCAGGCAGATCGCGCCATCCGGCCCCCCGTGCAGCCCCTTGTGCGCGCGGATGCGCAGGCGCATGTCATGCGCATCCTGTATGGCGGCGAAATCCAGATGCCGACGCCAGACAAAGGGCCGCAGCCGTTCCAGATAGGCCCAGCCCGCGCGAAGATCACCGGCGCAGGGCCGCGCCTTGATATGCGCCGCCCGCTCCCACGTGCGGCCGAGGCTTTCGTAGTACCGTTCCGCCGCCTCCATCGCCAGGCAGACCGGCGTGACGCTGGCATCCGGGCGCAGCCGCAGATCCGTGCGGAACACATAGCCATCGCCGGTCTGGTCCGACAGAAGGCCCGTCAGCCGCCGCGTGACGCGGATGAAACAGGCACGGGCGTCGTGATAATCATCCGGCGCGAATCGGTCCTGATCGAACAGGCAGATCAGGTCGATGTCCGATGAATAATTCAGCTCATGCGCGCCCTGTTTGCCCATGGCCAGCGCGACCATGCCGCCCGCGGTTTCCACATCCGCCTCTGTAGCACCGGGCAATTTGCCGCGGGCGATCTCTGCGCCCACAAGCCGGTTGAGCGCGGTATCGACGCAGATATCGGCAAGGTCCGTCAGCCGCCCGGTGACGCTTTCCAGCGGCCAGACGCCCCCCAGATCGGCCAGCGCGATCAGCAGCGCGGCGCGGCGCTTGGCCACCCGCATCCCCGGTTTCAGATCGGCCAGCGCCAGCGCCCGCACATCCGAAAGGAGGCCGTCGATGGCCACTTCCGGCGCACCGGCAAGCGCGGACTCGAGCCAGTCGGCCTCGCACTCCATCAGGCCTTTCAGATAGGGGCTGCAGCCGGCCGTGCCCGCCAGAAGCGCGCGAATCTCGGGGGGCTGGCCGGCGAAACGGCCAAGCACCTCGGCGCCGCGATCGGGGTCGAAGGCGATGGGCTGACGGGTGATACGGCGCGCGAAACTCATCACCAACTGATGCCGCGCCGCGCCGGGCAGGTCAACGGGGGTTGCGGGCCCTGGGCACCATGCCGATACTCGGGCCGGACGATGGAGGCGACGATGAGCAAGAGCCTGAAACGGGTGACGGCCGCGCTGGAGGCCGCGGGAATCGACGCCAAGGTGCTGGAGGTCGGTCAGGCCCGCACCGCCGCCGAAGCGGCGGCAGCGGCCGGGTGCCACATCGACCAGATCGCCAAATCCATCATCTTTCGCGGCGTGCAGAGCGGCAGCGCGATCCTGTTTCTGACGGCGGGCGGCAATACCGTCTGCGCCGACAAGGCCACCGCGCTGGCGGGTGAGCCGCTGGGCAAGGCCGATGCCGCGCTGATCCGGGCGCAGACGGGCTTTGCCATCGGCGGCGTCGCGCCCGTGGGGCACCTCAATCCGATCCGCGCCTTTCTGGACCCGCGCCTGACGGAATTCGACGTCATCTGGGCCGCAGCGGGCACGCCGCGCCATATCTTCCCCGTCTCTCCGGCCGATCTTCGGCGCATAAGCGCCGCGCAACAACATGATTTTACTACATAAAACAGATTAATGTAAAAATCATTCACATCAAGTCTTGACCAGCGGGGGTGAAGACCCAATCTTGAGGATGTGAAAGGCATTCACATTCACCTCTGACCCAAGGAGTTACACATGAGTTCCGTCGCCACCTGGCCCTCACAAGCCGAGAACTGGCTCGATCAGCGCGGTAAAGGCGCCTGGATCGCGGCTATGGTCCTCGGTTTCATTTTCTTCTGGCCCGTGGGCCTTGCCCTTCTTGCCTATATGATCTGGAGCAAACGCATGTTCAAAGGCTGCAACAAACGCAAACATTTCCACGCCCGCGCCCATGGGTTTCAATCCTCGGGCAACACGGCGTTCGACGCCTATAAATCCGAAACCCTGCGCCGGCTCGAGGAAGAACAGGAGAATTTCGAGGCTTTCCTCAAGCGCCTGCGCGAAGCCAAGGACAAGTCCGAATTCGACCAGTTCATGGACGAGCGTGCCCGCAAGGCGCGCGAGACAGGCAGCGGCGATCCGGTCGAGGCCTGACGCCCAGAAAGGGCGCCCCGAGAGCCGGGGCGCCCTTCCCCTTTGCCCTTCGCATCCCTAGTTAGGACCCATGAGCGATATATTCTGGGGTCTCCCCGACCCGGACCTTCACGAAGACTTCTATGCCGATGTGCCCGTCAAACGGCTGATCGCATGGGTCATCGACACCCTGCTGATCCTGCTTCTGACGGTGCTGGTGCTGCCCTTCACCGCCTTTACCGGGCTGTTCTATTTCCCGCTTCTGGCCACGGTCATCGGGTTTGTCTATCGGACCGTGACACTGGCCGGCGGATCGGCCACCCTGGGCATGCGCCTTGTGGCCATCGAATTTCGCCGTGCCAATGGTCAGCGATTCGATGTGGTGACCGCGGCGATGCACACGCTGCTGTTCTCGGTCTTCTTCTCGTTCCTGCTGCCGCAGGCGGCCTCGATCATCCTGATGCTGACCGGCCCGCGCCGGCAGGCGTTGCATGACCTGCTGCTGGGCACCGCCGCCATCAACCGCGCCGCCGCGAGCTGAGCTAAACCCCTTGGCGCGCCCGGATAGCTTTGCTAGCGTTGAATGTAACGAGAAAACAACGCTGACCCCATGCGCCACACGCTGCCCATCGCGCCCCAGTTCTATGTGACGGCTCCGCAACCCTGCCCTTATCTGGCGGGGCGGATGGAGCGTAAGCTGTTCACGGCGCTGCAGGGCGAACATGCCGAAAAGCTGAACAACACGCTCAGCAAGCAGGGGTTCCGCCGCTCGCAGAACGTGCTTTACCGCCCTTCCTGCGCCGATTGCAACGCCTGCCTGTCGGCCCGCATCCGGGTGAAGGATTTCACCCCGACCCGCAGCCAGCGCAAGACGCTGCGGCGCAATGCCGAACTGACGCGGGCGCGCACGTCGCCCTGGGCCACCGAGGCGCAATACGCCCTGTTCCGCCGCTATCTGGAGAACCGCCATGCCGATGGCGGCATGGCCGACATGGATATCTTCGAATTCGCCGCGATGGTCGAGGAAACCTCGGTCCGCTCCCGCGTCGTCGAATACAGCCGCCCCGACCCGGAGGACGGAACCACCACGCTGGCGGCCGTCTGCCTGACCGATGTGCTGGAAGACGGGCTGTCGATGGTCTATTCCTTCTACGATCCGGAGATGGCGGCGCGCAGCCTTGGCACCTATGTCATCCTCGACCATCTGGAGATCGCGCGCGCCGCGGGGCTGCCTTATGTCTATCTGGGCTACTGGGTGCCGGGCAGCCCGAAGATGGGCTACAAGGCCAATTTCTCGGCGCTGGAAATCTACAAGAACGGGGTGTGGCAGGATATAGGCGACCCGGCTGATCACAGCTCTGAGACCCATCCGCTTTCGGTGGCGCCGATCGCCGAACAGGTGGCGCGTATCACCCTGCCCGACGGTCGCCCGACCCGCCGCTGAGCAGCGGGCCCGCGATGGCGGAGCCGTGACAGCAAAGATGCAAACCCGCCCCAAAAGGGCGGGCTTTTCTTTGGGTCAGTTCGGCAGCAGGTTCGGCACGATGGTGACGATGGCCGGGAAGAACCACAGGATCGCCAGCCCCGCCATCTGGATCAGCACGAAGGGTATGATGCCGCGATAGATCTGGCCGGTCGACACCTCGGCCGGGGCGACCCCGCGCAGATAGAACAGCGCGAAACCGAAGGGCGGCGTCAGGAACGAGGTCTGCAGGTTGACCGCGATCATGATCGTCACCCACTTCGGATCGAACGTGCCGCCATAGATCACCGGCCCCACGATCGGGATCACGATATAGATGATCTCCAGGAAATCGAGCACGAAGCCCAGCAGGAACAGCACCAGCATCACGATCAGGAACACCGTCAGTTCATTGTCGAAGCTGCGCAGGAATTGCTGGATATAATGCTCGCCGCCAAAGGAGATCACCACGAGGTTCAGCAGCTGCGAGCCGATCAGGATGGTGAAGACCATCGAGGTCACCTTTGCCGTCTCGCGCACGATCGGCGGCAGCACCGCAGAGCGCCACAGCACCCAGCATCCGTAGAGAATGCCGAACATCGCGAAGTGATAGGCGCCCTGGGCGATGATGAAGGCCACCCAGTCTTCGAACGGCACATCGGCGCGGTTGATCCGCAGGTCGAAATCCGTTCCCGCCAGGATCATGATCACGATCGCCAGCGCCGCCCACAGGATGAGCCGGCCGCTCTTGTTCTCTTCCTGCAACTTGCGGAAGGCGGCCAGCATGATCGCGCCGCCCGCGCCGAGCGCGGCGGCCGGGGTCGGGTTGGTGATGCCGCCCAGAATGGAGCCGAGCACCGCCACGATCAGAAGCAGCGGCGGAAACACCACCCGCAGCAATTCGTTCCGGCCCAAAAGCCCCATGGCATAGCGGCAGCCGTAAAGCGTCATCGCCAGCGGAATCGCCAGCCGCATATAGGTCTGGCCCGGCGAGCTCAGCGGGGTGATGAACAGCGCATCCACCACCAGCGCCAGGGCAACGCCGGCCGCGCCGATCAACAGCGGCCGCGGATCGGAAGAGGGCGAAACGCCCCGCGCGGCACTCAGCACCAGCGCCAGAAGCACGAAGGCCGTCAGGATGCCGCTTGAAATCACCGGGGCGGCGGCAATCTTGTCGGCGCGCGCGCCGGCGATTTCCTGTTCGGTCAGCTTCTTGCTGGCGACGGCGCCGCCCGCGGCCTCGATCGCCTGTTGCTGGGCAACGGCGAGATCCCATTTCTCCTGCCCGTGGAGTTCGATCATCGACTCGCGGCACTGATCCGACACGTTGGTGCGCAGAACCGCCGCCGGGGAACTGTCGGAATAGCTGTCGACGGTGATGCTCTGGCTGCCGGCGATGTTCAGATACCCCGCCAGAACCGCGCCGCCGATCATCGCAAGCGGAACGAACAGGAACCATGTCAGTGTCTCGCGGCGGGTCACCGCTTCGCCGGAACGGGCCCCGAACGCCACGGGCGGCGCCTTGTGGGGCTTCACGAGCGCATAGACGAAGGCAAAAGCGCCATAGAGGAAGGCCAGCATGATGCCGGGCAGGATCGCCGCCTGAAACAGCGTGCCCACAGAGACCACCGCCGCTTCGCCCAGATAGGTCAGCGCGTCGGAACAGCCGGCAAGCTGCGCCCGGTTTTCCTGCGCGGCGGAATAAAGATCGCCCGCCAGCGTGCCCAGCAGAACGATCACGATCGAGGGCGGAATGATCTGCCCCAGCGTGCCCGACGCGGCGATGACGCCGGTGGCAAGCTCGGGCGAATATTTGTTGCGCAGCATGGTGGGCAGGCTGAGAAGACCCATCGTCACCACGGTAGCGCCGACAATGCCGGTAGAGGCCGCGAGGAACGCGCCCACCACCACCACCGAAACCGCCAGCCCGCCCGGCAGCGGGCCAAACACGCGCGCCATGGTCGTCAGCAGTTCGTTGGCGATCTTTGAGCGTTCCAGCGTGATGCCCATCATCACGAACATCAGCACCGCCAGCAGCGTCTCGATGCCCTGCCCGGCCAGCACCCGTTCGTTCATCCGGTTGACGACAAAGCTGATGTTGCGGTCCATCGCCACTTCCCAGCCCTGCGGGAACAGCGGCGTGTCATAGCGCGGCAGATCGGGGTATCGGAACACCGATATGGCATCGGGATGCAAACCTTTGGCGATCAGCGCGTTATACGCCGCCGATCCGGTATCGACCGCCTGATGGATCAGCAGCCCGGCACTGTCCAGCCCGGCGATGATCGCGAAAGAGATGACCCCGGCCCCGGCGATGGCGAAGGCCACCGGAAAGCCCGAAAGAATGGCCCCGAAGAGGCAAAGAAAGACGATGATCAGGCCGATCTCGACGCCGTCAAGTCCGAATAGCATTTATCCCGCCCCTATCAGTGTGTGCCTTCATAGGCTTCTTCACCCGCGCCGAGGGTGTCTTTATCGAGGTATTTCCCCTCGCTCGGCTCTCCCTCCACCAGTTCCAGATAGGAGCGGTAGAAGAAGGCGATGGCCTGCAGGAACACCAGCCCGCAATAGGCCAGAAGCAGGATTTTGAACACGAAATAGGCGTTGAACCCGCTCGGCGAAAAGCCGATGGTCTCGACGTTCCAGCGCACCGCGCGGGCCTTCAGCATCAGCTTGTCCAGCGTGTCGGAGGCCGAAGGCTTGGGCGTGATCAGGTGGCGCCACAGGAAATACCAGGCATACATCCAAGTCAGCACCGCCACCGGCATCATGAAGATCAGCGAGCCGGCCATGTCGATGATCCGCTTGGTGCGGTGGGAGACGGCGGAATAGACCAGATCCACCCGCACATGCCCGCCCTGCACGAATGTGTAGGTGACGCAGAGCGCCACGATCATAGCGTTGTAAAGCTTCAGCTCCTCCGACCACCAGGACAGATCCTTGGTGAAAGCCATGCCCATCGGGCCGAAAGAGATTTCGGAAACACGAAAGATGCGCTGCAGAAAGACGATGACGATCTGCTGAAGCACCATCAGCAGGCCCGCCCAGGCAAAGAACCGGCCAATCCCGTTGGCAAACCCCTCGAGCACCCGCACGGTGCCCCACATGATGGTGCGGCGCCACAGCCCCAGCGCCGTCAGCGCCAGAAACAGCACGAAGACGACCGTGAAGAATTCAACCGAGCCACCGTAGTAGACGATGCGCATGATTGCCTGTTTTTCAGATAGCTCCAAGCGGCCCCCCGTCTGCCCGTCCGTGCATTTCGGCGCGTGTTACACAGGGCGCCCCCCGGCCCGGACCCGGACCGGAGAGCGCATTCGTTTCAAAGCTGCAGGGCTTAACCCAGAATGCGGTTGCGCTGCGTGGAATAGGCGCCTTCCGAACGGCTGATCCACTGCGAGGAATTCCTCATCGACGCCATGTAGCTGTCGTGGATTTCCTTGTACAGATCGTCGTTCAGGTTCGCAGCGACAACTTCCATCGCGGCGCTTCCGAAGGCATCCCAGACGCTATCGGGGAACTCGAGCACCTTGACGCCGCCCGCCTGCAGACGCTGAAGCGCCGAGGCGTTGTTCGCCATGAACTGCGACAGGCTCCAGGCGTTGGTCGACATGGCCGCGTTTTCGATGACCGACTGAAGCGCCGGGCTCAGTGAGTCGTAGACCTCGCGGTTGGTGGCCAGCGAAAGACCCAGCCCCGGCTCGTGGAAACCGGCGGTGTAATAGAACTTGGTGATCTCCTGGAAGCCGGCCTTTTCATCCGCCCAGGGGCCGATCCACTCGGTGCCGTCGATCGCGCCGGAGGCCAGCGCCTGATACACTTCGCCGCCCGGCAGGTTCTGCACACTCGCGCCCAGCTTGGCCAGCACCTCGCCGCCCTGGCCCGGCATCCGGAACTTGAGGCCCTGGAAATCCTCGGGGCCGTTGATCTCCTTGCGGAACCAGCCACCCGATTGCGGGCCGGTGTTGCCGGCGAGGAAGGTCTTGAGGCCGAAGATCTCGGTCAGCTGATCCTGCAACTGCTGGCCGCCCTGATGGTAGTACCAGTTGTTCAGCTCCTGCGCCGTCATCCCGAAGGGAATGGCCGAGAAGAACGAAAAGGCCGGATGCTGGCCAAGGAAATAGTAATCCACCCCGTGGTACATGTCGGCCTGGCCCGACGATACGGCGTCGAACACCTCGAAGGCGCCCACAAGCTCACCCGCCGCCTTGACTTCGACCGTCAGCGCGCCATCGCTCATCGCGGTGACGGTGTCGGCGCAGCGCTGTGCGGCGTCATGCACGCCGGCCAGGCCGCGGCCCCAGGTCGTGACCATGGTCAGCGTGCGCTTGCCCTGGGCATAGGCCGGTGCGGCCAGTGTCGATGCGGCGGCCGCGCTGCCGCCAAGTGCGGACGTGCGCAAAAAAGAACGACGATCCATTTGGTCTCTCCTCCCGAAAAATTTCGCCCACCCTATGGCGGGCAGATCACTTTATGGTGCGGCGAAACTATCTGCAGTTTCCGGGAAAAAAAACCATAACCTAGATGCCGCCCCGGAAAATTTTCATTTCACCGTTGGAAAATCCGCATATGTCGCATTTTCGGTCAGGTGCGCAATAATTGGAAAGTTTTTTCTGGCCACACGACACAAAACTCATGATTTTGGCGGTTGACGGCCCTGCGCCCCGCTCCTAATGTCCCCGCGCACGCAAACGAAGGATCCCCGGGAATGGCTGACATTCTTGTACTCGTAGAAGAAAGGCGCATGGGCCGGTAACGGACACCAGAAGGTTACCCCATGCGCCCCCGTTCACACCGGGGGCTTTTTTGTTGGCGCAGACGCGAAGCACGGAGAGAGAGATGACCAAGTCGATGACCGGCGCGAGGATGGTGGTTGAAGCCCTGAGGGATCAGGGGGTCGAGGTGGTGTTTGGCTACCCCGGCGGCGCCGTGCTTCCGATTTATGACGAGATCTTCCAGCAAAACGAGATCCGGCACATTCTGGTGCGCCACGAACAGGCCGCGGTTCACGCCGCCGAAGGATACGCACGCTCGACCGGCAAGCCCGGCGTTGTGCTGGTGACCTCGGGCCCGGGCGCCACCAATGCCGTCACCGGGTTGACCGACGCACTGATGGATTCCATCCCGATCGTGGTTCTGACCGGCCAGGTACCGACCTTCATGATCGGCACCGATGCCTTTCAGGAAGCCGATACCGTGGGCATCACCCGCCCCTGCACCAAGCATAACTGGCTGGTGAAAGACACTGATCGCCTGTCGGAAACCATCCACAAGGCGTTTCACGTTGCCACCACCGGCCGCCCCGGCCCGGTTCTGATCGACATTCCCAAGGATGTTCAATTCGCCTCGGGCAGCTATACCGATCCGCGCCGCTCCGAGATGGGGCATTACAAGCCGCAGGTGAAGGGCGATATCGAGATGATCACCCGCCTCGTCGAAGCGATGGAACAGGCCAGGCGCCCGATCTTCTATACTGGCGGCGGCGTCATCAATTCGGGCGACGCGGCCACCCAGTTGCTGCATGAGCTGGTCGAGGCGACGGGCTTTCCCATCACTTCCACCCTGATGGGGCTGGGCGCCTATCCGGCCTCGGGCGACAAATGGCTGGGGATGCTGGGGATGCATGGCCTCTATGAGGCCAACCTGGCGATGCATGGCTGCGACCTGATGATCAACCTGGGCGCCCGGTTCGACGACCGGATCACCGGGCGGCTGGCCGATTTCAGCCCCAACTCGATGAAAGCCCATGTCGATATCGACCCGTCGTCGATCAACAAGGTGATCCATGTGGATCTGCCGATCCTCGGCGACATTGCCCATGTTCTGGAAGACCTGCTGCGCATCTGGAAATCGCGCGGCCGCAAGGTGAACAGGGACGGGCTGGCGAAATGGTGGGCGAAGATCGAGGATTGGAAGAAGGTGGATTGCCTGGCCTATGCCCCCTCTTCCAAGACCATCAAGCCGCAATACGCGCTGCAGCGGCTGCAGGCGCTGACCAAGGATCACGACCGCTATATCACCACCGAGGTCGGCCAGCATCAGATGTGGGCGGCGCAGTTCCTGCATTTCGACGCGCCCAAGCGCTGGATGACCTCGGGCGGGCTGGGCACGATGGGCTATGGCTTTCCGGCCTCCATCGGGGTGCAGATGGCGCATCGCGACGCGCTGGTGATCAACGTGGCGGGCGAAGCCTCGTGGCTGATGAACATGCAGGAAATGGGCACCGCGATGCAGTTCAACCTGCCGGTCAAGCAGTTCATCCTGAACAACGAACGGCTGGGCATGGTGCGCCAGTGGCAAGAGCTGCTGCATGGCGAGCGCTATTCGCATTCCTGGTCGGAATCGCTGCCCGATTTCGTGAAACTGGCAGAGGCCTTCGGCGCCAAGGGCATTCAGTGCCATGATCCGGCCGATCTGGATGACGCGATCATGGAGATGATCAACCATGACGGGCCGGTGATTTTCGACTGTCTGGTGGAAAAACACGAAAACTGCTTCCCGATGATCCCCTCGGGCGCGCCCCATAACGAAATGCTGCTGGGCGGTGCCGACACGCAGGATGCAATCGGCGCCAAGGGCGCGGTGATGGTTTAGGAAAGGTCTTCAAATGTCTGCTCTACGTCTGAAAAAAGGTCTTTCGAAACACTCCGCATATGATCTGCGCGATCCCAATGCCGAGGTGATCGAAAGCCACACGCTCGCGGTGATCGTGGATAACGAGGCCGGGGTGCTGGCCCGTGTCATCGGCTTGTTCTCGGGCCGTGGCTATAACATCGAGAGCCTGACCGTGGCCGAGGTCGATCATCTGGGCCACCTGTCGCGCATCACCATCGTCACCAAGGGCACGCCGCAGGTGATCGAACAGATCAAGGCACAGCTTGGCCGCATCGTGCCCGTGCATGAGGTGCATGATCTGACGGTCGAAGGCCCTTCGGTGGAACGCGAACTGGCGCTGTTCAAGGTGGCTGGTCAAGGCGACAAACGGATCGAGGCGTTGCGTCTGGCCGAGATCTTCCGCGCCAATGTGGTCGACAGCACGTTGGAAAGCTTTGTCTTCGAAATGACCGGCATGCCGCAGAAAATCGATGCCTTTGCCGATCTGATGCGGCCGCTGGGCCTGATCGAGG
This sequence comes from Actibacterium naphthalenivorans, assembly GCF_014196965.1. GTDB lineage: Bacteria > Pseudomonadota > Alphaproteobacteria > Rhodobacterales > Rhodobacteraceae > Actibacterium_A > Actibacterium_A naphthalenivorans. The sequence goes on along the minus strand of NZ_JACIEQ010000006.1, from coordinate 38,144 downwards.
TGGCCCGCACCGGCGTCGCGGCGCTGGCGCGCGGCACCTGAAACGACGACGCCCCGGTGTGAACCGGGGCGCCGCATTCTGCCCGTGTCAGCCTTCGCTCGACATCGGCAGCAGGCCGGCCTGCTCGGCCGCGCTCAGCTCTTCCTGGCTGATCATTCCGTCTTCGTCCGTATCCATGGCCACGAACCCGTCTTCCGTCAGCGTCGGAAGGGCCACCAGCATTTCGGTCATCGACAGCATCCCGTCGTTGTCTGCGTCCATGCTGGTGAAATCGGCCTGCGCAAAGGCGGCCCCGGCAAGGCCAAGGGTTGCCGCAACGGTCAAGATCATCGGTTTCATGTCATAACTCTCCTGAGTTTCGGTTGTGAGCGACGGCAAGATTGCCGCCCTCACCAGACAAGAGCGCGTGCCGGCGGTTTCCATCCCCTGCCCCGCCGCGGCGCCCCAGCATCCGCGACGGTTCGCCGAAACCCGCCCGCGCGGCGCGCTGAAAGCCGCCCAAACGGCCGGGTGCGGCCGATCGGCGGAAACCCCCGGCCTTGCCTATGCGTTTCACTGCGCGCCCAATAGCGGGCATCCGCGAATGGAGGGCAAGGATGACCGATTCCGGAGATGACCTTACCGCGCTGATCCCCGAGCTGCGGCATCTGGCACGGGTTCTGACACGCAATCGCGACACTGCCGACGATCTGGCGCAAGAGGCGCTGCTATGTGTCTGGGCGCGCATCGCGGCGGGCGAGGATATCCAGACGCTGCGCCCCTATCTGATGACGACGCTGCGCAACGCCCATCGCCGCACCCGCCACCGCGACAGCGACGTGACCCTGGGGGATGACGATACCGCCCTGCCCGCCCAGCCGGCCGAGGCGCCCGGCCGGCTGGCCCTGCGCGAGGTGATGCAGGCCATCGCCGCCCTGCCCCCGGCCCAGGCCGAACTACTGCGCCTGCTGGCGACGACAGGCGCGGACTATGCCGATCTGGCCCGGCAGACAGGGCTGCCGCTGGGCACTGTCACCTCGCGCCTGTCGCGCGCCCGCGCCCGGCTGCGCGCGGCGGTGGACCTGCCCGAGAATGCCCCCGTCACCACCCTGTTCGACGACCGCGCCGCCTGACGACCCTGCAACCGCGCACAGACCGTGTTTGCCGGCTCCAGTCGCGCTGACGGATGCAAAACGCCATATTCCCTGCAAAGAGACAGGAGAAAGACGATGACATTCCGCCCGATCAAATCCCAGACCAGGGCCATCCCGGCGACCGAAGGCGCGGGCGTGCATCTGCACCGGGTCTTCGGCTTCGGCGATCCGTCCGACAGTGATCCGTTCCTGCTGCTGGACGATTTCCGCAACGATGACCCCCGGCTCTATTCCAAGGGTTTCCCCTGGCATCCGCACCGTGGGATCGAAACCATCACCTATGTTCTGGAAGGCACGGTCGAGCATGGCGACTCGCTGGGCAACAGGGGGCTGCTCGGCCCCGGCTCGGTGCAATGGATGACCGCCGGGTCGGGCATCCTGCATCAGGAGATGCCCAAGGGAAACAAGGCCGGGCAGATGCACGGCTTTCAGCTTTGGGCCAACCTGCCGTCGCGGCTGAAAATGACCGCGCCGCGCTATCAGGACATTCAGGGCAGCGACATCCCCGAGATCATCGACGATGACGGAACGCGGGTGAAGATCATCACCGGCAGGTTCTGGGGCAAATCCGGCCCGGTCGACGGAATCGCGGCGGAGCCGATGTATCTGGATGTGTCGGTGCCACCCAACACCCGCAAGAGCCTGCCCGTCGATACCTACGCCAACACCTTTGCCTATGTCTTCGCCGGCGAGGGTTCGTTCCGGGATGCCTCGGCCCCCGAGGGCGTGCGGGTCGAGAAGGAATTCATGGGCGAGGAGCTGAATATCCACGACAGAACCGGCAACCGCACGCTCGTCCGGTTCGACAGCGGCGATGAGGTGACGGTGCAGGCCGGGCCCGAGGGGATCCGCTTTCTGCTGGTCAGCGGCCGCCCGCTGCAGGAGCCGGTGGCCTGGCACGGCCCGATCGTGATGAACACCCGCGCCGAACTGATCCAGGCAATGGAAGACCTGAACAACGGCACCTTCATCCGCGCACAGAAATGACAGGCTGAAAACAAGACGCCCCGATCCTGCGACCGGGGCGTTTCGCGATCACGGGCGGGCGGTCATTCCGACATCGGCAGCTCGCCACCCTCTTCGGCGGCGGCAACCTCGCCCTCGTTCAGAAAGCCGTCGCCATCCGTGTCGATCCCGGCAAACTCCTCTTCGGTCAGGTCGGGGTAAGCGACCAGCATTTCCTCCATCGAAAGCTTGCCGTCGCCATCGCTATCGAACGCGGCGAAGTCGCCGGCCGCGAGGGCCGCCCCGGAAAGCGCCAGCGTGGCGGTAAGGATCGTGATTTTCAGTTTCATATCTGAAGACTCCAGAATTCAGATTTTCAAACGGCACGGCGCCGTCCCTCGCCATATGTGCTCGCGCACGGGCGCTTGCAGCCCGCCGGCAACAGGGAAAAATTCCTTATTCGCGGGATGGCCGCGTACAGTGCCGCACCGCACAAAAAGAAAGGGGCGCCCGAAGGCACCCCAGTTTCGCTGATCAGGCTCATTCTATGTACCGCCCGGTTTCTGCCTGCGGCCCGATCTGCGTCAGGGGCGAGCGCACCCGCCCCGGAACTCAACTTCTATGTAAAAACGCCCGCCCATACTTGGTGATCCGAAATCCGCGAGGGATCTCCTCCAAGAGACCCTCGGCAAAAGGGTTTCCAGGGCTTTTTTGTGGCTTTTGATATTCCTTACCACCTGATCAATTCGACAATCTGGGCGGTTTTTCAAAGGCTCATAATCCGATGCATCCAATGCAATCCGCGCCTTAATTTCTCTGCGCAGATCGGTGGTTGAAAGCTCACCGAGCAAGCTCTCATTTAAGGCCTCAAGGACAGGGCGAGTTAATTCATATTCGTGAACCATTTATTTTTAGCTTTCTGTTGTTATCCACAGGTCGCGAGCATTAGTTGGTGGCAAACCTGTGCGTAAGTCAGCACGCTATTGATCCCAAGTTCCGTCCATGTCTTTCCTTTTGTCATGGCCCCAAAAAGGGCCAAACTGGTTTCTCCCGCAGCGTGCTAGGCTAGTGCGGGAAGAGCCGGGGATCAGCGCGCCAACGCTGATCCCCAACCCTCAATTCCTCAGCTACACCCCGACGTTCCGCCGCAGGTGTTGCATTTCATGCAGGTGCCGTTGCGCACCAGCGTGTAGTTGCCGCAATCGCCGCAGGGGTCGCCCTCATAGCCCTGCATCTTTGCCTTGGCCCGCGCGTCCATGCTGACCGTGCCGGAGGCCAGCCCCGTCGCGGTCTGCCCGACGGCGGGCACCAGCGTCTGCAGCGTGGCCACCGGATCGGCCGAACTGTCCAGCGCGGTGGCCCCCATGCCGCCGCCCTGCAGCACCACCAGTTCCTGCGGCATCCGCTTGCGCAGATAGCCGGTGGAACTGATCTGCTTCAGCACCTCGAGCGATTTCGACGCGGCGCTTTCCGACATCTCCTTGATGTTGGACACGCCCTCTTCCTCGCCCCGGCCGATATCGTCAAAGCTGGCGCCCTCCGGCTTGACATGGGCCAGATCGGTGCGGTCGAGGTAGGACACCGCCAGTTCGCGGAAGATGTAATCCAGGATCGAGGTCGCGTTCTTGATGCTGTCATTGCCCTGCACCATGCCCGCCGGTTCGAACTTGGTGAAGGTGAAGGCATCGACGAACTCTTCCAGCGGCACGCCGTATTGCAGACCGACCGACACGGCGATGGCGAAGTTGTTCATCATCGCGCGGAAGCCGGCACCTTCCTTGTGCATGTCGATGAAGATTTCCCCCAGCGCGCCGTCCTTGTATTCGCCGGTGCGCAGGTAAACCTTGTGCCCGCCGACGATGGCCTTCTGGGTATAGCCCTTGCGCCGCTCGGGCAGCTTTTCGCGGCCGCGCGCAACCTCCTTGATCACCACTTTCTCGATGATCTTCTCGGCCAGCACCTGGGCCTTTTCATGCGCGGTACCGTTGGCGAGTACCTCTTCGGCCTCTTCGTCATCCTCGACCAGCGCCGAGGCCAGCGGCTGCGACAGTTTCGAACCGTCGCGATAGAGCGCGTTGGCCTTCACCCCCAGCGACCACGAAAGCTCATAGGCTTTCTGACAATCCTCGATCGTGGCGTCATTGGGCATGTTGATCGTCTTGGAGATCGCCCCCGAGATGAAGCTCTGCGCCGCCGCCATCATGTGGATGTGGCTGTCGACCGAGAGGAAACGCTTGCCCTTCTTGCCGCAGGGGTTGGCGCAATCGAAGATGTGGTAATGCGCCGGGTCCAGATGCGGCGCGCCTTCCAGCGTCATGGTTCCGCAGACATGATCATTCGCGGCCTCGATATCGGCCCTGGTGAAGCCCAGGTGGCGCAGCAGATCGAAGGTGGGATCGTTGAGCTTTTCGGCGGGAATGCCCAGCGTGCCGGTGCAGAACGCCTCGCCCAAGGTCCACTGGTTGAACACGAACCGGATGTCGAAGGCCGAGGGCAGCGCCGCCTCGATCTTCTCCAGTTCATTGGCGCCGAAGCCATGCCCGATCAGCGAGGTGGTGTTGATCGCCGGGCAGTTGCCGAGCGAGCCGTGGCCGACGGCATAGCCGACGATCTCTTCGATCTGGGCCGATCCGTAGCCGAGCTTTTCAAGCGCCGCGGGCACCGAATGGTTGATGATCTTGAAATAGCCGCCTCCGGCCAGCTTCTTGAACTTCACCAGCGCGAAGTCGGGCTCGATGCCGGTGGTGTCGCAATCCATCACCAGGCCGATGGTGCCGGTCGGCGCGATGACGCTGGTCTGCGCATTGCGGTAGCCGTGCTTTTCCCCCAGCGCCAGCGCCTCGTCCCAGGCGCTCTTGGCCAACTCGACCAGCCGCGCGTCGGGGCAGTTGGCGTGATCCAGCGCCACCGGCTTTACCGCCAGCCCCTCGTAGCCCGAGGTCTTGCCATAGGCTGCGGTGCGGTGGTTGCGGATCACCCGCAGCATATGCTCGGCGTTGCGGGCATGGCCCGGGAATGCGCCCAGCTCGCTGGCGATCTCGGCCGAGGTGGCATAGGCGACGCCGGTCATGATCGCGGTGAGGGCACCGCCAAGCGCGCGCCCCTCGGGGCTGTCATAGCCATAGCCCATATTCATCAGCAGCCCGCCGATATTGGCATAGCCCAGCCCCAGCGTGCGGAAATCATAGGAAAGCTGCGCGATTTCCTTCGACGGGAACTGCGCCATCATCACGCTGATTTCCAGCGTCAGGGTCCACAGCCGCGAGGCGTGCATGTAATCCTCGGCCTGGAACGCGCCATCCTTGTAGAAGGTCAGCAGGTTCATCGAGGCCAGGTTGCAGGCGGTATCATCCAGAAACATGTATTCCGAGCACGGGTTGGAGCCGCGGATCGCACCGTCTTCGGGGCAGGTGTGCCAGGCGTTGACCGTGTCGTGATACTGGATGCCCGGATCGGCGCAGGACCAGGCGGCGTGGCCGATCTGTTCCCACAGATCGCGGGCCTTGATGGTCTTGGAGACCTTGCCGTCGGTACGGCGGATCAGTTCCCAGTCGTCGTCGTTCTCGACAGCCTTCAGGAAGGCGTCGGTCACCCGGACGGAGTTGTTGGAGTTCTGGCCGGAGACGGAGCTGTAGGCCTCGGAATCCCAATCGGTATCGTAGGTCGGAAACTCGATGCTGGCATAGCCCTGCTTCGCGTAATCCAGCACCCGCTTCACGTAAGCCTCGGGGATCGCGATCTTTTTGGCAGAGCGGATGGCCGCCTTCAGCGCCGGGTTGACCTTGGGATCATAGGCATCTTCCGCCTTGCCATCCCAGGTGCCGATCGCCGCGAAAATCTTGTTCAGATGCTCTTCGTGCATCTTGGAGCCGGCCACGAGAGAGGCGACCTTCTGCTCTTCCTTGACCTTCCAGTTGATGAATTCCTCGATATCGGGGTGGTCGGCGTCGCAGATCACCATCTTGGCCGCGCGCCGCGTGGTGCCGCCCGACTTGATCGCGCCCGCCGCCCGGTCGCCGATCCGCAGGAACCCCATCAGGCCGCTGGACTTGCCGCCGCCCGAAAGCTTTTCGCCCTCGGCCCGCAGGCTGGAGAAGTTGGTGCCGGTGCCCGAGCCGTATTTGAACAGCCGCGCCTCGCGCACCCACAGATCCATGATGCCGCCATCGCTGACCAGATCGTCCTTGACCGACTGGATGAAGCAGGCATGCGGCTGCGGATGCTCATAAGCGGATTTGGAGCGCGTCAGCTTGCCGGTCTTGTAATCCACGTAATAGTGGCCCTGCCCCGGCCCGTCGATGCCATAGGCCCAGTGCAGGCCGGTGTTGAACCATTGCGGGCTGTTGGGCGCGGCGCGCTGGGTGGCCAGCATATAGCGCATCTCGTCGTAATAGGCACTGGCGTCGGCCTCGGTGGTGAAATAGCCGCCCTTCCAACCCCAATAGGCCCAGGCCCCGGCCAGACGGTCGAACACCTGCTTGGCCGAGGTTTCGCCGCCGAAGCGTTCGTCTTCGGGCAGGTCGGCCAGCGCGGCCTCATCCGGAACGGAGCGCCACAGGAATTCCGGCACGTCCTTTTCCCGCACCTTCTTCAGCCGCGCGGGCACGCCGGCCTTGCGGAAGTACTTCTGCGCGATCACGTCGGAGGCCACCTGGCTCCAGCCCGCGGGCACTTCTACATTGTCCAGGCAGAACACGACGGTTCCGTCCGGGTTGCGGATTTCGGAAACCGTGCTGGTAAACTCCAGTTCGCCGTAGGCCCCGGTATCCGTTTTGGTGAAATTGCGTTCGATTTTCATTTTATGGTCTGCCCCGTCGCATTTTTTTGTCGTCCCGCAGGCGTCAGGCGAACCGTTGCGCCCAAGCCAATCCATCGCCACGGCGGTCGCGCAGACAAATCCCGCCCGGCGCGGCGCATCGTCTCGCCGCGTCGGCCCCCGCCCAATCCGGGGAGTATCATGTGGTTTTGTCCCGTTCCCGCGTCGGACACAAAATGTTGTGTTGCGTCCACCGGCCAACACAAGGTGGCGTAGATTGGAGGGCCGGGTCAACGGAAAAGTTTGAACTAAATGCCAGATTTTTTCATTGACCGGGCGGCGGCGCCATGCACCTGCGTGGCACCGGAATGATTCATTCGTGTGACAGGCACGGCACGCATATTTTGTAAGCAAAAGAAAATCGGCCACCACATGCAGGCTTAGCGGGAAAAGCTGACAGATCGCTTCAGGCCGGTACAGGGCCCTGCGCGGTGCGTGCGTTCAATCTGTTGGGAGGTGGTCGGGACGGCAAGATTCGAACTTGCGACCTACGGTACCCAAAACCGTCGCGCTACCAGGCTGCGCTACGCCCCGATCAGGCGCTTCAATAGCCGCGTGTCGCGGGAATGAAAAGAGCTAAGGCGCGTCGCAGGGCCAGGCCGCGCCCGGGCCGAAGGCGGGATGGCGCAGAACGCTGCCTTCAGTGATCCCGAGCCGCCGCGACAGGCCACCATTGATCTCCAGCACCGCCAGAACGCCGGGCCCGCCGTCGATCTGGGTGGTGTCATGCGGGATGGCGTTTTCGTGGATCCGGCGCACCCGCCCCTGCGTGTCGACAAAAAGCATGTCCAGCGGGATCAGCGTGTTCTTCATCCAGAAGACGGCGTGCTGGGGATGGTCATAGACGAACAGCATGCCGTGGCTCGCCGGCAGCGTCTCGCGGAACATCAGGCCCCGGCTGCGTTCTGCCGGATCATCGGCAAGCTCGACCGTGAAGCGCGCCTGCCCCCAGCCGCCCCTCAGGTCGACAGCCCCATCGGTGCAGGCCGCCGCCAGCGGCGTCGCGGCGATGACCGCGAGCAGCGCCAGAAGCGCGCTCAGGCGTCGTCGCCATCCGGTGTGTTGCCGTTGCTGATCGCGCTTTCCCATGAGCCCACCATCGTTGCCATTCTGCCGCGCTTGCCTTCGACGACACGCAGGCAGACCGCCTCTCCGGGTTGCAGATCCGCCAGTCCCGATCTGCGCAACACTTCGATGTGAACGAAGACATCGTCGCTTTTTCCGAAAACATTGGCGAAACCGAATCCCTTGCCCTTGTCGAACCATTTCACCCGCGCCGGCTCCAACGGCGCGGAGGAGAGCGCGTCGGAATCAGCTTCGGCGAGATCTTCGAGCGGCGCGTGTTCCGTGGCCTCGGGCGGGTCGATCCGCAACACCTGGACCGCCTGCATCCCGCGCTCGGTTTCCTGAACGCGGATCTCGACCCCCGCGGAATCCGCAACAGAACTTTGTCCGAAATTGCGCAGCACATTGGCATGCAAAAGGATGTCGGGGCCGCCCTCGTCGGCAACAACAAAACCGAAGCCCTTGGTAGGGTCGAACCACTTCACCCGGCCGGTCACCGTCCGCAGAGCATTTTCATCCATATCGTTCATCGTTCTTTTTCACATATACGGCACTGTACGCGACTTGTTCTGTTGTGACAGACCCGTCGCAGACTGCAATCAAAATTCACATTCTTTCCATAGGTTTGTCATTCACGATGCGTGAATGTCATGGGCTCAGCCTCTGTATCTGCCATGCATCCAGCACGGTTTCACGCCGCCAGCGAAAGCGGTCGTGCAACCGGAAATCGCCGTCGGCCCAGAACTCGATTTCCAGTGGTCGCACCCGGTAGCCGCCCCAGAAAGGCGGTCGTTCCGTGGCCAGTCCCCGCTGCGCCGCAACCCGGGCCACCTCGGCCATCAGCGAGGCCCGTGACTTGAGTGGTTGAGATTGGCGCGAGGCCCAGGCCCCCAGCCGGCTTTTCGGCGAGCGAGAGGCGAAATAGGCATCGGCCTTGGGCCCGTCTTCCCTTTCGGCAAGACCGCGCACCCGGATCTGTCGACGCAGTGATTTCCAGTGTAGCACAAACGCTGCCTTTCCGGCGGTCTCGATTTCACCGGCTTTGGTACTTTCGTAGTTGGTGTAAAAGACGAAAGCATCGTCCTCGATGTCTTTCAACAGAACCATTCGTATATTCGGCATACCATTCGTATCGACCGTCGCCAGCGCGATCGCGTTGGGGTCGTTGATTTCGCTCTTTTCCGCCTCGGCCAGCCATGACCGGGTCAGGGCGAAGGGATCGTCGGCTGCGAATATACCGCTACGGTCAGTCATGGGCCTCTCCTTCGAGAAAGCGCGCAGATAACCATTCTTGACCATCCGGTCAACTGCGACGCTGCGTCCTGATACCCTTGATGGCCCCCCCGGTTTGCCCTAAAGGTCGGGCACTTAAAATAGGGATGTCGAGGGGCGGCAAATGTCATCAAAACTCCTGGAAGGCAAACGCGGGCTCATTATGGGTCTTGCGAACGACAAGTCCATTGCCTGGGGAATCGCGCGGGCCTGTGCCGATCATGGCGCCGAACTGGCGTTTTCCTATCAGGGCGAACAGCTCAAGAAGCGCGTCGTCCCGCTGGCCGAGCAGGTCGGATCTTCGCTGGTGCTGGAATGCGACGTCAGCGACGAAGGCTCTGTCGACCGGCTGTTCGCCGGGATCGAGGCGGAATGGGACAAGCTGGATTTCATCGTTCACGCCATCGGCTTTTCCGACAAGAATGAATTGCGCGGGCGGTATGTCGATACCAGCCGCGACAACTTCATGATGACGATGGATATTTCCGTCTATTCCTTCACCGCCGTGGTGCGCCGGGCCGAAAAACTGATGACCGAAGGCGGATCGTGCCTGACGCTGACGTATTATGGTGCGGAACAGGTTATGCCGCATTATAATGTAATGGGTATTGCCAAGGCAGCGTTGGAGGCATCGGTGAAATACCTGGCCGAGGATCTGGGCAAGAAGGACATCCGCGTGAACGCGATCTCCGCCGGGCCGATCAAGACCCTGGCCGCCAGCGGCATCGGCGATTTCCGCTATATCCTGAAATGGAACGAGTTGAATTCGCCCCTGCGTCGGAATGTCACGCAGGATGAGGTCGGCAAATCCGCCGTCTACCTGCTGTCCGATCTCGGGTCCGGGGTGACGGGCGAGAACCTGCATGTGGATGCGGGCTATCACATTGTCGGCATGAAGGCCGTGGATGCGCCCGATATCGCCGCTGTCACCGGCCGCAACGGCAAGGACAGTTGAACGATGAGCGACCGCCTGCCCCATGAAAAAGGCTTTCACATAAGCTGGGATCAGATCCACCGTGACAGCCGGGCGCTGGCCTGGCGGCTTGACGGGCGCGGGCCGGACAACGGCGCCTGGCGCGCCATCGTCGCCATCACGCGGGGTGGCATGGCCCCGGCGATGATCATCGCCCGCGAGCTGGATGTGCGGGTGATCGATACGATCTCGGTCAAATCCTACAACCATCAGGAGCAGATGGACGCGGTCGTGCTCAAGGCGCCGGACCCGGCCACGGTAGGCGACGGCACCGGCATTCTGGTGATCGATGATCTGGTGGACAGCGGCAAGACGCTGGAACTGGTCCGCAAGCTCTACCCCAAGGCGCATTTCGCGACGGTCTATGCCAAGCCGCAGGGGCGCCCTCTTGTCGATACTTATATCACCGAGGTCAGCCAGGACACGTGGATCTTTTTCCCCTGGGACATGGCCCTGCAATATGTAGAGCCATATCGGGCCAGAGACTGAGGCCGCGCCAATGCTGCCGCATCCCCCCGCCGGACGGCTTCGCCAATGGCTGCTGCACGAGGCCTTCGAGGCCAGCCTGCTGCTCAAGGGGCTGATGGCGCTGGCAGAGATCACGGCCGGGATCGGCCTGCATTTCGTGCCTTCCGGCGGGATCCTCGCATTGGCCGACTGGCTGACCCGCACGGTGCTGGCGCGCGATCCGTCGGGGGCGGTCGCGGGCTGGCTCGTGGCGCAGGCGCAGGGGGTCACCGATCCGGCGGGGGCGTTTCTGGCCTTTTATCTGGCGGCCCATGGCGCGCTGAAACTGGCCATGGTCGGCGGGCTGGCGGCGCGGTGGCGTTGGGCCTATCCGGCCTCGATCGTGGTGCTGACGGGGTTCATCGCCACCCAGATTCACCGCTATGTGGCCACGCAATCGCCGATGATGATCGTGCTGACGCTGTTCGACATGGTGGTGATCACGCTGATCTGGCGCGAGTATCGGTTGATGCGGGGGCAGATCCCGTCCTAGATGGGCGGCGCGGGGCCCGCGCCCCGCCCACAGCCCGAGGATATTGCGCCAGATGCCCCTGCCCCTGAACCCGAACATGGCCGCCACCTTTCCGCCCCCGGTGATGGAGGCGCGGCGCTGGCTTGACGGGGTCACCTTTCGGGCCGACCGGCCGCTGCTGAACGTCAGCCAAGCCGCCCCGGTGGATCCGCCGCCGCGCGCGCTGCGCGAAGCCATCGCCGATGTGGCGCTGAACATACCCGAGGCGCATCTCTACGGCCCGGTTCTGGGCCTGCCGGCCCTGCGCGAGAAGATCGCCGCCGACTGGTCGGGCGCCTATGGCGGGCAGATCGCATCCGGGCAGGTCGCCATCACCTCTGGCTGCAATCAGGCCTTTTGCGCGGCGCTGGCGACGCTGGCCGCCGCCGGGGATGAGGTGATCCTGCCAACACCCTGGTATTTCAACCATAAAATGTGGCTCGACATGAACGGCATCGGCGTCGTGCCGCTGGCCACCGGCGACGGGCTGATCCCCGATCCGCAGGCCGCCGCCGCGCTGATCACGCCGCGCACCAAGGCCATCGTGCTGGTCACGCCCAACAATCCGGGCGGCGTGGAGTATCCCGCCGAAACGCTCGCCGCCTTTTACGAACTGGCGAAGACGCGCGGGCTGGCGCTGATCGTGGATGAAACCTACCGCGATTTCGACAGCCGCAGCGGCGCGCCACATGCGCTTTTCACCGATCCCGACTGGGCCGATACGCTGATCCATCTCTACTCCTTCTCCAAGGCCTACCGGCTGACCGGGCATCGGGTGGGGGCTATGGTGGCCTCTGACGCGCGGCTGGCGCAGGTGGAGAAGTTCATTGATACCGTCACCATCTGCCCCAACCAGATCGGCCAGCGCGCGGCGCTGTGGGGAATGGAGAATCTGGGCCAGTGGCTGGCGGGCGAGCGTGCCGAGATCCTTGACCGGCGCGCCGCGATCGAGGCGGGCGCGCCGCGTCTGGCCGGTTGGCGGCTGCTGGGCGTCGGCGCCTATTTCGCCTATTTCGAGCATCCCTTCGCCCTGCCCTCCGACCGGCTCGCGCAGCGGCTGGTGGCGGGGGCCGGTGTGCTGCTGCTGCCCGGCACCATGTTCACCCCCGCGGGCGATGCCGCCGGCGCGCGGCAGTTGCGCGTCGCCTTCGCCAATATCGACAGGGCCGGCATCGCCGCCCTTTACGACAGGCTGGCCGCTTTCACGCCATGACGCTTGCGGCGCCTTTGCCTTCCGCTTACACAGCCACGACAGAATTTCGGCAATAAAGGGCGGATCGCCATGAGCGCGGGCAAGAAAACCGGCAATATCCTGGTCTGGATCATTCTGCTGCTGCTGATCGTCGGGCTGGGCGGGTTCGGCGTCAGCAATTTCGGCGGCTCGGTGCAAAGCATCGGCAAGGTCGGCGATACCCCGATCCCGATCGACGATTACGCCCGCGAATTGCAGCGCGAGCTGCGCACCGCCGAAACCCAGACCGGCGCGCCGGTAAGCGTCGCCCAGGCAGAGGCGTTCGGCCTTGTGGCCCGTGCGCGCGGCAGGGCCGTCACATCGGCCACGCTGGACAATGAGGTCAGCCGGCTCGGCCTCTCCGTCGGCGATGCGCAGGTGCGCGACCAGGTGCTGGGCTATGCCGCGTTTCAGGGGCTCGATGGCACGTTCGACCGTGAGGCCTATCGCTTCACCCTGCAACAGAACGGCCTGACCGAAGCCGCCTTCGAAGAGCAGATCCGGCGCGAGACCGCGCGCTCGCTGCTGCAGGCCGCCGTGCTGGGCGGCAACACCCTGCCCGAAACCTATGGCAAGGTTCTGCTCGATTTCATCGGCGCGCGCCGCAGCTACACGATGATCGAGCTGACGCCGCAGGATCTGGAGGTGCCGGTTGGCACGCCCGACGAGGCCGCGCTGCAAACCTATTACGACGCAAATGCCGAGGCTTTCACCGCGCCCGAAACCAAGGCGCTGACCTATGCGTGGCTCACGCCCGACATGCTGATCGACAGCATCGCGCCGGACGAAGACGCGCTGCGCGCGCTCTACCAGGCCCGGATCGACGAATTCATGCAGCCCGAGCGGCGGCTGGTGGAACGGCTGATCTATCCCACCGAGGAAGAGGCACGGACCGCAAAGGCGCGGCTCGACAGCGGCGAGGCGGATTTCGAAACCCTCGTCGCCGAACGCGGGCTGGAGCTGAGCGATATTGATCTGGGCGATGTGACCCGCGCCGCACTGGGCGCGGCGGGCGATGCGGTATTCGCGCTGGAGGCCCCCGGCGTCATCGGCCCCGTCGATACCGATCTGGGCCCCGCGCTGATCCGGATGAACGCGATCATCGCCGCGCAGGAAACCCCGTTCGAAGACGCGCGCGACGATCTGGAAAGCGAACTGGCGCTGGACCGCGCCCGGCGCATCATCTCTGACAGCATCACCGATATCGACGACAGGCTTGCCGCCGGCGCCACGCTGGAAGAGCTGGCCGACGAAACGGAGATGACGCTGGGCCGGATCGACTATGCCGGCGGCCAGGATGACGAGGCGATCGCGGGCTATGACGCGTTCCGCGCGGCGGCGGACGCGGTCCAGAGCGGCGATTTCCCCGAAGTGATCCAGCTGGAGGATGGCGGCATTTTCGCGCTGCGGCTGGATGAGATAACCCCGGCCCGCCTGCGCCCGCTGGACGAGGTGCGCGCCGCCGCCATCGAGGGTTGGCAGCAAGGCGAAACCCGGCGCCTGCTGGTGGAAAAGGCCGAAGGGCTGAAGACGCTTCTGGATGCGGGCGATGCGCCAGAGAGCTTCGGGCTGACCGTCGAGACGGCCGATGCCGTCACCCGCGGCGGCGTCACCCCTCAGGATCTGTCGGAGACGGTGTTCGCCCTTGAAAAGGGGCAAAGCCAGGTGGTCGAAAGCGCCGGCGGCGTCTATCTGCTGCGGCTTGACGATATCCTGCCGCCCGCCGAGGATGACGCGACAGACCGGCTCTTGCTCTCCGCGCTCGAAACGCAGGCGGCGCAGGGCATCGGCGAAGATATGTTCATCTACTTCTCCCAGTCCCTGCTGGATGCGGCGGGGCTGACCCTCGACCAGGCGGCGATCAACGCCGTTCACGCTCAGTTTCCGTGAGGCCGGCATGGCAGCTTTGATCCCCGCATTCGAGGCCTTCGAGGCCGGATATGACGCAGGCCGCAATCAGGTGGTCTATGCCCGGCTGGCAGCCGATCTGGATACCCCCGTCAGCCTGATGCTGAAGCTGGCCGAGGCGCGCAAGGACAGCTTCATGCTGGAATCCGTCACCGGCGGAGAGGTGCGCGGACGCTATTCCGTGGTCGGCATGAAACCCGACCTGATCTGGCAGTGCCACGGAGAGATCAGCCGGATCAATCGGCAGGCCCGGTTCGATGCGGATGCCTTCACGCCGCTGCCGGGCCATCCGCTCGACACGCTGCGCGCCCTGATCGGCGAAAGCCGCATCGACATGCCCGAGGATCTGCCGCCGATCGCGGCCGGGCTGTACGGCTATCTGGGCTATGACATGATCCGGCTGGTCGAACACCTGCCCGACGTGAACCCCGATCCGCTCGGCCTGCCCGATGCGGTGCTGCTGCGCCCTTCGGTGGTGGCAGTGCTGGACGGGGTGAAGGGCGAGGTGACCGTGGTCTCGCCCGTCTGGGTCGGGTCGGGCCTGTCGGCGCGCGCCGCCTATGCGCAGGCCGCCGAACGGGTGATGGACGCGGTGCGAGAGCTGGAACGCTCGGTTCCCGCCGCCACCCGCGATCTGGGCGAAGCCGCGCCGGTGGGCGCGCTGACCTCGAACTTCACCAAAGAGGGCTATATGGCCGCGGTGGAGAAGGCCAGGGATTACATCCGCGCCGGCGATATCTTTCAGGTGGTTCCGGCGCAGCGCTGGAGCCAGGAATTCAAGCTGCCGCCCTTCGCGCTTTACCGCAGCCTGCGGCGCACCAACCCCTCTCCCTTCATGTTCTTCTTCAATTTCGGCGGGTTCCAGGTGATCGGCGCCAGCCCGGAAATCCTTGTGCGGCTGCGCGAGGATGAGGTTACGATCCGTCCCATCGCCGGCACCCGCCCCCGTGGCGCCACGCCGGAAGAGGATCGCGCGCTGGAGGCCGATCTGCTGGCCGACAAGAAGGAGCTGGCCGAACATCTGATGCTGCTGGATCTGGGGCGCAACGATGTGGGCCGGGTGGCGAAGATCGGCACCGTGCGCCCGACCGAGGAATTCATCATCGAACGCTACAGCCATGTGATGCACATCGTATCCAACGTGGTGGGCGAGATCGCCGAGGGCGAGGATGCGCTGTCGGCCCTGCTGGCCGGGCTGCCCGCCGGCACCGTATCGGGCGCGCCCAAGGTGCGCGCGATGCAGATCATCGATGAGCTGGAGCCGGAAAAGCGCGGCGTCTATGGCGGCGGCGTGGGCTATTTCGCGGCCAATGGCGACATGGACATGTGCATCGCCCTGCGCACCGCCGTTCTGAAGGACGAAACGCTCTATATTCAGGCCGGCGGCGGCGTTGTCTATGACAGCGACCCGGAGGCCGAATTTCAGGAAAGCGTCAACAAATCCAAGGCGATCCGCCGCGCGGCCGAAGACGCCGGGCTTTTCGGAGCGCTGAAGATGCAGTGATGCGGGCACCGCGCCGGAAGAAGCACACCCGCGCGTGCTGTTCCTCCTTCCGCACAAAAACCGCCTTTCATTGCCATAACCACGCCAATATCTTCTGGCGTTTCATTCCTGTTGCATAAAATTCCGTGGGGGTCGGACTATTCTTTTCAACAATCATATTTTCGCGCTGTTCGCGCTGATCGTCTTTGCGCTGTATTTCACCGGCGCGGGCTGGAAATGGCGCAAGCTGTTCCTGCTGGTGATGAGCTATATCTTCTACGCCGCCTGGAACGCGCCCTATCTTCTGCTGATCATCTTCTCGACGATCGTCGATTTCTTCGCGGCCAAGGGCATCTACCGCGCCCGCTCGGACATGGCCAAGAAGCTTTACCTGGGGCTCAGCCTCGTCGCGAACCTGGGCGTGCTGACCTATTTCAAATACGGCAACTTCCTGCTGGAAAACAGCATCGCCCTGGCCGCCCGTTTCGGCATCGCCTATGAGCCGATGCCCTGGAGCATTCTGCTGCCGGTCGGGATTTCCTTCTACACCTTTCAGACGCTCAGCTATTCGCTCGATATCTACAAGGGGCGGCTGAAACCGTCGGACTCCTTCCTGGATTTCGCGCTCTTCGTCACCTTCTTCCCGCAGCTCGTGGCCGGGCCCATCGTGCGGGCGCGCAAGTTCATGCCGCAACTGATCGCCCCGCCGGTGGTAACGGCCGAAAGCTTTGGCTGGGGCCTGATCCTCGTCGTCATCGGGCTGTTCGAGAAGGTGGTCATCGCCGATGGCCTGACCGCGCCGATCGCCGACAGGATCTTCGCGCAATCCGGCACCCTGCCGCCGGGCACGGTGGTGATCGGCCTGTTGGCCTTCGTGATCCAGATCCTGTGCGATTTCGCGGGCTATTCGCTGGTGGCGATCGGCATCGCCCGTTGCCTGGGGTTCGAGCTGCCGCAAAACTTTCGCGCGCCCTATGCCGCCATCGGCTATGCCGATCTGTGGCAGCGCTGGCATATCTCCATGTCGAGCTGGTTTCGCGATTACCTCTACGCCAATGTCCGCAGCACGACCGACCGGTCGCTGTGGAACACGATCCGCACCCAGATGATCACCATGACGCTGATCGGCCTGTGGCACGGCGCATCCTGGACCTTTGTGGTCTGGGGTGCCTTCAACGGCGCGGTGCTGAGCATCGAGACCATGCTGAAGAAACTGATCGGCCACTGGCATGTCTGGAGCGTCACCGCGATCCAGGTGCTGCTGGGCGGGCTGACCTTCGCACTGTTCGCCTTTTCCGGCATCCTGTTCCGGTCTCGCGATCTGGCCCAGGCCACCGATCTGGCACGCAGCTTCTTCGCGCCCACCCAGACGCCGTTTCACGTCGGGTCCGGCGATATCCTGATCGTGCTGGCGCTTACAGCGGCGACGCTGGCCTTTCACACCGCCCTGCGCAAACGCCGGTTCGAACAGGCCATCGCCGCGGTTCCGGCCTCTTTGCAACTGTTTTTGCTGGTCGGCATGATGTCGGCCATCATCATGATCGAGGGGGACAGTGATGCGTTCATCTATTTCCAGTTCTAGGCGCAGCCTTGCCTGGGCCCAGCTGAACGCGCTGTCGATGGTGACGCTGGCGGCGCTTCTGACGGGCTGTCTGCTGATCGTGGTCGATCACGGGCTGCGCGCCCGCGGCGCCCAGCCCAGCCTGCAGAACACGCGCGAACTTTGGGCGCTTGCGCGCGACGGGGTCGCGGCTGACAAGGCCACGGATTCGATCCTGCTGATGGGGGCGTCGCGGATGCAGACCAACATCGCGCTGGACGAGCTGCGGCAGCGCAGCGGTGGCCGGGTGCATCAACTGGCCGTATCCGGCGGCGCGCCGTTCCGGATGTTCGAGGATATCGTCGAGAACACCGAATTCCGCGGCACCATCGTGCTGTCGATGGTTTCGCCCTGGCTGGTGCCCGGTCTGGGCCGGGATGCGTTGAAGGAACGGTTCGTCGATTACCACGCCGATCACTGGAACTGGGCACGCGCGCTGGACACGCGGCTGGAAAACGCCGTTGCCGCGCGTTTCGTGTTCAGCCATCCGCATTACGGCCTGCGCTCCGTTCTGAGCAGCCTCGTGCTGCACGGGGTTCCCTTCCGCCGCCCGCTCTACCTGACCACCGCGCCGGACCGCGAACAGGCGCTGATGTTCGAACATGCCGACCGCGCGGCGCTTCGGAAACGGCGCGTTGAGTCAACCCGTGAGGACTTCGCGGGCAAGGCCATGCCCGGCGCGGCCGAGTGGGAACGCATCGTGGCCGAGTTCGCGGCGCTTGTCGGGAAATTCCGCGCGCGCGGCGGCGAGGTGGTGCTGATGCGCCTGCCCAGCAGCGGCGCGCTGCGCGACGTCGAAGAGGGTTTCGCGCCCCGGGCCGAGTATTGGGACAGTCTGGCGCGGGCCCTGCCCGGCCCCAGCCTGCATTACGAGGACGCCCCGGCGCTGCGCGGCTTCGCGCAGCCGGACGGATCGCATATCGATGCCGCCGACAAACCGGCCTTCACCGCCGCCTTTGCCGATGCGCTTGAAGGCTTCGGCGTGTTCGATCGCTGATCGGGCTTACCGCCCCCGCAGGATGGCCGACACGGGGGCCAGCGTCACGCTGTTGTCCTTATCCTCCAGCGCCCACGAAAACAGCGCGGTGACGGTGTTGGGGTAGGTATGGCCGATCATCACCACCTGCCCGTCCTGCCCGGCCTTGAACGCGGCGCGGTCAAGATAGCGGCGGATGGTGGGCACCGACTCCCGCTCGGAATCCAGCGACCGGAAGATCAGGGTCGAAGGAATGCCGGCCGCCGTGGCGATCTGCCCGGCGGTGTTCAGGCCCCGGTCATAGGTGACGAGCCCGTGGCCGCTTTCCTTCAGGATCGCCATCAACTGGCGCAGCAGCGGGCGGTTGGATTGAAACCCGCCGGTTTCGGCATCCATCACCGCCACCGTTTCCGGCACCCGTGCCAGATAGGATGACAGCGTCACTTCCAGATCCTGCGGCGTGGCGCCCTCGGGCAGGCCCGAGGCGATCAGCACAACCTCGAACCCGGCCGCGCGATAGGCGCGCATCGCCTCGGCCGCGTCGGCGCGCGCGGCATCCACGGCGAAGGTCACCGGGAAGGTGAAAGTGGTCAGCGTGGCGCGGTCGAGCCCGCGTTCGCCCGCGTCGATCAGGATGACCGAAAACAACGGGTTGCCGTCCGCCGCCTCGAACGGCGCGGCATAGCGGGCAAGCGCGCCGAGCCTTGCGGCCTCTGACGGGGCGGCGGCATCGTCGCCCACAGAGGGCAGACGGCCGGTGCGCACCTCGGGCATGGTGATCTGCCGCCCCGGCACGGGCACGCGCAGCGCGCCCGGCGGTTCGGTGCCGGGCACGAGCGGCGAGGCCTCCGGCGCGGCTTCGGCGGCGGGGGTTTCGGCTTCGGCCTCGGGCTGCGGCGCGGCAGGTTCGGGTGCCGGTTCGGGTTCGGCCGCGGCCTCAGGCTCGGGGGCCGGCTGCGGCGCGGGGTCGGTGGCGGGCGCGGGCTCTTGCGCCACGGCGACGTCTTCGGGCGCGGGTTCCGGCGTGGGCGGCGTGACCGGCGCCACCGGCTGCATCTCGGAACTGGGCGTGACCGGGCTGGCCGCGCCGGGGCTGGGCAGCACCGGCTGCTCGCCCGTCACGGGCAGCGCCGGGTTGACCTCGGCGATCTCGGGCGCATTAAGCGTCTCGGGGGTTTCGCCGCCGGTTTCGGGCGCGCCGGCGGGTTCGGTATCGGGCACGGGCGGCGCGGTCATGTCGCCATTCGCGGGAAAGGCGACAGAGGGCGCCGCTTCGGGCAGCGACGGATCATCGGTGCCGGGCAGGATGGCCGCGCCTTCGGGCGCGGGGCGGTTGAATTCCGATCCGGGCGGAAGATCGATACCGCCCGGCGCCGGCGCCGCTTCGGCAAGAGGTTCGGCCAGCGGCTCGGGCGCGGCGGGGGCGGCGTCAGGCAGGGCCGCGTCGCCCAGGCTGGGCTGCGGCGCCACGGGCGTTTCCACCTGCGGCGCGGGCACGGCCAGTTCGCGCACAGGCCCCTTTTGCGGCGGCGGCATGACTGCGGAAAACACAATCAACGCCAGCACCACGGCCACCACGCCCCAGATGAGCCCGCCCAAAACGCCCTTCATCGCGCTCGCCTCCGTCCATTCCGCCTGATATTTTCAGGTCTTCCCCAGCACCGCATGCCCTTGACCCCAGCCTGCGGCTCTGAACATGTATAGCCCGACCTTGCGCCGTATTCACCCCTAATTCAAGAAGGCGGGATCATGCTGCTGCTGATCGATAACTATGACAGTTTCACCTACAACCTCGTCCACTATCTGGGAGAGCTGGGCGCGGATGTCATGGTCCGGCGCAATGACGCGCTGGATGTGCAGCAGGCGATGGCGCTGAACCCCACGGCGATTCTGCTGTCGCCCGGCCCCTGCGACCCGTCTCAGGCGGGCATCTGCCTGGCGCTGGTGCAGGCCGCGGCGGAAACCCGGACGCCACTCATGGGTGTCTGTCTGGGCCATCAGGCGATCGGCGAGGCGTTCGGCGGCAAGGTGGTGCGCGCGGGCGAGATCGTGCATGGCAAGTTGGGGCAGATGCACCATGACGGCACCGGCCTGTTCGCCGGCCTGCCCTCGCCCTTCGCGGCGACGCGCTATCACTCGCTGATCGTGGAACGCGAGAGCCTGCCCGATTGCCTGCGGATCAACGCCTGGCTCGAGGATGGCATGATCATGGGGCTGCGCCACCGCGAGCTGCCGATTCACGGGGTGCAGTTCCACCCCGAAAGCATCGCATCCGAACATGGCCACAAGCTGTTGAAGAATTTCCTGGATATGCTGAAGGTTCCCGCATGAGCGACGCGCTGAAACCCCTGATCGGCGCCGCCGCCGACCGCGCCCTGACCCGCGCCGAGGCCGAGGCCGCCTTTGCCATCCTGTTCGAGGGTGAAGCGACGCCCAGCCAGATCGGCGGCCTGCTGATGGCGCTGCGCACCCGTGGCGAAACGGTCGAGGAATTCGCCGCCGCCGCCGCCGTGATGCGCGCGAAATGCACGCCGGTGAAGGCGCCCGAGGGCGCGATCGATATCGTCGGCACCGGCGGCGACGGCAAGGGCACGCTGAACATTTCCACCGCCACGGCCTTTGTGGTGGCGGGCGCGGGCGTGCCCGTGGCCAAGCATGGCAACCGCAATCTGTCCTCCAAATCCGGCGCCGCGGATGCGCTGGGGCAGATGGGCATCGACGTGATGGTCGGGCCCGATGTGGTGGAACGGGCGCTGGCCGAAAACGGCATCGCCTTCATGATGGCGCCGATCCACCACCCGGCGATGAAACACGTGATGCCGACCCGGATCGAGCTGGGCACGCGAACGATCTTCAACATCCTCGGCCCGCTGACCAACCCTGCCGGGGTCAAACGCCAGCTGACCGGCGCCTTTTCCCGCGCGCTGATCCGCCCGATGGCCGAAACCCTGCGTGAGCTCGGGTCGGAAAAAGCCTGGCTGGTACATGGCGGCGACGGCACGGACGAGCTTTCGATCGCGGGCCTGTCCTGGGTCGCGGCGCTGGAGGATGGCGAGGTGACGGAGCGCGAGCTGCATCCCGAACAGGCCGGCCTGCCGGTGCATCCGTTCGAGGCGCTTCTGGGTGGCACGCCCGAAGAAAACGGCCACGCCTTCCGCGCGCTTCTGGACGGCGCGAAATCGGCCTATCGCGATGCGGTTCTTCTGAACGCCGCCGCCGCGCTGATGGTCGCGGACAGGGTGAGCACCCTGCCCGAAGGTGTTGAAATGGCGGCCGAAAGCATCGACAGCGGCGCGGCGCTGGCCAAGGTCAGGGGCCTTGCGCATATCACCACCGAGGCCGCGTAAGCCGCGCCGCCTCAGTCCGCGCGGATCACGGAATAGAGCGCAGGGGTCGAAACAAGCCCCTCGATCCTGGGAAAAACCTCCGCCGCCTGCATCCGGCCGATCGCCGCCTCGAAGGCCGCGGGGCTTTGCCATTTCGCCACGTTGATCAGGCGGAACCGCGCATCGGGCGACAATGAACGGTGCAGTTCGGTCGAGATATAGCCGGGCTCCTGCCGCAGAAAATCCCGCGCGGCCTCCCAGGCGGTGATGGCGGCCTCCTCTCTGCCTTGCGGCACCTCGAAAACATTGATCAGCGTGACATCGGCACTGGCCAGCGCCGGGGCGCCCAGAAACAGCGCCGTGAACAGTTTGGTAAGACGGGTCATTGCATCCTCCTGCGAATCTACATAGCCAACTATATAACATTGCAAAGCATGCTATTCAAACGCTATGACCACGGCATGAGCTTCGAAAAATCCACCTCTGCCGGCTATCTGGCCAACCAC
The DNA here is from genome assembly GCF_014196965.1 of Actibacterium naphthalenivorans. Lineage (GTDB taxonomy): Bacteria > Pseudomonadota > Alphaproteobacteria > Rhodobacterales > Rhodobacteraceae > Actibacterium_A > Actibacterium_A naphthalenivorans. The sequence continues at coordinate 15,892 of NZ_JACIEQ010000006.1, read as the reverse complement.
ATGGCCCGGCTTTTTGCCCGGGGCCTGCAACGGCGCGTCGGCCCGCTGGGGCTGGCGCCCGCGCAGTTCATGACCCTGCTGGAACTGTGGGCCGAAGACGGGCTGACCCAGAAAGAGCTTGTGGCGCGGCTGGACGTGGAGCAGGCGACGATGGCCAACACCCTGACCCGGATGGAGCGGGACGGGCTGATCCTGCGCCGGCCCCACCCGCAGGACGGCCGCGCCCAGCAGATCTGGCTGACAGACAGGGCCCGCGCCCTGCAAGGGCCGGCGACCGAGGCCGCGAGCGCCCAGAACGAAGCCGCGCTGGCGCCGCTGACGCCGGAGGAACGCGCGCGCTTTCTTTCCCTGATGGCCCGTGTGACCGCCGCGATGCGGGACGAAGAAGATTGAGCCGCCATCTGCGTGTCGCGGATTGCCCATACCGATGAACAGGGATAAACGATTCCAATGAGCACCATTCTGGACAAGATCAAGGCCTACAAGCTGGAAGAGGTCGCCGCCGACAAGGCCGCGCGCCCGCTGGCCGACGTCGAGGCCGCCGCCAAGGAGGCCCCGCCGGTGCGCGGCTTCGCCGACGCGCTGCACAAGGCGTCTCTGACCGGCTATGGCCTGATCGCCGAGATCAAGAAGGCGAGCCCCTCCAAGGGGTTGATCCGCCCCGATTTCGACCCGCCCGCGCTGGCCCGCGCCTATGAATCCAGCGGCGCGACCTGCCTGTCGGTGCTGACTGACACGCCGTCGTTCCAGGGGGCGAAGGAATTTCTGACCGCGGCACGGGCGGCCTGCCACCTGCCCTGTCTGCGCAAGGATTTCATGTACGATCCCTATCAGGTGGCCGAGGCGCGCGCGCTTGGCGCCGATTGCATCCTGATCATCATGGCCAGCGTCGAAGACGGCCAGGCGGCCGAACTGGAAAGCGCCGCGCGCGACTGGGGCATGGACGCGCTGATCGAGGTGCATGACGCGCCCGAGCTGGAACGCGCGCTGAAGCTGCGCTCGCCCCTCATCGGCATAAACAACCGCAATCTCAATACGTTCGAGACATCTCTTGACACAACCCGCACGCTGGCGCGGCGCATCCCCGAAGAGCGGATGGTGGTGGCCGAAAGCGGGCTCAACACCTCTGCGGAACTGGCCGAGATGGCGCTCTACGGCGCCCGCTGTTTTCTGATCGGCGAAAGCCTGATGCGGCAGGCGGATGTGGCCCAGTCCACGCGGCAGCTGCTGAGCGGCACGCCCGATCCCAGGGGGGGACTGTGATGGCCGGGCTGACGCATTTCGACCCCAAGGGCGACGCGCATATGGTCGATGTTTCCGACAAGCCGGTGACATCGCGGGTGGCCGTGGCCGAAGGCTGCGTGAAGATGATGCCCGAAACGCTTGACATGATTACCCAAGGCCGCGCCAAGAAGGGCGATGTTCTGGGCGTTGCCCGGCTGGCCGGGATCATGGGCGCCAAGAAAGCAGCCGAGCTGATCCCGCTGTGCCACCCGCTGCCGATCACCAAGGTGGCGGTGGAGTTGACGCCCGACCACAGCCTGCCCGGCGTGCGGATCGAGGCGACCGTGAAAACCACCGGCCAGACCGGGGTCGAGATGGAGGCGCTGACGGCCGTGTCCGCCGCCGCGCTGACGCTTTATGACATGGTCAAGGCGGTGGAGAAGAGCATGGTCATTTCCGACATCCGCCTGAAGCTGAAAGATGGCGGCAAATCAGGCCGCTACGAGGCCCAGTGATGATTTCGGTCGAAGAGGCGCTGACGCGGGTTTTCGCCCTTCTGACCCCGCTGGACAGCGAAGAGGTGTCATTGGCCGAGGCCGCTGGCCGGGTGCTCTCGGCCCCGGTGGCGGCGCGCCGCAACCAACCGCCTTTCGCCTGTTCGGCGATGGATGGCTATGCCCTGAAATCCACCGAGGTCGAGGCCGACGCCCTGTTCAAGGTGATCGGAACCGCCGCCGCCGGGCACAGGTTCGCCGGCCGGGTCGGCCCGGGCCAGGCGGTGCGCATCTTCACCGGCGCGCCGGTGCCCGAAGGGGCCGACCGCGTGGTGCCGCAGGAAGATGTGACCCGCAAGGGCGATCTGATCAGCATCGGGCACAAGGCGGGCTCGGGCTCTCATGTCCGCCCGGAAGGCGCCGATTTCGCCGAAGGCGCCCCGTTCGACGCACGCCGCCCCCTGCGCCCCGCCGATCTGGCGCTGCTGGCGGCGATGAACGTGGCGCGCGTGCCGGTGCGCCGGCGCCCGGTGGTGGCGATCATCGCCACCGGCGACGAGCTGGTGATGCCCGGCGAAGACCCGGGCCCCGACCAGATCATCGCCTCGAACGGCTTCGGCCTGAAGGCGATGGCAGAGGAGGCTGGCGCCGCGGTGCGGATGCTGCCCATCGCGCGCGACAATGCCGACGCGCTGAAAACCGTGTTCGGCCTGGCCGAGGGCGCCGACCTGATCCTGACCATCGGCGGCGCTTCGGTGGGCGATCATGATATCGTCGGCACCGTGGCCGCCGATCTGGGCATGGAGCAGGCGTTCTACAAAGTGGCGATGCGGCCGGGCAAGCCGCTGATGGCCGGGCGGATGGGCGGTGCGGCGATGATCGGCCTGCCGGGTAATCCGGTATCGGCGATGGTCTGCGGCACGGTCTTCGTGGTGCCCGCGATCCGCGCGCTGCTGGGGCTGGGCGCGGCCCCTGCCCCGCGCCGGTCCGCGCCGCTGGCCGCGCCGCTGGCCGCCAACGGCCCGCGCGAGCATTACATGCGCGCCCGGCTGACCGACGGCGCGCTTGCCCCTTTTGCCAGCCAGGACAGTGCGCTTCTGACGATCCTGTCCGAGGCGCGGGCGCTGATCATCCGGCCGCCCGGCGACAGCGCGCGCGAGATCGGGGAAACGGTGGACTACCTGCCATTGTAAGCGCAAGGCTTGACACAAAACGGGAACATGCGTAGAACACCGGGCAAAGATGCCCCCGTTTTGTTCCGGGGGCACCAGCCCGAGGAGCCGACCATGCTGACGCGCAAGCAATTGGAATTGCTGGAGTTCATCAACACTCGCCTGCAACGGGATGGCGTTCCGCCTTCGTTTGACGAAATGAAAGAGGCGCTGGACCTGCGCTCCAAATCCGGCATTCACCGTCTGATCACCGCGCTGGAAGAGCGTGGCTTCATCCGGCGGCTGGCGCACCGCGCCCGCGCCATCGAGATCATCAAACTGCCCGAGGCGATGGAGAAAAAAGGTTTCACCCCCCGCGTGATCGAAGGTGACGCTCCCGCCCCCGCGCCGGCCGCTGCGCAGCCTGTCGAAGCCGCCCATGCGCTGGAACTGCCGGTGATGGGCCGGATCGCCGCCGGCACCCCGATCGAGGCGATCAGCGAAGTCTCGCATACCGTCGCGGTGCCGGGGTCGATGCTGTCGGGCCACGGCCATCACTATGCGCTGGAGGTCAAGGGCGATTCGATGATCGAGGCAGGGATCAATGACGGCGATGTCGTCGTGATCCGGGAGCAGACCACCGCCGAGAATGGCGAGATCGTGGTGGCCCTTGTCGAAGGGCACGAGGCGACGCTGAAGCGGTTTCGCCGCAAGGGCAGCATGATCGCGCTGGAGGCAGCCAACCCGGCCTATGAGACCCGCGTTCTGCCCTCAGATCAGGTCGAGGTGCAGGGGCGGCTGGTCGGTCTGATCCGCAGCTACTGAGCCGTCATCTGGTCCAGGGTCTGCGCCCCGCCCGATGTTTCGCACCGATCAGGATCGGCCCGTCCTTCCCTTCGAACACCGCGATGGCGCCGGTTCTGGCCAGGGCGCGCTGATCCAGGAAAACACACCCCTTCGGCAGCGCGCCGTCCAGCTTGCGGGCCAGGATGACCCAGCCCCGCCGCGCGCAGGCCGGTTCAAGCCTGTCGGCCCAGCCTCGTCCCGACAGTTGCACGAAAGAGCGGCCGGAGATTTCGGCGTGGATCATGCCCTTTTCCCCGGAGAACCCGGAACGGGCAAAGGCGTCATCCTGCAACGCGGCGTCGCCATCGTTTTCCAGCCAGCTTCGGGCCACGAACCCCTCGCCCGTGGGTTTGTTCAGCGCGCGCCCGGCCTCGCCCATCACCCCCAGCAGCGCCCCGCTTTCCGAAATCAGCAGCGCCGGCCGTTCGGTCTGGCCCCACAGAAACAGCGCCGCCACAACCGGCAGCAGCCCGGCCAGCCGCGCCCGCCCCTGCCACAGGATCAGCCACAGCATCCCCGCCGCCATCAGCGGCAGCACCGGCGCCATCGGCGTGACGACCGGCCAGGTCGCCCCGTCCAGCCCGGCCACGAACGCGGCCATCCCCAGGATCCAGATGATGCCCAGACGCATGATCTCGAGCCCGACGAAAGACAGGCCGAACGGCGCCAGCACCGCCGCCAGAACCGCCGCCGGAATCACCAGCGCCCCCATCAGCGGCACGGTCAGGACATTCGCCAGAAGCCCGTATTGCGCGATCTGGTTGAAATGCGCCGCCCCGATCGGCGCGGTCGCCGCCCCGGCCACGGCGGATGAGATGAACACCGCCAGCACCGGACGCGCCCAGCCTGGCGGGCGCGGCCGGGTTTCGGGCCAGTCGCGCGCCGCGCCGAACACCGCGACCAGCGCCGTGGTGGCTGCGAAAGACATCTGGAACCCCGGCTCCGTCAGGCTTTCGGGTTGCAGCACCAGCACGATCAGTGCCGCCATCGCCACCGCGCGCAGGGTCAGCGCCCGCCGGTCGAACAACACCGCCAGCAGCATCACCAGCACCATGATGAAGGCGCGCTGGGTGGCGATATTGCCGCCCGACAGTGCCAGATAAACGCCCGCCGCCACGATCGCCATCAGTGCCGCCAGCTTCTTGACCGGCAGGCGCAGCGCCAGCGGCGGGATCAGTGACAACCCGTAGCGCAGCGCCGCGAAGACGAAGCCGGTCAACAGCCCCATGTGCAGCCCCGAAATCGCCAGAAGATGCGCCAGATTGGCGTCGCGCAGCGCCTGCAGCATCGGCGCCGACATCGCCGAGCGGTCGCCGGTCAGGATGGCGGCGGCAAAGGCGCCTTCATCCCCCGGCATCCGGGCGCGGATCGCGGCGGAAATCGCCATGCGCGCGCGGTGGATCAAAAGCCCGCCCCGGCCCGCCTCCGCCGGGGCCATGGCCAGCACCGGCGTCCTTGTATAGCCAACCGCGCCGAGGCGTTCGAACCACGCCCGGCGCTGAAAGTTGAACCCGCCGGGTTCCGACGGCGCGGGCGGGGGCGAAAGATGCGCCGTCAGCGCCACCAGCATCCCGGGCTCGGGCACGATGAACCCCTGCGCGCCATGCAGCGAAACGCGGATGCGCGCCGGGGTTCGATCCGGGGCGTGCCGTTCCATCCACACCCTGTCCAGCGTCAGGCGCGGCGCGTCCGAGGCGGACCGGTCGATCCCGACCACGCGCCCCTGAACCGCGCCGTAAAAGCGGTATGTCAGCACCGGCTCCGCCACCAGATGCACCCGCGCCCCGGCCAGCAGGGAGCCCGCGCAGGTCAGCGCCAGCGCCAGAAACAGCGGCGCCCGCCGTTCCCCCGAGAGCCGTACGGCCAGCCCCGCCAGCAGGGCCCCCGCGCCAAGCGCCGCCCAGAGCAGCGCCGAAGGCTCCCGCGGCAGGGCGAAATAGCCGCCGATGCCGGCGGCCAGCATCACCGGCACCCAGCCGAACAGATGGCCCCGCTGGGCCTCCAGGGCATCGAGGGCGCGCATGCCTTGTTCTCCCCCGCCCGATTGCTTAATCAGGCGCCAACACTATCTCCCATTTGGTTGCCAGAAGGTTAACGCCCCCATGTCCGAGGCCCCGGTCGTCACCCGTTTTGCCCCGTCGCCCACGGGCTATCTGCATATCGGCGGCGCGCGCACCGCGCTGTTCAACTGGCTTTACGCGCGCGGGCGCGGCGGGAAGTTCCTGCTGCGCATCGAAGATACCGATCGCGCCCGCTCCACCCCCGAGGCGACGGCGGCGATCCTCAAAGGGCTGACCTGGCTGGGGCTGGACTGGGACGGCGACGCGATCAGCCAGTTCGAACGCGCCGGGCGCCATGCCGAGGTGGCGCAGGCGATGCTGGCGGCGGGCCATGCCTACAAGTGCTTTGCCACCCAGGACGAAATCGCCGCCTTCCGCGAGGCGGCGAAAGCGGCCGGCACCTCGACCCTTTACCGCTCGCCCTGGCGTGACGCAGCGCCCGACAGCCACCCGGACGCGCCCCATGTGGTGCGGCTGAAGGTGCCGCGCGATGGCGAGACCGTGATCCACGATCAGGTTCAGGGCGATGTCACATGGCGCAATGATCAGCTCGATGACATGGTTCTGTTACGTTCGGACGGCACACCCACCTATATGCTGGCTGTGGTTGTCGATGACCATGACATGGGCGTGACCCATGTGATCCGGGGGGATGACCACCTGGCCAACGCGGCGCGTCAGATGCAGATCTATCACGCGATGGGCTGGGCGGTTCCGGTCTGGGCCCATATTCCGCTGATCCACGGCCCCGACGGCAAGAAACTGTCGAAGCGCCACGGGGCGCTGGGGGTCGAGGAATATCAGGCCATGGGCTATCCGGCCGCGGCGATGCGCAACTATCTGGCGCGGCTGGGCTGGAGCCATGGCGACGATGAATTCTTCACCGACGAGCAGGCAAAGGAATGGTTCGGATTCGACGGAATCGGCAAGTCTCCCGCCCGGTTCGATTTCAAGAAGCTGGATAATCTTTCGGGCCAGCATTTCGCGGTTGCCGAGGATGCCGCGCTGCTGCACGAATTGGAGCAGTTTCTGGAAGCCACGGACGCCGCACCGTTGACGCCAGCCCAGAAAGATCGGTTGGCGCGGGCCATGCCCCACCTGAAATCCGGCACCCGAAACTTTCCGCAACTTATTGAAAAGGCGCATTTTGTACTGTCGGAGCGCCCCTTCATCCCGGATGAGAAAGCGGCGAAGCTTCTGGATAATGTATCCCGTGGTATACTGGCAGAATTGACGCCGCATCTGCAAAATGCTAGCTGGACGCGAGACGCGCTGGAAGAGGCGGTGGCCAAGGTGGCCGAGGCCCATGACCTGAAGCTCGGCAAGCTCGCTCAGCCATTGCGCGCGGCCCTTGCCGGACGTACGGTTTCTCCCAGCGTATTCGATATGATGATTGTCATCGGACGGGACGAGACATTGGCCCGGATCGCTGACACCAAGCCCTGAGCGGGCGAATTTCCCGCTCTTCGCGACGCCACACTGACCGGTACAGGGGATGTGCCGGTTATTCAGAGAGGGACAGGAATGCCTGACAGCACCAAGACCGCAACGCTGAGCTTCGGCGACAAGACCATTGAACTGCCGATGTATTCGCCCACCGCCGGGCCTGATGTTATCGATATTTCAAAGCTGTACGCCCAAGGCGGGGTCTTTACCCACGACCCCGGCTTCACCTCGACCTCTTCGTGCGAATCCACCATCACCTTCATCGATGGCGACAAGGGCGAGCTGCTGCACCGGGGCTACCCGATCGATCAGCTGGCCGAGAAATCCCATTTTCTCGAAGTGTGTTATCTGCTGCTTTACGGCGAGCTTCCGACCGCCGCGCAGCTCGAGGATTTCGAGTTCCGCGTCACGCGCCACACGATGGTGCATGAACAGATGGGCAACTTCTTCCGCGGATTCCGCCGCGATGCCCACCCGATGGCCGTGATGGTCGGTGTGGTCGGCGCGATGTCGGCCTTCTATCACGACAGCACCGATGTGAACGATCCCTGGCAGCGCGAGGTTGCCGCCATCCGCCTGATCGCCAAGATGCCGACGATCGCCGCCTGGGCGTACAAGTACACGGTCGGCCAGCCCATGGTCTATCCGCGCAACGATCTGGACTATGCCTCGAACTTCCTGCGCATGTGCTTTGCCGTACCGGCCGAGGATTACCAGGTGGACCCGATCCTGAGCCGCGCGATGGACCGGATCTTTACCCTGCATGCCGATCACGAGCAGAACGCCTCGACCTCGACGGTGCGCCTGGCGTCTTCTTCGGGCGCCAACCCGTTTGCCTGTATCGCGGCGGGCATCGCCTGTCTGTGGGGGCCTGCGCATGGCGGCGCCAACCAGGCCTGTCTGGAAATGCTGCGCGAGATCGGCACCGTTGACCGGATCCCCGAATTCATCGCCCGCGCCAAGGACAAGAACGACCCGTTCCGCCTGATGGGCTTTGGCCACCGCGTCTACAAGAACTTCGACCCGCGCGCCAAGGTGATGAAGAAATCCGCCGATGAGGTTCTTGATCTGCTGGGTGTGGAAAACAACCCCACGCTGCAGGTCGCCAAGGAGCTGGAAAAACAGGCGCTGGACGATCCGTATTTCGTGGACAAGAAACTGTTCCCGAACGTGGATTTCTATTCCGGCATCATCCTCGAGGCGATGGGCTTTCCGACCTCGATGTTCACGCCGATCTTCGCCGTGTCGCGCACCGTCGGCTGGGTCAGCCAGTGGAAAGAGATGATCTCGGACCCGACTATGAAAATCGGCCGTCCGCGTCAGCTTTACACCGGCGCCACCGCGCGCGATTACGTGGATGTCGAAAACCGGTAAGACCCCGGTGCACGAAGTTCAGACGGCCGCCCAACCCGGCGGCCGTTTCTGTTTGCCGCGACAGGTGGCAGGCGTCTTGCGCCTGCGTCGAGGCCATGTGGACTGTTTCTGCGCCATTGCTCGACTTGACCTTCCCCCTGCCTCATGGCCGCGTTGAAGCAGAAGATTCCGGGCTATTTTCAGTGGCAAGTGACAGGGCGGAGAACACAAGGTGTCTGACGACGGAAGGTCAGGGCCTTCTTTGGGTCAGGCAGCCAAGCGCCGAGCGAGCGCTTGGTGTTGCAGTGAAGGCGCCACCGACCGATCTCCTCCCCGGCATGGGACCGTAATCGGAACCAGTGCAACGTCAGGCCCTCGTCCCGCAACTTGCCATTGAAGGGTCCCAGGAAGCGTTCTGGACCGGTTTTCCCGGTTCGATGAACCGCAATCGGGCGTCCAATGCTCGAACCTCGCACAGCGCCCGGCTGATCCCCTCAGGACCACTGTCGAGGATGAGAGATCAGAGCAACCCGAACCGCGGCGCGAGGTTGTCAAGGACGCGCGTCACCCGGGCACCAGGGATCGAGACGTCGACGATCTGACGAGCGCAGAAGCGGCTGACCGCTTTTCTGACGGTGGCTCTGCCACAGATCCGCAGCTTCGTGGTGACTAGGGCTACTTTCCTTCATCACATCGCTTGAAGAGCTCGAGATTGGTCTCTTGCTCGTCTTGGCCGCAATCGACGCTGACCCGGCGGCTGTTCACTGGTTTGGGCGATTAGGTGGCTCCGACAATCGCAGCGATCTCAATCATGCTGAGAGACGTGTCGATCGTGTTTTTAGGGAAGGCGCAGTTGCTGAACCTTAGGCACTGAGTTCTTTCCCAGAACTTGTTTTGAAGTAGTGAAAACGGGAGTGTTTTTCCGCTCTGCCAGGGCAAGAGGTCGACTTTCCCGCATCAAGAAAGTTTCATCTTTCAGAGGCATCACTGCCTCCTACCTGCTTCCGAATTTGGTCACCTTTTTCGTAGCCGTGTGCCTTGCCGCCTTGGCCGCGGAAGTGCATCTGAAAGTGCCCGTCCGGGCAAGGCAAACGCAAAACCTCAAGACGCGGCCGCCGCCCGCACTTCCTCTTCGATCAGTTTCCATATCTTGTCGACAAATTGCACGAATTCGGGCGAACGCTTGACATCAAGATTGCGTGGCCGCGCAAGTACTATAGGTATCTTCTGCCTGACGGTACCGGGACGCGCTGAGAATACCACAACCTCGTCCGACAGAAACACGGCCTCGTCAATCTGGTGCGTGATCAGGATGACCGTCTTGCCGCTTTGCTGCCAAATCCGCAAAAGCTCGGTCTGCATGATCTCACGTGTCTGAGAATCCAGTGCAGCAAATGGCTCATCCAAAAGAATGATCTCCGGGTCCACTGCGAGACCACGAGCGACGTTGACGCGCTGGCGCATTCCGCCAGACAGTTGGTGCGGAAAATGGGTTTCAAAGCCTTTGAGGCCAGCGAGATCGATGAATTCCTGGGCGATCTTGGACGCTTCGCGCCACTTCATGCCGCTTAACGTCAGCCCGTAGGCGACATTCTGGATGACCGTCTTCCAAGGTAACAGAGAATCGTTCTGAAAAACGACGGCTCGGTCCTTGCCGGGTTTGGTTACAACTGCCCCATTGACCCGAACTTTGCCTGTGTCTGCGCTGAGCAGCCCGTCGATGATACGTAGCAGCGTTGATTTTCCGCTGCCACTTGCGCCCACAATTGAAACGAACGCGCCTTTCGGGATCGACAGGTCGATGTCACGTAGCGCCGCCACTTCGGTTTTGTCGCGGCGCACGAAGGTCTTGCTAACGCCATTAATCTCGAGGATGGGATGTGTGTTCATTCTTTTCTCCAGGGCGCCAGGCGCTCTTCCAGCCACTGAAAGATCATAGACCCGATCAACCCCATTGCGCCGAGCACGATCACATATGCCAGCAGCGTTGCCGTATCGAAGGTCTGACCGGCCGCCATCACCGCATAGCCAAATCCGGCAAACGAACCGAAGAACTCTGCAACGACGATGCCCACAAGCGCCCGCGCCCACGCCACCCGGATTCCGCTGACAATATATGGCAGAGCATAAGGCAGGCTGACTGTGGTGAAGGTCTGAATGTGGGTCGCGTTGAACGACCGGGCCGTTTCAAGCAGGTTCTTGTCCGTGGCGCGCAGGCCGGCTTCCGTCGTGACAACGACAGGGAAAACCGCGACCAGCATCACCAACACAAATTTCGATGAAAAGCCAAGACCCAGCCACGCTATGAATAGCGGCGCCAGCGCAATGATCGGCACCGAGTTCAAAGCCGACAGCATGGGGCCACCGATCAGCGAAAGCGCGCGACTGGACGCCAGGAACATCCCGATCAACACCCCGACGATTACCGAAAGAGGAAAAGAAACGCCGACCGCTAGGCAGGTTGCCCACGCGTTCCGCCGCATCTCTCCGCTACGGATTTCGCCAATAAATGCGTCCAAGACTTCAGCAGGTGGCACAAGCAGCATCCGGTTCATCACGATCGTCGCAGTGAGGATTTGCCAGATGATCAACACAGAAACGAGCGAGAACACTGCGCGAGACAAGGCCGCTGTTCGCGTCTCTCCGCTTAGGTAGTCCAGTATAGTCTTCATGATATTCATACCGCCGATTGGGTTTCAGCCCGAGCGACGGCCTGCAGGCCGGTCCCTTTCGACCCTACCACCTTTCCGTCTTTGTAGATGGTCTGTCCGCGAAGGATCGTCCGGACGGGTTTGCACTTGAACACCCGCCCGTCATAAGGGCTCCAGCCGCTCAGGCTAAGTACATCGTCATTACTGATGGTATATTCAGTCTCTGGATCGATCAGTACCACGTCGGCGTGATAGCCCGTTGCAATTCTCCCCTTATTCGCAAGCTTGAACAATTCCGCAGGCTTCGTCGACAGGACTTCGACCGCGCGCTCCAACGATATCTTTCCCTGCTGCGCCGCAGAAAGGAACATCGAGACATAGAACTGGGTTGAAGGCGTACCGGTATGCGCGCGCCAGCCGTCTTCCCAGCCAACCTCCTTTTCTTCCGCGAGGTGCGGGGCGTGGTCGGTAGCGACAATGTCGATCGTGCCGTCGTTCAATCCCTCCCAAAGGCCGGGCAGGTTCTTGTCTGGCACCCAATAGCTGAGCGCATAGGAGCCGAGCCGCTGGATTGCCGACCAGTCGTACCCCAGGAACAGCGCCCAAGGGTTAATTTCACATGTCACACGCTGTCCTCGGGCCTTGGCCTTGCGGATCATGTCCACACTGCCTGCGGTCTGGGTATGGAGGATGTGCAGATGGCATCCGGCGGCCTCCTGCAAGCGGAGAAGCGTACCGATTGCGGATTCCCAAATCAGCCCGTCATGGGCCGCATATGCTTTTGCATACGCCAGTGCATCGCGTTCGCCGCGATCCCAGAACTTCTTCTCGATCACATCCATCAGCGCCTGATCGTGGGGATGCACCATGAGCGGAACGTCAACAGCGGCACAAGCCTGCATAATCTCGAAGATCTTGCCGTGATCGTGCACACCGATCCCCGGCATGTGCGGATAATTTCGCCCGGTATCGACGACCATGAAGATCTTGAAAGCACCGATACCTTCGCCTGCCATGCCGGCAATTTCCTCGGCAACGGTTGGCGCCGCATTGAAGTTCCAGTCAACAACGGAATCCTTTCGATAAAGGTCGAATTGTTTTCTCAGCAATTCCAGCGTGTTGGGCGGAGGTGTTACGTTAGGCATCGCGACGCTGGTGGTCACACCACCTGCTGCGCACTGCTGTGTCGAAGTGTAAATCGTATCCTTGTATTCAAAACCCGGCTCTGTCCCTTCCCGGTGATGCGAATGCATGTCGATCACCCCGGGTATTACCCAAAGACCCGAGGCATCGATGACTTCAACCGCGTCCGGTTCCTCCCCGCATGCGTAGAGCCCCGCAATCAGCCCGTTGTTGATTCCGACAGACTGCTCCGAAATGGCCTCCGAAGTCACAACGCGGCCGTTGCGGATGATTGTATCGATGCGGCTCATGACGTTGCTCCAGTCAGTTCGAGTTCGGAAAGAATAGAAGGGGATGCCGAAGGTTTGCGCGCCGACCGGATGATGTCGAAGACTTCGCGCACGAAGGACTCCGAAATGGCTTTGGTGATGAAGACCACCCGGCTTTGCCTCGTGCCGTCCGGCCATTGCTCTAGTGCGAATGGCGGATGGAAAAGTTTTTGAACCGATTGCACAACAATCGGTTGATCCGTGTTCTCTATCTCCAGAATTCCCTTGACCCGCAGGATGTCTTCGCCATGTGCAATGACCAGAGCGTCCATCCAAGCAGCGACCTCCTGCCAGCGAAGGGGTTCATCGAAAGTCAAAACGAACGAGCCGATTTCTGAATTGTGCCGGTTGAGGTCATGGCGATGGTGGTGACGGTCGTCTTGCTTCACGACGTCTGCATTTTGCCAATATTTCGGACCGTTGAACTGCGCCGATGTTTCGAGAGAACCAGAGCCGAGGATCGCCGACAGCGCCAACGGGGCGCTCGGCGCGGTGTTGTGGATCGGAGCACCCGGATTGAGTGTCTTGAGTGCATTGGCGACGTTGACATGACCCTCCGCAACCAGATCGCCCTTTGTGATGACGATGTCGTCGGCGACGGCAACCTGCTTTGCAGCTTCCGCATGGCGGTCAATCGTTGAGAGGCCCTGCGGGGCTTCGACCGTGGTGATGATTTTGGCAAGATGGAAATTGCCGCTAACCGGCGTGGTCATCAGGGCCTGAATGACTGGCACTGGATCGGCAAGGCCGGTCGTCTCGATGACGACCGCATTGAAATGTCGAACCTGGCCCTGTTGACGTTTCACAAAAAGTGCCATCAGCGTCTCGACCAAAGAGCCGCGTACAGTACAGCAGAGACAACCGGTCGTCAGTTCGATCGTATCTTCGTCGCTCTTGGAGATCAGGTCATTATCTATGCCGACCGCTCCGAACTCATTCACGATGACCGCCACATCGCTGAATTCAGGTTGCTTCAGCCAATTGTTGAGAAGTGTGGTCTTGCCGCTGCCAAGGAACCCGGTCAGCAGGTATGTGGGCGTTGCCAATATCGCCATGTTCACTCTCTGGTTTTTCTGTGGTGAAGGGGGCAACGGCGACGCTGTATAGCCGCCGCTGCTTGAGCCGTGGCTAGTCAGCCAGGTAACTGCTGTCGTAGTAATCGGAAATTCTCAGTTGCTGGGGCGTCCGTCCTTCGAGCTCTGCATTGATGTTCTCGATGTTCTGCAAAGACGCTTCCGGCATTTCAAAGTTGACACCGATCGCCTTCTGCTGCTCCACGATAAATTCGTAGGATGCCGCTGCAATTTCGGGTTCTGCTTTGGTGAATTCGGTTAGAATTCGGATCGCTTCGTCCTTGTTGGCCGGATTATTAATCCAGTTCGCCGCTTCCTGCATCGCCTGCGTAAGATCGGCGGCGGCTTTGGGCTGCTCGGCAGCCCAGTTCTTGTTTATGATCAACGGTGTCTGCAGATAAGGCTCTGTAAAGTCGGCCAAAAGGTTCATGCCCTCACGCGTTGCAAGCGCATCGAACGGCGCAATGAGCAAGGCCCCGTCAACCTGGCCGTTGGCAAGCGCCACGATCCGGTCGCGCGAGTTAGGAATCGCAACCATCTTAACGCCGCTCGTGTCGACACCAGCCCGTTTCAGTTGATACAGCATCATGTTCGCGGTGCCACCCGTCACCGCCCCGGCGGTAACGTTCTTTCCAGCGAGCCCCGCCGGGCTGTCGATGCCTTCTACGGCTACCATGCGCAGAATGGTTTTCTCAAGCACCGCACCCGTGATGACGATCGGAGCCCCCTTGTCGATTGCGCGGATAACGAGATCGCCCAGCGAAATTCCCGCCTCTACGCTGTTGGAAGAGACCGCCTGCAACAAGGCTGGGCTACTTTGGGCACGCAATACCTCGACCTGCAGATCCCGGGAGGCGTAGAAACCCTCTTCCTCGGCGATGGCGTGCAGCCAAAGCAGCGCACTCGGGGCAAGCATCGCCACTCTGACAGTCTCGGCATGTACGCTTGATATCGTCGCGGCAGCGATCGTTGCCGAAAGCAGTAAAGTTCGGACGGTTCGGACAACAATGTCGTGAAATATATTCATTCTAGACCTCCGTGTCAGGATCAAAGGATGGGGCAGCTTTCATGCCGCCCTTTCATTACCTGAAGCCTAGGAATCAGCTCAGCGCGAGTCAAACAAAATTCCTATAATTTGCGAAATTTGTAATTTTTTGATATTTGCAAAGATGAATTTTTTTGCATTATGGCGACGCAGAGGATGGACGGAGTTGACCAATGGCGACTGAAAACAAGACACTTGCGGTGATCGAACTCTTTACCGAGAACCGGCCTGTCTGGACTGCGGATGAAGTCGCATGCGAAATCGGAATTTCCATAAGCACCTCTTATCGCTACATAAAAGAGCTATGCGCAAGCGGCTTCCTGGATTCGGTCAGGCCGGGATCGTTTGCCTTGGGCCCTGCTTTCATCCAGTACGACTACAGGATGCGGCGTAACGATACGCTGATCCAACATGCCGCCCCGCACATGCGACAACTGATCGAGGACACTGATCCGCGCTCGGATATTGTGTTGTCGCGCCTCTTCAACAATTGCGTGCTCTGCATCCACCAGGAGAACGGGCCCGAAGTTCATGAGCCTACCAGATACGTGCGTGGTGTCGCGATGCCACTCTTCGTCGGCGCCACATCACGCGTAATTCTGGCACATCTGCCGGATCGGACCCTCAAGAGGCTCTATCTGGACAACGAGGCTGAGATCCGCGCGCGGAGCCAAGAGCAAACCTGGAAGGCTTTCAAACAAGACCTGCGCACAATACGTAGAGATGGATACTGCCTGACCGTATCCGAAGTCTCAAAAGGGCAAGCCGGTCTGGCTGCCCCAATCTTCCGGGGCGAAAGTGTTGTCGGATCAGTAAGCTTCGTTGCCGGGGAGGCAAGTTTCGAGAACTTGCGCGCGCACATGGATCTCGTCGCCAGGGTGAAATCTTGCGCAGCCAAAATCGAGGCATCGATTTAAGGTTGCACTGACAATTTTGTTGGCTGGGATGCTTCCCCCGGGATTAGGGCCGGGTTGATCCAGAATCTTCCGATTGGGTTTGAGTGTTGAGCGACAGTGTGGAGACCGCAAGAGTCTCAAGCGCTGGCGCGGTGGTTTGCATCAGAAACTCCGATGGGGACAGGTATCCGAGCGCCGAGTG
>NZ_JACIEQ010000005.1 GCF_014196965.1 Actibacterium naphthalenivorans | reverse complement strand
CTGTCTCATCTCCACTCCTTGGTGGTTACGATGTGCCAGAAACCCTCTCTTATCAAATCACCCTAAACTGGCCCATTGGCGCTGACGTCAGACACTCAAACGATAAGTCAAGAAAGGACAACAACATGGAAAATAGAGGAAAAACCAATGAGCTAAGCACAACATCCATCAGCAAGACCGCATTGCTGGAGCGCTACGGCGATCATCTGGAGGGCAGTGACTTCAACGACGAACAGGCCAGGGAGTTTTTGGGTGCGCTCTGGCAAATCATGGTCGCGTTTGTGGACGTGGGATTCAGCGTCAAAGCTGGGGAGAAACTAAACCAAAACAGCGACATCGGCTTCGATGATGTGCTAAACTACCTCTGTCTTGAAGATACAGCGCCTGAAACAGTGGCATCCTCCAACAATGTAAAAAAGAAGGAGCCCAGATGAGCGCAGAACATTTACCTATTCTACAAACAGAACCGGACGCCGCCGTCATTTACTGCCGCGTCTCCTCCGCCAAACAAGTTGAAGAAGGCCACGGCCTCGACTCGCAAGCCACGCGCTGCCGCGAATATGCGAAGCGCAAAGGATACGAAGTCATTCGCACCTTTCACGAAAAGGGTGTGTCCGGCGGTTTGATGGATCGCCCCTCCTTCAATGACCTGATCGCCTTTATTAAGGCCGAACCGCGCGACGGCATTGTCGTCATTATTGATGATATCAGCCGCTTCGCGCGCGACATTGAGAGCCACTGGACGCTGCGCCGCACGCTGAAAGACATCGGCGGCAAGCTTGAAAGCCCCTCCATCACCTTCGGCGAAGACTCTGACTCTGTCCTCATTGAAAACCTGCTCGCCTCGGTCTCTCAGCACCAGCGTCAAAAGAACCGCGAACAGACCACCAATCGCATGCGCGCCCGAACGATGAACGGATACTGGTGTTTCCCCGCGCCTCCGGGCTTTCGCTATGAGCGCAAGGCAGGACATGGCAAACTCCTCGTGCGGGACGAGCCGCTTGCAACGATCATTTCCGAGGCGCTAGATGGATTCGCCCACGGGCGTTTTGCGTCGCAAAGCGAAGTGAAGACCTATTTGGAATCTGAACCCGCCTTTGCCGGTCGTTTTCCAAGTGGATTTGTCCGCTACGAAGAAGTCATTCGACTGCTCACTCGCCCGCACTATGCAGGTTACATCGAAGTCCCTGCCTGGGGCATCCGCATGATGAAGGGACAGCATGAAGGGCTGATCTCGTTCGAGACCTACACACGCATCCAGGAACGCATCAAAGAAGGCGCGCGCATTGCCGCCCGCGCAGATATCAATGAGGATTTTCCTCTTCGCGGCTCCGTGGTCTGCGGCGACTGTGATCGCCCGCTCACCTCCTGCTGGTCGAAAAGCAAAACAGGCAAGAAGCATCCTTATTATATGTGCTTCAACAAAGGGTGCGACTCGTACCGAAAATCTATCCGCCGCGATGTGATCGAAGATGAGTTTGCCGATCTTCTGACAGGCGTACTGCCCTCACGCTCGGTGCTCTCTGCTGCCAAAGCCATGTTCGCAGATATCTGGGATATCCGTCTGGGTCGCGCCAAGGAACAGGCTGCGCTCTTTGAGGTCAAGATCAAGGAAATCGATACGCAGGTTGAGACACTCTTAAACCGATTGATCGATGCGGAAACGAAAACCGTCATCCAGGCCTATGAGAAGAAGATCGGCAAGCTGGAGCAGGAAAAACTGCTTATTGTCGAAAAAGCAGACGGATCAGGTCGCCCGGCACGGCCCTTCGAGCAAATGTTCGAACTCGCCAGTGCATTCCTGCTAAACCCCTGTAAAGTCTGGGAAAGCGGTCGCTTTGAACTACAGCGACTCGTGCTCAGACTGACGTTTTCCGAGCGGTTGGCATATGTCCGAAATGAAGGGTTTCGAACCCCGGAATTATCGTTTCCGTTCAGGGCGTTAGGTGGTGGTTTCGGGGGTGATTGTAATATGGCGGAGACGAAGGGATTCGAACCCTCGAGACGGTTTCCCGCCTACTCCCTTAGCAGGGGAGCGCCTTCGACCACTCGGCCACGTCTCCGCCGCCGGGTTTATCCCGTTTTGCTCTATAATAACAAGAGCAGATCTCACGAATATCAACATGTTGGAGCCTGCGGGCTTCCGTACTGGCGGTTAGCGCGGAATGTGGCCCCGATCGGGCTGCGCTGACCACCCGTCGCCTGGACTCTCGCGTGCCGAAAACCTCTTCGGGCGGGCCGAACCTGCGAATACTCCGGCGGGCGCTCTGATGTGGGCGCTGTTGGTCCGTCTCTTTCGGCTGCCTGCGCCCGGGTCCAGGGCTTGCGGGTGCGATAGCCCCTCGTTGAAAATAAACTGTTTCCGTGGCGGCACCGTCTGACCCGAAACCGGCGCGTCGCCGCCATGTTTGTGCCATAGGGGGCCACGACCCTTCATGGTATCGGGCGGGGCAAAAAAGGAGACGGGAAGATGAAACTGGTTTCGCTTCTACGCGACGCGGCAACCCGGCAGATCGGTGTCCGGGATGCGTTCAACGCGCGCACCAATGCGCTCGGGGCACATGGCTGGGAAAAGATGAACAGGCCGAAGGCCTGCCCGCTTTTCAGAAATCGACGCGTACGCCCGGCAGGTTGAGCGCCAGCATCAGATCGCGCAGCTCCTGCCGCGCGGCGACGTTTGAAAGATTCAGGCCCTTGACGCCGATATCCTTGAGGTCGAGCAGGGTCAGGCCGTTGGGGAACAATTCGCGGAAAATCACCCGCTCGCTAAAGCCCGGCGCGACACGAAAGCCGATCCGGCGCGACAGGTTTTCCAGCGCATCGCCCATCTTCTTCTTGTTATGCATCTGCTGGGCGCCAAGCCGGTTGCGCAGCACGATCCAGTCGATCGCCGGCAGGCCGGCCTGGGCGCGCAGCTGGCGCGCGCTCCACACCATTTCCGAATAGATCGACGGCCCCAGAATCTTGCCCGAGGGCTGCTCGATACGGGCCAGAAGATCGAAATCCACGAAACTGTCGTTCAGCGGCGTGATCAGCGTGTCGGCCAGCGAATGCGCGACCTGGCTGAGGCGCGTGTGCGATCCGGGACAATCGATCAGGATGAAATCGACCTCGCTTTCCATCCCGGCCACGGCGGCCGACAGGCGCCGGTCAAAGATGTTCTCGCCCGGGTCGAGCTGATCATGATCGATATCGGGCAGGTCGTGATATTCCGGTGTCGGAAGATCCAGCCCCTCGCGCGCGCAATAGGCGCGGCGGTTGTCCATGTAGCGGCCGAAACTGCGCTGGCGCAGGTCCAGATCCAATGCACCAACCTTGTGGCCCATCCGTGCCAGAGCGGTGGCCACGTGCATCGACATGGTCGATTTGCCTGCCCCGCCTTTTTCATTGCCCACGACGATGATATGCGCCACGCCGTTTTTCCTTTTCCCGATGCAAAAGGCGCGCCCGAAACGGGGGCGCGCCTCTACTATATGTTGTGTGCTGCCGCTTGGGAAGCCGAAGGGGCAGGCTTAGAAGCCCAAACCTTCGTATTTCTTCTTGAACTTTGACACACGGCCGCCCGCGTCCATCAGACGGGTGGAGCCGCCGGTCCAGGCCGGGTGCACCGTCGGGTCGATGTCGAGCGACAGGGTGTCGCCCTCGGCGCCATAGGTGGATTTCATCTGAAGGATCGTACCGTCGGTCATCTTGACGTTGATCATGTGGTAATCGGGATGGATGTCTTTTTTCATCTGTCCGCTCCTTACGCTTCGGCGCCGGATTTGGGCTTGTAGTTGGAGACTTCGGCGATCCGGGCGGATTTGCCGCGACGCTCGCGCAGATAGTACAGCTTGGCGCGGCGAACGCGGCCACGGCGTACCACTTCGATGCTGTCGATATTGGTGGAGTAGAGCGGGAACACACGTTCCACGCCTTCGCCAAAGGAAATCTTGCGCACCGTGAACGATCCGGCGATGCCCGTGCCGTTCTTGCGGGAAATGCAGACGCCTTCGTAATTCTGAACCCGGGTACGGGTGCCTTCGGTCACTTTGTAACCGACGCGGATGGTGTCACCGGCCTTGAAATCCGGGATGGTCTTTTCCAGACCGGCAATCTGCTCGGCCTCGAGTTGCGCGATAAGATTCATCGCTTCTTCTCCTATATGCTCGCGGTTTTCCCCGCGAAGTTTGCGCGTCCTCAGAGCTCTTGGTCTTCTTCCGGGTCCCTACCGTGTTTCGCACAGTAAGCCCGCCAGAGATCAGGTCGACGTTCCTTTGTCAGCCTTTCGGCCATGGCCTTCCGCCAGGAGGCGATATTCGCGTGATGCCCGGACAGAAGAATTTCCGGTATCGCGCGGCCTTCCCAGACAGCGGGCTTCGTGTATTGCGGGTGCTCAAGCAAGCCTTCAGAGAAAGACTCCTCTTCGGTCGAGGCCTGATTCCCAAGCACGCGCGGTATAAGTCGGACCGTGGCGTCAATCAAGGCCTGCGCCGCAATCTCGCCCCCGGTCAGCACGAAATCCCCCAATGAGACCTCTTCGACACGGAAATGCTCCAGCACACGCTCGTCCACGCCTTCGAAACGGCCGCAAAGCAGGGTGATGCCCTCGGCCTGGGCAAAGCGGCGGGCCATGGCCTGATCGAACCTTTTGCCCCGTGGCGAGAGATAGACGACGGGCCAGGCGGCGCGATCGGCGGGCGTGCCGGCCGCGGCCTGTTTCAGTGCCGCGCCGACGATATCGGGCCGCAGCACCATGCCCGCGCCGCCGCCGGCGGGGGTGTCATCGACATTTCGGTGACGGCCCTCGCCGAACAGGCGCAGGTTGATGGTTTCCAGCGCCCAAAGCCCCTGATCCAGCGCCCGCCCGGTCAGCGACTGGCCCAGAACGCCGGGAAACGCCTCGGGGAACAGGGTGATGACCTTGGCCTTCCAGGCGCCTTTCAGACGCGGGCGGGCCTCGATCAGATCGCGCGGCTTCAGCGAGGCCGCGATCGACAGCCTGCCATGGGATTTCGATTTGGGGGTGTCGGTCATCCGCCCCGGCCCCGGTCAGTCATCGGAAAACAGCCCCTCGGGCGGGTCGGCGATGATGCGGCGCGCACCCAGATCCACCGTGGGGACGGCGGCATTGGTGAAGGGCAGCAAAACGGTGGATTTCAGGCCCGGCCCGTGGATTTCCAGCAGATCGCCGGCGCCGTGGTCATGCACCGCGTGCACATGGCCCAGACTGCGCCCGCCGGTATCGAGCACTTCCATCCCGATCAGATCGGCATGGTAATATTCGTCATCGGCAAGCTCGGGCAGGGCGGCGCGATCGGCGAACAGCCGGGTGCCTTTCAGCGCGTCGGCCTGTTCCTTGGTGGCAACCCCCGACAGCCTGACGGCAAATCCGCCCTTCACCGGCCGGCTGATCCGGGCGGTGAAACTGCGGCTGCCGTCTTCGGTGAACAGCGGGGCGTAATCGCCGATCGCCTCGGGCTCGGCGCAGAAGCTTTTCAGCCGCACCTCACCCCGGACGCCGAAAGACCCGGCAATCGCGCCCACGCAAACACGATCGGTCATCGTGCCAAACCCCTTGTCGCTGTGCCGGTCATGGCCGGGCCCCGCTGCAGAACCCGCGCGTGTCCACCACCCCGCCTGCGCCAAGACAGCGGTCCTGCTGCAGGAAACGTTCGGCTTTCATCCCAAGCCAGACGCCCGCAGCAAGGCCGCAAATCATGAACAGGCGGAGCATCGCAGACCTCCGCGCCGATTACTCGGCAGCGGCTTCTTCCGCGGGGGCCGCGCTGGCTTCGGCAGCTTCGGCCGCCTTGGCGGCTTTCTCTTCCGCGCGCTCGACGGCTTTCTTGCCCGGGGTGCCGGATTTCGGGTTGCTGCGCTCTTTCTTGGTCAGAACGCCGGCAGCCTCGAGCATGCGGGCGATACGGTCGGTGGGCTGGGCGCCTTCGCCAAGCCAGTACTTGACGCGCTCCATATCCATTTTCACGCGCTCTTCGCTGTCTTTGGGCAGCAGCGGATTGTAGACGCCCAGCTTTTCGATGAAGCGGCCGTCGCGGGGCATGCGGCTGTCGGTGGCCACGATGCGATAGAACGGGCGCTTCTTGGAGCCGCCGCGGGCGAGACGAATTTTAAGTGCCATTTTGGTTTTCTCCTTGGTCTGGCAATGGGCGGGGTCACCGCCTATTTCTGGTGTTGCTTGTGGTGTTGGATGACTTCCTGAATCACGAAATTCAGGAATTTCTTGGCGAAATCGGGATCGAGGTCGGCAGAGCTGGCCAGCTCTTCCAGCCGCGAAATCTGTTGCGCTTCCCGCTCTGGGTCAGAGGGCGGCAGGTCATGCTCGGCCTTCAGCCGGCCCACCGCCTGGGTGTGCTTGAACCGCTCGCCCAACGTATAGACGAGGATCGCGTCCAGCCGGTCGATGCTTTCGCGGTGTTCCTTCAGCACCTGGGCGGCGCGGGTGGCAGCATCAGTCAATTGCGAACCCCTTCGGTTTGAACAGCGGGTTGATGTAGTTCTGGATCTCCAGCGCGATGCCATCGGCGATCTGCCCCGAGCGCAGGCGCGCGGGCGAGGGGTGGCGATAGACCGCGTCATTGCCGTCGATCGTCTCGGCGTCGTGATCCTTTACCGCGCCCAGACGTTCGGCCAGCCGGATACTGTCGAGGTTCTTGGGGTCGATATAGCTGACAGCGCCGACCCAGCCCTGTGTTTCATAGAAATAGCGCCGGGCGGCATCGGTGGCTTCCAGCGCATAGCCGTGGCCGGCCTTGTCGGGCCAGATGATCCAGGCAATCTCGCGCTCGGGCCAGCCCGCGGGCTGCCAGCCGCCGGCCATGCCATAGGTTTCATCGGTGACGCGGTCGTGGATCATCCACATGCCGAAGCCGCGAATATGCCAATGGCCGATCTCGGCGGCATAAAGCATCCAGGCCTCGTACTTGTTCAGCGGCCCGCCCATGAAACGCGAGCGGTAGGAACTGAACGTAGCCTTGAAGTCCGGATAATCGGCGGCCTCGGGGCCGCGCAGGATCAGGCGGTCGGTTTCCAGCACGGGAATGTCGCTGTGGTTCATCACACGGCCTCCGGCGCCGGGTGGCGATAGATGTCGAGCGTGCCGAAGCGCGCGTGGTCGAACCGGCCGTCGCGCCGCGCGCCCAGCCGCCCGGCAACGCGGGCAGAGGCGGTGTTGGCCGGTTTCACCAGGCTGATCGCGGTGGTCCAGCCCAGCACGTCATAGGCAAAGCCGCGCGCGGCCAGCGCGGCCTCTGTCGCGTATCCCCGGCCTTCGAAGCCGTCGAACAGATCCCAGCCGATTTCGGGCTCGGGCCAGCCTTCGGGATCCCACAGCCCGACGATGCCGCAAATGGCGCCAGAGGTCTTTTCGACAACGGCCCAGCGGCCATAGCCGAGCAGCGCCCAATGCCCGATTTCGCAGGCCAGGTGGCGCCAGGTGGCCTCCGCCGTCATCGGCCCGCCGACGAAAACGGAGCGGTCGGACGCATAAAAGGCGGCCACGGCGGGGAAATCGCCTTGCGTGGGGCCGCGCAGCGTCAGCCGCTGAGTCTCGACGGTGGGAATCGTAAACTGCGTCATGCGATGCCCCGCAGATCATGCAGGATAACCACATCGTCGTCGGCCGTGCCCGGCCGGTCGGTGACCTTCCGGCCGCCGATCCGCAGGGCAAGTGCGATCGAACGCAGATTGCCGGGGGCGATGTAGCTGACCAGATGATCCCAGCCAAAGGTCTTGCGGACCCATCCCATGACCGCGCGCGCGGCTTCCGCGGCGTAGCCGCGGCCTTCGGCCTCGGGCAGAACGAACCAGCCGAGTTCGGGTTCGGGGAAGCCTTCGGGCCGGTAAACACCGACCTCGCCCAGATATTGGCGGCTTTGCCTGTCTTCGAGCGAAAACGGTCCGAAGCCCATCAGCGGCCATTGCGCCACCTCGGACGCCCAGACCCGCCAGGCCTGCGCGCGCGGCATGGGGCCGTCTTCCCAGACCGAGCGGTCCGAGGCGTAAAAGGCCGCGCGATACTCGAAATCGGCGAGTATCGGCATTCTCAGCGTCAGGCGTTTGGTATGAAGGATCGGCGCGGTCATTTCTTCTTCCCGAACCCGCTCAGCCCCGGCGGCAGGGCGCCGCCGCCCAGACCGGGCAGCTTGCCGCCGCCCATCTGCCGGGCGGCCGCTTCCAGCGCCTTCGGGTCCATGCCCGCAGCGCCCATGTCGGCGGGCAGGCCGCCCTTGCCGAACATGCCCTTCATGGCCTGTTTCAGCATGCCGCCCTTGCCCTTGCCCATCTTCTTCATCATGTCGGCCATCTGCCGGTGCATCTTCAGCAGCTTGTTCAGCTCCGACACCTCAAGCCCCGCGCCCTTGGCGATCCGCTTCTTGCGGCTGGCCTGCAGCAGGGCGGGATTGGCGCGCTCTTTCTTCGTCATCGACTGAACCAGCGCGATCTGGCGTTTCAGGATGCTGTCGTCAAAGCCGGCGTCCTGCACCTGCTTTGCCATCTTGCCCATGCCGGGCATCATGCCCATCACGCCTTCCATGCCGCCCATCTTGAGCATCTGTTCCAGCTGCATCTTGAGGTCGTTCATGTTGAACTGACCCTTCTGGAACCGGCGCATCATCCGTTCGGCCTGTTCGGCCTCGATGGTTTCCTGCGCCTTTTCGACAAGCGAAACGATGTCGCCCATGCCCAGAATGCGGCCGGCGATGCGTTCGGGGTGGAATTCCTCGATCGCGTCCATCTTTTCGCCAAGGCCGACGAAGCGGATCGGCTTGCCGGTGACGGCGCGCATCGACAGGGCCGCGCCGCCGCGCCCGTCGCCATCCATCCGGGTCAGCACGACGCCGGAGATGCCCACCTTGCCGTCGAATTCCGAGGCCACATTCACCGCGTCCTGCCCGGTCAGGCCATCGACCACCAGCAGGGTTTCGCGCGGGGTGGCGACATCGCGCACCGCCTGCACCTCGTCCATCAGCACATCGTCGATATGCAGGCGTCCGGCGGTGTCGAGCATATAGACGTCATAGCCGCCCAGCATCGCCTGCTGCTTGGCGCGCTTGGCGATCTGCACCGCGGTTTCGCCCTTGACGATCGGCAGGGTATCCACCCCGATCTGCGCGCCGAGAATGGCAAGCTGTTCCATCGCCGCCGGGCGGTTGGTATCGAGCGAGGCCATCAGCACCCGCTTGCCGTTCTTTTCCTTCAGCCGTTTGGCCAGCTTGGCGGTGGTCGTCGTCTTGCCCGAGCCCTGCAGGCCGACCATCAGGATCGGGGCGGGCGCGTTGTCGATCTTCAGCGCGCCGGGGTCGTCGTCGCCGGTCAGCACATGCACCAGTTCGTCATGCACGATCTTGACGACCTGCTGGCCCGGCGTCACCGATTTGGTGACGGCCTGGCCGGTGGCGCGCTCTTGCACCGCCTTCACGAACTCGCGCGCCACGGGCAGCGAAACATCCGCCTCGAGCAGGGCGACGCGCACCTCGCGCAGGGCGGTTTTCACATCCTCTTCGGACAGCGCACCCTGTTTGGTCAGCCGATCAAAGACGCCAGACAGGCGTTCGGATAGATTTTCAAACATGCCCTGGCCCTCCTGCGACCGTTACACCATGCCCGCCCTAAGTAGGGGCGAACGTCCCAAACGCCAACGGCACCAGTGGGCGCAACGCGCTGACTGGTGGCGATCCCGCATCGGAAACGGGACCGGAAGGTTTGGCACACTTCCGGAAACTTGGGGGGCGTTTAGGCGGGGCGGCGCGCAAAGTCAAGCGCGGCGGGCAACTGCGCCGCCCCGACACCACATTGCGCGGTGCCGGGGTGGTGTCTGCTCAGGCCGGCAGCTTGAGCTGCGCGATCGCCTCGTTCGCCGCCTTCATCGACGCCTCGGCATCAATCGCCATGTGATCGGCGGCGACGAACTCGACATTGGTGATGCCGATGAAGCCAAGCATGTGCTTCAGGTAGGACGAGGCGAAATCGACCTCGGAGCCGAGCCGCGTGCCGTTGGAGGCATAGGCCACGATCACGCGCTTGTCGTCGACCAGGCCGACGGGGCCGTTTTCGCTGTAGTTGAAGGTCATGCCGGCGCGGGTGATGTGATCGATCCAGGATTTGAGCTGCGCCGGCAGCGCGAAGTTGTAGATCGGCAGGCCGATCACGACGATATCGGCGGCCTTGAGCTCGGTGATGAACGTGTCCGAAAGGGCGGCGGTGGCGCTTTGCTCGTCCGAACGGTCCGCTTCGGGGGTGAAGACAGCGCCAAGCCAGGCGCCGTTGATCATCGGCAGCGACAGCTCGGCCAGATCGCGCGTCACGACGGTTGCGCCGGGATCGGCCGCAGTGATCTTGGCGATGATGTCATCGGTCAGCTTGCGGGAAACGGAGTCGCCGCCCTTGATGGAAGAGTCGATGCGAAGGATTGTCTGGCTCATTGGGTGCTCCTGAAGCGTGGGTGGGTAAAATCGATCGGGCTGGGCTCAAGATGACTCTTGCACAGGTGAACGCAATCGGCGCAAACTGAACAGGAGATGTGAGGTGGCGCACATATGGAAGTTGAGAACTGGGATGAGATCCGCACGGCCTTTCACGTCGCCCGCCTGGGCACGGTCAGCGGCGCGGCAGAGGTTCTGGGCGTGCATCACGCAACGGTCATCCGGCACATAGATGCGCTGGAAAAGCGGCTGGGGGTAAAGCTGTTTCAGCGCCACGCGCGCGGCTATACCCCGACCGAGGCCGGGCTGGACCTGCTGCAGGTCGCACAGGCCACGGCCGATCAGTTCGAGCAGCTCGCCGGGCGCCTGCACGGGCAGGGCGCCGCGATGACAGGCGAACTGGTGCTGACCTCGGTTGACAGCGTGGCGCAGCTTTTGATGCCGACGCTGGCCAGTTTCCAGGAGGAACACCCGGAACTGGTGATCCGGCTGATCACGGATGCCCGCGTCTTCCGCCTGGAATACGGCGAGGCGCATGTCGCGATCCGCGCGGGCGCCAAGCCCGATGATCCCGACAATGTGGTTCAGGCATTGGGCTGTCCGGGCATGGCCCTGTTCGCCCATCGCGACTACGTCGAGGCTCACGGGATGCTGGAGGGCGAGGCCGATTGCGCCCGGCACCGGTTCATCGGCCCGACCGACGAAAATCACCGGGCGAAGAATTTCCAGTGGCTCAAGGAGAACGTTCCGGCCGAACGCATCACCCTGCGGGTGTCGGACATGCGCGATGGCGTCGCGGCGGTGAAGGCTGGCGTCGGCGTGGGGTTCGTGCCGCTCTGGGCCGCGCGGAACGACCCGGATCTGGTGGAACTCAGCCCGCCGCGCCCCGACTGGCAAATGCAGCTCTGGCTGGTGACCCATGTCGATCTGCACCGGACGGCCAAGGTTCAGAGCTTTACCGCGGCGCTCAAAGAGGCCGCCAGAACATGGCCCTAGGCGGGCTGTCCGAGCCGCGCAAGGGGCATCTGGCGATGCTGCTGTTTTCGGCCCTTGTGGCCGGATCGTTCAGCTTCGGCAGCCTGATCGCCAATAAAATCGATCCGGTCGCGTTGACGGCGGTGCGCTTCGTGATCGCGGGCACGGTGATCGGTATCGCCGCCGCGGTCGGGCCGGGGCTGCGGCTGGCCAGTTTCCGCGCGCCCTGGCGCTATGCCATCCTTGGCGCGTTGTTCGCCGCCTATTTCGTGCTGATGTTCGCGGGGCTGAAAACCGCGCCGCCGGTTTCCACCGCGGCCGTTTTCACCCTGACCCCGGTGCTCTCGGCCGGTTTCGGCTGGCTTTTGCTGCGCCAGGTCACCACGCCGCGCATGGCGCTGGCGCTGGCCGTTGGCGGGGCGGGGGCGCTTTGGGTCATTTTCCGGGCCGATCTTGCGGCGCTGCTGGCCTTTGATGTCGGACAGGGAGAGACGGTCTATTTCATCGGCTGTATCGCACATGCCCTCTTCACCCCGCTGCTGCGCAGGCTGAGCCGGGGCGAACCGGCGCTGGTGTTCAACTTCGGGGTGATGGTGGCCATGGTGGTGCTGCTGGTCGGGTATGGCTGGCGCGATATCCTTGCGGCGGACTGGGCGGCGCTGACCTTCAGCGACTGGCTGATCGTGCTTTACGTCTCGCTCTTCGCCAGCGCGCTGACCTTCCTGTTGCTGCGCTATGCCACGCTGCGCCTGCCCTCGGCGAAGGTCATGGCCTATACCTATCTCACCCCAAGCTGGGTGATCGGATGGGAGATCGTGCTGGGCCACGGCGTGCCCGGCGTGCTGACCCTGGTGGGGGTCGCGCTGACGATCGCGGCGCTTTGGATGCTGCTGAAGGACGAGGAGCCGGTTCAGCCGGCGGTGCCCTCATCCAGCTCGACCTGAAGAAACTTTTCGAACGCGTCGAGGTTCACCGCCTCGAACTGGCCGAAGCTCTGCATCCAGACCGAGGCGTCGCGCAGCGCGTCCGGCTCCAGCTTGCACCATTTCACCCGGCCGCGCTTTTCCTGGCTGATCAGCCCGGCGCGGCTGAGGATGGTCAGATGCTTGGAAATGGCCGCGAGCGACATGGCGAAGGGCTCCGCCACGTCCGTCACCGCCATGTCATCCTCCAGCAGCATGGCGAGGATCGCCCGCCGGGTGGGGTCTGCCAGGGCCGAGAATACGGTATCAAGTCGGGTTTCCATCGCACAGCTATGGGGCCAACCCGTCGGGATCGTCAACCGTCCGGTTGAATATGCGGTGGCGCCCTGTTAGCGCCCAAACTGCCGCGGCGCGCCTGACGGCGGCCAGCGCGAGTTCTGGAATATCGTTTGAAAACAATATATTAAATGTGTTTCGCGGGGCTGTGAACGCGCTTGACTCGGAGTGCCGGGGTTTCTAGGTTCGCGGCGACTGTCCAGGGGGCTTTCGTACATGGTGGATCCTGCGGAAAAGGCGCGGCTGGCGCGGCTCGAAGCAAAGATCGCTGCGGCGAAGAAGGCGCAGGCGCCGGAAAAGCCCCATCAGGAAGAACATTATTCGCAGGCTCAGCTTGGCTGGCGAATGGTGACAGAGCTTGTGGCCGGTCTGGGGATCGGCTTCGGCATCGGATACGGGCTGGACACGCTGTTCGGCACAATGCCCGTCTTTCTGGTGCTGTTCATATTGCTGGGCTTCGTGGCCGGGGTGCGCGTGATGCTGCGATCCGCCGCGGAGATACAGAAGACGATGACGGCCGAGGCCGACAAGGACAAGAGGGACTGAAACATGGCGACGGAAGAAGCAAGCGAAGGCCTGGTGTTCCACCCGATGGATCAGTTCAAGGTGGAGCCGCTGTTCGGTGGTGACGCCATTCACTGGTATACGCCGACGAACGCGACCCTGTGGATGGGCCTCACCGTGGTGGCGATTTTCCTGTTGCTGGTTCTGGGCAGCCGCGGCCGCGCCGTGATCCCGACCCGCGTGCAATCCATCGCCGAGCTTGCCTATGGCTTCGTCTACAAGATGGTCGAGGATGTGGCCGGCAAGGACGGGCTGAAATACTTCCCCTATATCATGACACTGTTCATGTTCATCCTGTTCGCCAACTTCCTGGGCCTGCTGCCGATGGCCTTCACCACCACGTCGCACGTCGCGGTGACGGTGGTTCTGGCGCTGGCCGTGTTCATCGGTGTAACGGTTCTGGGCTTCGTCAAGAACGGCGCCAGTTTCCTGGGCCTGTTCTGGGTCACGTCGGCGCCGCTGGCGATCCGGCCGGTGCTGGCGGTGATCGAGATCATTTCCTACTTCGTGCGCCCCGTCAGCCATTCCATCCGTCTTGCCGGTAACATGACCGCCGGCCACGCGGTGATCAAAGTCTTCGCGGCCTTCGCGGGCGCTGCCATCCTGTCGCCTCTGGCGATCCTGGGTGTGGCGGCCATGTACGGGCTCGAAATCCTGGTGTCCTTCATCCAGGCCTACGTTTTCACCATCCTGACCTGCGTCTACCTGAAAGACGCGCTGCACCCGCATCACTGACCGGTCAGGGTCCAAGTTCAGCCATTCCAACCTAAGGAGATACTTCAATGGAAGGCGATATCGCAGAAATGGGCAAGTTCATCGGCGCCGGCATCTCGGCGTTCGGCATGGGCCTTGCCGCCCTCGGTGTGGGCAACGTTGCCGGCAACTTCCTGTCGGGCGCGCTGCGCAACCCGTCGGCTGCCGCTTCGCAGACGGCCACGCTGTTCATCGGTATCGCGTTTGCCGAAGCTCTGGGGATCTTCTCGTTCCTCGTTGCGCTTCTGCTCATGTTCGCCGTCTGATCCATCGAACCGATCCTTACGGCCGGGTGGGCATGATTGCCCGCCCGGTGTAATATCAGGTTCCCGGAGGACGAAACATGGCGACAAACGCGAACGAAGCAGCGCATGGTGCTGCAGACGCGGCGCACGCGGCCGAAACCGGCGGCATGCCGCAGATCGATTTTGCGACCTTCCCGAACCAGATTTTCTGGTTGGTCGTCACGATCGTCGTGATCTATCTGATCCTGTCGCGCGTCGCGCTGCCCCGGATCGGTTCGGTTCTGGCAGAGCGTCAGGGCACGATCACCAATGACATCGCCGCCGCCGAAGAGCTGAAGCTCAAGGCGCAGGAGGCCGAAGCGGCCTATAACCAGGCGCTGGCCGATGCCCGCGTCGAGGCGCAGAAAATCATCGCCGAGGCGAAGGCCGAAATCCAGATCGGACTGGACGAAGCCACCGCGAAGGCCGATGCCGAGATTGCCGCGAAAGCGGCGGAATCGGAAAAGAAGATCGGCGAAGTGCGCGCCGGCGCGCTGGAGGCCGTGACGGAAGTGGCCAAGGATACGGCTGCCGAAATCATCGGCATGCTGGATCAGAAGGCCGACGCCGCCGTGGTATCCGAAGCGGTCAACGCCCGGCTGAAAGGGTAAAGCGATGAAAAAGCTGACAGTTCTGTTCGCCCTTGCCGCCAGCCCGGCACTTGCGGCCTCGGGCCCGTTCTTCTCGCTGCGCAACACCGATTTCGTCGTGCTGCTGGCCTTTCTGCTGTTCATCGGGTTCCTGATCTACCTCAAGGTTCCGGCGTTGCTGGGCGGCATGCTGGACAAGCGCGCCGAAGGCATCCGTGCCGAGCTTGACGAGGCGCGGGCCCTGCGTGAAGAGGCGCAGACCATTCTGGCGTCTTACGAGCGCAAGCAGAAGGAAGTGCAGGAGCAATCGCAGCGGATCGTGGCACATGCCCGCGAGGAAGCCGAGATTGCGGCGGCACAGGCCCGCAAAGAGCTTGAGGCGTCCATCACGCGGCGCCTTCAGGCCGCCGAGGAGCAGATCGCTTCGGCCGAGGCTGCTGCCCTGCGCGAAGTGCGTGACCGGGCCGTGGCCGTGGCGGTTGCCGCCGCTGCCGATGTCGTGGCCAAGCAGATGACGGGCGCCGCGGGCGATGCGTTGATCGACGATGCGATCAAGCAGGCCGAGGCGAAGCTTCACTAGCTGTTCGCCGATCCTGAAAGACTGAAAACCCGGCCTTCGCGCCGGGTTTTTTCATGCGCTATCCGCGCGCTTCTTCGTGCTGCAGCCTTTGCCGGGCGATTTCTTCGTTCCGGTCGGCGGTGTGCTGATCGTGCAGCGCATCCGAGACGAAGTTCAGATGCGCCTCGATCGCGGCGCGGGCGGCCTGCGGATCGCGTGCCTGAAGCGCCGTGTTGATCGCGCGGTGCTGGTCCAGCAGCGTGCCGCGGGTGGTGCGCTGTTTGAACATCACCTGGCGATTGTAAAACACACCCTCGCGCAGCAGATCATACATCGAGCGCATCATGTGCAGCATGATCACGTTATGTGATGCCTCTATGATCGACATGTGAAACTCGGCATCCAGCCGCGCCTCGTCGGCCGGGTTGCGCTTTGAATGGGCCGCTTCCATCTTGCGGAAGATCGTGTCGATCACCTGCAGATCGGTGTCCGAGGCCAGCCGCGCCGCCCGTTCCGCCGCCAGCCCCTCCATGTCGCGCCGGAAGGCGATATAATCGAACACCGCCTCTTCGTGATCTGCGAACAGCCGGATCAGCGCGTCGGAAAAGGAAGAGCCCAGAACCTCGGCCACAAAAATGCCGGCCCCGATCTTGCTGATCAGAAGGCCGCGTTCCTGCAGCTCGGCCACCGCTTCGCGCAGGCTGGGCCGAGAGACGCCCAGCTTTTCGGCCATCTCACGCTCGGAGGGTAGCCGCTCGCCCGGGCGCAGGATGCCGCGCAGGATCAGAAGCTCGATCTGTCGCACCACGGCACGAGAGAGCTTTTCGGGCTGAACTTTCTGAAAGGGCATTCGGGCCTCCGGCAATTGGTCAAATCATATGACCACCGCGTGGAGGCGGCAACCGGGAAAGGCCGGGCGTGCGCCGCCCGGCCTGTTGCTGCATCGCCGTCAGGCGTTGGGGCGGATGATGATATTGACCCGGCGGTTCTGCGCGCGGCCTTCCGGCGTCAGGTTCGACGCGACAGGTTCATCCTCGCCCCGCCCATAAGAGCGGATGCGCGACGAGGCGACGCCGGAACTCCGAAGAACGGAGGCCACCGAACTCGCGCGGCGTGCCGAAAGCGCCTGGTTGTAAGACGCGCTGCCGACGTTGTCTGTGTGGCCGATGATATCGACGGTGGTATTCGGATAGTCGTTCAGGCTGGCGGCAAGCACGTGCAGGTCGGATTGCAGGCTGGACGAAACCGTATCACTGTCGAAGGCGAACAGGATATCCTGCGGCATGGTCACGATCAGTTCGGACCCGGTGTTGACCACGGTGATCTGATTGTTGTCGAAATCCTGACGCAGCTCGGCGGCCTGTTTGTCAAGCCGGTTGCCGATCACGCCGCCGACGCTTGCACCGACGATGCCGCCGATGACGGCGCCCTTGTTGCGCTCTGCCGAGTTGTCACCGGTCATGGCGCCTACAGCCGCGCCAAGGGCCGCGCCAAGCGCCACGCCCTCTTTCGTGCGCTTGTCGGGGTCGCTGGTCTGAACCGAAGGATCGGTACATGCCGAAAGCGCCAGCGCGCCCATGGCGACGATGGTCAGGGGAAGTTTCGCTTGAATCATTACTGCCTCTCAGTTTGGCCCGATCTTGGGATACCGCCGAGCATATATGCATTCCTCGGCGTTTAACGAAGGGCAGCACGAAAAGTTCCGGCCGGGCGGCGGGAATTCGCCAGCGGGTCAGGGGGCGGTTGCCTCAGCCGCATCCGCGCGCGCGGCTTCCCAGGCGAGAATCGCCCGTTTGACCGGCAGGCCCCAGTGATACCCGCCCAGCCCGCCCGATTTCCGCAGGGCCCGGTGGCAGGGGATCAGAAAACTGATCGGGTTGCGCCCCACCGCGGTGCCCACCGCCCGCACCGCCTTGGGATGGCCGATGGCCTGCGCGATCTCTGAATAGGTCGTGACCTGCCCCGACGGGACACTTAGAAGCGCCTCCCACACCTTGATCTGAAAAGGGGCCCCGATCAGGTGCAGCCGCGCCTCGCCCGATTGGCGAAAGGCGGCGGAGACGGCCGGTTCCAAGCGTTCCGGCGCCTCGACGAACCGCGCGGCCGGCCAGCGGGCGCGCATGTCTTCGAACCCGGCCTCGGGCCCGGTTTCCTCGGTGAAGGCCAGCCCGCACAGGCCCTTTTCGGTGCCCATCGCCAGGGTTTCGCCGAAGGGGCCGGGAAACCAGCCGTACCAGATGGTCAGCCCGGCGCCCTTCTGGGCGAAGGTGCCGGGGCTCATCGCCTCCCAGCGCAGGAACAGATCATGCAGGCGCCCGCCGCCCGAAAGCCCGGCGCCCGCTGCGGCCTCCAACGTGGTGAAGCGTTCGCGCAACAGCGCCTTGGCATGCCCCAGCGCCAGATATTGCTGGTACCGCTTGGGCGACACACCGGCCCAGCGGCTGAACAGGCGCTGAAAATGCGCCGGGCTCATCTGCATCTCGTTCGAAAGCTCTTCCAGCGTCAGGCACGCGCCGCCCTGCGCATCGATCCTGTCGATCGCGCGGCGCATGACGTTGTAGTGATAGTTGCGTTCTGTTTCGTCCATCGCTCTTCACCCGCAGGTTCGCTTTGCCATCTATTTGGCGGCAGGCGGGGCGCAGGTCGACCCGAATGATGCGCAAATGCCTTGATGAAATCGGGAGAATAACGGGCTTTCGCTGGTTATTGTATCCACTTTAAGGCGAATGAGGGGAATTTTTGAAGATTGATTTATCTTGCGGGACGACCGGCAAATTAAGGCAAAAATGTGTTGCCATAGACATTTTGAATCACGAATATGTGAATAGGGCGCGGGAGGGTGCCCTGGGAAGTGAATTGTCAGGCGAGCCGGTCGTTCGATTGCGAAGGCCGCGATGCTCTGGACGCACCAAAAAATCAAATTTTGTGGAAGTGAATGGAGGAATGGTATGACTGCCATTGCCAAGAGACGGCTGTTTTGCACGATCTGTGCGGCCGCAATCGCGCCCGGATTGGCATCCGCCGCGACAATCACCACCTGGGACACGGCGAACGTTGTCGTCGGCCCCGCAGACCTTCCGGATGGCGAAACCGGATTCAGCGTGATCTATGATCGCGATCTCGGCGGCCTCGATCCGCTGATTTCCGGTGCGGCCTCCAATGGCCGGATCGCCTATTCCGAACCAGAGGCGACATCGCCCGGCCTGCGGGTGGAAAATGACGCCTACGAACTCGGCGGACCGGCCCCCAAGGATGTCGCCTCGGGGTGCATCATGGCCTCGAGCGCCTCGACCTGCGATGGCCCGTTCCAGAGCGGCAAGCGGTTCAAGCAGCAACTCACCGGTATCGGCGAGGTCGACCTTGTGTTCGGCGTGGATGTGACCACCGATCCGGTTGATCAGGACGGCGTGCTGAGCGTCGACGCTCCCGTCGGCTATCAGGTGTATCATCGGCTGGTGAACCTGACCGGGCAGAGCATCGAATCCTTCAGCATTCAGCTTGGCTCGGGCATTGGCGATAATTTCGTTGCCTCGAGCGCGGGCGACGGGCTGTCCTTCTCGGCTGCGTTCACCTCGGGTCCGCAGGATCTCAACGCGTTCAGCCAGTATCCGTTCGGCCTGTTCGGCGATGCCTCGACCAACCCGAACTTCACGATCGAC
This sequence comes from Actibacterium naphthalenivorans, assembly GCF_014196965.1. Taxonomy (GTDB): domain Bacteria; phylum Pseudomonadota; class Alphaproteobacteria; order Rhodobacterales; family Rhodobacteraceae; genus Actibacterium_A; species Actibacterium_A naphthalenivorans. The sequence goes on along the minus strand of NZ_JACIEQ010000005.1, from coordinate 231,891 downwards.
GGGTTCTTCGACACCCAGCGAACCGGGTTCGATCTGGACATGACCGAAGATCTGATCACCAGCGGCGATATGTATGGTTCCTATTCCGACACGTTTGGCGCCTGGATGTCGCAGGAAATGGCGCCCGATGGGCTGTTCTGGGATTTCGACGGCGATCCGACCACCGATGCGCTGCTGCTGGCCTGGCAAACGCCTGACGGCGCATGGGAGGTGCGTCGCGAGGCAACGACCACCTGCACCGATCCGGCGGACCTGACCACCTGCAGCTATGGCACGACGCTGGACAGCTACACCACCTTCGCGGATGTCGCGGGCGCGGCGGATTTCCTGGGGCTGTCACTGGCAGCAGGAGAGGTTGAAACCGGGCTGATCGAAGATCTGGCGAACCTCAACGAGAACTACGCCATCCTGGTCGACGACACGTATCAGCAAGACAGGTTCACGCTGCGCGTTTCGACGGTTGCCTCGGTCGCCGCCGTGCCACTGCCGGCCACGGCACCGCTGCTGATCGCCGGTCTGGGCGCGATGGGCTTTGCCCGCCGCCGGCGCCGCCAGAGCTGAACCGGCCAAATACCACGCGCGGCGCCCCTGAAATGCAGTTGCAGAGGGCGCCGCGCCCGTGCCATCTGAAGCAATGGCCCGTCAACTCGATTATCATACCCTGCGCGCGATTTTCACCCGGTTCCGGGCGCATGAGCCCGAACCGAAGGGCGAACTGGAACATGTGAACGCCTATACGCTTGTCGTGGCGGTGGCGCTTTCGGCCCAGGCCACCGATGCCGGTGTGAACAAGGCCACGCGGGCCCTGTTCAAGATCGCAGACACACCGGAAAAGATGCTGGATCTGGGCGAGGAAGGGCTGATCGAACATATCAAGACGATCGGCCTTTACCGCAACAAGGCCAGGAACGTCATCAAGATGAGCCGCATCCTGGTTGAGGATTATGGCGGCGAGGTGCCCTCTTCGCGCGCCGCGCTGCAGTCGCTGCCCGGCGTCGGGCGCAAGACGGCGAATGTGGTGCTGAACATGTGGTTCCACTATCCCGCGCAGGCGGTCGATACCCATATCTTCCGGGTCGGTAACCGCACCGGCATCGCCGCCGGCAAGGATGTGGACGCCGTGGAGCGGGCCATAGAAGACAACATCCCGGTCGCGTTTCTGCAGCATGCCCACCACTGGCTGATCCTGCATGGCCGCTATGTCTGCAAGGCGCGCAAACCCGTCTGCCCCAACTGCATCATCCGTGATCTCTGCCCGTTCGAGGAGAAGACCCTGTGAAAAAGACCTATCAGGTTGTCGGTATCGGCAACGCCATCGTCGATGTGCTGACCCAGTGCGATGACAGCTTCCTCGATCTGATGGGGATTCAGAAAGGCATCATGCAACTGGTCGAACGCAAACGCGGCGAGATGCTGTACGGCGCGATGCGCGGCCGGACACAGGCGCCGGGCGGGTCGGTGGCGAACACGCTGGCGGGGCTGGGCAATCTGGGCCTGTCCACCGGTTTCATCGGGCGGGTACATGACGATGCGCTGGGCCAGTTCTATGCCGCTGAAATGGCCCGCGACGGCACCGATTTCGTGAACCCTCCGGTCACGGGCGGCGAGCTTCCGACCTCGCGCAGCATGATCTTCGTGTCGCCCGATGGCGAACGGTCGATGAACACCTATCTGGGCATTTCCGCCGAACTGGGCCCCGATGACGTGGCCGACGATGTGGCGGGGCAGGCCGAGATCCTGTTCCTCGAGGGCTATCTTTATGACAAGCCCAAGGGCAAGCAGGCCTTTGACCGGGCGGCAAGGGTCTGCCGCGAAAGCGGCGGCAAGGCCGGGATTACCCTGTCAGACCCTTTCTGCGTCGACCGGCACCGCGACAGTTTCCGCCGGCTGGTGAAAGAACTCGACTATGTCATCGGCAACGAGCACGAGTGGGAAGCGCTTTATCAGACCGACCTTGGCGCGGCGCTGGAACAGGCGGCATCGGAAAGCGGGCTGGTGGTCTGCACCCGGTCAGGCCACGACGTGGTGCTCGTGCGGGGCGCGGAAGAGGCGGTTGTGCCGGTCAAGCGCATCGTGCCGGTGGATGCCACCGGCGCGGGCGATCAGTTCGCTGCGGGGTTTCTTTACGGCCTTGCCACCAGTCAGTCGCTGGAAACCTGCGGGCGCATGGGCAACGTGGCCGCGGCAGAGGTCATCAGCCATTTCGGCGCCCGGCCCGAGGCGAGCCTGAAGGAGCTGTTCAGGAAAAATGGGCTGATCTGAGCCAACCCTCTGCCGCCCAGGCCCGCGCGCCTGCCCGGCGTTGGACCCGGTGCGCCCGTTCCGCGCGCGGAACTTTCTTGCCTTCGGCGAGGATACTTGACCGAAAAAGAAGCGGGCAGAAGGTGCGCCCCGGCCATCCGGACCGGGGCGGCTTCTTCTTCGGCGGTCATCGGCGTCCCCGCCTGTACCGCACGCCCAGTTGCTCCGATTCCGGTTTCTTTTTCGTTAAAATATCCTCGGGGGTGAATTGCCCCGGACTTGTTCCGGGGCAAGAGGGGGCAGACAGCCCCCTGCGCTCAGCCAAATTTTCCGCGGATGAATTCCGATGCCTGCCGGGTTTCGGCATGTTCGAAGATCTGCATCGTGGGGCCGAGTTCCAAAAGGTGGCCAAGGTGGAAATAGGCCACCCTGTCGGACACTCGCCGCGCCTCCATCATCGAATGGGTCACCACGACCACCGAATGATCTTTCTTCAGGTCGAGCATCAACTCCTCGACCCGCGCCGTCGCGATCGGATCGATGGAGCCGGTCGGCTCGTCCATCAGCAGCACTTCGGGTTCGGTTGCGAGTGCGCGGGCGATACACAGCCGTTGTTGCTGGCCGCCCGATAGCGCGGTGCCGGCCTGCGAGTGCAGGTGATCCTTCACCTCTTCCCACAGGTCGGCGCGGCGCAGGCAGGTTTCCACATGTTCATCGAGATCGGCCCGGGTGCGGGTCAGCCCGTGGATGCGCGCGCCATAGGCCACGTTGTCATAGACCGATGTGGTGAACGGGTTGGGTTTCTGCGCGACCCAGCCGAATCTTTTGCGGTGCAGCGGCGGGTCGATGTCGGGGGCATAGATATCGTGCCCGTCCATCAGGATGCGCCCTTCGATCCGGACATCCCGCGTCAGGTCGTGCATCCGGTTCAGCGCCTTCAGTGCGGTGGACTTGCCGCAGCCGGACGGGCCGATGAAAGCGAGGATCTCGGACGGGTAGAGATCGAAGTTCACGTCGAACAGCGCCTGTTTCTCTCCGTACCACAGGCTCAGGTCGAGAATTTCCATGATCGGGTCGGTGTTGCGCCCGGACGGGTGATAGATGCTTTTGGGAAGTTCTTCGTGACCTTGCATCGCGCGAGTCCCTCTGGAGGTTCGCCGCCAATGTCGCCTGATCCGTGACCGGGCAATTCGATCCAGATCAAGAAAAGCGAGGTTTCATGAAACCTTCACAAAACGTCAGTCGCCCAGCTTGGCGTGGACCTCGTCCAGATCGACCTCGCCCAGGGGCATCTTGTTGCCGGGGTTTTCGAAATCGTATTTGAAGAGGGTGAAGTCGCGCTTGTAGATTTCATAGACCAGATGCATCGACAGGTCATCGAAGTAATCCGCCACCGGATGGGCGCGTTTCGGGCCGTGGCCTTCGGATTCGTTGAAGCGCGGGATCGTGGCCAGATCGACGGTATGCGCGGTTTCGATGGCATCCAGAACCGACTGCATCCCTTCGTTGAATTTCTCGGTGAAGAAGATGTTGTCGTAGCGCCCGCCGTTCACGATGAAGGTTGAGACATGCCCCGACATCGCCGACCAGTGGATGTCCGGCTCCATCGGGCGGCGCCAGCGGATGGTGTCGCGCGCGAACAGCAGGAACCGGCGGAACGATGCGATCTGGTCGAAGTCGCCCTCCACCTCGATCCCGTATTTCTGGGTCAGCAGCGGCACGAGATTGCCGCGATAGCGCTTGCCGTTGCGCTGAATGCCGCAGATCTTGTCGAAGAAGGACGACAGGATGCGGGTATAGGGGTTGCGGACGCAGGTGAAGGCATAGGATTTATGCCCCTTCACATTGCGCTCGATCAGCTTGTGGCTGTCTTCCAGCGCCCATTTATGCATCCCCTTGGTTGCATCATGGATATCGCCGTCGAAAAACGCGCCATGGTCGGAATAGTACATGATCTGGCCGATGGTCGAGCAGGCGCATTTCGGCACGACCCGGTAAACCACGCTTTCACTTTCCGTCATCCATGTGCCCGGAAACCCCATTCGCCCTTGCCTCCATGCCGGTTGCTTTGGTGCCCGGCTTTCTCGACCTACAAAAAAGCAAAGAAATGCTGTTTATTCAACGTCCCTTCACGCTATCAACGTAAAGACTGGCCCGCATGCACGAGATACTGACCCGCTAATGGCTAAAATCGCGTATATTCTGCTGTGTCACAAGGATCCTGACGCGATCGTTCAACAGGCCGAGCGGTTGACTGCGGCGGGCGATTTCATGTCGATCCATTTCGACGCCCGCGCGAGGAAAGAGCATTTCGAGGCGATTTCCGAGGCGCTGAAAGACAATCCCAATGTCGTCTTCGCGAAAAAGCGCATCAGATGCGGTTGGGGCGAATGGTCATTGGTGCAGGCCACCCTGCATGCGGTCGAGGCCGCGGAAGAAGCGTTTCCCCGCGCCACGCATTTCTACATGCTGTCGGGCGATTGCATGCCGATCAAATCCGCCGAATACATGCACCGCTTTCTCGATGATCGCGATGTCGATCTGATCGAAAGCTTCGATTTCCTGGCGTCCGACTGGATCAAGACCGGAATGAAGCGCGAGCGGTTGATCTATCGCCATTTCTTCAACGAAAGAAAGCACAAGCGGCTGTTCTACGGGTCGTACAACTTGCAAAAACGGCTGGGGCTAACGCGGCGCATCCCGTCCGATCTGCAGATCATGATCGGCAGCCAGTGGTGGTGTCTGCGGCGCCGCACGATCGAGGCGGTGCTGGAGTTCTGCCGCCAGCGGCGCGATGTGCTGTGGTTCTTCCGCACGACCTGGATCCCGGACGAGACGTTCTTTCAGACCCTCGTGCGCCATCTGGTGCCCGAAGAAGAGATCGAGACCCGGACGCCGACCTTTCTGATGTTCTCGGACTATGGAATGCCGATCACCTTTTACAACGATCACTACGACATGCTGCTGAGCCAGGATTTCCTGTTCGCGCGCAAGATTTCGCCCGAGGCCAAAGAGCTGAAGCGGCGGCTGGGCGCGGTCTATGCCAGCCAGGGGATGGAGTTCCGGATCTCGAACGAGGGCGCCAGCCTGTTCAAGTTCCTCACCGGGCGCGGCCGCGTCGGGCGCCGGTTCGCGCCGCGTTTCTGGGAAACCGAATCGAGCCTGGGGCGCGAGCGCGAGTTGATGATCGTGACCTGCAAGAAATGGCATGTGGCCAAGCGCCTGCTGGAACGCGCCCGTCAGGTGACCAACCTGCCCGCCATCGAATACCTGTTCAACGAGGAAGACACGGCGCTGCCCGATCTGGGCGGCATCCAGTCGACGCTGGAAAAACGCACGCGGCACCGGCGCGCGCTGATGCGGATGCTGTTCGACTATTACGAGACCGACCGGCTGATGATCTGCATGGACCCGTCCAATCTGGACCTGATGCAGGATTTCTTTTCCGATCGCTGCACCACCCGGCTGCTGGAGATCCAGACGACATTCTCCGACGAATATCTGCTGGGCCACGCCAAGCGCGTGGGGCTGGCGGGCGAGCGGACGCCGCAAGAAACGATCGACCGTTTGCTGCCCACCATCCGCTATGATGTGGTGTTCGAAAGTGATCGCATCCGCGATGCAGATTTCCCCCATTTCTATCGCATCCGTGAAGAGGCGAGTGCCGATGAGAATGCAGAGCCGCTGTCGGCCTTTCTGAGCATCCCCCCCGAACAGGCGCGCGAGATCGCCGCGACCGAATATCTTTACGTCGATTGAGGACACCCATGGCCAAAACTTATGATCCGCAGAACATCTTCGCCAAAATCCTGCGGGGCGAGATCCCCAACAAGACCGTGCTGGAAACCGAGCACAGCCTGGCCTTCCACGACATCGCGCCGCAGGCCCCGCATCATGTGCTGGTCATCCCCAAGGGCGCCTATGTCTGCTATGACGATTTCGCGCTGGAAGCCTCGGAGGCAGAGATCGTCGATTTCACCCGCGCGGTGGGCGAGGTGTGCCGGATGCTGGGCGTGCAGCCTGGCGAAGGCGGCGCCGGGTTCCGTCTGATCTCCAACGCCGGCGACAATGGCCTGCAGGAAGTGCCGCATCTGCATGTGCATATCCTGGCCGGGCGCAGGCTTGGCCGGATGCTGCCCCTGCCCGAATAGGCGGTCAGTCCAGCCAGATCGGGTTCGACCAGGCGCGCTTGCCTGCCCGGTCCGCCACGGTGACACGGATCCAGGGCGAGCGCGCGAACCGGTCCAGCGGGACCGACGCGCTTGTCATCGAACTTCCGTGGATCGCCGTCGCGGCAGAGCCCTGGCCCTGCACGATCACCGCCGTCGCGGCGGAGCAGTCGACCTCGACTGCGGTGCCGGTCAGGCGGATGTCGCGAATCTCGGGGCCTTGCGAGGAATAAAAGGCGCCGTCCTTCAGCGCGGCCACCAAGGCATCGGGCTCGTTCGCCTCTGCCTTGACCATGACCCAACCGCCGAAATGATCGGGCTCGGAAAAATGCGCATCGTCGGTGGCGATCAGGTTCAGCGCGCGCCCTTCCGAAAGCAACAGGTCCAGCGTGTGGAACCCGTCCGGGCGATCGCAGCCGATGGCGCAGCCGTGGTTGTACACCTCGACGGCATGGGCTGCGTCGATGCTGCGCGCGTCTTCCAGCGTCAGGCCCGACCATTGCGGATGGGCGACGGCGACATAGGCCCCGGCCTCGGCACAGCGGCGGGCGATCTCGGGGCCGGTTTCCTGCCCCTCGACAGGCAGGAAATGCGGCGCGTTGCCAGGCGCGAAATCCGCGGGCAGGCCGACGGCCACAATATGCCAGAGTTCGCCGTTCTGCATCGCGCCGGAATGCACTTCGGCCCCCAGGATGGTGGTGAACCCGTCTGCGCGAAAGCCGGTGGTGTCGGTTACGGGATAGTCATACATGCCGATGAAATGATCGGTCAGCGCGATGAAATCATAGCCTTCCGCGCGATAGCGGCGGCACACCTCCTCTGGTGTCAGCACACCGTCGGAGCGGTTCGAATGGGTGTGCAGATTGCCGCGGTAAAACGGGCCGGGGGCGGTGAAAAAGCTGGTCGGCATCGGGTGTCCCTTCTGACATGCGCCTTCGCTTTTGGGGGCGATCCGTGAAGAGTTTGTGACAGGCTTGCAAACTGCGGCGCGGATGACTGATAAACCGGCCATGGTGGATGTCAGCAGCCTTCCCGCGCTCTTGCAGGCCGAGGATTGGGCCGGGGCGGAGCGTCTCTTGCGCCGCGCGGCGAAGGATCGGCGCGCGCCGGCGCAGGTATTCTACAACCTTGGCAAGGTGCTGGAGGCGGGCGGAAAAGCCCCGCAATCGGGGGCGTGGTATCGCCGGGCGGTGGCGGTCGAGCCCGGCTATGCCAATGCCTGGTTCGAGCTGGGGCGCTGGGCGGTCGCAGCGGAGGATCTGGTGCTGGCGGAACAGGCCTTCGCCAGGGCCGCGCGGCTGGTCCCGCAAGACATCGACGCCTGGCGCAATCTGGGCCGCGTGCGGCTGCGGCGCGGGCAATGGGCGCAGGCGCGCACGGCCTGGCTGCATCTGGGCGATGATGCGGAAGCACGGGTGGCGCTCTATCGCGTGACGGCGGAACTGGGCGAGGATACAGGCGCTGCCCGTGCCGCGCTTTTATCGGATCCGGCGCTGCGGCCGCAGGCGATGAAGGCGCTGACGCGGGTGGCGAAGGGCGCGGTGCCGCTGCGCTTTCCGAAACTGTAACCGGCGATTCCCAAAGCGGTTTTTCGCGAAAGGCGACCGGAGGGGCGTGCGGCGCCCGCCCTAATTCTGCACATATCCGTCGCCCGCCGCCTGCGATGCGCGGGCAAAGAAGACCTGACAGGCGCGTTGCTGGGTCGTGTCGGCGAATCCGTTGCGTTGCGCGCTGGCGCATTTGAACAGAAACGGTGAGGGCAGGCCGAATTCATTGGTGCAGGCCACCTCTTCCAGCCCCGAAGGATAGGCCGTCATCATCCATCCCACGCATTGCGCGCGGCGCTGCGCCAGCGGATCCGCTGCCCCGGCCCAGACCGGGCCCGCGGCAATGACCAGTGATATGAAAGCTGCCCGGATCATATGCCCCCTTTTGCCACAAAACTGTTACAAAGGGGTGGAGGCTGTAAAGCCTCAATGCCGGAAGCGGCGGCGGTAGACGCCGGTTTCCGCCTGCAACGCCTCCTGAATCTCACGGCTCTGGGTAACTTCGCCCGAATTCAGGGCAGTTGTTTCACAGCCCACCGCCTCACGCGGCACCGGGATGACCTGTGCCACCGGCGTTCCGGCGGGCAGTGTGCCCTCGAACTTCGTATCGGTCCAGAGCGCGGGGAAATGCACGTAGCCAAGGCCGAACAGATCGCAATCCACCACGCCCGACAGGGTCTGGAACGGCAGATCGGCCCGGTTCAGCGGATGGGTGAACAAAAGAGACCAGCCCGCCGGCGCCTCCAGCGTCCAGAAGTTGGTGAACTTGATGACCATCCGGGCATCCAGATTGACAGGCATCCCGCTGGCCTGCTCGGGCGCGTGCAACCCGATCGGCGCGCGGGTAAGCGGCGCGTCGGGAATGATCGGCGGGTCCCAGTCCCAACTGATCTCGCCGTCCTTCACGTGCAGATCGGTCGCCAGCGGAATCATCAGCCCCAGCGACAGCGCGTCGATGAAGGGGGGGCAGTGTTTCAGCGTCCGGATCGGCGCGCCGCCCAGCGTTTCGGCCTCGACCTGTCCTGGCATGGCGCGCAGCCAGCCGGGCAGGGCCTGAGCCGCGGGCACGGGCCGGGGCAGCAGCGGTTCGAGCTGCGGGTGACAGCGGGCGATGATCTTCATGCGGGCGACATTAGCCGCGCGTGTCCTTCCTGAGAAGGAAGGTATGCGCCAATGTCGCCGAGACCGTCAGCACGATGATGACCGTTCCCACCGCGTTGATCACCGGCGGATGGCCGTTGGCGTTGCGCGACATGGCGCCAATCTCCGTCGCGAAGGTGCAGGCGCCGCCCTTGGCGAACATGGTGGTGTTGTAATTCTCCATCGACGCCAGAAACGAGATGACGGCGGCCGAGGCCAGCGCCGGCAACAGATAGGGCAAGGTGATGCGGGTGAATACGCGAAACGGGGTGGCGCCCAGATCAAGCGCGGCCTCTTCCATCTCCACCGGCTGGCGCTGCAGGCGCGCCATCAGGATCAGCATCGGAAACCCTGCCACAAACGTCAGCTGCGCCATGACGATGGTAAAAAGGCCCGCATCCACGCCCAGCCGGCTCCAGAATACCAGCGCCGACAGGCCCAGCACGATGCCCGGCGCCAGCATCGGCGAAAGCAGCACCCACCACAGAAACCCGTTTGCGCGGCTGCGCCAGCGGGTCAGGAACACCGCCCCCGCCAGCCCCAGCAGCAGCGCCAGCGGCACCACCGCCCCCGCCACCTTCAGCGAATTGCCGAAACAGCCCACGAACCGGTCACGGTCCAGCGCGCGCAGCACCGGATCGGCGCGCAGCTGATCCTGATCGGCCCAGAAGAACGCATACCACTTGCCCGTCAGCCCCTGCCAGTCGGTGACCGAAGGCGGCGAGACATCGTTGAACGAGGTGACGATCATCAGCACCAGCGGCGCGAACATGAACAGCAGGAAGGCGCCGGTGTAAAGGTTGAGCAGCCGTTGAGAGGTCATTGTACCCTCGCGAAATCTTTCAGGCGGGTGCGCATGGCCCACATGAACAGCCCGACCAATCCGAAACAGACCAGCGTATAGGCAAAGGAATAGGCGGCCCCCACGTTGGAATTCTCGCTCTCGAAGAACTTGTTGTAGATCGTCTGACTGAACCATTCCGCCTGCAGGCCCCGGCTGATGATCCGCGGCACCGAAAACGCGCCCGCCGCCAGCATGAAGGTCGAGATGCAGCCAACGGCGATGCCCGGCTTGGAATGGGGGATGATCACGCGCCAATGCACCCGCCACGGTCGCGCGCCCAGATCCTTCGCCGCCTCGATCTGGTTGCGGTCGAGCGTCGACATCACGTTGTAGATCGGGAACACCATGAACAGTACGTAGGTATAGACGATCACCACGAAGATCGTGCCGGGCATCCGCTTGAACTGGATGGCCTCGCCCGCCTGCATGTCGATCACCCCGATCAGGTCGAAAAACGCGTTCAGCAGGCCCTGATTGTCGATGATCGCGGTCCACGCGTAGATCCGCATCAGCTCGACGATCGCATAGGGGATGACAAGGCCCAGAAACAGCCAGGTTGCGCGCTCGGGCGGGGTGGCCAGCGCCACCTTGAAGGCCATCGGGTAACACATCACCAACGCCAGCGCGGTGGCCATGATCGCAAAGCTCAGCGTGCGGGTCAGGGTGATCAGGCCAAGGCGCTTGTAGACCTCGCCCCCGCGCTCGAACCTCAGCCCCAGAAGCGTGAAGAGACGGTTGGAAAGCTGCCGCGCCTCGATTTCGCGCTGCGCCGGCGACAGCGGGATCAGCGTCGCCCCGGCCAGCGCCCCGAAATTCGAAAGCGTCAGGTTGGAAGAGCGCGCCTCCTCCTCCAGCAACCGCTTGTAAAGCGCGTCGGCAAGGTCGGCGATCTGCCCGGCCGCCGCCATCTGTTCGCGCAGCGGCAGGCTGTCGTCCACCGACAGCAGGGGCAGGTCGTAAAGCGCGTCCAGATAGACGCGCGCACCGGCCCCGCGCACCATCGAGGTATGTGTAGTGGCCCTGTCGCACTGAAGGATATAGGGCCGCGTCGCTCCGCCGGCCGCGCCCCCCGCCGAAGGCACCGCCATCCCGCCCGCCGACGGCACCGACATGCCCGAAGCGGATGGGATCGCAAGGCCGCCGCCGGCCGGGGCCACCGCCGCCGCGTCTGCCTCATAGGTCTCCAGAACGCTGATACAGGTCCGCGCGTCGCGCCCCAGCGCCCCGGCGATGGAACTGTCCAGCTGTCGCTTGGGCGATGTGACGGCGCGCTCCAGCATGGTCAGCTGCGGCAGCACGATCAGCACCAGCACCCAGCCCAGAATGGCGGCGACGAACAGCGCCACCAGCCCGCGCCCGTATCCCCGCAAGAGCGCTTTCATCGCGCGGCCAGATCTTCGCGCCCGGTGCGGGCCAGCGGCCCCTCGGGCAGGATCAGCGCGGCGGTACAGGTAAACCCGATCCGCAGGTCGGTTTCGGCGCTGATCGCCGGACCCTCTCCGCTATTGGTCAGATGCATCGCCACCGGCTGCTCCGCGCCCGCCGCCCGCATCTGCAGATTGATGAAAGCCCCCTCCAGATCGCGCCGTTCCAGCCGGGCGGTCAGATGATTGCCAAAGGGCTCGGGCCGGTCGCCCCGTTCAAAACCCATGTTCTCCGGTCGTACGAACAGAATCGCGCTGTCGCCCGGTGCCAGCCCCGCCGGATTTCGGGCGAACATCCGGCCGACGCCGGTGTCGATATAGGCCATGCCATCCTCCAGCGCGACGACGCGGCCGCGAAACTGATTGACCTCGCCCACGAAAGAGGCGGCAAAGGCTGTGGCCGGTGCGGAATATATCTCGTCCCCCGTGCCCACCTGCTCAATCCGGCCCTCGTTCATCACCGCGATCCGGTCCGACATGGTCAGCGCCTCGCCCTGGTCATGGGTGATATAGATGAAGGTCACGCCGGTCTGCTTCTGGATCGCCCGAAGTTCGGCGCGCATATGCTGGCGCAGCTTCAGATCCAGCGCCGAAAGCGGTTCGTCCAGCAACAGCACCGCCGGCTCCACCGCCAGCGCCCGCGCAATCGCGACCCTCTGCCGCTGCCCGCCGGAAAGCTCGGTGGGCTTCTTGCCGCCCTGGTCCTGCAATGCGACCAGCGCCAGCAACTCATCGGCCCGGTCAAGGCGCGCGCGGCGGGGCACACCGCGCGCCTCAAGCCCGAAGGCCACATTCTCGCGCACGCTCATCAGCGGAAAAAGCGCGAGGTTCTGGAATATCAGCGCCGTGGGCCGCGCATTCGGCGCCCGCCCGCTCTGATCCTCGCCGCCGATCAGGATGCGCCCGGCGCTGGGCTCCACGAACCCCGATACCGCGCGCAGGATGGTCGTCTTGCCACAGCCGGACGGGCCGAGGATCGAAAAGAACTCGCCCGCGCCAACGGTCAGATCGGTCGGATGCACGGCGGTAAACCCGTTGGGATAGGTGATGGAAACCCCGTCCAGCGTAACGTCCCTGCCATGCATGTCTTTCATCTTTCCCTAAATATCCCCGCCGGAGGCTCCCGCGCGCGCCACAGGCGGGCCGGCACCAAGAATGCGGGGCCCCCGGCAACAGGGGCCCCCGTTTCTCGCAGAAAAATCGCGGATCAGGCGTTGGTGATGATCTCGACGAACTCGTTGCGGATCGGGGCGAAGAACGGCGTATCGGCCTGCCACCACCACATGTTGCCCAGAACCTCCGGGGTATAAACCTCGTTGAACTGCGCCTTGAACTCCGCGCTGGCGAAATCGGCGGCGCCGGCCACGGCCGAGTTGTAGCCGGTGTTGTTGGCGAACATGCCGCCCACTTCGGGCTGCAGCATGAAGTTCATGAAGGCCACCGCCTGTTCGGGGTTCTCGGCCTGCTTCAGCATGCCGAAGCTGTCGAGCCAGGTGATGATGCCCTCTTTCGGCGCACGGTAGACGAAGTTCTTGTCCTCGCGATTCAGCAGCAGCCCGGTGGTGTCCCAGGTCTGGCCGATCACACAGCCGGCTTCCTTGAAGGCGGCGGTGGCTTCGGTCGCGTTGTTCCAGAAGGCGCCGATGTTTTCCTTGTGCTCCAGGATCCACTTGGTCACGGCGCCCCAGACGCGGCGCGCGTCGTCTTCGGATTTGTACACGTCCAGCATCCGGTTCGACGGCACTTCGCCGACGGCGTCCAGATAAAGGCCCACGCCCATGATCGCCGATTTCTGGCGGAACGCGGCGGCGCCCTTGGCGGCCTCCTGCAGGAACAGGTCGCCGAAAGAGATATCGGCATCGGCGATCGGCAGCTTGCCGCGGTTCAGGGTGATGCCTTCGGTGCCCCAGTCGAACGGCAGCAGGATCTGCTCGCCCTTGAACTGGCCGCCCAGGCTGGCGCTGTCACGCAGGAAAGAGGGGATCACGTTGCCGGTGTTCACGGCTGCCGGAACGGTCGCGAAATAGGTTTCGCCATTGTCATCGAGATAACCGGCGGAGTTGGTGATCGACGGGAAGACCACGTCGAAGCCCTTGCCGCCGTTGGCGCGCACGGTCGATTCGGCCTCGTCGTTCGAACCATAGGTGGTCAGTTCCAGCTTGATGCCGGTGTCGGCCTCGAATTTCTCGGCGATGTTCGGCTGGATATAGTCCTGCCAGGCAAAGACCTTGACCGAGCCGGACGAGGCCAGCGCGTCGGTGGCTTTCAGGACCGCGGGCGCGGCCAGCGCGGCGCCGGTCAGCTGCAATGCGGTACGACGAGTGAAGTTCATGGATGTGTCCCCTGTGTCAGTATGCGCCTCTCGCGCAGACGGAACCGCCCATAGTGCGGCGAGGTGACAGTGGCTCGACGCTTTTGTTGCGCTTTTGTAAAGCCGTCATTCTTTCCGGCCGCTCCGGCGCGATCGGGCTGGCACTTTCGTGGCGGCGGGCTAGGGTTGACAGGCTTGGGGGGTGTGAATGCTGCTTGACGTGCGAGAAGTCGCTAAAGGGTATGAAGCCGGCGCGGGCCGGTTGCAGGTCTTTTCCGATGTCTCCTTCCGCCTGGATGCGGGCGAGGCCGTGGCCCTGACTGGCGAATCCGGCAGCGGCAAAAGCACGCTCCTGCATCTGTGCGCCGGTCTGGACCGGCCCGATGAAGGCCAGGTGCGCCTGGCCGGCCAGGATCTGGCCCCGCTCGACGATCGCGCCCGGGCCGCACTGCGCCGCGAAAGCGTGGGCCTGGTGTTTCAGCAGTTCAACCTGATCCCGTCGCTGAACGTGTCGGCCAACCTGTCGTTTCAGGCCCGCCTGGCCGGGCGCGCGGATGCGGCCTGGCTGGAGCAGTTGGCCGCACGGCTTGGCCTCTCGCCGCTGATGGATCGCTATCCCGAACAGCTTTCGGGCGGTCAGCAACAGCGGGTGGCGATCGGCCGGGCGCTTGCCGGGCGGCCCCGGCTCATTCTGGCCGATGAACCCACCGGCAATCTCGACGCGGCGACAGGCGACGCGGTGATGGCGCTGTTGCTTGGGCTGGTCGCGGAAACCGGCGCCGGGTTGCTGATGGTCACCCATTCCGAACGGCTGGCCGCGCGGCTGGAGCGGCGCCTGCATCTGGCCGGCGGCGGGCTGGCCTGATGTATCGCGCGGCGCTTCTGGCGCTCTTGTCGCATTGGCGCCGCCAGCCGCTGCAGCTCGCCAGTGTTCTTGTCGGGCTGGCACTGGCCACCGCGCTCTGGTCCGGGGTGCAGGCGATCAACGGGCAGGCGCGGGCCAGCTATGACAGGGCGGCGGGGATGCTGGGGCAGGACCGTCTGCCGCAGCTTGTGGCCGAAGACGGGCAGCGGTTTTCACAGGACGTCTACGTTGCGCTGCGGCGCGGGGGCTGGCGCATCTCTCCGGTGCTCGAGGGGCAGTGGCGGCAGGGCGAAACCCGCCTGCGCGTGATCGGGATCGACCCGGTGACAGCCCCGCAGACCCCCGGGGGTGGCGGCGCGGCGCAGGCCGACGGCGATCTGCGCGCGTTCCTGACCCCGCCGGGCATCGCCTTCGGTGCGGCCGAAACCATCGCCGCGCTGCAAGATGTGCCGGGCCTGCCTGCGCTGCGGGTGGCGGATGACAGCCTGCCCGGCACGCTGATCATGGATATCGGCATCGCCCAGACACTTCTGGCCGCGCCGGGGCAGGTGTCGCGGCTGATCGTGCTGCCGGATCAGCCGCTTCGGCAAACGCCCCTGCAAGACGTCGCCCCCGGCCTGACCCGACGCGCGCCGCAGGCCGAGGCCGACATCGCGCGGCTGACCGACAGTTTTCACCTGAACCTGACCGCCTTTGGCCTGCTGTCCTTTGCCGTCGGGCTGTTCATCGTCCACGCGGCCATCGGCCTCGCGTTTGAACAGCGCCGGGCGATGTTTCGCACCCTGCGCGCGCTGGGCCTGCCGCTGGTCGCGCTCACAAGGCTTCTGGTGGCGGAGGTGCTGATCCTGTCCATCCTTGCGGGGTTGGCGGGCATGGCGCTTGGCTATCTTGTCGCGGCGGCGTTGCTGCCGGATGTGGCGGCAACCCTGCGCGGCCTTTACGGGGCCGAGGTGCCGGGCACACTGATCCTGCGCCCCGGCTGGTGGGCCGGGGGCATGGCGATGGCGGTGCTGGGGGCGGGGGCGGCCGCGGCGCAAAGCCTTTGGCGCGTCTGGCGCCTGCCGCTTCTGGCGCCCGCGCAGCCCCGGGCCTGGGTCCGCGCCACCACCCGTTCGCTCTGGCGGCAGGTGGCGATCGCGGGCGCGCTGGCGCTTGTCGCACTGGGGGCGGCGCGGTTCGGCACCGGGCTGCTGGCCGGGTTCATCCTGCTGGGGGCGCTGCTGATGGCGGCGGCGCTGGCGCTTCCCGCTGTGCTGGCGGCGCTGCTCGCCGGGGCCGCGCGGGCGGGCAGGGGCGTTCTGGCGCGGTGGTTCTGGGCAGACACGCGGCAGCAACTGCCGGGGCTGTCGCTGGCGCTGATGGCGCTGTTGCTGGCGCTGGCGGCGAATATCGGCGTGGGCACCATGGTGGCCAGCTTCCGGCTGACCTTCGCCGGCTGGCTGGATCAGCGCCTGTCGGCCGAGCTCTACGTCAGTGCCGAGACCGAGGAACAGGCCGCCCGGCTGCGCGCCTGGCTGGCAACCCGGCCCGGCGATCTTCTTCCACTCTGGTCGGTCGAGGTGCCGCTGTTCGGCGCGCCGGCCACGGTGCAGGGCATCGCCGATCACCCGACCTATCGCCGGAACTGGCCGATGCTGTCGGCCCTGCCGGATGTCTGGGGCAGGGTCGCTTCGGGTGAGGGCGCGTTGATAAACGAGCAACTCGCCCGCCGTGAAGGGCTTGTGCCGGGGGATCCGCTGATCCTGCCCGACGGGGGGCGGATGATCATTGCCGGGGTCTATTCCGATTATGGCAACCCGCGCGGGCAGGTGATGATCGCGGTAGACCGGCTGACCGCGCTGTTCCCCGATGTGGCGCGGCTGCGCCATGCCGTCAGCATCGCGCCAGAGTCCGCACCCGTGCTGGCCCACGCCTTGATCGACGATTTCGGGCTGCCGGAAGACAATGTCAGCGATCAGGCCGCGATCAAGGTGTTTTCCATGGGGATCTTCGAACAGACCTTCGCCGTGACCGCCGCGCTGAATATCCTGACGCTTGGCGTCGCGGGCTTCGCGATCCTCACCAGCCTGCTGACCCTGTCGGCCATGCGCCTGCCGCAGCTCGCGCCGGTCTGGGCTCTGGGTCTGACGCGGGCGCGGCTGGCCTGGCTGGAGCTTGCGCGCGCGCTGATGCTGACGGCGCTGACGATGTTGGTGGCGCTGCCGGTCGGGCTGCTTCTGGCCTGGGCGCTGCTGGCGGTGGTCAACGTTGCGGCCTTCGGGTGGCGCCTTCCGATGCATGTGTTTCCGGCCGACTGGCTGCGCCTTGGCGCGCTGGCGCTGCTGGCGGGGGGGCTGGCGGCCGCCTGGCCCGCCTGGCGCCTGGCGCGGACAGCCCCGGCGGACCTGTTGAAAGTCTTCGCGCATGAACGTTAGGGCACTGCTTATATTCTTGCTCTGGCTGGCCACGCCCGTCTTCGGGCAGGGCTTTGCGGGGCTGGGCGCGGGGGGCGAGGGGTTTGCCCATCCGCAGCGCGGCGCCGAACTGAGCTTTCCCGCCGATCATGGCGCGCATCCCGATTTTCGCATCGAATGGTGGTACCTCACCGCCAACCTGACAGGCGAAGACGGCCGCGACTACGGCGTGCAATGGACGCTGTTCCGCTCGGCCCTGGCGCCGGGCGGCGGCACCGGCTGGGCGACGCCGCAGGTCTGGCTCGGCCACGCCGGGCTGACCACGCCCGACCGGCATTTTGTCGCCGAGCGGATGGCGCGCGGCGGGATCGGGCAGGCCGGTGTCACCGCCGCCCCGTTCGCCGCATGGATCGACGATTGGGAAATGGCGGGCACCACGCCCGACCGGCTGCGCCTTGCCGCCACCGGCGCGGAATTCGCCTATGACCTGCGGCTTGCCGCGACCGGGCCGATCGTGTTGCAGGGCGAGGCCGGTTATTCGGTGAAATCGGCAAGCGGGCAGGCGAGCCATTATTACTCGCAGCCGTTCTACACCGTGAACGGCGTTCTGGATCTGCCCGAAGGCCCCCTTCGCGTGTCCGGGCAAGCCTGGTTGGACAGGGAATGGTCGTCACAGCCGCTGGACGCGGATCAGAGCGGATGGGATTGGGTCTCGCTCCATTTCGACAGTGGTGAAAAGCTGATGGGGTTCCGGCTGCGCGGGGCAGAGGGCGGCTATACCTCGGGCACCTGGATCGGGGCCGATGGCGGGGCGATGCCGTTTGGCGATGGCGTGCTGCGGATGTCGCCGCTGAACCAAACGCGGGTGGCCGGGCGCAAGCTGCCGACGCGCTGGCGGCTGGAACTGCCCGCGCGCGGGCTCGACATCACCGTGAACGCGCTGAACCCGCAGGCGTGGATGGGCACGCGCTTTGCCTATTGGGAAGGCCCGGTGCGGTTCTCGGGCAGCCACGCCGGGCGCGGCTATCTGGAAATGACCGGCTATGACTAGGCGCGGCGCGGCGTCCCCTTTCATGACGCGGCCCGGACCGCTAAGTCTTGGCGGGTAACATCCAGCGGACGCCAACCCCATGCACAGCCCCCTTCCCCTGACCCGAGACCTGGTGCTGATCGGCGGCGGGCATTCCCACGCGCTGGTCCTGCGCAAATGGGGGATGAAGCCGCTGCCCGGCACGCGGCTGACGCTGATCAATCCCGGCCCGACCGCGCCCTATTCGGGGATGCTGCCGGGGCTGGTGGCAGGGCATTATGCGCGGGATGAGCTGGAGATTGATCTGGTGAAGCTGGCGCGTTTCGCCGGGGCGCGGCTGGTGCTGGGCCGGGCCACCGGCATCAACCGCGACGCCCGGCTGATCGAGGTCGAGGGGCGCGCACCGGTATTCTATGATCTTGCCTCGGTCGATATCGGCATCAGCTCCGACCTGCCCGCGCTGGAGGGGTTCACCGAACACGCCGTGCCCGCCAAACCGCTCGGCCCCTTCGCCGAAAGCTGGGAGAGGTACGTGACACAGGTCAGGGCCGGCGATGCCGCCCCTTGCGTTCTGGTCATCGGGGCCGGCGTCGCGGGGGTGGAACTGGCGCTGGCCTGCGCGCATCGCCTGACACAGGAAGGCGTGGCCGGAAAGGTGACGCTGCTGGAGGCTGCAGACACCGCCCTGCGCGGCATCGGCGACGGTGCGCGCCGGGCGCTGCTGGCGCAGATGGGCGAACAGGGTGTCGATCTGCGCACCGGTATCCGCATCGCGCGGGTCACGGCGGAGGGGGTGGAGCTGGAGGGCGGCGAGGTGCTGACCGGCGGCATCACCATTGGCGCGGCGGGCGCGCGGCCGCAGGGCTGGGTGGCGGACACCGGGCTGCAGCTGACCGACGGGTTCATCGACATCGGCCCCGATCTGCGCACGCTGAACGATCCGCTGATCTATGCGGCGGGCGATTGCGCCCATATGACCCATGCACCCCGCCCCAAGGCGGGGGTGTTCGCGGTGCGGCAGGCGCCGGTGCTGGCCCATAACCTGCGCGCCGATCTGACCGGGGGCGCCCGGCGCGGCTACCATCCGCAAAAGGATTACCTGAAACTGATCTCGACCGGGCGCAAACATGCGGTGGCCGACAAGCTGGGCCTGCGGCTGGAAGGTGATGCGCTGTGGCGCTGGAAAGACCGGATCGATCGCAAGTTCATGGGGAAGTTTCATGATCTACCGAAGATGAACGCCGTTCAAGACATCCCGGCAGAGGCGGCGGCGGGCGTCGGCGAGATGCTGGCCGGGGGCGTGCCGCCCTGCGGCGGCTGCGCGGCGAAGCCGGGGGCAGGCGTGCTGCGGGGCGGGCTGGCCGGGCTGCCGGCACCAACGCGGCCGGACGTGCTGCATGGCGCGGGCGATGACGCGGCGGTTTTGCGCCATGGCGACGGGGTGCAGGTGATCACCTCGGATCACTTCCGGGCCTTCATCGAAGACCCTTACATGATGGCCCGCATCGCGGCGGTGCATGCTCTGGGCGATATCTGGGCGATGGGCGCGCGCCCGCAGGCCGCCCTTGCCACGCTGATCCTGCCCCGCATGCGCGACCGGATGCAGGAGCATACGCTGCGCGAGATCATGGCGGCGGCCAGCGCGGTTTTCGGCGCTGCTGGGGCCGATCTGGTGGGCGGGCATACCTCTGTCGGACCCGAGCTGACGGTGGGGTTCACCGTGACCGGCCTGCATGATGGCACCCCCGTCGGGCTGGCGGGCGCGCGGCCGGGCGATGCGCTGATCCTGACCAAGCCGATCGGCAGCGGTACGCTGTTCGCGGCCGAGATGCAGGGCAGGGCCCGTGGCGCCGACATCGCCGCCGCGCTGGCGCAGATGGCCGCGCCGCTTGGCCCCGCGGCGGGCGTGCTGGCGCCGGTGGCCCGTGCGATGACCGACGTGACAGGCTATGGACTGGCGGGGCATCTGCTGACCATCCTGCGGGCCTCTGGCGCGGGGGCGGATCTGCGGCTGGCGGATGTGCCGCTGATGGACGGGGCGCTGGCGCTGGCCGAGGCCGGGGTGCGCTCCAGCCTCTATCCGCAGAACGCGGTGATGCTGTCGGAAGTGGCGGGGGCGGATGCGGGCGACGCCCGCTGCGCCCTGCTGTGCGATCCGCAGACGGCGGGCGGGCTGCTGGCCGCGGTGCCGGGCGATGATCTGGCCCGCATTCTGGACGATCTGAGGGCCGCGGGTGCGCACGCGGCCTGTATCGGCGAAATCGTGGACGGCCCGCCGCTTATCGCCCTGCGCTGAGCATATGCGCGGCGCGGGCCAGCTCTGGCGCGGCGGCGGCGAGCGCGGCGGGGTCCAGCGTTTCAAGTGCCACCGTGTATGATGGCAGATCGTCGAACCGGCCGCGCTGTTTTTCATAGCGCGGGTCGTAATGCGTGGCCATCAGCGATGCGGCAAGCTGTGCGAACGCGCCCTGCGCCACCAGCGCCAGCCAGCCTTCGACCCGTTCGCGCGGGTGTAGCGGGGCCAGCAGCCGCAGCGTGGCGTCCAGCCGGGCGCGATCCTCTATCATGTCGCCATAGGCGCGGGTCAGATAGGCCGCGCGTGCGGCCAGCGGTGCCTGAACCACCAGCCGTGGCGCGGTTTTCATCGCGGCCCACAGCCCGGCGGGAATGTTGATCTGGCCGATCCTGCTCGATTCCCCCTCGACCACCAGCGGGCGCGACGGGTCCAGCCCGGCGGCGGCCATGGCCAGCGCGGTTTCGAACCCCTTCTGCGCAGGCTGCCCGGCGGTCATCGCCCCGAACAGCGAGCCGCGATGGTTCGCCAGCCCCTCCAGATCGATCACCTGCAGGCCCTCGGCGGCCAGCAGCGGCAAGAGTTCGGTCTTGGCCGTGCCGGTATTGCCATCGAGCACCACGACGGGGCAGGGCCAGGGCTTTTCATAAAGATCCGCCTGCACCAGCCGCCGAAAGCTGCGATAGCCGCCCTCGATCGTGTCGGCCTGCCAGCCCACCTGCCGCAGGATAAGTGTGAACGAGCCCGACCGCTGCCCGCCGCGCCAGCAATAGACCAACGGGCGATAACCGCCGGGCTTGTCGGCCAGGGTGGTTTCAAGATGCCGTGCGGCATTGCGCGCCACCAGCGCCGCGCCCAGCTTGCGCGCCAGAAACGGGCTTTGCTGGGTGTAGATCGTGCCGACGCGGGCGCGTTCCTCATTGCTGAGAACCGGCAGGTTGATCGCGCCGGGAATGCGATCTTCCGCGAATTCGGCGGGGGTGCGCACGTCGATCACCTCGTCGAAGGGCAGGCGGGGCAGATCGGAGAGGGAATGGAGCGTTACAGGCATGCGCCTTGATAGGCCCTGCGCGGGGAAACCGGAAGAGACAGCCGCAAAACGATGCGCGGGCCGCGGCATTCCGCGGCACCCCGCCTGAAACGCTTGGGGGCCGGTCACGAAAGGGTTACGTTCAGCCCACAGGCTGGCGCCTGATCCCGGCAAGGAGGCTGCTCTGATGACGTTGCACACCAATATCCCCTGGACCGATCTGGAGATCGGCATGGAGGCGGAAACCACCCACACCTGCCGGGCCGAGGATTTCTACGTTTTCGCCAATTCCTCGGGCAATTTGAACCCGATGCATCTTCCCAAGGAAGACGGTGACGGGGATGGCAAGCCCGAGGCGGTGGCGCCCTCGATGTGGATGGGGGCGCTGATCTCCGGGGTGCTGGGAAATTTCCTGCCCGGCCCGGGAACGCTTTACAAAAGCCAGATGCTCACCTTTCTGGGCCGCGCCCACGCAGGCGATGAAATCACCGCCAAGGTGCGCCTGCTGTCAAAGGGCGAGGGCAATCTCGCCACCTTCGAGACCTGGGTGGAACAGGCCGACGGCACCCGCATCGCCGAGGGCGAGGCGGTTGTGCTTGCCCCGGAACGCAAGGTGGCCATCGACATCCGCGATGTTCCGGGCCTGACAGTGCAGACCCATGCGCATTTCGACCGTATCCTGGCCCGCGCCGAACCGCTGGAGCCGATGCCGACGGCGGTTGTCGCGCCAGAGGATGACGCCTCGCTCGGCGGTGCGCTTCTGGCCTATCGGCACACGCTGCTGCACCCCATCCTGGTGGGCTGTGCGAAGAAGATCGCCGCCGCCGCCGAAGAGATCGGCGCCGACCTGTCGGGGCTGGAGATCGTGGATATCCCCGATCATTCCGCCGCCTCGGCGCAGGCGGTGAAGATGGTGCATGAGGGCCGCGCCAAGGCGCTGATGAAGGGCAATCTTCATACCGACGATCTTCTGCGTCAGGTGCTCAAGAAGGTCGGCGGGCTGCGCACCAACCGCCGCCTGTCGCATGTTTTCGTGATGGATGTGCCGGGGCTTGATCACCTGCTGATGGTCACCGACGCGGCCATCAACATCGCCCCCGATCTGGAAGAGAAGGTCGATATCGTTCAGAACGCCATCTACCTGGCGCATGCGCTGGGGATCGAGATGCCGAAGGTCGGCATCCTGTCGGCGGTGGAAACGGTCAACCCGCGCATCCCCTCGACCATCGACGCGGCGGTGCTGTCGAAAATGGCCGATCGCGGGCAGATCAAGGGCGGGCTGGTGGACGGGCCGCTGGCCATGGACAACGCCATCGATCTGGAAGCCGCGCGCACCAAGGGCATATCCTCGGCGGTGGCGGGCCACGCGGAAATCCTTGTCGTGCCCAACCTCGAGGCGGGCAACATGCTGGCCAAAGAGCTGACCTTCATCGCCCATGCCCAGGCAGGCGGCATCGTGCTTGGCGCATCCTGCCCGATCATCCTGACCAGCCGGGCCGATGACGAACAGGCGCGGCTGGCCTCTTGCGCGGTGGCGGTGATGATGCGCGAATGGGGGCGCAGCCGGGGCTAGGGCGCGGGCACCAGCCGCCGGGCGGGCGGTTTCGGCGCGGCCGACAAAAGCTCTTGCGTATAGGGGTGGGCAGGCGATGCCATCACCTGCTCCGCCGGTCCCTGTTCGACGATCTCGCCGCCCTTCATGACGATCACATGGTCGCACAGCAGGCGCACCACATGCAGGTCGTGGCTGACGAACAGATAGCTCATCCCCAGTGCCGCGCGCAGATCGGCCAGCAGGTTCAGCACCACCGCCTGGATCGAGACGTCAAGCGCGGCGGTGGGTTCGTCGAGGATCAGAAACCGGGGGTTCAGCGCGATTGCCCGCGCGATGCCTACCCGCGCCTTCTGCCCGCCCGAAAGCTGATGTGGAAACCGGTCGAGCAGCGTTCGCGGCAGGCCGGTCAGATCGGCAAGCTCGTCCACACGCGCGGCCAGTTTCGCCCCTCCCATCCCGCCAAGCCGGCGCAGCGGGTCGGCGATGGTCTGACGGGCGCTGTGGCGGGGGTTCAGGCTGTCGGTCGCATCCTGAAACACCATCTGAATGTCGCCCCGGCGCGGGTTGCGGGCAAAGCGCCCGGCCGGAATACCCGCGATATCCTGCCCGTCGAACAGGATCTCGCCGCTGGTCGGATCGAGCAGCCGCACCAGCATTTCCGAGGTCGTGGATTTGCCGCAGCCGGATTCCCCGACCAGCCCCACGCTTTGCCCCTCTTTCACCTCGAAGGATATGCCACGAACCGCATGAACCGGCCCGGATTTTCCGCGATAGGTTTTGGTCAGGTCGCGCACCGCCAGAATCGGGCGCTCATGCACCTTGTGGGGCAGGTCGGGCGTGCGGATCTCGGCGGGCAGCAGGCTTCGGATGCTCTCGCCCGCGCGCGGGGTCGCGTCGACCAGCTTGCGGGTATAGGCGTGCCGGGGCCGGGCAAACAGCGCCTCCGGATCGCCGGTCTCGACGATCTGCCCATCTTTCATCACCACGATCCGGTCGCAATATTGCGCGGCCAGCCCAAGGTCATGGGTGATCACGATCGCGCCCATGCCGCGTGCCCGGATCAGCGCGCTGACCAGTTCCATCACCGCCTTCTGGGTGGTGATGTCCAGCCCCGTTGTCGGCTCGTCGGCGATCAACAGGCGCGGATCGCAGGCCAGTGCGATGGCGATCACGACCCGCTGGCACATGCCCCCCGAAAGCTCGAACGGATAGGCGTCATAGCGGGCCTCGGCATCGGTGATCCGCACGGCCTCCAGCGCCGCGATCGCCTTTTGCCGCGCGTCCTGCCGGGTGGCCTTTGCGTGGCGGCGCAGCACATCCTCGATCTGATGGCCAACCTTGCGGATCGGGTTGAGCGCGGCGCGCGGGTTCTGGAAGATCATCGAAATCTCGCGCCCGCGAATATCGCGCATGTCGGCTTCGGAGGCGCGGCGCAGGTCGAGCC
Source organism: Actibacterium naphthalenivorans (assembly GCF_014196965.1). Classification (GTDB taxonomy): domain Bacteria; phylum Pseudomonadota; class Alphaproteobacteria; order Rhodobacterales; family Rhodobacteraceae; genus Actibacterium_A; species Actibacterium_A naphthalenivorans. The sequence goes on along the minus strand of NZ_JACIEQ010000005.1, from coordinate 207,605 downwards.
CGGAATAGCTGACATCGCCCGCCGTGATCGCCCCGCCCGCATCGAGGATGCGCATCAGCGCATAAGAGGTGACCGATTTGCCGGACCCGCTTTCGCCGACGATACCCAGAACCTCCCCCGTGGCCACATCGAAGCTGACCCCGCGCACGGCGTTCACCGCGCCCCGGCGGGTCTGGAAGGAAACGGCAAGATCGCGGATCGACAGCATCGCGTTCACGTCCTTTTGCGCGGATCGACGATGTCGCGCAACCCGTCGCCCAGCAGGTTGAAGGTGAAGACCGCGAACATCAGCCACAGGCCCGGAAACACCGCCAGCCACCATTCGCCCGACACGATGAAATTGGCGCCTTCGGCCACCATGATCCCCCATTCCGGCGTCGGCGGGCGCACGCCCAGCCCGATGAAGCTGAGCCCGGCCGCATTCAGGATCGCCCAGCCCAGATTGAGCGAAACCTGCACCATCATCGGCGGCAGCGCGTTCGGGAAGATATGCAGCGCCAGCACGCGCAGGTCTGAATTGCCCGACAGGCGCGCCGCCAGCGCGAAGCCCGCCCCGCGCCGGATGTTGACCTCGGCCCGCACCAGCCGCGCGTAAAACGGCACGTTGATGATGGCGGTGGCGTAGATGATATTCTCGATCGTGTTGCCCATGGCCGCGACGATCCCCATCGCCAGCACGAACAGCGGGAAAGCCATGATCGTGTCGAGGATGCGGTTCAGCACCACGTCGATCCAGCCGCCCCAATAGCCAGCGACAGCCCCCAGAACCGACCCCAGCACGAACGACAGCGCCACCGCCGCGACCGAGATCACCAGATCCAGCCGTGTGGCCACGATCACCCGGCTGAAGACGTCGCGGCCCAGGCTGTCGGTGCCGAACCAATGCGCCGCAGAGGGGGCCTGGAGCGCGTTGGCCGCATCCGATTGCAGCGGGTCATAGGGAACGAGTGCCGGGCCGAACAGCGCCGAGATCACGATCAGCGCGAACATCACGAAGGCCAGCAGCGTGACCGGATTGGCCTTCAGCACATAGATCAGGTGGTCAAGCGCGCCGCTCGAACGGGGCCGTTCCGCGCTGTCTGGCGATACCTGTGTCATTTCGCGGCAAACCCGATGCGCGGATCGATCAGCGTATAGGCCAGGTCGATCACGAGGTTGAGCAGGACGAAGAGAAACGCCATCGCCAGCACAAAGCCCTGAACAGCGGCATAATCCGACACCACCAGCGCCTCGACCGCGTAAGAGCCGATGCCGGGCCAGGCGAAGACCTTTTCGACCAGCACATTCGCCCCGAGCGTGAAGGAAAACACCATGCCCAGAGTGGTGACGACAGGCAACAGCGCGTTGCGGAAGGCATAGCCGTATAGCACCGTGCGGTTGGTCAGCCCCGCCGCCCGTGCCGTGCGCACGAAATCGGCGCTGAGCGCGCCCAGCATCGCCGCGCGGGTCATCCGCGCGATCGGCGCCATGGTGAACAGCGCCAGGGTGATCGCGGGCAGCACAAGCTGTTTCAGCGCGCCCAGAAATGTCTCGGCATCCCCGGCAAGGGCCGCGTCGATCAGGTAAAAGCCGGTCACGTGATCGGGTTCGATATAGATGAAGTCGAGCCGCCCTAGCGGCGACGGCGCGATGCCCAGCAGGTAGTAGAACACATAGATCAGCAAGATGCCGGTAAAGAAGGTCGGCAGCGATACCCCCGCCGTGACCAGCACCCGGCACAGGTGATCGACGGGCGAGCCCGGCCGCGTTGCGGCCAGCACCCCCAGCGGCACCGCCACCGCGCAAGACAGCAGCAGCGCGCTCAGCGTCAGTTCCAGCGACGCGGGCAGCCGGCTGGCCAGATCCTCGGCCACCGGCCGCCCGCTGGAGATCGACTGCCCCAGATCGCCGCGCGCGAGATCGCCGACATAGATGATGAACTGCCGCAGCATCGGCTTGTCGAGGCCAAGTGCCTCGCGCACCTCGGCGATCGAGGCCTCATCCGCCGCCGCCCCTGCGAAATACACGGCCGGGTCGCCGGGCAGGGCGCGGGTCAGCACAAAGCTGATGACCACGACCCCGATCACCACCGGGATGGCCTGCGCGATGCGCGAAAGAACAGAGGTCAGGCGCGCGGACATTCCGGTTCACGCCCCTTTCAGCGGCCGGATGTCGAGCTGGCGGTGGAACCAGAACTCATACCCTTCGGCCCCGTTCGCGGCGACGTTCAGCGCCGGCTGCCAGAGCGGGATGCGCGGCAGGTCTTCGAAGGCGATCGCGAACATGCGCTTGATGTTGGGCATATACTGCGGATCCTCCATCGACATGTGCAGGGTTTCGTCGACCAAGGCCTCGATCTCGGGGTTTTCATAATTGGACGAATTGAACAGATGCCCCTTCTGATAGGCCCAGAAGAAATAGTAATCAGGCGTGTTCAGCCAGCCGCCGAAGTTTTCCAGGTGCAGCGGCAGCCGCTTTTCAACCAGTGCCGCGGTGCGCCAGTTGGCGCCGGGGATCTTTTCGATCTCGCTGGTGATGCCAAGCCCGGCCAGGCTTTCCTGAATAAGCAGCGCCGTGGGCTCCATCCAGTCGGCCAGGCTGAGGCTGATGGAGAACGGCACGTCGAACCCCTTGGCGAAGGCCGATTTTTCCAGATGGCTGCGGGCCATGTCCATGTCGGTGTAATAAGGCGATTTGCGCGGCCATGCGATATCGTCGATCTCGGTGCTGCCGCCCCAGAGCGGCGCGCCACGGCCATAGGCGGCGGTCTGGAAGATATCCTCATAGGGAATGGCATAGGCGATGGCCTTGCGCACGTCAGGATCCTGGAACGGCTCGAACGTGGTGTTCAGGCCGACCACGTGCATGCAATTCTCGATCGGGGTGGAATAGACCGTGACCTTGTCGGCCAGTTCGGCGGCATCCTTGTTGGGGATGTCGAAGGAAAGCTGCACATCGCCCCGCTCGATCAATGCGCGGCGGGTGGCGGGGCTGGGCACTTCGCGCAGGATGACGCGCTTGGGCCCCGGCAGCGGGCCGCCGGCCCAGTCGTCGTTCCGCTCATAGACGAGCTGTTCGCCCGGCGCCCATTTCGCCACCTTGAACGCGCCGGACCCGGCCGGGGTCTTGTGCAGATATTCCATCGCCCAGGGATCTTCGGCGGTGGCATTGGCCATCGCGACCTTGGAATTGATGACGAACGGCACCGGCACCGCCAGATCGGGCAGGCTCAGCTTCGACGGTCTTTCAAGGTGGATCACGAACGTTTCGTCATCGACCGCCTCGAATTGCTCGGGCGCGATCAGGCCGCCGGCCTTCATCTGTACGGTCGGGAAGCCGCCCACCGAAACGGCGCGGTCGAACGACCATTTCACATCGGCGGCGGTCACCTTGGTGCCGTCCCAGAATTTGGCCTCCGGCTTGATCTTGAAGGTCATCGTCAGCCCATCGTCGGAGATGGTCCAGCTTTCGGCCAGTTCCGGCTCGATGACCGAATAGTCATAGGAAAGCCCGCCGCCCGGGGCCTCTTTGGTGCCGAAGGACACCAGCCGGTCATAGCAGTTCACCGCCACCTGATAGGAGGCGCGGTTGGTGCCGGTCCGGTGCAGATCGAGGCTGTTGATGGTCTGGCCGGTCACGGCGACCAGAACGTCGCCGCCCGCGGCACGGGCCGGCAGTGCCTTCAGAAAGGGCAGCATCGAGGCGCCGATCACGCCGCTGCCGTATTTCAGAAAATCGCGTCTTGAGGTGGTTCCTGTCATCTGTGTTTTCCCCTGTGGCTGAATTGTGCCACGGGCGAAGCGTGGCGCGAGCATGGGCCGAGCCTGCGCTGTATTAATGTTTACTTCTAATGCTATAATTTCACATTACCGGTGCAAAGAATGCACCGCCAAGTAATCCTGTTTGAAATCAATCAGTTAATAATTCCTCCCTGGTTCTCTGCGATGTGGGCATTTGGCGGCAGGGAAGGCGCGGATTGGCGGGTGGTCAACCAAGCTCCAGCGTGGCCACCCCGTGGAACGGGGCGTAGGCGGTTGCGGGGGCGGGCCCCCGGTACATCCGCGCGGTTTCGAAGACCGGTGCAAAGCCGCGACCGGCCAGCAGGTCGTGAAAGTCGTGGCAACTGTCGGGTACGTCGATGAAAAGCTGTGCCCGGCCAATGATCCGCGCAAGCCCGGCCATCAGGTCCGAGGCATCACCCGCGCGGAGGGCCATGAACGGACCGATCTTCGCCCCCGCCCGACAGGCGCGCACGGTGCCACAGGCGGCGATGGCGCCGTTCCTCTCGATAACCAGGCCCTGCCGGGTGGACGTGGCGGTCAGCCAGGCGGAAAGATACCTGTCACGCCGGGTGCCCGTCTGCGCCGCGTCAAGCGCGAGGATCGCGGGGATATCCGAGGCCCGCATCGGGCGAAGGTTGGCCGCGTCGCGCCCGTTTACCCGGCCTTCGTAGCGAATGGTCCGGCCCGCGCGCACAAAGCCCGAGCGCACATAATTCTGCTGTTGCGCCGGCACACCGTCAAGGCCCACCGTCCGGCCGCCGGCATGGGCCAGCCCGGCGTTCCAGACATCCAGCCCATGACCCATCCCGCGAAACGCGGGGGCGCAGATGTAAAGCCCGAGAAAGGCGTAGTCATCCGAGTGGTTGACGACCGAAACCGCCGCCGCCGGCGCGCCGCCGACCCGTTTCAGGAAGAACCCCTCGGGGTCTGCAGCCAGAAACGCCTCTGCGTCATCCAGGCCAGGATTCCAGCCCTCATCAGCCGCCCAGCCCAGAACGCATTCCAGATCCGCGCGGGTCATATGCTCAACCCGGTCCAATCAGCGCCTCTTTCAACGAGCGGGGCGCGGCGCCTTTTTCACGCAGGTCCAGCGCCGAATGCAGATCCACCAGATGGCTGCGCATCAGCTCTTCGGCCTGCTTGGCGTCATTGGCAGCGATCGCTTCCAGCAGCGCGTGATGCGCATGGCTTTCGCACAGCGCGCTTTCACGCCGCCAGTACAGCGCGATGATCAGCGAAGAGCGCGCGATCAGGGTTTCGATGAACCCCGCGATGGTGTTCTGATCCGCGATCCGCGAAATCTCGATGTGAAACAGACCCGACAGGCGCACGGCCCGGCCACTGTCGGATGCGGCAAGGGCAGCATGTTCATCTTCGATATGCCGGCGCAGACGCTCGATATCCTCGGGGACGGCGCGCAGTGCCGCGGAATGGGCGGTGCGGGGTTCCAGCAGCTCGCGTGCCTCGAACACCTCGCGCGCCTCGCGCAGGCTGGGCTGTGCCACGAACGCGCCGCGGTGGCGCTCGATCTGAACAAGCTGCTCATGCGCCAGTGCCTGCAAGGCAGAGCGTACGACGGTGCGGGATACGCCATAGATCTCGCCGATCTCGTCTTCGCCCAGCTTGGTGCCGGGGGCCAGCCGGTGTTCGTGAATGGCAAGCTCCAGCCCTTCGGCGACGGTGGCACTGGCCGCGTTTTGCTTGAGTTCCTTGGGGGCCGGACGGGCGGGCTTGTTCATATCACTGATCCTCGTTCCGATCATGTGCCAGACCTGGCATGGGTCGACAAGCGGCGCCGATTTTGCATCCGTAATATATCCTTATTGTATACAACACTGTGTTCGATAATTAATCGGCGCAATCAACTTTTGCTTAAAAACGCGCCAACTCGCGGCATGGCCCGGTCCCCGGCGCTGTTCGTCATTGTCGCGCGCCATGTTGCGCGGCTCAAAAGAACGCAACAAGCGCGGGGGGCCGATGGAAAACGCCAAACTTGATCTTGAACTGGTGTCGCTGACCAAGCGTTACGGTACGACCGTGGCGGTGGATGCGATCAACCACCGGTTCAAACCGGGCACCTATGCCTGCCTGCTCGGCCCCTCGGGCTGCGGCAAATCCTCGACCCTGCGGATGATCGCCGGGCACGAGGCGGTTTCGGACGGATCCATTCTGCTGGGCGGGCGTGATATTTCGGCGCTGCCGCCGGCAAAACGCGGTACCGCGATGATGTTCCAGAGCTATGCACTGTTTCCGCATCTCAGCGTTACCGACAATGTCGCCTTCAGCCTGAAGATGAAGGGCGTTTCCAGCGCCGAGCGCACCGCCAAAGCGGGCGAGATGCTGGAGCTGGTGGACATGACCGCCTTTGGCGACCGCATGCCGGATCAGCTTTCGGGCGGTCAGCAGCAGCGGGTCGCGCTGGCCCGCGCCCTGATCACGCGGCCGCAGGTGCTGCTGCTGGATGAACCGCTTTCGGCGCTGGACCCGTTCCTGCGTATCCGCATGCGCAGCGAGCTGAAGAAGCTGCAGCGCGAGCTTGGCATCACCTTTCTGCACGTTACCCACGGCCAGGACGAGGCGCTGGCCCTGGCCGACGAGATCGTGGTGATGAACAACGCGGTAATCGAACAGGCCGGCCCCGCGCGCGAGGTCTACAACGCCCCGAAGACGGAGTTCGTGGCGCGGTTCATGGGCGGGCACAATGTTGTCGGCCTGCCGGAGGGGACGTTCGCCATCCGCAGCGACGCGGTGCAGGTGACGGGCCCCGGCACCGGGCTGGTCGAGGCCAGCGTCACGGGCATCGAATATCAGGGCACGCATGTATCGCTGAACGCGCGGATCATGGGGGATCAGGAACTGGTCGCCCAGGTGCCCGAAGCGATCTTTTTCAACAATCCCAGACAGCCGGGCGACCGGATCGGTCTGACATGGGAGACAGGGCAGCTTCATCCCTTGAAGGCCTGACCGAGCAAACGCGAAAACCAACAGGAGAACAGCATGACGATAACGACAGGGAAACTCAGCCGCCGCAGCATTTTGAAAGGGGCCGCAACCGCCGTGGGCGCCAGCACGCTGGGCGCGCCGATGATCTGGGCGCAGAACATCAAGGACGTGACGCTGCGCCAGTTCGGCACCGGGGTGTCGAACCTCAATGAGGTGGCCGACAAGGTGAAAGAGGATCTGGGCTTCACACTGGAGATGACGGCGCTCGATTCCGACAGCGTCACCCAGCGCGCCGCGACCCAGCCGGGCAGTTTCGACATCGCCGATATCGAATACTGGATCTGCAAGAAGGTCTGGCCGACCGGCAACCTGCAGGCGATGGATACCGGCAAGATCAAGAACTACGACAAGATCGTGGGCATCTTCCGCAACGGCAAACTGACCCCCGAAAGCGAGATCGCCCAAGGTACGGCGCCCCACACCGTGGGCTTTGTCGAGGGCCCCGGCGGCACTGAATTCGTGGACTACGAATCAGGCTGGATGACGCTGATTCCGACGATCTACAATGCCGATACGCTGGGCATCCGCCCCGATCTGATCGGCCGCCCGATCAATACATGGGCAGAGCTGCTGAACCCGGAATTCAAGGGCAAGGCCAGCATCCTCGACATCTCGTCGATCGGGATCATGGACGCGGCGATGGTCTGCGAGGCGATGGGCGAGATCGCCTATGGCGACAAGGGCAACATGACCCGCGAAGAGATCGACAAGACCATGGCGATCTTCACCGAGGCCAAGAAGGCCGGCCAGTTCCGCGCCTTCTGGAAAAGCTTCGACGAATCCGTCAACCTGATGGCCTCGGGCGAGGTCGTCATCCAGTCGATGTGGTCGCCCGCGATCACCGCGGTAAAATCCAAGGGCATCCCCTGCGTCTATCAGCCGCTGAAGGAAGGCTACCGCAGCTGGGGCGGCGGTATCGGCCTGTCGAAGAACCTGACCGGGCTCGAGCTGGAAGCGGCCTATGAATACATCAACTGGTATCTCGACGGCTGGGTCGGCGGCTTCCTGATGCGTCAGGGCTATTATTCGGCCGTGCCCGAAACCTCCAAGAACTACATGACGGCCGATGAGTGGGGCTTCTGGTTCGAGGGCAAGCCGGCAGAGGGCGATATCACCAACCCCTTCGGGCAGGTGATGGAAAAGGCGGGCGCGGTGCGCGACGGCGGTTCGTTCTACGACCGTATGGGCGCCGTCGCCTGCTGGAACGCGGTGATGGACGAGAACCAGTATATGGTTCGCAAGTGGAACGAGTTCATCGCGGCCTGATCTCACAACCGGGGGCGCCCGTGCGGCGCCCCCGATCCACCTTCCGCTGGATGATCCCATGCAAAGATTTCTGTCGCGTCCGACCGTTTCGGGATGGCTTCTGGCCTCTCCGCTCACGCTGGTGCTGACCCTGTTTCTGGTTCTGCCGATCGTGATGATCGTGATCGTCAGCTTCTGGCAGGCGACTGAATTTTCCATCGTCCCGGCGTTCGACTTCGAGAATTACGAATTCCTGTTCGGCTCTCCCGTCACCTACAAGGTGTTCCTGAACACGTTCAAATACGCGGTCATCACCTGGGCCTGCACCCTGCTGATCGGGTTTACCGTGGCCTATTTCCTGGCTTTCCATGTGCGCAGCCAGACCTGGCAGATCGCGCTGTTCCTGCTGTGCACGATTCCGTTCTGGACCTCGAACATCATCCGCATGATCTCATGGATCCCGTTTCTGGGGCGCAACGGTATCGCCAATTCGGCGCTGATCTCGGCCGGGGTGATCGACACGCCGCTGGATTGGCTGCTCTATTCCGATTTCGCGGTGATCCTGGCGTTCGTGCATCTTTACACGCTGTTCATGGTGGTGCCGATCTTCAACACGATGATGCGGATCGACAAATCCCTGATCGAGGCCGCGCGCGACGCGGGCGCCACCGGCGCGCAGATCATGTGGAACGTGATCATCCCGCTGTCCAAGCCGGGCATCATGATCGGCACCATTTTCGTAGTCACGCTGGTGATGGGCGATTTCATCACCGTGCGCTTCATGTCGGGCAGCCAGTCGGCCAATGTCGGGCGGCTGATCTCCAACGACATCGCGCTGCTGCAATACCCCTCGGCCGCGGCCACCGCCGTGGTGCTTCTGGCGACGGTGCTGATCGTGATCGGCCTGCTGCTGCGCTTTGTCGATATCCGAAAGGAGCTGTGATGGAACCGCGCCCCCGGTCTTTCTACGTTCTCGCCGCGTTTTTCTGCCTGTTCCTGCTGTTTCTCTACGGCCCGACGCTGACCATCGGCATCCTGTCGTTCCAGGGGCCGAACGGGGGGCTGACCTTCCCGATGAACGGGGTATCGACCCATTGGTTCTTCAACCTGTTCGAGCAGCAGGCGGTGGGCGATATCTGGGGCTCTTTCGCGCGCAGCCTCGTGCTGGGGCTGATGGTGATGGTGACCACGGTCGTGGTCTCGGTGATGGGCGGGCTGGCGTTCCGCAAGCGCTTTGCGGGCTCGAACGTGGTGTTCTATCTGATCATCACGGCACTGGTGATCCCGTCGATCCTGATTTCGCTCGGGGTGGGGCTGATCTTTTCGCAGCTCGGGCTGACCGTGCACTGGGCCACCTCGGGCTTTGGCGCGCAGCTGACATGGACGCTGCCCTTCGGCCTGCTGATCATGTTCGCGGTCTTCAACCGCTTTGACAAAAGCTATGAGGAAGCCGCCCGCGATCAGGGCGCGACCGCATGGCAGACCCTGCGCCATGTGGTCATCCCGATCATCGCGCCCTCGCTGATCGGCGTGGCGCTGTTCGGCTTTACCCTGTCCTATGACGAATTCGCGCGCACCCTGCTGACCGCCGGCAGCTACAACACCCTGCCGCTGGAGATCTACGGGATGACGACGAATGTCACATCCCCCGTCCTCTACGCGCTGGGCACGCTGACCACGGTGTTTTCGCTGTTCATCATCGCCGTGTTCCTGCTGACCGCGCGGATCGCCACCCGGCGCCGGTCTCGGGCAGGGTCGGACGCGGGCAAGGGCATGATCTGACCGGGCATGACCATCGTCTTCATCAACCCCAACAGCACCCAGGCGATGACCCGCGCGATGCTGGCATCGGCCCGTGCCGCCGTGCCCGGCGCGGCTTTCGAGGGCTGGACATCCACCGGTGGCCCCGCCGCGATCGAGGGGCCGCAGGATGGCGACCGGGCGGTGCCGCCGCTTTTGCATCTGGTGCAAAAGGCATCGGATGATGGCGCCGCGGCGATCGTGATCGGCTGTTTTGACGATACCGGCCTGGCCGAGGCGCGCGCGCTGGCGGCCTGCCCGGTGATCGGGATCGGGCAGGCGGCCTATCACCTTGCCGCGCTGGCCGGGGCAAGGTTTTCGGTGGTGACAACGCTGAGCGTGTCGGTTCCCATTCTTGAAAACAACATCCGCTCTTACGGCCTGTCCGGCGCCCTGGTCCGGGTGCGGGCGAGCGGGGTTCGCGTGCTTGATCTGGAAGACAACCCGGCCGAGGCGGCCCCCCGCGTGCTGGCCGAAATGCGCCGCGCGGTGGAAATGGACGGCGTCGAAAGCGTGGTGCTGGGTTGTGCCGGAATGGTGACCCTGCTTGAGACCGCGCGGGCCGAGATGCCGGTCAACGTCATCGACGGTGTCGAGGCGGCCGCGCGGCTGGCCTGGGCGCTCAGCATGGTCCGGCAGTAGGATCACCGCAATCGCGGGCCAGTTGATTTGACTCAAGGCACCGGATCCCGAAGCATGTTTGGTGACACCGGATCGCAACCAGTCACACGAGGGCCCGATGCCGCATCCGCCAAAGCCCGCAGCACTGGAACCGGCGGCCCTGTCCGCAGGTTTCGACAAAGGCGCCTTTGCCTTTGACACAACGCGGGATCTGCCGCCGCTCGACGGCTGGCTGGGTCAGGACCGCGCGCTTGATGCCATCCGCATGGCCGCCGAGACGCGGCACAGCGATTTCAACCTGTTCGTGCTGGGCACGCCCGGAAGCGGCCGCCACGATGCCACGCGCGAGGTTCTGGCGCCCGCCGCACAGAAACGCGCGGTGCCCGACGACTGGGTCTATGTCAACAACTTCGACGCGCCGCACAAGCCACGGGCGATGCGGTTGGCCCCCGGGATGGCGCAGCGCCTGAAGCACGCCATGGAAACGCTGATCGACGATCTGGCCAATGACATTCCCACGCTGTTCGAATCCGACGATTACCAAAGCCGCCGCCATGCCATCGAGCAGGAATTCTCGGAAAAGCACGAAGCGGCGATGGGCGCGCTGTTCGAGCGTGCGCGCGGCCGCGACGTGGCAATCCTGCGCACCCCGATGGGCTATGCGGTGGCCGCGATGCGCGACGGGGCGGTTATTTCGCCGGACAAGTTCGAAAAGCTGCCCAAGGCGCGGCAACAGGAGATCGAGAAGCAGGTCGATCAGACCCGGCGCGAGATGGAGGAGGTTATGAAAGAGCTTCCCCGCTATCAGAAGGCCAGCCGGGCACGTGTCGAAGAGCTGAACCTGGCGCTGGCCGAGGAAGGCGTGGATGCGGCCATCGCCCAGGCCTTTCACGATCTGCGCGGCGTCGAGGTGATCGAAAAATACATTGCCGGGGTGCGCAAGGATCTGATCGAAAACCCCGAACTGTTCCTGATCCGCGAGGATGGCCCGCAGGCCGGGGCGTTTCCCGTCGCCACGAGCCGGCATTTCGCCAAACCCCAGTTCCGGCGCTATGTCGTCAACCCGATGGTGTCGCATACCGCGGATGATCCGGCCGGCGCGCCGATCGTCGAGGAAAGCCTGCCGACCCTGGCCAATCTGATCGGCCGGGTCGAGCATGCCAGCCAGATGGGCGCGTTGTTCACCGATTTCACCATGATAAAGCCGGGCGCGCTGCAACGCGCCAACGGCGGCTATCTGATCCTGGACGCGCGCGCCCTGCTGAGCGAGCCTTTCGCCTGGGGCGCGCTGAAGCGCAGCCTCAAGACCGGCAAGATCAGCATCATCTCGGCGGGCGAGGAGATGAGCCTCATCTCCACCGTCTCGCTCGAGCCGGACCCGATTGCGCTGGACGTGCGGGTGATCCTGGTGGGGGACCGCGTGCTTTACTACCTGCTGGCGGCGGTCGATCCGGACTTCGCCACGCTGTTCAAGCTGCAGGCCGATTTCAATGATGCGGTGCCGCGCACGCCCGAGGCCACCGATCACTACGCCCGGCTTCTGGGCTCCATCGCGCGCAAGGCGGGGATACGGCCGCTGTCGGCGGCGGGTGTGGCGCGGGCGCTGCTGGAAAGCACCCGGATTGCCGATGACAGTGAACGGATGACGCTGAATATCGACCGGATCTCCGACATTCTGCGCGAGGCTGATTATTGGGCGGGCCGCACGGGTCAGCCCGCGATCCGCGATGTCGAGATCGATCAGGCCGTCGCCGCCGCCGAAATCCGCGCCGGCCGGGTGCGAGAGTTGAGCCATGAGGCGATCACCCGCGATATTCTTCTGATTGATACCGAAGACGCGCGGGTCGGCCAGATCAACGCGCTCTCGGTGCTGGAACTGGGCGGCTTCCGCTTCGGCCGGCCGTCGCGGGTCACGGCGCGGGTGCGCGTGGGCACCGGCAAGGTTGTGGATATCGAGCGCGAGGCAGAACTGGGCGGGCCGCTGCATTCCAAGGGCGTGATGATCCTGTCGGGCTTTCTTGCCACGAATTTCGCGCCGGACATCCCGATGTCGCTCTGGGCCAGCATCGTGTTCGAACAAAGCTATGGCGGCGTGGATGGTGACAGCGCCTCTGCGGCGGAACTTTTCGCGCTGTTGTCGGCCCTGTCGGGCGTGGCGATCGATCAGTCCTTCGCGGTGACCGGATCGGTCAATCAGTTCGGTGATATACAGGCCATCGGCGGCGTGAACGAAAAGATCGAGGGGTTCTTCGATATCTGCGCCGCGCGCGGGCTGACCGGGCGGCAGGGCGTGCTGATCCCGCATGCCAACATCCAGCATCTGGCGCTGCGCCAACGGGTCGTCGACGCGGTCGCCGAGGGGGCGTTCCGCATCATCCCCATCCGCACCGTGGCCCAAGGGCTGACCCTGCTGACGGACCGCCCCGCCGGGCAGCGCCTGCCCGATGGTCTGTATGAGGGCGACAGCATCAACCGCCTCGCCGAAGACAGGCTGCGCGCCTTCGCCGAGGCCCGGAAGGGATTCATCGCGACACCCCGGCAGGGTAATTCCGACGGGGGCGAGGCATGATCACCCCCGCGCCAACCGGCCGCATCATCCTTGGCGCGACCTCTTTCGCCGATGCCGAAGGCGCGATCGGCTTTGCCGTGGGGCTCGCACGGCAGACCGAGCGCGAGCTTGTCGGCCTGCTGATCGAGGAAGAGGCGATCCTGTCCTGCGCGGCGGGGCGGGGGGCGCAGGCGGTTGGCGCGGCGCCGCTGAGCCTGGAGCGGATGCTGGCCGCCTATCGCCGGGATGCAGAGGCGTTTCAGGCGCGGCTGGCGCAAAGCGGCGCGCTGCGCTGGTCTTTTTCGCGGCGGCGGGGACAGGTGCTGCCGCTGCTGTCGGAAATCGCGGGGCAGGGCGATCTCATCCTGCTGGGCCATCGACGCGCGCCCTTGCGCAGTGGCGATGTCGTATTCATTCCCGGGGGTGCTGCGGATGATGCCGCGCTGGGGCTGGCGGTGCAGGCGGCGCGCGATATCGGCCGCCCGATCACCGTGCTTGCGCCGCGCGCGCTGCACGCCGGTATCGCCGCCGCCGCGGCACGCTTGGGGGCCGGGGCGGTTTCGATGCGGGACGCGGCCGATCCCGGCGCGGTGATGGCGCATCTTGGCCGGGCCAGCGTCTCCGTCGTGTTTCTTGGGCAGGCCGGGCTTGATCCGGCGACGCTGGCCCGGCTTGTCGATGCGGCCCGCGCGCCGGTTGTCTTTCCCGCCGGTGTCATCCTGCCGCCGGGGCCGGCAGACGGCGGCGCGCACCCTCCCGGATTTTGATGCAGATCAGCGAAACAGTTCCGCGACTCGGCCATGGATTTCTCACGTGTTTGATTCTCTAGGAGGACATCGCATGACCTACCGTGACTGGCTGCCCACATCCTGGCTTGGCGGCAAAGAAGACACCGACAGCCCGTTTTATTCCCTGCAAAAGCAGATCAACACGCTGCTCGATGATTTCGGCAGCGGGCCGTTTCCGAAGGATCAGGGTTTCACGATCCGCTCGAACGTCAGTGAGACAGACAGCGAGGTTTGCATCACGGCAGAGCTTCCCGGCATCGCGATGGAGGATGTCGACGTGTCGGTGACCGGAAACCGCATCACGATCAAGGGCGAGAAGAAATCCGAGAAGGACGAAAAGAAAGAGGAAGAGGGTCGCCAGTTTCACCGGATCGAGCGTTCCTCTGGCTCGTTCTACCGGATGATGACCTTGCCCTTCGAAATTGATCCCGATTCGGTCAAGGCAGGGGTCAAGGACGGCATTCTGACCGTGACCGTGCCCAAGCCCTCCGAGATCGTCGAGAAGACAAAGAAGATCAAGGTCGAGAAAGAGGGCTGAGCCTATCCCGCCGGGGGCCGCAGATGCGCGCCGAACCACCCGGCGGCAAGATGGATGACCGCAGCCAATGTTCCCGGCTCCTCGAACAGATGCGTGGCGCCGGGAACGATCTCCAGCCGTTTTTCGCAGGTCAGCCGCGCGAGCGCGGCCTCGTTCAGTGCGATGACGCCATGATCCGCGCCGCCTACGATCAATAACGTGGCGCAGCGCACGTCCGGCAGCGCGGCGCCTGCCAGATCGGGCCGCCCCCCGCGCGACACGACAGCCGAAACCGCGCCCTGCATCCGGGCCGCCGCCACCAGCGCCGCCGCAGCGCCGGTGCTGGCCCCGAACAGCCCGATCGGCAGATCGGCGGTTTCCGTGTCCGCGCGGGCCCAGCCAACGGCGTCGGCCACGCGCCGGCCCAGCAGGGTGATATCGAACACATTGGCGCGGTCGGCGGCCTCTGTTTCGGTCAGAAGGTCGAACAGAAGGGTTGCGAAGCCATGCGCCCGCAGGCTTTCAGCCACGGCCCGGTTGCGCGGGCTGAACCGGCTGCTGCCGCTGCCATGGGCGAAAATCACCAGCCCGCCCGGCGCGGGCGGCAGTGCAAGATCGCCGGGCAATACGACGGTTCCGCGATCGACGGCGATGGCAACGGGGCGCGAGTTTTCGGGCATCATTTGATCAACATAGTCGATGCGAGCCGGGGCGCCTTGACCGGAATCAATGACAGCGGAGGAAGCCGGTGCATGCGTCGGATACATGCCGCGACGGGCTGCGACGCTATGGCCAATTGCCTTATTTTCCGAGCAAAAAACTCGGATTGACAATCCTTATTGTTTAAGTCAGATTTAAAAATGTTCCAGCCACCCTGCTCGTTCCGACGGGGAAGCCCGAATCGAAAGATGAAAGGTTTTCCGCGATGAAACGCGTTCAGAACGATCACAGGGTGCGCGAGTACGACCAAACGAAGCCGGGGTGCGACCGGTCCGAACTGCTTGCTCTGGCTGTGGGGGCGGGGCTGACGGGCCGGTTCTGCCTTGAATGGCTTATCGACCATTTTGAACAGCCGGGAAAGTCAGGGTGATGGCGGCGGATTCCGTACATAACTCCCCGCAGGCGCGGGACGGCGATCTGCCCTGCTACCGGGCCGAGGATCTGACCCGGGGCGGGGTTCAGGCCCGGATCGTGCTGGACGAACAGGTCTACACCCTGCGCATCACCCGCGCCGGCAAGCTGATCCTGACCAAATGACCGGGCCGGGATCACATCGTGGCGGCGTGCCCGTCGGCCACATCACCGAGCTGGGGCCGGTCGAGGCGGGGGCCGTCTTCTATCTGCGGCTCTGGTGCAGCGGCCCGGCGGCGCAGGATCAGGTGCGCAGCGATTTCACCCTGGCGCTTGGTGCCGATCAGGGGCAGGCGGCGGCGATGACGCTGGAGCAGTTGTGTGATCTGTGCACCCGCCACGGCCGGCGCCCGCTCATGCGGCACGACATTTCCTGCCGTTGCCTGGGCGCCGACGAAAGCTGTTTCGCCAATTTCGTGGCCTGTGCCGCCGATGGGTGCCGCGAGGACGCGCTGCTGATCGCCACGCTGATCGTTCGGTGCGATCTGGCGCCCTGCATCGCCGCGCTGGCCGAGGATCTGGGGCTTGCCCTCAAACGCATGGCGCTGAGCGGCGGGGCGGATGCCTTGGCGCCGCAATCGCCGACATCGAGACTACATTGAAAGGACAACCACCGATGAAACCTCTTCTTCCGGCAGCCGTGGCCCTGTGCGCCTCACTCGGCACCGGCGCGATGGCCCAGGACAAGGCCGCCGTTCTGGAAACCTATGCCGACATCGCCGCCGCGGCCTATGGCGACAGCCTGATCACCGCGCAGCGCCTGCAGGTGGCGGTCAATGCCCTTGGCACCGCGCCCTCGGCCGAAGCGTTGCAGCAGGCCCGCGCCGCCTGGCTTGCCGCCCGCGTACCCTATCAGCAGACCGAGGCGTTCCGCTTCGGCAACCCGATCGTTGACGACTGGGAGGGCAAGGTGAACGCCTGGCCGCTGGATGAAGGGCTGATTGACTATGTGGATGGCTCTTACGGCGGGCCGACCGACGAAAACGCCTTTGCGGTGCTGAACGTCGTGGCAAACCCCGGCTTCACCCTGTCGGGCAAGAGCATTGACGCGGCAGAGATCACGCCCGCGCTGCTGGCCGACACGCTGCACGAAGCGGACGGGATCGAATCCAACGTGGCCACCGGCTATCACGCCATCGAGTTTCTGCTGTGGGGGCAGGATCTGAACGGGCACGCCCATGGGGCCGGTAACCGGCCCTGGACGGATTACGCCACCGGCGACGCCTGCACCGGCGGCAATTGCGATCGCCGCGCGGCCTATCTTCAGGCGGCGACGGATCTTCTGGTCAGCGATCTGGAATGGATGGCGGCGCAATGGGCCGATGGCGGCGCGGCACGCAATGCCCTGACGGCGCATGAAGATGCCGGCCTCTCGGCCATCCTGACCGGGATGGGCAGCCTTTCCTATGGCGAGCAGGCGGGCGAACGCATGCGCCTTGGCCTGATGCTGAACGACCCCGAGGAAGAGCATGATTGTTTCTCGGACAACACCCACAACAGCCACTACTATGACGGGCTGGGGGTGCAGAACGTCTATCTGGGCGAATATGTCCGGGTTGACGGCACGCTGGTGTCCGGTCCGTCTCTGTCTGATCTTGTGGCCGCGACGGATGCGGATCTCGATGCCGAGATGCAGCGCAAACTGTCGGCCACGATGAGGGCACTTGGCCGGATCAAGACGGCGGCCGAGGCAGGGTTTTCCTATGATCAGATGCTGGAGCGGGGCAATCTCGCGGGGGAAACCCTGGTCATGGGCGGGGTCGAGGGGCTGATCGACCAGACCCGGACGATCGAGCGCGTCGTCACCACGCTCGACCTTGACCAGATCGCCTTCGAAGGCTCCGACAGTCTGGACAACCCCGGCGCCGTGTTCCAGTAATCGCTAACCGCCGGGGCGCGGCCCGTGCCCCGGCCCCAACAAGGCGGCTGACAGAGGGACGCCTCGGTGTCAGCCGGTCCCCGTATGAAAAGACCGATGGCAAGACCTGAGCAGGATATCGCGCCGCGCAGATGCAAATCTGCCGGCTTTGCCCTTTGGGGCGTTTTGGCGTTTTGGGCGCCCGCCGCTCTGGCGGGCGACCCTCATCTTCCCGTTGTCCCGCGCACCGAGGACGAGGCGGCCCGGATCGCGATGGTGACCGCCCCGGCCCATGATTTCAGCGCGCCCGAGAAATTCGAGGCATTGCCGGCCGGGTCGGCCACGGTGCGCCGGCGGACGAACGCGGATGCGTTTTCGCAGCCATCGGGCAACATCAGCTTTGAGCGCGAGCTGGATTTCAAGGTCGGCAACGGGTTGTTCAAGAAGCTCTGGGTGTCGTCCCCGTCATCGACCCTGGCCTCCGACGGGCTCGGCCCGCTCTACAACGCCCGCTCCTGCCAGCGGTGCCACATAAAGGACGGGCGGGGCCACCCGCCCGAGGGGCCGCAGGACAGCGCCGTTTCCATGTTCCTGCGCGTGTCGATCCCCGCCGACCCCGGCACCGCGATGACCGGGATCGAGGACTATCTGGGCGCGCTGCCCGATCCCACCTACGGCACGCAGCTTCAGGATTTCAGCGTGGCGGGGCACCCGGCCGAGTACCGGCTGCAGATCACCTATGAGGAGATCGAGGTCGCGCTGTCCGAGGGGGAAACCGCGACCTTGCGCAAGCCCAGCTATACGGCGGCGGATCTGGGCTATGGCCCGCTGCACCCCGACGCGATGCTGTCGCCCCGGGTGGCGTCGCAGATGATCGGTCTCGGGTTGCTCGAGGCGATCCCGGCCGAGGATATCCTGGCCGGGGCAGACCCGGATGACCGCGACGGAAACGGGGTATCGGGCCGCGCCAACACCGTCTGGTCGGTGGAATTCGGGCGCCCGATGCTGGGCCGGTTCGGCCATAAGGCCGGCGCCCCGACCATCCGCCACCAGTCGGCCGCCGCCTTTGCCGGTGACATCGGCATTTCCAGCCCGCTGTTTCCAGCGGGCTGGGGAGATTGCACCGAAGCGCAGGCCGATTGCCGCGCGGCCCCCGATGGCGGCGACGCCGCGCATGACGGGCTGGAGATCGACGCGCAGGGGCTGGACCTCGTCACCTTCTACAGCCGCAACCTGGCCGTGCCCGCCCGGCCCGATATCGCCGATCCGCAGGTGCTGCACGGCAAGCATGTGTTTTATGAAACCGGCTGCATTTCCTGCCACACCCCGAAATTCGTGACCCACCGTCTGACCGATCAGCCGGAGCAGAGCTTTCAACTGATCTGGCCCTATACCGATCTTTTGCTGCATGACATGGGCGAGGGCCTGGCCGATCACCGCCCCGAGGCCCGCGCCAGCGGGATGGAATGGCGCACCGCACCGCTTTGGGGGATCGGTTCCACCCAAACCGTCAGCGGCCACAGCTATTTTCTGCACGATGGCCGCGCCAGATCCCTGCTGGAGGCGATTCTGTGGCATGGTGGCGAAGCACAGCCGATGCGCGACGCCGTGGTGGCCATGCCGAAAGCCGACCGCGCCGCGCTGATCCGTTTTCTGGAGAGCCTCTGACATGCGTTTCCTGATCCTCCTTGCCTTTGTGATCACGCCTCTGACCGGCTGGGCGCAAGACCGGTCTGCCACGATACAAGATGTGGTCGAGGCCCATATCCTTCCGGGCTTTACCCGGCTGGCGTCGGCCTCTGCCGCCCTGTCGCAGGCGGCGCAGGCCGATTGCGCGGCGGCGTCGGAGGGCCTGCGGGGCGCCTTCAACGATGCCTTCGACGCCTGGATCGGGGTCAGCCATCTGCGCTTCGGCCCGACCGAGACCGGCAACAGGGCCTTCGCGCTGGCGTTCTGGCCCGATCCCCGCAGCGCCACGCCAAAGGCGCTGTCGGCCATGATCGAAGCCGAGGATCCGGTGGTGGAAAGCGCCGACGCCTTCCAAACCGTTTCGATCGCGGCGCGCGGGTTCTATGCGCTGGAGTTCCTGCTCTACGACCCGCAGATCAGCGCGCTGGGGTCGGGCGCCTATCGCTGTGCCCTGATCCGGGCGGTTGCCGCCGATGTCGACAATACCGCGCAGGCCATCCTGACGGACTGGCAGGATCACTATGCCGCCCTGCTGATCTCGCCTGAGAACAGCGATGTCTACCGCTCGGACGAGGAGGTGCTGCAGGAGCTGTTCAAGGCGCTGACCACCGGACTTCAGTTTACCGCCGA
The DNA here is from genome assembly GCF_014196965.1 of Actibacterium naphthalenivorans. Lineage (GTDB taxonomy): Bacteria > Pseudomonadota > Alphaproteobacteria > Rhodobacterales > Rhodobacteraceae > Actibacterium_A > Actibacterium_A naphthalenivorans. The sequence continues at coordinate 188,014 of NZ_JACIEQ010000005.1, read as the reverse complement.
TACCCGGCTCGGGCGGCCGCTGGGCACGTTCGATCAGCCCCGCCCCACCCGCGCCGAGGCCCGCCGCGCCGGCCGTTCCCTGCGCCATGTGCAGCTCTCGCTGATCGCCCTGCGGGATCTGGCGCAGCGCCTTGCATCCATCTCGCCCGAGGCGTCGGCGACGCTCGACGCGGCCTTCGCCCAGTCTCTCGATCTGACCGAGCGGCTCGACGATCCGGTTTTCGCCGGGGTGGCGGACCCGCAGGGCCGGCTGCGCGTCGAGGCGCTGCAACAGTCGATCGGGCGGATCAGAGAGATTGCGGCAGCCGACCTTGGCCCGGCGCTTGGCGTCGCGGCGGGATTCAACGCATTGGATGGAGATTGACATGACCACACGCCGGGGATTCATGGCAGGCATGCTGGCCACCGGGCTGGCGCCGAAACCAAGCTGGGCCGATGCCGGAAACCCGGCCTATCTGTCCGCCGCGAAACGGCCTGACGGCAGCTATCACCTGTACGGGCTGGACGAGTTGGGAGCACCGCTTTTCAGTGTTCCGCTGCCCGACAGGGGGCACGCCGCTGCCGCGCATCCCTCCCGGCCCGAAGCGGTCGCCTTTGCCCGCCGCCCGGGGACCTTCGCCATCGTGCTCGATTGTATCTCCGGCGGCATCCGGTCGCGGATGGAGGCGCCCGAGGGGCGGCATTTCTACGGCCACGGGGTGTTCTCCGCCGACGGATCGCTGCTGTTCACGCCAGAGAACGACTACGAGGCGGGGCAGGGCCGTATCGGCGTCTGGCAGGCCGGCACGGATTACATCCGTATTGATGAGTTTTCCTCGGGCGGGGTCGGCCCGCATGACATCGCCCGGCTGCCCGGAACCGATACCATGGTCGTGGCCAACGGCGGGATCGAGACCCACCCGGATGCGGGCCGTGCCAAGCTGAACCTGCCGGTGATGCGGCCCAACCTGACCTATCTGGATGGCATGGGGCAGGTCACCGGCCAGATCGAACTGAACGCCGATCTGCACCTGAACTCGATCCGTCATCTGGCGGTGCGGGACGATGGTCTGGTGGCATTCGCCATGCAGTGGCAGGGCGACGGCGCGGTTCACCCGCCGCTTCTGGGCCTGCACCGTGATGGCGACGACGTGCTGCTGCTGCAGGCGCCGGACGATTTGCACCGCCGGATGGAGGGCTACGCCGGCAGCGTTGCGATCTCGTCGGACGGCGGTTCGGTTGCGATCACCTCGCCCCGGGGCGGCGCCATTCAGATGTTCGACACGGACACCGCGGTTTTCGCGGCCGAACTGCCGCAAGGGGACGTTTGTGGTATCAACGCGGGGCCGGAGGGGTTTGTGGCGACGACAGGAAACGGCACCGTGATCCATATGGAGCAGGGCCGGGTTCTGGGGGCCGAAAGCCACCGGGTCGCCTGGGACAACCATCTTATTCGGTTGTAAGCCGTAGCCTGCCTGGTGCGATGCGGTGATGCCCGGCGCGGCCTGCCTGTTGCGGAGGACGCGGCCGCGCCTGTGCCGCATGTTGGCATCCTCGTTTTGGCAATCGGCAAGCTGGTACCTTCGCGCGTTTTGTTCCGCATCATCCATCTGCGCCGTCGACCGGATCTTCCGAGTTTTCATCGGCCCGCATGGCCTAGATCAGCAATATAAAGTAGCGCTGGCATTCTTAACCAAACGGGCAGAATGCGCCCTGGCGTCGTAGCGATGAGCACATTTCTGCCCAACTCGTGAGCAAATTGATGTGCAACTGCGTTGTGTGGGCAAGCTTAGTATGATCGAATGTTGGTGATTTTGAGCAGATGTGTATAGCATATAAATTAGGATTTTTGAGGGCAGAAAATGAATCTTATACAAGCCAGATTGCAGTTAACTTCATATAGTTTCCTTCTGGTTTTCTTTATTTCTTTGTTCGTGGTTATAATTGAGCCAGCTCCATCGGATCTTGCTTTTGTGGTCTCCTTTCTGGCTCTCTTGCTGTCCGGTCGGATTTTCGTCAGCAGGTATCTAAAATTCTTCTTTTACCTTGTCGCCGCCTATCTGTTCGCCAACTTAGTCTCTAGTTTCGCGTGGAAAAGCGCAACTTTTGGTGGTCGATATGTCGCGATCACGATATATATGCTTCTTATACCACTTCTGATGGCGCACTTTACCGACGCTTTGGGTGAAGACGCCGTAGAGAAGTTTTACAAGTTTTTCTTCATTGCAGCTGGCGTGTCTGGGTTCATCGGCATGTTGGCGGTTTTTCGAGTGGCCCCCGGACCAATAACTTTGTACTTCAAGGCGGATGACGGGCTGAGGCTTTCCCCTCTTTTTAAGGATCCAAATGTCTACGGTCCCTTTATGGGGTCTGCCGGGCTGCTGATGTTGGGGAACGCCCTTCGTCCCGATGTGGGCAGGCAAGCGTTAAGGCTCATATCCTCATTCTTTCTACTTGGTATGATGTTCTTGACATTCTCCCGCGGCGCTTGGCTGGGTACAGGTGTTTCTATTTTTGTCATGTCAACTTTGATTTTGCTATTTGCAAGAAGGCGCAAGACGCTAGTAACATTTATTGCATTGAGTACGGTGGGAAGTGCCGCTGCTATCAGCGCCGGTGTATACATGTTGGAGAAGCTAAATTTGGTGGACTTTCTGTTTAAGCGGTTCCAACTCCAATCATATGACAGTCATCGCTTTCAAAACTGGGCGAACGCATTGCAAGTAGTTGAAAGAAAGCCACTAGGTGTCGGGCCTGGCCATTACGTTGGAAGAACCCATTTCCCAGATAGTGACTTTGGACTTGCTACCCATAATATCTATCTAAAGGTCGCTGTGGAAAATGGCTGGTTTGGCTTCGCAACTTTTTTTGGTGCTATATGCGTTCTTATATATTTGTTGTTCCGGAGCATAAAGGCGCAAGATGATCGCCAACCCATTCGTATTGCTGTTTTAGCCGCTATTGTCGGGCAGTTTGCAAGCAGCGTGGTTGTTGACTCCTTGCACTGGCGTCATCTTTTCGTGTTGTTTGGATTCGCATGCTGCGAAATCATCGTTTTTCAGAAACAAAAGCATATCAAGCGATTATCTCTTTCGTATCCACCAATGCCAGCGTTTCAAAGAAGCAATAACCTTTCTACTTCTTAGATGCCACTTAGCCATCCTTCCGCTCTAGTCTGGAGGGAGCATCAAGCTGTAAGCCTGCCACCGCAGGCGGTTGGGGATCGTATGAAGGCGCTGGCGCTGGAACGCCCGGCCCACATGGCTCAACTTGGCCGAGCCAGTGCCCTCGTGGCTCTTCGCGCCCAACACCAACTTGAACCCATTCCATCATGTGTAAAGATTGTGCGGTCGCGGAACCCTGTCTGCGAAAGACGCGGCAGCAAGAGCGAAGCGACGCGCTGAGGGGTAAGCAATCTCAACTTTTGCTAGCCAAGCGGGGGGCGCGACTCTTACCTACACCTGAGTATAGCTGGAGATAGAACATGAGATCGTCACGAGACCGAATCAAAGTGCTCCATTTCTGCGAAACCGCTATGGGCGGCGTGGGCACCTACCAAAAAGGCCTCGCCGAGATGGATGCATCCGCTTTCGATCAGGTGTTTCTCATGCCCGCGAAACATGCTGCTATCATGGGTGACGAGTCGAGGGTGATAACCTATCCGCTGAAAAAGCGGGGGGCGATGGCGATTTTTGCGCAAATCCGAGCCTTCCGGAATCTGGCTCGCACGCAGCGCCCCGACGTGGCCTTCTTCCACTCCTCATTTTCATTGCCTGTCTTATTGGCCATGCGAGTTTTGGGTGGGCTTCCACGCACGATATATTGTGCCCATGGATGGGCCGCATTGCAGTATGGCGAGAGTTTTCGCGCCCGCGTGGTACGGGCGATCGAGGGCCGGCTGTGTGGTTTGGCGGACGTGGTAGTGAACGTTTCGATCCATGATCTCGAAGTGGCAACGACAGGGAACTACGGCGGACGTCAGATACTCATAGAAAATGCCGTACCGCCGCCTGCCGCCGATGTGAGATCCGACTTGTTTGCAGGCGAACCAGACAAGCTTCATCTTTTGTTTGTTGGCAGGTTCGACCGACAGAAAGGGCTCGATATTCTTTTCGCAGCGTTAAGAAAAATCCGGGAAAAGCGCCCGGATATTGTATTGCATGTGATCGGAGCGGCGGTACGTGAGGCGGATCAACCTGAGGTTCCGGACGGGGTAGACATGGTCGGTTGGGTCGATCGGCGGGATATCGACAGTTGGTACGCCTCTGCGGACGCATTGGTGGTGCCGTCACGCTGGGAGGGGCTGCCACTTGTCATTCCAGAAGCCCTGCGCAATGGCACACCTGTTATCACCTCGCGGCGCTGCGGGATGGAACAATTGTTTGAGGAAGGAAAATCAGGCATCGCCTTTGAGGCGAACGACGAGGCCTTGGCGAAAACCTTGATGAGCCTGAACAAGCACAGTTTGCGTGAGATGCGTGCAAACTGCAGTGCGCTGTATGGGGCTCGCTACTCGATGGATAGGCTTTTTCGGGAAGTTGCCGAGGTGTATGCTGAATAGGTGGTGTTCATATGGCCTTCTGACTTTTGCCAGATGCCGCGTGAACAGGCTCATCGCAGATGAAAGTGCAGATCCTGCCGGGGCGTTGCGCCTTAGTGCTATGGTTTCATCCCCTGGATGTGCTCACAAACGATATCCCGGTCTGTGCCTGCATCGAGAGGATTCGGGTATCACACGCCTTCTGCTATCTTGCGGATTGGCGCCGCAGCCCGCCCCGCTACGGTCAGCTCGCAATCAGTTTCCAAGCCTCCGGCACCCTTCTTTGGTGGAGCTGATTGCACCTCGACTCTGGCCCGAGGGGCTTGACCACCGCGCGAGTTGTCGGGGCGCCGCTACCTTTCCGGAGTTTCCGCCAAATTACTGTGCTCACTAGGTGGAATTTTTTGAAAATACGCGACTTTGGCGCCGCCAAACTGTACACCGAGCGTTGCCTCCTTTAGTTGTGAAAGAATAGGCATCGATGATTGCTCTCAAGGGGCGCTTAGTGACGTAGACAAGCAACTTGCCGCAAAGCTCCATGTGGACCTTTCGGTCGGGGATTTGGGATCTGATATCCAATGGGAATTGTCGACACAGCAAAAAATGTGCGTTTAGCTCTGGCCGATGCCGCGATACCAACGCGCCTTGTCTTTCATCATGTCCCCAAATGCGGAGGAACCTCGGTGGGTAGGGCGCTGCGCAAGCGATATATTCTTTCGCAGGCGACAGTAAGGCCTGATGAAAGTTTTCGTGCTTTTGAGGCGTTTTCTGCGCGTTCTGACCGTGCGGCTATGCTGATCGATGTAGCGGACCTGCGCGAGCAAATGTTGCTCTACCATCTTTTCGACGACGTGCGCTGCATCTCTCTGCACGTGGCCTTTTCGGATGTCGCGTATGAGCGTTTTTACGATCGCTATAAGTTCGTGACCATTCTGCGTGAGCCCGTGGCGCGTTTTGTGTCACATTACTTTTGGAGTTACGGCAAACAGGGCGACCATGCCATCATTGACGAGGGTTTTGCCGATTTTCTGCAAACGGACCGTGCGCGGCGTCTCGGGGCGAGCTATGTCGAGTACTATTCCGGACAACCGAAAGCTCCCGATCTTGCCGACCCCGCTCTGATCAAAAAGGCAATCGCCAATCTGCGCGAAAAGTTTAGCGTGGTGGGTCGCCTTGAGGATCTTCCGGGCTTTACTGCCGACCTGAAGCGCGAGCTGGGCGTGCGAGTGCGTGTCGGTCATGAAAACAAGGGGCGTCAGTCAAAAGACACGCGGAAGTCCACAATCACACCCGAACTGATGGAGCAAGTGCGCAAGCTTTGCGCACCGGATATCGCCATCTGGGATGCGTATTTCAAGCCAGGGCAGACCCATGGTTGACGTCCCTTCAGGAGAGGCGAAGGTCAGACTGCGCAGGCTGGTCGGATGGGGGCTGCTGGGGCAAATTTCCTATGTCGTCTGCCAGTTCCTCATCCTTGTTGCTCTTGCGCGGTTTGCCAGCGTGGAAGATGTCGGGCGCTTCGGCCTTGCCAGCGCAATCATCCTGCCGATTTACTGGTTCTTCAATCTTGGCGTTCGCGCAAATCAAGCGACTGACGCGCGCTCCGAATTCAGCTTCCGCGAATTCAGGATGTTGCGAATCGTCGCGAGCGCTGTCGCCTACGGTATCATCGTTGCCATAGTGCTTGTTTTCGTCGGGCCGGAAATGCGGCCGGTGATGCTTGTCTTGGGCGCGGCGAAGGGCATCGAGACTTTCTCCGATCTGTGTTACGGCATGTTCCAAAAGGGCGAGCGGATGAACTATGTGGCCCGTTCGCTAATCTTGCGCGGGTTTGGAGGAGCGGCTCTGTTCTGGGGGGTGATCGTCCTTACAGGCTCCACCACCGCCGCCTACGGCGGGTTGCTGGTTGCGTGGGCGCTGATCACCCTCGGTCTCGATCTTGGCAGCGCGGGGCGGCTGGCCCGTGCTACTGGTGACAACGGATTGCTGCGAGCGCAAAAGGTGCGCTTGCTTGCCGTCACCTCGTTGCCACTTGCCTTCAACGCGTTACTTTCGGCGCTTCAGGCCTCGACCCCGCGCTACATGATCGGCCATCTCCTTGGTCTTGCGGCGCTTGGTCAGTTCACCGTGGTCGCCTATGCGATGCAGGCTGTAACGACAGTCACCATGGCCATCGGTCAGTCCATCGTTGCCCGCTTGGCGCACTATTCGGTTGTCGGAAACAAACGTGCATTCGGCCGTACCCTGCGCCAGCTTGTCGCCCTGATCGCCGGGTCTACCGCCGCCGGGGCTGTTGTGGCGCTGGTCATTGGGGAATGGGTGCTGGTGACGGTGTTCGGGCCGGCCTATACCGGACTGGCCATCCAGCTTGCCCTATGTCTGGTGGCTGCGGGCGTATCTGCCTCCGCCACGATTTTGCAATCAGGGCTCCTGGCTACCCGCAATTTCGGGATCAATCTTCAAATTCGCATTGTAACCTTTTGCGCGATAGTGGCGCTGACTGCCGCAGGCGCATATTACGCCGGTCTTTCCGGAGTGATCACAGGCATGATCATCGCATCTTTGCTGCAAGGCGTTCTGCTGGGCCGGGCGCTTGTTGGCCTGCCATTCGAAACCGACGCGGACGGGCTGAAATGAACCGCCCGCGCCTCGCCTTTGTGCTTCAGGATGCGCTTGGATGGCGGACCTATCGCGCCCAGCTCGAGCGGGTGCTGCGTGGGCGCGAGGATATCGAAGCGCGGGTGGTTTCGGTCTCGCTCAGCCGTTGGGATACGCTCCTGCACAAACGCAACAACATGCGCCAACGCGACCATCTGTTCCGGCGGATCGACCCGATCGACGCCTTTTCGGGGCGAAGTGGGCGCACCGTCCGCGCCATGTTGAGCACTTTCTCACCTGATGCCGTGCACTTTGCGGCGCACTGGCCCGCTGCCGCCATCGCCCAGGCCCCGGCGGCGCCCCCTTTCACAGTCACACTCGACAACACCCGCGCCGGTATCGAGCGTGACCTGCCGCGCGACGCCTGGAATCCGAAAGACATGGCACGTGAGGCTGCACTCCTGCGGGGCGCCGCCCACATGTTTCCGATGAGCCGCTGGGCGGCCGGATCGTTGCGCGACGATTGTGGCGTAGCGGATACGGCGATCACCGTGATGCCGCCGTCCATTGATTTGAAGCGGTTCCGACCAGAGGCCAGATCAGACAACGCGCCGGGCAAGTTGCGGGTAGTCTTCATTGGCAACGATATCCGTCGCAAGGGGGCGGCCCGTCTCGTCGAGTGGATCAAGGGACCGCTGGCTGATATGGCCGAGCTGCATATCGTGTCCGGGGATCCGGCCTCCAGATCCCTCGCGGATCATGCGATCGTGCATGGCCGGGTGCCGAACGACCGGCTGGTTGGGGAGCTGTTGCCGTCGATGGACGTGCTCTGCCTGCCCACGCGGTCCGATATGTCGCCACAGGTGCTGGCCGAAGCGGCAGCGGCGGGCCTCCCGGCAGTGGCAAGCGCCATCGGTGGCATTCCCGATCTGGTGATTGATGGCCAGACCGGGTTCACGCCTGACGCTGCGGACGATGTTGGGTTCGTCCAGGCATTAGGGGGCCTTGCCGAAGATCGGAGGCTTGCACGGCAGATGGGCGATGCTGCGCTAAAACATGCCCACGCGCACTTCGATGCCGCGCGTAACTTCAATGACTTGATCGATCGGTTGGTGAGTCTTGCCTCGGTTGATCGCGGCAAGGAGTTATCATGAGACCGAGAGAGTTAGCCCATCTTACTGGCTTCGGACGACGCTATTTCATAGCCTTTTGGTCACGGGGCCTGCCGATTTACGCCGCGCCCCGCGAGGTACAAGATGTTTCCGGCGCAATTTTCGTTCACATTCCCAAAACGGCGGGGATAAGTGTCTGCGAAGCTGTGTACAACACCGACCAATTGTTCGGCCATGCCCCGGCAATCGGTTGGCGCTCACGTGACGTTGAGCGCTTTGAGCGTCTTTTCACCTTTTCTCTGATGCGGGATCCAACAGATCGCTTTTTTTCTGCATTTTACTATCTTAAAACTGGGGCTTTGACCGATAAAGATAACGCTTTCGCGGCTCGCTATCTCTCTGCCTTCGACACGCCCGACGCTCTTTTGACTGCAATGGCACGGAACCCGTTCCTGCGGGCAAGGATCATGTCCTGGGTCCATTTTACCCCTCAAGCCTGGTACCTTACCGATCGCCAGAGCAAGGTTATCGTAGACTACATTGGCCGCGTTGAAACCTTCGACGAGAGTATGAGCGAAATCGCAACGCGTCTTGGCAAGACGTATGCCCCGACCCACAGCAACAAGTCCAAACGCCCCCGCGACCTTGCGCTCGGACCTCAGGCCAAGACCTTTCTCGAAAACCTCTACGCGGATGATTTCCTTATTTACCACGACCGTTTCGGGAACACTTAGCATGGCGCAGTTGGACACCATCGTCATTGCCACCGACAGCGCCCGCCTCAACGGCGGTACTGCAAAGGTGGCATTCATCGAGGCAAAGGGGCTGGTGGCGATGGGTTACCGGGTGATCTTCTTCGCCCCCACCGGTCCGGTCGACCCCGATCTTGCGGCAAGCGGCGTGGAAGTGATCTGCCTTAACGAACCAGACGTGCTCGATGATCCGAACCGCCTGCGCGCGATGCGACGCGGGATCTGGAACGTGGGGGCGGCGCGTGCCCTGCGCGCTACTCTTGCCCCACTCGACCCCGTGCGCACCGCGATTCATGCGCACAGCTTCTCTCGCGCGCTTTCTCCTGCGCTCGGACCCGTGCTGACCGGAGCGGGGTTCCCCTCACTTTTCACAATGCACGAATATTTCCTCGCCTGCCCGAATGGCGGGTTTTACGATTATCGCAAGGAAGAGATCTGCACCCGTCGTCCGCTTGGTCCGCGCTGCATGAGCACCAATTGCGACGCTCGGTCGGGGCTGCAAAAAGGGTGGCGGGTGGCCCGGCAGGTTGCGCTGTGGGGGCCGGGTGGATTGCCGCGCAAGCTGCGCCATATCGCCTATATTTCGGAAACGCAGCTGGCTGCGATGCGTCCCTACCTGCCCGCAGGGGCGCAGCTACATCATATTCTGAACCCGGTCGAGATCGACCTGAACGCCCCGCGCGTCGCGGCCGAGAACAATGACGTCTTCCTGTTCATCGGTCGGCTGATGCCCGAGAAGGGCGCGCTGGATTTTGCCCGCGCGGCAAAGGTGGCAGGGGTGCGGGCGGTGTTTCTGGGTTCAGGCCCGCAGGAGGCCGAGATCCGCGCCGCCAATCCCGAGGCCGAGCTGGCGGGCTGGGTCAGCCCCGCCGAGGTTGCACAGTGGCTGGCGCGCGCACGGGCGCTAGTGTTCCCCAGCCTGTGGTACGAAGGTTACCCGCTAGTGACATGCGAGGCGCTTGGTGTGGGCGTTCCATGTATTGTCGGAAAGTGGTCTGCTGCCCACGAAATGGTCGAGGATGGTGTTAATGGGATTGTCTACGATCGGCGCGAGGCGCTCGCCGGGGCGCTCGGTAGGTTGCGCGATACCGCGACCGTCGCTGCGATGTCGCGGGCGGCCTACGCCCGGCGCGTGCACTATGCCGCGTCGCCAGAGACCCATTGCGCACACGTGATCGAAGTGCTTGAGGAGGTCATCAGCATAAGAGGATGAGCTTGAGAGACATTGCGGTGGAACGTCTGTTCCGCCGGTCCAGTGTTTTGGTGAGTGCGTTCGGGCTTTGGCTGCTGCGCCTTTCTCTTGGGTTATTGTTCGTCCTCAGATTGGGGCGGACTCTAGTCGACGCTGGAGGGAAAATCCCGTGGCAGGTTATGCCGCAGCGCAGAAGGCCGATCAGGCTAAGCCCGATCACATTGACCAACCCGGAAAATAGTTTGACTGTCTGACGTCAGCGCCAATGGGCCAGTTTAGGGTGATATGACACCCCCCGCGAAGCGCTGGGTCAGTGGGCGATGAATCGCCCAAGTGCTTCGATTTTATGGGGAAAATCCCTTGAGGGGATATGGTAGCGGAGGAGGGACTTGAACCCCCGACACGCGGATTATGATTCCGCTGCTCTAACCAACTGAGCTACTCCGCCAAGAGCGAGGGCTAGGTAAGCGAGGGACGGGGGGGCGTCAAGAGGGAATTGCCGGAATGCCGCTGATTGGCGGGCGTTTTCGCCGCATGAAAAAGGGCCCGCCGAAAACGGCGGGCCCCCGTGTCATTCAAAGGCCGTTACTGACCGGCGCAGGCGCGGATCTTTTCGATATCCGGGCCGTTCGGCGTGCGGCCCAGGTTGAACGGGGCCGAGGCATCGCGCCAGCTTTTATAGTCGTTCAGATACTCGAGCTGGCTGAGATAGACCTTCGCCGAGGTGGGGCTGGCGCAGGCGGCATCCTCGATCACCGAATTGGCGATGGTCTGGATTTCGGCAAGGGTTTCATCATCCATACGGGTGATCTCGACCCCGGCTTCCTGGAACTTGCCATAGGCTTCGGTGGCCCGCTTCTCGGTGAACGCGAGCGACCACAGCATCGTCGCGTCAGCGGCGATCTTCAGCTTTTCCTGCGCGCCGGGCGAAAGGGCGTCCCACGCGGCCTTGTTGATCATCACGCCGAATACCGACGAGGACTGGTGCCAGCCCGGTGTCGACCAGTATTTCGTCACCTGGTGGAAGCCGCCGGAATAGTCGACATTCGGGGTGGAGAATTCTGCCCCGTCGATCACGCCGCGCTCGAGCGACTGATAGATCTCTCCGCCGGCCATCGAAACCTGGTTGCCGCCGAGCCGCTCCAGCAGCTGCCCCTGTTCAAGCCCGGACAGGCGCAGGCGCTTGCCCTTCAGATCTGCGGTGTTGCGGATCGGCGCGTTGGTGCGGAAGCCCGATTCGTTGTTGGTGACGGTATAGGGCAGGTAAACCATGCCGAAACGGCCGTAGACCTCGTTATAGATGTCGGCACCGCCCCATTGCTGGATCCAGTTCACGTAATCGACGGCGTTGAACAGGCTGGCGTGCGTCGCCAGGGGCGAGAACGCGGGGTCGCGTCCGGCCCAATAGCCGGGCCAGTCAGCCCCGGCCTGAATGGTGCCGGATTCAACCGCGCCGAACACCTCGCCTGCCGGCACCAGGCTGCCGCCCTCGTAGAAGTCGATTTTCACCTCGTCACCGGCCAGCTTGTTCGCCAGATCGACGAAGTGCTTGTCCATCTCGATCAGTTCGAGCGACGACGGCCAGGTGCTGGTCATGGTCCAGCTTTGCTGGGCCATGGCCGGGCCGCAAAGCGTGGCCACAAAGGCCGCGCCCGCAAGAATTCCGGTTTTGATAGTCATGTCTTCCTCCTCCGTTTATTTGGGTCCGTAGAGATTTTCCGGCAGCCAGGTCACAAGGGACGGGAAAAAGGCGACCAGAAGGCACATCGCGATGATGAGGCCGATGAACGGCATCACACCGGCGATAATCTCGGATGTCTTCACGCTGGAGGGCGCGATGGCCCTGAGATAGAACAGCGCATATCCGAATGGCGGCGTCAGGAACGAGGTCTGCAGCACGATCGCCATCAGCACGACGAACCACAGCAGGCTGATCCCCATCTCCTGCACGATCGGCAGGAAGATCGGGAACGACAAAAGCACGATCCCCGTCCAGTCCAGAAACGCGCCCAGAATGAAGACGATGAACATCATCACCGCGATCAGCATCCAAGGCGCCATGTCGAGGCCGCGCATCACGTCCTGCACCGCTCGCAGGCCGCCGGTGATGTTGAACACCCCGGTAAAGGCCGTGGCACCGACCACGATGAACAGGATCATGGCCGAGGTGCGCCCGGTTTCGAGAAGCGCGCCATAGAAGGTCTTCCACTCGAACTTCCGGCGCATGATCACGATGACAAGCGCCAGCGCCGCGCCGATGGCCGAGGCTTCGGTCGCCGTGGCGACACCGGCAAGCATGGTGCCCAGAATGCCGATGATCAGCACCAGGGGCGGCACCGCCTCGACGGCCAGCATGCGCCACAGGGCGCCGCGGCTGATCTTTTCATCGGGCTGTACGGCGGGGGCCATGTCGGGGCGGACGATCGCCACGATCGTCACCCAGCCGGCGTACAGCAGGCCCAGCAGAACACCGGGCACCATCGCGCCGGCGAAAAGCTCGCCCACCGACAGCGGCGAGTAGCTGGACATCAGGATCAGCATGATCGACGGCGGAATGAGAATGCCGAGGCACCCCGAAGATGCGATGACACCCGCGGTCAGCGACGGGCTGTAGCCATATTGCAGCATCGGACGCAGCGCCATCACGCCCATCACGGTGATCGAAGCGCCGATGATGCCCGTCGTCGCGGCGAGCAGGATCGAGATGAACACCACCGCCAGCGCCAGACCGCCGCGCACCTGCGCAAGCAAAAGCCGCAGCGATTCAAACATTTTGTCGGTCACGCCGGAATCCGACAAAAACCGTGCCATCAGCACGAATAGCGGAATGGCGATCAGGGTGAAGTTATCCAGCACGTCGCCGAAGATGCGGTTGATGATGATGCCGAGCACCATCGGCTTGCCGGCGATGACCGCGCCAAGAACCGCGGTGCCGCCCAGAACGAAGGCCAGCGGATGGCCCATGAACAGCCCGATCACAAGCAGGCCGAACATGACGATGGCGATAAGCTCAGGCGAAATCATTTTTGGCCTCCTTGTGAAGAACGAGCTTCAGCACCTCCGAGATGCCCTGGATGAACAAGAGCCCGGCGGCCACGGCCATTGCGATTTTCAGCGGGTATACCGGCAGTTGGACCGAACCATACGTGGTTTCCCCCTGGTTCCACGATCGCTGCGCGAATTCGATGGAACGGGTCAGGAAAACCCAGGTGAACGGAAAGAAGAAGATGAAGTAGCCCGCGATCTCCACCCAGCGGCGTGCGCCGGCGGAAAGATGCTCAATCAGCAGATCGACCCGCACATGGGATTGATGCCGGAGCGCGTATCCGCCAAGCATGATGAAATAGAAGCCATAGAGCTGTCTCGTCACGTCAAAGGCCCAGCGGGTGGGCGCATTGAAGACATAGCGCATGACGACATCGTAGATGATCATCGCGGCAAAGATGATCGCGACCAGTGAAACGATACGCCCCACGATCTCGTTAATTCCGTCGATCAGACGAATGAGCATTCACGGCTCCCCCCCAAAGCTGCAAGATTTTTGTCATGCGGACGTTTCCAGCTTTGAAGGGCGATGTCAATTGCGCATGGTATTGGAAAGTAAGGTGTAAGAGTCTGGCGGCACTCAAAAAATAGGATGTCGCGCCTTGCCTCGGGCGGGATTCGGGCTAGCAGGGCCGGCGCCTCCGTCAATGCGGCGCTGCAGCGCTGCGCATCCGGGCTTCGGCATGTTCGCCTTGGCATATCCGGCGTCCGGCGATTGCCCCCGCCGTGTCTTCATCGTTTCCGCCTGGCCGGCTGGTCCCCGGGGACGACCGGTCGCAGGCCGCGACCGAACTGTGTTGCACGCCGGGAAATCGGGTGGTTCAGAGCGAGAGTGCGGTTTTCGCGGGCGCGCTTGAGTTTTTGTCTAATTTTTAGACGCAGGTGAATCTTTTTTAGCGCTTCCTGAGGGTTCGACAGATATGCAGGCGTTAGAAAGTGCCGCGATAATATCAATAATATCACATTCGCCGGCATAGCGGCCCGCATCTGCCCGAAAAGAGGGGGCGGTTGTTTGTCGCTTTGTTAGGGTGGAGAAAAGAATTAGGTGGATCGGGGCAGATCCGTATGGCCATTTTCTATCGACGCGCCAGTTGGGCAGGCATGGCGTGCATTCTAACCCTTGGCATACCCTCCGACTGGGGGGGCGCGCAGTCTCGTCCGGTGTTGTCGTTCTACGGCACCACCGGCCTGATGGACACGCCCACGGCGGAAAGCATGCCTGACGGTGCGTTGACGCTCACCGTCGGGCATTTCGGCGAGACTCTGCGAAATACCCTGAGCTTTCAGATCACCCCCCGGCTTTCCGGCAGCTTCCGGTATGCCACTCTCGACGGGTATCGGGACGGCACAAACACGTTTTATGACCGAAGCTTTGACCTTCAGTACCGCTTTGCCGACGAGGGGCGGTATTTTCCGGCGGTGGCCCTCGGGCTTCGCGATTTCGGCGGAACGGGCGTATACGGGGCGGAATATTTTGTCGCGACCCGGCATCTCACGCCATCGGTAAAGCTTTCGGGCGGCATCGGTTGGGGCCGGTTGGGCACCTATGGTGGCTTTTCAAATCCATTATCCGTGTTTTCCGACCGGTTCGACAATCGCCCACCATGGGCCGGAACCGGCGAGGTCGAGACGGGCCGGTTTTTCCGCGGTGACGCTGCTTTTTTCGGTGGCGTGCAATGGGACTATTCGGATCAACTGGCGCTGTTGTTCGAATATTCATCCGATGACAACGTCAGCGAAGTCAGGAACATGGGCCTGGATCACCGATCCCCGTTCAACTTCGGCGCCAACTACAGCTTCAAGAACGGGTTCGATCTGGGCGCCTACTATATGTATGGCTCAGAGCTTGGTCTGGTGCTGAGCTACACCCTGGATCCGAAGAGCGCGCCCTATCCGGGCGGCATCGAAGAGGCCCCGCCGGCGATCCTGCCGCGCGACGCGATCGCGGCGGCGAGTTGGGGCGTGACGGGCAGGCAGGAACTTTCTCAGGGGGAGGAGCGCCTGCGATCGGCGCTCGCGCGTCAGGGGATGGCGCTCGAAGCGCTGGATCTGAGCGCCGGTTCCGCCACGGTGCATTTGGCCAACTGGCGCTATGACGTGGGCGCGCAGGCCATCGGGCGTGCCGCGCGGGTGCTGGCCAACACCCTGCCGCCGTCTGTTGAAACCTTCACCATCGTGCCGGTGGCAAACGGCGTGCCGATGTCCAGCGTCACGATCAAACGCCGCGATCTCGAAGAGCTGGAGCATGAGCTGGACGGGAGCTGGAAAAGCTATGTGCGCGCCGACATTTCGGATGCGGGCGGGCTGGACCGGACCGAGGCTCTTGCCGGGGTCTATCCGCGTTTCGCCTATGGGCTGAACGGTTATCTTTCCCCGTCGCTGTTCGATCCCGATGATCCGGTCCGGGCCGATATCGGCGCCGAACTCAGCGCGTCCTTCGCGCCGATGCGGGGGCTGGTCTACTCGGGGAGTTTGCGTCAGCCGATCATCGGCAACCTGGATGAGGCGACGCGTGTCTCCGACTCGGTTCTGCCGCATGTGCGGTCGGACGTGGTGCTCTACAACACCCAGTCGGATCTCGAGTTGACGCATCTGACCCAGGAGTACTTCTTTCGACCGGGCGAAAATCTCTATGGGCGGGTAACGGCGGGGTATCTTGAGCGCATGTACGGCGGTCTTTCCACCGAACTGTTGTGGAAGCCGGTGACCGGGCCGCTCGCCCTCGGGGCAGAGCTGAACTATGCGGTCAAACGCGATTATGACATCGATTTCGGCTTTCAGGATTACGATGTCATGACCGGCCACGCCTCTGCCTATTACGATTTGGGCGCGGGCTATCTGGGGCAGGTCGATGTCGGCCGCTACCTTGCCGGCGACTGGGGCGCGACATTCAGCCTAGACCGCGAATTCGGAAACGGGATCCGGGTGGGGGCCTTTTTCACGCTGACGGATGTATCCTCTGACGAGTTCGGGGAAGGCTCCTTCGACAAGGGCATACGCATTCAGATTCCGCTGTCCCGGCTCTCTGGCGAGCCGTCGCAGCGCGGGTTCGGCACCGTGATCCGCCCGGTAACGCGCGACGGTGGCGCGCGGCTTGATGTGCGCAACCGGCTTTATGAGGTCACGCGCGGCTATCACGCCCCCGAGCTGCAGGAACATTGGGGAAGGTTCTGGCGATGAGACAGCTTTTCCTTCTGGCGATGCTGGCGGCGGGCCTTGCGGGGTGCTCCTCTACGGAAGGTGTCAATCCCGAGCTCCGCAAGTGGCTGTCGCAGGATGATGACGTTTCGGATTTTTCGGCCGAGTTCGAAGCGCTCTCTCAATCCGGTGTGCCGGCGTTGATCGTCGCGGTCGAGGATCGCGAGCAGACCGCCGTCTTCCTGCGGCGTGTCAGGCGCGACGGGGTGGAGAACTGGATCAGCGCGGATGAGGTGAGCCTGGATTTCCGCTCCGGATTCCTGGTCGGGTCACGCGGGCTGGGCGGCGATCTCATGACGGCGGACGTCGCGCAATCGCGCGCGCTGGTTCTGTCGGGGCGGGCCGGCACCGCGAAACGGTTCCACAGCTATCTCGGCGGCGAGGATCAGGTCGAGATCCGAACCTACGTCTGCGAGATCGCCAGCCGCGGCGCCCGCGACGTGGATCTGGGCAAGCGCGTGGTCGCGACCCGGCTGATGCAGGAACGTTGCCAGGGCGCGGATCAGTCTTTCCAGAACCTATACTGGGTCGATCCGGGGCGGGGGGAAATCATGCAATCCCGCCAATGGGCCGGCGCGGAAATCGGTCCTTTGGCATCCAGACAGGTGCTGAGATGATGCGGTTCGGTTCGATTTTGCAAAGTATCTGTTTTTACGCTATATTTTTGATCAGGCGGCGTGCCTGCTCTTACCCTTCGCGGAGGTCTTGCTCATGCGTATTCTGACTGTTTCCTGTCTCGCTCTTCTTCTCTCGGGCTGTGGCTTGGCATATCAAAGCCCCGCCGTGAGAAGCGGCGCGGGCGAGGCATCGAAGGTGCGCGTTGTGCCCATCACGTCGGAAAGCGTGATGCTTGCGAACCAGTCGGCCTATCGGCCGCTGGCCCTGCCGGGGGTGTTCTCTCAGACGGCGGGATCCGCGGGCACCCTGCGCGGCGCGGGCGCCCTGCCGGAACCGGCGTTCCAGGCAGAAAACCGCCCCGCGGCGCTCGAAACCCGAATTCCGCCGCCCGCCGATCCCGGCCCCTATAAGATCGGCGTGGGCGATGTGGTGCTTTTGGCGACGCCGCAGGCGGGTACCACGATCGAGGAGCTTTCCGGGTTGCTGGCCGCCCAGAACCGCCGTCAGGGCTATACCGTTCAGGATGATGGCGCGATCGCCATTCCCGATGTCGGGCGGATCCACATCGCCGACATGACGCTGGAAGAGGCCGAGGCCGAACTGTTCCAGCGCCTGGTGGAAAATCAGATCGACCCGTCGTTCAGCCTCGAGATTGCCGAATTCAATTCCAAGAAGGTCTCGATCGGGGGGGCGGTCGCCTCGCCCACGGTTGCGCCAATCGCGCTGACCCCTCTGTATCTCGACGCCGCGCTGGCGGCGGCTGGCGGGGTCACGGTGACCGATCAGGATTACGCCTCGGTCCGGCTGTACCGCCAGGGTACACTCTATCAGATCCCGCTGTCCGAGCTTTACGCCCGCAGCGGGTTGCAGCGTATCCAGCTGGTGGATGGCGACAGTATCTTCGTCGATACCGAATACAGGCTCGAACAGGCACAGGCCTATTTCGAGGAGCAGATCCGCATTGCCGAGTTCCGTCAGAAGGCGCGCACCGATGCCCTGACCGAACTGAGCGCCGAGGTGACGCTGCGCCGCGCCGCGCTGGAAGAGGCACGCAGCAATTATCAGACCCAGCTCGATCTGGATGCGGTCGCGCGGGACTATGTCTACCTGACCGGCGAAGTCGGCAACCAGAGCCGCTTTCCGCTTCCCTTCGATCGGCAGGCGACGCTAGCCGACGCGCTTTACAACGAAGGCGGTGGCATTCCGACACAAACCGGGAATGTGCGTGAAATCTATGTGCTGCGCGGTTCGGCCGACCCGCGAGAGTTCGCCTCGGTTACCGCGTGGCAGCTTGACGGGCGCAATGCGGCGAATTTTCTGCTGGCAACGCGGTTCGAGCTGCGCCCCAACGATGTGGTCTTCGTTGCCGAACAGCCGATCACGCGTTGGAACCGCGTGATTCAACAGCTTACACCGTCGCTGCTGAGCACGTCCGTCGCGGCGACGCGGTAACGGATCAACCGGGCGCCGCCACCAGCCGGGGCGGCGCGGCCGTGATCTGACGAACGCGGCAGCTATCAGTTGCGGTAGTATTTCGTGCCATAGGCGGCATAGGATCCGTATTTGCCGCCATAGCCATAACGCTTCATCCCCTTGGGATCGATCTGGTTCAGGATCAGGCCCGTCACCTTCTGGTTGACGCTTTCGAACATGTGCAGCGCTTCCTCCACCTGCTGTTTCGAGGTGGAATCCCATTTCACCGTAAACAGGATCGCATCGGCCACCTGCGCGATCACCCGCGCGTCCGGAACAATCAGAACCGGCGGCGTGTCGATGACCAGAAAATCATAGCGCGCCGACATGTCCCGGATGAAAGAGCGGAAGCTTTCCGATGAAAACAGATCGGCGGCGTTGGTCGTTGTCCGCTCGCCGACCAGAAGATCGGCCCCCAGCCTGCTGTCGTGATGCAGCACATCCTCCAGCCTGGCCTCGCCGGACAACACTGAAATCAGGCCGCGCTCGGGCACGCCTTCGAAATACTCGCTGAATGCCCGCCGCCGGATGTCGCCCTCGATCAGCAGAACCTTCTTGCCCATCCCGACAAGGTTTTGCGCAAGCGCCATGGAATTGTTTGTCTTGCCCTCGCCGGGCAGGGACGAGGTCACGAGGATAACCTTGGGCGGTGTGTCGACATTCGACAAAAGAATCGAAGTACGCAGGTTTCGCACCGCTTCCGCCGCGGCGGAGGTGGGCTTCTCGGCCAGATAGCTCAGAACGCTTTTCCGGTTTCGTGCCGGAATAAGCGGGATTTGCCCCATCACCGTATAGCCTGTGTGCTGCTCCAGCTCGCGCGACGACCGGAACGAATTGTTACGCGCCTCGCGCAGCAGTACCGTGCCGCTGCCGAGCATCAGGCCCAGAATGCCCGACATCGCCAGAATCAGGGATTCGCGCGGCGCCGACGGGCCCCGGGGCACCACCGCGTTCGACAGGACGCGGCTGTCGGCCTGCTGGATGCCCTGCTGCGCCGAGGTCTCTTTCAGGCGGGCCAGGAAATACTCATAGAGGATACGGCTGGCCTCGGCTTCACGGGTCAGTTGCTGCAAGGTGATCAGATCCTGACTCTGACGTTCGATCTGAGCTTCAAGCTCTGCCTGTGACGTTCTCAGCGCCCGGAGCTGGCTCAGCGCGCGAGATGCTTCGAGTTCGGCCCGAATCTCGATCTGTGCGAACCGGGTGTCGAAAGCCTGCGCGGTGGCAGGGTCCGTATCGGCGCGGGCAATCAAGCGGTCCAACTGGGTGTCATCGGCAACCTCGGCCTGTGCGGGACGCGATGTGGCGGCCCTGAGCGCGGCAACACGCTGCCGCGCGTTTTCTTCGGTGATGGCGGCAGAGTTGACGCGATCCCGCAGCTCCTTCAACTGCCGCTCAAGGCCCTGAAGCGCCTCGACCGAGATCAGATCCGCGTCGGCATTGAAATCCTTGACCTTGGCTTCGGAGGCCTCCAGCTCGACCTGCAGTTCCGCCACGCGATCCGACAGCCAGCTCGTGGCCTGCTCTGTCGCCTCGAACTTCACCTCCAGCTGATTGAGGATGTAGACATCCACGATCGTATCGGCGATCCGGGCCGCTTTCCGGGCGTCTTCCGATTCAACCGTGATCTGGAACACAAGGCTGGCCGGGACATTGCGAATGCTGACCTTGCCCAGCAGCGTGTCTATGGTGCTGTCGGTGGTGCGTTTGGCCACATCTTCACTGGGCAGCGCCGCCGCCGGCTGCGACAGCCGCAGCAGGCCCTTGATCTGGCTTGACAGCCCGCCTTTGATCCTGCTTGACAGTTTCGGCGTCTGCAGCGTGGTGTTGAATTCCGGATCATTGGTCAGGTCGAGCCGTTGCACGACCTTCCCCATCAGCCCGCGCGATTTAAGCACCTCGACTTCGGAATTCACCACCGAAGTCTCATCGGACAGCCCGCCCAGCACACTGTCTAGGTTTACAATGCTCTCTTCCCGGGTTTCCAGAATGACGACGGCGGTTGATCGGTAGAGCGGCGTTGCGACGAAAAACGCGAAATAGCCGCCGATCAGAACGGCGATCGCGGCGACCAGGATGATCAGCCACTTCCCGCGCCATAACGCTGCCAGCAACGCGCCGAGATCGATCACATCTGCATCTTCGGGTTGCGTCTGCGCCGAAAGCTTGGGGCTGAAGTTTTGAAAATTCTGTGTCATGGAAAACTGAGGGGCCTTCGTTAGGGGCGCATGAATTCACGCACGATCAACAGACACTGTAAACGTGGCCCAGAGCCGTTGCAGGGTCAATTTTTCATTTACTATGCTGCAATTATGGCGCGTAAGAAAGAGAGCAAAAGTGGCTGGACGCTGCATTTGCAAAGATTTCCACAGACGGCCGCGCCAACGGGCTAGGGCGGGCAGGGCGCGTCTTTATCGTGGCGTCGGGCCTGCTGCTCTGGGGGAAAGCTGCCGGAATAATGCGGCGAAGGAGCCCGCCGGTGTTAGGTGCAGCTTCGGGTGGCTGCCCCGGGGGGTGAGGGCGCAGATACCATGTTGGATGCCGCGGCGCAGGGCTGCGGCCAAATCGTAGAAAACGGTGTTTGGGCGAAACTGCTCAATAAGGTTGCAGATTGGCGGCCGGCGCGCGGAATTTCGGCGAAAAATTATCTGCTTTACGCGTGTGATTCGCTGTCTTGCGGGCCAGATTTCTGATATACAGAAAGCGAAAATAGATACCGGAGATTGCCATGAACATTCAGAATGTTATTGCCGGGCTGGTTTTGATCGTCTCAGTGGCGCCGGCGACGGCGCAGAGCGTTTCGAGTTCCGATGAGCTGTTGAAGCTGCCCCCGGCAGCGGGTGCGACGAACTTTATCGGCTCCCTTTCGCCGGCCTCCTCGGGTGGCGGCGTTGCGGGGCTGCTCGCCGGTGCCTCTGGCACGACAAATACGACGAATACCACCAGCACGACAAGCACCACGGGGGGCTGATCCCCTCGTGCGATCGGCTATGGCGGAGTTTTCGGATTCTGCCGGCCGCCCGGTATCAGATACTCGCGGGACGGCCCAAGCGGTGATGCGCTCAGTCGCCCGAGTATAGATTTGCGCTGTTCAGCACCTTGGGATTCCCATGCGAATGAGATCCCGCCCGCGCAACAGGAAATGGGTCGTGATCCGGGTGCGGCCTTCCTGCATATACCAGGACCGCAGCGGTTCCGGGTAATGCGATGCGATCACGTTGGACCAGTATTCAAAATCCCGCGGGCTGAGTTTGGCGCCGAAATAGGATGGTCCGTGAAACCCGAAACGAGTGCCGGGCGTCACACAGGCCTTCGGTAGGCCTAGGTACATCGTGCAGGAAGAAAGACAGACCCCCCCGCGAATTTCAACCCGATCACCCTTGGCGCGAAGGCGCTCGATCTCGGCGGCACGCGCGCCGACCTGCCCGCCACGATCGTCGGTGATGACAATGACATTGCCGCGCGGCGTGGCCGCAGCCTGTGCGGCCTGAACCGGTGGCGCGGCAGGGGCAAACGCCAGTGCGGTACTCAGGATCAGCAGCGCCGCGCCACGCCAGAGCCCTCTGGCCGAGCCGGCGCCAGCATCGCATGGGTCTTCGGGCGGCAAGATCACCGGTTTTCGCTTCATCCTGAGTTACCCCGCGTGGAGACAAGGGCGCACGACGCCGGGCGTTTTTCCCCGGCGCGCCTGGGACAGGTCGCGCACCCCCGGGACGGCGCGTTTTCAACACCGGCCTATCGGAAAAGCAGTGCCCGAATGAGGTGAAAGCGGCGCCTTTTTGAGGCAAATCGCCGGCGCGCTCGCGTCCGCAGAATCAGTTCGTGCTGCGAATGCGAAGCGAAGGGCGTGTTGGGGCGCGCAAAAAATGCGCAGAACCGCTCTATCGGGGCGGGATAATTAAATTTTTTGTAAAAAATGGCGCTAATACCGCCCCCGCTGTGTCTTGCTGCGGGTGCATCCTGTAGGCTGTCCTAAAGTACAAGTCGACTTGATCGGTCCTTGGTCCTCTGGGCCCAAAAAACGGAAGACTCTCAATTGGGAGGGGAAGCACGTCTTCGTGTGTTCTTCGGTGTCTTGTTTATTTGAAGTCCTATTAGCGCTGTTGGAACACTGAATTTTACGCGGAGGCCATTGGCCGCCTCGGGGGTAGCATTATGGAGCATTTAAGTTGGCGGAGCGTCGATGTTTCGCTCGAAAGACCCATCGATTCTCAAGAACTGAACGGCGTCTATGCGAAATTCGGAAAGCGTTTGTTCGACATCGTTTTTGCGCTGCTGCTTTTTCCGGTTGCGCTGCCCGTAACAGGGCTTCTGTGGGCGCTCACCAAATGTGACGGCGGGCCGGGATTTTTCGGGCACGTGCGCATCGGCCAGAACGGAAAGGCATTCAAATGCTGGAAGATCCGCAGCATGGTGGTGGATGCCGAAAAGAAGCTTAAGGCGCATCTGGAGCAAAACCCCGACGCTGCGGCCGAATGGGCCAAGGACTTCAAGCTGGAGAAAGACCCCCGCATCACGCAACTTGGGAGGTTTCTGCGCAAATCCAGCCTGGATGAGCTGCCGCAAATCTGGAACGTTCTGAAGGGCGAGATGAGCTTTGTCGGGCCGCGCCCGATCATCGAAGCCGAGCTGGTCAAATACGGCGGTTATCAATGGGCCTACCTTGCCGCCACACCCGGCGTGACCGGGGTCTGGCAGGTTTCGGGCCGCAATGATGTCAGCTATGATGAACGGGTGCGCATGGATGCGGAGTATCTCGAGAAAAGATCCTTCCTTTTTGATTGCGCGATCATGCTGAAAACCGTCGGCGCGGTGTTGAACCGAACCGGAAAGTAACCGCCCGGCGCATGGATTTGTCAGCCATTCGCGCCATGCCCGGCCGCGAATGCTTTGTGGGGCCATGCCCGTTCCGATGGCAGTGACAGAGTTGGCCGGGCTTGATTCAGATCAGGTCATCAAGGGTGTTGTCTCATTAAAGAAGGTTGTGAGATACATCTTTGGGCATGCACGTGGCCGATCCCGATCAGAGTGATGGAAAAAACGCAGGGCGCATGCTCGCGGCGATGGCGCTGCCGGTCCGGCGGCCGCTTCAGGCGGCGTCGGCACTGTCTGTTTTCGCAAGTCTTCTGTGGATCGCGCAGGCGGCGTTTGTGGCTTGGGCGCTGTCGGCCCTGCTGGCGCCAGGCGGTATGGTCGAGGCCGCCATCGCGGCGGGCGGCTTTGCCCTGATCGGCCTGATCCGTGCGGGGCTTGGGTTCGTGGCCGAGGGGATTTCCTTTCGTGCGGCCGAAAAGATCGTCGTGACCCGGAGAAAAGAGATCGTGGCCCGCGAAAGCCTGCGCCGCCGGAACGGCACCGCGGGCTCCGCCGCCATCGCCGCCCTGGCTGCTGAAAAGCTCGATCTGATCGAGCCCTATCTGACACGCTATGCCCCGGCCCGGATGCGCGTGGCGGTCGTGCCGATTGTGATTCTGGCCATCGCGTTCGCGCTGTCCTGGGCGGTGGGGCTCGTGCTTCTGGTCTCGGGGCCGCTGATCCCGGTTTTCATGGCGCTGGTCGGCATGGCCGCCAAAGAGGCTAGCGAACGGCAGATGCAGAAGATCGGGTCGCTCAACGATCTGCTGTCAGAGCGTCTGTCGGCGCTGGTCGACATCCGGCTGCTGGATGCGGGCGATGCGGTCGTCGCCGGGTTCCGGCACGAGGCCGACAGCCTGCGCCAGCGCACGATGGAGGTGCTGCGCATCGCGTTTCTGTCCTCTACGGTGCTGGAGCTGTTCTCGGCCATCGGCGTGGCCATGGTTGCGGTCTATGTCGGGTTCAGCCTGCTGGGGCAGCTTGGTTTCGGCGCCTATGCCACGCCCCTTACCGCGGCCGAGGGGATCTTTCTGCTGTTGCTGGCGCCGGACTATTTTCAGCCGATGCGCGATCTGTCCGCCGCCTGGCACGATAAAGCCTCGGCCGAGGCGGTGGCCGGGGAACTTGCAGGCTGGCACGAAGCCGGGGCCGGTCAGATCCTTGGCACCGGCGATCCGCAACCGGCCCTGACGGGCCCGGCGCATATCGCGCTGCGCGGGCTGACGCTCAGGCTTCCGGATGGGCGTGACCTGCGGTTTCCCGATCTGGATATTCCGGCGGGCACATCCATTGCCATCACAGGGGCGAGCGGGGCGGGTAAGACCACGTTGCTGTCACTTCTGGCCGGTCTGCAACAGCCTGCGGGTGGGGCGATCCTGGTCGCCGGGCGGCCGCTGACGGACGACACCGCCGACGCCTGGCGCGCGCGGCTTGGCTGGGTGCCCCAGGCGCCGCGTTTTCTGAACGCCAGCCTGCGCCGCAATGTCACGCTTGGCGCGCTATACGATCCCGCCCGCCTGTCGGGCGCGCTGGCAACGGCGGCGGTGGGCGATGTGGTGGCGGCCGCGCCGCGCGGGCTGCAGACCCGGCTGGGCGAGGCCGGCGGCGGCCTGTCGGGCGGCGAGGGGCGGCGGCTGACGGTGGCGCGCGCGGCCTATGCCGGCGCGGATGTGCTGCTTGCGGACGAACCCACCGCGGATCTGGACGCCGAAACGGCGCGGGCCGTGGCCGACGGGCTGATGGCCCTGTCGCGCGCGGGGGCCACGCTGATCGTGGCCACCCATGACGCGGCGCTGGCCGCACGGATGGACAGGCAAGTATCGCTGGAGGCTGGCTGATGCGCGCCCTGTTCCGCATTCTGCGCCTGATCATGGCGTCCCGGCCCGGCGTGATGCTGCGCGGCGCGCTGCTTGGCGTGGTGGTGCTGCTGGCCGGCGTGGCGCTGCTCGGGCTTTCGGGCTGGTTCATCACCGCCGCCGCCGCGGCCGGGCTGGTGGGGGCAGGGGCGGTGTTCGACGTGTTCCGCCCCGCCGCGGCCGTGCGGATGCTGGCGCTTGGCCGGACGGCGGCGCGCTACGGCGAACGGCTCTTGACCCATGATGCCACGTTGCGCGCCCTGACCGATTTGCGCGCGCTGCTGCTGCGCCACCTGTCGCAGGCGCCCCATGACCGGCTCGTGCGGCTGCGCGGCGCCCTGGCGCTGAACCGGCTGATGGCTGATGTCGATGCGCTGGATGCCATCCCGCTGCGCTTTGCGCTGCCCATCCTGTCGGCGCTGGTGGCGCATCTGGTCAGCTTTGCCGCGCTTGTTCTGCTGGTGGATCTGCGCGTCGCGGTCTGGGTCGTGGCGACATATGTGATTGCCGCCGGTGCAATTCTGGTCTGGGCGGCGCGCACGGCCGACAAACCCTCGCGCCGGGTCGAGCGGGCCCGGCAGGCGTTCCGCGCCCGGCTGATCGACCTGCTGCGCGCGCGCGATGATCTGGCGGTCTATGGGCGGCTGGGCGATCAGCGCGAGGCCGTGCTGGACGCCGACCGGCGGCGCGGCGCCGAACGGGCGCGGCTGGACCGGACAGAGCGGTTTGCCGGGGCGCTGCTGGCGATGACGGGCACGCTCGTGGTGGCGGGCGCGCTGTTGCTTGGCGCCTGGCTGGTGCGTGCCGGGGTGTTTCAGGCGCCTGTGGCAGCACTTGGGGTGTTCATGGCGCTGGCGCTCGCGGAATCCATCGCCCCGCTGCGCCGCACCGCGGCCGAGATGGGCCGGATGAGCGATGCCGCCCGGCGCGTCGAGCATTCCCTCGTGCCGGACGCCGGCCCGGCCCCCGGTCAGGGCCAGACCACGCCCGCCGCCGGGGCCCCGGCGATCGAGCTTGAGCGCGTGTGTTTCAGCCGTGGTGCGGCGGGCGCGCCGGTGCTGAACGGATTTTCGCTCTGTCTGATGCCTGGCCAGACCGTGGCGCTGGAAGGGCCGAGCGGGCGCGGCAAAAGCACGCTGTTGCTGATCCTCGCCGGGCTGCTGACACCTCAGGGCGGTACGGTCCGCGTGCTGGGCCATCCCGTCGATGCCTGGTCGCCGAAGGCCCTGCGCCGCCATCTGGCCCTGCTGCCGCAGCGCAGCGCGCTGATGTCGGGCAGCATCCGCGAGGCCCTGTCGCTTGCCTGCCCGGATCTGCCCGACAGCGCCGCGTGGGAGGTGCTGCGCGCGGTTTGCCTGGAGCAGACGCTCCGCGCCAAGGGCGGCCTTGACTGGCGGCTGGGCGAAGCGGGCGCCGGCCTTTCGGGGGGCGAGCAGCGGCGGCTGGCGCTGGCGCGGGTTCTGCTGCGCCGGCCCGACGTTCTGCTGCTGGACGAGCCGACCGAGGGGCTGGACGCTGAAACGGCAATGCGGGTTCTCGCCGGCCTGCGCGGTTATCTTCCCGACGCGGCGATCCTGATCGCCTCGCATAATGCCACCGAGCGGGCATGGGCCGGGGCGACGATTTGCGTCGGGTAGATATTACATTTTCTGCATATGCTTGATCCATATCAAGGCTGGGCACAGCCGATCGTCGCATATGCATAAATAGGTATTTGCGAGGCAAGTTTATCCTCGCCAGCAAGGAGAACGACATGGAACTGGACATTGTCGAGTTGTCGCGACTGCAATTCGCGATGACAGCCATGTATCACTTCCTCTTCGTGCCGCTGACGCTGGGCCTGTCGGTCCTCGTCGCGATCATGGAGACGGTCTATGTGATGACCAACCGGCCGATCTGGCGCCAGATGACCAAATTCTGGGGGTCGCTTTTCGGGATCAACTTCGTTCTTGGTGTCGCCACCGGCATCACCATGGAGTTCCAGTTCGGCATGAACTGGAGCTATTACAGCCATTATATGGGCGATATCTTTGGCGCCCCGCTGGCGATCGAGGGGCTGATGGCCTTCTTCCTCGAGGCGACCTTCGTGGGGCTGTTCTTCTTCGGCTGGGACAAGCTGAGCAAGCGCGCGCACCTGACTGTCACCTGGCTGGTCGCGCTCGGCTCCAACCTCTCGGCGCTGTGGATCCTGATCGCCAACGGCTGGATGCAAAACCCCGTGGGCGCGGAATTCAACCCGATGACCATGCGGATGGAGATGACCAGCTTCTTCGAGGTCATGTTCAACGAGGTCGCGCAGGCCAAATTCGTGCACACGGTTTCGGCCGGCTACGTCACCGCCGCGGTCTTTGTTCTGGGCGTCTCGGCCTGGTACCTGCTGAAAGGGCGCCACACCGAACTGGCCCGGCGCTCGATCTCGGTCGCGGCCAGCTTTGGCCTGGCCTCCGCGGTGTCGGTTGTCGTTCTTGGTGACGAATCCGGGTATTCCGCCACCCACAGCCAGAAAATGAAACTCGCCGCAATCGAGGCGATGTGGCACACCCAGCCCGCGCCGGCCTCTTTCACGCTGGTGGGTTTCCCCAACCGCGAGGCGCGCGAGACGCATTATGCCATCCACGTTCCCTGGGCGATGGGGCTGATCGGCACGCGTTCGCTGACCACCGAAATTCCGGGCATTGCCGAGCTGGTGGAAAACGCCGAGGCGCGCATCCGGTCGGGCATCATCGCCTATGACGCGCTGACCCAGATCCGCGAGTTGCGCGATGACGCGCCCGCCGATGTGGTGGCAACCTTCGAAGAGCACAGCGGCGATCTTGGCTTCGCCTTCCTGCTGCGCCGCTACGTCGACGATCCGCGCGATGCCACCGACAAGCAGATCGCCATCGCCTCGAACGATACCGTGCCGCAGGTCTGGCCGCTGTTCTGGGCGTTCCGGTTCATGGTAGCGCTCGGTTTCGGCTTCATCGCCACGATGACCTATTTCTTCTTCATGGCCAGCTTCAGGGGCATGCGCTTTCCGCGCCCCGCCTTGCGGCTCGCGGTGATCATGATCCCCGCGCCCTGGATCGCGGCAGAGCTTGGCTGGTTCGTGGCCGAATTCGGCCGCCAGCCCTGGACGGTGGACGGCGTGCTGCCCACGGCGATGTCCGTCAGCCATCTGAGCGTGAGCGACCTGCTGCTGACGCTTGCCGGGTTCGTGACGCTCTATACCGTGCTCTTCGTGATCGAGATGGGGCTGATGCTGAAATACATCCGCAAGGGCCCCTATATGGACGTCGCCGAAACCGACGTCTGGACAGAGCGGCACACGCATCGCCTGCGGACCCATGACGGCAAGGGCCCGTTTGCCGAAACCCCTGCGGAGTAAGTCTGATGATCCTTCATGAACTGATCGAATTCGACACCCTGCGCGTCATCTGGTGGCTTCTGCTCGGCGTCCTGCTGATCGGCTTCGCCCTGACCGACGGGTTCGACCTGGGCGTGGGCGCGCTGTTGCCCTTCGTCGCCAAGACAGACACCGAGCGCCGCGTGGTGATCAACACGGTCGGCCCGGTCTGGGAAGGCAACCAGGTGTGGTTCATCCTGGGGGGCGGCGCCATTTTCGCGGCATGGCCCTCGCTCTACGCGGTCAGCTTCTCGGGCTTCTATCTGGCGATGTTCGTGGTGCTTGCCGCGCTCATCCTGCGCCCGGTGGCCTTCACCTACCGCTCCAAACGCGAAGACACCACCTGGCGCACGGCGTGGGACTGGGCGCTTTTCGTCGGCGGCGCGGTGCCGGCGCTGATCTTCGGCGTGGCTGTGGGCAATGTGCTGCAGGGCGTGCCCTTCCGCCTGACGGATGATCTGTGGGCGATGTATGAAGGGGGCTTTTTCGGCCTGCTCAACCCTTTCGCGCTGTTGGCGGGGGCGGTTTCGGTGGCGATGCTGCTGCAGCATGGCGCCGCCTGGCTGACGCTGAAGACCGAAGGGCCGGTGTCCCAACGCGCCCGTACCTATGGCAGTGTCGCGGGCATCGTGGCGATGGCCGGCTATGCGCTGGCGGGTGTGTGGCTCCTGTTCGGGATCGACGGTTATACGCTGGTCGATGACGTGGTGCGCAACGGCCCGTCGAACCCGCTGCATTCCGAAGTTGCAAAGGGTGTGAGCTGGGGCGCGTCCTACACCGCGCGCCCGTGGATCGCGATCGCACCGCTGCTGGGCTTTGTCGGCATGGCGATGGCCATGCGCGGGCTGCGCGCCGGGCGCGAGGTCTCGACTCTGCTGTGGTCGAAGCTGGGTATCTTCGGCGTCATCTCTTCGGTGGGGCTGACGATGTTCCCCTTCATCCTGCCCTCGACAATCGATCCGCGGTCCTCCCTGACGGTCTGGGACAGTTCGTCGTCGCATCTGACGCTGTTCGTGATGCTGGTGGTGACGGTGATCTTCGTGCCGCTGATCCTGCTCTATACCGCTTGGGTCTATAAAGTGCTGTGGGGCAAGGTGACGGAAGATGATGTCACCAGCAACTCTGAGAGCCTGTACTGAGGAAAGGGACCTGACATGTGGTATTTCGCCTGGATCCTGGGGGTTCTGCTGGCCGCCATGTTCGCCGTCGTCAACGCGATGTGGCTGGAGCTGCAGGAAGACCGCCATCTGGCAGAGGATGACGCGCCCGTCTCCTGATGCCCGCGGCGGGGCGCAAGGCTGCGCCCCGTTCCTCTGATTGACATTCCGGCCCCCATCCCCGACTTCCTGTATGGGTTTCATGGGGGCTGCGATGGGCGCGGAGTGGGAATTCTGGATCGACCGGGGCGGCACCTTCACCGATGTGGTGGCGCGCCACCCGGACGGCCGGCTGAGCACCCACAAGCTGCTTTCGGAAAACCCCGAACGCTACCGCGATGCGGCGGTTCACGGCATCCGCACGGCGATGGGCCTTGCCCTTGGCGATGCGATCCCCGAAGGCGCGATCGGCGCGGTCAAGATGGGCACCACCGTCGCCACCAACGCGCTGCTGGAGCGCAAGGGCGAGCGGGTGCTGCTGCTGATCACCGAGGGCTTCGCAGATCTGCTGCGCATCGGCTATCAGACCCGGCCGCGCCTGTTCGACCTGGAGATCCGCAGACCGGACCAACTGTATGAAACGGTTGCCGAATTGTCCGAAAGGTTGGATGCCGAAGGCCGCGTGTTGCGCCCGCTGGACGAAGGCGCCGCCCGTGCCGCGCTGCAGGCCGCCTTTGACACGGGTATCCGGGCAGTGGCCGTCGCCTGCCTTCACGCTTATCTGAACCCCGTTCACGAAGCGCGCGTGGCAGAGATTGCCGCCGAAGTCGGGTTTACCCAGATCTCCGCCAGCCACCGTACGTCGCGCCTGATCAAGCTGGTGGGGCGGGGGGATACCACCGTGGTCGACGCCTATCTTTCGCCGATCCTGCGCCGCTATGTCGATCAGGTCGCAGGGGCGCTGGACATGGGGCGGGCCTGCGAACGGCTGCTGTTCATGCAATCCGGCGGCGGGCTGACGGACGCGGCGCTGTTCCAGGGCAAGGACGCCATCCTTTCCGGCCCCGCCGGCGGGATCGTCGGCATGGTCAAGACCGCCGGGATGGCGGGGTTCGACCGGCTGATCGGCTTCGACATGGGCGGCACCTCTACCGATGTCAGCCACTACGCGGGCGAGTATGAGCGCAGCTTCGAGACGGAGGTGGCCGGCGTTCGGATGCGCGCGCCGATGATGGATATTCACACGGTCGCGGCCGGGGGGGGGTCGGTCTGCAGCTTCCGCGACGGGCGCTTTCAGGTCGGGCCGGAAAGCGCGGGCGCCGATCCCGGACCCGCCTGCTATCGCCGGGGCGGGCCGCTGACGGTGACCGATTGCAACGTGATGCTGGGCAAGCTGACACCGGCGCATTTCCCGGCGGTTTTCGGACCGGAGGGCGACCAGCCGCTGGATGTTGCAGTGGTGCGCGAGAAATTCACGGCGCTGGCCGCGCGGATCGCCGCGCAAACCGGCGCCGCGCCGCAAACGCCCGAGGCGGTGGCCCAAGGGTTTCTGCGCATCGCGGTCGACAATATGGCCAACGCGATCAAGAAGATCAGCGTGCAGCGCGGCCATGACGTGACCGGCTATACGCTGCAATGTTTCGGCGG
Organism: Actibacterium naphthalenivorans; assembly: GCF_014196965.1. Taxonomy (GTDB): domain Bacteria; phylum Pseudomonadota; class Alphaproteobacteria; order Rhodobacterales; family Rhodobacteraceae; genus Actibacterium_A; species Actibacterium_A naphthalenivorans. The sequence continues at coordinate 156,668 of NZ_JACIEQ010000005.1, read as the reverse complement.
CGCGGGCGGGCAGCATGCCTGCCTCGTGGCCGACGCGCTGGGGATGAAACGGGTGTTCCTGCATCCCTTCGCGGGGGTATTGTCGGCCTATGGCATGGGCCTGGCCGAGATCCGCACGATGCAGGAGCGGCAGGTGGACGCCGCGCTGTCCGATGCCGAAGCCGCCGCCGAGGCGCTGCAGGCGCTGCGGCACGCGACGATCGCCGAGGTCGCAACGCAGGGTGTGCCTGCCGCCGCCATCCGCACCGAGGCGCGCGCGCATCTGCGCTATGAAGGCTCTCACCAGACGCTGGAGGTGCCGTTTGGCCCCCCGGCGGACATGCAGGCCGCGTTCGAGGCGGTGCATCAGAAACGTTTCGGCTTCACCTCTCCTGAACGTGCACTGTTCTTCGATATGGTCAGCGTCGAGGCAATCGGCGAAACCGGAGAGGCTCCGGCCGGCAGTGCCCCCGGCGGCGGGGCCGAGGCGATCGACCGGATCGCGGTATGTTTTGACGGCACGTTCCGCGATGTACCGCTGTTTGATCGCGCGCGGATCGGCGCGGAGGCGCGCATCACCGGCCCGGCCATCATCACCGAGGCGACCGGCACCAATATCGTGGAACCCGGCTGGGCGGCGCGGGTGGATGGATTGGGCAATCTGATCCTGGAGCGGGTGGCGCAAAAGGCCCGCCCGCACGCGGCGGGCACGGGGGCAGACCCTGTGTTGCTGGAGGTGTTCAACAACCTGTTCATGTCTGTGGCCGATCAGATGGGCGCGACCCTGGCCAACACGTCATGGTCGGTCAACATCAAGGAAAGGCTGGATTTTTCCTGCGCGATCTTCGATGCGGCGGGCGATCTGGTGGCCAATGCGCCGCATGTGCCGGTGCACCTCGGCTCCATGTCCGACAGCATCAAGACGGTGATGCGCCAGAATGCGGGGGCGATCCGGCCCGGTGATGCTTTCATGCTGAATTCGCCCTATAACGGCGGCACGCATCTGCCCGATGTCACGGTGGTGACGCCCGTGTTCATCGGCGAGGATATCCGGTTCTGGCTGGGCTCGCGCGGGCATCATGCCGATATCGGCGGGCGCACCCCCGGATCGGCCCCGCCCGACAGCTCGCATATCGAGCAGGAGGGCGTGCTGATCGACAATTTCCGGCTGGTCGATCAGGAAAGCTTTCGGGAAGAGGCCGTGGCGGCGCTGCTGGGCGGGGGGCCCTATCCGTGCCGCAACATTCCGCAGAACATGGCCGACCTGAAGGCGCAGGTGGCGGCCAATGAAACTGGGCGGCGGGAACTGCTGAAAGTGGTGGCGGGCTATGGCGGCGATGTGGTGTCGGCCTACATGAACCACGTTCAGGACAATGCGGAGGAAAGCGTGCGCCGCGTCATCGACCGGCTGCGCGACGGGCGTTTCAGCTATCCGATGGACAATGGCGCGCTGATCGAGGTGGCGGTGCGGGTGGATCGCGCGGCGCGGGCGGCGGTGATTGATTTCACAGGCACCAGCCCGCAGCAGCCGGGCAATTACAACGCGCCCTATGCGATTTGCCGGGCGGTGGTGCTTTACGTGTTCCGCACGCTGGTGGGGGCCGATATTCCGCTGAACGAGGGCTGCCTGAAACCGTTGCGGATCATCGCGCCGGAAGGCTCGATGCTGAACCCGGCCTGGCCGGCGGCGGTGATCGCGGGCAATACCGAGGTCAGCCAGGCGGCGTGCAACGCGCTTTACGGGGCGCTGGGGGTGATCGCGGGCAGCCAGGGCACGATGAACAATTTCATCTGGGGCAATGACGATTTCCAGAACTACGAGACCATCGCCGGCGGCACCGGCGCCGGGCCGGGGTTCAATGGCTGCGACGCTGTGCAAAGCCACATGACCAACACCCGGATGACCGATCCCGAAGTGCTGGAAAAGCGGTTCCCGGTGCGGCTGGAGGCGTTCGGCATCCGCCGGGGCTCTGGCGGGGCGGGGCGCTGGCACGGGGGCGACGGCGCGGTGCGGCGGCTGCGGTTTCTGGTGCCGGTGACGGTGACGACGCTGTGTTCACACCGCAAGGTGCCGCCCTTCGGCGTCGATGGCGGCCTGCCGGGCGCGGTGGGGCGCAATGCCGCCGAGTTGCCGGACGGACGCCGGGTGGTGCTGGGCGGCAATGACGAAATCGAGCTGCCCGCGGGTGGCCTGTTCGAAATGCTGACACCCGGCGGCGGCGGGTGGGGGCGGGCCGGATAGCCCGCCCTTGGGCGCTCAGTCGATCGACGGGTCCAGCAGCGGCGTGCCGTCTTCGGGCAGCAGCAGCGACAGGATGATCGCCGACAGGCCCGACAGGGTGATCGGTGTTGCCACGACCTGTTTCAGGAAGGTCGGCAGGTGCTGTGTGGCCTCCGGCACCAGCGTGACGCCGAGGCCGAGGCCGAAGGAAACCGCCATGATATAGACCTTGCGGCGGTCCATCTCCTGTGTGGCGAGGATGCGGATGCCGGCCACGGCGATGGTGCCGAACAGAACCAGCGTCGCGCCGCCCAGAACCGGCTTGGGGATCAGCAGGAAGGCCGACCCGATGATCGGAAAGAAGCCCATGAGCACCAGGATGCCGGCGATATAGATCCCGATGTGGCGGCTGGCCACGCCGGTCATCTGGATCACGCCGTTGTTCTGCGAAAAGGTGGTGTTGGGGAAGGTGTTGAAGATCGCGGCGATGCCGGAATTGACGCCATCCGCCAGGATGCCGCCCTTGATGCGTTTCATGTAGAGCGGCCCCTCGACCGGCTGGCCCGAGATGACGGAATTCGCCGTCAGGTCGCCGCTGGTTTCGATCGCCGTCACCAGATAGATGAAGGCGATCGGCACAAACAGGGTCAGATCAAAGGCGAAGCCGAATTTGAACGGCACCGGCAGGGCGAACATCGGCGCGTTGCCAAAAGCCGAGAAATCGACCTTGCCGAGTGCGGCGGCAACCACGAAGCCGACGAGCAGGCCAAGCATGATCGCCGAAATCCGGACAAGGGGGCCGCCATAGAAGGTCAGGGTCAGGATCGCGATCACGACGATCGAGCCCATGATCAGGTTGACCGGCGCGCCCAGGGTTTCGCCCGCCGTGGCACCGCCGGCGAAATCGGTGAAGCCGACCTTGATCAGGCTCAGCCCGATCACCGTGATCACGACGCCGGTGACGGTCGGGGTGATGACCTTGCCGAGCTTGTCGATGAACTGGCTGAGCATGATCTCGACCAGACAGCCGACAAGGCACAGGCCGAACAGCATCGCCAGAATATCCTCCGGCGTGCCGCCCTGGCCCTTTACCGCGAATCCGGCCGCCAGCAGGGCACCCAGAAAGGCAAAGCTGGTGCCCTGCAGGCTGAGCAGGCCCGAGCCGACGGGGCCGATCGTCTTGCACTGGATGAAGGTCGCGACGCCCGACACGAACATCGACATGGCGATCAGATAGGGGATATGGGCCCCGAGCCCGAGCACCCCGCCGATGATCAGGGTCGGCGTGACGATGCCGACGATCGACGCAAGGATATGCTGGATCGCGGCCAGCAGGCTGGGGCCCGGTGGCGGGGTATCATCCAGCTTGTATATCAGGGAACTGGCCGACGCGGGTTTGCTGGTCATTGGCGGAACTCCGTTCTGATCGTTTCGTGAACTCGGGTCTTGGCGTCAGGCCGGTGCCGCAATGGCTGTGTGCTGTCCCTCGTGCGGCCTGCGTGCCGTGATACGAACAGAGTGAACGGGATGAGCGTCGGCGCACCAAACCCTGTGGCGATCCGGCGGGGCGGAGGGGGGCGCAGTGGTGCGGTGGCGACACAATTTGGTCATGGTTTCGCACGCGCGCCTAATATTTGGGCGAATTTCCGGGTGGGGCCGGCGGAGCGCCCCGGCGGGTCACGGCGCGTCTGCGCCTGCCGGAGCGACGCGATAGGGCGTGTCGAACCAGTATTCTTCGAGGTTCTCGGTGTTTCCGATGCGGTCGACCACGGCGAAAAGGCCGGGCGCGTGCAGCGGTGTCAGCACGCCGTGCCAGGTGCCGCGGTGAAAGTTGATGGCCTGCCCCGGCGCGGTCAGAAAGGCCAGCGGGCGGCCGGGCCTGCCGCTTTCGTCCGGCGCGACGATCACCACGAAGGGATGCGCGCTCATCGGGATGAAGGCCTGGCTTCCGTCGGGGTGACGCTCGACCATGTCGAGCGTCAGGGGCAACTGGCGGGGCTCTGCCCGGAACAGGCTCAGCCCGGCGCGGCCCTGCGGGCCGAAATCCATCCGCGCGCGGTCGTGGTAGCGGCCGCAAAGACCTTGGTTGATGATCTTGTCGGGCGCGCCTTCGCACTCCAGCACATCGCCGAAGGGGGCAAAGGCCGCGGCCGTCAGCGGTTGAAGGAGGATCAGCACGCCGGCCATCAGCGAAGCTGAAGCCTCGGGTGCCGGTTCACATCCTTGTAGAGCAGATAGCGGAACGGCCGCTGCCCGGCCGCATAGCACGCCTGCGGGCAGAAGGCGCGCAGCCACAGGAAATCGCCCTCGGCCACCTCGACCCAATCCTGATTGAGCAGATAGACGCCGCGCCCCTGCAACACGTAAAGCCCGTGTTCCATCACATGGGTTTCGGCAAAGGGGATCGTGCCACCCGGCAGGAAGGTGACGATGTTGACATGCATGTCGTAGCGCAAATCGTCAGGGTCCACGAAGCGGCTGGTGGACCAGAAACCGACCGTGTCCGGCATGCCCAGCGGCTCGACCGCGTCGTCGCTGGTGACGAAAGACGGCGGCGGTTCGATCCCGTCCACGGCCTCGTATTGCTTGCGGATCCAGACGAATGTGGTGGGCGTGTCGCTGTCATTGGCCACGCTCCAGCGGGTGTGGGGCCCGATGAAGGCATAGCCGCCCGGCTCCATCTCGTTGCCGACGCCGTCGATCACGAGCCGCAGGTGGCCGGCCAGCACGAAGATTACCGCCTCGGCGCCGGTTTCGGGTTCGGGATGATCCGATCCGCCGCCGGGCGACACCTCGACGATATACTGGGCGAAGGTCTCGGCGAAGCCGCTGAGGGGGCGGGCCAGCACCCAGGCGCGGGTGCGGGTCCAGCCAGGAAAGAGGCTGGTCACGATGTCGGACATCACCCCGCGCGGGATCACGGCATAGGCATTGGTGAAATGCGCATGTTCACGGGCGCGCTGGTTCTGGTCCGGCAGGCCGCCGGTGGGCGCGTAATAGGTGCGGGGGGCGGGCTCGGGACGGTTCATTTCAGCAGATCTTTCAGGCGGTGCAGGGCGATCCGCTCGACCTGCCGGCAGGCTGTGTTGAACTCTGAATCGTAGTCATTGTCCAGCCGGGCGCGAAAGGCGGCCAGAATGGCGGCCTTGTCGTTGTCGCGGGCGGCGATGATGAAGGGAAAGCCGAATTTCGCGGTGTAGGCATCGTTCAGCCGGGTGAATTCGGCCCGTTCGGCCTCTGTCAGGGCGTCGAGCCCGGCGGCGGCCTGCTCGGCCGTGCTTTCGGCGGTCAGGCGTTTGGCGGTGGCCAGTTTGCCGGCAAGATCGGGATGGGCGGCGAGCACGCCCAGCCGCTCATCAGCCGTGGCGGAACGGAAGGCGCGGCAGAGCGCGGAATGAACGCCGATGGCGCAGTCATGGGCGGGGCCGAGTTCCAGATTGAAGGCGCGGTCGGCGACCCAGGGGGAATGTTCGAAGATGCCGCCAAAGGCCTGGACGAAGGCCTCTCGCGTCATCTCCGACGGGCGGTCGAAGGGCACTGGCGGGAAGTTTTCGGCCCAGTGCTCGGCGATGTCGATGCGCCGGGCGAACCAGACGCCGGCATGGCGTTTGGCATATTCGATGAAGCGGCGCAGCGCCTCGATCCGGCCGGGGCGGCCGATCAGCCGGCAATGCAGCCCGATCGACAGCATCCTGGCCCGGTCATGGCTGCCCTCGGCATACAGCGCGTCGAAACTGTCTTTCAGGTAGGTGTAGAACTGATCGCCCGAGTTGAACCCCTGCGGCGTGGCGAAGCGCATGTCGTTGGCATCGAGCGTATAGGGCACCAGAAGCTGGTCACGCCCCTTGTGGCGGCGCCAATAGGGCAGATCATCGGAATAGATGTCGGCGATATAATCGAACCCGCCTTCCTCGCTGGCCAGATCGACGGTGTTGACCGAACAGCGGCCGGTGTACCAGCCGCGCGGGCGTTCGCCGGTGACTTCGGTGTGCAGGCGGATCGCCTCGGCCATGTCGGCGCGTTCGTCTTCGGGGGCGGCGTCTTTGTATTCGATCCATTTCAGGCCGTGGCTGGCGATCTCCCACCCGGCGTCCTGCATCGCCGCAACCTGGGCGGGCGCGCGGGCCAGCGCCGTGGCGACGCCGTAAACGGTGACCGGAACATCCTCGCCGGTGAACAGCCTGTGCAGGCGCCAGAACCCGGCGCGGGCGCCGTATTCATAGATCGATTCCATGTTCCAGTGGCGCTGCCCCGGCCAGGGCGCGGCGCCGACGATTTCCGACAGGAATGCCTCTGACGCGGCATCGCCGTGCAGGATGCAGTTTTCGCCGCCCTCTTCATAGTTGATGACGAATTGCACGGCGATGCGGGCGCCGCCGGGCCATTTCGGATCGGGCGGGGTGGCGCCGTATCCCAGCATGTCGCGTTGGTACCGGGGGGCGGTGTCTGTCATGGGCGAGTTCCTGTGCTGCTGGCGCGAATCTGGCCCTATTGGCGCAGCAACGCAAGAGGGGCCAGGCCGGGCGCATTTGGCATTGCCAGCGGCGGCCAATTCGCCCAGCCTGAGCGCGGGCAACCGGGGAAGCGGCAATGAGCAACGGCTATCTGACGACGCATGTTCTGGACACGGCGCGCGGGGTTCCGGCGCCGGGGATCGCGATCGCGCTTTACCGTGTGTCGGGCGACGGCCGCGACAGGATTGCCGAGGCGGTGACCAATGCCGATGGCCGCACCGATGCGCCGATCCTGCCGCCGGGTGATTTCGCGCCCGGCATCTATGAACTGGTCTTTTCCGCCGGCGATTACCTGCGCGCCACCGGGCAGGCGGGCGATGCGCCGCTGTTTCTGGATGCGGTGCCGATCCGATTTGGCATCAGCGATGCCGGGGCGCATTACCATGTGCCGCTGCTTCTGTCGCCCTTCGGCTATTCCACCTATCGCGGAAGCTGAGCGCGCCGCGCATGCGTGAACTGCCGGAAAAACGCACAGATCCGCCCGGTTTTCACGGTTTTCACGCCGTCCGGGCCAGCGGATATTAACAAGCCCGCCATGCGCGGGTTAGCGTGGCGGAAAAGGAACGAAAGGGAACGGGCATGCTGGAACTGGCGCTGGTCGAGGAATGGGCGCAATTCGCCGTGCGCTGGCTGCATGTGATCACCGGGATCGCGTGGATCGGCTCGTCCTTCTATTTCATCGCGCTCGATCTGGGGCTGCACCGTGACCGCAACCTTGCCAGCGGCGCCGATGGCGAAGAGTGGCAGGTGCATGGCGGCGGCTTTTATCACATCCAGAAATACCTGGTCGCGCCCGACAGCCTGCCCGAGCATCTGGTCTGGTTCAAATGGGAAAGCTATGCCACCTGGCTGTCGGGGTTCGCGATGCTGGTGCTGGTCTATTATCTGGGCGCGGATCTGTTTCTCGTCGATCCCGAGGTGCTGGATCTTCCGGTCTGGGGCGCGATCCTGATCTCGCTCGGCTCGCTCGGGTTCGGCTGGCTGGCCTATGACATGATCTGCAAGTCGCGCTTTGGCGACGATAACACCCGGCTGATGCTGTTTCTTTATGTCGTGCTGGTGGTGATGGCCTGGGGCTATAGCCAGGTGTTCAGCGGGCGGGCGGCGTTGCTGCATCTGGGCGCGTTCACCGCCACGATCATGTCCGCCAACGTGTTTTTCACCATCATCCCCAACCAGAAGGTGGTGGTGGCCGATCTGAAGGCGGGCCGGGTGCCCGATCCGAAATACGGCAAGATCGCCAAGCAGAGATCGACGCATAACAATTATCTGACGTTGCCGGTGCTGTTCCTGATGCTCAGCAACCATTACCCGCTGGCCTTCGCCACGGAATACAACTGGCTGATCGCCAGTCTGGTGTTCCTGATGGGCGTGACGATCCGGCATTATTTCAACACGGTCCACGCCCGCAAGGGCAACCCGCTGTGGACATGGGCGGCCACGCTGGTGCTGTTCCTCGCGATCATGGCGCTGTCGATGGTGCCGCTGTATTCCGGTGACGCGCAGGAAGAAACCGCGCTGACCCCCGCCGAGCAGAGGTTTGCCGCGGCGGAGGGGTTCGAGGATGTGTATTACACCGTGCTCGGGCGGTGTTCGATGTGCCACGCGCAAGAGCCGGGCTGGGAAGGGATGCGCCACGCGCCGAAGGGCGTGGTGCTGGAGACCGAGGCCGAGGTTGCGCGCCATGCCAGGCAGATCTTCCTGCAGGCCGGGGCAAGCCATGCGATGCCGCCGGCGAACGTATCCTACATGGAAGATCAGGAGCGGCGGGCGATTGTCGCCTGGTACCGGGCTGCGGTCGAGGGGTAGCGCCGGGCGCTGCGTCAGGGTTTCAGCAACAGCCGCGCCTGGCCCAGGCCGTGCAGGCGCATCGCCGCGCCATCTGCCTCGGCCGGGGGCAGGCCCTGTGCCGCGATCGCCGCCGCGTAATGCTGCGCGATGTCGCCGGTTCCGATCACCGCCACCTGCTGGCCCAGCCAGTAGGGCCGCGCGGCGGCCAGCTCCGCGCCCAGAAAGCCACCCCAGAGCCGGGCCCGCGCGGTGCCTTCGGGCGGCCCGCGCAACTGCGCTTCGGCCCGGAGCGAGGCGAGCCGTTCGGCCAGCCGCTCGGGTTTGGCCATCATGTCGGACAGGGCATCCGAAAACGCCGCCGCATCCCAGCCGCCGTCAAGACCCAGCAGCCGGGCGGTGGTTCGGGCCAGCGGGACGGTGAGGAAGCTGACGAAGCTTACCACCTCTTCGGCGGAGATATGGGCCCAGACGGTGGTTTCGCCGGGCAGGCAGAGAACGCCGTCGAACTTCGGGTTCAGGGCCAGAAACCCGGCGATCGCGGTTTCGGGCCCCTGCATCACATGGGCCGGGCTCTCCTGCGCGAGGCCGGGGATGGCGGCAAGTTGCACGCCGTGAACCGGGCGTTGCACAAGCGTGTCGTCAAGCGGCCTGCACGGCACCTTGCGCAGCCCGGCCTGGCCAAGGCCACAGGCCACCACCGGCGGCAGCGCGCCGGTCAGCTCTGCCACGCTGCGGCGCAGGGCCTCCGGCGCGGCCCGGCCGGTTGCCAGAACCGTGCCGCCCGCGCCCATCGCCATCAGGCGCAGGTCGGCGCCCTCGGCGATGGCCGCGACCCAGTCTGTTGCAGTTTCCGCCATGGTACCCTCCGTGCGTCGCGCCTTGGGATAGCGTATCGGCGCGGCGCGGGAAACCGGGGTCACTCCTGCGTCGCGCAATCGGCGATGGTGCGGGCAAGGCCGGTCATGAGATCGGCATAGAGCCCGGGGCCGGGCTGCAATGACGAGCCCGACGGATCGAGCGCCCCGCCCAGCCGCACGCCGCTGCCTTCGATCACGGCGCCGATATAGGCCGGGTCATGCTGCACCTCGGGGAAGATGCAGACCGCACCATCATCGCCCAGTTCCTGCCGGATCGCGCGCAGCCGCGCCGCGCCGGGGCTGGCGGCGTCGCCGACCGTCACCGCGCCGGCGATGGTCACGTCAAAGGCTTCGGCGAAATAGGTATAGGCATCGTGGAACACCACGATCGGCCGGCCGGAAACCGGGGCGAGCGTTTGGCGCACCTCTGCCTCTGTCCGGTCGATCCCCGCCAGCGCCGCGGCCGCGTTCGCGGCATAGGTGGCGGCGTTTTCCGGGTCGGCCTGGGCCAGCGCATCGGCCATGTAAGTGGCCCAGAGCCGGGCATTGTGCGGATCAAGCCAGGCGTGCGGGTCCAGCCCGTCATGGTCATGGTCATGGTCATGCTCTTCCTTTGCCATGTGATCGCCGCCGCCGTCGCCGGCGTGGTCTTCCTCCGCCGCGTGCTCTACCTCATGTGCGTGTTCTTCGCCGAAGTGATGCAGGGTCAGGCCGGTGAGTTCGATCAGCTCCACCGCCTTCCCCTTGGGGCCGATCCCGTCGAGGGCACGCTCCAGCCAGGGGGTCAGTTCGGGCCCGACCCAGAACACCAGATCGGCGTCCGACAGCGCGCGGGCCTGCGACGGTTTGAGCTGAAAATGGTGCGGGTCGCTGCCCTTGTCCAGCAGCAGCACCGGCGTCCCGAGATCGCCCATGACCTGTGCGGCCAGCGAATGCACGGGCGGGATATCCGTTACCACGGCGGGCGCGTCGGCCAGCGCGGGGGTGGACAAAAGCATTGTAACGAGGGAAATGGGCAAGCGCATCGTGAAACCTGTTGGTTGTTGCATCCGGGTGGATACTATTGTTATGTTATATCGTAACAAGTCAAGAGCGGAACCATGACCGAAGCCGAAACACCGCTTGCCTTTGCCGAGCATGATCACAGTTGCTGCAGCACCGACGTGCTGGCGCGTGCCGAGGATATGGTCCGGGCGCAGGGGCTGCGCCTGACCCCGGTGCGCCGCCGGGCGCTGGAGATCCTGCTGGAAAGCCACCAGGCCATGGGTGCCTATGACGTGCTGGCGCGGCTGGCCGAAGACGGATTCGGCACGCAGCCCCCCGTGGCCTATCGCGCGCTGGAGTTTCTGGTCGAACACGGGCTGGCCCATCGCATCCGCCGCCTGAACGCCTTTGCCGCCTGCATGCACCCGGGCGAGGCGCACAGCCCGGCCTTTTTCATCTGCACCGGCTGCAATCAGGTGGCCGAGGCGCCGGGCGGGGGCGTGGCGGCGGCAATGGGCGATGCGGCCAGGGCCGTCGGCTTTCGCATCGAGCGGCTGAACATCGAAGCGGCGGGCCTGTGCCCCGCCTGCCAGGAGGGCGCATGAGCCTGATCACCGCCGAAAACATGAGCGTCCGCTTCGGCGGTGACACCGTTCTGCGCGACGTGGATTTCACCATCGAACCGGGCGAGATCGTTACCGTGGTCGGCCCCAACGGATCGGGGAAGTCGACGCTGCTGCGCGCGCTTCTGGGGGTGCGCCCGCCATCGGCCGGGCATGTGCGGCGGCTGCCCGGTCTGACCATCGGCTATATGCCCCAGCGCCTGACGCTGGATGGCCGGATGCCGCTGACCGTGCGCAGGTTCCTGTCGCTGCCGGTGCGCCGCGCGCCACGGGATGTGGCCGGCGCGCTGGAGCGGGTCGGGGTGCCCGGTGTCGAGGAACAGCAGATGGACGCGCTGTCGGGCGGGCAGTTCCAGCGCGTGCTTCTGGCGCGGGCGCTTCTGGCGCATCCGCAGATCCTGATCATGGACGAACCCACACAGGGGCTGGACCAGCCCGGCACCGCCGCGTTCTATCGCCTGATCGAAGAGGTGCGGCAGGAAACCGGCTGTGCGATCCTGATGGTATCGCATGACCTGCATGTGGTGATGAGCGCGTCCGACCGGGTGATCTGTCTGAACGGCCATGTCTGCTGCCAGGGCACGCCCACCGTTGTGTCGAACGCGCCGGAATACCGGGCGCTGTTCGGGCTTGGCACCGGCGGCGCCTTTGCGCTGTATCAGCACGCGCATGATCACGCGCATGACAATTGCGATCATGATCACGGCGAAGATCACGCGGGGCAGGGCCATGCTGGATGATTTTCTGACGCGGGCCGCGCTGGCCGGGCTTGGCGTGGCGCTGGCCGCAGGGCCGCTGGGATGTTTCGTGGTCTGGCGGCGCATGGCCTATTTCGGCGAGGCGACATCACATGCCGCGATCCTTGGCGTGGCGCTGGCGCTGGCGTTTTCGGTCAATATCTTTGTCGGCACGCTTGTTGTTGCGCTGCTGATGGCGCTGACCGTCAGCGCGCTGGCGGGGCGCGGGCTGGCGATGGATACCACGCTGGGCGTGCTGGCCCATGCGGCGCTGGCCTTCGGGCTGGTGGGGGTGTCGTTCCTGCAGGGGGTGCGGGTCGATCTGACCGCCTATCTGTTCGGCGACATTCTGGCCGTCAGCCGCAGTGATCTCGGGTTCATCTGGGGCGGGGCGCTGGCGGTGCTGGCGCTGCTGGCGTGGCGCTGGTCGGCGCTGCTGACCTCTACGCTGAACGAGGAGCTGGCCCATGCCAGCGGCATCGACACGGGGCGCGAGCGTATGGTGCTGACGCTGGCGCTGGCGCTTGTGGTCGCGGTGGCGATCAAGGTGGTGGGGGCGCTTTTGATCGTGGCGATGCTGATCATCCCCGCGGCCGCCGCGCGCGGCCCGTCGCGCACGCCCGAGGGCATGGCGGTGCTGGCCGTCGTCGTCGGGGCGGTGTCGGCGCTGGGCGGGCTTTGGGCGTCACTCTCCTATGACACGCCGGCGGGGCCCAGCATCGTTGCCGTTTCGGCGCTGATCTTCGCGGGGATGCTGGTGCTTCCCCGCCGAAGCTGAACCATCATTCCGGCTGGCAGATCTCGCCACGCGAAATCGCCAGCGCCGTGCGCCCCAGCAACGCTGCGATCACCACGCAGAGCAGCGCCAGAAGCCCGGCGCCGATGGCCCTGTGCGCCGCCGATCCGGCCTCTTGCGCATAGAGGAAGCTGGCGATCGACAGCGCCGCCAGCGGGAAGGACAGCGCCCAGAACGACAGCGCGAAGGGCAGCCGCAGGATGCGCGGCAGCTGTGTTGCCACCAGCGCCGCGAAGACATAGCCGAGGCTGAGCAGGACATGGGCGAAGGGATCCACGCCGCCCGTCATCCGGACCCAGGCCACGAACGCCACCGAGGGCGGTGCGATCAGGATCACGAGCGTCGGCTGCAGCCGGCCCGGCAGCGGGTCGTGAAAGGTCAGCCGGTTGAACACCAGCGTCAGCAGGATCACCCAGAAGATCATGCCGGCCGAAAAGAACAGCCAGCTCAGCTCGACATAGCCCAGCGGCATTCCTGCGACCGGCACAATCACATTGCCCACCGCCGGGATGAACCACGCGGGCGACAGGTGCCCGTGCTGAAAGCTGCGGGTGCCGATCCAGCCGGAAATCACCGCGAGGGTCAGCACGCCCTGAAGCGCCGCGCCCGCGATCCACAGGGCACGGGCGAGGGCGGGCCAGTCCGCCAGGGTGGCGATCGCGAGCAGCAGGAGCGAGATCGAGACGGTGGGGAAGAACGCCAGCCGCACCGGGTGTTTCCATTCCGCCGCCACATGGCCCGGATAGCGCAGCGTCTTCAGCCCGTAGCCCGTTGCCACCGCGACGAACAGCACGATCGAGAGCCCCCGCGCCACATCCGACATCCCGCTGCCCCAGCCGAACGCACGTTCGGCGCCGTGCAGGGCCAGCGTCAGCCCCAGCATCCCCATCACCATCGCGAAGAAGGTGATGGGGTATTCTTCCAGCCGGTTGTGCGCCGCGCTGCCGGGAATGTCTGAACTGCTCATGAGAGCCTCCTAGAGATCAGAGCTTGTATCACCCTTGCCGCGCATCAGCGATTGCAGGGTATAGACGAGGATCGCGCAGCCGATCGCACCCAGAACGGCAACGCCGAGGAACACGATCACATCGACCGGCCCGCCGATGTCGCTGACATGGGAATGGGTCATGACCATCACGAACCACACGGCCGCGACGGCACCAAAGGGCATCGACAGCTGTGCAAGGAAGAATTTGCGCATCGACAGTGACCGGTCGCGGACAAGCACGTAGATATAGGCCAGCGTGACGATCACGGCGGCGGCGACCATGCCCCAGAACAGCCAGAAGCCGAAGATCTCTTCGAACACCGCGATCAGGGTTTGAAACGTCAGGTCTTTCATATCCTCGCCCTCCTCTCAGGCCTTGCCGCGCAGCATGGCGTTATAGGTGGCCTTCAGCGCCACCTCTTTCATCAGCCAGGAAATCCACAGCTCTTCCAGCGGTGCGATCACGCCGGGGAAAGAGGGGGTCAGGTTGTTGTTGTAGTCGAACTCCACCAGCATCGCCCGGCCGATACGGGTGATCAGGGGGCAGGAGGTGTAGCCGTTATAAAGCTCGTCGCTGTCCTTTCCTTCGATCTGGGCCACAAGCTGTTCCTCGACCACGGGCACCTGCCACTTGACCGAGGCCGCCGTCTTGCCCTTCGGCACCCCGGCGATGTCGCCCACCGCGAACACCTCGGGATAGCGGCGGTGGCGCAGCTTGTACTGGTCCACCTCGACCCAGCCCTGGCCGACCCATCTGTCGGCCCAGGGCAGGGGGGAGTTGATCACCACGTCGGGCGCGCGCATCGGCGGGATCACGTTGGTGAAATCATAGGGCATTTCCACATCGCCCTCGGGCGTGGCGAAGGTGGCGATCTTCTTGCCGGGGTCGATAGCCTTCATCACGTGGTTGTAAACGGTGTTGAAGCCGCGATCCTCATAGAGCATCCGCACCTTTTCATTCACGATCGGAACCGAGAACAGGCTGCCGCCATGCGCCGCATAGTTGATTTCGACCTTGCCGCGTGTGCCCTTTCTGCGGGCGTAATCGTCGGTCAGGAAGGTGTATTTCAACGGCGCACCGGCGCATTTCATTTCCGTCGCCGGGCGGGTGAACAGGCCGATGCCGCCCTCGTCGGTGAACCTGTCCATCAAGGCCCAGGTCTTGGCGGCGTAATCCGGCCCGGCATAGACAGAGCCGATGCCCTCGCGGCCGACCAGATCCAGCGACATGCCCTCGATCTGATCATAATCCAGTGTCAGCCCGGTGGCGACGATCAGATAGTCATAGGCCACTTTCTGACCCGACGCGGTGGTCACGATCTTGGCCTCGGGGTCGATCTCCGCTGCCGGTTCCTCGATCCAGCTTGCGCCTTTCGGAAGCCAGCCGCCCGTCTCCGACACCGAGTAATCGGCGGGTTTCAGCCCGGCGGCGATCAGGGTGAAGCCCGGCTGATAGAGGTGCTGCTTGCGCCCGTCGATCAGGGTGATGCTGGCCCCCTCCAGCCGTTCCACCAACCGGTTCGCCAGCGCGGTGCCGGCGGCGCCCGCGCCCAGGATCACGATCCTTGCCGATGTCCTGACCTTTGCCGCCTGCGCGGGTGCGCCGGCCGCCGCCAGCGCGAGGCCCCCCGCAGCCAGCCCCAGAAAGGCCCTGCGAGAGGCTGGAATTTGCGTGAGATGGGACATGCGACTCCTCCTGAAAAAGTTTAGTCTTTCCTGCACGTTTTTCGGACGGCTGCTTTGACCCAAGTCAAAACCCGCGTGTTGCTCTGCGCCGATGAGGAGGCGGGGAGGGGGCAATCGACATATGAACATCGTTCATATCAGTGAAGCGCCGAGGTTGACGCCCTGATCCGGATTTTTGCCGCTACACTTGGCATGTCTGATCTCGATCAAGTTTTCGGCATGGCAAATGTTATATCCACAATGGACCATTTGCCGCAAACAGCCTCGAAAGGCCGGTTCCCATGCGATTGACGACCCGCACAAATATCGCCATGCGCGCGCTGATGTACTGCGCAGTGAATGCCGGGCGCGTCGTGCGCAAATCCGATATCGCCCAGGCGTGCAACACGTCAGAGAACCATATGGCGCAGGTGATCAATTCGCTCAGCCGGTTCGGGCTGGTCAAGACCACGCGCGGCCGCCACGGCGGGGTGACGCTGGAACAGCCGGCGGATCAGGTTTTCGTCGGCACGGTGTTTCGCAAGCTGGAGGCCGGTGTGCCCTTTGCCGAATGCTTCGCCAATGACACCAACACCTGCCCGCTGATCGATTGCTGCCGTTTGCGGGGCGTGTTGTCGGATGCGCTGACGGCGTTCTACAGCTCGCTCGACAAGGTCAGCCTTGCCGATCTCGTCGCCGAAAACACCCCTTTGGAACAAGCGCTGCTCTTGCGCTGATCCGGGTTCTGGCTTCTCTTCGCGGTACCGGCATTCTAAAACCGGTGACAATGCGAAGGCGGAGGCCGGGGTGACAGCCAGATCTGACGACATGACCGGAACCTGGGCGGGCGGCAATGCCGCCGCTTTTCTGCGTGGCCTGTTCGATGCCGCGGTTGCCGCCGCTGACCCGATGCTCTGCGTGCCTGCCGCCCTGCCACCGCGCCCTGCGGGACGGGTGGTGGTGATCGGGGCGGGCAAGGCCTCGGCCCGGATGGCCGAAGCGGTGGAACGGGCCTGGGGGCCGGTCGAGGGGCTGGTGATCACCCGCTATGGCTACGGGCGGCCCACCCGGAAGATCGAGATCGTCGAAGCCGCCCATCCGGTGCCTGACGCGGCCGGGCGCGACGCGACCGCGCGGATGCTGGGCCTGCTGGGCGGCCTGGGGCCGGAGGAATTCGTGCTGGCGCTGATTTCGGGCGGAGGCTCGGCCCTGCTGGTGCAACCCGCCGGCGCGATCACCTTGGCGGAAAAGCAGGCGGTGAATGCCGCGCTTCTGGCCTCGGGCGCGCCCATTCTGGCGATGAACACGGTGCGCAAGCATCTTTCGCGGGTGAAGGGCGGGCAGCTGGCGGCGGCGGCCTATCCGGCGCGGATGCTGGCGCTGATGATTTCCGATGTGCCGGGTGATGACCCGGCCTTCATCGCGTCGGGGCCCACGGTGGGCGATCACACCACCCCCGCCGATGCGCGCGCCATTCTGGCGCGCTGCGCCATCACCCCGCCGGCCTCTGTCGCGGCGGTGCTGGGCGGGCCGACGGGCGTGCTGCCCCCCGAGGCGCCGGCGTTGTCGAAGGTGGAAAACCGGGTCATCGCCGCCCCGGCCCAGTCGCTGGACGCGGCAAGGGCGACGGCGGAGACAGCGGGCGCGCGGGTGGAGCTTTTGGGCGACGCGATCGAGGGCGAGGCGCGCGAGGTTGCCATGGCGCAGGCCCGGCGCGCGCTGGACATTTCCGCGGCCATGGCAAAGGGCGACCGGCCGGTGCTGCTGCTGTCGGGCGGGGAATGCACCGTCACGCGGCGGGGCGACGGGGTGGGCGGGCCGAATGCCGAATTCTGCCTGTCGCTGGCGCTGGCGCTGAACGGGGCGGCGGGGATCTTCGCCATCGCCTGCGACACCGACGGGGTGGACGGGGCGGCCGATGTCGCCGGGGCGGTGGTCACGCCCGATACGCTGGCCCGCGCCGCAGCGCTGGGGCTGGACCCGCAGGCGGAGCTTGAGCGCAACCACAGCCACGGCTTTTTCGCGGCGCTGGGCGATCAGGTCGCCCCCGGCCCGACCCTGACCAATGTGAACGATTTCCGGGCGATCATGATCCTGCCGCCCGACGGCTGAGCACCGCGCGGCGCAGACCGTTGCATTGAAGCAAAAGCTGCGAATCAGAACCGGCAACGGCGCGGGAAGGGCTTGTAACCCTTCGGATATTCGGCAAGTTGGGCGGAAATCCGCAAAGTCCGAGCCATGACCAACACTCCGCCGACCCTCAGCGTCAAGCTGGCCGATCTGATCAGCCGCATCTATCCCGATCTCAATCAGGACATCCTGACCACCCAGGTTATCGATGCCTTCTGGCCCGAAGGCAGCAGCCGCCGCAAACGCTCGCGGATGCCGGGCAACCGGTTGTGGTCGTCGGGCGACGCCATGGTCATCACCTATGGCAATTCACTGATCGACGGTGTGCACAAGCCGCTGGACCTGTTGAATGATTTCCTGAACCGCTATCTCAAGGGCAGCGTCAATTCGGTGCATATCCTGCCGTTCTTTCCGTTCACTTCGGATGACGGTTTCGCGGTCACCGATTACCGCACGGTCAACAGCCATCTGGGCGACTGGGCCGATATCCGGCGCATCTCGGATGAATTCACGCTGATGTCGGATCTGGTGCTGAACCATGTCTCGAGCCAGGGCACGTGGTTCAACGAATACCGTCAGGGGCATGAACCGTTCGACAAGTTCTTTTTCGAAGCCACCCCCGAGGATGACCTGAGCAGTGTCGTGCGGCCCCGCACCAGCCCGCTGTTGCGCGAGGTCGAGACGGCGAGCGGCACCCGCCACGTGTGGTGTACCTTCAGCCATGACCAGGTCGATGTGGATTTCCGCAACCCCGAGGTGCTGCTGGAATTCCTGCGCATCATGCGGCTGCACATCGACCATGGCGTGCGGATCATCCGGCTGGATGCGGTGGCCTTCATCTGGAAGGAAATCGGCACCCCCTGCATCCACCTGCCGCAGACTCATGCCATCGTGCAGCTCATGCGCATCCTATGCGATTTCGCGGTCGAGCCGCTGATCCTGCTGACCGAGACCAACGTGCCGAATGTGGAAAACCTGTCTTATTTCGGCAACCGCAACGAGGCGCACGCCGTTTACAACTTCTCGCTGCCGCCGCTGTTGCTGCACGCGCTTCTGAGCGGAACGGCGGAGCATCTCAAGCGCTGGCAGGTGTCGATGCCGCCGGCGCAGCTGGGCTGTGCCTATCTGAACTTCACCGCCTCGCATGACGGGATCGGGATGCGCCCGGCCGAGGGTATTCTGGATACCGAACAGACGCTCAAGGTGATCGACACGGTCAAACGCTTTGGCGGCAAGGTGTCGATGCGCGCGCTGGCCGGTGGCGGCGAGTCGCCCTATGAGCTGAACATCACCTTCTTCGACGCGATGAAAGGCACCTTCGAGGGCGAGGATGAATGGCAGGTCGATCGCTTTCTGTGCAGCCAGACCATCGCCATGGCGCTGGAGGGGATACCGGCCTTCTACATCCATTCGCTTCTGGCCACGCCGAACGATTACGAGGGGGTCGCCAAGACCGGCATCAACCGGGCGATCAACCGTCACCGCTGGGATTACCCGACGCTGCGCGCCCAGCTTGACGATCCCGACAGCCTGCACGCGCAGGTTCTCAGCGGCATGCGGCAGCGGATACAGGTGCGTTGCCGCCAACCCGCGTTTCACCCGAACGCCACCCAGTTCACCCTGCATCTGGACGAGCGTATCTTCGGGATCTGGCGCCAGAGCCTGAACCGCGACCAATCGATTTTCGCGCTGCACAACGTCAGCAAGGACGAGCTGACGGTGCCGCCCTTGTCGATCAACCTGATCGGCGGCGAGCAATGGGTGGATCTGCTGAGCGGAGAGAGGATTTCAGCCGCCGGGCCGGATATCCTGATGCGCCCCTATCAGTGCCGCTGGATCACCAACCGGCCCGCGGGTGAGGGCGCGCTTTAAAGGGGTGTTCTCGCCGGGTGCCCCGAGAGGGCGCAGGAAATCTCGGGCTTCCCGGGCTGGCGCATCACCGGGTCGGTTGTCGCGTCATTCTCAAGCAAAGCGGCAGAATTCAGATTGCATCCAAACCGATATCGAACGCGCAAGATAGATTGCGGCCATGGATCGCGCGGTCGGTGCCCTGAGCCGCCACCCGCAGGGAGATCAGACGCGCGTCGTTCAACGCGAGGAAAGCAACATCGTCTGCGATGCCCCGAGATCGACGTGTTCAGGGCGTGGCGCCAACCCGTGAAATGGCCGAGGAGGTCGCCATGATCGGCACCCGGCAGCTGTTCTATGCCCGCCTGCCCGACGTAAAGGGCACCGCCGGTGGCGTCTCGTTCGTGTTCGATGAGGTAATGCTGGCCAGCCCGGCCCATCGCTGGACCGTCAACCACACCATGGCGGTCGATGAACCGCTAGAGCTTTTCCCCCTCCACACCGCCGAAATTGGTGTCGAAATCGCGGAGACGACCAATGTCCACTAAGAAACTCTCCGATCTGGCCAAGACCATCCGTAGCAAGAATGCCGGAACCGACAAGATCACGTTCGATGTGATCTTCCGCGAATTCGATGCGTATGAATTGGTGAAACGCTCCGGGGCGCTAAGCCGCGAAACGGTGGCTGCAGTTCTGCGAATCGATCCACAGCGGATAACCGATTTCGTCGAATACGATCCGGCCTATGCGATCAAGTTCACGATCCTGCGCGATCGCCCCAGCGGAAGCCCGGGCGACGGTGACATTTTCGGCGCCCAGCAATATGCTCCCTTCCTCGATCTCGAAATCGATACGACTGCATGAGGTAAGGCCATGAAAGATACGCTGCCCACTAAAGACGCTCCCGATATGTCGCGCTTCGATTGGGAGGATGCCTTCCGTCTCGAGGACCAACTCATGGAAGATGAGCGCATGCTGCGCGATGCGGCGCGGGTGTTCGCGCAAGATATGCTTCAGCCGCGGGTGATCGAGGCCTACCGCAACGAGATCAGTGCGCCGGAGCTGTTCCTAGAGATGGGCGAGGCGGGTCTTCTGGGCGCTACCGTGCCCGAGGAATATGGCGGGCTTGGCGCCTCTTACGTCACCTATGGTCTCATCGCGCGTGAGATCGAGCGGGTGGATTCGGGCTACCGTTCCATGATGTCGGTGCAGTCGAGCCTGGTTATCTATCCGATCTACGCCTATGGCAGCGAGGAGCAGCGCCGTAGATATCTGCCTGGCCTGTGCTCGGGAAAACTAGTCGGCTGTTTCGGCTTGACCGAGCCTGACGCCGGCTCCGACCCCGGCTCAATGAAGACCCGCGCCGAGAAGACCGGGACCGGTTATCGCCTGACCGGCAGCAAGATGTGGATCTCTAACAGCCCCTTCGCCGATGTCTTCGTGGTCTGGGCGAAATCCGAGGCTCACGGCGGAAAGATCCGAGGTTTCATTCTTGAAAAGGGCATGAAGGGTCTGTCGGCGCCCAAGGTCGGTGGAAAGCTTTCTTTGCGTGTCTCCACCACCGGCGAGATCGTGATGGACGGCGTCGAGGTGAGCGAAGACGCACTCCTGCCCCATGCCGAGGGATTGAAGGGGCCTTTCGGCTGTCTCAATCGCGCTCGCTATGGCATCGCTTGGGGCGTGTTGGGCGCGGCGGAATTCTGCTGGCACGCCTCGCGTCAATATGGGCTGGACCGCAAGCAGTTCGGGAAGCCGCTGGCACAGACCCAGCTTTTCCAGAAGAAACTGGCCGATATGCTGACCGAGATCACACTCGGGCTTCAGGGTGCATTGCAGGTGGGCCGGCTGATGGACAATGCCCGCGCCGCCCCCGAGATGATCAGCCTGATCAAACGCAACAACTGCGGCAAGGCGCTGGACATCGCCCGTATGGCCCGTGACATGCATGGCGGGAACGGCATTTCCGAGGAATTCCAAGTCATCCGCCACATGCTGAACCTCGAGACGGTAAACACCTATGAAGGCACCCATGATGTACACGCCCTGATCCTCGGCCGCGCACAGACCGGGCTGCAGGCATTTTTCTGATGGGGGGGCCACTCGCTGGGCTGAGGGTCGTCGAACTGGCGCGAATCCTCGCCGGCCCATGGATTGGCCAGATTCTGGCTGATCTGGGGGCCGAAGTAATCAAGGTGGAGGCGCCGGAGGGCGACGACACGCGGCGCTGGGGCCCGCCCTTCATCGAGCGCGAGGGCGACCGGTCGGCGGCTTACTTTTACGCGGCCAATCGGGGCAAGAGTTCTATCACCGCCGATTTCCGAACTGAACAAGGCCGCCGTGCGGTGCGAGAACTGGTCGCCGGAGCCGACGTTCTGGTCGAGAACTTTAAACGGGGCGGGCTGGTGAAATACGGCCTCGACTACGACAGCCTCTCGGCGTTGAACCCGCAACTGATTTATTGTTCGATCACGGGATTCGGCCAGACCGGGCCTTATGCCGACCGGCCCGGATACGACTTCCTAATTCAAGGGATGTCGGGGCTGATGTCTGTCACCGGCGAACCGGACGGACAGCCACAGAAGGTGGGTGTCGCCGTGACCGACATTCTGACCGGTCTTTATGGGGCGGTCGGTATTCTTGCCGCAGTCGAGCAACGCCACACCTCCGGGCGGGGCCAGCATATCGACATGTCGCTTCTCGATTGCGCGGTCGCGTCGATGGCGAACCAGGCGATGAACTACCTCGTCACCGGACAGTCGCCTGTCCGGCGGGGGAACAGCCATCCCAATATCGCACCCTACCAGGTTTTCGCCACGGCTGACGGTCACGTCATCGTCGCAGTGGGCAATGACGGCCAATTCAGCCGGTTCTGCCAAGTGTTGGGGCTGGATCAGCTTCCTGGTGACGCCCGGTTTGCCGCCAATGCCGAGCGGGTGCAGAACCGCGATTTGTTGACCGAGTTGCTTTCGGTTGCAATCGCCGGCTGGAGCTCTGCCCGAATTCTGGAGGCGCTCGAACGCACCAATGTCCCCGCCGGGCCAATCAACACGATGGAACAGGTGTTCGCCGACCCCCAAGTTCTTGCGCGAGGTTTGCGGATCACGCCCGATGGCATCCCCGGCGTTCGCGGCCCCTGGAGGTTTTCGGATGCCGAGCTTTCACTCGCCCGATCAGCACCCGTCCGCGGACGCGGTGGGAAGGCATAGGCGATGCTGGAAAGCGAAGTCATGAAGCGCCGGGATCGCGAATCGGCATTGAAATTATTGAATAAATAACTAAACCGGTATGGTCATGACTGTATGATTATGACGGGCCGCCTGCGATCCTGGGGGCTAACACTACTTTGGCAGAATTTTTTTTGGGCGTTCTGCGATGAGCCTTTCACAATGGGGGCAGCGTCCTGGTGGTGGTCTCGCGAAGGCGTCGAGGATGGCTTGCCTGACGGCTGGCATGGTTGGTTGCGGCGGCGGTCCGGGGATTCTTTTTGGGGTGTATCCCCTTGACGCAAGTAAGCCGATTTGCTATATATGATGCATGGAAAAGAGCAAATCAGCATCCCCCGACTTTAGTGTCCGCGATTTCTTCAAGCGCTTCCCCGATGATGAAGCCTGCCTTGAACACATCTTCCGCGTTCGCTTCGGGGATCGTCACGTTTGCCAAGCCTGCGGTGTTGAAAGCACCTTCCACCGCATGAGCAACCGCCGTGCGTGGGCCTGTGCCGCCTGTGGTGATCATGTCTACCCTACGGCTGGCACCATTTTCCAAGATACCCGGACGCCGCTCCAGGTTTGGTTCTATGCGATCTACCTGTTTGTCACGACGCGGCACGGGGTTTCCGGCAAGGAACTGCAACGTCAACTTGGGGTGACCTATAAGACCGCATGGCGGATCGGTCACAAAATCCGTGAGCAGATGGACAAGCACGACCTGAAAGCCATGCTTCAAGGTCATGTCGAGATTGATGAAGCTTACGTGGGCGGCAAGCGCCCCGGCAAACGTGGGCGCGGTGCCGCTGGCAAAACCATTGTCATGGGCTTCAAGGAACGCGGCGGGCGTCTCGTGACCGAGATTATCCCTGACGTGAAACTGAAAACCCTTCGGGCCGAAACACTCAAAACCGTTGAGGCTGGCTCGACCGTATCGACCGATGAACTCTACAGCTACCGCTTACTGAAAGAGCATGGATATTCGCATGTTGCGGTGAAGCATGGAGCGAAAGAGTGGGCCGTGTATGATGCCGACACCGACACGCTGCACCATACAAACCATGTTGAAAGCTTCTGGCGTCACTTCAAACATTCGATCCGTGGCACTCATGTTTCGATCAGCCAGAAGCACATGCGCCGGTATTTGGACGAGTTCACTTTCCGGGCGAACCATCGCTGGGAAGCGAACCTGATGTTTGATCGTCTTGTAGCGGCGTTTTGATCACAGTAGCGGCTGTTTCATCGAACTCCGCCGCGCTGATCTGGCCGACGCCGCGCGCTTCTTCCTGAGCTATAAACTCTTCTAATTTCCCGGTTTTTTGCGCTTTAGATAGAGATAACATGATGGATTTGCTCCAAGATTCTTGACTTGTAATCTATTGTAGCATAAGAATTTCCGCATGACGAATGGGGCGGCCCGAAAGCCGCCCCACCGTCCCTTTAGCGGGATACCCCACCTTACGGGGGCTGCGAGCGGATAGCCATGAAAGCATCGCACACCGCCCGGAGGGGAGTTAATGGTTCCATAGAACCACCTCCCAGCTAAGTTCCCGGCATCTTCCAGTGCCGGGTCTGGTCTGAGAGGATCAGATGAGTTGTTTGATCGAGTCCTCTAGGTCGTCTCGATCAAAATGTTCTGAGGAAGTGTCACCTTCCCCGGTTTCTGAGCCGCCCTCGGGCGGCTCATTCTCTTCGGAGGGGAGCGAAAACTCTCCCCGACCGACCTTTTTCAAGCGCCCCTCATTCACAAAGCGATACAGGCTCGGCCCGACTTGGGCGTGAACCACGCCAGGCCAATACTTACCGTCAATGAATCCCACCACCTGCGCCGCTGTCGCGGACTGACGTGAAGAAAGGTATTCGCGCGCCATTTCCCACAGTGTAGGAATTCCGTCAGGGCGTGGCGCGCCTGCAGTGGGTTCATCTGTATCACCCTTGCGCTCGACAACGCTTTCTGCTGCACTTGAATTTGGCGTCGTGACATATCGTGCCACAACACTTAGCGCCACCTTGATTTCGCTTCGCTCCTTCTCAAGGTCAGAAATCGTCGCGTCAATCTCGCGCAAACGGTTCACAAGGATGTCGGATGCTGAATGTTCCATGAGTGTCAGATGCGCACTCACGACAGGGGAGTCAATCGTTAATCGTGAGGGCAGAACATTTAGGGCACGGCGTGAAAGGTTCTTTCAGGGGGGGGGGCAAAACTTGCGTCAAGGGGATACACCCCTTCTTTTTTTTCCGTCCCGCGGCCTTGAGGCGGCGGGATTGCAGGAAGGCGTAGGCGATCATCGTCATCAGCGCGTGTCGGTGAATACCCGTCCAGGACCGCCCCTCGAAATGATCGAGACCAAGCTCCTCCTTGAGTTGTTGATGCGCCTGTTCGCAGATCCATCGGGCCTTGACGGCGGCGGCGAGCGCCTTGAGGTTGGTGTCGGCTGGCAGGTTCGAGGCGTAGTATTTCCGCTCGCCGGTCGCACGGCGTTCGCCGATCAGCCAAGCCTCCTCGTCACCCGGCATGGCTTGCACACGGCCATCTGCCATACGATGCCGGTGGCCATCAGCGATGTGGACGCGGGTTGCGGCGAACTGGCAATTCAGCCTGCCTTTGGTCCCTCGTCTCCAGCTGACCTTCCGCCATTTACCGTGATCCAGCATCTGTTCGGCGGAAACGGCAATGCGGTCTGGGAGGTGATATTTGCGGCGTCGGCCGCGCCTGGCCTCGGGAAAGACCAGCCCGACATCTGCCGGATAAACGTTCTGCCGCCGTGACAGGCCGACCGCCCAAGCGAGACCGCGCGCGCTCAGAGCCTGGCGAAAAGGCCCGCTCGATCCGTAACCCGCATCGGCCAGCACACAGCCGAAGCGGACACCCGCAGCCCTCACCCGGTCGATCTCCTCGATGGCAATCGCAGGTTTGCTCAGGGCCGTTTGCCGATCATTCGGCACCCGGGCCCGGGCCATGCGGTCGGGATCGTTGGTCCAGACCTCTGGTAGAAACAGCCGTAACCCCACCGCCACCGGCACCTCGCGGGAGGCCAGCGTTACCGAGACAAGGGACTGACAATTCGCGGTTTTGCCCAGCGATGAGGCATATTGTGGCGCAACCCCGACCGAGCGTTTGCCCTTCTTCGGCAGGCAGGTATCATCGATGACCAGAAAGGCGTCCTCGCCACCAACCAGCCTGTCGGCCTCGGCCAGCAAGGCCGCCTCCAGCGGCGCGCTGTCCCAGACCCCGTCGGCGATGAAATGATGCAGTTGGTCATAGCCGACCGCCCCGTCCCGCGCCGCCATCGGCTGCACGCTCTTGCGATCACCCGGCCCAATGAGCCCGGCAATATAGGCCGGACACATCCGCCCCCGCGTCTTGTGTCCAAGCGCCGCTACAAACGGCGCCAGCCAGGTTTCCAGATCGCTCCGCCAGTTCCCCATAAACCGCCAGCCTCCCTCAAAGCTGGCTCCCTATGAATCACTCAAAACGCCTCCCGTGAATCCGGAGATTATCAGATCAGCAAAATTCTGCCAAAGTAGTGCTAAGCTCAAGGATCTTGGCAGCATACCGGCCGCTGGATGAGCAATCGGGCGGAGAATTCGCATGAGCACCCGGTCCATTTGGGCGCGGCTCTGACTTCGCGCTGCTATCAAGACCGATATGCTCTAGCTTTCATCGTATAGGTTAAGGTTTCGCGATTGGTCGCATCGGGACATCATCCTACAACAACCTTTCGACAAATGTTGCGCCGACTATGCAGCGCAACCGCCGGGCAGGGCAAGCGGGGCGTTCACGAATGCGCGATCATTTCCAGCCTGTCGCAACGCCTGAATATCCGATTTTAAGGGTCACCCCGTCGTGGGTAGATTGTGGGGGAGATGTTCGACTTTTTGGAGTATTGAGTAAAATCAATATCTTACAAAGCGAAGTGGCAGCCCGTAGGGGAATCGAACCCCTCTTTCCAGGTTGAAAACCTGGCGTCCTAACCGATAGACGAACGGGCCATGCCTTGGCGTGACGCGGTAATTAGGGAAATTGAGCGGGGGGCGCAAGGGGGTTTTTCGAATTATTGCGCGAATTTCCAATGTACCTGAGAGCGTCGTCGCGCGGCAGGTTCAGGCCCGCCGCAGGGTGTCGGAACGCGGGCGTGGGCAGGCTCCGATCTGCGTCCCGCGTTCAGGCCGGGGCCGCGTCTTCCAGGCGCAATTGCGGCCGCTGCCGCCCGCCCCAGGTGTTGATCTCCAGCCGCCCGGCAAGGTGAAAGCGCGCGCCGCCGTGCTGCTCCAGCATCGGGCCGAGCCCGGTGTCGAAGGCGCCAAAGGCGATGGCGTCAATCCGGGTGCCGAGCCCGTCGCCGAAGCTGATCTTCAGATGGCTGTCGCCGACGCGCTTGGCAAAGGCGATCTGCACGTCGGGAAAGGCGAAGCGCGGCGCCGGCGCGCCCGCGCCAAAGGGGCCCGCCGCCTCGATCTGGCTGATCAGCTCCACCGTGGCGGCGCCGGGCATCAGAACCCCGTCGAGCCGCAGGTCGGCGGGGCCGGCGGTACCGGCGCCCTGTTTGTGCAGCAGCTCGGCCAAGCGCGCCATGGCCGGTTCCAGCTTGTCGCGCGCCACGGTCAGGCCGGCGGCCATCTTGTGCCCGCCGCCGCGAAGCAACAGCCCCTCAGCCGCGAGCCGCTGGATCGACGCGCCCAGATCGACCCCGGAAACGGAGCGGCCGGAGCCCTTGCCCTCGTCCCCGTCCAGGCCGATGACGATGGCCGGGCGGTTGGTGGCCTCTTTCAGCCGCGAGGCGACAATGCCGACCACGCCGGGATGCCAGCCTTCGCCTGCGGCCCAGACAAGCGGCCCGTCCAGCCCCCGAGTTTCAGCCTGCGCCAGCGCGGCGTCGCGCACGGCGGCCTCGACCTCGCGCCGTTCGGTGTTGAGCTGATCCAGCCGCTCGGCCAGCGCGGCGGCCTCGGCCGGATCGTCGGTGGAGAGCAGCCGCGCCCCCAGATCGGCCTTGCCGATGCGCCCGCCGGCGTTCACCCGCGGCCCCAGCAGAAAGCCCAGGTGATAGGGCGTGGGCGCGGTATCCATCCGCGCCACATCGCCAAGCGCCACGAGACCGGGGCGCTGGCGCCGGGCCATCACCGTCAGCCCCTGGCGTACCAACGCGCGGTTGACGCCGGTCAGAGGCGCCACATCGGCCACGGTGGCCAGCGCCACGAGATCGAGAAAGCCGAGCAGATCCGGGCCCTTGCGCCCCGCGATGCGCAGTTGACGCCCGGCCTCGACCAGCATCAGGAACACCACGCCGGCCGCGCAGAGATGCGCCAGATCGCCGGTTTCGTCCTGCCGGTTGGGGTTCACCACCGCCAGCGCGGGGGGCAGGGTTTCGCCACCCAGGTGATGATCCAGCACTACCACATCGGCCCCCCGCGCCGCCGCGATCGGCTCATGGCTGAGCGTGCCGCAATCGACGCAGATGATCAGATCGTGATCCCGTGCCAGCGCCTGCATCGCGGGCACGTTGGGGCCATAGCCTTCATCGATCCGGTCGGGGATATAAAGCGTGGCGTCGCGGCCCATCTGCCGCAGCCAGCTCAGCAGCAGCGCGGCAGAGGCGCCGCCGTCCACGTCATAATCGGCGAAGACCGCGATACGTTCGTTCCGGTCCACCGCGCGCAGGAACCGTTCGGCGGCGCGGTGCATGTCGCGCAGCGTCAGCGGGTCGGGCAGCAGATCGCGCAGGGCAGGGGCCAGGAAAGCCTCTGCCTCGTCCGGGGCCACGCCCCGGCGGGTCAGGATGCGGCAGACGGCGGCGGGCAGGCGGGTGATCTGTTCCATCGCCTGCGACAGCCGGTCATCCTCGCCGCTGGGGCCGACCCAGCGCCGGCCGGTGGCCGAGCATTCGACATTCAGGAAGGCACGCCCGGTCATGAAGCGGCGCCAGGCCACGCCGGGCGCCCCTCAGGCGCTCGCGGGCTTTCCTCGCGCAGATCCGCGAAGACGCCCGCCTGGCCGGATGCGCGCGCGGGGCGGATCACTTCACCGGGTTGCGATAGATCATCCGGCGGACCGAGCCGGTTTTGGAGCGCATCAGGATGGTTTCCGTGGTCAGATAGCCCGGCTCGCGCTTGATGCCCCTCACGATCGACCCGTCCGTCACGCCGGTGGCGGCAAAGATCACGTCCTGCGTGACCAGTTCGTCGCGCGAATAGATACGGTCCAGATCGGTGATCCCGGCCTTGGCGGCGCGGCCGCGTTCATCATCGTTGCGGAACAACAGTTTGCCCCACATCTGCCCGCCCATGCATTTCAGCGCCGAAGCGGCCAGCACGCCTTCGGGCGCCCCGCCCGAGCCCATGTACATGTCGATGCCGGTAATCTCGGCCTCGGCGCAATGGATCACGCCGGCCACATCGCCATCGGTGATCAGGCGGATCGCGGCGCCGGTTTCGCGCAGCTCGGCGATCATGTCTTCGTGGCGCGGGCGCTCCAGCACGCACAGTGTGATGTCGCTCATCGCGCAGCCGCGCGCCTTGGCCAGTGCGGCGACACGCTCGGATGGCGACATCTCCATCGACACGACGTCTTTGGGATAGCCCGGCCCGATCGCCAGCTTGTCCATATACACGTCCGGCGCGTGCAGCAGCGTGCCGCGCGGCGCCATCGCGATGACGGTCAGCGCGTTGGGCATGTCCTTGGCGGTCAGGGTGGTGCCTTCCAGCGGGTCCAGCGCGATGTCGACCGCAGGGCCGGTGCCCGAACCGACCTCTTCGCCGATATAGAGCATCGGCGCCTCGTCCCGTTCGCCCTCTCCGATAACGACGACGCCCTGGATATCCAGCTTGTTGAGCTGGTCGCGCATGGCATTCACCGCGGCCTGATCGGCGGCCTTCTCGTCGCCATGGCCGACCAGACGGGCCGAAGCCATCGCTGCGGCTTCGGAAACGCGGGCCAGACCCAGCGAGAGCATGCGGTCATTGAAATCGATGGGTTGCGACATGATGAAATCCTGTGACGTGAAAGCGGTTTGCCCATACACCTAGCCGGTGACGGGGGGGTGACACAAGGCGCGGGTCAGAGCGTTTCGGTGCGAATGGCCACAGGGTGCCCCACGACAACACCGGTGGCTGCGAAACCGCCCATTGCGTGATCCAGCGCGTCGCGCGTTGTCTTGTGGGTGACGATCAGCACCGGGGCGGTGGTGTCGGCATGGTCGTACTGGCGCATCCGGTCGATCGAAATCCCGGCCTCGCCCAGCACCGTGGCCACCTTGGCCAGCGCGCCGGGCTTGTCCTGCAGCACCATCCGCAGATAATAGGGCGCGGCGGCGGTGGCCCTGGCCGGGATCGGCGCGGCCAGCGTGGCCGCCGGTTGTCCGAAGGTGGAAAGGCGGATCCCGCGCGCGATGTCCAGCACATCGGACATCACCGCCGAAGCGGTGGGGCCTTCGCCCGCGCCGGCGCCGCGCAGCACGATCTGGCCCGACGCATCGCCTTCCAGCACGACCATGTTGGTGGCGTTCTCAAGCTGGCCCAGCGGCGAGCCCGCGGGCACGAGGCAGGGCGACATGCGCTGTTCCAGCCCCCGGCCCGTCATCTGCGCCACACCCAGAAGCTTGATGCGGAAGCCCATATCGGCGGCATGGCGGATATCGTCGATCGAGATCCGCTCTATCCCCTCCAGTTCCACATGATCGAAGGCCACGCGGGTGCCAAAGGCGATGGAGGCCAGCAGGGCCAGCTTGTGACCCGCGTCGATGCCGCCCACGTCCAGCGTCGGGTCGGCCTCGAGATAGCCAAGCGCGCTGGCCTCTTCGAACACCTCGGCATAGGGCAGGCCGGCGTTTTCCATCCGGGTCAGGATATAGTTGCAGGTGCCGTTCATCACGCCCATGACGCGCAACATCCTGTTTCCGGCCAGCCCTTCTGTCAGGGCCTTGACCACCGGGATGCCGCCGGCCACGGCCGCCTCGAAACGGATCAGCGCGCCCCGCGCCTCGGCCGCTTCGGCCAGTGCCTGACCGTGGGTCGCCAGCATCGCCTTGTTGGCGGTGACCACATCCTTGCCCGCGGCGATGGCGGCCTCTGTCGCGGCCTTGGCCGGCCCGTCGGCGCCGCCCATCAGTTCGACGAACACGTCCACATCGTCACGGGTGGCCAGCGCCACCGGATCATCCTCCCAACCATAGTCCGAAAGATCAACGCCCCGGTTCTTGCCGCGGGTACGGGCCGAGACCGCCGAAATCTCGACCGGCCGCCCGGCGCGGGCGGCCAGCAGACCGGCATGGTTCTGAATGATTTTGACGACGCCGGTGCCGACGGTGCCAAGCCCGGCAAGGCCGAGCCGCAGGGGGGTGGACATGAGGGAAACTCCTGCAGATGTGCCGCGATCGACCGGGTGTTAGCGTGTTGCGGCGGGGCTTGCAACGCGGCTGCGCCTAAAGCGCATGACGTGATACCGCGTCCAGCAGCTGTCGGCGTTCGGTCCGGCTAAGAACGGGGCCGCCCAGGGCGCGGGCCCTGCGGCGCAGCGTTTCGGCGCGGGCGGCAAGGCGGGCGCCTGTCTCATCGTCGGTTTGCACCTGCGCCGCGTCTGCCAGCACCGCATCCATCGGCTGGATCGCGGGGAAGGGGGCGTTCTTGGCGCCCTCGCCGACCGCCGCCGTGATCTGGGGAAACCGCGCGCAACTGCCGAGAAGGCACAAAAACAGGAAGAACGTGGCGCGGGGCATGATGTCCATTGGCGAAACCTGCGTGACCTTAGCCCGCCCCGGGGGGCGCGGGCAAGGCGATGCTGCCCGGCCATCGGCGCAGGTGTGCCGGAACATCGCGCAAGGCCGGGGCGGGCGTGCGCCGGGCTTTGCGGGAATCGCCGGGGCAGGCAGAATGGGGGCATTGTTTCGGGAGATTTCAGATGGCCGCACCTTTTTCAGCCGCCGAATGGCAACGCATCAACATGACGCTCGAGGCCGGCCCGGCGGCCTATGGCATGCCCGAACGGCGCGCGGGATCGGTTGTTCTGGCCTCGTGGAACATCCGCAAGTTCGGCGCGCTCGCCGATGGCACCGGGCCGAAGAAAAGCCCCGGCGCCTTTGCGATGATTGAACGGTTCTGCCGGGAATGCGACCTTGTGGCGATACAGGAGGTGCAGAGCGATACCGGCTCGATCTACGCGCTGCGCGACCGGCTGAACGCGGCGGGGGGCGCCTATGCGCTGGTGATTTCCGACGTGACGGGCCGGGCGCCGACGCGCAATCGCAAGGGCATGGCCGAACGCAGCGCGTTTCTGTTCAATACCGCGCGGGTGCGGCGCGGCGATCTGGCGTCGGATCTATCCTATGACCGTACCGCGATCCTGTCCAACATCAACGCGGCGATGGCGACCTCGATCGCCAATCAGCTTGGCGAGACGGCCGATCCGGGGTTTCTGGACCGTGCCCTGCACTGGATCAGCGGCACCACCCGGCTGGCCGCCGACCGGCTGGATAATTTCGTGCAGTTCATCCGGTCGCCGCATCTTGTGGAATTCGTGATCGACGGGCCGCAGGGCAGCTACGCGTTCTATTGCGTCAACGCGCATCTGGTGTCGGGCAAGAACAAGCGCGAGCGCGAGCAGGAATTCTTTGCCCTGCTCGAATGGCTGCTGATCGACAGCGCGCAGACGGTGGTGCGGGATGGCAAGATCTATCTTCTGATGGCCGATCTGAACCTTGATTTCGAATCCAGCCTCGACCGTCGCAGACGGGGGATCGAGACCTACATCACCGACCTGAACGCCGAGAGGGGGCTGACGGCCAAGGTGAATTTTCCGTTCCTGGACGGTGGCCTGCACACCAATGCGCGCAAGGACGAAACCTTTGACCATATCGCCTGGGTCGCGCTGGACG
This sequence comes from Actibacterium naphthalenivorans, assembly GCF_014196965.1. GTDB lineage: Bacteria > Pseudomonadota > Alphaproteobacteria > Rhodobacterales > Rhodobacteraceae > Actibacterium_A > Actibacterium_A naphthalenivorans. Next base: position 124,460 of record NZ_JACIEQ010000005.1, on the reverse strand, counting down.
ACCGGCTGCCGCGCGGGCGGCACAACGGGCTGGCCGGCACGCTGGGCCCCGACGGGTTCGACTATGGCATGTTCGATTTCACCCGGCTGTTCGTCGAGGCCGGGCCGGGGCGGGGGCCGGATGGCGCGCCTGAATACGCCCGGTTCGAGCATGATTTTTCCGATCACATGCCGATCTGGCTGCGCCTGCCGCTGCCCTCTGATACCCAGCACCGGTTCGTCGTCGGGTGAACGCCCTCTCGATCTTTCGCGCGGCGGCGGCTAAACCGGCGGCGGACCTTTCAGGAGACCCCGATGACCAAGGTGCTTGCCACCGTTTCCGCCTCTTTGCCGCGCCGCGTGTTCGGCATCGGTGTTCTGCTGCTTTTGGGCGGTGTCGTTCTGTACATCGGGCTGGCGCGCCCGCATGACGCGCCGGGCTGGCAGGTCTTCATGCTGGTGTTCGGCATCCTGATGCTGTGGCTGGCCGAGATGATGCGCCGGGCAACGGGGCGCGGGCTGCGGCTGACCGAAGAGGCGCTTGTCGATGATGCCGGGCGCGAGCTGGCGCGGATCGATCAGATCGAGGCGGTCGAGCGTGGCACTTTCGCGATGAAACCGACCAACGGCTTCGTGCTGCACCTGAAGACGGCGCCGGGGCGGGCCTGGGCGCCAGGCATGTGGTGGCGGCTGGGGCGGCGTGTCGGCGTCGGCGGCGTGACCGCCGCCGGCCAGACCAAGTTCATGGCCGAAATCCTGACCGCGCGGCTGCATGAACGCGCGCAGGCGGACGAGGCTTAGCCCCAGGGGATCGTCGCCATGAAGCGCGGGCGGGTCACCACGGTATTCTCGAAGCTGCGCTGATCCAGCCCGACGTTGAACGCGGGCGTATAGGTGACGAAAGTTTCGACCAGGATAACCCGGTCGCCCGCCGGCATGATCGGGATCACGTCCAGATAGGATGACAGATCGCCATCGGTCAGGGGGGCAAGTGTTCCGGTTCCGTAAGACCAATCCCGCGTCATCACGCGGGAGGCATCGTTATTGGCGCAATTGTCCGCGCAGCGGACGATCGTCACCCGGATGCGGGAATCCGTTCCGTGCCCGGTGGTCAGATAATCATAGGTGTTGGCCAGCCCCTGGATATAGAGGGCATTGACCGGCGCGGTTTCGCGGCTGAGCATGTCGCTGATCGTATAGGCGGCCTTCTGGTTGACGTTCTTGGCGTCATAGGCATCGAAGAAGGCCAGGCTGCCGACATAGGTCCAGACCAGCACCGGCAGGGTCATCACCGCTTCTGCGGTGATCGTGGCGTCTTCTTCGGCGATGAAGCGGCGCAGGCGTTTGCAGATTGTTTCCATCATCGCTCAGGTTCCCGTTCCCGGCTCGTTCACGAACCCGGAGGTTGCGATCAGCGGAAAGCCGTCGCCGACGTTTTCTTCGAGAAGCAGCGCCAGCGCGGTGCCCGGAAACACCGGATCAACCATCGCGCAGGCGCGCACGATCATCATTTCGTTCTGCGTGCCCGCCGTGAAGGTCACCACCGGCTGAACATCGGCGCCGCGGTTGACACAGGTGGCGGCCGGGTTCGGCAGGGTCCAGCTTGCCCGGTTGACCGGTGTCAGTTCCAGCATCAGCTCGGACGAGCAGTTGGAGATCAGGTTGCCCAGATGGCTGCAGATCTCGGATTTCAGCAGGTCGGCATCCAGGTTCGGCCAGGTGCCCAGCCTAAGGTCGCGCACCGTCATATCTACCGCGCGTTCCAGAAACGCCTGGCGGGTCATCAGGATCGCAAGTTCGAAACTGGACAGGAACAGCGTCATGAACACCGGGAACATGATCACGAACTCCATCGTGGCTGTGCCGTCTTCGCGGCGCAGCAGGCGCTTTGCCCGGCGGCCGATCCGCCCTGCGAATGTCATCAGGCCGTGGCTCATTGGGTCAGTCTCAGCTGGTTGATCGAGCTGGCGATGACGCCGAAAATCTCGGCCAGGTTGCTGCCGTTGGCGGGAAAGTAGTGGCCCGGCGTGCTGGCACATTGCGACATCACGTTGTCGGCGTCCCCGGACACTTCGAAGCCGATCGTATAGACGATCACGCCCTGTTGCTTGGCTGCCGAGCAGATGTCCTGAAGCCGGGCGTTTTTCGTCGAGGTGCCGTTGGCAGCCACCGGATCCTCCAGCCAGCTCCACTGCGCGTACCAATCGGTCGGGAAGCGCTCCCACACCGCCTGATAGTTCATCTGCACCGCGGCGCCGGGCTGATTGATCACCTGTTCCTCGGTCGTGGTCGTGCAGCGATAGCCGCGCCACCAGGTCCAGGTGCAACTGGTGTTGGTCACGGTCACGACCTCACCATCGGCATCGCCGAATGGAAAGTCGTTCCAGGTGCCGTCGTGGGTGTAATAGTATTTCCCGGTTGCGGCTTTGTAGATCGAAAAGTGGTTAGAATAGTTCGGATCGGTATTGCGATACACCTCTGACAGGCCCGAACGATAGCCATCCTTCAGGTAATGCTGGTCGGTGTTGACGCCATCGGTCATCAGCACCACGACCTTCATCGAATATTCCTGGGTATAGTCATAGGGCCGGCCGGCGAAGGCCGCGTCCACCACGGGGGTGCCATTGCCCGAATTCTCGGTTGTCAGGGTCTGGATCGCGGGGCGCAGCGTCGGGTCCAGCAGGGCCGCGCCCCATTTCATCCCCAGATCGATCGAGGTGTTGCCTCCGGCCGAAAGCTGGTTGATTGCCGTGAAGACGTCATTGTGGTCTTCCATGAACGGCTTGACCTCGCGCCAGCTGTCGGTGCGGCAGGTCCAGGACGACGGATAGTAGTTCGACGAATTCCAGGGATCGAAATGCCCGGTGCGCGACAGCTCTACCTGCGGGTCGAGCGCGGTCACGTGGAATTCGGAGCCTGAGAATGTCACGCAATCCGAGCTTTGATGCTCGTTCGACACGTTCAGCTTGTCCAGCAGGGTGGAGCCGACGGTGACCTGTTCGGCATAGGGCACGAGGGAGATCGAAACCTTGCCATCCTCGACGGTGCAGGGTTCGTTGGAATTGCGCTCTGCGTTCGGGTTGCACTGCATGTAATATGAGAAATCCTTGGCGGCTTCGCGCAGCTCGTAGATTTTCGTGGACCCGCTGCTCGACGACCAGCCCATGGAACCCGACACGTCGACGACAAGAGAGATCTCGAGATCGGTGATGCCTTCTTCGGCGGTGCTGGCCCCGCCCGATACGATCCGGTCGACGCCGAGCATCGACATGAACAGCGTATCAACCTCTGTCGAGGCGGTTGCCGACACCCGGCGGAAACTCAACTGCCCGGCGGCGGTGGAATGTGTCACGACGATGGAGTCCGCGTTCAGGTATTGCGCCATTCCGGCCTTGTCGAAATAGTCGATGACCACGGATCTGGCGTCTTCGGTCTGGTTCAGATCGGCGGCGGCCAGCACGGCGCGGTCCAGCGTGTTCTGGATGGTGGTACGGGTGTATTCGGCGCGCATCGTGTCGATTGCGAGGCCGCTGGCCATCAGCATCAGGATCAGAAGAAAGAGGCCGAACAAGATCATCGAACCGTCTTCGTCACGCCGGAAACGGTTCAGCCGCCCCGACCAGGCAGACCGTGCGCGTTTCAACATTACAAAAGTGCTTCTTTTTTCAATCCGAAGCGACATCATACTCGTCCTTTTTCAACTTCGCCCGCACAATGAAACACAATGGATGCGGACGTCGGCCCCGCCTTCTAACGCTTGGTGTGGCGGAAAATTACGGCCGAACTGTGGCGCACTCGGGGCACTGTCGCAAAGCCGGGGCCAGTTCCGCGCCGGGTGCGATCACTGCGCCCCGGGGGGAAACAAATGCAAGGCTTTCAGCACTTTGCTGCCCCAGTTCAAGCTATCCTTAACGAAATTTCGGGTGGTGCTATGGAAAACAGGCCCTAGGCTCGGTCAGACCGAGTCGCGATACAATGCGCCTGCCTGTGGGAGGGATAAAATGGCCGGAACGAACGAGCCGAGCTTTCGGGAATCTGTGGATCTGATGTTCAGCCAGGCCGTGGCGCGGATGGACCTGCCGCCGGGGCTGGAGGAAAAGATCAGGGTGTGCAACGCCACCTATACCGTCCGGTTCGGGGTGCGGCTGCGCGGGCAGCTTCACACGTTTACCGGCTACCGTTCGGTGCATTCCGAACATATGGAGCCGGTCAAGGGCGGCATCCGCTATGCCACCGAGGTCAATCAGAACGAGGTCGAGGCGCTGGCGGCGCTGATGACCTATAAATGCGCGCTGGTGGAAACGCCGTTCGGTGGCTCCAAGGGGGGGCTGTGCATCAACCCGCGGGACTGGGACGAGCACGAGCTGGAGCAGATCACCCGCCGGTTTGCCTATGAGCTGATCAAGCGGGATCTGATCAGCCCCAGCCAGAACGTGCCGGCCCCCGACATGGGCACCAGCGAGCGCGAGATGGCCTGGATCGCCGATCAGTACAACCGGATGAACACCACCGACATCAATGCCAATGCCTGCGTCACCGGCAAGCCGCTGCATGGCGGCGGCATCGCCGGCCGGGTCGAGGCGACGGGGCGGGGCGTGCAATACGCGCTGCACGAATTTTTCCGCCACCCCGAGGATATCGCCACCGCGGGTCTGTCGGGCACGCTCGAGGGCAAGCGGATCATCGTTCAGGGGCTGGGCAATGTGGGCTACCACGCCGCGCAGTTCCTTTCGGTCGAGGACGGCGCCAGGATCACCGGCATCATCGAGCGTGACGGCGGGCTGTTCAATCCGGATGGCATGAATGTGGATGCGGTGGCGCATTGGATCCGCGTCAACGGCGGGGTGCAGGGGTGCCCCGAAGGGGCCTATCTGGCCGATGGGGCGGTGCTTCTGGAAGAGGAATGCGATATCCTGATTCCCGCTGCGGTCGAGGGGGTCATCAACCTGGGCAATGCCGCGCGGGTGAAGGCGCCGCTGATCATCGAGGCGGCGAACGGCCCGATCACCGCCGGCGCCGATGCGGTTCTGCGCGGGCGCGGCGCCGTGATCATTCCCGATCTCTACGCCAATGCCGGTGGTGTTACGGTATCCTATTTCGAATGGGTCAAGAACCTGTCGCATATCCGCTTTGGCCGGATGCAGCGCCGGCAGGAAGAGGCGCGCCACAAGCTGATCGTGGATCAGCTTGAAACCCTGTCGGAGGCGCTGGGCAACACGTGGTCGCTGACACCACATTTCAAGGAGCGCTACCTGCGCGGGGCCGATGAGCTGGAGCTGGTGCGCTCGGGGCTCGATGACACGATGCGCACCGCCTATCAGTCGATGCGCGAGGTCTGGCACGGGCGCGAGGATATCCCGGATCTGCGGACGGCGGCCTATGTCGTGGCCATCACCCGCGTCGCCGAAAGCTACCGGGCGAAGGGGCTGTAACGCGCACATGGTCCGAATGCGACATCCGGCGGCGCAAAACAGCGCAAATGGACGTTGCGGTATCGGGGCGGAGTTGTTCTTCTGAACTCCGGTGATCCGGAGATGCGCATGGGTTTTTCAGGCTTCAGAGTGTTCCGCGAAGGGCTGCGCGGCAACAGGGGCTGGGCGCGGCAATGGCGCGACCCCGAACCGAAGCCGGCCTATGACATCGTGATCGTCGGCGGCGGCGGCCACGGGCTGGCGAGCGCCTATTACCTGGCCCGGAACCACGGGCTGGGCAATATCGCGGTGCTTGAAAAAGGCTATCTTGGTGGCGGCAACGTCGGCCGCAACACCACGATCGTGCGCGCCAATTATTTCCTGCCGGGCAATTCCGAATTCTACAGCCATTCGCTGAAGCTGTGGGAGGGGCTGGAGCGCGAGCTGAACTATAACGTGATGCATTCGCAACGCGGCATCATCAACCTGTTCCATTCCGATGGCCAGCGCGATGCCTTCGCCCGGCGCGGGAATGCGATGATCAATCAGGGCGACGATGCGGTGTTGCTCGACAGAGAGGGGGTGCGCGCCCATGTGCCCTATCTCGATTTCGAGCAGACCCGCTTTCCCATCCACGGCGGCCTTTTGCACCCGCGCGGCGGCACGGCGCGGCATGATGCGGTGGCCTGGGGCTTTGCCCGCAGGGCCGATCGGCGCGGGGTGGACCTGATCCAGAACTGCGAGGTCACCGGGATTGATATCGTAGGCGGACGGGTAACCGGTGTGCAGACCACGCGCGGTGCGATCCGGGCCGGCAAGGTCGGCGTTGTCGTGGCCGGGCGGTCGGGGCAGGTGGCGGCGATGGCCGGGCTGCGCCTGCCGGTCGAAAGCCATGTGCTGCAGGCCTTCGTGACCGAGGGGCTGAAGCCGGTGATCAATCAGGTCGTGACGTATGGCATGGGCCATTTCTACATCAGCCAGTCCGACAAGGGTGGGCTGGTGTTCGGCGGCGATCTGGATTTCCACGCCTCTTACGCCGCGCGGGGCAACCTGCCCGCGGCCGAACATGTGATGGAGGCGGGCATGACCCTGATGCCGATGATCGGCAAGGCGCGGGTGCTGCGCAGCTGGGGCGGGATCGTGGACATGACGCCCGATGGCTCCCCCATCATCGACAAGGCACCGGTCGAGGGGCTGTTCCTGAACTGCGGCTGGAACTACGGCGGGTTCAAGGCGGTGCCGGCCTCGGGCTGGGCGATGGCGCATCTGATGGCCACCGGACAGCCCCATGCCACCGCTGAACGCTTCCGGCTGGACCGTTTCACCACCGGCCATCTGCTGGACGAAGAAGGCACCGGCAGCCAGCACAACCTGCATTGAGGAGGGCGGGATGAGGATAATCTGCCCCCTGTGCGGGGCGCGCGACCGGCGCGAATTCACCTATCTGGGGCATGAGGCCTATCTTCACCGCCCCGCTGCGGATGCACCGCCGGAGGCGTGGGATGAGTATCTGCATCTGCGCGACAACCCGGCCGGGCCGACCCGCGACTTGTGGTATCATGAGATGGGGTGCGCGGCCTGGCTGCTGGTCGAGCGCAATACCGTGACGCATGAGGTGCTTTCGGCGGTGCTGGTCCACGACGTGGCGGAGGGCGGCGCATGAGGGTTCCGGGCAAGGGCCGCGTCAACCGCCGCATCACGGTGCCCTTCACCTTCGACGGCAGGCGGCTCTACGGCCATGAGGGCGACACGCTCGCCTCGGCCCTGATGGCCAATGACGTGCGGCTGGTGGCCCGGTCGTTCAAGTACCACCGCCCGCGCGGCATTTTCAGCGCCGGCTCGGAAGAGCCGAACGCGCTGGTGACCATCGGGCACGGCGCCGCGGCCATCCCGAACGTGCGCGCGCCCGTGCAGGAACTGTATGAGGGTCTCGAGGCGCGCAGCCAGAATGCCTGGCCCGGCCTGCGCCACGATCTGCTGGCGGTCAATGATCTCTTCGCGCCGTTCCTCGGGGCGGGGTTCTATTACAAGACATTCATGTGGCCGCGGGCATTTTGGGAAAAGCTCTACGAACCCGCGATCCGCCGGGCGGCGGGGCTGGGCGCCTTGTCGGGGCTGCACGATGGCGCGCGCTATGACAAGGCTTTCGCCCATTGCGATCTGCTGGTGATCGGCGGTGGCCCGGCCGGGCTGATGGCCGCCCTCGTGGCGGGCCGGGGCGGGGCCGATGTCATCCTGGCGGACGAAGATCACAGCTTTGGCGGGCGCCTGAAGGGCGAGGTGGAAGAGGTGGACGGCCAGCCGGGCCATGCCTGGGCGGCGGGCGCCGTGGCCGAGTTGATGGCGCTGCCCAACGTGCGGCTGATGCGGCGTACCACCGTGACAGGCGCTTATGATCAGGGAACCTTCGGCGCGCTGGAGCGGGTGGGCCTGCATCTCGCGCGCCCGCATCCTGACGCGCCGATGGAAACCTTCTGGCGGATCGTGGCGAAACGCGCGGTGCTGGCCACGGGCGCGTTGGAACGGCCCATCGCCTTTGCCGGAAATGATCGGCCGGGCATCCTGCAGGCCGGGGCCGCGCGCACCTATCTGAACCGCTGGGGCGTTGCGCCGGGGCGCCGGATCGCGGTGTTCACCAATAATGACAGCGGCCACCGCACCGCCCGCGACATGGCGCTGGCCGGAGTCGAGGTGGCAGCGGTGATCGATGCGCGCGAAGATGTGGTGGCAGCCGGTGACTTTCCGGTGTTCGCCGGCGCGCGCGTTACGGCCACGGCCGGGCGGCTGGGGCTGGCGCAGATCACTCTGCGGGACGCGACGGGGCGCAACGTGTCGCTTGAGTGCGATTGCCTTGCAGTTTCGGGCGGCTGGAACCCTTCGGTCCACCTGAGTTGCCACATGGGCGCAAAGCCGATCTGGCGTGAAGACATCGCCGCCTTCGTTCCGCCAGAGGATGCGGTGCCCGGGATGGTGGCCGTCGGCGCGGCGAACGGCGATTTTTCCACCGCCGCCTGTCTGGCCGCCGGCGCGCGGGCCGGCGGCGAGGCTCTTGCCGCGCTCGGCCTGAAGGCCGCGCCGGCCGATGTTCCGAAGGCAGGGGATGGCACCTATGATATCGCGCCGCTGTGGCATGTGCCGGGCAAGGGCCGCGCCTGGCTCGATTTCCAGAACGATGTGACGGTGAAGGATGTGGTGCTGGCCGCGCAAGAGGGGTTCGCCTCGGTCGAGCATATGAAACGCTACACCACGCAGGGCATGGCGCCCGACCAGGGCAAGAACTCCAACATCGGCGCCCTGGCGGTGCTGGCCGATGCCACCGGGCGCACGATCCCGCAGACGGGCACCACCACCTATCGGCCTCCCTTTACACCGGTTTCGATCGCCGCTTGGGGGGCTGGCGGGCAGGGAAAGGAATTCGCGCCCGAGCGTTTCACCACGGCGCACCAGCCGACGGTGCAGCGCGGGGCGCCGATGATCGAGGCCGGGCTGTGGCACCGCCCGTCGTATTTTCCCCAGGGAGGCGAAACCAGCTGGCGCGCGGCCTGCGACCGCGAGGTGCGGATGGTGCGCAGCACCGTCGGGGTCTGTGATGTTTCCACCCTGGGCAAGATCGACATTCAGGGGCCCGACGCGGGCGCGTTTCTGGATCTTGTCTATTGCAACACGATCTCGACCCTGAAGGTGGGCCGCGCCCGCTATGGGCTGATGCTGCGCGAAGACGGGCATGTGATGGATGACGGCACCGCGGCCCGGCTGGGCGCGGATCACTTCGTGATCACCACCACCACCGCTGCGGCGGGGCAGGTGATGCGGCATCTGGAATTCGTTCACCAATGTGTCGCGCCGCGGATGGATCTGCGCATGATCTCGGTGACCGAACACTGGGCGCAATTCGCGATTGCCGGGCCGAAGGCGCGCGATCTGGTGAACGCGTTGATCGACGAAGAGATCAGCGACGAGAGCTTTCCCTTCATGGCCTGTGGCCCGGTGGCCGTTTCGGGCGTGGCCGCGCGGCTGTTCCGCATCTCCTTTTCCGGTGAGCAGGCCTATGAACTCGCGGTGCCGGCGCGCTATGGCGAAAGCCTGTTCCGGATGCTGCTGACGCTGGCAGAGGCGTTGGGCGGCGGCCCTTACGGGATGGAGGCGCTGAATGTGCTGCGCATCGAAAAGGGCTTTCTGACCCATGCCGAACTGCATGGCCGCACCACCGCCTTTGACCTTGGGCTGGGCCGGATGATCGCGGCGCGCAAGGATTGCATCGGCAAGGCCGCCGCGCAGCGCCCCGGCCTGACAGGGCCCGCACGCGAGCAGCTGGTGGGGCTGCGCCCGGTGCATGACGGCGGCGCAATCATTGCCGGGGCGCATCTGTTCTCCGAGGCCGCCACGCCGGTCAGCGCCAATGATCAGGGCTATGTCACCTCGGCCTGTTTCTCGCCGATGCTGGGCTGTGATCTGGGGCTGGCGTTCCTGAAGGATGGCCGCGCGCGGCATGGCAAGAGGGTGGTTCTGGTGGATCACCTGCGCGGGGTTCACACGCTCTGCCGGGTATGCGACCCGGTGTTCTTCGATCCGGAGGGGGAGCGGGCCCGTGGTTAAACTCACCGCCAAGCCACCGTTGGAAACCGGGCTGTTGTTCGAGGCCGGGGGCGCCAGGCTGCTGGCCATTGATACTGGCCGGCTTACCTCGATCGCGCCTTATGCGGGGCAGGCCGATGCGGTGTCGCAGGTCTTGCAGGCCGAACACGGGCTGGTGTTTCCGGCGCCCGGGCGGGTGAGCCACTCGGAGGCCGCGCGCTGCGTCTGGTGGGGGCGGGCGCAGGCGATGCTGGCGGGGCCGGAGCCGGCGGCGGGGCTGGGCGCCTGCGCCGCGCTGACCGACCAAAGCGATGGCTGGGCAATGCTCGTGCTGGAAGGCGCGGGCGCGCGGGCGGTGCTGTCCCGGCTCACGCCGCTCGACATTCGCACGGAGGGGTTCCCGGCGGGCCATACCGCGCGCACCGAACTGGCGCATATGATGGCGTCGGTAACATGTGCCGGGCCGGACCGGTTCGAGTTGCTGGTGATGCGCTCCATGGCGCAAACGGCGCGGCGCGCACTTGAAACCGCCGTCAAAAGCATCGCCGCGCAGGGCTGAGCGGTGGAAAAGTTTCCCGGCCGCCGATGCTAGACTCTTCGTGCCTGCGCACCGATATTGTCTGTCATGAGTCTGCCCCCCGGTTTCCTTGACGAGCTTCGCACCCGCACGTCCCTTAGCCAGGTCGTGGGCCGCAAGGTCATGTGGGATCCGCGCAAGTCGAACCAGAGTAAGGGCGACATGTGGGCGCCATGTCCGTTCCACCAGGAAAAATCCGCCTCGTTCCACGTGGATGACCGCAAGGGCTATTACTATTGCTTCGGTTGCCATGCGAAGGGCGACGCGATCAGTTTCATTCGCGAGACCGAGAATGTTGGCTTCATGGAGGCGATCGAGATTCTCGCCGCCGAAGCCGGGATGACCATGCCCGCGCGCGATCCGCAGGCACAGCAAAAATCCGATCGCCGCAGCCAGTTGATCGAGGTGATGGAGCAGGCGGTGCAATACTACCGGCTGCAGTCGAAAACCGCCGCAGCCGGCGACGCGCGCGCCTATCTGGCCCGGCGCGGCCTGTCGGAGGCGGCGCAGGAGCGTTGGGAAATCGGCTTTGCCCCCGATATGTGGCAGGGGCTGTGGGACCATCTGACCGGCAAGGGGATCACGCCCGATCTGATCATGGGGGCGGGGCTGGCCAAGCCCAGCCAGCGGGGCGGCAAGCCCTATGACACGTTCCGGGGCCGGATCATGTTCCCGATCCGCGACGCGCGCGGCCGGGCGATCGCCTTCGGCGGCCGGGCGATGGATCCCAATGACAATGCCAAGTACCTGAACTCGCCCGAGACGGAGCTGTTCGACAAGGGCCGCAGCCTTTTCAACCACGGCCCCGCGCGTGAGGCCGCCGGCAAGGGCAAGCCCCTGATCGTGGCCGAGGGCTATATGGATGTGATCGCGCTGGCCGAGGCGGGCTTCGGCGCCACCGTCGCGCCGCTGGGTACCGCGATCACCGACACGCAGTTGCAGCTGATGTGGCGAATCCATCCCGAACCGATCATCGCGCTGGATGGAGACACCGCCGGGCTGCGCGCGGCGATGCGGGTGATTGATCTGGCGCTGCCGCAGCTGGAGGCCGGGCAGAGCCTGCGCTTTGCGTTGATGCCGCAGGGGCAGGACCCCGACGATGTGATCCGGTCGGGCGGGGCCGGGGCGATGCAGAAGCTTCTGGATCAGGCCCGCCCGATGGTGCAGCTCTTGTGGCAGCGGGAAACGGAGGGCCGCGTTTTCGACAGCCCCGAGCGCAAGGCCGCGCTGGACAAGGATCTGCGCAAGGCGATCGCCACCATCAAGGATCCGTCGATCCGCGGCCATTACGGCGAAGAAATCAAGCGTCTGCGATGGGAGCTGTTCGGCCAGCGCCGCACATCGCAGCAGCGCCCCGGCAAGTGGCGCCCGCGTGATGCGCCGGCGCTGCCGATGCCGACCACCAGGAACTCGGCGCTGGTGTCGGGCCCGCCTCGGTTCGAGGAGGAGCTGCGCGAGGCCGTGATTCTGGCCACGCTGGTCACCCACCCCGCGCTGCTGCCGGAGTTCGAGGGAGAGTTGGAGCGGCTGGAATTCGTCACCGATGATCACCGGCGCATTCAGGGCGCGCTGCTGACCCATCTGGGCGAAAACGATCCCGAGGCGTTGCGCGCGGCGATTGCCGGTACGTTGGGGCCCGGCCCCCTTGAAAAGCTCTTTGCCCAAAGCCATGTGCAGATCGCGCCGCCATTGCTGGATCGCGCCGACAGCGAAAAGGCGATGATGTGCCTGGCCGAGGAACTGGCCAAGCTGGACGCGGCAAGGGGGGCGGCGCGGGAAATCGAGGATGCGGTGGAGGATCTGGCCGGGTTGGCCGATGAGGGGCTGACCTGGCGTCTGGGACAGGTGGCCGAGGCGCGCAACCGCGCCGGGCGCGGCGATACCGAGGACAAGGGCGAATATGACATCGGCCCGAACGGTGCCCGCATGAGCCGGGAGGAGCGGAATTCCTTCGACCGGCTGCTGGAACAGATAAACTTCACCAAGGGTGGGCGGCGACCGTCGTGACGTTGCTGCGACGATTGGATAAAGAAACACAGCTAAACGGGTGTGCAGGCGCGTGATTCGCGCTATTGATTCGGATCACGTGAGGGACCGAATCAGCTTCCCCGCCTAAGGAGCAGAGAATGGCCGCAAAAGATACGGACGACCGCAAGACCGAAGATCAGGAGCAGGAACTGACCCTCGACATGAGTCAGGCTGCCGTCAAGAAGATGATCGGGGAGGCGCGGGAACGCGGCTATATCACCTACGAACAGCTCAATCAGGTCTTGCCGCCCGATCAGGTTTCCTCTGAACAGATCGAGGATGTGATGTCGATGCTGTCCGAGATGGGCATCAACATCATCGAGGAGGAAGAGGCCGAAGAAGAGGATCAGAGCGGTTCGACCCAGGTGGTCGAAACCTCGACCTCGCGCGAGGTTGCCGTTTCCCAGACCGAGACCGAAAAGCTGGATCGCACCGATGATCCGGTGCGCATGTATCTGCGCGAAATGGGTTCGGTCGAACTGCTGAGCCGCGAGGGCGAGATCGCCATCGCCAAGCGGATCGAGGCCGGGCGCAACACGATGATCGCCGGGCTTTGCGAAAGCCCGCTGACCTTTCAGGCCATCACCATCTGGCGCGACGAACTTCTGAACGAAGACATTCTCCTGCGCGATGTGATCGACCTGGACGCCACCTTCGGCCGCACGCTGGACGACGAGGAGGGGGATGAACCGGTCGTTCAGAACCTGAATGTCGAAGCCGGGGAGCCCAAGAAGGAAGATGGCCAGCCCGAGCTGGACGCCGACGGCAATCCGATCAAATCCGATGATGACGAGGATGAGGACGAGCAGGCCAACATGTCGCTGGCCGCGATGGAAGCCGCGCTGAAGCCGCAGGTTCTGGAAACCCTCGAACTGATCGCGCGCGACTATGCCACGCTGGCCGAGATGCAGGATCTGCGCATGTCGGCGACGCTGAACGAAGACGGCACGTTCTCGGCCGGGGATGAAGAGGCCTATCAGAAGCTGCGCTCCGAGATCGTGCTGCTGGTGAATGAGCTTCACCTGCACAACAACCGGATCGAGGCGCTGATCGATCAGCTTTACGGCATCAACCGCAAGATCATGCAGATCGACAGCGCGATGGTGAAGCTCGCCGATCAGGCCCGTATCAACCGCCGCGAATTCATCGACGAATACCGCGGATATGAGCTTGACCCGACCTGGATGGATCGCGTGGCCGAGAAATCGGGTCGCGGCTGGCAGGCGTTTGTGGAGCGTTCGGGCGACAAGGTCGAGGAGCTGCGCGCTGACATGGCGCAGGTGGGGCAGTATGTCGGCGTGGATATCTCCGAATTCCGCCGCATCGTGCAGCAGGTTCAGAAGGGCGAGAAAGAGGCGCGTCAGGCCAAGAAGGAAATGGTCGAAGCCAACCTGCGCCTCGTGATCTCGATCGCCAAGAAATACACCAACCGGGGCCTGCAATTCCTTGACCTCATTCAGGAAGGCAACATCGGCCTGATGAAGGCCGTGGACAAGTTCGAATACCGTCGCGGTTACAAATTCTCGACCTATGCAACATGGTGGATCCGTCAGGCGATCACCCGGTCCATCGCGGATCAGGCGCGCACCATCCGTATCCCGGTGCATATGATCGAAACGATCAACAAGCTGGTGCGCACCGGCCGCCAGATGCTGCACGAGATCGGCCGCGAACCCACGCCCGAGGAACTGGCCGAAAAGCTGCAGATGCCGCTGGAAAAGGTTCGCAAGGTGATGAAGATCGCCAAGGAGCCGATCAGCCTCGAAACCCCCATCGGCGACGAGGAAGACAGCCAGCTTGGCGATTTCATCGAAGACAAGAACGCCGTCTTGCCGCTGGACAGCGCCATTCAGGAGAACCTGAAGGAAACCACGACACGTGTTCTGGCCAGCCTCACCCCGCGCGAGGAACGTGTGTTGCGGATGCGCTTTGGCATCGGCATGAACACCGACCACACGCTCGAAGAGGTCGGTCAGCAGTTCAGCGTGACGCGAGAGCGGATCCGGCAGATCGAGGCCAAGGCGCTGCGAAAGCTGAAACATCCAAGCCGCAGCCGCAAGCTGCGCAGTTTTCTGGATCAGTGATTTTCTGAACTGGCCGCGCACTGCGCGGCCTTTCCTCTGGGAGGCGAAGATGAAACCTCTGCTGGCCGTTTGTGTTGCTGTTGCCCTGCTGGCGGGCTGTGCCGAAAAGCCCGCGCCGCGCGCCCTGCCCGAGGTTATGCCCGATTACCACAATACGACCGGCAATCTTGTGCTGGGTGATCCGGCTACACCCGGCCAGTTCGAGGTGATCAGCCGGCCCGGCGATGGCGCGAGAAACTACTGGTGCGCCGCGGGCGAATATGTGGAAAACAAACTCCGGCTGCTGCCCAACGAACGCATCTATGTGGTGGAATCGCGCCGCCCGAGCCTGCGCAGGCCGGGCCATTCCGGTGTTGTCTTTACCGTGCGTCCGGATGAGGCACTTCTGGCTGCGGCCGAGGCGCGGCCCGAGAGCGATTACAGCCTCAGCATCGATGTCGGCGAGAATTTCCTGTCGGCCCTTGCCACGTCTACCTGTCGTTCGATCACGCCCTTCTACTGGGATTTCGACGCGTTCTGAACCGCCGATGCCGCCGCGCCCGCAGGACTTGTGATGCCCGAACCGCGTTTCACCCTTGCCCTCGTCACCTCTGCCGACGGGTTCATCGCCCGCACACCCGGCGAGCCTCCGCAGGTATGGGCCAGCGCCGAAGAGCAGGATCTGTTCTTCGCCGAGGTCGCGGCGGCGGATTGGTCGATCATGGGCCGCCACACCCATGCGGCGGCGGACCGGCCCGAGCGGCGGCGGATCATCCTGTCGACCGGGGCGGGCGGATGGCGCCGCCCGACGCAGCTCTGGCTGAACCCCGAAAAGCTGGGCCCGAGCGATCTGGCCGCACGGGTCGGCGCGGTTCATCCGATGCGAAACGGGCTGATCCTCGGTGGTACGCGGGTGCATGACTGGTTTCATGCCGCGGGGGCCATCGACCTCGTGAAGCTGACGGTGGAGCCGATCAGCTTTGGCGCGGGGCTGCCTGTCTTCTCCGGCCAGGCCGTGGCGGACCCTGTCCAGGTGTTTCAGGCCGCAGGCTACCGTGCCATCACCGACGAGCCGCTGAACGCCGGGGGCACGCGCCTTGTCACGCTGCGCCCGCGCGGCGCGGCGGAGGGCTGAGCATGCAGACCACCTTCACCATTCCGACCCGCGGCGCCGGCCTCTATGAATTCACCCGGCAGGTGACCGGCTGGTGCGCCGGCCAGGGCGACGGTTTGCTGACGCTTTTCGTGCGCCACACCTCCTGTTCGCTTCTGGTTCAGGAAAACGCCGACCCGGATGTGCAGCGCGACCTCAGGGCGTTCTTCGGCCGGCTCGTGCCGCCGTCGGACGATCCGTCGATGTCTTATCTGGTGCATACGCTGGAAGGGCCCGATGACATGCCGGCCCATATCAAGGCGGCGATGATGCCGGTTTCGCTGTCGATTCCGGTGTCGGGTGGCAGGCCGGTGCTGGGCACCTGGCAGGGCATCTACCTGTTCGAACATCGCCGCGCGCCGCATCAAAGGCAGGTGGCGGCGCATTTTTCGCGCTGAGCGGCATCCCCCTGATTTCACGCCGAAACGCCGCTCCGGCCACATATACTGGTGGCAGCATTTCCCCCCTACCCAAACTCTTGAGGCTCACCTATAGTGCCTGTGGATAACAAGCGACCAGCACCGAGGGAGAGGCGATGCGCTGCCCGTTTTGCGGAAATATCGACACCCAGGTGAAGGATTCACGCCCCGCCGAAGATCATGTGGCCATTCGCCGGCGGCGTTTCTGCCCGGCCTGCGGCGGGCGCTTTACCACCTATGAGCGCGTGCAGCTGCGCGACTTGATCGTGATAAAATCAAACGGCCGGCGCGAGGATTTTGACCGCGACAAGCTGGAACGCTCGGTGCGGATTTCTCTGCAGAAACGCCCGGTGGAACCCGAGCGGATGGATCAGATGATTTCCGGCATCGTGCGGCGGCTGGAAAGCATGGGCGAGACGGACATTCCCTCCAAGACCATCGGCGAGATCGTGATGGAATCGCTGGCCCGGATCGACACCGTGGCCTATGTGCGCTTTGCCAGCGTCTACAAGAATTTCCAGGAAGCGGGCGACTTTGACAGGTTCGTAAGCGAACTGCGCCCGCCAACCCCGAAAGAAGAGTGACCCAGCCCCCTGACGACCGGCGCTTCATGGCGCTGGCCCTTTCGCTGGGCGCGCGGGGGCAGGGCCGCTGCTGGCCCAATCCCGCCGTCGGCTGCGTGATCGTCAACAACGGGCGCATCGTCGGCCGTGGCTGGACCCAGCCGGGCGGCCGCCCCCATGCCGAGGTTGTGGCGCTGGCCCAGGCGGGCGCGCAGGCGCGGGGGGCAAGCGCCTATGTCTCGCTCGAACCCTGCGCGCATATCGGCCAGACGCCGCCCTGCGCCACCGCACTCGTACAGGCCGGGGTGGCGCGGGTTGTTACCGCGCTGGAAGATCCCGATCCGCGTGTCGCGGGCGGTGGCCATGCCATGCTGCGGCAGGCCGGGATCGCGGTGCAGACCGGCGTGATGGCGGCGGAGGCCCGGCGCGCCCATCGCGGTTTCCTGCTGAACCGGACAGAGGGGCGCCCGGCCCTGACCCTGAAGCTTGCGTCGTCCTTTGACGGGCGGATCGCGACCGCAACCGGCGAAAGCCAGTGGATCACCGGCCCCGGCGCACGGCGCATGGTGCACGCACAGCGTGCCCGGCATGACGCGGTGATGGTGGGCGGTGGCACGGCGCGGGCCGATGACCCGATGCTGACGGTGCGCGGCATGGGCGTTGCGGCGCAGCCTTTGCGCATTGTCTGTTCCCGCAGGCTGGATCTTCCGTTGGGTGGCAAGTTGGCGCAAAGCGCGGGCGATGTGCCGCTCTGGCTGTGCCATGGCGACAGCGCGCCCGAACCGGCCCGCGCCGCGTGGGAAAAGCTGGGCGCGCGGCTGATCGAGGTGCCTATCGGCGCCGGCGGGCAGCTTGACCCGCTGGCCCTGTTGCAGGCGCTGGGGCAGGCCGGGCTGACGCGGGTGTTTTGCGAAGGCGGCGGGGCGCTGGCGGCCTCGCTTCTGATGGCGGGGATGGTGGATGAGCTGGTGGGCTTTACCGCCGGTCTGGCGATCGGGGCCGAAGGCTTTCCGGCACTCGGGGCGATGGGGCTGGATGCACTGGCCGAGGCGCCGCGCTTTTCGCTGGTCGAAACACGGGCCGTGGGCGGCGACGTCATGCATTGCTGGGAAAGGGCCTGACGCCTCTCAGCGCCACAGATGCGCAGAGCTTGCCAGCAACCCCTGCAGTTTTGACAGGCTCCGGTTGATTGGCCCCGGTTGGGGCAGATCGCTGGTTTGCAGCCGTTCCACCACCACCTCTGCGGGGCAGGGGCGCCCGGTTTTCGGATCGAAATAGCGCGGATAGCCGATCAGTGCCGCATGGGCCAGACCGGTCAGGCCGGGGCGCGCGCGGCGCCGGGCGGGCACCGGGCCAAGATCGGTGGTCAGGCCCCAGCCCGCATAGAAAGGCGCGCCAAGGCAGGTGACCGGCACTCCCCGGATCAAAGCCTCGAACCCCAGCAGCGATGTCAGGGTCCAGACCGCATCGACCGCGCCGATCAGCGCGACGGGATCGGTCCGTTCCAGCACCAGATCCGCGAGCGCCCGCACATCGCCCGGCGCCACGGCACCGGGGCGCAGCCCGGCCTCTACATCCGGGTGCGGTTTGTACAGGATCACCGCGTCGGGGTTTTCGGCCCGCACCCGGCGCAGCAGGTCGAGATTGCTCCGCTCCGCGCCGCAGCCTTTCACGACAGAGGCGTCATCCTCGACCTGACCGGGCACCAGAATGCGATGGCCTTCGGGCAGGTCGGGCAGGGGCGCGCCGCCGAGGCCGAGGTTGTATTTCGAAACCCCGGCCTTGCGCAGCAGCGCGATCAGCCGCTCGGCGCGGTCCAGCTCTCCCTGCGGCAGGGTGGCGGAGGCGGTGATCAGACGTTCCAGCCGGCTTTCGCGGGACGGGTCGTAATGGATGCCAAGGTCATCGGTCACCAGCGATAGCGGCGGCACAAGCCGCGCGCCCAACCCGCGCGAGCGCAAGAACCCGTCCTCGACTCTGTGGGTTCCGGGCGGGGCGGTTTCGCCCTTGCCCGCCCAGACCATCACCGGCTGGTCGCGGGCCGCGCCGATCCGTGTGGCCCTCTGCAGATCGTCCACGAAGCGAACCGGGCCATGGGCGCCGAAGAACCGCTTCAGCGGTTGCCGTTTCCACAGCCGCATCCCCGAGGCCACCCAGCCGCGCCGATCCGCGCGCCAGGCACGGGCCTCGGACTCCAGCGTGGCGATGGCGTCTTCCAGCGGGCACAGACGGTCGCGACAGGGATCGTACCATGTTGGCGCCAGGATCATCGCGGCGGCGAAAAGTTGGGGCCGGGTCAGGCGGCGTTCGCGCCGGGGCACCGGGTTTTCATCCTGCGTCAGCCCCCAGCCGCCATAGAAGGGCTGGCCGAAGACACGCGGTTTGTGCCCGGCGAGGATCGCCTCGAACCCGAGCTGCGACGAGACGGTGTAAACCGCGATGGCCCCCTCCAGCAGATGCCAGGGCGATACGGGGTCGGTCAGGATGGAAATCCGCCCCTGCGCCTGATCGGGGGTGAAATGGCCCGCGCGGTGCCCGGCGGCGGTCTCGGGGTGGGATTTGATCACGATGCGTGCGCCGGGATGTTCGATCTGGGCAAAGGCCAGCATCTCGCGGAACCGGTCCTTGCCGGCGCCCGAGGCGGTGACCGAAGCATCGCCCGCGGTCTGATCAACGACCAGCACATAGCCCGGATCGGGCACGGGCGCGTCGGGATCGAAGGCGTTGTACTTCGAAAGATGCAGCGCGCGCAGCCGCTCGGCCGCCGCGCGGGCACGGTTCAGCAGGGCGGTGTCGTCCAGCGGGTGGGTGGCCAGAAGCCGCTCCAGATCGCTGGGGCGGGACGGGTCGAAATGCACGCCGGCGCTGTCGAGCAGCAGGCCCAGCGGCGGTTCCCCGTCGCGCCCCGGCAGAACCGAGCGCAGGAAGGCATCCTCGACCCGCAGCACCGGCGCGTTCAGCGCGCGGGCCACCGCCTCGCCGCGCGGCGCGGTGGGCGATTGCCCCCAAACCCCCACCATATCGCCCGGCCCCGGCGCGCCCAGGCGGATGTCATAGCCGGCCAGTTCCAGAATGCGCCGCACCCGGCCCTGGGTCAGAAACCCGCCGTTATAGACGTAAAGCCGCCGGGGGGGATCATCCCGCCCGGCGGCCTGTTCAAAGGAAGGGGCATGTCCCGCCATGGCGGGGCTTACTGGGTCAGGGTCGTGACCGCGCCCGCGGTGCCAAGCGTTCCGGTGATCGCGCCCAGGGTTTTCGACCACTGAACAAACGGCGCTTCGGTCACATAGACGGTATCACCGTCGCGGATTGCGAAATCGCGCGCCAGGAACATGCCATTGGGCTCGGTCAGGTCCAGCACGTAGACGAAACGCTGATCGCCCTGCAGATCGTCGCGGCCGAGAACGGCATTGGAAATTTCGGGCGTTTCGTTGCGGAAGACGAACACGCCGGTCGGATCGGCGAGGCCGGAGCTGAGCCCGCCGACCTGGGCGATCGCCTCGATCGCCGAAAGGGTCTGGCTTTCGAAGGCCACGCGGCGCTGCGATCCGGTGGCGCCCAGGGCGGTGAAATCACGCGTGTCCTGTTCAACCAGAATGCGGTCGCCGCCGCGCAGGGCGATGTCCATTTGCGGATTTTTGTAGAGATCCTGAAACCAGATCTGCCCGCGTTTGCCGCCACGGATCACGGTCACCTGCGCGATCTCGGGCTCGATCACGATACCGCCCGCCGCCGCCAGCATCGCGCTCAGGGTACGCGTCGGCCGTTCGATCGGGTAAACCCCCTGCGCGCCGATGCTGCCCGCGATCGACACGGTCGATCCGTCGCCGGCAAGGCGGCGCACCACGACCTGCGGGTCGGGCGTCTGGGCATCCAGCTTTTCGGTGATGATCTGGCGCAGCCGTTCGGGCGTGTTGCCAGAGGCGCGGACGCGGCCCGCATAGGGAATGAAGATAAAGCCCGAGCCGTCAACCTGAACCTCGTCCAGCACACTGGCGTTGGTGCCTTCGCCGGCCAGCAGCCCGTCGTCGACGTTTTCATAGATCGTCAGGCCAAGCGTGTCGCCGGGCTGGATCGTGTCCGAGCCGACGATCCCGGCATTGCGGAAATCGCTGGAAAACCCGAGCGAGGGCACCACCGATGTGGCCCGCGTAACCCTGTCGTTGACTGTCACCACGAAGGCGTCGCCGCTTTTCTGGATGGATCCTTCGAAGATCTCGCGCTTGTTGGGGCCGGAACGGGGAAGGGCGCAGCCGGCCACTGTGGCCACAAGCGTCAACAGGGTCAGCGCCCTGGCCGCACGGGTTGCCATGAATGTCACTGCCTGTGCTCCTCGGGGTTAAACAAGTGGAACCAGAGGAACGCCGCAGGCGGAAGCAAGCGTGGCAAATGCCAAAAGGCTGGCTGCCCCGGCTCTGCGCAAGGTCTTGAATTTCACTGCTCGGGCCCTCTTTTTCGAATTGCCTCGGTCTTTTTTTCCAAACCTACAGAATTCGGGCCGAAAAAACCAGCACGGGTTTGCGCGGGGTTCAACGGACCAGATGCAACTGTTGCCAAGCTGCCGCGTTTCCCATGCGCAGCGCGTCATAGGGATCTTGCTCGGCCAGCATCATGTCGACGACCTGGCGCAGCAGCTGGCGGCGGCCGTTGACCGCATAATAGCCGCCGGGCACCTGCGAGGTTGCCAGCAGAAAGCTGCGGTAGGCACGATAGGCGCGGCTGTCGGGCCGGTCGGGGCGGGCAAAGAATTCGGCCAGCGGCAGGGCCGAGACGAACTCCGGCTTGGCATAGACCGCGTCGCCGAACACCTTCAGCGGCAGCCCCCGCCACAGCGCCTGCTGCGCGGCGGTGGAATTCACGGTCACCGCGCTGCGGGCGTGATCAAGCAGCCGCGCCAGCTTGCCACCGCGCACATAGTGCACCCGTTTTTCCACCCCGTGCATCCGCGCCAGCCGCCGGATGTCACGCCGCAGTGGCGCCCGCCCGTCTTCCAGCGGGTGGGCCTTGAACACCAGATGATGATGCCCCGGCGCGCCCTGCGCGAAGCCCCGGATGCACAGCTCTATGAACTCCGTCATCCGGGTGAAGGGGCTGTGCGCCTGAAAGCTGGCGTCATGTTCCAGTTGCAGCAGCGCGAGGTGATAGGGGAACCCGCCCCGCCGGATGCGGCGCGTGGCGATGGCCCGCTCTGCCGCATGGGCCGGCAGCAGCAAGAGCCGGCGCAGGTAGAGCTGAAATTCGCGGCCCACGGTCAGGCTGCGGTGCGGGCGGAACTGGCGGTAGTGCCGGCTGCGAAGCATCAGGAAGGCGTGATAGACCGCGCCGTAGAAGATGTGTTGGCGCATGTCGCCCCAATGGGCCGGCGCCTCGGGGTGGTCGGCATCGGCGGTGTCCATGGCGGCGGCCATTTCTTCGACCGACAGATCCATCAGGCGCGAATGGCCGTTGGAGCCATTTCGCTCATAGGTCACCCAATAGGGGCGCAGATAGCCTTCTTCGAAGACGTGGATGCGCAGCCCGGCCGCGCGGGCGATGGCCACGGCATCGGCATGTATCGGGCGGGTATCGCCGTAGAGCACGAGATCGGTGATATGCTTTTCGTCCAGCAGGCCACGCAGCACCTGAGGCCAGGCGGCGGGGGCGGCGGCATAGGGGATATAGCTTTCGGCATCGAACCAGAACGCCCGGTCGCCGCCATTGAACCCGACGCGCCAGACCTCGGCCCCCGTGGTGCGCAGCATGCGCGCCAGACGGTCGAAAAATGGCCCGTGCGGCCCCTGAAGGAACAAAAAGCGCCGGTTCTCGCCCAGTTGGCTTTGCATCATGCCTGCCCGAAATGCCAGTTTGCGTTACAGGTTATCCGCAGGGTCTGCCCGCAACCGCCCCCCCTGTCATCCTGTTTCGCCGGTTTGCGGAGAATTCAGTGCATTTTTCCACGCTTTGCGGCAGCGAGGCTTCATCTCACCGCCTTGCCCTTGGCCGTGGCGGCGGCTAATCCATTGGGAGACAGAAAGGCACGGACATGTTCACAGGCATTATCACCGACATCGGCACGCTGCGTTCGCTGGAGCAGAAGGGCGATCTGGTGGCGCGGATCGGCACCGGCTACGCGCCCGACACCATCGCCATCGGCGCCTCGATCGCTTGCGACGGGGTCTGTCTGACGGTGACGGATCGCGGGACGGATGATCAGGGCGGCTGGTTCGATGTCAGCATCTCGGCGGAATCGGTTTCCAAGACGAACATCAGCGGCTGGGCGCCCGGCAAACGGGTCAATCTCGAGCGCGCGCTGAAGCTGGGCGACGAACTGGGCGGCCATATCGTGTCAGGCCATGTGGATGGCGTCGCCGAGGTTGTCGCGATGCAGCAGGAGGGCGACAGCACCCGCGTCACCTTCCGCGCGCCGGGCGCGCTGGCGAAATTCATTGCGCCCAAGGGCTCGGTCGCGCTGAACGGCACCTCGTTGACAGTGAACGAGGTTGATGGCGCCGATTTCGGCGTCAATTTCATCCCCCACACCAAAGAGGCGACAACCTGGGGTGCCGTGGCCGTGGGCGACCGGATCAATCTGGAGATCGACACCCTGGCCCGCTACGTGGCCCGGCTGGCCGAATGGGGCGCGGTATAGGCGGGATCGGCCATAACAAGGGCCCGACGATGGAGCCCGGAACCGGCTGGCGCACCCATTGCTGGAAGAAGGCCCGCGCCGATCTGTTGCCGACCCTGCCCCTGGAGATCGTGCGCCTGCGGGTGCGGCGCGCGCAGGAGATCGGGCTCGATTATCGCACCTATGCCACCGTGCGCGCCACCACCGGGCGCGATATCGTGGCCTTCCTGTTTTCGTCGAACGCGCTTTTGATGCACCGGTCCGTTTCGGGCCTGCCGCGGGCCCGCGCCGACAAGCTGCGCGCGATCCGCGCGTGCGACAGGTCGCTGGCCGCGCACCGGCCGCTGGACCCTGCGACCGTTCTGCAGCAGCTCGAGGCGGCACATGATCTTCGCTTCGATCACGCCTTCGCGGCGCCGGCCTTTACCGAAAGCTGGGCGCAGCTTCGCGACCGGTTGCAGGCCGCGCTGAGCGGGCGCAAGATTCCGCGGGACGCCGTGCTGATGATCGGTGACACCGCGTGGGAGCGGGAGTGGTCTGTCGCCGGGCGCATGGCGGGCTATCTTCCGGCAGACCGCTACTTCGGGTGAAACCGCAATCCGGCGCTTTCCATTTCGCGCGCGCCGGGCTAACAGTCGAGCGCTGAAAAGGTGGACGACATGGCCGAACAGAACGACACCGACTATACCGATGCGATCTCCTCGATCGAAGAGATCATCGAAGACGCGCGCAACGGGCGCATGTTCATCCTCGTGGATCACGAGGACCGCGAGAATGAGGGCGATCTGGTGATCCCCGCGCAGATGGCCACGCCCGAGGCGATCAACTTCATGGCCACGCACGGGCGCGGCCTGATCTGCCTGTCGCTGCCGGGCGAGCGGATCGACGCGCTTGGCCTGCCGCTGATGGCCTCCTACAATTCCTCGCGGCACGAAACCGCCTTTACGATTTCGATCGAGGCGCGCGAAGGCGTGACCACCGGCATCTCCGCCCATGACCGCGCCCGCACGGTGGCGGTGGCCATCGACAGTGGCAAGGGCGCCGCCGATATCGCCACGCCGGGCCATGTGTTTCCGCTGCGCGCCCGCGACGGCGGCGTGCTGGTGCGGGCCGGCCATACCGAAGCGGCGGTGGATGTCAGCCGTCTGGCCGGGCTGAACCCGTCGGGCGTGATCTGCGAGATCATGAATGAAGACGGCACCATGGCGCGCCTGCCCGATCTGGTGGCCTTCGCACAGCGCCACAACCTGAAGATCGGCACCATTTCCGATCTGATCGCCTATCGCCGGCGGCATGACAATCTGGTCAATGAAAGCGCCGTGAAATCCGTGTCTTCGCAGTTTGGCGGCGACTGGATGATGCGCATCTTCACCGATGAAACCCAGGGCGCCGAACATGTCGTGCTGACCAAGGGGGATCTGACCACCGACGAACCGGTGCTGGTGCGGATGCACGCGCTCGATCCGCTGCAGGATGTTCTGGGCGTCGGCGGCGCAACCGGCGAGCTGGGGCGCGCGATGCAGATCATCGCCGAAGAAGGGCGTGGCGCGGTCGTGCTGTTGCGCGATACGACGATGAAGCTTGTCACCGACAGCGCGGCCTCGCCGCAGACGTTGCGCCAGTACGGGCTCGGCGCGCAGATCCTGGCGGCGCTGGGGCTGCACCGGCTGATCCTGCTGACCAACTCGCCCGCGCGCAAGGTGGTCGGGCTGGAGGGATATGGCCTGTCGATCGAGGGCATCCGTAAAATCGTGCAGGAGGGCTGAGACATGGCCGGAACCGAAACCCACTACACCTTGCCGCTGCCGCGCTTCGACAAGCCCGCGAAAGTGCTGATCGTCGTGGCGCCCTATTACAAGGACATCGCCGATGACCTGATCGCCGGGGCCCGCGCGGTGCTGGACGAGGCGGGCGTCGCCCATGACCTGATCGAGGTGCCCGGCGCGCTGGAAGTGCCCACGGCCATCGCCCTGGCGCATCGGCAATCGAACTTCGACGGCTATGTCGGGCTGGGCTGCGTGATTCGCGGCGAGACGACCCATTACGACACGGTCTGCAACGACAGCTCGCGCGGGCTGACGCTGCTGGGCCTGCAGGGCGCCTGCATCGGCAATGGAATCCTGACGGTGGAAGATCGGGATCAGGCCGTGGTGCGGGCCGATCCCGCGCAGCAGAACAAGGGCGGCGGCGCGGCGGCGGCGGCGCTGCATCTGATCGCCCTGTCCCGCAAATGGGGCAGCGAGACAAAAGGCATCGGCTTCAAGCCCGTGGGCAGCTTTCAGATCGCGGCCGACAGCGAAGGGCCGGCCAGCGCATGAGCACCGCCGCCAACCCACGCCAGATGAAATCCGCGGCCCGGCTCTATGCGGTG
Source organism: Actibacterium naphthalenivorans (assembly GCF_014196965.1). Classification (GTDB taxonomy): domain Bacteria; phylum Pseudomonadota; class Alphaproteobacteria; order Rhodobacterales; family Rhodobacteraceae; genus Actibacterium_A; species Actibacterium_A naphthalenivorans. The sequence goes on along the minus strand of NZ_JACIEQ010000005.1, from coordinate 98,715 downwards.
CAGGCGCTGTTCCAGATGGAGCATTCGAACCAGACGGTCGATGACGTCCGCGACGAGTTCGAGACCCATCGCATCGGCGCCGTCTACGAGGGCGAGGAGATGGCCGAGGCCGACACCGGCCTGTTCCGCCAGACGCTCGACGCCGCTGTCACGTTTCAGGCCAAGGTCGATCAGATGACCGACCGTGCGCTTGTCGCCAAATGGCCCATCGCCCGGATCGATCCGACCCTGCGCGCGCTGTTCCGCGCCGCCGGGGCCGAGCTTGTCGAGGGTAAGACGCCGCCCAAGGTGGTGATCAGCGAATACGTGGATGTGGCGAAGGCCTTCTTTCCCGAAGGGCGCGAGCCGAAATTCGTCAACGCTGTTCTGGATCACATGGCGCGCGAGGCGAGGCCCGAGGCGTTCTGAACACCCGGCGACGCTCTGCCTGCGGCGCGATGGCCGATTGGAATTTCCCAAATCCGCGTTATCTTGTGATTGTGGTCCAGCGGAGTTCTGTCATGCCCAAACTTGTCCGCCTTTACATCCGGCAAACTGTCGTCGGCTTCGCCCTGTCGGCGGGGTTCGTTTCGATGCTGCTTTGGTTCAACGTGGCCAACCTGTGGCATCTGGTGTCGGGTTCGACAGCGGGCCACATGGCGGGGTTCCTGTTGTTCATGTTCAACGGCATTGTCTTCTCCGGGGTGCAGTTCGGCATTTCGGTGATGCGGATGGCCGATCATGGTGATGACACGTCCGGCGGCAAACCCCGGCGCATGCCGGTGCTGAACGAGGTGCCGATCCCGGTGCCGGTGCAGGATGAGGCCGCGCCGCGCCGCTGAACGCGGCAGGAGCATGCGCGAAAGGCGGCCCCGGGGGCCGCTTTTTTCATGTTCGGGGCAGGAGAATGCGGCGGGACCACCAAACAACCGTTGAGGCAGCTAATTCCCGAGGACCTGTATATACAGGTGGGCGCCGGGTAACGTGGCCACGACCACGCCAGAGCCAGCTCCCTCGGATTTGCTTAAGGCCACCGGAATTTGACCTCGTCACGAGAAGGGCAGAACCCGCCACCCCGATAGGTATGTCGCGCGGGGGCGAAGAACAAGTGCCCCGCAGCGTGGCCATGCAGATTGTGATGAGCGGCCGCTTGAAATCTGTTCCCCTATTGTTCACATTGCGCCCATGAATGAGGATCTGCAACCCGGCCAGCTTCTGGCGCGCGGCGTGTGCCGCCACCTGCGCAGCCATGATTTTGTCAGCGTGGAAGAGCTGGTGCCCGTGCCCGGCCTGCGGGTGGATGTCATGGCCCTGGGTCCGAAGGGCGAAATCTGGGTGGTCGAATGCAAATCGTCGCGGGCTGATTTCCAGTCGGACAACAAATGGCATGGCTATCTGGATTGGTGCGACAGGTTCTTCTGGGCTGTTGGCGCGGATTTCCCGACCGAGCTTTTGCCCGCCGATACCGGCCTGATCATCGCCGATCCCTATGATGCCGAAATCATCCGGACCGGGCCGGAAACGAAACTGGCCCCGGCGCGGCGCAAGGTGATGGTGCAGAAATTCGCGCGCCACGCGGCACTGCGGCTGCAGGCGCTGCGCGATCCGCGCGTGACCCCTAGCGGGATCCCTTAGGCGCCATGGCGCGGGCGCGGGCGGCGGCGGCGCGGATTTCCTCGGCGATCTCTTCGGCCTCTTCGGGGTCGAAATCCAGCGGCAACTCCACGCCCTCGGCCTCGATGAAAATGCGCACCATGCCCAACGTGGTCGGGCCGATCTGAAGATTGGCGGCGATGTCGCTTTCCTTGTCGATACCCATGGCGCGGTCTCCTGTCTGGCGTGCGCCGGACCTAGCGCTTTGCGCGATCTTAGGCAAGAGCACGGACGGGCCGGGGCGGCGGTTGCCGCTTGGCTGTGGCCGTGGCGGGTCTGCCGCGTTCGGGGAAGTCGCAATTGGCGCTGCCCGGCATTTCACGCCGGCCACCCCTTGCAATTGCAATTGTGTGGCGCTAAATCCTCCGCCAGTGCCGCCTTAGCTCAGTTGGTTAGAGCGCTTGATTGTGGATCAAGAGGTCCCCCGTTCGAGCCGGGGAGGTGGTACCATTCTCACATCGCTTCACATTTCGCGCGAACCGGCTTGTGCCGGGGGGTCGTTTCGGCCGAAACCGGCGTGAAACGGGAGAGCCTGATGCTTGACGCCAGACTGCGTAACCTGATCGACCCGGCGCTTGACCGGATGGGCGCGGGCCTGGCGCGCGCCGGATTCAGCGCGGATGCGGTGACGCTGGCCGGTCTGAGCTTCGGCCTGATTGCGGCGGCGCTGATCGCGATGGGGCAGCCCGGCTGGGCCTTGCTGCCGATCGGGGCGAGCCGGCTGGCCGACGGGCTGGATGGCGCCGTAGCGCGGGCGACACGCAAGACCGATTTCGGCGGCTTTCTGGATATCTTCAGCGATTTCGTCTTTTACGGCGCCGTGCCGATGGGGTTCGTCTGGGCCGATCCCGGTGCGAACGGGGCGGCGGGCGCGTTTCTGCTGGCCAGTTTCTATACCAACGGGGCCTCGTTCCTCGGGTTCGCCATTCTGGCGGAAAAGCGCCGGATGCAGACCAGCGCGCGGGGAGTTAAATCGCTGTACTTCACCGGCGGACTGCTGGAAGGCACCGAGACCATCGCCTTTTTCGTTGCGCTTTGCCTTTGGCCCGGCGGGTTTGCACCGCTGGCCTGGGGCTTTGGCGCGCTGTGCTTTGTCACGGCGGTGTCACGGGTTCTTCTGGCGCGCAAAGTGTTCCCCCCCGAAACGTGAAAATTCTTCACGAAGAATTTTCGGGCCCAAAAGTTTTCCCGAAAACTTTTCTACTCGGCCGCCGTGACCGCGATCTCCTGGCGCAGCGCGCCGCTTTCGGCATCGAAGATCAGGATGCGCTGATCGGTCGTGACCACGGCATACCAGCCCGCCCCGCGGGTAAAGGCTGTGGCGGTGCTTCCGTCCGGCAGAGCGATCTCATCGGGCAGGGCGACCACGTGCCCCTCGCCCGAGAAGCGGATGACAAGCAGCGCGATGATCACTAAAAGGCCCGCAATCATCGTCCCCGTCAGCACTGTGACGAGGATGCGCAGAAACCGCAGGTTGGGGGGCTCTTCCCCCTGTATCGGAGCCTCGTCCATGTCCATCTCCCGCCGCCTTTCGGTGGTCATCGGGCCCAATCCGCCCGCCCGCCTTGATAAGGCGCTTTCGCGCGACGTGCCAGAGGCCGAGGGGTTGTCCCGCTCGCGCCTGGCCAAGCTGATCGCAGATGGCAGCGTCTCCCGCGCCGGACAGGTGCTGATCGACCCGCGTGCGAAGGTGGCCGAGGGTGACGTGCTGGACATCACCTTTGCCGAGGCCGAAGAGGTGGAGACGCGCCCCGAGGCGATTCCGCTGGAGGTGGTATATGAAGACGCGAGCCTGATCGTCGTCAACAAACCGGTCGGCATGGTGGTGCATCCGGCGCCGGGCACCCCGTCGGGCACTCTGGTCAACGCGCTGCTGGCCCATTGCGGCGACACGCTGTCGGGGATCGGCGGCGAAAAGCGGCCCGGTATCGTGCACCGGATCGACAAGGACACTTCCGGCCTGATCGTCGCCGCCAAGTCGGACAAGGCGCATACCGGCCTGGCCGCCCAGTTCGAAGCGCATAGCGTCAACCGGCACTACAAGGCCGTGGTCTATGGCGTGCCCGATGCGGGTGATCCGCGCCTGCGCGGCGTGCGCGGGGTGAGTTTCGAGGCCGGGAATATCCTGAAGATCACCACACAGCTCGCCCGGCACAAGACCGACCGGCAGAAACAGGCGGTGCTGTTCTCGGGCGGCCGCCATGCCGTGACCCGCGCGCGTGTCGAAGAGGCGTTCGGCACGCCGGGCGTGGCGGCGCTTGTCGATTGCTGGCTGGAGACCGGGCGGACCCATCAGATCAGGGTGCATATGGCGCATGCGGGATTCGGCCTGATCGGTGATCAGACCTATGGCGGGCGGCGCAAGCTGGCGGAAAAGGCGGTGGGTGCTGCCGGTGCCGCCGCCGCGGCGGCCTTTTCGCGCCAGGCGCTGCATGCGGCCACCCTGGGCTTTGTGCATCCCGAAACCGGGCAGGAACTGGCCTTCGAGGCGCCTTTGCCGGCGGATATGGCAGCCCTGATCGCGGCGCTGCGGGGCTGAAACACCGCGCAAATTGCTGTGAAAAACCGTCATATTCATAATTTTTCGACGGAATCCTGCACAAGAGGTGTTTAATTCTGTGACAGGGGTGGAACTTGAACTGATTGGTTCAGTTGATATATTGAATTCAAACCGACAGGAGTTGAGGGGCACATATGAGCAATTACGGAAACCTTCCCGCGCCGAGCCCTGAACAGGGGCTTAACCGGTATATGCAGGAAATTCGCAAATTTCCCCTGCTGGAGCCGGAAGAGGAATACATGCTGGCCAAGCGCTGGGTGGACCATCAGGACACCGAAGCGGCGCACAAGATGGTCACGTCGCACCTGCGTCTGGCGGCGAAAATCGCCATGGGCTATCGCGGCTACGGCCTGCCGCAGGCCGAGGTCGTGTCGGAGGCGAATGTCGGCCTGATGCAGGCGGTCAAGCGGTTCGACCCCGAAAAGGGCTTTCGCCTTGCCACCTATGCGATGTGGTGGATCCGCGCCTCGATCCAGGAATATATCCTGCGCTCGTGGTCGCTGGTGAAGCTTGGCACCACCTCGGCCCAGAAAAAGCTGTTTTTCAACCTGCGCAAGGCCAAGGCCCGGATCGGCGCGCTGGAAGAAGGCGATCTGCTGCCCGAACATGTAGAGAAGATCGCGCATGATCTGAACGTGACCGAGGCAGAGGTGGTCTCGATGAACCGTCGCCTGTCGGGCGGCGACGCATCGCTGAACGCCACGGTGGGTTCGGACGGCGACACCACCACCCAGTGGCAGGACTGGCTGGAGGATGAGGAGGCCGATCAGGCCGAGGCCTATGCCGAACGCGACGAACTGGAAAACCGCCGCGCGCTTCTGACCCAGTCGATGGATGTCCTGAACGACCGCGAAAAGGACATCCTGCTGCAGCGGCGGCTGAGGGATCAGCCGGTGACGCTGGAAGAGCTGTCGGGCCAGTATAACGTCAGCCGCGAACGTATTCGCCAGATCGAGGTGCGTGCCTTCGAGAAGCTGCAGAAACGGATGAAAGAGCTGGCGCGGGAAAAAGGCATTCTGGTGCCGGCCTGATCATCAGACCCCAAAGGCCCGCCCCCCCCGGCGGGCCTTTTTCATTTCACCGCCGCGCGCCGAGAATTCTCGCTGCATCGCAGAAATTGGTTTGACCTTCTCCCGGCGTTCCGCGAGGTTTCGGCTGACATCGCAGTGAGAAAAGGCTGATCATGCAGCATGTTTCGGGCGCCGCCCGGCTGAACCAGCGCGTTATCGGCGCAATCGCCTGCCTTGCATTCCTGGCCATCGGGATCGGGATTGCCTCGCCCTTGCTGCCCGACAGCAGCACCATTGGCGTTCTGGCGCGGATCTTCGGCAGCCTCGCCCCGTTTTTCCTTGTGGCGGGGGCCTGTCTGGGCCTTGTTCTGATCCTACTGCGCGCGGGCCGGATGGGGCTTTTCTTCATCGCCGCTTCGGCGCTTTCGCTGGGGCTGTTTGCGGCGCGGCATCTGATGGTGTCGCAACCGCTCGATCCGGCGGCGGCGCCGGATCTGCGGGTGATATTCTTCAATGTGCTGTTCGAGAATACCACCAATGGCGACCGCATCCTGCAGGCGGTGCGCGAGGCCGACCCGGACGTCGTGGTTTTTTCCGAGGCTATCGCGCTGCGCAAAGAGGCCGAGGTGCTGAAGGCCGAATTTCCCTATCACGTCGGCTGCGAAAGGGCCTGCGAGATTTTCGCGCTCTCGCGTGTCGAACCGGCAAACATCCAGCTGTTCTCGCTCAGCAACCGGTGGCAGCAGCGGATGGCGGCGCTGCATTTCGAGTTTCCCGATGGCCGTGGTCTGAACGTGGTGGCGGCGCATATGCTAAAGCCCTGGTTCCACGATCTTGCGGGGAAAGAGCGCGCAGAGTTGTTCGTCGCGATCAACCGGATGGATGGCCCCACCGTTCTGATGGGGGATTTCAACTCTGCCCCCTGGAGCTTTCCGATGTTCGATGTCTATCGCAACGCCGGCTTCGCCCCGCCGCGCCGGCCGGTCGGAACCTGGCCTGCCAGCGCGGGCGATCTGGGCCTGCCGATCGACCACATGCTGGTGCGCGATGGCGCGGTCCTGGTGAACCTGCAGCCTTTCGGCGGCGATCTGGGCTCGAACCACCGGGGGCTTTTGGCCGATATCGCCGTCCGGCGCGATTGACCGGCTGATTTGCGTTGGGTCAAGGCGCCGTGCCACGTTACATGTACAGTATGATGGCAATGCAAATCTCGGGAGAACGCGATGAAAGCCGCACGTACATTCGTTTTGCTGGCCAACGAACATGAGGCCAGGTTTCTGGTGAATGAAGGCCCGGGCAAGGGGCTTTTGCAGGTCGGCGGCCTGACGCAGACGCATGAAACGCAGTATTCCGATATGCCCGGCCGGTCACAGGCCGGCCCCGGCGCCGCCCGCCACGGGCTCGACAGGAGCGCGACAGAGCGAGAGCAGAACCGGGCGAGGTTTTCCGTCGAAGTCGCCGAGGCCGCCGAGGCGCAATGGGCCAAGGGGGATTACGATCGGATGGTGATGGCCGCGCCGCCCAAGATGCTGGGCGCGCTGCGCGAGGATATCGGCGGGGCGATGAAGGCGGCGATGGCCGGAGACATGGATAAGGATCTGCTGAAGGTTGCGCTGCACGATCTGCCGCCCCATCTCGAGGACATGATTGTGTTCTGAGGAGGCAATGATGGACGACGACACCCCTGCGCCCGAGTTTGCGCGGCGCGATGGCATCTGGCTGCGCGGGCTCTGGATGGTGATCCTGGCGATCCTGTTCGCGGTCGCCGAGACGGTGCTGCTGGTCTGCGCGGTGCTGCAGTTCGGCTGGATGCTGTTCACGAAGGAGCGCAACCGCTTCATCGCCGATTTCGGCGCGAATCTGGGCAACTGGCTGTCGGTCACGGCGCGGTTCCAGACCGGCGCGAGCGAGGAAAAGCCGTTTCCCTGGACAGCGTGGAAGTAGGGGCCCCTGACGCGGGGCCCCGCGATCAGTCTTCCATCGCTTCCAGCTCGTCGATCAGGCCAGAGATCATGCTCAGGCCCTTGTCCCAGAATTTCGGGTCGGTGGCGTCCAACCCGAAGGGTGCCAGAAGTTCTTTGTGATGCTTCGAGCCGCCCGCGCGCAGCATCGCGAAGTATTTGTCCTGAAAATCCGCTCCGCCCTCTTCATAGACCGCGTAGAGCGCGTTCACCAACCCGTCGCCGAAAGCATAGGCATAGACGTAGAAGGGCGAGTGCACGAAATGCGGGATATAGGCCCAGAAGGTTTCGTAGCCCTCCATGAAGTTGAACACCGGGCCCAGGCTTTCGGCCTGCACCGACATCCACAGCGCGTTGATGTCTTCGGGCGTCAACTCTCCGCCGCGCCGGGCCTCGTGCAGCTTGCATTCGAAGTCGTAGAAGGCGATCTGGCGCACGACCGTGTTGATCATGTCCTCGACCTTGCCGGCCAGCAGGGTTTTGCGCTCGGCGTCGGTTTTGGCGCCCTCCAGCAGTTTGCGGAAGGTCAGCATCTCGCCGAACACAGAGGCGGTTTCGGCCAGGGTCAGCGGGGTGGAGGCCAGCAGCTCGCCTTGCCCGGCGGCCAGCACCTGATGCACGCCGTGGCCCAGCTCATGCGCCAGGGTCATCACGTCGCGCGGTTTGCCCAGGTAGTTCAGCATCACATAGGGATGCACATCCACGACCGTGGGGTGGGCGAAGGCGCCGGGCGCCTTGCCCGGTTTCACGCCGGCGTCGATCCAGCCCTTGCTGAAGAACGGCGCGGCGATCTCGGCCATTTCCGGTGCGAAATCGGCATAAGCCTCCATCACGGTCTTCTGCGCGGCCTCCCAATCCACCGTCTTCGGCTCTTCGATCGGCAGCGGCGCGTTGCGATCCCAGACCTCGAGCGTGTCGAGACCCATCCATTTGGCTTTCAGCGCGTAGTAGCGGTGTGACAGCTTCGGATAGGCGGCGACAACCGCGTTGCGCAATGCCTCGACCACCTCGGGTTCCACATGGTTCGAAAGATGGCGCCCGGTCTGCGGCGTGGGCATCTTGCGCCAGCGGTCCTCGACCTCTTTTTCCTTGGTCAGCGTGTTGTGGACACGGGCGAAGAGCTTGACGTTCTCGCCAAAGACCTTGGCCAGTTCCCGCGCCGCCAGTTCGCGCTTTTCACGGTCGGGATCGGTGAGGAAGTTGAGCGTGCCCTCGATATTGTACTCTTCGCCGTCCACGTTGAAGGTCAGCCCGGCGATGGTCTCGTCAAAGAGCTTGTTCCACGCGGCGGCGCCGACCACGGACTGGTCGTGCAGGAACTTCTCCAGCTCGTCCGAAAGCTGGTAGGGGCGCATCGCGCGCAGCCGCTCGAAGATCGGGCGATAGCGGGCAAGCTCTGCGTTTGCGGCGAACAGAGCATCCAGCTTTGCATCCTCGATGCGGTTGATCTCCAGCGTGAAGAAGACCAGCGGCGTGGTGAATGTGGTGATCTTGTCCTGGCAATCGGAAAAGAACTTGGCGCGGCCGGAATCCATGGTGTTCTGGTAATAGCGCAGCCCGGCGAAAGACATGATGCGCCCGCCGATCACGTCGATCTTTTCATAGCGCAGCACGCATTCGAGCATGCCTTTCGCATCCAGCGCCGCCAGCCGACCCTCGTAATCGGCCGCGAAATCGGCGCAGGCCTTTTCCAGCCACGCCATGTCGCGCGTCAGCTCGGGTGCGTCCTCGCCGGTGTAAAGATCGCTCAGATCCCACTCCGGCAGGTTGCCAAGGCTGCCGCCGGCTGTGGCATTGGCGTCAAAGACGGGGACGGGCGATGTGATGCGCATGGCGGAACCTCTGAAACTGTTTGATCAAGACATAGGCAGGGCAGGGGGGCGGGTTCAAGCGAAAGGGCGCAATCGGCTCTCGCTTTACCGATTGCATCGCGCGACGGGTGCGGTAACCATGCGCGCGATGCCACAGGTCTTTATCACCGAACCCATCCACGAAGATGCCATCGCCCTGCTGCGCAGCGGCGGGATGGATGTTGTTCTGGGCTGGCAGGGCGGGGATCTGGCCGGGGCCGATGCGTGGCTGGTGCGGACGCACCGGGTGGATGCGCCGGGCCTGGCGCTGGCGCCCAACCTTCGCATCGTGTCCAAGCATGGCGTGGGCGTCGACAACATCGATCTCGGGGCCGCGGCAGCGCGCGGGGTGGTGGTGGCGAACACGCCCGGCGCGAACGCGGGCGCGGTGGCGGAACACACGCTGATGCTGATGCTGGCGCTGGCCCGCCACACATTGCCGCTCGATCGTGCGGCACGGCAGGATTTCTCGCGCCGCGAAAGCCTTTCGCCGATGGATCTGGAGGGCAAGCGCGCGCTGATCGTGGGCTTCGGCGCCATCGGCCAGCGCGTGGCGCGGCTGTGCGCGGCGCTTGGCATGGAGGTGACGGTCTGGCACCGCCGGTTCACCTCGGCAGAGGCGGGATACCCCGTTCTGAGCGATCTTCACGCGGCCCTGCCGCAGGCGGATGTGCTGACCCTTCAGCTTCCGCTCAACGATGGCACGCGCGGGCTGATCGGGGCGGCTGAGCTGGCGCTGTTGCCGAAAGGCGCGCTGGTGGTCAATTGCGGCCGGGGCGGGGTGCTGGACGAGGCGGCGCTGATGGAGGCGGCCCCCCGCCTGGGCGGCATCGGCCTGGACGTGTTCGAGCATGAACCACTGCCCCACGACAGCCCGCTTCTGGCGCTTCCCAACACGGTGTTCTCGCCCCATTCGGGCGGGATGAGCGATGGCGCGATGCGCCGGATGGGAATGGGCGCGGCGCAGAACGTGCTGGATCATTTCGCCGGGCGGCTTGACCCGGCCTGCCGCGTCACCCCGGCTTGACGCCTTCGCCGCGCGCGCCTTTAGTGGCGCGGCGACCATCAGGAGGGGCATCATGAAATTCGTGCGTTTCGGGCCGGCGGGTGCCGAGAAACCCGGCATCATTGATGCCGAAGGCCGCCTGCGCGACCTGTCGGAGGAAATGGACGATCTGTCCGGCATCGTTCTGACCCATCTCGACGATTTCTCGCCCGAAGGGATGCCGGTGGTCGGGGGAAATCCGCGTCTGGGCGTGCCGGTGGCGGGGGTGGGGAAATTCATCGGGATCGGCCTGAACTATTCCGACCACGCGGCCGAGGCGCGCATGGATATTCCGGCCGAACCCATCGTGTTCATGAAGGCGACCTCGTCCCTCTCCGGCCCGCATGATCCCATCCGCCTGCCGCGCGGGTCCGTGAAAACGGATTGGGAGGTGGAGCTGGGCGTCGTCATCGGCAAGCCTGCGAAATACGTCAGCGCCGAAGAGGCGCTGGACCATGTGGCGGGCTATATGGTGGTCAACGATGTTTCCGAGCGCGCCTTCCAGATCGAACGGGGCGGGCAATGGACCAAGGGCAAGAGCTGTGACAGCTTCGGCCCCTGCGGCCCCTGGCTGGTGACCCCGGACGAGGCCGGCGAGATCACCGCGCTGGACCTTTCGCTTTCGGTCAACGGGTCGCGGATGCAGCAGGGCAGCGCCGCGAACATGATCTTTTCGGTGGCGCGGATCATCAGCTACCTCAGCCAGATGATGACCCTGCATCCCGGCGATATCATCGCCACCGGCACCCCGGCGGGCGTCGGCATGGGCATGGTGCCGCCGCGGTTTCTGAAGCCGGGTGACGTGGTCGAACTGTCGATCAGCGGTTTGGGCACACAGCGCCAGGAGGTGGTGTCGGACTGAGCCGCCGCCGGTCAGGCGGCTTCGGGGCCCGGCTGCGCCGCATCCTGTGCCGCCGTGAAAAAGGCAGAGGTTTCATCAAAGAATCGCGCCCGCGTATCGAGGGTTTCCATCATCACCTCGTGTCGGGCGCCGGGCACCTCCACAAGGCGGCCGCCGGGCCAGCGGGCCATGCGCCGGGCGATGGCGGTGCTGCAGACGATACGCTCCTCGCTGCCCAGAAAGGTGATCACCGGCAGCGCCGGAGAGGGGTGGCGCGACAGGGCGGCAACCTCGCGCAGGGCGGCGCCCACCCAGCCGATGCTGGGCCCGCCCAGCGCAAGCTCTACCCGCGCGGCGACCTGGGCGCGCATATAGGCATACATATCGGCATCGGTGGTCAGCTCGTTCCCCGCGAAATCGGCGGCGTCCACATAGGTTTTCTGCAGTGACGTGCCGGGAACGAAGCGCTTGGAAAACCCGAACGGGTGGCTGGCGGCGCCCACGATCCGGGCCACCGGGCGCATCCGGCGCGGCAGGTTGATATCCCACATCGGCGCCGAAAACGCCGCGCTGCGAACCGGCATTCCGTTGATCAGCGCGCGCAGGGCGATGCAGCCGCCCATGGAATGGGCCAGCACATGCAGCGGCCGGGGCAGGTTCAACGCGGGCAGGGCGGCCATCAGCGCCGCGACGTCATGCTGATACTCGGTGAAGCGGCGCACGTAACCGACCAGGGGATTGGGCACCAACCTGTCGGCCAGCCCCTGGCCGCGCCAGTCGATCGCGACAGTGCTGTAGCCCCGCTTCAGGAAATCCGATGCGGCGCGGCCGTATTTTTCGACATATTCGGTGCGGCCGGGAAACAGCAGCACCGTCCCCCTGTCGCCGCCGCGCCAGGCGGCGACGCGCAAGCGCACCCCGTCGGCGGCGGTCAGCCAATAGGCGGCGCCGTCTGGGCCGTCGGCCAGATCACCGAAATACGGCGCGTCCCGCATGGCTCAGCCGAAGGCCGCGCCCAGTTTCATCGCCTTGCCCATGTCGCCGTCGATGGTCAGCTTGCCGGTCATGAAGGCGGCGGTGGGGTGGACGTCGCCGGCCAGCATGGCCTGAAACGTTTCCAGATCGGCGCTCAGGGTCACGTCGGCGTCATCGTCGCCGGCGCGCACGCCGTCTTCGTCCAGATAGACGGCGCCTTCGCCTTCGATCACGAATTTGACAGACCCGTCGATCCCGCCTTCGATCTTCTCGCTCAGGGCCTTGACGGCCGCGTCAATCACATCGCTCATGGCGTTCCTCCGATTGTGCGCGGCGGGGCCTTGGTTTTCCCCGCCAATGCGTTACATTTTCCTTTGTTATGATCGCACAGCTCAGGTTTCTCAATCGTATCTTCGCGGCGGGTCTGTTTTTCGGCCTGATCGCGCTGCCGGCCGGGGCCGGGCCCGATTCTCTGGATGGGCTCTTCGAGCTGTTGCAGGAGCCCGAGTTGCCGAACTGGAAATCGGTCGAGGATGAAATATGGGCCGAATGGTCCAGATCGGGGTCGCCTTCGATGGATCTGTTGCTGCAGCGCGGGCGCGATGCCATGGCGGCAGAGGATTATGCCACCGCCATTGGCCATTTCACGGCGCTCACCGATCACGCCCCGGATTTCGCCGAAGGCTACAATGCGCGGGCAACCGCCTATTTCCGTCAGGGCCTGTACGGCCCGGCGCTGGCCGATATCAACCGGGTGCTGGCGCTGAATCCGCGCCATTTCGGGGCGATGGCCGGGCTTGGCACGATCATGGATGAACTGGGCCATCCCGAGGCGGCGCTGCGCGCGTTTCATGCCGCCGCCGCCGTACATCCGCACGAGCCAGACCTGTTAGAGGCCGTGGAGCGGTTGGAGATGACAGTCTCCGGCACCGCACTCTGAAAGGGCCAGTACAATGCGGCAGCAGGGGAGGATCCTGGCGGTCCTCGGGCCGACCAATACCGGCAAGACGCATTATGCGATCGAACGGATGCTGGCGCATCGCACCGGGGTGATCGGCCTGCCGCTGCGCCTTTTGGCGCGCGAGGTCTATGATCGGATCGTCGCGCTGCGCGGGCCGTCGGTGGTGGCGCTTGTCACGGGCGAGGAACGGATCGTGCCCGAGCGCACCCGATACTGGGTCTGCACCGTCGAGGCGATGCCGCAGGAGATCGGCGCCGATTTCCTGGCCATTGACGAGATCCAGCTTTGCGCCGATCCCGAGCGCGGACATGTGTTCACCGACCGTCTTCTGCATGCGCGCGGCCTGCACGAAACCCTTTTTCTGGGCGCCGAAACGATGCGAAGCGCTATCGCGGCGCAGGTGCCGAGGGCCCAGTTCACCCGGCGCGAGCGGTTTTCGGAACTGACCTACACAGGTTCGAAAAAGATAAGCCGGATGCCGCCACGATCGGCGATCGTCGGGTTTTCTGTTGAAAACGTCTATGCGATCGCCGAGCTGATCCGGCGCCAAAAGGGCGGCTGCGCGGTGGTGATGGGGGCGCTCAGCCCGCGCACGCGCAACGCGCAGGTGGATCTGTATCAAAACGGCGAGGTCGATTATCTGGTGGCGACCGATGCGATCGGCATGGGGCTGAACCTGGATATCAACCATGTCGCCTTTTCGGGGCTGAAGAAATTCGATGGCCGCCGGATGCGCCTGTTGCAGCCCAACGAGCTGGCCCAGATCGCGGGCCGGGCCGGGCGGTATATGCGCAACGGCACCTTCGGAGTGACGGGCGAGGCCCCGCCGCTCGACGATGACATGGCCGCGGCGATCACCAGCCACCGGTTCACCCCGGTCAAGAAGTTGCAATGGCGCAACGCCCGCCTGGATTTCGGCACGGCCGACCGGCTGATCGCCTCGCTCGAGCAGCGCACAGATGACGAATGGCTGACCCGCGCGCGCGAAGCGGATGACCTGCACGCCCTGCGCGCACTGGCCGAGATGCCCGATGTCCGGGCGCGGATCAGCGCCGCGCCGGATGTGCGCCTGTTGTGGGATGTGTGCCGCATCCCCGATTTCCGGGGGATTTCCGCCGCCGAGCATGTCAGCCTGCTGGGCCGAATCTATGATTTTCTGCATGATGGCGGCGTGGTGCCCGACGATTGGCTTGCGCGTCAGATCCGGCGAATCGACCGGAACGATGGCGACATTGACACATTATCGAAACGTCTGGCCTATATCCGCACTTGGACCTACGTGGCACAAAGGCGGGGTTGGGTCGGTGACGAATCCCATTGGCGCGGCGCAACCCGCGCGGTAGAAGACCGTCTGTCGGACGCGCTGCATGGCGCATTGACGAAAAGATTTGTTGACCGGCGGACAAGTGTGCTGCTTCGCCGGTTGAAGCAGAAGGAGGGCCTTGTGGCCGAGGTGAACGAAAAAGGTGAAGTGACGGTCGAAGGACAATTCGTCGGCCGTCTGGAGGGGTTCCGTTTTCGTCAGGATGCAAGCGGCAGCCCGGATGAGGCGAAGACGCTGCGCCAGGCCAGTTTTGCCGCGCTGAAGCCCGAGTTTCATCTGCGCGCGGACCGCTTCTATAACGCGCCCGATACCGAGATCGACTTTACCGAGCAGGGCGGCCTGATGTGGGGCGAGCATGCGGTCGGCAAGCTGGTGGCGGGCGGCGAGGTTCTCAAGCCGCAGGTCGAGGCCTTTGTCGATGAAGAGGCCGGGCACGACGTCGCCGAAAAGGTGCGCCGCCGTCTGCAGCACTTCATCGACCGCAAGGTGGCGACGCTGTTTGAGCCGCTGCTGACCCTGCAGCGCGACGAGGCGCTGACCGGCCTGGCTCGCGGTTTCGGCTTCCGCATGATCGAGGCGCTGGGGGTTCTTCCGCGCGATCAGGTGGCGGGCGAGGTGAAAGAGCTGGACCAGGAGGCGCGCGGCGCGCTGCGCAAACACGGGATCCGCTTTGGCCAGTTCACGATTTTCCTGCCGCTTTTGCTGAAACCCGCGCCGACGCGGCTGCGGCTGGTGCTGTGGTCGCTTTCGCAGGGGCTCAACGAATTTCCCGAAAGCCCGCCGCCGGGTCTGGTGACGATCCCGGTGGTGCCCGAGGTGCCGCAGGGTTGTTATACGCTGTCGGGCTATCGCCCGGCGGGGGCGCGGGCCATCCGCATCGACATGCTGGAAAGGCTGGCCGATCTGCTGCGCGCGCAAGACAGCCGGGGCGGGTTCGAGGCCAACCCCGACATGCTGTCGATCACCGGCATGACGCTGGAGCAGTTCGCCGATCTGATGCAGGGGCTGGGATATAACGCCGAGAAGGGCGAACGCGAAAAGGTAAAGGCCCCGCCGGCGGCGGATGCCTCTGCCGATCCGGTAGTCGACGCCGGCGCCACGCCCGAGCCTGCGGCCGAACCGGTGTCCGGGGAACCCGCCGCGCCGGAGGCGGAGGCCGAGCCGGAGAAAGAGCTGTTCTACACCTTCACATGGGCGCCCAAGCGCAAGGGCGGTGGACGGCCGCGCGGCGAAGAGCGGCAGGGCAACAACCGACCGCAGGGCAAGGGCAAGCCGAAGGGCAAGCCTGCCGGGAAACGGCCGCCGCGCGATGGCGCGCAGACCTATCAGGCCCGCCCGCCGAAGAAGGAAAAGCCGATCGACCCCGACAACCCATTCGCCGCCGCGCTGATGGGGCTGAAGAGCAAGCAATAGCGTGTCGGAGCCGCGCCCGCTGATCCGGCTGGACAAGTGGCTTTGGCAGGCGCGGTTCTTCAAGACGCGCACGCTGGCGGGCAAGGTGGTGGCGGGCGGCCATGTGCGGGTGAACAGCCTGCGGGCCGCCAAGCCGGCACAGCGGGTCGGCGCGGGCGACACGCTGACCTTTCCGCAGGGCGACCGGATTCGGGTGATCCGCGTGCTTGCCCCGGGCGAGCGGCGCGGTCCCGCCGCCGAGGCGCAAACGCTGTACGAAGACCTGACGCCCGCGCGGGAAGACGTTCCGCAATCGCCGCGATTTGACGGAAAAGGTCGGCCGACCAAGAAAGATCGCCGCAGTCTCGATCTTAACAGGCTTCCGCCGCTTGAATGATCTTTCGGGCTGGTCTAGCTAATCCCTGATCAGAGAAGTGAGGCCCTCCGCATGACCTATGTCGTCGTCGACAATTGCATCGCCTGCAAATACACCGACTGTGTCGAGGTTTGCCCGGTGGATTGCTTCTATGAGGGCGAGAACATGCTGGTCATCCACCCCGACGAATGCATCGATTGCGGTGTGTGCGAACCGGAATGCCCCGCCGATGCGATCCGCCCCGATACCGAGCCGGACATGGAGAAATGGGTGGAATTCAACCGGAAATATTCCGAGGCCTGGCCGGTCATCATCTCGAAGAAAGATCCGCTGCCCGAGGCGGAAGAGCGTGACGGCGAGACCGACAAGCTGAACAAGTACTTCTCCGAGGCGCCGGGCGAGGGCGGATAACCGCTGATTCGCGGTATTTGTCGCGGGTTTGGGGGTTGTCGGGTGGATTTTCTGCCTGTATTTGTTAAATTATATCAGTTGTTTAATGCGCATTTCACAATGCCGCACTTTAAACTGTCGGGCTTTTTTGCTACATTCTCATGACATAAAGCTGTCTGTAACAGATGACCTTAACGCAGAGAATGGTTCCTGCGTTGTGGTTTTCTAGCGCCATACATCCCCCGTTGACCGAAAATATCAGTTTTCGGGCGGGTTGTTGTCGCCGCATGGGGGCCTGCAAGGAAGCGACTGCATGAGCAAACTGAAGAAATCTGAATTTCGCCCGAACGATTACGTGGTCTATCCCGCACATGGCGTGGGTCAGATCGTCTCCATCGAAGAGCAGGAGATTGCGGGCATTGCGCTGGAGCTTTTTGTCATTTCCTTCGAGAAGGACAAGATGACACTCCGCGTGCCGACGAACAAGGCGACGGAAGTGGGCATGCGCTCTCTGTCCTCTCCTGACGTCGTATCCAAAGCCATGGCCACGCTGAAGGGCAAGGCCAAGGTGAAGCGCGCCATGTGGTCGCGCCGCGCGCAGGAATATGAACAAAAGATCAATTCCGGTGATCTGATCTCGATCGCCGAAGTGGTGCGCGATCTGCACCGCACCGACGACCAGCGCGAGCAGAGCTATTCCGAGCGTCAGCTTTACGAAGCCGCGCTCGAGCGTCTGACCCGCGAAGTGGCCGCCGTCAGCGGCATGGACGAAGGCGGGGCGCAGCGCCAGGTCGACGAGGTTCTGATCTCGCGCGCGGCCTGATCCCGCGACAATACGGAATATGAACCGCGGCTTCCGGGCCGCGGTTTTTTCATGTCAGGCGGCGCCTTCGGTGATCTCTTCGGTGCTGGCGACCTCTTGCCGGACCAGCGCGGTTTCCAGCTCTTTGTTCAGCTCGCTGGCGCGGGCGAGATAGGCTTGGTTCTGGTCCAGCGGCACGCCGGGCTTCCACAGTTCGGCCAGTTCGCGCAGCGCTTCGCGGTCATGCTTGTAAAAGGCCGTTTCCATCTCGTTGGCTTCGAAATCGGTCAGGCCGAGATCCTCCAGCACGTAGCGGCCGGCGCGCAGCGAGCTGTCGAACATCTCGCGCACGATGTGATCGGCCCCGGCCCGGTACAGTTCGTAGACGTGAACCCGATCCTTGGCGCGGGCGACGATGCTCAGATCCGGCCGCTCGCGCCGCGCGTATCTCACCAGCCGGGTATTTGCCTCGCTGTCGTCAAGCGCGGCCACGAGCACCTTGGCATTGTCGAGACCCGCCGCATGCAGCAGTTCAGGGCGCGTGGGATCGCCGAAAAAGCTCTTGAACCCGAATTTGCGCATCAGCTCGATCGTCGGCAGATCGTGATCCAGCACCGTGGCCCGAAAGCCCGACATCTGCAGCATCCGGTTGACCACCTGCCCGAAGCGGCCGATGCCGGCGATGATGATCGGGTGCTGTTCGTCGATCTTGTCGAAATCACGCGGGCTGTCGGATGTGTCGGAAACCCGGCGCGACAGGAAATCATGCAGAATGAAGAACAGCGGCGTCAGAAGCATCGACATGGCGATGATCAACAGCAGCGTCTGGCCGAGCGATTGGGTCAGCACGTTGGTCTGCAGCGCGAAGCTGACCAGCACGAACCCGAATTCCCCCGCCTGCGCCAGCGCCAGTGTGAACAGCCACTTGTTGCCCGCCCGCAGCTTGAACAGCACCGCCAGCCCGTAGAGGATCAGCCCCTTGGCGATCATCAGCGCCAGGGTAAGCCCGATGATCTGGCCGAGATCGGCAAACAGCACGGCCATATTGATACCGGCCCCGACGGTCATGAAGAACAGGCCCAGCAGCAGGCCCTTGAACGGCTCGATACTGCTTTCCAGATCGTGCCGGAATTCCGAGTTCGCCAGAACCACGCCCGCCAGAAACGTGCCAAGCGCCGGCGACAGGCCCACCATGATCATCAGCAGGGCGATGGCCACGACGATCAGCAGGGCGACGACCGTGAACATCTCCCGCAGGCGAGAGGCGTGGATGAACCGGAACAGCGGACGGGTCAGGTAATGCCCGACCAGAATGATCGCCACCACGGCCCCCAGCGTGACCAGCGCCAGCCCCCAGCCCGGCAGCTCTGCCAGAACCGAGATCGCGCTGCCGTGGCCTTCAGTGGCCTGCTGGGTCGCGTGGCGCGTCAACGAGCCGTCCGGCGCGATGCTGAGCTTTTCTTTCACGGCCAGCAGAGGCAGCAGCGCCAGCATCGGGATGACGGCGATATCCTGGGTCAGAAGCACGGCAAAGGTGGCCCGCCCGCCCGGCGTCCGGGTCAGGCGCTTTTCCGTCAGCGTCTGCAGCACGATCGCGGTGGATGACAGCGCCAGGATCATGCCCACGGCCAGCGCGGTCTGCCAGACCAGCCCGAGTTGCATCGCCCCGGCCATGACCACGGCGGTGCTCAGCACGATCTGCATCCCGCCCATGCCCAGCAGCCGGTCGCGCATGTCCCACAGGGCACGGGGATCAAGCTCCAGCCCGATCAGGAACAGCATCATCACCACGCCGAACTCGGCGAAATGCTGCAGATCCTGCGTTTCCGAGCCGACCAGCCCCAGCACCGGCCCGATCACGATGCCCGCCAGCAGATAGCCCAGCACCGACCCGAGCCCCAGCCGCGCCGCGATCGGCACGGCGATCACCGCGGCGGTCAGGTAGATCGTGGCAAGCAGAAGGAAGCCTTCCATGGGTCCGTCCTTACATTGGCAAAGCCGCGTCGTCGGCCTTGAACTGGTTCATAGCGGTCCGGCTTTGCCCCCGCACAACAGCCGAATACGACAGTAGCACCTCATGGAACACCCGGTTCAGCGCCGCCAGACAGGCATTGTTCTGCAGGGCCGACGGCAGCCGACAATCAGTGTCGTCCATGGTCATGCGAATTTCACGCTGTTTTCGCCACTCTAGCGTGCGATCGACGCGGCGACCAAGGTGCAAGCGTGGTTTTTGCGCAATTTCAGGATGTTTTTCGCAGAAAAACCCTACCCGGGCGTGCAGCCGGAAATGGCGCAGGCCGTTGGCGGCTCAGCCGTCGCCGGCCAGTTGCAGCAGGATATTCGCGCCGTTCTTGATATAGCGCAGCTGGTCTTCGCCAATGGCGGCGACCCGCCCGCCGTCTATGCTGTCACCCGGTTTCACCTTCACGAATTGCCCGTCGGGCAAGCGCACCAGCGCACGCCTGTCGGATTCGCTGCCATAGACGCCGATCAGGCTTATCTTGCGCAGATTGATCGCGTTTTCCTGCGTTGCCTGCCGCGTCACCAGCCCGGGGCTGGGCGCCAGCGGCTTGATCGCGGCGGCAACGGCAACCGGCAGGGCAACGGGGGCGGCTGGCGCGACGTAGTCGGGGCGCGCGCGTGGGCGAAGCTGTGACAGCGCGTCCAGCCCGTAGCCGCCGGTCTGCGCTTGCTCGAGCCGCTGGGCGAGATCGGCCGGACGTGACCGGGGAATGAACTTGGCCAGATATTTGTTTTCGCTGCGGGTGATCGCGGCGGCGGGCGGTTCGGGGCGCTGCGGCGGCACCCTTGGCGGCGGCCCTGCGTGGATCATGACGCCCGAGGGATCCAGCGCGCCGCCCTCGCGCGGCGTGACCCGCCCGTGCTCATCAAGCGCGAAGGCCTGGCCGGGGCCGGCGGGGCGCTGCAGGGCCGGGGGAGTATCCGCATGCAGCCCGGCGGCGGGAGGCAGGGCCACGGCATCTTCCGAAAGGATCACCGGGTCGATTGCCGCGATATAGAGATCGTCCGCCGGCTCGGGGGGGGGCGCCGAGAGCGCGAGGGGCGCATCGGGCCGGAGGCCGGCCGGATCTGGCGGCAACAGCATAGGGGCGGCGGCGGTTTCGATTTCGGGCACGGCCTCTGGCGCCAGCGCGGCAAGGGGGGGCGCGGGCATGGCAGGCTCGGGCAGAGCGATCGCGCCCCCCGGCTGCGGGGGCGAGGGCCGGTGCGGCAGGGGTTCAAGGCCAGGCTGCGCCATCAGCGCGGCCGTGGCTTGTGTACTCTCGGGCAGAGCGTCTTCGAGCCGGGGCGCATCGATCTGCGGGATCGCCACGGTGAAGGCGCCGTCGGCCCGTTCGGGGGCGGTGGCCAGGGGCGCGTCATCGCGGGCAAAGACGCCGGACCAGAGCGCGGCCAGCGCAATCGCGAACAGCGCGACCGCCCCGAGCACAAGGGCCGTGGTGCGAGCCCGGCCGCCCGCTGGCGTGTCATCCGGCGCGGGCGACTCGCCCACACTGGCCGGCGGCGCGGCGATCGGGGTGGCGGTGGCGTGGCTCTGGGGCCGGGGGGCCGGGGCGGGCGTTGCCGCTGGTGGCACCGCCGCAACCGGAGGCGCGGGCCGAACGGTCGGCGCCCCCAGCTCCAGCCGGCCATCGAGGCGCTCGAGCTGCGCGCCATCGGGCAGCAGGGTCGCGGCGGCCTGTGTGGCCCCGAACCAGGGCATGCGCGGAAAGCTTTCCGGCGCCGGTGCCGCGACATGGGCGACGGGGTTGAAACGGTGCTGCGCGGCGAACCGCTCTGCCTCTGCCAGGGTTTCCTGCGCGACGACGGCCACACGCGCGCCCGTGCCATCCATTTCCCAATCGAAGACCAGATCTTTCACGTTGTAGGGGGTCAGCCCGTCCAGCGCCTTGCGGATCTCCGCCGCGCCGGGGGCGGGGCCGGTCTCCAGCGTGGTGTAAAGGATCATCTCGTCGGGGATGACGACGAAGGACAACACGCCGCCGCCCTCAAGCTCGCTGGCCGTGGCGCGCATCATTTTCAGCGTCTCGGCAAGGTCGGGCGCGTCAAGCATGGCCTCGCCCACCAGGCTCCATGCGCCGGAGGTCCGGTGGAAAAGTCCGATCTTGTCTTGCGACAGACTCAGGGCAAAACGCGGTTTCATCTTGTTGGTCTATACCAGCCGGAGGAAGAGCGGCAGGCCGGGTGCGCCACCATGGCCTGACTATAGCAGGAATTCGCCGAGAGCGAGAAGCAATCTGAACGAAGCGCTTGCCTGTCGGCGCATTCATGCGAGACCTTCGCGGCAAAGAGGAGGACGACATGCGGTTTTTTACGGTTCTGATGCTGGCGCTGGCGCTGGCGACCACAGGTCGGGCGCAAGACGCCGCCGCCACCCTGACCGTGACCGGCGAGGCGGAGGTGGCGGCGGCGCCCGATATGGCGGTGATCACCGTGGGGGTGACCAGCCTGGCCCGCTCGGCCGCCGATGCGATGGATGACACTTCTGTGAAAACGGCGGAGATTCTGGCCGCGCTGGCGGCGGCCGGCATCGCCGAGCGCGATCTGCAGACCCGCGCGCTGCGGCTGAATCCGAACTGGGCCAACCGGTCCTCGACACCCGGTGCGGGGCCCAAGATCGACGGGTTCGTCGCCTCGAACACCGTCATGGTGCGGGTGCGCGATCTCGATCGGCTGGGCGGGGTGCTGGATACGGTTCTGGGGCTGGGCGCGAACGAGTTCGGCGGCCTGTCCTTCGGGCTGCAGAACCCCGGCCCGGCACAGGACGAAGCCCGCCGCGCCGCCGTGGCCGAGGCGATGCGCAAGGCGCGGCTCTATGCCGAAGCGGCCGGGCTGACGCTTGGCCCTGTCCTTTCGCTGAGCGAGGCCGGCGGCGCCCGCCCCGCACCGATGATGATGGAGGCGGCGCGCATGGCCGATGCCGTTCCCGTGGCCGCGGGCGAGGTTTCGGTCTCGGCCGCGGTCACGATGGTGTTCGATATCGGCGGCTAGGCGGTGGCCCTGGCCAGCGCCTGATCCAGATCGGCGATCAGGTCATGCGCATCCTCGATCCCGATCGACAGGCGCACCAGGTTGGGCGCGGCGCCGGCCGCCGTCTGCTGTTCGGGGGTCAGTTGCCGGTGCGTTGTCGAGGCCGAGTGGATGATCAGTGACCGGGTGTCGCCCAGATTGGCCACATGGCTGAACAGCTCTACCGCGTCCACCAGTTTGACACAGGCGTCATAGCCGCCTTTCACGGCAAAGGTGAACAGCCCGCCGGCGCCCTTGGGGCAGATGCTTTTGACGCGGTCGTGGTAGGGGCTGGAGGGCAGGCCGGCATAGGTCACGAATTCGACCCGCGGGTCGGCCTCCAGCCAGCTCGCGACCTTCACCGCGTTTTCCACATGGCGCTGCATCCGCAGGCTGAGCGTTTCGATCCCCATCAGCGTGTAATGCGCGCCCTGCGGGTTCATCGTCATCCCCAGATCGCGCAGCCCGATGGCGATGGAATGAAAGGTGAAGGCCATGGGGCCGAGCGCCTCATGGAACTTCAGCCCGTGATAGGCGGGCTCCGGGGCCGAGAGCGACGGGAACCTGTCCGAGGCCGACCAGTCGAATTTCCCCGAATCCACCACGCAGCCGCCGGTGACCGTGCCGTTGCCCGTCAGGTATTTCGTGGCCGAATGCACCACCAGCGTCGCGCCATGATCGAACGGGCGGCACAGATAGGGCGTGGCCAGGGTGTTGTCGACGATCAGCGGCAGGCCCGCCGCATCCGTGACGGCCGAGATCGCATCCAGATCGGTGATATAGCCGCCGGGGTTGGCGATGGATTCGCAGAACACCGCGCGGGTGTCTTCGTCGATGGCGGCCTTTACCGCCTCGGGATCGTCGAAATCCACGAATTTCGCCGACCAGCCAAAGCGTTTGATGGTCTGGCTGAACTGGGTGATCGTGCCGCCGTAGAGCCGGGTCGAGGCGACAACATTGCGGCCCGGCCCCATCAGCGGGAACAGCGCCATGATCTGTGCCGCATGGCCCGACGAACAGCAGACCGCGCCGGCGCCGCCTTCCAGCGTGGCGATACGCTCCTGCAGCACGGCGACGGTCGGGTTTGTCAGGCGGGAATAGATGTATCCCACCTCCTCGAGGTTGAACAGCGCGGCGGCGTGATCGGCATCGCGGAACGCATAAGCCGTTGTCTGATAGATCGGCGTCTGCCGCGCACCTGTCGCCGGGTCCGGCTGGGCACCCGCGTGGATTTGCAGCGTGTCAAAGCCGAGGCTGGGGCTGTCTGACATGTCATCCTCCCTGAAACTACATCGGCGCGGAGCCTAGGCGATCGTCCGGGGCGAAACAACACGCCTCGATGGCTGCGCCCCTGTGGTTCCGGGGCGTTTGTTCAGGCGGGGCCGGGCCCCGGCCCGCGGCTTTGCCGGTATCGCAGCGTTTCGCGGCAGCCCGCCGGTGTGGGCGCGGCGCAGGTGCAGGGCCGTCCGCCGATGACAATCGCCCAGACCTCGCCCGGGTCGCCATCGACATAGGTGACATGGCTGCGCCGGACAACATAGCTCTGGTTGTCGATCATGACCGTGGCCGGCTTCAGCGCCACGACGGTCCGGTGGCGCGGTCGATTGTCGTCCACGTCGCAGCCGGGCAGAAATGACGCCAGCGAAAGCCCGAGGATGAGTTTCGTGAGAGTATTCATCTGGGTTTCCAACTTCGGCAGGCGAGATTCAGGCATCGCGTGAAGGGCTGAACCAACACCTAAGCCGGGCGGCGTGGTTTGCCCTCAAGGCAAATCAGCGCATCCACAGGTTGGCCTTCTTGATCTGGTTGCGCAACATCTGTTCGCGTGGCGGCAGATCCGCGCGGTCGAACATGGCGCGCACCTTGCGCCCCTTGCCCTGATAGATCATCCGCTTGAAGGGCTCGTATTCCTTGATCACCTTCTTGATCTTGTTGGGCGCGGTGACGGCCTCCAGCACGTCAACCACATGATCATCCTCGCGCGCATAAAGCAGCGACAGGACGCGCCAGTGGCAGCTTACCTTGCCGTCCAGCCCGGCCAGTTCCGGCCCCGGACGCCCGCCGTCAAGGGAATGAATGGCCAGCGGCAGCGCCACCTGATCCAGCCAGGGGTCGAGCGACTGGCACACCAGCGGGCCTGGCGGATCGTCGCGAATCCCGGTGGCGTAGGAAAGGAACCGTTCGCCGAACGCGCGGGGACAGCGGTAGAAGAACCAGCCCGCGTTGAAATAGAGATAGCGCTGCCAGTACTCATCAGGCTGCGACAGGTCCAGCGTCGCCTGATACGCCAGCCCGAACCTGTCATAGAGCGATTTCCAGATCTCGCCGTAGCCGGGGCCGTAAAGCTCGATCTCGGGCCAGCTTCCCTCGCGCCGCATCGACGCGGCGGGGCGATCGAAATCGAACGGCACCTCGGAGAGCTTGCCGGTGATCAGCGTGTCGGTGTCAAAAAACACGAAGGGCTCGCCTTCGGGCAGGGCGGACAGCCCCTCGATCTTGTTGCCATGGGGATAGGCGCTGCCGAAGGCCCGGCTTTCGAAGGGTACGATCTCGGCGCCGAACTGTTTCAGCAACGCGCGCACCTCGGGGTTGCCGATGCGCGGATCGCGGGCCCATTTTTCGCCGGGTTGCGGTTCGGCCACGATCAACCGCCCGTCAAAGCCCGGGTCGGACTGGCGCAGCGAGGCGGCAAACAGCACCGCTTCATATTGCAGGCGCCCGTTCTGGCCCACGATCAGAATGTTGAATTTCTGGCGGTCTTTGCCTTTTGCGGCCATGCCCGAACCTGCCTGTCGCCTTTTCAAGGCAGTATAGGCGGGATCGGGGGGCGGAAAAACCCTGCTCCGACGCGCCGTTGCAGAAAGTTCCGCGCGGGACGCGCGCGGTGTTATCCGGGGGCGGGCGCGGCGGTTTCACGCCGCAGCGCAAGGATCGCCGCAACCGTAGCCGCGACCGGCCGGCTGGCGTCGATCCGGGCCCAGGTCACGGCCCCGATGTCGCGCTTGAGCTGCGCCTCCAGCACCTCGGGCGTGGCGTCGGACACGCCGGCGAGGCGGGCGGCGACACGGCTGCGCAGGGTCGCGGCATCCGAATGCAGCCAGATGCCGGTCAGCGGCACACCTGCGGCGCAGGCCGCGGCGTCGAGCGCGCCACGCCTGTCGGGCCGGTCAAACACCGCATCCACGATCACCGCGCCGCCCGCGCCTGTCAGGGCCAGGGCGCGGGCCGTAATCCGGTGATAGACCCTGTCCGACACCGCCGGTTCATAGGCCTCGCATGGTAGCCGCTCTTCCGGCCGGGCGCCGAACAGGGCCTTGCGGGTGCGGTCGCTTTCCACGATGCGCGCGCCGGGCGGGCGGCCCAGCCGCGGGGCGAGCGCCTCGGCCACGGTGGATTTGCCGCTGCCGCTGAGCCCGCCGATGGCGACCAGCCCCGGCGCGCAGGGGGCGAGCAGTGACAGGGCAAGATCGAAATACCGCCGCGCCGAGGCCGCCGCCTCTTCGGCGCCTTCGGCCAGATCCTCCGACAGGGTCGCGGTAACATGCGCCCGCACCGCCGCGCGCACCGCCATGAAGAACGGCAACAGCTCGAACCCGTCATCCTGACCGATCTCGTCGAAATAGCGATTGGCGACGAGGCTGGCGAGTTCCGGGTGCCCCCGGTGCCACAGGTCCATCAGCAGGAACGCAAGGTCGTAAAGAACGTCGATGGTGGCGATCTGATCGTTGAAGTCGATACAGTCGAACAGGCGCGGCTGGCCCTGGAACATGCAGATGTTGCGCAGGTGCAGATCGCCGTGGCAGCGACGGATCATCCCCGCACGCTCGCGCCGGTCGAGCGTTTCGGCGTGGCGGGCCAGCGCATCCCGGAAGGTGGCATCGAAGCGTTTCACGGCGTCTTCGGAAAACACATGGCTGGTGGCGAAACCGGCGGCGTTGATGTTCAGCACACCTTCCATATTGGCGGCTCCGCCGCCAGTGTGGACGGGCGGCAACCCCCGGTGGAACGCCGCGATCGTGTGCGACAGGCCGGTCATCAGGGCGGGCGTCAGCGTGCCGGCCATGGCCATCTGATCGAACAGATCCGATTGTTCGAACCGGACCATCGCCACCACCGCATCGGCCAGCGGGCCGTCGCCATCAAAACTCAGGCACCCGTCATCGCCGCGCGTGATGCGCCGGGTGCCAAGGTAGAGGCCCGGCGCGGTCGGCGCGTTCAGCGCGACCTCTGACTCGCAGGTGGCGGCGCGGATCGTGGGGGTGGAGAAATCGGCATAGGGCAGACGGACCGCGCGTTTGAGTTTGTAGGCCCGGTCGTCCGCAAGAAAGACCATGGAGATATGGGTTTCGATCACCTCGACCGGCCCGGCGCAGCCATGTGTGGCCGGGTCTTTCAGAAATTCGATGGTCGCGGTCTGGTCTTCGACAATCATCGGCGGGCCTCGGTATCGCTTCGCGTCGCGGGTGGTGTCTGCCGAGTGTGGGCGGAAACGCGGCGGCAACCAACCCCCGACAGCGCCCGTGCTGCAAATCATCTCAGCCACGCGGCGAAAATTTCCCGCGCCCGCGCATTTGAGGATGATCAAAGACCGGCGGCGATGATCATGCTATTGAAAAGAGGAACATAGCCATGATCCTGACTCGGTGAACGTGACCACAACCATGATTTCCCTGGCCCACCGATCCGCGTCGGGGCGGCTGCGCCTGAGATGCCCGGCCCTGCGGCTTGATCCCGACCGCGCCCGGCGGGTGCAGGCATCGCTCCGGGCAAAGCACTGGGTGGCCTCTGCCGAGGTGCGCCACAATTCTGGCAGCATCATTCTGCAGGTGCGCCCGGATCTGCCCATCGACGAGGTGTTCGCCGCCGTGCGCGACGCGCTGTCCCGCAAGGCCGAGGATGCGCCGCTCGCCGCCGCCCCGCGCCCCGCGGCAGAGCTGGCGGATACCGCGCATTGGCACAGCCTGACGCCGGGCGACATCGCGCGGCAGCTTGAAACGGATGCGGCGCGGGGCCTGAGCGCCACCGCCGCCGCGCAGCGGTTGAAGCGCGACGGGCCGAACCTGCTGCCCGAGGGCGAGACCAGGTCGCAGGTTTCGCTGTTCGCCGAACAGTTCGAAAGCCTGCCGGTGGCGATGCTGGCCGGGTCGGCTGTGGTTTCGCTGGCGACCGGGGGCATCGCCGATGCGCTGGCCACGCTGTCGGTCGTGCTGGTGAACGCGGTGTTCGGCTATGTGACCGAGGGGCAGGCCGAGGCGGCGATCCACAGCCTGATGG
Source organism: Actibacterium naphthalenivorans (assembly GCF_014196965.1). Taxonomy (GTDB): domain Bacteria; phylum Pseudomonadota; class Alphaproteobacteria; order Rhodobacterales; family Rhodobacteraceae; genus Actibacterium_A; species Actibacterium_A naphthalenivorans. Next base: position 71,291 of record NZ_JACIEQ010000005.1, on the reverse strand, counting down.
ACAATTCGGGCGAAAGCGTCGTGGTGCTGCGCGACGGGGCCGAGGTGACGGTGCGCGCGGCAGAGGTGGTGCGGGGCGATATCTATGTCGCGCGCGCGGGCACGCAGATCGCGGCGGATGCTCGGATCATCGCCGCGGACCGGCTGAAGGTCGATGAATCGGCCCTGACGGGCGAGACGCTGCCGGTGGGCAAACATGCCGATACGACGGTCGAGCGCAATGCGCCCGTCGGCGCGCGCCCGACCATGATTCATGCCGGCACGCTGGTGGCCGAGGGGCACGGGCGGGCGATCGTGGTGGCCACCGGGCGCGAAACCTCGGCGGCGCGGATTGCCTTGCTCAGCCAGACGGCGTCGCGCCCGCAGGCCCCGGTGGAGGCGGAGCTGGACCGGCTGGGCACCATGCTGGTCAAGGTGTCGCTGGCGGCCTGCGGCGTGTTTTTCGGCATCGGCTGGATGCGCGGCACGGCACTGTCGGTGATCCTGAAAGACGCGTTGGCGCTGGCGGTGGCGGCGGTGCCCGAAGGACTGCCCGTCGTGGCAACGACGACGATGTCGCGCGGCCTGCGGCGGATGGAGCGTAACGGCATTCTGGTGCGCCGGATCGACGCGGTGGAAAGCCTGGGCGCGCTGCAGACGATCTGTCTGGACAAGACCGGCACGCTGACGCGCAACCGGTTGCAGGTGGTGGATGTGGTGCCCGGGCTCGGGGCGGCAGAGCCAGCGCCGGCACAGGCGATGGCGCAATTGCTGGAGGTTGCCGCGCTGAACAGCGACTGCGAGCCCGGCGAGGAGGGGGCGACGGGCTCTTCGGCGACCGAGCGGGCGGTGATGAATTTCGTGCTGGCCAATGACATGGACGCCGCCTCGTTGCGCGCCGCCCGCCCGCGCGAGGCGGTGATCGAACGCACGCCGAGCCGCCCCTGGATGGCGACGGTGCATGCCGGAGACGGACCCCGGACCATGGTCAAGGGCGCCCCCGAAGCGGTGCTGGAGCGGTGCAGCCATATCTGGGCCGAGGGTGGCAAGCGGGAATTGACCGAGGAAGATCGCGCCCGGCTTCTGGTCGAGAATGACACGCTGGCCGCGCGCCCCGCCCGGGTGCTGGGGTTCGCCGCCGGCGACGGGCCACCCGACGGCGACGAGGTTGCCGGGCTGACGTGGCTGGGGCTGATGGCGATGGTCGATCCGCTGCGCCCCGGCGCGAAGGAGTTCATCGCCGCGATGCACCGGGCGGGGATCGGCACGGTGATGATCACCGGCGATCAGGCCGCCACCGCGGGTGCCATCGCCAAAGAGCTGAACCTGGCGAACGGCGGGCCGCTGCGGATCATCGACGCGCCCGAGATACTGGAGCTCGACCCGGCGCTGCTGGGCGGGGTGGCGCGGCAGACCCATGTGTTTTCGCGGGTCAGCGCGCATCAGAAACTGGCCATCGTTCAGGCCCTGCAGGCCGAGGGCGCCGTGGTGGCCATGACCGGCGACGGGGTGAACGACGGCCCGGCGCTCAAAGCCGCCGATGTGGGCATCGCCATGGGTGCCAGCGGCACCGACCTGGCGCGCGACGTGGCCAATGTGGTGATCCGCGACGACGAGCTGGCGACGCTGGTCGACGCGATCTCGCAGGGGCGGGGGGTTTACCGCAACATCCGCCGGGCGCTGGAGTTCCTGATCACCAGCAACATGTCGGAGATCGCCGTCGGTATCGTCGAGGCCGCGCATGGCCCCGGCGAACTGGAAACCCCGATGGAACTGCTGTGGATCAATCTGGTCAGCGATGTGCTGCCGGGGCTCGGGCTGGCCTATGCCGACCCGGATCCGGATGCGATGGAACGGCCGCCGCGCAATGTGGGCGAGCCGATCGTGCCGCCGCATGATTTCCGCCGCATGACGCTTGACAGCGGTACTATCGCCGGGGCGGCGCTGGTGTCGCATTTCGCGGGGCTGGCGCGCTTTGGGCCGGGGCCGCAGACCCGCAGCATGACCTACCTGTCACTGTCGCTGGGCCAGTTGCTCTATACGCTGACCTGCCAGCGCAGCGATATCCGCAAGCTGCAGCCGGGCCGGCTCTTGGAAAACCGGGTGCTTGACGGGGCGCTGCTGGCATCGGCGGGCATGGCGGTGCTGCCGTTCTTCGTGCCGGCGCTGCGCCGGCTACTGGGGATTGCGCCGCTGGGCCCGGGCAGCGCCGGGATCGCGCTGGCCGCCGCCGCCGCGCCGGCGGGCATCGTGCTGGCGCGGCGCGGGGTACGGCTGGAACTTGATACCGTGGAGGGTGAACCATGCGAAATTTCGTGATCACGTCGGAATCCGTGACCGTCGGCCACCCGGACAAGCTGTGCGACCAGATCAGCGACGCGGTGGTCGATGCCTATCTCGCCGCCGGGGTGCGGGCGGGGGTGATCGCCGAATGCGCCATCGCCTCGGGCGTGATCTTCCTGTCGGTCCGGGCCGGGGCCGATGCGCCGGTGGATCTGGCCGCGCTGACCCGCCGGATCATTCTGGATGCCGGCTATGCCGACAAGGACCATGGCCGCACGCCCACTGTGATGCTGGATCTGGCGCATGGTCGCGAGCTGACGGAGGCGGCGCTGGCCGGGGCGCGGGCGCGGCATATGGTCAGCGCCTTCGGCTATGCCTGCGGGCACACCGAAACCGACATGCCCTATCCGATCTTCGCCGCCCATCGCCTGACCGCGACGCTCGACAGGGCGCGGAAGGAGGGGCGGCTGCCCTGGCTTTCGCCCGACGCGCAGGCGCAGGTGGCGGTGGAATTCGCCGACCGGGTGCCTGTCGCCCTCACGGCCATCGCGCTGACCTTCGGCACGCGCGACAGGCTCGACGCCGAGACGATGCAGGCGGCGCTGATGGAGCAGGCAGTGGGCCCGGCGCTGTCGGGGCACGGGCCGCAGCCGGATGACCGGACCCGGTTCGTCGTGTTCCCGGCCGACGGGATCGCGGGGCCGAGCACCCATTCGGGCCTGACCGGGCGCAAATCGGCCGATGACGCCTATGGCAGCTTCGTGCGGCGCAGCGGCCCGGCGCTCAGCGGCAAGGATCCTTCGCGCATCGACCGGATCGCCAGCTACGCCGCGCGGCAGGCGGCGCGGGCGGTGGTTCGGGCCGGGCTGGCCGGGGAATGCGAGCTGCAGCTTTCCTATATCGTCGGCGATGAGGCGCCGGCCAGCGTCGAGGTTGAAAGCTATGGCAGCGGCAACCGGAGCGACGCGCAGATCGCGCAGCGCGTCAAGGAGGTGTTCGATTTCCGTGTCGGCGCGATCGCAGAGCGGATGGGGCTGTGGGAGCTTCCGGGCGCACGCGGCGGGCGGTTCTACCGAGATCTGGCGGCCTATGGGCACATGGGGCGGGACGATCTGTCGCCGCCTTGGGAAGACATGGAGATCGCCGGGAAACTGGCCTGAGCCCGCCTCCCGGCGCCGCGCTATTTCTTGTCGAGCAGGGAAATCGCGCTGAGCGCGAGCGTGGTTGCGGGCCCGGCGATCTGGCCGCGCGCCAGTTGCACGATGGCCCCGCCCAACAGGGCAAGCCCCACCGTCGTACGCAAATCCAGCGCGTCGCCCGTGCGTTTCTTGACGCCCATATCCATGCGCATCACGCCAAGCTGCATCACCTGATGCACCGGCGGTGTCTTGGGCGGCCGGGTGATTTTGGCGATGCCCTCTTCGGCCACATGCGCCAGCACGGTTTCGACCGGGCCGAAGGTTTCGAGGATGACGCTGCCGGTGCTGGGCCGCACCAGCGCCCGGCGCACATTGGGAACCGAGGCGAAACGGTTCGCCAGTGACAGCAGCGCTTCGCGGTCCAGCTTTGGATCGGCCCGCAGGCGCGCGCGTTTTTCCAGAATGTGAACGCGCTGCAGCCGGACCGGTTTGGCGCTGTCGGTGTCAGCCGGCATTTGTCTCGGGCTCTGCCGTAGGCTCTGCGGTGAATTCGCCGGCCTCGGCCCGCTCGGCGGCCATTTCCTCGCGGATTTCGGCGGCGATGTCTTCCATATGCTCATAGGCTTCGGCGCCGGCCTTGCGGAATTCGTCATAGGCGACGGCGCCGGTACGCAGCGCGGCCCGCACCAGCGGCCGCCCCGCCCGGCCAACGGCGGCGGCGACACCGGGAACCAGAAGGACCGCGCCGACGGCGACTGTTGCACCCAAAAAAAAGCTCTTGTTCATTCTGACGCCTCGGTGGACTTCGATTTCATGCGTGACCTGTGCGCAGGGTATTGGCCGCACCCCGCCCGCACAATGCCTTTCTTGGCCTTTCTGGCCGTGGACGGGTTTCAGGGCAATGCGCCTTGTTGTCCTGTGTCGCGGGGGCAAGAGGGCCGCAGGCGTGGACCGGCGGCGGGAATGCGTTATTCTGTGTCCAGGCAACATCGGTGCGGCGGCATGGGCGGATTCAGGGGTGTTCTGATCGATCTGGGCGGGGTGGTCTATCAGGGCGGCGCGGCCCTGCCGGGCGCGGTTGCGGCGGTGGGCCGGTTGCGGGCGGCGGATCTCCCGTTCCGTTTCCTGACAAATACCACCAGCCAGCCTGTTTCGGGCATTCTCGAAAAATTGGCGCAGATCGGCCTGCGCGCGGAACGGGGCGATATCTTTACCCCGGTCACCGCCGCGCGGGCCTATATCGAAGCGCAGGGGCTGCGGCCGCGTTTCCTGATCGCGCCCGCGCTGGAGGATGATTTCCGGGGCGTGGCCTGTGGCGACCGGCCCGCCGTGGTGATCGGCGATGCGCGTGACGGGTTCACCTATGCGCGTCTCAACGAAGCGTTTCGGCACCTGCGGGCGGGGGCGGATCTCATCGCATTGGCGCGCAACCGCTATTTCTCGGATGCCCAGGGCGCGCCCTGCCTGGATGTCGGGGCCTTTGTCGCCGCGCTGGAATACGCCAGCCAGCGCGAGGCGGTCGTGCTGGGCAAGCCGGATCCGGCATTCTTTCACCTTGCCGTCGAGGATATGGGGCTGTCGCCGCAAGAGGTGGTGATGATCGGCGATGATGCGGAATTCGACGTGGCGGCGGCGATCCGGGCCGGGCTGTCGGGCTATCTGGTACAGACGGGGAAATGGCGGGCCGAAGATACCCTGACGGTGACCCCCGCGCCCAGCGGGGAGTTTCCCGATCTGGGCGCGGCGGTCGCCCAGATACTGGGCTCAGCGGGCTGACGCCCCGGTGCGGCGGCGTTTTCCGGCGGCGGCGCCGGCGCTCAGACCTTCGGCAAAGGCGGCCGCCAGCGCCGCGGCCGGGGAATTTCCGCCAAAGGCGGAAGGTGCTTCATCGATGCGGCGTGTGGGCACGGGACGCCGGGCCGCGGCAAAGCCGAGCAGTATGGCGCCGAAGCCAAGATAGCCGAGCCCGATCACCAGAGCCGCGAATTGCGCATCGCGCAGCGCGGACAGAGCCATCCATGCCGCGCTCGTCAGAAAGGCCAGCCCGGTGAGGGCACAGACAATCCCCGCGGTGCCGATGGCCGTTCGGCGGGCAGTTTCGCCCGCCGCCCGTTTGAGATTGCCAATCATCGCGCGGCCTACTTGCGGGCCGAAACGAGACCGACGAGAAAGCCGAAGGCGGCGGCGATGCCGATCGACGCGGCGGGGTGGTTGCGCACACTGTCTTCGGCGCCCGCATAGGCGGATTCGACCTGCTTGCGCAGGGCGTCGGCGTTTTCGGCGCCTTTCGCCTTCAGCGTTTCGATGCGGTCTGCCGCGGTGGATTTGAGGATGGCCTGCTGTTTCTGGCCATAATCCGAAAGCGTCGCGCCGAGATCGGCGATGTCGGCTTTCAGAAGTGCGATCTGCTTTTCGATATCGGCGACAGAGGTGTCTGGGTTGCTTCCGTTGGGTTCGACGCGTGCCATGAAAGTGCTCCTTTCGGGTTGCTTTGGCGGACAAACGCGGGGCCGGGCGGGCGGGTTCCGCGCGGCCCGGCATTTCTTTTCTCGGAACAAAGCGAAAAGGCAGACGTTTTTCCTGCATACGCGTCATCGAACGCATTCATATCCAGATGATGGAGGATCACATGCTCGGTTGGGCTCTTACATTTCTTGTCGTGGCGGTCATCGCCGGTCTTTTCGGTTTTGGCGGTGTTGCCAGTGCCTCTGCGGGGATCGCACAGATCCTGTTCTTCGTGTTCATCGTGCTGTTCATCGTGGCGATGATCGCACGGGCGGCACGGGGCAAACCGCCGGTTTGACGCCTTTGCACCTGACAAAAGGGGGCGGTCCTTCGCGGCCGCCCTTTTTCTGTTCCGGCGCGGCGACGTGGGGAACCAAAACCGCCCCGCCGCCGTTGGGTCGTCGATGATGATGAACATCAACAAAGGAGAATATCATGGCCGAGGCGCTGAAGACGATCGCAGAACCCACCACCGTTGAAACCGGCGTGGAAGACCCCAAAGCCGTGGCCGACAGCCTGGCCGGTGTGCTGTCAGACACGTATAACCTGTTGCTGAAGACCCATGCCTATCACTGGAACGTCGAGGGGCCGCTGTTCTACGGCATCCATCACCTGACCGAAGAGCAGTATACCGATCTGTTCGAGGCGACGGATGTGCTGGCCGAACGGATGCGCGCGCTGGGTCAGCTGGCGCCAATGTCGATCAAGGCGATCGTCGAGGGTTCGGTGATCAGTGATGCGCCTAAAAACCCGACCGCGCTTGACATGGTCGAGGATCTGGCCGGAGATCACGAACAGGTCGCCACACGCCTGCACGAGTTGATTGAAGTGGCCGAGAAGCACAGCGATGACGTGACCGCCGATCTGGCGACGGCGCGCTCGGCCTTTCACGAAAAAGCGGCCTGGATGCTGCGCGCGATTGCAAAATCGTAACGCGGGCATGCGCTCGCACGTGAAAGACCCCGCTGTGATGCAGCGGGGTCTTTTTCGTCGTGTCAGGCGATATGGGTCAGACGGTCAGCGTTTCGGTGCTGGAAAAGAACATCGCCTGGCTGACGGCCGACCGCACCTGTTCCTCGGAATAAGGCTTGGTGATGACGAAGGCCGGCTCCGGGCGCTCACCGGTCAGAAGCCGTTCGGGGAAGGCGGTGATGAAGATCACCGGAATATCGGCCGCAGCCTGCAGGATCTCGTTCACCGCGTCGATGCCCGAAGAACCATCGGCAAGCTGGATGTCCGACAGGATCAGGTCGGGCCGTTCCCGTTTGGCCAGTTCCACCGCCAGCCGCTGGGTCTGAGCCACGCCGGTGAGTTGATGGCCCATGTCGGCGACGATGCTCTGCAGATCCAGCGCAATGATCGCCTCATCCTCGATGACGAGCACCCGGCCGCTGATGCTGTCTTCCATCTCGCGGTGCGCGACGTCCAGAAGATGCGCGACCTCGGCAGAGTCGGTTCCCATGATGGTTGCGATATCCTCTCGGCTGAATTCCTCGATCGTGTTCAGCAGCAACGCCTCGCGGGTATTCGCGGTCAGGCGCCGCAGATGGGCCTGGGCCTGACGTGCCAGCCCGGATTCGCTTTCCCCGACGGGGGCGCCGGCGCTGGTCCAGATCAGGTGGAAGGCATGAAACAAGGCGGTTTTCGGGTCCGGTATCTGCTCGAACACCGACCGGTCGCTCAGCAGTGCCTCGAGGGTGGTGGCGGCGTATCTGTCGCCGGTCTTCTGGTTGCCGGTCAGCGCCCGCGCATACCGCCGCAAAGAGGGCAGGATTTCGGCCACGATCAGCGATAGGTGATTTCCAGACTGTCCTGTAGACATTCGATCGTCCCTTTTTTTGATCAGATCGGGAACCAAACGCATTTGGCCTACGTTGGGTTCCCGATTAATATACGGTTCTCAGGCAAACCGTGGAAATTGTGGATGGCAGCATGGCGCATGAAAACAACAAGTCCAGACTTGAAGAGCAGATCGACGAAAATTTACGTCGGGTCTATCAGCAGAAACTCGAAGAAGACGTCCCGGATCGCTTCAAAGAATTGCTTGAGCAGCTCAAGGAGCAGGACTCGCATCATGGAAAAAGCTGAACCCCAGCGTGATGCCAACCCCCGCGAGGAAATCGTGGAGCATTTGCCGGCCCTGCGCGCCTTTGCGCTGAGCCTTACCAGAAACGGCTCTGCGGCCGATGATCTGGTGCAGGATGCCATCGTCAAGGCCTGGAGGAACATCGACTCCTATCAGGTGGGCACCAACATGCGGGCCTGGCTGTTCACGATTTTGCGCAACACTTTCTATTCGGACCGGCGCAAGGCCAAGCGCGAGGTGCAGGACAGCGACGGCGCTTTCGCCGCCACCCTGTCGGAAAAGCCGTCGCATGACGGGCGGCTGGCGATGGCGGATTTCGAGCGGGCGTTTGTTCAGTTGAACGACGAACAGCGCGAGGCGCTGATCCTGGTCGGCGCGTCGGGGTTTTCCTATGAGGAAGCGGCCGAAACCTGCGGTGTGGCGGTCGGAACCATCAAGAGCCGCGTGAACCGCGGACGTCAGAGGCTGAGCGAGATTCTGGAACTTGACGGCGACGGCACGATGGAGTTGACCGATCAGGAAACACTGGCGGTGGTGAACGCGGGCATGACGGTGCAGCGCTTTTGACATCCATGCAAAAGATACGGCAATTCACCGATGGGCTGGCCTTTCGGGTCGCCGCACTTCTGGCATTCGCACTGTTCCCGATCGGGCTGATTGCGATCTCGTTGACCGGCAAATTCGCGGAGGAAGCCGACCGTCGTGCCGAGACCGCGCTGATGGCCGTTACCGCAGAGGCGGCGGCCAGCGAAGAAGGAATGATCCGCGGCGGATTCGGGGCAACGGCGGCCTTTGTCGCCGCCTTGCCCTCCGTCCGACTGTCCAGCGCGGATTGCCACGCGGTCTTTGCCGATTTCGTGCGGGAAAATCCGCAGTTTTCCTTTGCCGGTTTCGTCAATCGCGCCGGCATTCTGGAATGTGGATCGGCGGATCAGGGCCGCGACATGGGCAACAGCATGATCCTGAAGGCGCAGCGCGCCAACCCCGAGGCGCGCGCCGATCTGCTCAGGGAGGCGCCGATCAGCAAGACGGCTGTCATCGTCATGTCTGAACCGGTGCTCTCGGGCGGACGGTTCGAAGGGTACGTTGCCGTATCGCTGCCGCACAAGCGGATCTTCCAGACGCTGGAGCTGTTGCCGACGGAACGCCCGATCGATCTGATCACCTTTAACCGTGACGGCCAGGTTCTCAGCTCGGAATCGGGGCTCGAGAATGTCGCCGACAGCCTTCCCGGCGAGCGGAGCCTGTTCAGCTTTGTCGGGCACGCACGCACCGCCTTTACCGGCCAGACCGCAGGGGGCGAGGAGAGGGTGTTTGCCATTGTGCCGATTCTGGCCAATACGGTCTACGCCATCGGAAGCTGGCCGCGCGAGCGGTTGGCCGTGGCGCCCGGATTCGCCCTTTCATCGCCGCTGATCTTTCCCGTTGTCATGTGGCTCGCCAGCCTGGGTGTGGCCTATTTCGCGGTGCACCGGCTGGTGATCAAGCATATCCACAAGCTGCGCAGTGAGATGCAGGTGTTCACCAAAACGCGGTTTCTGCCGGACGACGGCGATGACGGGTTCAAGCCGCTGGAAATTCGCGAGATTGACAGGACATGGCATGACCTGGCGGAAACAGTCGTGCGCGACGAGGCAGAGCTGGAAGGCACCATCCGCGACAAGACGGTGCTGTTGAAAGAGGTTCATCACCGGGTCAAGAACAACCTGCAGTTGATTTCCTCGATTGTGAACATGAAAATCAGAAAGGCGACGGTGCCCGAGGCGCGGGCCGCCCTGAAGGAAGTACAGATGCGCGTCATGAGCATCGCGACCGCGCACCGGAGCCTGTATGAAACCTCCTCGGAGAGCCGCGTTCGTGCCGACGAGCTGTTGAAGGGGATCATCACGAGTCTCGTTGAAGGGGGGGCGCCCAAAGGGGTGCAACTGCGTTTCGAGCAATCGTATGATCCGGTCACGCTCTACCCCGATCAGGCGGTTCCGCTGTCGCTTCTGGGATCGGAGGCGGTGACGAACGCGCTCAAATACCTTGGTCGTCCCGCCGTTGGCTGCCCCTGGATCGAGGTGCGCCTGAGCGCGCATGACGGCAGCCGCGCGGTTCTGGAGGTCAGCAATTCCAAGGGCGTGCCGATCACCCCGCCCGAACAGGTGCGCGGCTCGGGGCTGGGCACAAGCCTTATTTCGGCCTTCGCGCATCAGCTGCGGGGCACTGTGGACACGCGTGACGACGACGAAACCTATCGCATCTACGCCGAATTCCCGATCGTGGATTTCGAGAGGGAAGCACGGGAAAACGCCTTGGCCGGGCTGGTTTGAGCGTGCCGTCCACGGGGCCTACGCGGCCTCGCGGAGCTCTTCTGCAGGCTGCACCAGCCCCTGTGTCACGGCGATCCCCCAGACCAGCACAGGAATGGCGACAAAACCGCCGATCGGCCCCCAAAGCCAGAGCCACAGGCACAGCGACAAAAACACAAGCAGCGGGTTGACCTGCATCTGACGCCCCACAAGCGTGGGTGTCACGAACTGACCTTCGATGAAATTCAGCGTCACGAAGGCCGCGGCGGGCAGGGCCGAGGCGAGGCCGTCGAAGACGATGACCCCGGCGGCCAACAGCGAAACCGCAACGAGCGCGGGGCCGAGGTAGACGATGAAATTCATCAGCATGGCAACCGCCCCCCACAGGATCGCACTGGGCATGCCCAACGCGGCCAGCGCCGCCGCGACCGACACGCCAAAGGCGGTGTTGATCATCGCGACGGTCAGGAAGTAGCGCGACACCTGTCGATCGGCGCGGCGGAAACACTCGGCGGTAACGGCGCGCCCGGTTCCGTTTTCCGAGGCCAGCCGGGCCAGCCAGTGGTAGATGTCGGCCCGGCACAGAAGGATGAAAAACAGGCCGCCGCCGAAAATCAGCATCTGCCCCGCGATGGCGGGGGCCAGAAACAGTGCATCGGTCAGTGAGGGAATGCTCACGCCGTTTTGCGGCGATGGCTCCGCGGCCTCGGCAGCGCCGGCGGGGGCGAGCGCCTTCTGAACCTCTTCGGTTACATCATCAAGGCCGCGCAGCATATGCCGCAGATCGGCCAGCGTTTCGCGCAGTTCATAGCGGATGCGGGGGCCCTGTTCATAGATATCGGTGACGAAGGGTTCGGCCGCGAGGATCAGCGCGATCAGAAGCGCGAGGCCGAAGATGAAGCTCAGAACCGCGCTGGCGGTATTGGGTACGCCGGCTTTTGCCAGAAAGTCGGCCAGAGGCGACAGGACGACAGCGATCACGAAGGCAAGCGCCAGCGGCGCGAACACGGCATCGGCGAGTTTCAGGGCCGCCGTCGCCGCTACAATGGCGATGATAATGAGCGCCCAGCGGCTTTGCATCTCTCTTGTCATGTGTCCCCGTTCCTCTTCGGCAGGTAACGCACGGCCGGTGGGATTGTTCCCTGCCGCCGCCACCCACGCTGCGTGGCGGAACGAAAAGAGGGCCGCGAAATGCGGCCCTCCGATCCTGTCAGCGGTGTTGTGCGTTCAGTAGTTGTAGCTCGGACGCTCTTTGAGCTGTTCTTCGCTGGCGGAAACATAGACACGCAGGTCATCGCCATCATCCTCGCGGATGATCTGCATCTCGTCGAACGCGATCGCGACGCTGTGCTCGCCCATGCCCAGGAAGCCCCCGACATCAACGATCGCCTGTTCGATCTTGCCATCGTCGGTGATCACCAGGTCTGAGACCTCGCCGATGGAATCGTCGTTCACGTCATAGACGGTCGCGCCCGTCAGATCATCGGCGGTCAGCTCGTTGGCCTCGACGCGCTTGTAGCCTTCACGCTCGACCAGCGGGGTATCCCACAGCGGGCCGTTATCTTCTGCCATGGCCTTGTCGCCGGTCACCGGCGTGGCGGCGTCCTGATCCGTCATCGCGGTGGTTTCGCGGGTCTCATAGGGTTCGAATTCCGGCGCGCTTTCGATCATCTCGGTATTGCCCTGGAAGGCGACGAAATAGTCATCCGCGTCTTCGCCGTCCGGGATGAACCGCAGTTTGCTCATGTCAACGGCAACCGTCTTTTCGCCGACACCCAGAAAACCGCCGATGTCCAGCAGAACGGCTTTGACCGTGCCGTCTTCGGAAATCACCAGGTCGTTGATTTCACCGATATCATCCCATTCGTCCCGCATGTCGGACGTGAGGGTGGTGGACTCGTCGGTTTCGGTTTCGGCCACGTAAAGGCGCTTGCCGATCAGGTCGGAGCCGTAGTGGTCGGTCGCGGCCGCGGTCTCGACGAACAGGCCGGCACCGGTCTGCGTCTGGGCGGTGACCGTGCCGGTCTGTGCCTGCGCGGCGACGGGGCCGGCAACGAGCAATGCGATCGCGGTGGATGCAAAGAATTTATTCATGGTTTTGCTCCTTCATCAGGTTTGCGTCCGGCGCGGAGGTCGTGCATGCGCCGGTTGAGAAAAGAACGCGGAAACCGGGGCACGGTTCCGTCAATTTCGCAGAAACCGGACGCTTGGGCGCCGCAGCGGGGCGCAGTGGCGGCTGCGAGAGCGCTGCTTTCAAGGCGAATGGGCCGCCAGGCCGGGGCCGCGCGGCGCATCGCGCTGCGGCCCAAAATGTCGCATCCCGGGGGTGCGCCGGTTTTACAAGGTTCTCCTTGGGCACATTCTGAAGTAGGTTTCCGAACTTGTCCGCAGCCTGCCGCCCGGCGGCCGCGTCAGACCGGGAGGAAGGAATTGCTGCATCAGCTTGCGATCGGAACCGTGCTGATCCTCGTGACCATCGTGATCGCCGGCGCCGGCTTCTGGCTGGCGGAGGCGCTGGTGAGCCTGGCCAGCCCATGGCTGGTGCGGCGGCCGCATGCGCCCAAGCTGGCGGTGGTTTTGATGGTGACGGTGCTGATGGTCCTGGCGGTGCTGACGCTGTCGGTATGGGTCTGGGCGCTGGCCTTCCTGTTCCTGGGGATTTTCACGGCGCTCGAGGCCGCCACCTATTTCTCCATCGTCGCCTTCACCACGCTGGGATTCGGCGACATCCTGCTGCCGCATCAGTGGCGCATCCTCGGCGGGCTGGCGGCGGCGAACGGGCTGCTGAACATGGGGCTTTTCACCGCGATGCTGGTGGAAACGCTGCGCCGGGTCAGGTCCGAGCAGGTCAAGGGCGAGGCGGACGAGCGATAGCGGCCCCGCGCCCGCTCAGCGCGGCTCCAGCACGATCAGGCGGCCCCCTGCCGCCTGCGCATCCGCCGCGTCATGGGTAACCATCAGCACCGGCAGGGCGCGGGCCCGGGCGCGGTCGAAGACCAGTTGCCGCACCTGTGCGCGCAGGGCGGCGTCGAGCCCGGCGAAGGCTTCATCGAGAAGCAGGGCCTTGGGTTCCGACAGCAGCATCCGCATCAGCGCCACGCGCGCCTTCTGCCCGCCCGAAAGCGTGGCGGGGTCGCGCGCGGCGAAGCCCGCAAGCCCGACATCGTCCAGCGCCTCTTTGATCTTCGTGCGGCGGGCGGCGCGGCCGCGGATGCGGGGCGGCAGGCCGAAGGCGAGGTTGCCGCCGACCGAAAGGTGCGGAAACAACAGCTCCTCCTGAAACAGGATGCCGACATGGCGGTGCTCGGGGGCTTTGCGGGAGATATCCTCGCCATTCAGGATGATCCGGCCCTCGGCACGAAACCCGGTGGGCAGGGTGCCGGTGATCGCCGCGAGCAGGGTGGATTTGCCCACGCCCGAGGCGCCCATCACCGTCAGCACCGCCCCCGGCGCCACGTGGGTATCCAGCGCCACAAGCTGCCGGCCGCGCCGCAGGATGCGAAGGTTTTCAAGGCGAAGCCCGGTTTGCGTCATGCCGCCGCCCTTAGCGCATGGCGGTTCGCCCAGGCAAGCCGGGGCAGCAGCAGCGCGGCGGCGAAACCCAGGATCACCACCCCGGTCTGCGCCAGCGCGTAGATGCCGATCACCCGCCGGTCGCCGCCCGAGGCGAGCGCCACGGCCTCGGTCGTCAGGGTCTGCACCCTGCCGCCGCCGATCAGCAGGGTGGGCAGGTATTGCCCCACCGACACGCCAAAGCCGACGGCGGCCGCGGTCAGCACCGGGGCCAAAAGCATCGGCAGGCGGATCGCCCAGAAGGTGCGGCGGGGCGCGGCGCCGAGAGCGGCGGCGATGGTGGCATGGCGCGTATCCCACTTGCGGAACGGATCGCCGAGCGACAGGAAGACATAGGGCAGCACGAACACCACATGGCCCAGGATCACCACGCCGCGCCCCATATCCGCCCCCGCGATCAGCGCGAGGGTCTGCAGGCCGGGCAGAAAGGCGATCTGCGGGATCAGCAGCGGCAGGTACAAAAGCCACAGGCTGCGCGCGCCGGGGCTGAGGCCGAAGCGATGCTCGGCCTGCAGGCAGGCCAGTGTCAGGGCAAGCGCGATCAGCGTGGCCGCCAGCGCGATGATCACGGTCTCAAGCACAGGGTCGCGCAGGCCGGGGGCGTGGCGCATCCAGGCGCGCAGGGTCAGGCTGTCGGGCCAGGCGTCGGGGAAGGTCCAGAAGCCGGCCACGGACCAGAGCGCTAGGCCCGCCAGCCCCAGCAGCACCGCGCCTGCGGTCAGCGTGGCGGCGGCCATGCCGGCCAGGCCCAGCGCGTGGTCGAACCGGCCGCGCCCGCCGCGCGCGATCCAGCTTTTGCCCAACCGCCCCGCAACGCCTTCGCCCAGGCGCCAGAGCGTCAGCACGACGACCACGAGGGCCAGTTGCAGTACCGCCCCGGCGGCGGCCTGAAACCGCATCGTCAGATCGGGGTCGCCCATCCAGCGCACCACCTGCACGGCCAGCGGCGGCGGCGTGTTGGGGCCAAGGATGATGGCGACATCGACCACCGACATGGAATAGGCCAGCACGGCGTAGACCGGTAGCCGGATCTGGGCATAGATGCGGGGAAACACCGCCTTCAGCCAGCCGGTGACGCGGCAATAGCCGAGCGATTGCGCGATGGTCAGGCTGCGGCGCGGCATCGCCTGCGGCAGGGCGGCCAGCGTCATCAACAGCAAAAACGGCACCTCCTTGGCGACAAGCCCCAGCACCATGGCGATGCCCCACGGATCCTGCACGATCAGCAGGTCGGGCGGGTGGTGCCAGTCAGTGGCCCAGGGCGACAGGGCGCGGGAGATCCAGCCCGACGGGGCGATCAGAAAGGCGATGCCGAAGGCCGCCGCCGCATGCGGTACCGACAGCAGCGGCGACAGCGCACGCTCCATCCAGCGAAAGGCGCGGGTGCCCGACCAGCCTGCCATGATCAGCGCGGTGATGGCCAGCGAAAGCGCGGTGGCGGCAAGCCCGGTGGTCACGCTGAGCCGCGCCGCCGGCACAAGGCCGGGCCAGTCGAGCAACGCCATGGCCGGCGCCAGGCTGAGGCTTCTTCCCCCCAGCGCCGGGAACAGGCCCAAGGCCGGGGCCAGCGTACCCGCCAGCCCGGCCAGAACCGGGCCGAGCAGCAGTACGAGTGTCAGCGCCGGGGCCAGGCGCATGGCCTATTGCGCCACGCCGAAGCGGGCGGACCAGTCTTTTTCCAGCGCCACGGCCCAGCTCGGGTGCGGTTCGGGCAGGGCGGGGCCAAGTTCGACCGGCGTCAGCGTGGCGATGCCAAGCTCGAGCGCGTCGAACAAGGCGCGGTCGGCGGGATCAAGGCGGTTGGTCGCCAGCACGGTGCCATAGCCGAGCACGGCGGGATCCTGCGCGCGAGCCTGCGCCTCGGGCGAGAGCAGGAAATCGGCCAGCACCATCGCGCCCGCCTTGGCCGTGGCGTTGTAGGGGATGGCGACAAAGCTGGCATTGCCGATGGTGCCGCCGTCGATCACGAAGGTCCGCACGGTGTCGGGCAATTCGCCATTGGCGATCGCGGTCGATGCCTCGCCGGGGCTGAAGGAGAGGGCCAGATCAATCTCGCCATCCGCCATGAGCTGCAACTGGCGCGGGCCGGTCTGCGGATAGGCGCGGCCCCTGCGCCACAGGTTTGGCGTCAAATCATCCAGAAAGGCCCAGAGCGGGGCGGTGACGGCGGCGTAATCCGTTTCCTCGACCGGGGTTTGCAGCAGCGCTGGATCTTCGGCCAGCCCGTACAGCGCCTGTTTGAGAAAGGTGGTGCCCAGAAAATCGGGCGGCTGCGGAAAGGTGAAGCGGCCGGGATGGGCGGCGGCCCATTCCAGCAGCGCGGGGATGGATCTGGGCGGTTCGGGCAGGCGCGCGCTATCGTGATAGAACACCACCTGCGCCATGGCCCAGGGGCTTTCCAGCCCCTCTGTCGGCACGGTGAAATCCGAGGTGACGGCCGGTTTCCCCTCGATATCCACGAGCGGCCAGTTCGGCAGGTTTTCGGCCCAGGGGCCGAACAGCAGCCCGGCCTCTTTCATCGCCGCGAAATTGGCGCCGTTGATCCAGATCAGATCGACCGCGCCGCCTGCATCCTTTCCGGCGGTCTTTTCGGCCAGAACCCGGCTGACGGCATCGGCGGTATCGGAAAGTTTCACATGCTCCACGACAACCCCGTGACGCTGTTGCACCTGATCGCCGGCCCAGCGGATGAAATCATTGGTCGCCGTCGATCCGCCCCAGGCGTTCCAGTAAACGGTCTGGCCCCTTGCGTCCTGCAGGACGGCATCCCAGTCAGCGGGGTCGGGATCGGCTGCCGCGCCCTGCGCGAAGACGGCGAGGGCGAAGGCGGAAAAAAGGCGGTTCATCAAGGGCGTCTCCGGTATCGTGGCCACACAGGTATGGCCAAGACGCGATCACGCCGCCACACAAAAAACTGTGTGAACCGCGCCGGATTTCGTAACAATTGGCATGGGTTGCGCCGCCAGACATGCGCCGGCGCCGAGAATGTGGGCGGGCAGGGCCTTGCAGCCACCCGGGCGCGGGCCTAAGACTCTGTCAGGTTTCTCGGGCTTAGGATGCCCAAATCAACAGGCAGGCCGATATGAACGATCCATATGACATCTACATGAATACCCTTGTTCCCATGGTGGTCGAGCAGACCTCGCGCGGGGAACGGGCCTATGACATTTTCTCGCGCCTGCTCAAAGAGCGGATCATCTTCGTATCCGGCCCGGTGCATGACGGCATGTCGTCGCTTATCGTGGCGCAGCTTCTGCATCTGGAGGCTGAAAACCCGGCCAAGGAAATCTCGATGTACATCAACAGCCCCGGTGGTGTGGTAACCAGCGGCCTGTCGATCTATGACACGATGCAGTATATCAAGCCCAAGGTTTCCACGCTGGTGATCGGGCAGGCGGCCTCGATGGGGTCGCTGCTTCTGGCGGCGGGCGAAAACGGGATGCGTTTCTCTCTGCCCAACAGCCGGATCATGGTGCATCAGCCGTCGGGCGGCTATCAGGGCCAGGCGACGGATATCATGATCCATGCGCAGGAAACCCAGAAGCTGAAGGACCGGCTGAACCAGATCTACGTCAAGCATACCGGCCAGAAACTGAAAACGGTCGTGGATGCGCTGGAGCGGGACAATTTCATGTCGCCGGAAGACGCCAAGGACTGGGGTCTGATCGACGAGATCGTCGAAAACCGCGCCAAGGGCGAGCCCGAAGCCGAATAGGCAGGGTGCAACATAGGGGCGCAGTGCCGAATTTGGCGTTGTGCCCGGAAAATCTCTGGCCTAGGCTATCGGGAATATCGAAAGCCCAGGCCACTCCGCGGAACCGCCGCACAGACGATCAAGCCTCAGAGGATGAACATGGCGAACAACTCCGGCAGCGACTCCAAGAACACGCTTTACTGCTCGTTCTGCGGCAAAAGCCAGCATGAGGTGCGCAAACTTATTGCCGGTCCGACTGTATTCATCTGCGACGAATGCGTCGAATTGTGCATGGATATCATCCGCGAAGAGACCAAGGCCGCTGGTCTGAAATCTTCGGACGGGGTGCCGACACCCAAGGAAATCTGCGAGGTGCTGGATGATTACGTGATCGGCCAGTCCCATGCAAAGCGGGTGCTTTCGGTGGCGGTTCACAACCACTACAAGCGGCTGAATCACGCGGCCAAATCGGGTGGCGATATCGAGCTGGCCAAATCCAACATCCTGCTGATCGGCCCCACCGGCTGCGGCAAAACGCTGCTGGCGCAGACGCTGGCGCGGATTCTGGATGTGCCCTTTACCATGGCCGATGCCACCACGCTTACCGAAGCGGGCTATGTGGGCGAGGATGTGGAAAACATCATTCTCAAGCTGTTGCAGGCGTCGGAATACAATGTGGAGCGTGCGCAGCGCGGCATCGTCTATATCGACGAGGTCGACAAGATCACCCGCAAATCCGACAATCCCAGCATTACCCGCGATGTGTCGGGCGAAGGCGTGCAGCAGGCCCTGCTGAAGATCATGGAAGGCACCGTGGCTTCTGTTCCGCCGCAGGGCGGGCGCAAGCATCCGCAGCAGGAATTCCTGCAGGTGGATACCACGAACATCCTGTTCATCTGCGGCGGTGCCTTCGCGGGGCTCGAAAAGATCATCGCGCAACGTGGCAAGGGCTCTGCCATCGGCTTCGGCGCCGATGTGAAAGAGAATGACAGCCGCGGCGTGGGCGAGATGTTCGGCGAGCTGGAGCCGGAGGATCTGCTGAAATTCGGGCTGATCCCGGAATTCGTCGGCCGCCTGCCGGTGATCGCCACGCTGACCGATCTGGACGAAGACGCGCTGGTGACAATCCTGACCCAGCCCAAGAACGCGCTGGTCAAGCAGTATCAGCGCCTGTTCGAGCTGGAAGACACCCAGCTGACCTTCACCGAAGATGCGCTGAGCGCTATCGCCAAGCGCGCCATCGAGCGCAAGACAGGGGCCCGCGGCCTGCGTTCGATCATGGAAGACATCCTTCTGAACACGATGTTCGACCTGCCGGGGATGGACGATGTTGAAGAAGTGGTGGTGAACGAAGAGGCCGTAACCTCTGATGCCGCGCCGCTGATGATCTATGCCGATCACAAGAAAGAGGGCGCCAGCGCGGGCTAGGATACCGCGCTGCCGAAGAGACAGGAAAGCGGGCCCTCGTGCCCGCTTTTTCATTTGCGGATCATGGCGCGGCCCTTGCCCCTAGACCTCGCCGGTGACATGGTCCATATGTTCCAGAGCGACTGCCGGAGGGTTTCATGGGCATCTTCAACACTGTTCTTCGACTCTTCACCTGGTGGAACGGCCAGACGCTGGGCACCCAGCTTTTCACCATGCGCAAGGGCGTGAAGGTGGGCGAAGACGCACAGGGCAACCAGTTTTACGAAACCCGCGACGGCAAGCGGCGCTGGGTGATCTACAACGGCGAGGTCGAGGCCAGCCGCATCAGCCCCGATTGGCACGGCTGGCTGCATCACACGTTCGACGAGCGCCCGGGCGACGCCCCGCTGGTTCACAAACCCTGGGAAAAGCCGCATCACGAAAACCTGACCGGCACTGCGCTGGCCTATGCGCCCGCCGGTTCCATTCGCCGCACGATCCCTGCCGCCCGCAGTGATTACGAAGCATGGCAGCCGGAATAGAGCAGATGTCCGAAAACAAGATAGAAGTACTGGTCGGGGCCGTCGTTCTTGCAGTGGCGGCGGGGTTTCTGGCCTATATGATGAATGCAACGGGGATCGGCGGTTCCACCACCGGAAGCTATGAGCTGCGCGCCTCTTTCCGGTCGGTCGAGGGGATCGCCGTCGGTACCGACGTCAAGATGGCCGGGGTCAAGGTGGGCACGATCACGTCGCTCGCGCTCAATCCGCAAACCTTCCGGGCCGACGCGCGCTTTACGGTAAAGGATGGCATCGTGCTGCCCGACGACAGCGCGATCCTGATCTCGTCGGAGGGATTGCTGGGCGGCAACTATATCGAGATCGTGCCGGGCGGCTCGCCCGTCGATCTGGAGCCGGGCGAAGAGATCGAGGATACCCAGGGCTCCGTCAGCCTGATCTCGTTGCTGATGAAATTCGTGACTTCCTCGGGTTCGAGCGAGGAGACGCCGCAGTGAGGCTCGCGCTTGCGCTAAGCCTTCTGGCAATACCCGCATTGGCGCAGGATCTCATGGAAACCGCGCCGGGCGGTGTGGTCCGTGTGCTCGACCGGGTGTCGGGGGCGGTTTCGGATATCGAACTGGCCAACGGGCAGACCGCCACATACGGACGGATCGAAATCTCGCTGGGCGAATGCCGCTTTCCGGCCGACAACCCCTCCAGCGACGCTTACGCCTTGTTGACGATCCGCAACACGGGGGCCGACGCGCCGGTGTTCGAAGGCTGGATGATCGCCTCCAGCCCGGCGCTCAGCGCGCTGGATCATCCGCGCTACGATGTCTGGGTGTTGCGCTGCACGAGCAACTGAGCGTCAGGCGTGGCTGGCGCGTTGAAGTCGGCGGTCTGGTGCAGAGCCCTGTTCAGCAGCATGTGATATTCGGCCCGGCTGATTTCGATCGCCCCGAGGCTTTTCAGGTGCGGGGTCAGGAACTGTGTGTCGAACAGGCTGAACCCGCCTTGGCGCAGCCGGTCCACCAGATAAGCCAGCGCGATTTTCGAGGCGTCGGTGCGGCGTGAAAACATGCTTTCGCCAAAGAACGCCCCGCCCAGCGTAACACCGTAAACCCCGCCCGACAGCGCGCCGTCCTGCCACACTTCGAGCGACTGCGCAAAGCCGGCGCGGTGAAGCTGGGTGTAGAGGTCGAAGATGATGTCGTTGATCCAGGTCTCGTCACGCTCGGCACAGCCGCACAGAACGCCGGCGAAATCGGTATTTGTTCGAATACTGTATTCTTCTTTGAGAATTCTGCGGCGGAGCGATCTGGAAATGTGGAAATTGTCCAAGGGGAAGATCCCCCTCCGGCGGGGATCGACCCAGAAAACCTCTGGGTCGTCCCGGCTTTCGGCCATGGGGAACACGCCTGCGGCATAGGCGTTCAGCAAGACTTCGGGGGTCAGGTTCTGACGGCCCATCCGGTCAGGTGTTCAGGTTGCTTTCCAGCCACCGCTCCAGCCAGTGGATGTCATAGTTGCCGCTTTGGATGTCGGGCTCCTGCAGCAGGGCGTGGAACAGCGGCACGGTGGTGTCCACCCCGTCGACGATCAGCTCGCCCAGGGCGCGGGCAAGACGGGCCAGCGCCTCTTGGCGGTCGCGGCCATGCACGATCAGCTTGCCGATCAGGCTGTCGTAATAGGGGGGGATCGAATAGCCATCGTACAGCGCCGAATCCATCCGCACGCCAAGCCCGCCGGGGGCGTGGAAGGCGGTGATCTTGCCGGGGCAGGGCGCGAAATTCGGCAGTTTTTCCGCGTTGATCCGCACCTCGATGGCATGGCCGTTCAGCGCAAGCTCGGCTTGCGTGAAAGACAGCGGCAGGCCTTCGGCCACGCGGATCTGTTCGCGCACCAGATCGACGCCAAAGATCGCCTCCGTCACCGGGTGCTCCACCTGCAGGCGGGTGTTCATCTCGATGAAATAGAACTCGCCGTTCTCATACAGGAATTCGATCGTGCCAGCGCCGATATAGTCGATGCTGGCCACGGCGTCGGCGCAGGTCTTGCCGATACGGGCGCGGGTTTCGGCGTCGATGGCGGGGCCGGGGGCCTCTTCGAACACTTTCTGGTGGCGGCGCTGCAGTGAACAGTCACGCTCGCCCAGATGCACGGCGTTGCCCTTGCCGTCGCCGAACACCTGAATTTCGATATGCCGGGGCGCGCCGAGGTATTTCTCGATATAGACCTCGTCGTTGCCAAAGGCGCTTTTGGCTTCTGAACGCGCGGTCTGGAAGGCGGTGTCGAGGTCTTTGGCGGTCTTGGCCAGTTTCATGCCGCGCCCGCCGCCGCCGGCGGTGGCCTTGATGATCACCGGGTAACCGATTTCGGCCGCCACCTTGCGCGCGGTCTCCAGATCCGGCACGCCACCGTCAGAGCCGGGGACGCAAGGTACGCCCAGGGCCTTCATGGTTTCCTTGGCGGTGATCTTGTCACCCATCATGCGGATGTGTTCGGCCGTGGGGCCGATGAAGGCGATGTCGTGATCTTCGACGATCTGCACGAAATTCGCGTTTTCCGACAGGAAGCCATAGCCGGGATGAATCGCGTCGGCGCCCGTGATCTCGCAGGCCGAGACGATGGCCGGGATCGACAGATAGCTCTGGTTGCCGGGCGGCGGGCCGATGCACACGGTTTCGTCGGCCATGCGCACATGCATCGCGTCGGAATCGGCGGTGGAGTGCACCGCGACCGAGCGGATGCCCATCTCGCGGCAGGCGCGGATCACGCGCAGCGCGATCTCCCCCCGGTTGGCGATCAGGATTTTTTCGAACATGCGGCTCTGGCCTTACTCGATGATCATCAGCGGCGCGCCGAACTCGACCGGCGCGCCGTCTTCGACGAAGATACGCTTGACGGTGCCCGCATGCGGCGCCGGAATCTGGTTCATCGTTTTCATGGCTTCGATGATCAGCACGGTCTGCCCTTCGGCGACCTGATCGCCGACCGACACAAAGGGTTTGGCGCCCGGTTCGGGCTGCAGATACGCCGTGCCGACCATGGGCGAGGTGACAGCGCCGGGCAATTGCGCCGGATCTTCGCTCGGCGCCGGGGCGGGGGCTAGGGCCGGGGCGGCGGCCGCCGGTGCCACGGCCACGGGCGCGGCCGCCGGTGCCACGGCCGGGCCGGCGCGCGAAACGCGGACATCCAGGCTGTCGGCTTCGGCATATTCGCGTTTGACCTGAAGCTCCGTCAGGTCGTTTTCACGCAATAGTTCGGCCAGGGCCTGGATAAAGGCCACATCCGCGTCATGGGAATGTTTCGTCATACCATCCTCGATCGGTGTTCCTGCGCCCGCTCCCGGCGGGTCTGCGCCTCGTGTTTGCGCCGCTTATACGCGAGCGATTGGCCAGAGAAAAGCGCCTGTTGCCCATTGATGTTGGGTCTGGCCCACGGGATTGCCCGCCATGCTGCCTGTTTTTCGGGCAGGCGCGGCGGATTTCGGGGCGGATTTGACCAGCGCGACGCTTAAGTCTCGCGTTTAAAATTTACCGTTTGATCAAAATAATCGCCCGTGGCACGGTTTGACAAATGCAGGACTATCAGGGAGATTTCGATTGGCAAACAGTCATCTGACCCCGGGTGTGGCGCCCGGACGTTTGCAGGCCGACGCGTATCGCGACAATTTCGCAGACAAGATGCCGCCGTTCAATGCGCATGAGGCCGCAGTGGCCGCCGACCGGTGCTATTTCTGTCATGACGCACCCTGCGTGACGGCCTGCCCGACCTCCATCGATATCCCGATGTTCATCCGCGAGATCCAGACCGGAACCCCCGAGGCCGCGGCCAAGACGATTTTCGAGCAGAATATCCTGGGCGGCATGTGCGCCCGAGTCTGCCCGACCGAGCAGCTGTGCGAAGAGGTTTGCGTGCGCGAGGTGGCCGAGGGCAAACCGGTGGAGATTGGCCGGCTGCAGCGCTTCGCGACCGATACGCTGATGGCGGCGGGCGTGCATCCGTTCACCCGCGCCGCGCCTACAGGCAAACGCGTTGCCGTGGTCGGGGCCGGGCCGTCGGGGCTTGCCTGCGCGCACCGGCTGGCGATGCGGGGGCATGACGTGGTGCTGTTCGACGCGCGGGCCAAGCCCGGCGGGCTGAACGAATACGGCATCGCGGCCTACAAGACGGTGAATGACTATGCGCAGAAAGAGGTGGCGTGGCTGACGCAGATCGGCGGCATCACCATCGAAACCGGCAAATCGCTGGGGCGCGAACTGTCGCTTGAGGGGCTGAGCGCGCAATATGACGCGGTGTTCCTCGGCATCGGTCTGTCGGGCGTGAACGCGCTGCGGACGGAGGGCGAAGAGAAATCCCATGTGCAGGATGCAGTTGATTTCATCGCGCAACTGCGGCAGGCGGCGACACTTGCCAATATTGAGGTCGGGCGCGACGTGGTGGTGATCGGCGGCGGGATGACGGCGGTTGATGCCGCTGTTCAGTCCAAGCTGCTGGGGGCGGAACATGTGACGATGGTCTATCGCCGCGATCGCGACCACATGAGTGCCAGCGAGCATGAGCAGGATCACGCGGCCTCCAAGGGGGTGCGCATCATCACCGGGGCCGCGCCGGTGAGGTTCATCGGCAATGGCGCCGTCAGGGCGGTGGAGTTTGCCTATACCCAGGAAACCGAGGAAGGGCTGCGCCTGACCGAAGAGACGTTCCGGCTGAAGGCCGATCAGGTGTTCAAGGCGATCGGCCAGACACTGGAGGGCACGCCCGAGGGGCTGCAGCTTTCGGGGCGCAAGATCGCTGTGACAGGCGCGGGCCGGACCAACCTGCCCGGCATCTGGGCCGGGGGCGATTGCGCGACGGGCGGCGACGACCTGACGGTGACGGCGGTGGCCGAAGGCCGCGACGCCGCAGAAGACATTCATGCCAGCCTGATGGGCTGAGAAGAAGGAGAACGCAGATGGCTGATCTCTCGACCGACTTCGTGGGCATCAAATCGCCCAACCCGTTCTGGCTGGCGTCGGCGCCGCCGACGGACAAGGAATATAACGTCCGCCGCGCCTATGAGGCCGGCTGGGGTGGCGTGGTCTGGAAGACCCTGGGCGAAGAGGGCCCGCCGGTGGTCAACGTCAACGGCCCGCGCTATGGCGCGGTCTGGGGCGCGGACCGGCGGTTGCTGGGGCTGAGCAATATCGAACTGATCACCGATCGCCCGCTGGAGGTGAACCTGCGCGAGATCAAATCGGTCAAGCGTGACTATCCCGACCGGGCGCTTGTGGTGTCGCTGATGGTGCCGTGCGAGGAACAGGCCTGGAAGGCCATCCTGCCCCATGTCGAGGAGACCGGCGCCGACGGGATCGAGCTGAACTTCGGCTGCCCGCATGGCATGGCAGAGCGCGGCATGGGCAGCGCCGTGGGCCAGGTGCCCGAATATATCGAGATGGTCACCCGCTGGTGCAAGCAGAACACCCGGATGCCGGTAATCGTGAAGCTGACGCCGAACATCACCAACATCCTCTATCCTGCCGAGGCGGCGAAACGGGGCGGTGCGGATGCTGTGAGCCTGATCAACACGATCAACTCGATCACCGCGGTCAATCTGGATACGATGGCGCCCGAACCGATGATCGACGGCAAGGGCACCCATGGCGGCTATTGCGGCCCGGCGGTC
The DNA here is from genome assembly GCF_014196965.1 of Actibacterium naphthalenivorans. Classification (GTDB taxonomy): domain Bacteria; phylum Pseudomonadota; class Alphaproteobacteria; order Rhodobacterales; family Rhodobacteraceae; genus Actibacterium_A; species Actibacterium_A naphthalenivorans. The sequence continues at coordinate 46,164 of NZ_JACIEQ010000005.1, read as the reverse complement.
AAGCCGATCGCGCTGAACATGGTGGCGGAGATCGCGCGCAACCCCGAAACCGCCGGCCTGCCGATTTCGGGCATAGGCGGCGTGACAACCTGGCGCGACGCGGCGGAGTTTCTGAGCCTTGGCGCGGGCAATGTGCAGGTCTGCACTGCGGCCATGACCTACGGGTTCCGTGTGGTGCAGGAAATGATCTCCGGCCTGTCTGAGTGGATGGATGAAAAGGGCTATACTTCGGTCGAGCAGGTGGTCGGCCGCGCGGTGCCCAATGTCACCGACTGGCAGTATCTGAACCTGAACTACGTCACCAAGGCGCGCATCGATCAAGAGGCCTGCATCAGCTGCGGCCGCTGTTTCGCGGCCTGCGAAGATACCTCGCATCAGGCGATTTCGATGTCCGAAGACCGGGTGTTCGAGGTGCAGGATGACGAATGCGTGGCCTGCAACCTGTGCGTCAATGTCTGCCCGGTCGAGGGGTGCATCACGATGGAACAGGTGGCACCGGGGCAGGTGGACCCGCGCACCGGCCAGACCGTGACAGAGAAATACGCCAACTGGACGAGCCATCCCAACAACCCGGCGGCGCGCGCCGCCGAATAGCGCTCAGGGTGTCAGAAGCCGGGTGAAGAGGGTTACCAGATAACGCTCGGCTTCTGCGAAGGGCGCTTCGCTGTCCTCGCCCAGCACGGCGTGCACCTGCACGTCGAAATCCGCATAGTGCTGGGTCAGCGACCAGATCGAGAAGATCAGGTGATGCGGGTTCACCGTGATGATGCGGCCTTCGGCGGACCATCGCGCGATGAGCACGGATTTCTCGTCGACGAGGTTTTTCAATTCCCCCTCGAGCGCATCTTTGATGCGTGGTGCGCCTTGCAGGATTTCATTGGCGAACAGCCGGCTTTCGCGCGGAAAATCCCGGCTCATTTCCAGTTTTCGGCGGACATAGGCCAGGATTTCCTCAACCGGCTCGCCCGTGGGATCCATGGCGCGCAGCGGGTCGAGCCACGTATCCAGAAGGCCGGCCAGAAGCGTTGCGTGGATCGCCTCTTTCGAGGGGAAATAATACAAAAGGTTGGGTTTCGACAGTTCGGCGGCCTGTGCGATCTGGTCCAGCGTGGAGCCCCGGAAACCATATTGGGAAAAAACATCCAGCGCGGCCTCCAGGATGGCCTCTGTATTTTTCTGCTGAATTCGGGTGCGCGGTTTCGGGTGGTTCATATCATTGATCTTTAAGGTCCGCCGGCTGTGCCTGTCCAGTTCCGATTTTTCCGCCATCCCGTTCACATTCCGCCCAAATTTCAGTCGCTTTGCTCTGTCGCCTGGGCGCCGGCGCTGTGCATTCCGGCTTACCTGAATCCGCCGGAAGTGCTACGTCTTGACTGCCCTTAATGCTCTGCTAGCGTGTCTCTGACCAATTGGTCAAACTCTGATTGGTCAGCCGTTGTCGCCACCCCCGGCGCAGAGCGGGGCCACAATTCATGGGAAGCCGCCATGGCGCTTGATCGCAAAACCGTACCGAATGACCTTTCAGCCTTCTGGATGCCCTTCACCGCGAACCGTCAGTTCAAGAAGGCGCCGCGGATGTTCGTCTCCGCCGACGGCATGTTCTACAAAGCCGCCGACGGGCGCGAGGTGCTGGATGGCACCGCCGGTCTGTGGTGCTGCAACGCGGGCCACAACCGCCCCAAGATCGTCGAGGCGATCCGGGCCCAGGCGGGCGAGCTGGACTATGCCCCGGCGTTCCAGATGGGCCACCCCAAGGCGTTCGAGCTGGCCACCGCCCTGCGTGACATGGCGCCCGAGGGGATGGACCATGTGTTCTTCACCAATTCCGGTTCCGAAAGCGTCGAGACCGCGCTGAAGATCGCCATCGCCTATCACCGGGCGCGGGGCGAGGGCGCGCGCACCCGTCTGATCGGGCGCGAGCGGGGCTATCACGGCGTCAACTTCGGGGGCATTTCGGTGGGCGGCATCGTTACCAACCGCAAGGTTTTCGGCAGCCTGCTGACCGGGGTCGATCACCTGCCGCACACCCATCTGCCCGGCGAGAACAGTTTCACCAAGGGCCAGCCCGAACACGGCGCCCATCTGGCCGATGAACTGGAGCGCATCGTCGCGCTGCATGGCGCCGAAACCATCGCCGCCGTGATCGTCGAGCCGATGGCCGGCTCCACCGGCGTGCTGCTGCCGCCCAAGGGCTATCTGGAACGGCTGCGTGCGATCTGCACCAAACACGGCATCCTGCTGATCTTCGACGAGGTGATCACCGGCTTCGGGCGGCTCGGCTCGTCCTTCGCGGCCGAGCATTTCGGCGTGATGCCCGACCTGATGACCACCGCCAAGGGGCTCACCAACGGGGTGATCCCGATGGGGGCGGTGCTGGCCACCGGCGCGATCCACGATGCCTTCATGCAGGGCCCCGAACATATGATCGAGCTGTTCCACGGCTATACCTATTCGGGCAACCCGATGGCCTCTGCCGCCGGGCTGGCGACGCTGGAAACCTACCGCGAAGAGGGGCTGTTCGCGCGCGCCGCCGAGATGGCCCCCTATTGGCAGGAGGCGCTGCATTCGCTGAAGGACGCGCGCCATGTGATCGACATCCGCAACATGGGCCTGATCGGCGCGGTCGAACTGGAGCCGATCGCGGGCGAACCCACCAAGCGGGCGTTTCAGGCGTTTCTTGACGCCTATGAAAAGGGCATCCTGATCCGCACCACGGGCGATATCATCGCCATGTCGCCGCCGCTGATCATTGAAAAGGCGCATGTCGATCAGCTGATCGGAACATTGCGCGACGTGCTCGAGGCACTAGACTGACCTCAGGCCGAAGACGAAACCACAACGGAGAAGCATATGGCAGCCCCCGGTGAAAACCTGAAGATCAACGGCGCCCGTCTTTGGGACAGTCTGATGGAGATGGCCAAGATCGGGCCGGGGGTGGCCGGAGGCAACAACCGCCAGACGCTGACCGACGCCGACGCGGAAGGCCGCGCGCTGTTTCGCAAGTGGTGCGAGGATGCGGGCTGCACCATGGGTGTCGATACGATGGGCAACATGTTCGCCCGCCGCGAAGGCACCGACCCCGACGCGCTGCCGGTTTACATGGGCAGCCATCTGGATACCCAGCCGACCGGCGGAAAATATGACGGTGTGCTGGGTGTTCTGGGCGGGCTGGAGGCGATCCGCAGCCTGAACGATCTGGGCATCAAGACCAAACACCCGATCGTGCTGACCAACTGGACCAACGAAGAGGGCACGCGTTTTGCCCCCGCCATGCTGGCCTCGGGCGTCTTCGCGGGCGTGCATACGCAGGATTGGGCCTACGGGCGCGAGGATGCCGAGGGCAAAACCTTTGGCGATGAACTGGCGCGCATCGGCTGGGTCGGGGATGAAGAGGTCGGCGCGCGCAAGATGCACGCGATGTTCGAGCTGCATATCGAGCAGGGCCCGATCCTGGAGGCCGAAGGCAAGGACATCGGCGTCGTCACCCACGGGCAGGGCCTGTGGTGGCTCGAGGTAACGCTGACCGGCAAGGACGCGCATACCGGCTCGACCCCGATGGACATGCGGGTGAACGCGGGCCTGGGCATGGCCCGGATCACCGAACTGGTGCACAGCATCGCGATGGACAATCAGCCGGACGCGGTGGGCGCGATCGGTCAGGCCAATGTCTATCCGAATTCGCGCAACGTGATCCCCGGCAAGGCAGTGTTCACCATCGACTTTCGCACGCCCGATCAGGGCAAGCTGGACGCGATGAAGGCGCGGCTCGAGGCCGAGGCACCCAAGATCGCTGCCGAACTGGGTCTTGGCATCACCATCGAACCGACCGGCCATTTCGATCCGGTAACCTTCGATCCGGGCTGTGTGGCGGCGGTGCGGAATGCGGCCGAACGGCTGGGCTACAGCCATATGAACATCATCTCGGGCGCGGGGCATGACGCGTGCTGGATCAACAAGGTTGCGCCCACCGCGATGATCATGTGCCCCTGCGTGGACGGGCTGAGCCATAACGAGGCCGAGGAAATCACCCCCGAATGGGCGGCGGCGGGCACGGATGTTCTGTTCCATGCGGTGCTTGAAACAGCGGAGATCGTGGAATGATCCGGCCGGCGGGAAAGACGCTCGCCCTTGTCGCGCTTGCCGCCTGCGCGCCCGAGCCGGAGCCGCTTCCCTATATTTCGGAAAAGGCGCTGGCCGCGTTGCCGCCACGCACCGATCTGCGCACCGTCCAGCGCCGTTACAACGGCTGCTATGTGATCCAGACCGAAGACGAGCTGACCGGCTATCTGAAACAGGTGACCGACGCGAACGGCAATCTTGTCTGCGATGATGTCTAGGGCGCGCCGCGTCCGCAGGAACAGGGGAAACCAACAATGACCAAAGTCATCAAGGGCGGCACGATCGTCACCGCCGACCTGAGCTATGAGGCCGATGTGCTGATCGACGGCGGCGTGATCGTCGAGATCGGGCCCGACCTGAAGGGCGACGAGGTGCTGGACGCCACCGGCTGCTACATCATGCCCGGCGGAATCGATCCCCACACCCATCTGGAGATGCCTTTCATGGGCACCTACAGTTCTGACGATTTCGAAAGCGGCACCCGCGCGGCACTGGCCGGCGGCACCACGATGGTGGTGGATTTCGCGCTGCCGAGCCCCGGCCAGGGGCTGCTGGACGCGCTTCAGATGTGGGACAACAAATCGACCCGCGCCAATTGCGACTATTCCTTTCACATGGCGATCACCTGGTGGGACAAGCAGGTGTTCGACGAGATGGAGGCCGTTGTCAGGGAAAAGGGCATCAACACCTTCAAGCATTTCATGGCCTACAAGGGCAGCTTGATGGTGAATGATGACGAGATGTATTCCTCGTTCAAGCGCTGCGCCGAACTGGGCGCGCTGCCGCTGGTGCATGCCGAGAACGGCGATGTGGTGGCGGAGCTGTCGGCGCAGCTTCTGGCCCAGGGCAATGTCGGGCCAGAGGCCCACGCCTATTCCCGCCCGCCGCAGGTCGAGGGCGAGGCCACCAACCGCGCGATCATGATCGCCGACATGGCCGGCGTGCCGCTCTACGTGGTGCATACCTCTTGCGAGGAAAGCCACGAGGCGATCCGCCGCGCGCGTCAGGCCGGCAAGCGGGTCTATGGCGAGCCGCTGATCCAGCACCTGACGCTCGACGAGGGTGAATATTTCAATCAGGACTGGGACCATGCCGCGCGCCGGGTGATGAGCCCGCCTTTCCGTAACAAGCAGCATCAGGACAGCCTCTGGGCCGGGTTGCAGGCGGGGTCGCTCTCTTGCGTCGCCACCGATCACTGCGCCTTCACCACCGATCAGAAACGCTACGGCGTCGGCGATTTCACCAAGATCCCCAACGGCACCGGCGGGCTCGAAGACCGGCTGCCGATGCTGTGGACCTATGGCGTGGGCACCGGGCGGCTGACGATGAATGAATTCGTCGCCGTAACCTCGACCAATATCGCCAAAATCCTGAACATCTATCCCCGCAAGGGTGCGGTTCTGGTCGGCGCGGATGCCGATCTGGTGGTCTGGGATCCGGAGAAGGAAAAGACCATCACCGCAGGCAGCCAGCAATCGGCGATCGACTACAACGTGTTCGAGGGCAAGCACGTGAAAGGCCTGCCGCGCTTCACGCTCACCCGTGGCAAGGTGGCGGTGCATGACGGCGAGATCCGCACCGAAGAGGGCCACGGCGAGTTCGTGAAACGCGCCCCGAACGCCCCCGTAAACGCGGCGCTTTCCACGTGGAAGGAACTGACCGCGCCGCGCCCGGTGCAGCGGTCGGGTATTCCCGCCAGCGGCGTGTGACGGGTTGAATGAAAAGACATGCGCCCCCGTCTGCGGGGGCGCCAATAACAAGGGAAATACGGTGACAGAACCGGTTATCACTGCGGAAAAGCTGGATCTGACCTTCCAGACCAATGACGGGCCGGTGCAGGCGCTGCGCGACGTCAACCTGACCATCAACAAGGGCGATTTCGTCAGCTTCATCGGCCCGTCGGGCTGCGGCAAGACAACCTTCCTGCGGGTGATCGCAGCGCTGGAGCATCCCACCGGTGGCCACATCACCGTCAACGGCATGACGCCGGACGAGGCCCGGCAAAGCCGCGCCTATGGCTATGTGTTTCAGGCGGCGGGGCTTTATCCGTGGCGGACCATCGCGGGCAATATCAAACTGCCGCTGGAAATCATGGGGTTTCCGAAAGCCGAGCAGGAAGAGCGGGTAAAGAACGTTCTGCAACTGGTTGATCTGGAAGGGTTTGGCAAGAAATACCCTTGGCAGCTATCAGGCGGGATGCAGCAGCGGGCCAGCATCGCGCGGGCGCTGGCCTTTGACGCGGATATCCTGTTGATGGATGAACCTTTCGGCGCGCTGGATGAGATTGTGCGCGACCATCTGAACGAACAGCTTCTGGCGCTGTGGGCGCGGACGCAAAAGACCATCGGCTTTGTCACCCATTCGATCCCCGAGGCGGTCTATCTGTCGACGAAGATCGTGGTGATGAGCCCGCGGCCGGGGCGGATCGCCGATGTGATCGAGAGCCCCTTGCCAAGGGAACGCCCGCTGGAGATCCGGGACACGCCGGAATTCATCGCCGTCGCGCACCGGGTGCGTGAAGGGCTGCGGGCGGGGCATAGCTATGACTGAGGCCGCGCGCTCGTCGCTTCCTTGCGGGCGCGTGCCGCGGGGCAGGGCGAAGGGGCCCGATAAGTGCGCGGGGGGCCGGCCATGAACCGCATTCTTCCGGTGCTGACGGTTGTCGTCGCGCTGATCGTGCTGTGGTATCTGGGCGCGGTCGCGATGAACGCGCAATGGACGCGGGATCAGGCCGCGCGGGCGGGGCAGGAGCTGAGCTTCACCGGGATCGTCGCCGACACCCTGAGCCAGGACCGGCCCAAGCTGCCGGCGCCGCATCAGGTGGCGGCAGAGCTGTGGCAGACCACGGTTCAGAAAAGCATCACCTCGAAACGCAGCCTGGTTTACCATGGCTGGGTCACGCTGTCGGCCACGCTGCTGGGCTTTGCCATCGGCACCGGGGCGGGCATCCTGCTGGCCGTGGGGATCGTGCACAACCGCGCCATGGACATGAGCGTGATGCCCTGGGCGATTGCCAGCCAGACGATTCCGATTCTGGCCATCGCTCCGATGATCATCGTGGTGCTGAACTCGATCGGCATTCAGGGAGTGCTGCCCAAGGCGATCATCAGCGCCTATCTGTCGTTCTTCCCGGTGGTCGTGGGTATGGTGAAGGGGCTGCGCAGCCCCGACGCGATGCAGCTCGACCTGCTCAAGACCTATGGCGCCAGCGGCGGAGAGACCTTTCGCAAGCTGCGCCTGCCCTCGTCGATGCCCTATCTGTTCACCTCGCTGAAGGTCGGAATCGCGGCCAGCCTTGTGGGCGCGATCGTCGGCGAATTGCCAACGGGGGCGGTGCGGGGGCTTGGCGCGCGACTGCTGTCGGGAAGCTATTACGGGCAGACGGTGCAGATCTGGGCGGCGCTGATCGCGGCGGCGGCGCTGGCGGCGGCGCTGGTGGGGGTCGTCGGGCTGATCCAGCGCGCCACGCTCAAGCGGATGGGGATGGAGCGATGAACCTGGTCATTGGCGCGCTGGTGTTCTGGGGGGCGGCCTGGTGGGTGAACCTGCGCATCGCCAACGGGCGCGGGCGCGACACGCGTGCGGCCCGGCTGGCGGTGCCGGTGCTGTTCGGGCTGACGCTGCTGGTGCTGTGGGAAGGGCTGGTGCGCGGGCTGAACGTGCCCGGCGTGATCCTGCCGCCGCCCTCGGCGATCGCGACGCGGTTCGCGGCGTCGCTGCCGATCCTGTGGGTGGATTTCGTGCAGACCTTCGTGAAGGGCGCGCTGTCGGGCTATGTGATCGGATGCGGCGCGGCGGTGGCGACCGCGATCATCATCGACCGGTCGCCGTTCCTGCAGCGCGGGCTGCTGCCGGTGGGCAATTTCATCGCCGCCTTGCCGGTGATCGGCATCGCGCCGATCCTGGTGATGTGGTTCGGGTTCGACTGGCAGTCGAAAGCCGCTGTGGTGGTGGTGATGGTGTTTTTCCCGATGCTGGTCAACACCGTCCAGGGGCTGGCGGCAAGCACGGCGATGCAGCGCGATCTGATGCAGACATATTCGGCCAACTACTGGCAGACATTGCTAAAATTGCGCCTGCCGGCGGCTATGCCCTTTGTTTTCAACGGGCTTAAAATTTCGACAACACTGGCACTGATCGGTGCGATTGTGGCGGAATTTTTCGGCTCTCCGATCAAAGGGATGGGGTTTCGGATTTCGACAGAGGTCGGCCGGCTGAGCCTTGATATGGTCTGGGCGGAAATCGCCGTGGCCGCCCTGGCCGGATCGGCGTTTTACGGCCTTGTGGCGGCGATAGAGAAAGGGGTCACCTTCTGGCACCCCTCGCAAAGAGGCTGAGCATATAAAGATGACAACCTGGAGGCTACAATGAAGACACTGTTTACATCCGCCATCGCCATGCTGGCGCTTGGCGCAGGCGCGGCGCAGGCCGCAGATGACCTGACGCTGCAGCTGAAGTGGGTCACGCAGGCCCAGTTCGCGGGCTATTACGTGGCCCTGGACAAGGGGTTTTACGAGGAAGAAGACCTGGACGTGACGATCAAGCCGGGCGGCCCCGACATCGCGCCGACGCAGGTGGTTGCCGGCGGCGGCGCCGATGTGGTGATCGACTGGATGCCCTCGGCGCTGGCCGCCCGCGAAAAGGGCCTGCCGCTTGTCAATATCGCGCAGCCGTTCAAAAGCTCGGGCATGATGCTGACCTGCCGCAAGGACACCGGCATCACCAGCCCGGCCGATTTTCCCGGCAAGACCCTGGGCGTGTGGTTCTATGGCAATGAATACCCGTTCCTGAGCTGGATGAGCACGCTGGGCCTCTCGACCGAGGGCGGCGACGACGGGGTGACGGTGCTGAAACAGGGATTCAACGTCGACCCGATCCTTCAGGGGCAGGCCGATTGCGTTTCGACCATGACCTATAACGAATATTGGCAGATCATCGACGCCGGGCTTTCGGCGGACGATCTGGTGACGTTCAAATACGAAGATCAGGGCGTGGCGACGCTGGAAGACGGGCTTTATGTGCTGGAAGACAAGCTTGCCGATCCGGCCGAGGTGGACAAGCTGGTCCGCTTCGTGCGCGCCTCGATGAAAGGGTGGAAATATGCCGAGGCCCATCCGGATGAGGCGGCCGAGATCGTGCTGGAGAATGACGAGACCGGCGCGCAGACCGAAATGCACCAGAAGCGCATGATGGGCGAGATCGCCAAGCTGACCGCGGGCAGCAACGGCACGCTGGATCCGGCCGATTACGAGCGCACCGTTGCCACTCTGATGGCGGGCGGATCTGACCCGGTGATCTCGAAAACGCCGGAAGGGGCCTGGACCCATGCGATCACCGATGCGGCGCTGAACTAAGCCGATCGGTGATGGCAACGGAAGGCGCGCCCGGCTTGGCGCGCCTTTTTCGTGGGCGCCGCCGCCGATTGACGGGTGTCAAGGCGGCGGGCAAGGGTGTGTGTAGGATCCGCCTCTGAAACCGGTTCGCGAAGGAGATCGCCGATGACCCGTATTGTCTCATTTGGGAAGGCGGCAGGCCGCCTGATGATCATGGCTGTTGTTTTCGGGCAGCTGAGCGCCTGTGCCGCCGAGATCGAGGAAGAGATCGGCGCCTGCGATCCCGGAGTGGGAGAGATCAGCCACGCAACGAATGTGACCCCGCCAGGCTGTTGACCGGGCGGGGGGCGCGTGCAGGATGCGCCTGCGGCGCATGCCTCCGGCGGGGATATTTTCCGGAAAGATGAAAGGGCTGGCGTTGTCTTGTCGGATCAGCCCCGGTTCATGCGGTTTTCGATCAGATCGTCGACCACGGCGGGGTCGGCCAGGGTGGAGGTGTCGCCCAGGGCGGCGAAATCATCCTCGGCGATCTTGCGCAGGATGCGGCGCATGATCTTGCCCGAGCGGGTTTTCGGCAGGCCCGGCGCCCATTGCAGCAGATCGGGCTTGGCGATGGGGCCGATTTCCGTGCGCACCCAGGTTTCCAGCTCCTTGCGCAGTTCGTCGCTCGGGTCGATCCCGTTCATCAGGGTGACGTAGGCGTAGATGCCCTGGCCCTTGATCGGGTGCGGATAGCCGACCACGGCGGCCTCGGCCACCTTGGCGTGGGCGACCAGTGCGCTTTCGACCTCGGCCGTGCCCATGCGGTGGCCCGACACGTTGATCACGTCGTCGACGCGGCCGGTGATCCAGTAATAGCCATCGGCGTCGCGGCGGCAGCCGTCGCCGGAGAAGTAGTAGCCCTTGTAGTCGGAGAAATAGGTTTTCTCGAACCGCTCATGGTCGCCCCAGACGGTGCGCATCTGGCCCGGCCAACTGTCTTTCAGGCAGAGAACGCCTTCGGCCTCGGTGCTGGTGATCTCGGCCCCGGTGTGCGGATCGAGGACGACGGGCTGCACGCCGAAGAAGGGCGTGGTGGCCGAGCCGGGCTTGGTCGGCGTGGCGCCGGGCAGGGGGGTCAGCAGGTGGCCGCCGGTTTCGGTTTGCCACCATGTATCGACGATCGGGCATTTACCCTTGCCGACGACATCGTTGTACCAGTTCCAGGCTTCGGGGTTGATCGGCTCGCCCACGGTGCCGAGCAGCTTCAGCGTGCCGAGATCGTATTTTTCGACCGGCGCGTTGCCATGGGCCATCAGCGCGCGGATGGCGGTGGGGGCGGTGTAGAACTGATTGACCCTGTGCTTTTCGCAGATCGCCCAGAACCGGCCCGCGTCGGGCCAGGTGGGCACGCCTTCGAACATAAGTGTGGTGGCGCCGTTGGCGAGGGGGCCGTAGACGATATAGCTGTGGCCCGTCACCCAGCCGACATCGGCGGTGCACCAGAAGATATCGCCCTGGTGATAGTCGAAGACGTATTCATGGGTCATCGCGGCATAGGCCAGATAGCCGCCGGTGGTGTGGACCACGCCCTTGGGCTGTCCGGTGGAGCCCGAGGTATAGAGGATGAACAGCGGGTCTTCGGCGCCCATTTCGGCGGGGGCGCAGTATTCGTCGGCCTCCAGCGCCAGTTCGTTATAGTCATAGTCGCGATCGGCGATCCAGGTGGTCTGGCCGCCGGTGCGTTTGACCACGAGGCATTTCACCGTGTCCTTGCAATGCAGCAGGGCGGTGTCGGTGTTGGATTTCAGCGCGGTCTTGCGGCCGCCGCGCGGGGCCTCGTCGGCGGTGATGACCACCTTGGCGTCGCAGCCGTTGATCCGGGCGCCGAGCGCATCGGGAGAGAAGCCGGCGAAGACGATCGAGTGGATGGCGCCGATCCGGGCGCAGGCGAGCATGGCATAGGCCGCCTCGGGGATCATCGGCAGGTAGATCACCACCCGGTCGCCCTTGCGCACGCCCATGTCTTCCAGAATGTTGGCCATCCGGCAGACGCGTTTGTGCAACTGGGTGTAGGTGATGTGCTGCGCCTCTTCGGCCGGATCGTCGGGCTCGAAGATGATCGCGGTCTGGTCGCCACGGGTGGCCAGGTGGCGGTCGATGCAATTGGCGGCGGCGTTCAGGGTGCCGTCTTCGAACCAGTTGATCGAGATGTTGCCGGGGGCATAGCTGACGTTCTTGACCTTGGTATAGGGCTTGATCCAATCCAGCCGCTTGCCGTGTTCGCCCCAGAATGCCGCGGGATCGGCGATGGAGGCGGCGTAGAGTTCGCGGTATTTGGCGGCGTCGATATGGGCTGTTGCGGTGAATTCGGCGCTGGGCGGATAGGTCTTGTCGCTCATGGGTTCCTCCCCGGTATTCGGGACGTCTTCTCAGGTGGGCCCGGCCCCGGCGGGGCCGGTGTCGGGATGCTCAGATGGCCAAATATTCGGCCCGAAGTGTTTCGTTTTCAAGCACTTCGGCGGCGGTGCCGTCGAACACGATCTGGCCGGTGTCAAGGATCACGGCACGGTCGGCCAGCTCCAGCGCCCGAACGGCGTTCTGCTCGACGATAACGGTGGTGATGCCCTGTTCCTTGATGTGGATCAGGGTCTTTTCGATCTCGTCCACGATCACCGGAGCGAGCCCCTCATAGGGTTCGTCCAGCAGCAGCACCTTGATGTCGCGGGCCAGCGCGCGGGCGATCGCCAGCATCTGTTGTTCGCCGCCCGACAGGGTCACGCCCTCTTGCTTGCGGCGCTCGCCCAGACGCGGGAACAGCTCATACAGGCGGTCGATCGACCAGCCGATCGGCGGCGCGATCTGGGCCAGCTGCAGGTTTTCTTCGACGGTCAGGCCGGGGATGATGCGCCGGTCTTCGGGCACCAGCCCGATGCCCGCCATCGAGGCCTGATGCGCGCGCATCATGTGCAGCGGCTGGTGATCGAGCCAGATCTCGCCATGGGTCGCGGCCGGGCTGTCGAGCCGGGCAATCGCGCGCAGGGTCGAGGTTTTGCCGGCGCCGTTGCGGCCCAGAAGCGCCAGGATCTCGCCTTCATGGACGTTGAAGGTGACACCCTGCACGATGTAGCTTTCGCCGTAATAGGCATGCAGATCCCAGACCGAGAGGAAGGCCGGGGCGGTGGCCGCCTGATTGGCGTTCTTGTTGAAGTCGGGTTTGACGTTCATTGCTGTTTCTCCTTGCGGGCCCGGTTCCGGTGCGAGGAACCGTTGCGATCTTTCGGGGAAAAATCGGGGGTGGGACCCATGTCAGGCGGCCTCGCCCAGATAGGCTTCGCGCACTTTGGGATGGCCCTTGATGTTCTCGGGCGTGTCCTCGACCAGCGGTGTGCCCTGGGCCAGGACCGTGATCCTGTCGGCCAGCGAAAACACCACATGCATGTCATGCTCGATGATTGCCATGGTGATGTCGCGCTTTTCCTTGATCTCCTTCAGCAGGTCGATCGTGTTGTTGGTGTCGGCGCGCGCCATGCCGGCGGTGGGTTCGTCGAGCAGCAGCAGCCGGGGCTCCTGCACCAGGCACATGGCCATTTCCAGTCGCCGCTTGTCGCCGCGCGACATCGAGGCCGAGTGCATGTGCCTTTTGCTGACCATGTTGACGTCTTCGAGCATCTGCATGGCCTTATCCATCATCTCCTTTTCGGCGGAGACGGTTTCGAAGGCGTGCAGGCGGAAAGCGCCGTCGCGGCGGGCGAAGCAGGGGATCAGCACGTTTTCCAGCACGGTCAGATCGCCGAAAATCTCGGGGGTCTGGAACACGCGGGAAATGCCCATCTGGTTGATCTCATGCGGTTTGCGCCCCAGCACCGACTGGCCGTCGAACATGACAGAGCCGGTATCGGGGATCAGCTTGCCCACCAGGCAGTTCAGCAGGGTGGATTTGCCCGCGCCGTTCGGCCCGATGATGGCATGCACCGTGTTTTCCTGCACAGAGAGGTTCACGTTGCTCAGGGCCTGAAGGCCGCCGAAGCGTTTGTTGACGCCTTTGACTTCGAGAATACCCATATCACCGTCTCCTTATTCGGCCACGTGAGGCGCTTGTTTGGGGTGGTGCTCGGAGTCATCCCCCGAGGGCTTGTCTTTCTTGCGGAAGAGTTTCGCCAGGCGCTGGCCACCTTCCATCAGCCCGCCGGGCAGGAAGATCACAACGGCCATGAACATCAGGCCCAGCGTCATGTTCCAGCCCTTGCCGACGAAGGGGTGGACGATGAAGACGAGCGTATCCTCCAGCCCATCGGGCAGCGCGGCGAACCAGCCGTGCAGCACGTTGTCGTTGATCTTGGAGAAGATGTTCTCGAAATACTTGATGAAGCCCGCGCCAAGCACTGGCCCCAGAAGCGTGCCGGTCCCGCCGAGGATGGTCATCAGCACCACCTCGCCGCTCGCGGTCCACTGCATGCGGTCAGCGCCGGCCAGCGGGTCCATCGAGGCCATCAGCCCACCGGCAAGGCCGGCATACATGCCCGAGATCACGAAGGCGGCGAGCGTATAGGGGCGCGCATTCAGGCCGGTGTAGTTCAGCCGGGTCTGGTTGGTCTTGACTGCGCGCAGCATGAGCCCGAAGGGCGAGCGGAAGATCCGCATGGCCAGGTAGAACGCCGCCACCAGGATGATCGCGCAGACGTAGTAGCCAGCGTTGAACTGGAACAGCCAGGCCCCCGCATGCATCTCATAGGTCGAGCGCATTTCGATCCCGAACAGGCTGGTGACGGGGATCGAGCCGTCGGCGCCCGTCGAGGCGCCCAGAATGCGCGGATCGTTCAGCGTGAGCTGGAGCCCGGTTTCGCCATTGGTGATCGGCGTCAGCACGGAATAGGCCAGATTGAAGCTCATCTGCGCAAAGGCGAGCGTGAGGATCGAGAAGTAGATGCCCGAGCGGCGCAGCGACACGAAGCCGATCACGAGCGAGAACAGCCCCGCGACGATGATCGACAGGATGATCGCCGGGATCACGTTCATGCTGAGCAGCTTGAACATCCACACCGCCGAATAGGAGCCCACCCCCAGAAAGGCCGCATGGCCGAAGGAGAGGTAGCCGGTGAGGCCGAACAGGATGTTGTAGCCGATGGCGAAGATGCCGAAGATCACGAAGCGCTGCATCAGGTCGGGATAGCCCGCATTGAACTGCGCCATCTCGCTGCCCTCGGGGAAGGGGTTCAGGATGAAGGGTGCGGCAAAGGCCAGCAGTGCCACCACCGCCAGGAGGGTTACGTCTTTCTTTTCGAGACCGAGCATGGTGTTAGTCCTCCATCACGCCTTTACGACCCATCAGGCCGCGCGGGCGGGTCAGCAGAATTATGATTGCGACCACATAGATGATGATCTGGTCGATGCCGGGAAGGAGCGATTTGATCGCGTTCATCGAGGCGAAGCTTTCGAGAATGCCCAGCATGAACCCGGCCAGCACCGCGCCGGGCAGGCTGCCCATGCCGCCAACCACGACCACGACGAAGGACAGCACCAGGAAGTCCATGCCCATGTGGTAGTTGGGAGAGTTGATCGGCGCGTACATCGCGCCGGCGAGCCCCGCCACAGCGGCGGCGATGCCGAACATGATGGTGAATTTCTTGTCGATGTTGATGCCCAGCAGACCCACGGTTTCACGGTCGGCCATGCCGGCGCGCACCACCATACCGAAGGTGGTGAACTGCAGGAAGGCGAAGACCGCGCCGATGATGACGGCCGCGAAGAAGAAATAGACCATCCGCCAGTAGGGATAGATGATCGCGTTCGCCTCCATCCCGATCAGGGCGCCGAAATCGAACGAGCCCTTGAACGCGTCGGGGGCGGGGGTCGGGATCGGGTTGGCGCCGAAGAAATACTTGACGACCTCCTGCAGCACGATGGCCAGGCCGAAGGTGACCAGGATCTGGTCGGCATGGGGGCGCTTGTAGAAATGCTTGATCAGCCCGCGTTCCACCACATAACCGATGCCGATCATCACGGGGATGGCGAAGAGGATGGACAGCGGCACCGCCCAGTCGATCAGCGCGCCGCCGAACTCGGGGCCGAACCAGGATTCGACATAGGCCGTCTTCACCTTCAGCGGGTTGCCGAGGAAATCGACCCGTGTCGGATCCACCGTCTCGAACGACAGCGTCAGAAGCTTGGAAACGGTGACGGCGCAGAAGGCGCCCAGCATGAACAAGGCGCCATGGGCGAAATTGACGACGCCCAGGGTGCCGAAAATCAACGTAAGACCCAGCGCGATCAGCGCATAGGCCGAGCCTTTGTCGAGCCCGTTGAGGGTTTGCAGAAGGATCGCGTCCATCGGTCCCCACCCTTTTCGATTATACAGTGAAAATGCGCCCGTGCGGTATGTTGCCCCGGACAGCGAGGAACCGGCCGCGCCCGCGGGCGCGACCGGCGAGAGTGTCAGCCGCTCATGCGCCCGGGTTGCACTTGCCCAGCGAGCCGCCTGCGAACATCGGGTGATCGGGCGCATATTCGACCTGCGCGCGCGGCGTGATGTCCACGATTTCCAGCAGATCGTACTCGTTGGCCGGGTTCTCTTTGCCCTGCATCACGAGAACGTCCTTGAAGCACTGGTGGTCTTCGGCGCGGTAGAGCGTCGGGCCGTTGCCCAGGCCATCGAACTCGAAACCTTCGAGGGCTTCGACAACGGCGCAGGGATTGAACGAACCGGCGCGCGCAACGGCATCCGCATAGAGGATGGTCTGGGCATAGGAGGTCTGCGCGGCGTTCGACGGCGGAAAGCCGTATTTGGTGCCGAACGATTTCACGAACGCCTTGGTGCCTTCGTCCTGCAGCGTCCAGGACCAGTTGGTCGAGCCCAGGATGCCCTTGATGTTTTCGCCCGCGCCCTTGGCCATCAGCTCTGAATAGAGCGGCACGACGATCTCGAACTGCTTGCCGTTGACCATCTTGTCGCGCAGGCCGAACTGCACCGCGTTGGTCAGCGAGTTCACCATGTTGCCGCCGTAGTGGTTCAGGATCAGCACATCGGCCCCCGAATTCAGGACCGGCGCGATATAGGACGAGAAATCGGTCGCGGCCAGCGGGGTGCGGACCTTCTCGACCGTTTCCCAGCCAAACGCCTCGGTCGCGGCGGCGATCGATTCCTCCTGGGTCCAGCCCCAGGTGTAATCGGCGGTCAGGTGATAGGCGCGGCGGTCAGAGCCATAGCGTTTGGCCAGCACCGGCGCCAGCGCGGCGCCCGACATGTAGGCGTTGAAGAAGTGGCGGAAACCGTTGGCCTTCTTGTCCTTGCCGGTGGTGTCGTTGGAATGGGTCAGCGCGGCCATGAAGATCACGCCCGCTTCCTGGCAAAGGCCCTGAACAGCCACGGCCACGCCCGAGGACGAGCCGCCGGTGATCATGATGGCGCCGTCTTTTTCGATCATCGACTTGGCCGATGCGCGCGCGGCGTCCGATTTGGTCTGGGTGTCGCCGGTGACGAAGTCGACCTTCTTGCCCAGGATGCCGTTGCCCTGCAGCGCCTTGGAACTGAAGGTGTTCAGCATGCCGCCGTCGCCGTCGCCGTTCAGATGCTCTACGGCCAGTTCGTAGGCGCGCAGTTCGTCGGCGCCTTCGTCGGCGTAGGGGCCGGTCTGGGGGACGTTGAAGCCAAATGTCACCGAACCGCCGGTGGGCTCGTTGGTGAAGGCCGATGCGGAAGAGGCTGTGAAAATCGTCGGCAGCGCCAGCCCCGAACCGGCGACGGCACCGGTCTTGAGCACGCCGCGACGTGTGAGGGTCGTCTTGGACATGGAATCCTCCCATTATGTTGAGTGCGGTCCAGCGCCTCCTCTGCGCGGAACGCGGCCCTTTTACAGGGCACCTTCAGTATCGTGGCAAGTTCGAAAACCAAGCAACAACTGCTTTACAACAAAGAACTTTTTTGTAAATTTATGAACAAGTTTCGATGCGTGGTTGTAAATAAATTCTCACGCACCCGCAGAAAGCCCTTGTAACAAACGGAGATTTTCCAGCCATGCGCGGCGGTCTGACCGGAACCAGAATTCGCGAACGCCGCATGATGGCGGGGCTGCGCCAGGCGGAGCTGGCGGCGGCAGTGGGAATTTCGCCCTCATATCTCAATCTGATCGAGCATAACCGGCGCAGAATCGGCGGAAAACTTCTGGTGGATATCGCGCGGCGGCTGGATGTCGAGGCGTCGGCGCTGGCCGAAGGGGCCGAGGTGGCGCTTTTGCAGGGGCTGCGCGAGGCGGCCGCGGGGCATGAGGCGGCTTCGGCCGATCTGCCCCGGATCGAGGAATTCGCCGGGCGGTTTCCGGGCTGGGCGCAGTTGGTCGTCGATCAGGGTCGCCGCCTGGCCGAGCTGGAGCGCACGGTGGAGCTGCTGAGCGACCGGATGGCGCATGACCCGTCGCTGTCGGCCTCGTTGCACGAGGTGCTTTCGGTGGTCACGGCGATCCGCGCCACCGCTGCGATTCTGGCAGAGACCAAGGATATCGATCCGGGGTGGCAGGCGCGCTTTCACCGCAACATTCATGACGACAGCCGCCGCCTGGCCGAGGGCACCAAGGCGCTTGTGACCTATCTCGACGACAGCACCGACGCGCCCGACAGGCAGGGCACACCGCAGGAAGAGGTCGAGGCGTTTCTGAAGGCGCGCGGCTATCATTTTCCGGAACTGGAGGCCGGGCACGCGGATATCGGCGCCCTGATCGCCAGCGGCGCAGAGCTGTCTTCGGCGCCCGCGCGCGAACTGGCGCGGCGGTTTCTGGAGCGCTATGCGCACGATGCGGCCAGCCTGCCGCTGGAGGCGTTTGCGGCGGCGGTGTCGGAGACCGGGCCGGAGCCGGGGCATCTGGCGCATCGGTTCGGTGTTGATCCGCTGATGGTGTTCCGTCGGCTGGCCAGCTTGCCGGAGGCGCGGATGGGCACGCCGGCGGGGCTGGTGCTGTGTGACGGGTCGGGCACGTTGACCTTCCGCAAGCCGCTGGCCGGGTTCGCGCTGCCCCGGTTCGGGGCGGCCTGCCCGCTGTGGCCGCTCTACCGGGCGCTGACCCATCCGATGGACCGGGTGCGCCTGGTGGTCGAGCAGGCGAGCCGCCCGCCGCAGCGGTTCCTGACCTACGCGCTGTGCCAGCCCGTTGGCATGCAGGGCTTTTCCGGGCCGCAGGTCGTCGAGGCGGCGATGCTGATCCTGCCGGCGCCGCGCGGCGCTGAAGATGCCGAGGCAACGCCGATCGGCACGAGCTGCCGCGTCTGCCCGCGCCGCGACTGCGCCGCCCGGCGCGAGCCGTCGATTTTGGCGGATGGGTTTTGACAGGGGCGGGGTTCTTGGCAATAGTTGCGCGATAATAACAACAACCGACAAAGCGGGGGGGGAATAATGGGCCGCGATGTCCTGCTCATCGAGGATGAGCCGAATATAATAGAGGCGATCCGCTTCGTGCTGTCGCGCGATGGCTGGAACGTGCAGACCCATTCGGATGGAAGGGGCGCCTATGACAGGGTGGTCGATCTGCGGCCGGATGTGGTTATTCTGGATGTGATGCTGCCAGAGCGCAGCGGGTTCGACATTTTGCGCGATATCCGCGCGGGCAAGGAAACCGCCGCGCTTCCGGTGCTTGTGCTGACGGCCAAGGGCCAGAGCAAGGACAGGGAGATGGCCGAGAGCCTGGGGGCCAGCCGGTTCATGACCAAGCCGTTTTCGAACAACGAGGTTCTTGCCACCGTGCGGGATCTGGCGGGCCCGTGAAGGCGCCGGCGCGGCCCCTGTTTCTGGAGCGGCGGGGCTATCGCAGCCGCCGGATCATGGATGCCTCACGACTGTTGCCGGTTCTGGGGTTCCTGCTGTTCATGGTGCCGCTGGTGCGGCAGCCTGACGGCAACGGGCCGACGGCCGGCTATCTGGTCTATCTGTTCAGCGTCTGGTTCGTGCTGATCGTGATCGCGGCCATATTGTCGCGGCGCCTGCGCCGGGCGACCGGCGGCGCGCCGGAGGAGCGTCCGTGATCCCGTTCAACATTCTTGTCGCGGTCTGTGTGGTCTATGTGGCGGGGCTGTTTCTGGTGGCCTTCGTGGCAGAGCGCCGCGCCGCGAACGGCCGGTCGAGCTGGCTGCGCTCTCCGCTGGTCTATACGCTGTCGCTGTCGGTCTATTGCACGGCCTGGACGTTTTACGGTGCGGTCGGCTATGCGGCGCGCTCGGGGCTGGAATTTCTGACGATCTATCTGGGCCCGACGCTGGTGCTGGTCGGGTGGTGGTGGGCGCTGCGCAAGCTGGTGCGGATCGGCAAGACCCAGCGCATCACCTCTGTCGCGGATCTGATTTCGTCGCGCTATGGCAAGTCGAACACGCTGGGGGTGATTGTCACGCTGCTGGCGGTGGTTGGCACGACACCCTATATCGCGCTGCAACTTCAATCGGTTACGCTGTCTTTCTCGGTCTTTGCTGAATCCGACACGCTGGGCTGGGCGCCGATGGATCTGAACGCGACCTCGCTTTGGGTGGCGGCGGGGCTGGCGCTGTTCACCGTGCTGTTCGGCACCCGCAATCTGGACGCGAACGAGCAGCATCACGGTGTTGTCACCGCCATCGCGGTCGAGGCGGTGGTGAAGCTCGTGGCGCTGCTGGCGGTGGGCATTTTCGTGGTCTGGGGCGTTGCCGGCGGCGTCGAGGGGATGATGGACAGGATCGCATCCTCGCCCCTCGCGCAGACCCGTTTCGCCGGCGGGCGCTGGGCCGGGCTGACCTTTCTGTCGGCCGCCGCGGTGCTGACGCTGCCCCGCATGTTTCAGGTTCTGGTGGTGGAAAACGCCGATGAGCGCCACCTGGCCACCGCCTCCTGGGCGTTTCCGCTCTATCTGTTCCTGATGAGCCTGTTCGTGGTGCCGATCGCGGTGGTGGGGCTGGCCAGCCAGCCGGCGGGGGCGAACCCGGATCTGTTCGTGCTGACCGTGCCGCTGAGCCTCGGCCAGGAAGGGTTGGCGACGCTGGCTTTTCTGGGCGGGTTCTCTTCGGCGACCTCGATGGTGATCGTGGCGGCGATCGCGCTGTCGACGATGGTGTCGAACCATATCGTCATGCCGCTGTGGCTGAGCTGGCAGAGCGCGGGCGCCACCGTGTCGGGCGATGTGCGCCGGGTTGTGCTGGGGGCGCGGCGGGTGTCGATCGGCGGGGTGCTGGTGCTGGGCTACCTCTACTACCGCCTGACCGGCGGGTCCGAGGCGCTGGCCGCGATCGGCCTGATCTCCTTCGCGGGGGTGGCGCAGGTTCTGCCGGCGCTGCTGGGCGGCATCTTCTGGCGCGGGGCGACCAAGCGGGGGGCGGTGGCGGGCCTTGTCACCGGCTTTGCCATCTGGGCCTATGCGCTGTTTCTGCCCAGCTTCGGCGCCGGCGGGGTGATGAGCGCGGCACTGCTGGCCGACGGGCCGTGGGGCATCGACTGGCTGCGGCCGCAGGGGTTGTTCGGTTTTGCCGGGATGGACCCGCTGATCCATGCGATGTTCTGGTCTTTGCTGCTGAATACCTTCTTCTTCTTCGCCGTGTCGCTGTCGGGCTTTCCGTCACCGCTGGAGCGGTTGCAGGGGGCGCAGTTCGTCAATGTGTTCGAGCATTCCTCGGGCGCGCATGGCTGGGTGCATGGCGCGGCCGAAGCTGAGGATCTGCTGATGATGTCGCAGCGCATTCTTGGCCCCGAAAAGGCCCAGGGCCTGTTTCAGCGAGAGGCCGTGGCCCAGGGCAAGGTCGGCTATCTGCCCGACACCACCCCCGCCTTTCTGGAACGGCTGGAGCGAGAGCTGGCGGGGTCGGTCGGGGCGGCGACCTCACATGCGATGGTGGGACAGATCGTCGGGCGCTCGTCTGTGTCGGTCGAGGATCTGATGGCGGTCGCCGACGAGACCGCGCAGATGATGGAATATTCCAGCCAGCTCGAGGCCAAATCCGAAGAGCTGAGCCGTACCGCGCGGCAGCTGCGCGAGGCCAATGAAAAACTGACCGAGCTGTCGGTTCAGAAGGACGCCTTTCTCAGCCAGATCAGCCACGAGTTGCGTACGCCGATGACCTCGATCCGGGCATTTTCCGAGATTCTGATGGACGGGCGCACGCTGTCGGAGGCCGAGTTCAGCCGGTATTCCTCGATCATCCACGAAGAGGCGATCCGCCTGACCCGGCTTCTGGATGATCTGCTGGATCTGTCGGTTCTGGAAAACGGTCAGGTCAGCCTGAACCGGCAGCCGGGCAACCTGCGCGATCTGATCGACCGGGCGGTGGCCGCGACCGGATCGCTGGACGGCGCCGGACGGCTGAAGATCAACCGCGCCCGCGCGGCCGAGGATCTGGCGCTGCTCACCGATACCGACCGGCTGAGCCAGGTGTTCATCAACATCATCGCCAATGCGCAGAAATACTGTAACGCGGCTGAACCGGAGCTGCGCATCCGGGCGCGGCGGACGGGGCAGGGTATCGTGGTCGATTTCATCGACAATGGCAGCGGCATTCCCAAAAAGAGCCAGAGCATCATTTTCGAGAAATTCTCGCGGCTGAGTGACCGGAACGCGGCGGGCGGGGCCGGGCTGGGCCTGGCGATCTGCAAGGAGATCATGCAGAATCTGGGCGGCGACATCGCCTATCTGCCGGGGCAGGGCGGCGCGGCCTTCCGGGTGCGCCTGCCAATGACAGAAGCGCAAGCCGCCTGACCGGCGGTAACCATTTGTGAACCTGCGTCGGGGCATGATCGCGGCATGTGGCATTTGCAAGGCATGTGATGTTCGACGACAGCCCGCAATCGGTACTCAAGCGCATGGCGGCGGTGCGCGCGCCCGTGGCCGCGGCGCGCCCGGCGATGTTCCCGTCGCGCGCGGTGGAGCTGGCCCTGGCCCGCGCCGCGGAGCAGGAACTGGGGCTCGATCTGTCGGTGGCGGGTGTGACGGAATGCAGCCCCGAACTGTCGGAGATCGAGGCCGAGGCGGGGGAGCACGCCCTGCTGGCCCTGCTGGAAGGGGCAGAGGGCGCAACGGGCATGCTGGTGCTGTCGGCGCCGGTGCTGGGCGCGGTGGTGGCGCAGCGAATGACGGGCCGGGTGCCGGCGCAGGCCACCCCGCCCCGCCCGCCGACACGGATCGACGCGGAAATCGCGCGTGGCCTGATCGACCGGACGCTGGCGGTGCTGGGCGCCTCGCTTGACGGGCAGGCGGCGCTGCGCTGGGCCGTGGGGTTCCGGTATCGGGGCAGCTTGCCGGACAAGCGGCTGATCCGGTTTTCGCTGCCCGAAGGGCGGTTTCACGGGTTCCGTCTGACGCTGCGCCTGGCGGGTGGTGCAGCCGAGGGAACGGTGTTTCTGGCCCTGCCGGAAATCCCTGCACCGGCGGTGGCAGAGCCTGCGGGCGCATCGCCGGAGGCGCGCGCCTGGTCGTCGGCGCTGCAGGACGGGGTGCTGGGCGCCGAGGTCACGCTTGAGGCGGTGTTTGCACGGCTGCGATTGCCGCTGTCACGCGTGATGGGGCTGAAAGTGGGCGAGGTTCTGGCGCTGCCCCGCGCGAGCGTCGATCATGTGCGGCTGGAGGATGCGGGCGGGGCACTGATCGGGGAAGGCAAGCTGGGGCAGTTGCGCGGCGACCGGGCGCTTCGCCTTCCGGCCGTGAGCGGCGCGCCCGAAAAAGGCGCGACCGGGGGCAAACCGGACGCGCCTGAGCTTTCATTGGAAAGACCGGCGGCCGGGACGGCCGCGCCGGGCTGATCAGGCTTCGGCTGGTTCGGCCAGCCGGGCGCGCAGCGGCACCGCGGCCATCATGCCCGCCAGCATCGCCACCACGAACAGCCAGTGGCCGAAGCCGCCATAGCTGAGCGAGGCCAGAGACGGGCCGGGGCAGAGCCCGGCCAGGCCCCAGCCCATGCCGAACAGCACCGAGCCGACCACGAGGTTGCGGCCGATCTTCGGGGCGGGCGGCGTCGGGAACTCTCCGCCCAGGGCCGGGCGGCGGCCTTTGGTCAGCAGCCAGGCCACGGCCATGGGCAGGATGCCCCCGCCCATCACGAAGGCCAGCGTGGGGTCCCAGTCGCCGAACACGTCGAGCCAGCCCTGCACCTTGGCGGTGTCGGTCATGCCCGAGATGAACAGGCCGGCGCCGAACAGCGCGCCCGAGATGAATGCAAACAGGTTGCGCATCAGATCACCCCCAGAACATGGCGGAACAGCACCATCGTGATGCCCCCCGCGCCGATATAGAAAACGGTCGCGGTGATGCCGCGCAGCGACAGCCGCGAAATGCCGCAGACCCCGTGCCCCGAGGTGCAGCCATTGGCCAGCCGCGTGCCGATGCCCACCAGCAGCCCCGCCGCGATGATCACCGCCACGTTGGAGGTGATATGCGTCTCGACCGTGCGGTAGATCGGGTAGATCGGGATCGGGGCCAGAATGACCCCGGCGATGAAGGCCACCCGTTCCCACACCGTACGCATGCCCGACCCATCGACCAGCCCGCCGACAATACCGCTGGCGCCCATGACGCGCCCGTTCACGAGCAGATATACCGCCCCGCCAAGGCCGATCAGCAAACCGCCGACAAAGCCCCAGATCCAATCCTGTTCAATCATTTTCGCGCGCTTCCTTCGGGCCTGTCCGCCCTGTTCTGGTTCAGAGTTTGTTGACGGGCACTTTCAGATAGACGGTGCCGTTGTCTTCGGGTTCGGGCATCTGCCCGGCCCGCATGTTGACCTGCAGCGACGGCACGATCAGCCGGGGCATGCCCAGGGTCGCGTCGCGCTCTGTCCGCATCTTGATGAAGTCGTCCTTGTCATGGCCGCCGCCGACATGGATGTTCTTGGCCTTCTGCTCGCCCACGGTGCTTTCCCACGCATAGACCTCGCGGCCCGGCGCCTTGTAGTCATGGCCGACAAAGATCCGGGTCTGATCGGGCAGGGCGAGGATCTTCTGCACCGAGTCAAACAGGGTCTCGGCCGAGCCGCCGGGGAAATCGCAGCGGGCGGTGCCGAAATCGGGCATGAACAGCGTATCGCCGACAAAGGCGGCATCGCCGATCACATAGGTCAGGCAGGCGGGGGTGTGGCCGGGTGTGTGCAGCACGTCACCGCGCAGCTGGCCGATATGGAAACTGTCGCCTTCCTTGAACAGCTGATCGAACTGGCTGCCGTCGCGCTGAAACCTGGTGCCTTCGTTGAAGACCTTGCCGAAGGTATCCTGCACCACCGTGATCTTTTCGCCGATGCCGATCTTGCCGCCGACACGCTCCTGGATATAGGGCGCGGCCGACAGGTGGTCGGCGTGAACATGGGTTTCCAGAATCCACTCGACCTCGACCCCCTGTTCCCTGACCCAGGCGATCACCGCATCGGCGGAGCGGGTGTCGGTGTGGCCGGAGGCGTAGTCGAAATCCAGAACGCTGTCGATGATCGCGGCCTTCTTGGACATCGGGTCGCGCACGACATAGGAAACGGTGTTTGTGGCCTCGTCGAAAAAGGCTTTCACTTCGGGTGACATCTGGGTTGCTCCTCCTTAAGGGCTTTGTGCAACATATGCGATTTTAGATATATGTTTCAATCCTCGCATTTATGCGCATTTGACGTGCATCAATGAAGACCTCGCGCCACACTGTAACACTCATGCAAATCAAAGACGGGAGGAAACCGCATGGTCGATCTGGCGGCGCGTAAAAAGGTACTTGAAAACAGGTTGTTGGAGCTTGACGCCCGGCTGCACGGAATCGAGGCGGAGCTGGACACGCATCAATCGAAAGACTGGGAAGAGCTGGCCGTCGAGCGCGAGGAGGATGAGGTGCTCGAGGGGATCGGAAGCTCTGGCCTGGCGGAAATTGATCGGATTCGCGCGGCTCTGGCGCGAATTGAAGACGGAAGTTACGGATTTTGTGTAAAATGCGGCGAAGAGATCGCGGCAAAGCGGCTTGATATTCTGCCCGCGACGCCATTTTGCAGCCGTTGTGCGACCTGACTTGGCTAACACTGACTTGGCAAAAATCTTTTCTGAACAGGAGGAAGACATGGCCTTTGAAGAACTTAAAGCGGGGATCGCCCTGATTCTCGAGGAAATCGAAAAGCGTCCGGACGACCGGCACGTCCTGCAGGAAGAGCTGCGCGAGAAGATTTCCGAGATGCGCTCGCTCGGGATGGAGGTGCCCAAGGACCTTCTGCGGCTCGAAGAGCAGCTCGAACAGGATGACGCCGACGACATGTATGACAACATGCCTGTCTGAGCGTGATCCGCTCATCAACCTGTTGCGATTTGTATCGGCCCATATACTAATGGTGCCAAGGACGGGTGTGTGACGGCGAGACCGGCCGTCGCATCAAGCCCGTGTGCCGGTGCGGATTCAGGGGTGTGGGCGATGAGGCAACTTGTAAGGCTTGAAAATGACGCGGACGGCATCGCCCGCATCATCATGGATAACCCGCCCGTCAACGCGCTGAGCCACCTTCTGCGGATCGGCATAGCCGCCGCGCTCGAGAAAGCCGCCGCCGATCCTGCGGTAAAGGCCATTCTTCTGACGGCGGCGGGCCGGACCTTTCCGGCGGGCCTGTCGGTCAGCGAACTAGAACACGCGCCCAAAGACCCCTCTCTTTCAGAACTGTGCGACCGGATCGAGATGTGCGCCAAGCCGGTCATCGCGGCGATCAACGGCACCGCGTTGGGCGGCGGCTATGAGCTGGCGCTGGCGGCGCATTACCGGATCGCGGCCCCGGGCGCGCATGTGGGGCTGCCCGAGATTTCGCTGGGCCTGTTGCCGGGGGCGGGGGGCACACAGCGCCTGCCGCGGCTGGTCGGGCCGAAGGTCGCGCTGGAAATGATGCTGGTGGGCCGCCCGGTTGCCGCCGAAGAGGCCGCACGGCTGGGCCTGATCGACAGGGTCGCGGCGGGCGATCTGCTGCCGGCGGCGCAGGCCTTCGCGCAGGAGGTGGCCGGGGCCGCCCCGCGCCGAAGCCGGGATCAGCGCACAGGGATCGCCGATGCGGCCGGGTATCAGGCCACGATCCGGCAGTTCCGCTCGAAGGCGGCGCAAAACCCTATTCCGGCGGCGGGGCGTATCATCGATGCGGTCGAGGCGGCGCAGCTGCTGCCGTTCGAGGCCGGGCTGGCCTTCGAGGCGGCGGCGTTCGAGGATTGCGTGAAAGACCCGAGCGCGCGCGCGCTGCGGCACGTTTTCATGGCCGAACGGAACAACGGCACATTGCCGGAGGCCGAAGGGGCGAAACCGCGCGGCATCGTGCGTGTGGCCATTATCGGAACCGGGCCGTCGATGACGAGCTGGGCCGTGTGCTGTCTGGATGGCGGCTTGCAGGTCTCGCTGCACACACCCGGCGCGGCGGACAGGGTGGCGGCCGAGGCGCAGATCGCCGAGATTTATGACCAGGCGGTCGCCAAGGGGCGGCTGGCCGACGGGCTGCGTGGCGAACGGATCGCGCGGCTTGCGGCGGACGCGGGGCGCGAGGCCATCGGGCAGGCCGATCTTGTCATTCTGGCGCCGGCCGGCGATGCCGCGGCGGCCGAGGCAGAGATGCGCCCCGGCGCGGTTTTGGCGTTGGCCGTGGGGCCGGGGCAGGCGCCGGATTTCACCGGGCTGCAACGACCGGGCGATGCGCTGGGGTTTCAGGCGCAGGGGGCGGCGCATACCTCCAGGCTGGTGGAGGTGCTGACCGGCGCGGACGCCGCGCCCGATGTGCTGGCAACGGCCACGCGGCTGATGGCGCGGCTGGGCAAGATCGGCGTTTTCAGCCCAGCCGAAGAAGGCGGCATCGGCGGCGCGATCTGGGGCGGGATGATCTGGGCGGTCGAAGAGATGATGGCCAAGGGCGCCGCGCCGGCCGTGATCGAAAAGGCGTTGCGCGGCTACGGATTCACACTGATGCCGGGCGATGTTCTGTCGGGCCCCGCGGGAACCTGGACACGCGATTTTTCCGAGGCAGAGATTTGTCAGCGCTGTCTGGCGGCGATGGCCAATGTGGGCGCTTTGCTGGTGCAGGCGGGCGCGGCGCGGCGTCCGGCGGATGTCGATCTTGTGGCGATCCACGGCTACGGCTTTCCGCGCTGGCGCGGCGGGCCGATGATGGTGGCGGATCTGACCGGCCTGATGACGGTGATGCAGACGCTGAAGGTGCTGGCCGGAGAAGATCCCGATTTCTGGGCCCCGGCCGGGCTGTTCGCCGATCTGATCAAGAACGGCCGGAAACTCGCGGATCTGAACGGCTGAGGCCGGTCAGCCCAGGGTGATGCCCAGAATCACCATCATCAGCCCGAGGGCCGACACCAGAAGCGCACCCATGTTCAGCGCCACGACCTTTTGCAGCCTTGCGCGCAGTTCCTCTTCGGGCAGACCCGCGCGGCGCGCCCGCAGCGCCAGCACGATGCAGCGGACAAGGCCCGCAAGACCCAAAAGCGAAACCGCCGCCCCCAGCCAGATCAACCAGTCCATGTCCGTTCCTTTGCGCAATTCTGGTGCGGCGCCTAGCGGATCGGGGCGTTTCATGCAAGGCCGGAGGCGGCGGCGCGCGCGATCACAGATAGGGCCGGATGTTGTGCCGGCGCAGGAAGGAAATGTCGCGTTCGGCCTTGCTGAGCCCGATGTCGCGGAGCATGCGGTCATCCAGAGATTCGAGCTGGCGTTGGCAGCGATAGGCCTCGTTCCAGCGCATCAGCGCTGTCAGCGGTGCGAAGCGAAGGCGCAAACGGCGGCGGCGAGGGGCCGCCGGGGCTGTGAGGGTTTTCATCATCACTCTCCTGTTCAGGTGACGCGCCCAGTTTGAACCATGTTGGTAAGACTCGCGTGAACCCCGGCCGCGCCCGGCATGAATCCGCCAGTGAAAGAGCGGTGCGGCGGCACGCGCGGGGCCGGGGGCCGCCAAAGCGGCGTTGCCGGGACTTGCGGCGGCGGGGCGCGGAGGCTATCGGAGGGGAAATCGAGCAGGGAAAGAGGCCACAGATGAACGATACCGTCACCGATGCAACCTATCGCGTCACCGCAGATGAGCTGCGCCAGTTCATCGAGCGGTTCGAGCGGCTGGAGGCCGAGAAGAAAGACATCGCCGATCAGCAGAAAGAGGTGATGGCAGAGGCCAAGGGCCGCGGCTACGACACCAAGGTGATGCGCAAGGTCATCGCCCTGCGCAAACGCGACCGTGACGACATCGCCGAGGAAGAAGCAGTTCTGGAAATGTACAAGGAAGCGCTGGGGATGTGACCCGGCGCGGGGGCCTCAAGGCGCGATGAAGGTCACGTCGGGCATCCGCTCGATGGCGAAGATGTCTTCCTCGTAGCGTTCCGTCATGTCTTCGACCAGCGCCTCGGTCCAGCCGGGCAGGTCGAGCTCCATCTCGACCTCGTCGGGGATGGCGAATTTATCGAGGAATGCGGCCAGAATGCGCCGGCGCTGCACCGCGTTGGCGGGCGGGTGGCTTTGCAGATAGGCCTGCATCCGGGTGGTGCCCGTGGCCGTCATGATCGAGGCCGGGAAATCCAGGCTGCCCTTCATCTCCAGCTCGGGTGAGTGGCCCGAAAGGGCCTGCAGCACCTCGGACCAGATCAGCGGCGTATCTTCGTTGCACCAGACGGTCAGGGGTACGCCGGGATTGGCCTCGGCGATATCGGCGATCACCTCCGACCAGCACAGGCTCGTCGGGTCGGCCCCGCCCATGAATTCGTCAAAGGCGATCTGCTCCACCCGGCCGAAGACAGCCGGGATGAAGGTTGCCGGATTGCGGATCGCGATGAAAAAGCTGTACTCGGCCTCGGGCAGAACCTGCGACAACCATTGCGTTTTCTCGCCCGCGCGGGCGTAGAGCCGGCCATGCTCCAGCACCTTTGCGGGGGCCGAGATAAAGGACTGGTTGGAAAATACCAGCCGCTCTGCCTGATTGTCGTCCAGCACCGCGTCAAGCAGGGACTTCTGCATTTCCGGCGATGCCGGCGCGCCGCGCAGGCTGACCATGGCTTCGCGCAGGAGCGTCCGGTATTTGCCGGGGCCGGGCACATGGATGCCCTCGGCCGCCAGCGCGCCCTTGTTCTTCAGAAGGCATTTCAGCAACCGTTCCTCATCGGTGCTTTGTACCCCTAGATGATAGGCAACCTGCATATGCTCTTTTCTCGATTACATGTTCTTTGCCATGGTTATACGAGGTAATCTGGACAGTAAAATGGCTTTCCTGTAGACCGGACGCATGGTCGAGCGAAACACTCAGATACCTGCCCCGCGGTTTCGCTTCGATCCATGGTCGGCGGGCGCGGTTCTGATTTCCATTCTGGTGCTGGTGCCCATCGTTTCGGTGCTTTGGCTTGCGCTCAACCCGGCCGAGAATGTCTGGCCGCATCTGATCCACACCACGCTGCCGCGCTATCTGGAGAATACCGGCATCCTGATGGGCGCGGTGGCGCTGTTGTCGGCCGCGGTGGGAACGGGGGCGGCCTGGCTGATCACGATGTACCGGTTTCCGCTGTCGCGCTGGCTGGAGTGGCTGCTGCTGCTGCCGCTGGCGATTCCGGCCTATATCGGGGCCTATGCGCTGGTCGATTTTCTGGAATATGCCGGGCCGGTGCAGACCGGCCTGCGCGGGCTGTTCGGCTGGCACAGCGCGCGCGATTACTGGTTTCCCGAAATCCGGTCGCGCGGGGCGGCGGTTTTGGTGCTGTCGGCCGCGCTCTATCCTTATGTCTACCTGCTGACCCGCGCCGCGTTCCGCGAACAATCGGGCGGCTGTTACGAGGTCGCCCGCGCGCTGGGGGCCGGCGCCTGGGGGCGGTTTTTGCGGGTCGGGCTGCCGCTCGCGCGTCCGGCGATCGCGGCCGGATCGGCCATCGTGATGATGGAAACGGTGAATGATTTCGGCGTGGTGGAATATTTCGCGGTGCAGACGCTGACCACCGGCATTTTCAGCGTCTGGCTGGAGGGCGGAAACGCCGGCGGCGCGGCGCAGATCGCCACGGTGATCCTCGTGGTGATCCTGATGCTGATGGGGCTGGAAAAGGCCAGCCGGCGGAAGATGAAATTCTTCAACCCGTCACGGCACAGCCGCCCGGTTGCGCAGATCCGGCTTGTCGGGCTGCGGGGTGTGCTGGCGATGCTGCTGTGCATCCTGCCCTTCGCCTTCGGCTTTCTGCTGCCGGTCGGGGTGATCACGTCGCATGCGATCGGGGCATCCGACGGGTGGCTCGCGCCGGGGCTGACGCGCGCGCTGGTGAATACGCTTTGGGTCGGCGGCGCGTCCGCGGGCCTGACGGTGCTGGCGGCGCTGTTTCTGGTGTACGGCGTCCGGCTGAGTGAACGCGCGCTGCCCAGGCTGCTGCTGCCGGTCACGACCATCGGCTATGCCGCGCCGGGCGCGGTGCTGGCGGTGGGGCTGCTGATCCCGATGGCGGCGGCCGATCACGTTCTGGCCGACACGGTCGAGGGCGTGTTCGGCATCGACATCGGGCTGGTGATGACCGGATCGGCCTTTGCCGTGGTCTATGCCTATTGCGTACGGTTTTTCGCCATCGCCCAGGGGGCGGCGGATTCGGCGATGGGCCGGATCACGCCCAGCCTGCCGATGGCGGCGCGATCGCTGGGCCGGACGGCGCGTGGCACGCTGCTGTCGGTTTATCTGCCGCTGATCCGGGGATCGGTGGGCACGGCGCTGCTGCTGGTGTTCGTCGACTGCATGAAAGAGCTGCCGGCCACGCTGTTGCTGCGCCCCTTCGGGTTCAACACGCTGGCCACACGGGTTTACGAGAAGGCCTCGCTTGAAAATCTGGGCGAGGCGGCGCCCGCGGCGCTTTTGGTGATCGGGGTCGGGCTGATCGCGGTGCTGCTGCTGGCACGCGCCAACCGCTGAGGGGCTTGCGCGACGGGCTCAGGGCCGCTAAATCCCCCCAAGGCGCCCCTATAGCTCAGCTGGTAGAGCAACTGATTTGTAATCAGTAGGTCCGCGGTTCGAGTCCGTGTGGGGGCACCATGTTTTTACACGCAATGCTTTGATTTCATTCAGCAGGGCTACCGCATTCACGCTGTGGCCCGCCAGAGGATTGCGAGTTCCGACGAACATCTTTTGCCCGCGAGAACGAGCCTCTGCCTTTTGAGCCTGAGCTTGGGAGCGGAGTGGGTCGATACTTGGTGCCGGATCGCCCGATCCATATCACTCAGAAAAAAAGCAGTGAACGCTTTTGTTTTCACGACACCTCAAGTAGACGGCATCCGAGCCGCTATTATGGCACCCCAATCAAAGCTTCGAAGGGGCAATAAAGTGAATGTTGTTGAGCTAACCGAGAAACAGAAATCCCGTTTGTCCAGGCTTCTTGTCGAGCCGGTCGAACAAAGAGCGGGGCAGGGCATCAAGAGGTTGCGTTTCTGGGACGGAGCAGCGGTCGAGCCGTTGACACGCCATCTTTCGATGTCCGACACGCTTGTTGCATCGTCGTTGGGTTACATGTCCTACTCTTCTTCCAATCTGGGCAAGGCGGTCATCGGAAGATATTGCAGCATCGCGGGGAATGTCCGCCTGATCGGGGACAACCATCCGACGGATTGGGTGACGACGCATGTTTTTGCATATGCGCCGAGGTACAAGAACATCCTTCGGGAGAATGGCTATCCGGACTGGGATGCTGTCTCGCCGGCAAGATTGAAAAGACCGATGCTCGAGATCGGAAATGACGTCTGGATCGGAAGAGACGCGGTTCTTGGTCGCGGAATCAAGATTGGAAATGGTGCCGTTATCGCCGGAAGCGCGGTTGTCACAAAGGACGTGCCGCCCTATGCGGTCTATGGCGGCGTGCCTGCGCGCCTTATCAGATATCGCTTTCCAGAAGAGACGATCGAGCGCCTGCTGCACACCAAATGGTGGGAGTACAGAATATCCAACTTCGGAAGCATGAAGTTCAACGATGTCGAGAGATTCCTGGATCAGTTCGCCGAACTCAGCGAGACATGGAGCAAAATGCCGGATTTGAGAATGCCGATCACTGATATACTCAGCGGCACAGTCGATATTCCCGAAAAAGATGAGTGGTTGTAGCCTCGCGAACCGATCTACCGTGTTTGCGCCGACCTTCCTTTTCGCGGGTGAAAGGCGGGGCCGCTCCCGCTGATTGCAGTCATCGTTCCTTGCCTGACCGCTGACATTGATAGCGCATCGTGATAGTCAGAGAGTGCCGGCAAAGCGATGCGGCGGCACCGGGAGGAGGAGTGCCGCCGCGGGACGCAGGCGATCCGGAAGAGGAGATCAGATCGCCAGCTACAAAGGATCCTGAACATCGCTTGCATCTTCAGGATATGCCACTGCCGCGGACGGGCAAGGTAAAGCCCGGCCCTGTCGGGGCCGAGAAGGTGAGCGCCTAAATTTAGGGCGGAAATTCGCGTGTTTGCCTGAAATCTGGATCGCCTTATGCGTGTATCCTGCGGCTGTCCTGAAAAACGGCCGTCGCGCGATGGCATGCGGGGGCACGGGGGCGCGGGATGGTGAAAACGCGCCCTCGGCCATGGCTTCGGCGGGTTTATTGGGCGTCTCCGCCGCAATCCGCCCAAAAAGCGCGCAATCAGCGCGCTGCCGTCAGGGCGCAGCGCCTGCGGCATTTACCGGCGCACGGCGTCGGGCATTATGGCGGTGTGCAGGGTGTCTAGGGTTCCGTTCGCAACATCGCGAAGCAGGTCCGAGAGATGCCGCCGGCGCCGGATACGGTGTCGGTACACGGCGGGACAAAATCCCGGGAGAGCACTGCACCGGTTCGGCCGAAGCGTGCTCTCGTTTGTTGTGTTCCGGTCGCGCCATGGATGGATTCCGGCGAAAGGGACATTGCCATGACACGTTTTTCACTTAGCAGAACAGCCGCCATCACGGCATTTGCGCTGGCGCCCGCCTTGGTGTCCGCGCAGGAAAAGGACAGCTTCAAGCTCGCCTGGTCGATCTATGTGGGCTGGATGCCCTGGGGCTATATCGAAGACAGCGGCATCATGGACAAATGGGCCGACAAATACGGCATCGATGTCGAGATCGTGCAGATCAACGACTACATCGAGTCGATCAACCAATATACCGCCGGGGCGTTCGACGGCGTGTCGGCGACCAACATGGATACGCTGTCGATCCCATCGGGCGGCGGCGTCGATACCACGGCGCTGATCGTGGGCGATTATTCCAACGGCAATGACGCGGTGATCCTGAAGGGCGAAGGCGGGCTGGCCGATCTGGCGGGCAAGCCGGTGCATCTGGTCGAGCTGTCGGTGTCGCATTACCTGCTGGCGCGCGGGCTGGACAGCGTGGGCCTGTCGGAATCCGATCTGGACGGGGTGATCAACACCTCCGACGCCGACATGATCGCCGCCTATGCCACTGATGACGTGCAGGCGGTGGTCACGTGGAACCCGCTGGTCTCGGCCATCATGGAAGAGCCGGGCGCCAACATGCTGTTCGACAGTTCCGACATTCCGGGCGAGATCATCGATCTGATGGTGGTCAACACCGAAACCCTGGCGGCCAACCCCGCCTTCGGCAAGGCGGTGACCGGCGCGTGGTACGAGGCGATGGCGATCATGTCATCCGACACGCCCGAGGGCATCGCCGCGCGCGAGGCGATGGCGGCCGCCTCGGGCACCGATCTGGCGGGTTATGACGCGCAGCTTGCCTCGACCGAGATGTTCTATGATCCGGCTGCGGCGGTGGCCTTTGCAAGCGGCGCCGAACTGCCCGAAACCATGGTCAATGTAACCGAGTTCCTGTTCGACAAGGGCATTCTGGGCGAGGGCGCGCCCTCGGCCGATTTCGTGGGTGTGGCCTATCCGGACGGATCGACCACCGGCGACGCCGGCAACGTCAAGTTCCGCTTCGACACGACCTACATGCAGATGGCCGCGGACGGCGCGCTCTGAGACCGCCGGTTTCCATACCCCTGGCCCCCGCGCCGGACCGGCCCGCCCGGCCCGGCGCGCTGCGGCTGATCAACCGGCGGCCGGGGCGGGCGCTGGCCGGGTTTCTGCTGATCCTGCCCTTCGTGCTGGTGCTGATTGCCTATGCGCTCGGGTCAGAGGCGCGGCGGGCGGTCAACCCGGCAGACAAGCTGTTGCCGGCGCCGACGCAGATCGTGGAAACGGCGCAGCGGTTGCTGACCCAGTCCGACAAGCGATCGGGCGACATCCTGTTCTGGAAAGACACCGGCGCCAGCCTGCGGCGGCTGGCGCTTGGCGTGGGCATCGCGGCCACGCTGGGGCTTGGCTTCGGGTTGCTGATCGGGCTGCTGCCGCTGGTGCGCGCGGGGCTGGCGCCCTTTGTGTCGGTTCTGTCGATGATCCCGCCACTGGCGGTGCTGCCGATCCTGTTCATCGTGCTGGGGCTGGGCGAGGTATCCAAGGTGGCGCTGATCGCCATCGGCATAACGCCGTTCCTGATCCGCGATCTTTCACAGCGGGTGGCCGAATTGCCCGCCGAGCAGATCGTGAAGGCGCAGACGCTGGGCGCGACATCGCTGGCCATCGGGCTGCGGGTGGCGCTGCCACAGATCATGCCGCGCCTGTTGCAGGCGGTGCGGCTTTCGCTGGGCTCGGCCTGGCTGTTCCTGATCGCGGCCGAGGCGATCGCCGCCGAAAACGGGCTGGGCTACCGCATCTTCCTGGTGCGCCGCTATCTGGCGATGGATGTGATCCTGACCTATGTGATCTGGATCACCCTGCTGGCGTTCGTGATCGACTGGCTGCTCAAGCGGCTGACGCAGCGGCTGTACCCCTGGGCCGGGGAGGGCGGGCTGTGAGCTATGTCGAGGTGTCGAACGTGTTTCAGTCCTACGGCACGCGCCCGATCCTGGAGCGCGTGTCGGTGACGGTCGAGAAGGGCGAGTTCATCTCGATCGTCGGTGCGTCGGGCTGCGGAAAATCCACCTTTCTGCGTCTGTTGCTGGCGCAGGAACGGCCCACGCGGGGCGAGATCCGCATCGACGGCGCGCCGCCCGCGCGTGAACCCGACCGCGACCGGGGCGTGGTGTTTCAGCGCTATTCGGTGTTTCCGCACATGACGGTGCGCGACAATCTCGTGGCCGCCGAGGCGCTTGGCGCCAATGCCGCCGGCTATCTGTTCGGGCAGGCCAGCCGCGACGCGCGGGCGCGCGCGGATCTGGCGCTGGAACGGATCGGGCTGGCCCATGTGGCGGCGCAATACCCCGCCGCGCTGTCGGGCGGGATGCAACAGCGGCTGGCGATTGCCCAGGCGCTGGCGGCGAAACCGAAGATCCTGCTGCTTGACGAACCCTTCGGCGCGCTGGATCCCGGCACCCGGCTGAAGATGCACGATTTCCTGCGTGACATGCGGGCCGAAACCGGCATGACCGTGTTCATGGTCACCCATGATCTGTCCGAGGGGTTCAAGCTGGGCGACCGGGTTCTGGTCTTCGACAAGATCCGCTGGGACCCGCAAAACCCCGAGGCTTACGGCGCCACCATTACTTACGATTTCGACGCAAGGGTGGCCCTGCCGCCGCCCGCCATGCTTGAGGAGAAGACCCATGTTCACTGACGTTCCGCGCCGCACACGCTCTCACCACCCGGCGGATCACCGGCGGGGCGGGCGGCGGTTTCATCACCCGGACCTGTCGAAGCTGCAGGGCTGGAAGTCGATGCAGGCCGAGGCCGACATTCCCGGCGACGAGTGGGAGAAGGAAAAGCAATGGGCGCTGCGTATGGGCCTGACCGGCGCCGACAGCATCGAGGACAAGTCGATCCCCACTTTCGCGCGGGGCGAGCTGCCGCATTACGCGGGCATCAACACCTTCCTGAAGGCCCCCTATGCCGAGGATGTATCGGAGGTCGGCCTGTATGACGCCACCGTGCTGGGCGCGCCGTTCGATGGCGGCACCACCTATCGCGCCGGCACCCGCTTCGGGCCGCAGGGCATCCGCAAGATCAGCGCGCTTTACACGCCCTACAACTATGAAATGGCCATCGACCTGCGCGAACAGATGAGCCTGTGCGACGCGGGTGATATCTTCACCATTCCCGCCAATATCGAAAAGACCTTCGATCAGATCAGCCGCGCCTGCGCGCATGTGTTTTCCAGCGGGTCGATGCCGATCATTCTGGGGGGCGATCATTCGATTGGTTATCCCACGGTGCGCGGCATCGCGGAATGCACGTCGAAAAAGATCGGAATAGTGCATTTCGACCGCCACGCCGATATTCAGGAAAAGGACCTGGACGAACGCATGCACACCACCCCGTGGTTCCACGCCACCAACCTGCCGAACGTGCCCGCCAAGAACCTTGTGCAGGTGGGTATCGGCGGCTGGCAGGTCCCGCGCGAGGCGGTGGGGGTGGCGCGCGAGCGGCAGACCAACATCATCACCATGTCGGATATGGAGCGGATGGGCGTGGACAAGACCGCCGAGATGGCGCTGGAAATGGCGTGGGACGGGGTGGACATGGTTTACATGTCCTTCGACATCGACAGCGTCGATTGCGGTTTCGTGCCCGGTACCGGCTGGCCCGAACCGGGCGGCTTCCTGCCGCGAGAGGCGCTGGCGCTGGCGTCCAAGGTCGCGGCCGAAGGCATCTGCGGAATGGAACTGGTCGAGGTGTCGCCGCCCTATGACACGTCGGACATCACCGCGCTGCTGGGCACGCGGGTGAT
Organism: Actibacterium naphthalenivorans; assembly: GCF_014196965.1. Classification (GTDB taxonomy): domain Bacteria; phylum Pseudomonadota; class Alphaproteobacteria; order Rhodobacterales; family Rhodobacteraceae; genus Actibacterium_A; species Actibacterium_A naphthalenivorans. The sequence continues at coordinate 9,130 of NZ_JACIEQ010000005.1, read as the reverse complement.
CGTCGATGTGCTGGGCTCGATGGTGTCGGCGGGCACGCTGGGCAAGCACAAGCGCCATATCGACAAGCCGGTGACGCTGCCGATGGGCGACTATTCCGAGGCGACCCATGGCCGCCGCTGGTCGACCCCCGCGAAAAGGAAGTGACCGATGCCGCCTGATCACCCGCACCATCACGACCATGAGCATCCCCATCACCACGGGCCGGGCCACAACCACGCCCACCCCGACCATCTGCACAGCCACATGGAACCGGGCGACGCGGCGGCGGATCTTCAGATTCTGACCACCCAGTTCATCGACGGCTTCACCGCGGCGAAAGACAAGCAGGCCTATCTGAAGATCGCCGGCGTGCCGCTGGAAATCGGCGGCGGGGATACCCCTGCGCTGAAACTGGTGGATGTGGAGTTGCGGACCGAATGGCAGGTCGGCACCGCCTCGCCCTCGTTCGGATCGCGTGAGCTGAGCTATCTGCCCTTCCCGGGCGAGATGATCACCGAGCGTACCAACATGGGCTTTGTCTATGTGTCGATGGCCGAAAAGCGCGTGGTCGATCTGCGCGCATTCCTGCGCGGCAGGCTGGACCGCTAGAAGCCACCGCGTGCATCGCTCCCTTGCGGGCGCTCTTCGCGCGAAGGCGCCTGCAAGGGGTGAGCGGTGGCCCGGACGGCAGACCGGGCCGGATGCTTTCGCGCCGTGGGTCAGGCCGCGGCGTGCTGGGCCTCTTTCATCACCGAGGCCAGAAGGCCATAGGTTTCGGCCCAAGCGGCCTCGGCCTCGGGGGTGAAATCCTCGCCCAGCCCCTGGCTCAGCGCGAACAGCAACGCCGCCCCGACCGAATCGTAATGCGCATCGGTGACGTTATAGCCGTTGTGGCGCGCGCCGAGATCCTGCACGGCGGGCACGATCGCCTCGAGGTTGGTCAGGCCATTCACCGCAATGCCGATCATCTGCATCAGCTTTTTCTTCTGATCGGTCATCACCTCGGGGAAGAGGGCGCGGGTGTCGGGCGCGATCAGGAACAGCCGGTCATAGAAAATGTCGGCCGCGGCATCGGAGATGGGCGCGACCTTCTTGAAGGTGGATTGCACGATTTCGATTTGTTCTGGGGTCATGTCGGTTCTCATTCCGTTGGGGTTTGTGTTTCGGCGAAGGCTAGGGCCGCATCGGCCCCGCCGCTGGCCCACACCATGAAGGCAACCGCCGCGGCAACCTCGGCGTCGGTCAGATCGGGGTTGCCGCCACGGGCGGGCATTTCGGTATATTTCGGGCCGGTGAAGCCGTTGATCGCGTGATCGACAAGCACCGGCATGCCCTGGGCGATACGGGCGGCCCAGGCGCGGGTCGCGGTGATCTTGGGCGCGCCGGTGGCCTTGTTGCCACCGTGGCAGTTCTGGCACAGCCCGCCCCAGATCGCCCGCCCCTGCACCAGCAGCGGCTCGGCGGGAACCGGCAGCATGTCAACCTTCACGAACCCCGGCAGGCCACGGTCCGACAGCACATCCGCCAGTTCCGGCCCGGCAGCAGCCGGGGCGGGCGCAAGCGCCAGCCCCAGCAGAATGTGCAACCCGCGCGCGCCGCGCATCAGCCGTCGATCGGGATGCGGATGACCACACCGCCCATCACATCCCCACCCTCGAAATCGGTGCGCGGCGAATCCTTGTGGTCGTTGTGGCAAGAGGTGCAGGCGGCGGCCACGGCCACGTCGGCATAGACGGCGGTGAAATAGGTGGTGCCGCCAAGCTCTTCCTCACCATAGAAATTCTCGCCCGGGTTCTCGGCGACGAAGGTCAGGCCCTCTTCCTCCAGCGGGGTGGCGGGGGCGTTCTGCTTGTTGATCGGCCAGAGCGACAGCAGCGAATAGCTGAAGGCATCGGTTTCCTCGGCCACCATCTCGGCGCCGAAGCGGAACATCTGGGCGGGCAGAACCAGCGCCTTGTCGTCGATGAAATGCTCCGAAGCCTTGATCACGCCTTCCTCGTTGGCAAGGCGGTTGACGATCATCCGGGTATAGACGGTGCGGTCGGAATTCATCACCAGATGCAGCAGATCCGACACGGTCTGATAGCCCATCCCTTCGGCCATCGCCTGCGGCGCGGCGCCCAGCGTTAGTGCCGCACCCAGCATGGCGGCTTTGATTTTTCCCGTTTTGGCGTTCATAACATAGTCTCCTGTTCCTTCGGGTTGCAGGGGCGTGGACCGCCGGGTCATTGGTTGGTGCCTTGTTCCGGCGGTTCCACGCGGTTTACCGCCCAGTCGATGCTTTCGACGTGGCGATCCGGTTGGCCCGAGAAGTTGTTGGCGATCAGCGCCGGGTCGGCCAGCGCGTCAATCGCGAAACCCAGCCCGTGGCACTCGGCGCAGACAGGGCGGATCATCTTCTCGTTCGGGCGAAGCGTGTCGTTCTGGTTGTGGTTGGTGGTGATGGCCTTCGCGCTTTTGGTCTTGGGCATATGGCAGGTGGCGCAGGTGACGCCGCTGCCGGGGGGCAGGTCGCCGGCCAGTTCGGCCTGCCACAGCAGGTGGTGCGGGCTGCCCTCATAGGCGCGGCTGTGGTCGTCATCATGGCAACTGACGCAGGCGCCGACGGCGGCAAAGCCCAGATCCTGGCGGTGCGGGGCGTGGCAGGTGCTGCAGGTCAGCGTCTCGCCATGTGCTTCGGGTTTCAGTGGCACGCGGCCCTCGGCCACGCTCATCGCGGCGGGCGGCGCGGGATCGGTGAGGTAGGCGTCAAGCGCGCTGACCAAAGCTTCCGGCGGTTTCTTCCAGCCCAGCTTTTTCAAGGCCGATTTCGCGCTGCGCGGTTCAGCGATTTCGGGATGGCGGCGGGTGCCGTGGCGGCCAAGGGCAAAGGTTTTCGCCTCGCCCTTGTGGCAGGTGGCGCAGACGGTTTCGGCCGGTGTGTCGGTCCAGGCGGCGGCGATCTGCGCGTCGGTTTCGGCACCGGCGGCGTGGCATCCGGCACAGCCGACATCGGCACCGGCGTGGGCCGAGGCGGCCCAGTCATGCGCGGCGGTTTCCGAGCGCGCGGCGTCAGCCGCGCTGACGCCGGCCAGATAGGCCTCGATCGCGGCCGGATCGGGGGCAGGGCGGGTGCGGGCCAGCGCCTCGACCGGGTGAACCGGTGTCTCGGCCAGCCAGGGTTGGCCCGCGTGCTTGACCAGGAAATCTTCGTAAAGCGCGCGGTTGTCGTGATAGTTGTGGCACCCCGACCCGGCGCAGGTGTCGAATGTCAGCTCCGCATGGCTTTCACGGTCTTTGCGGATATCCTGCTGTCCTTCGGAATGGCAGGCGATGCAGTAATCACCCTGAAGGGTCAGCATCATCGGCAGGGTCGTTTCGGGCTGATGCTCGGCATGGCACGAGATGCAGAACCGCCCGTCAATCTTTTCCCAATAGGCGGCCATGCGCGGGTTGGTGAATTTCTTCAGCGGGTGGCTGTCATCGGCCGCTTTCAGATCTTCCTTGTGGCAGGTGACGCAGGTTTTGTTGATGTCCTTGCGCAGCTTGGCGGCAGAGGCGAAGGGCGCCGAGGTGTGGCAGGTTTCGCAGGCGATTTCGAGCTGGTGATGCGCCCCTGCCGTCTGGCCGGGCAGCAGCACGGTGCGATCGCCCGCAATATAGAGCCGGGCCAGCGCCGATCCCGCGATGAGAACCGTGGCCAGCGCCCAGAGGATCCAGAGAAAGCGGTTGCGTGTCATCATCCCCCCTCAGAACGCATAGACAGTCAGGACATGCACGAGCAGCAGCACCGGCAACGGCCAGACCGCCACGATATGCACCCAGGTCGGCAGGCGGCGGGCGGGTTTGCGGGCGGTGCCGATGCGGCGCGCGCGCAGCGCGTGATCACCGCCCGTGGTCAGGCCCGACAGTGCGCCGAAGATCACCGTGGCGGTGAAGGCCGTGAACAGCGCGAGGTTCAGGTTGGCGCCGGGGCGCAGGCCGGTATGCAGAAACAGCCCGGCGGCGGCCAGCAGGCCGATGCCCAGATGCACCAGCCGCCACAGATCGAAGCTGCCCAGCCTGTCCATCACGCGCAGACGCTTGCGCAGCCCGATCAGCAGCGCGGCGACGGTCAGCCCCAGCAGGATATAGCCGGTCCATTGCTTGACGATATTGTCGCGCCACAGCCACTGGGCCAGGCTCTCGGTGGTGAACTGATCGGGAAAAGGCACGCGCGGCGCGGCGCTCAACACCAGGGCGGCCAGGGCGGCGAGGGCCGAAAGCGCCAGGATCGGGCGGAAAAGGCGCACGGGCTTGGGCGGCCCGCCGGCGTTCACCAGCTCTTCCAGAAGCGGTTTGCAGGTGCCGCAGACGCTGCCGGCGCCAGTGGCAAGGCTGAGCGCATCGGCGGATGTCGCGCCGGCGGCCATACTATCACGCAGCCGACCGCAGGTGACGCCGGTGCAATTGCAAACCGTGGCCGAGGCGGGCAGCTCGGTGACCGAAAGCGCCTCTTCCGGCCACAGCAACCCGGTGCGGCGAAAGCGGTAGAGCATCCAGGGATAGACAGTCGCGCCGTCCTGCACCCCGTTCTGCGCCTGGCTGGCCTGAGGCCATGCGCCGATGGCGATCGCGCCCGCCAGCTTTCCGTTGCGGATGAAGATGCGGCGGTACTGCCCGTCGCCCCGCCAGACATGGCTGCGCACGCCGGGGGCGACCTCGAGCTGTTCGATCTGCCCGGCGGAAAATACCTCGGCGCCGATGACCTTCAGCTTGGTCGCGGGGACAGAGCCGCCATAGGCGGCAGACTCGCCTGCGATCACGGCGGCGGCGGTGTCGGCCTGTTCGTAGCCCGGCCCGACAAGCCCGTAGACAAGCCCCGCATGTTCGGCGCATTCGCCCACCGCGAAGATATCCGGATCTGCGGTCTGCATCCGGTCGTTCACGACGATGCCGCGCCCGATGGGCAGGCCGGCGTCCAGCGCCAGCCCGGTGTTGGCCCGCACCCCGGTACAGACGATCACGGTGTCGCAGGGCAGAACCTCGCCGCTGGCCAGATGCACGGTCTCGACCTTGCCGGCGCCTTCGATCCGCTTCACGGCCACGCCGGTGTGGACGCTGACCCCGAGCGCCTTGATCTTGTCGGCCAGAAGCACGCCCGCCTCGGTGTCGAGCTGGCGCGGCATCACCCGGCCCTCATGCTCGATCACGGTCACATGCGCCTGCCGCTTGCGCATCCCGCGCGCGGCCTCCAGCCCCAGAAGCCCGCCGCCGATGACGATGACGCGGCGCGCCGAAAAGCTGCGCGCCAACAGCGCCGAGGCGTCCGCGGCGGTGCGGAAGGTATAGACGCCGGGCAGGTCATGGCCGGGGATGGCGGGTACGAAGGCGTGCGAGCCGGTGGCGATGACGAGTTTGGAATAGGGCCACAGCGTGCCATCGGCACCCCGTACCCGCCGGTTGTCACGGTCGATCTTGACGACGGGAATGCCGGTGCGGCAGGTCAGCCGCCCGCTGCCCTCATTCGCTCTCGGAGTTTCAATCTCGCCGAACTGAACGTCGCCGGCCAGCAGCGGTGTCAGTTTCACGCGGTTGTACGGCTGAAAGGATTCGGCGGCCAGCACGGTGACGGTGCGGCCGTGCCGCGCGATCTCATTGGCCGCCCGCATCCCCACGGGCCCGCCGCCGATGACGATCACCGGATCGTTCGATTTTGCCGGAATGTCCGGGACGCTTTGCGGCGCACTTTCTGCCAAGCCTTACTCCACATACAAAAAGCCCATCCTCCGGCCAGATGACCGGATGAATGAGCGCCATTGCTCTTTTTGAAGCGGGTATTCGAAACGCCGTCGTTCCGAATTGCTCGGCGTCGTTGCCGTACACGGCGCTATCTTAAGAAGTCGGCCGGGCCGGAACGAAGAAGAAATCGTGAAAACTTCGCTGAAAGAACATGAAAGGCGGCCTGAGCGCAGGCAATGCTGAAAATTCCCTCATTTTTCAGGATGAGCCTGAAAAATTATGCAAGGAGATGATGTCCGGTTCGCAGGGCAGGGGGCGATGACTCTGCTCCCGCCCAGCCGATAGACCTCGCCGTTTTCAGCCCGGTTGATGAAGCGGGCCTTCACGTTATCATCCCTGTCGGTGATCAGGAGGCACCCGAAATTCTCTTCCTCGACCATCACGCCGCCGTCGGGCAGAAGCGCGAACAGGCCTTCCGACATCGTCTTGATCTCTTCGGCCTCGAACAGGGCGCTGAACAGGGTTCGGGTGTGGTCGGCGGTGAAGTCATGGAAATGATGTTGTTGGAGCCCGCAATCCGTGCCCCCGATCCCTTGTCAAAGACGTTGTTGTTGAAAGCCGCGATGGTGTGGTCATCCACGATGTCGACGTCATGCTGTGACGACCATGGCCCTTCGCGCAGCCAAAGAACCCGGTTTGTCGAGGGGCGGTACAGCATCACGGTAGAGATATGGCGCATGCTGACGAACAGGTCGCCCTGTTGCCAACAGGGGCCGTCGCCTGGCAACCCTCGCCCGGGCGGCGCATGGCCTCGACGGCGTATTTCTGGCGAAATCTTCGGAACAGGGCTGAAAATATTGAAGTTTCTTCGATTTCTTGCAACAACCGGGTCACAACGTCCGCGCGTCCGGTTTCGGCGCGGTTTTTCAGGGTTCGGATTTGGTGCTTGGTTTAAGAGAAACGAACTTTGCCGGCGGCCCGGGCCGCTGCATTCCTTTTTCGGCCCGCTGCATATCCTTGTCACAGGAGGCGGCCACGTTGGCGGCGTTTGTACAATCTATAGTCTTGGGAGAATCTGAATGGCGCTGACCACCGTTGCGACCCGGCCGATCGAAGGGCAAAAGCCCGGCACCTCTGGCCTGCGCAAGAAGACGCGGGTGTTCATGGAGCCGCATTACCTGGAGAACTTCATTCAGGCGGTGTGGAACGGGATCGGCGGCGTCAGCGGCAAGACCCTGATTCTGGGCGGGGACGGGCGCTATTTCAACGATCGCGCGGCGCAGGTGATCCTGCGCATGGCGGCGGCGGGCGGCGCGGCGAAGATGATCGTGGGGCAGGGCGCGCTTTTGTCGACGCCGGCGGCCTCCAACCTGATCCGGCTGCGCGGCGCGGATGGCGGGCTGATCATGTCGGCCAGCCACAACCCCGGCGGGCCCGACGAGGATTTCGGGGTGAAATACAACATCGCCAATGGTGGCCCCGCGCCCGAGGATGTTACCGCGCGCATCTTCGCCGCCACCCGGCAGATCGACGCCTACCATATTCTCGAGGCGCAGGACGTGGATCTTTCGGCGGTCGGCACCGCAACGCTGGGCGGGATGACGGTTGAAGTGGTCGATCCCGTAGCCGACTATCAGGCGCTGATGGAGAAGCTGTTCGATTTCGAGGCGATCCGCAGGCTTTTCGCCTCGGGGTTCACGCTGCGTTTCGATGCGATGCACGCGGTGACCGGCCCCTACGCCACCGCCATTCTGGAGGAGGCGCTGGGTGCGCCGGCGGGCAGTGTGGTCAACGGTACTCCGTCGCCCGATTTCGGCGGCGGCCACCCGGACCCGAACCCGATCTGGGCCAAGCCGCTGATGGATCTTATGATGGGCGACAGCGCGCCCGATTTCGGTGCCGCCTCCGACGGGGATGGCGACCGCAACATGATCGTCGGGCGGGGGTGCTACGTTACGCCTTCCGACAGCCTGGCGGTACTGGCCGCGAACGCGCATCTGGCGCCGGGCTATGCCGGCGGGCTGAAGGGGGTGGCGCGCTCGATGCCCACCTCGGGCGCGGCAGACCGCGTGGCGGCCGCGCTCGGGATCGAATGCTACGAGACGCCGACGGGCTGGAAATTCTTCGGCAACCTGCTGGACGCGGGCCGCGCCACGATTTGCGGCGAAGAAAGCGCGGGAACCGGATCGGATCATGTGCGCGAGAAGGACGGGCTTTGGGCGGTTTTGCTGTGGCTGAACATTCTGGCGGTGAAGCGCCAGTCCGTGGCGCAGATCATGGCCGATCACTGGGCGGAATACGGGCGCAACTACTATTCGCGCCACGACTATGAAGGGATCGACACCGAGGCCGCCGCCGGGCTGATGGATGCGCTGCGGGGCAGGCTTGCGGCGCTTCCGGGGGAAGCCATCGGCGACCTCAAGGTGATCAGCGCCGACGAGTTCGCCTATGACGATCCGGTCGATGGCTCGCGTTCCGAAGGGCAGGGGATCCGCATCGGGTTCGACGGCGGCGCGCGCATCGTGTTCCGCCTGTCCGGCACCGGCACCCAGGGCGCCACTCTGCGGGTCTATCTGGAGCGGTACGAGACCGATCCGGCGCAGATGGCGCTTGATCCGCAGACGGCGCTGGCCCCGGTGATCGCGGCGGCAGACGCGCTGGCGGGCATCGGCTCCCGCACAGGGCGTGATGTGCCGGATGTCATCACCTGACGGGCATGCATGGAAAACGGGATGAACACGCGATGAACGACAGCGGGCCGGCGCACAAGAAGCGGCTTTCCACAGCACAGCGCCTGCTGCGCCTGATCGGCTCGGTGATCGACCCGCGCGCGTATCTGCACGCGCTGAAGCTGATCAACTATTACAACTATTCCCATGTGGCGCCGCTGCGGCGCATGAAACTGGGGAGCGGTGCCCGGATCAGCCCGAACGCCGTTTTCTCCAACCCCGAGCGTATCGAGGCCGGGCGCAGCATGATCCTGGGTGCGCGCTGCCACCTGTGGGCGGGGCCGCGGACCGGCCGCATCGTGATCGGCGACAATGTTCTGTTCGGCCCCGATGTGATGGTGACGGCGGCGGGGTACCGGTTCAACGATGGCGCGCCGGTGACTGCCCAGGCGATGGACGAGGCCGATGTGGTGATCGGCAATGACGTCTGGCTGGCCACGCGGGTGATCATCCTGCCCGGTGCGAGAATCGGAGATGGCGCGATTATCGGGGCAGGAGCCATCGTAACGGGGGCGATTCCGCCCTTCAGCATCGCCGTCGGGGCGCCCGCGCGGGTGATCGGCACGCGCCAACAGCAGTAAACAAAGGGAATTCAGAGGCGCGGCGCCGTTAAATTCGGCGTTCTGCAAAAAATCTGTAATGAATTTGTAAAAAGGGGTTGCGGGTGTTTGCTGTAATCCGTAAATACCCCTTCACCGGCGGCGCAGAGATGCACGGCGGT
>NZ_JACIEQ010000004.1 GCF_014196965.1 Actibacterium naphthalenivorans | reverse complement strand
GCCGACGCGTTCCTCTTCGCCTGACGTGCCGGCGGCGAATAGCGGATTCCGGCGGACATGCATTGTCCGCCGGACCCATAGCCTGACGCGCCTGAGGGGCGCCTGATGCGCCAACAATCACCGAAAGATCGGGCCACGCCCTCGATTATCGCTGCCGACCTACTCGAACGATCGTTCGAAGCGGAAGGCCCGAACCAGAGATGGGCCGTTGATCACCTGCATCTATCTGGGCGGTGGAGGGCAGGCGTTACGTTGCGGCTGTCATCGACCTGTCAGGTGTCTCTGCGCCCCCCATCTCGCGGCAAATTTCGCCCACCGTCGTTCCGGCTTCTGCCTGCCTCAGCGCACAGGCAATCTGTTGGCTGGAAAATCAATCCTTCGGTGTCGGTACGCTCCCCGCGCTTGCCGGAAATACACGCAAAATCTGGCACTCAGTTCGGAGCAGTTGCAAAGGTCAAAAGAAAAAACCGCGTAGCAGCTGCTGGCGGACATCGACTTAGTTGGTGCGAAAGACCGTTCATCCCCCAACCCCGCCTATCGCCCCTCGAACCGCGCCGGGCGCTTTTCCAGAAAGGCCAGAACCCCCTCCTTGAAATCACGGGTCTCTCCGCAGGCGCCCTGAAGGCGGGCCTCCAGTGCAAGCTGTTCGTCCACCCCGTTGCCAAAGGATGCCCGAAGCGCCTGTTTCACCCCCGCATAGGCCTGCGTCGGGCCAGAGGCGAGGCTGGCGGCACGGGCCTGCCAATGCGCGGCGAACGCGTCCTCGGGGACCACCTCCCAGATCATGCCCCAGTCCACGGCCTGCCGCGCCGTGACCGGCTCGGCGAACAGCGCGGCCCCCATGGCGCGGGCGAACCCGATCTGCCGCGGCAGCCAGTAGGTGCCCCCCGCGTCCGGGATCAGGCCGATCCGGGTAAAGGCCTGCTGAAAGCTCGCGCTCTCGGCCGCGATGACCACATCCGCCGCAAGGGCCAGATTGGCCCCCGCCCCCGCCGCCGGCCCGTGCACCGCCGCGATGGTCGGGATCGGGCAGTCAAACAGCCGGCGCAGCATCGGCTCGTATTCCTCGCGCAGGGTCCGCTCCAGATCAAGCTGGGCGGCATTGCCCGCGTCGCCCAGATCCTGCCCCGCGCAAAACGCGCGCCCTGCCCCGGTCAGCACCAGCACCCGCGCGTTTTCCTGCCCGATGCGCACGGCATGCTCGATCTCCGCCCGCATCTGGCTGTTCAGCGCGTTCATCACGGCCGGCCGGTTCAGCGTCAGCACCGCCACGTCATCTTCGATATCCAGAAGGATGGCCTGATAGTTCATCGCGTCACTCTCCCTGCCCGTGCCTTTGGCGCAGCATAGGCCGGGCGGGCGGGCAGGAAAGCGAAACCGGGGGTTACTCGGCCATAATTTCGTTCAGCCGGGCCTGCTCGGCCTCACTCAGGCCCTCACCGGGCGCCTCCGCGGCCTTGCGCCGGCGCGCGACATAGGTCCCGCCGATGCCAAGCGCCAGGATCAGCATCGCCGGCCCCGCGACCCAGAGCACCAGGTTGGCCCCGCTGGCGGTGGGTTTCAGCAGCACATATTCGCCGTAGCGATCCACGATGAAGGCGATGGCCTGTTCGTCGGTGTCGCCCTCGACCAGCCGCTCGCGGACCAGCAGGCGCAGATCCTTGGCCAGGGCCGCGTTGGATTCGTCGATGCTCTCGTTCCGGCAGACCAGACAGCGCAGCCCCTTGGAAAGCGCGCGCGCGCGCGCCTCAAGCGCCGGGTCGGTCAGCACCTCGCCCGGTTCGACGGCGAAGGCCGGGGCCGAAAGGAACAGCGTCAGCGCGAGGATCAGGTATTTCATCACGCTCACTCCGCCGGAACCGCCGCGGGGCGTGCAGCCGCCTTGGCAGCACCCGCCGCGACCCTGTAGCGCCGGTCCGACAGGCTCAGCACGCCGCCGAAGGCCATGATGATGGCGCCGGTCCAGATCCAGTTGGCAAAGGGTTTGAGATAGGTCCGCACGGCCCAGCCGCCGTCATTCTGCGGATCGCCGATCACAAGATAGATATCGCGCAGGATGCCGTTGTGAATCGCGGCCTCGGTGGTGGGCATGCCCGCCACCGGATAAACCCGCTTTTCAGGAGTAAGCTCATAGAGCTTGGTGTCGTCGCGCCAGACAGAAATGGTGCCCTGCGTGGTGACATAGTTCGGCCCCTGCAGGCGTTGCACATCGTCCAGTTGAATGCCCCAGTCACCCACCTGAAACCGCTCGCCGATACGGGTGACGCGGATATCCTCCTGCTGCCAGGCGGTCAGGGCGGCGACGCCGAAGATGGTGACACCAAGCCCGGCATGGGCCACCGCCTTGCCCCAGTCGGCGCGTGGCAGCCGGGCCATGCGGCGCAGCCGCGCGCCGATCGCGCCCCGCCCCGTCCGGCCAAGCAGATCGACGACCGACCCCGCCACCAGCCATGTGCCCAGGAACAGCCCCACGGGCCCCAGCGACGACCGGCCGGTCTGCATTGCCCAGGCCAGCGCCCCCAGCGCCAGCGCCAGGATCAACGCCCACCGCAGCTGTTTCAGGGCGCGGCCGATCCGCGCCCGTTTCCACGGCAGGATCGCGCCGACGGGCAGGATCAGTGCCAGGATGACCATGAAGGGCGTGAAAGCCATATCGAAGAACGGCGGCCCGACCGAAAGTTTCCGGGCGAAGGCCATCTCTGCCACCAGCGGCCAGATCGTACCGATGAACACCACCAGCGCCGAGACCGCCAGCAGCACATTGTTGAGCACCAGCGCGGTTTCACGGCTGACCACGCCGAACACGCCCTTGGCCTGCATCACGCCGGCGCGGGCCGCATAGAGGATCAGCGCGCCGCCCATGAAGACGGCCAGAATCATCAGGATGAACACGCCGCGCTCCGGGTCATTGGCAAAGGCATGCACCGATGTGATGACGCCCGAGCGCACGATGAACGTGCCGATCAGCGAAAAGCCGAACGCCATGATCGCAAGCAGGATGGTCCAGCTTTTCAGCGCCTCGCGCTTTTCCACCACGATGGCCGAATGCAGCAGCGCGGCGGCGATCAGCCACGGCATGAAAGAGGCGTTCTCGACCGGATCCCAGAACCAGAACCCGCCCCAGCCCAGTTCGTAATAGGCCCACCAGCTTCCCAATGCGATGCCGACGGTCAGGAACATCCATGACAGCAGGGTCCAGGGCCGCACCCAGCGCGCCCACGCGGCATCCACCCGCCCCTCGATCAGCGCGGCGACGGCGAAGGAGAAGCAGATCGAAAGGCCGACATAGCCGAGATAAAGAAACGGCGGATGAAAGGCGAGCCCCGGATCCTGCAACAGCGGGTTCAGATCCTGCCCGTTGAACGGCGGGATCGCCATGCGCACGAACGGGTTCGAGGTGAACAGGATAAAGGCGAAAAACGCCACGGCGATTGCGCTTTGCACCCCCAGCACCCGGGCGCGCAGCGTGGGCGGCAGGTTGCCCCCGAACCATGCCGCCAGCGCACCGAACAGTGTCAGGATCAGCACCCACAGCAGCATAGAGCCTTCGTGATTGCCCCAGACGCCTGACACTTTGTAGAGCATCGGCTTGGCGGTGTGTGAGTTCGCCACCACCAGTTGCACCGAGAAATCCGAGGTGACGAAGGCATGCGTCAGCGCCGCGAAGCTGACGGCCGTCAGCAGGAACTGCACGGTCGCGGCGGGCTCGGCCACGGCCATCCAGCCGCTCCAGCCCTTGTGGGCGCCGACGAGGGGAACCACCATCTGCACGATGGCGACGGCGAAGGCGAGGATAAGGGCGAAGTGGCCAAGCTCTGTAATCATGGTGCGGATACTAAAGCCAATGTCGGCCAAGGCCAACTGTCATCGCCTGCGGTACCGCGCCACAGTTTCGTGAGCCGGCTCAGCCCTGGCCGAGTACCAGCATCGCGCCCGCCGCCAGCATCGCCAGGCTCAGCAGATCGCGCCCGCCGGCGCGGCTCCACTGGTCAAACAGGCTGAGCGCCGACAGACCCGCGATCAGCGCCGCAAGACAGGGGATCATCGGCCGCGCCTCCAATCCTCCAGCGCCGCATTCGGCGCGGCGGCCACCGCCACCGGAGCAGGGTCCGCGCGCAACAGCTCAAGCCCGCTGATGTTCTGCGCCACCTGCGGCGCGCGGGCCACGGTTTCGGCGATAGAGCGTTGAAACTCTTGCCCTTTCGTCTGATGCCGCGCGCCGAAATAGAAAGAGATGATGGCGCCCAGCAGCCACCAGAGCGGCTCCGGCACCAGCGCGATGCCCTGCATCCGCGTCGCGAACCAGATCGGATCGACCATCGCCGACACCAACAGCGCGATGGTGCCAAGCGCCAGCGCCGGGCGCGGCAGGCGGTTGAGCCCGTCGATGATCCGGTCGAACAGCCCGCGTTCGACGCGGGCAAATTCCGCGGTGAACTGCGCCAGCGCCGCGTCGGAGCGCGCCAGATCACGCCCCGCGCCCGCTTCCGCGTTTTCGCGAAACACCTGCGCCGTGTCGCGCAGAACATTGCGGCCATTGCCGAACAGCAGCGTCAACATCCCCTCGATCAGCCCCATGCCCCTGTCCTTTCCGCATGTTCCGCCTCGGTCAGGTGGTAGGCCGGCGCGATGAATTCCTCGGCCCGGCGAATCCACCCGCCCTTGCCGCCATCGCGGCGCATTGCGTATTTGCGGCTGGCCGGGCGGCTGTCGGCCAGGGCGTAATAGTAGTTGCGCCGGGCAATGCCATAGGCATCGGCGATGTGCCGGGGCGCGGCGGCAGCGGCGGCATGGGCGGCGGCGATGGTCTGCGGCCCGATCGCGCCATCGACCGTCACCGCCTGCCCCATCTCGTTCAGCAGCCGCTGCAGAATGCGCACCGCATTGGCGCCCGCGTTGACATACATGTCGAACACAGAGGCCCGCAGCACCTCGGGCAAGGCGTCGATCCGGGGCCGATGATAATAGTGCTCGATGAACAGGCGCTCGGCCTGCTCGCGCGTCAGGCGCTTCACGTCTTCGGCGGTGACCTGCCCGTCGCCCGTCAGATCCATGCCCAGCCGACGCATCGTGCCGATCGTCACGCCGTATTTCGTGGCGCCACCCGGATCGTCCGGGTCATTCACATAGCCGCCCTCACGGGCGACAATGGCCTTCGCGATTTCTTCCACAGACAACATGAAAACCCCCGAGCCTTGCGGAACCCGGGGGAAATTTCGGCCATATCAGGTTAAAAAGCTGCTCAGCTACCGTTCGGTTCCTGGTAGACGCCCTGCTCCTTCAGCGCGTCCACAACCTCTTTCGGCATGTAGCTTTCGTCATGTTTGGCAAGGATTTCAGACGCTTCAAAGACACCGTTGATGTAACGACCGGTGCCGATCATCCCCTGATTCTCGCCAAACAGATCCGGCAGCACACCGGTAAAGGTAACAGGTACCGTGGCCCCGCCATCGGTAACGCTGAAGCGGATGGTTTCGCCCGCGCCGCGCTGCAGCGTGCCTTCCTCGACCAGCCCGCCGATGCGGAACACCTCGTTCGCGCGTGGCGGTTCCTCGACGACCTGCGAGGGCGAGCGGAAGAAATTGATCCCGTCGCGCATGGCATATCCGATCAGCGCGGTGGAAATCGCCAGTGCCGCAAAGGCCACCAGAACGATCTGCACCCGCCGTTTCTTCTTGAGTCCATGCATCTTTCGCCTCCTCCTCAGGGGAAGACCGGTGCCAGCATCAGGCCCGCGGTCTCTTCCCCCCCCAGCATCAGGTTCGCGTTCTGCAACGCCTGCCCCGACGATCCCTTGGTCAGGTTGTCCAGCGCCGCGATCACCATGACCCGGCCCGGCAACCGGTCCGCCACCACGCCGATATGCACGAAATTCGAACCGCGCACATGTTTGGTCGACGGATGTTCGCCCATCGGCAGAACCTTTATGAAAGTCTCATTTTCGTAGGCCTTTGCCAAGGCGTCATGCACGGCTGCGGCATCACCGCGCAGATAGACGGTGGCCAGGATACCCCGGTTCGCGGGGATCAGATGCGGGGTGAACTGCACCTGCACCGGCCGGCCGGCGGCCTTGCTGAACTCCTGATCGAACTCGCCCAGATGCCGGTGCGTGCCACCCGCCGCATAGGCCTGATAGCCTTCGGACAGCTCCGCATGCAGCAGGTTTTCCTTCAACGACCGGCCCGCGCCCGATACCGCAGCCTTCAGGTCGATCACGATTTCATCAAGGTCGATCACCGCCGCTTCGATCAGCGGTCGGATGGCATATTGGCCGGTGGCGGCGTTGCAGCCGGTGCCGGCCACCAGCCGCGCGCCGCGGATCTCGTCGCGGTAGAACTCGGTCAGGCCGTAAACCGCCTCTTTCTGCAACTCCGGCGCGGCATGGGGTTTGCCATACCATTTTTCATATTCCACCGGATCGCGCAGACGGAAATCGGCCGACAGATCCACGACCTTCAGATGGCGCGGCAGCCCGGCGATGACCTCCTGCGAGGTGGCATGCGGCAGGGCGCAGAACACCAGATCGACGTCGGCAAAGTCGATTTCTTCGATCCGCACCAGCGTGGGCAGCGTCAGGTGGCGCAGATGCGGGAACACCGCGCCCATCGTCATCCCGGCCTTGCGGTCGGCCGACAGGGCGGTGATCTCCATCGTCGGATGGGTGGCGATCAGCCGGACAAGCTCTGCCCCGGTATAGCCCGAGGCGCCGAGGATGGCGATTTTATGGGTCATGGCGCGACCTTCCGGAAATGTTGCTGTGGATGTAGGGGGAATCGGCGCCGCCCGCAATCACGCGGCCTGAAATTCGATGCGGTGCCGCAGGAACTGTGTGGCCTTGCTCGACACTTTCGCCGGATCGCCCGTGGTCAGGAACATCGTTTCCGTGCCCGCGCCCAGCATGTCGGGATGGCGCTCCAGGTAATCGGCCAGGCTTTCGGCCACCAGGTCGGCCTGCGAATAGACGGTGACATCCGGCCCCAGCGCATCCTGAAACACCGCCTGCATCAGCGGATAATGGGTGCAGCCCAGTATCGCGGCCTCGGGCTTCGGCATCCGGCGCAGCAGCGCCTCGACATGGCTGCGCACCAGTGCCTCGGCCAGAATCTCGTCGCCCTGCTCGATCGCATCGACAACGCCGCCGCAGGGCTGCGCCTCGACATCCACACCGACCGCGCGGAAAGCCAGCTCGCGCTGGAACGCGCGGCTGGAAACTGTGGCCGGTGTCGCGAACAGCGCCACATGCTTGACCGCAACCTCGCGCGGGGGGGAATTGTCGCCCCAGCGCCTTTCGGTCAGCGCCTCGATCAGGGGCACGAAAACGCCCAGCACGCGCTTGTCATCGGGCAGCCAGGTTTCCTGCATCCGTTTCAGCGCCACCGCCGAGGCGGTGTTGCACGCCAGGATCACAAGATCGCAGCCCGCCGCCCACAGCCGCTCGACCCCCGCGGTGGTCAGGTTGAACACGTCGTCGGCGTCGCGCACGCCATAGGGCGTATGCGCATTATCCCCGAAATAGACAAAGGGCACATCGGGCAGCCGCTTGGCCACCACGTCCAGAACGGTCAGCCCGCCCAGACCAGAATCGAAAATACCAACCGCCATTATGCCTTGTGCTTCTCCTCGAACTCGAAGCCGTAATCGAACGACTTCAAGGGGTTTGGCGACAACTCATACGTCGCCTTCCGCAGGAAATCCATCATTGCTTTGGGATCGCCCGAATGGGCCTGAAGCGCGGGCTGCGGGATCGGGTCGCCCACCACCACGCGCACCGGTTCATCGACCCGGGCGCGGAACTCCTTGATCAGAAGCGCGAGCCGCAGGGTGGAATGCAGATGGCTGGCCAGCTGGAACAGGCGCGAATTATGGCCCTCGAAGAAGATCGGCACCACCGTGGCGTTCGATTTGGCCACCATCCGCGCGGTGAAGCTGCGCCAGCCGGGATCCATCGGCGCCGAGAACGGCCGCGCCGCAGTGGAGACGGTGCCGCCGGGAAACACCCCGATCGCCCCGCCGCGCGCCAGATAGTCCAGCGCCTTCTTGCGGGTTTCGATGTTCTGGCGCTGCGCCTCTTTGGTTTCGTCAAAGCTGATCGGCAGGATGATCTCGTTCAGCTCGTGGGCCTTGCGAAACACCGAATGGGCCAGGATGCGAAAATCGCCCCGCACCTCCGAAAGGATATGGCCCATCATCAGCCCGTCGAGGATGCCGTAAGGATGGTTGGCAATCAGAATCAGCGGCCCGTTGGCGGGAATGCGCGACAAGGAGCCGGCGGTCACCTCAAGGCTCAGCCCGTAGCGTTCCACGATCACGTCCCAGAAATCACGGCCCGCGGCGACCTCGTTTTCATACCCCTCGGCGCGGCGGATCAGGCGCAGCCGGCCGGTGGCGTTTTCCAGAACGCGGATCAGCACCCGGCCGCCCTTGGACCGGGCCGAGCTGGCATAGCTTATTTCGCGCGTTGCGTGGTGGCTCACGGCCGTTTTCCTGATTGCCGCGCCCGTCCTCGGGCCGTCGGGCGCGGGTTAGCGAAAATCCTCCGGTCTGGGAAGAAAATATGACGGGCCGGACATGTTTGGGTGAAGTTTACGCTGGCGCCCCGGCCAATGCACCCCTTTTGCGGCAGGCCGTCCGCCGCGCCGGGGCTTTCAGGCACCCAGCGACGGGCATTATGCAAGATGCCCGCGATTTCATGCCCATTCATTACGCACAGCCCCCCGTGAAGGCGGCATAACATGACATCACGCGAAAATTCCCGACCTAAAAAATCAGCTTTCATCCAGTCTTCATTTGCAAACCCGCTATGCGTCAGCGTAGGTAACTCGCGCAATGCAGATCAGGAGCGTAGGCGTATTTCACGATGGATTGGGACAAGCTCAGAATATTTCACGCCGTTGCGGATGCGGGCAGCCTGACCCATGCGGGCGATGTGCTGCACCTGTCGCAATCGGCTGTGTCCCGGCAGATCAGATCGCTGGAAGAAAGCCTGGGAACCACGCTTTTTCACCGCCATGCGCGGGGGCTGATTCTGACTGAGCAGGGGGAATTGCTGTTCGACGCGACCAGCGCGATGATCAAACGGCTTGAAACCGCCGCCGCGCGCATCAAGGACAGCGAGGAAGAGGTGTTCGGCGAATTGCGCGTGACCACGACCACCGGGTTCGGCACCCTGTGGCTGGCGCCGCGCCTGCCGAAGCTCTACGAAAAATACCCGGATCTGAAAATCGACCTGATGCTGGAAGAACGCGTACTGGATCTGCCCATGCGCGAGGCCGACGTGGCGATCCGCATGAAAGAGCCCAGCCAGGCCGACCTGATCCGCCGGCGGTTGATGACGGTTCGGATGCGGCTCTATGCCTCGCCGGAATATCTGGCTGAACGGGGCACGCCGGAAACCATGGAAGATTTCACCACCCACCGGCTGATCTGCCAAAACACCTCTGCCCCCCAGGTGGGCGCGGGCGCCGCGCTGGTGCGCGAGCTGATGATGCGCGACATCCCCTCGACGCTGACGGTAAACAACTATTTCGGGGTTCTGCAGGGGGTGATCAACGGTCTGGGAATCGGCGTTCTGCCGAACTACCTGACCGAGGATTTCCCCGCCCTGGTGCGCGTACTGCCCGAACTGGAAAGCAACGAGGTGCCGGTGTTCCTGGCCTACCCCGAGGAATTGCGCCAGTCTCAGCGCATCGCCGCCTTCCGCGACTTTGTGACCGAAGAGATAATCGAGCACCGGAAACGGCAAAAAGAAACGCCAAAGTTGTAAGCTATGCGCTGAGATCATGACAGTCATGATGCATATGCAGCATTTTTTCCTTGAACGCGTGG
Source organism: Actibacterium naphthalenivorans (assembly GCF_014196965.1). Lineage (GTDB taxonomy): Bacteria > Pseudomonadota > Alphaproteobacteria > Rhodobacterales > Rhodobacteraceae > Actibacterium_A > Actibacterium_A naphthalenivorans. Next base: position 314,215 of record NZ_JACIEQ010000004.1, on the reverse strand, counting down.
AGGACGGCCCATAGATCAGGCCTCGAAGACGATGGTTATTCCATCCCTTCACCTCCCTGTTGGACTTTGGCCGAGCTTTGTCTCGGCCTTTTTTTTGCCCGCCCGACCGCGGCGCGCCTGCCCCCATTGGCCCTTCCCCCGCGCAGCCGCTTGGCTTAAGACCGGCGCAACCGATATCCAGGGGGATGAACCGCGAAATGCAAGAGCCGCAGATCACCGAAGAGCTTATTGCCGCCCACGGGCTGAATTCCGATGAATATGCCGAGATCATCCGGCTGCTGAACCGGGAGCCCTCCTTTACCGAGCTTGGCATCTTTTCGGCCATGTGGAACGAGCATTGTTCCTACAAATCCTCCAAGAAATGGCTGCGCACCCTGCCCACCACCGGCGCGCAGGTGATCTGCGGCCCCGGCGAAAACGCCGGCGTTGTCGATATCGGCGATGGTCAGGCCGTGGTGTTCAAGATGGAAAGCCACAACCACCCGTCGTATATCGAGCCCTATCAGGGCGCGGCCACAGGCGTGGGCGGCATCCTGCGCGACGTGTTCACCATGGGCGCGCGCCCCATCGCCGCGATGAACGCTCTCAGCTTCGGCGAAACCAGCCATCCCAAAACCCGGCAGCTTGTGAACGGCGTGGTCGAGGGCGTGGGCGGATATGGCAACTGTTTCGGCGTTCCGACAGTGGGCGGCGAGGTGCGGTTCCACGCCGCCTATAACGGCAACTGCCTTGTGAACGCCTTCGCCGCGGGTCTCGCCGATGCGGACAAGATCTTCTATTCCGCCGCGTCGGGCGTCGGCATGCCGGTGGTCTATCTTGGCGCGAAGACCGGGCGCGACGGCGTCGGCGGCGCCACCATGGCATCGGCCGAATTCGACGACACGATCGAGGAAAAGCGCCCCACCGTTCAGGTCGGTGACCCGTTCACCGAAAAGCGGCTGATGGAGGCCACGCTGGAGCTGATGGCCACGGGCGCGGTGATCTCGATTCAGGATATGGGCGCGGCGGGCCTCACCTGCTCGGCCGTCGAAATGGGCGACAAGGGCGATCTGGGCGTGCGGCTCGATCTGGAAAAGGTGCCCTGCCGCGAAGAGAACATGACCGCCTATGAGATGATGCTGTCGGAATCCCAGGAACGGATGCTGATGGTGCTGCGCCCCGAGAAAGAGGCCGAGGCCAAGGCGGTGTTCGACAAATGGGATCTCGATTTTGCCATCGTCGGCGAAACGATCGACGAGGATCGCTTCCTTGTCATGCATGATGGCCAGTGCAAGGCCGATCTGCCGCTCAAGGCGCTCTCGGGCACCGCGCCCGAATATGATCGCCCATGGGTCGAAACCCCCGCCGCCGCGCCGCTGGACGACGTGCCCGGCATTGATCCGATCGACGCGTTGCGCGCGCTGATCACCTCGCCCAACTATGCCGCCAAGAACTGGGTGTACGAACAATATGACAGCCAGGTCATGGCCGACACGGTGCGCACCCCCGGCCTTGGCGCGGGCGTGGTGCGGGTGCATGGCACCGACAAGGCGCTGGCCTTCACCTCCGACGTGACGCCGCGCTACGTGAAGGCCAACCCGTTCGAAGGCGGCAAGCAGGCGGTGGCCGAAGCCTATCGTAACCTGTGCGCCGTGGGCGCCCGTCCGTTGGCCACCACCGACAACCTGAATTTCGGCAACCCCGAAAAGCCCGAGATCATGGGCCAGTTCGTCGGCGCGATCAAAGGCATCGGCGCGGCCTGTTCGGCACTGGATATGCCGATCGTCTCGGGCAACGTCTCTCTTTACAACGAAACCGACGGCTCGGGCATCCTGCCGACGCCGACGATCGGCGCGGTCGGCCTTCTCACGCATCTGGACGAGCTGATCGCGGGCGTGCCCGAGGAGGGCCAGATCGCGCTTCTTGTCGGCGAGACGGCGGGCCACCTTGGCCAATCCGCCCTGCTCTACGAGGTGTTCCACCGCGAAGACGGCGACGCGCCGCATGTGGAGCTGGACGCCGAGCGGCGCAATGGCGAATTCATCCGCGCCAACCGCGACCTGATCGGCGCCTGCACGGATCTGTCTGATGGCGGGCTGGCGCTGGCCGCGTTCGAAATGGCCGAGGCGGGCGGGATCGGCGTGCATCTGGACGCGGAAGACACCCCCACCCTCTTCGGCGAGGATCAGGGCCGCTACCTGCTGGCCTGCAGCTTTGATCAGGCCGAGGCGCTGATGGTGGCGGCGGGCCATGCCGGCGTGCATCTCGAAACGGTAGGCCGGTTTGGCGGCGATGTGGTGAAATTCGGGGCAAAAGAGTCGGACATGGCCGGCTTTTCCGCCCTCTATCGCGGCGCCTTTGCCGCAGCGCTTGCCTGACGCTTGTCAGCCGGGGGCCGGGCACTTACATTTCAGGGCAGAAAAAAGGACGCTGAGCATGGCGATGGAATCCCAGGAAATCGAACATCTGATCCGCGCGCGGTTTCCCGATGCGAAGATTACGATCACCGATCTTGCGGGCGACGGCAACCATTGGGCCGCCGAGGTGGTCGATGAAAGCTTTCGCGGGTTGAACCGAGTTCAGCAACAGCGCGCGGTCTATGCCGCGCTGAAAGAGAAAATGGCGGGCAATGACGGCGCGCTTCACGCGCTGGCGCTGACCACCAAGGCGCCGGAATAGCCGGCGCGGCTGTGACCGCGCGTGCTGACGGGCGCCGCGGCCAAGGACGTGACACACGGGCCGGGGGTGCCCCCCCAAAGGCCCGAAACCGACGATAAAGGAGCCCGGTATGACCGAAACAAAGATCCTGATTGAAGACGTTATCACCAGCAATGACGTCGTGCTCTACATGAAAGGCACCAAAGAGATGCCGCAATGCGGCTTTTCCAGCCGCGTGGCCGGTGTGCTGAACTTCATGGGCGTACAGTTCAAGGACATCAACGTTCTGGCCGATGACGCGGTGCGCCAGGGCATCAAGGAATTTTCCGACTGGCCGACGATCCCGCAGCTTTATGTGAAGGGTGAGTTCGTGGGCGGCTGCGACATCATCACCGAGATGACCCTGTCGGGCGAGCTGGATCAGCTTTTCGAAGCGCAGGGCGTGGCCTATGACAAGGCCGCCGCCGAAAAGATCCGCGAAGCCAACGCCTGACGCCCCGGCCGCGGGGGGTCAGCCCGCCGCGGCCAGCTTGTCTTCTACCGCGTCGGCCAGCGCCTCGGCCCGTGCCGCGAGTTCGGCCATGGTTTCGGTCACGCTGTCGGGGATGACCGGCACTTCCATCCGCTTGGGCTCCGGCCCCGGCGCGCTGCGCAGCCGGGCAAGCTCATCCTCGGCCACGCGCACCCGCTCTTCCAGCCCGACGGTCTTGTCGGCCAGCATCAGCCCGGCCATCAGCAGCATCCGCGCCTCGGGCAGTCGCCCGATCTGGCTGACCAGCGATGAGGCCTCGGCATCCAGCAGCCCGGCGGCGGCCTGAAGAAACGGCTCTTCGCCGGCCTGGCAGGCGACCGAAAAGCTGCGGCCGCCGATGTTGATCTGAACTTCAGGCATTGGTGTCCTCCGCGGCAAGCGGCGCGAGCATGCCCAGTATCTCGTCCAGCTCGCTCCTGTCGGTGTCGCGCACGGCGCGCAGGGCGTCAAGCTCGGCCTTCATAGATGTGTTGATCAACTCGCCATCGCCCAGCCCCTTGGCATTCGCCTCGCGCAGGGCCTTGTTGTTGGCGCGCAGCTGCGCGTTCACGCGGCGCAGCCGCTCGATCTCGCCCTCGGTGGCCTCGGCACGCGCGGTCAGCTTGGTCACCCGCGCCTCCAGCTGGGCCACCTGCTTGTCCTGCTTTTCGCCGATCGCCTTGACCCGCGCCTCCAGCTTCGCGCTCGCCTCGCGCTCGGCCTCCAGCGCCGCAAGCGCCGTGGCAAGCGCCTCGGCATCGGCCGCCGTTTCGGTCCGATCCTCGGCCGCTCCGGCCTGGGCCGCTGCGGCAAGGGCCTCTGTGCCCTGCCCGATCCGTTCAAGCGCGGCCGTGATCCGGCGTTCCAGTTCGGTAATATCGCTCATTCGTGCCTGTCCCCGGTCTTGTTTTTTCCATCCGCCCCGCGCGCCATGGGACGGTCGCGCGAATCGAAGCGGGTTAAACTTCGGCCGATCTTATCCAATGAACCGGCGAAATGCGCCCCATTTCCGCGCGATACATTGGCCGCCGCGCTTGATCTTGCGCGCCCCGCTGAATATAGCCGCAGCAAATTGCGCTCTGACCGAAGAAGGACAGCCCGAGTGGACATCCAAGCCCTTGCCAAAGCCCATCCCGACCACTGGTCGAAAGCCTGCGCGATCCGCACGCTGGCGATGGATGCGATTCACGCCGCCAATTCCGGCCATTCCGGAATGCCGATGGGCATGGCCGACGTGGCCACCGTTCTGTTCGAAAAACACCTGAAGTTCGACGCGTCGGCCCCCGACTGGCCCGATCGCGACCGGTTCATCCTGTCGGCCGGACATGGCTCGATGCTGCTCTATGCGCTGCTGCATCTGACCGGCTATGAAGACATGACGCTCGACCAGGTGAAGAACTTCCGCCAGATGGGCGCGATCACCGCCGGCCACCCCGAATACGGCCATGCCAAGGGCATCGAAACCACGACCGGTCCGCTGGGTCAGGGCATCGCCAATGCCGTCGGCTTCGCCATGGCCGAGGAAATCCAGCGCGCGCAATACGGCAAGAAGATCGTCGATCACTACACCTATGTCATCGCCGGTGACGGCTGTCTGATGGAAGGTGTCAGCCAGGAGGCGATCGGCCTTGCCGGCAAGCATGAGCTGAGCAAGCTGATCGTGTTCTGGGACAACAACGGCATCACCATCGACGGCAAGGTCGAGATCGCCGACAAGACCGATCAGTTGAAGCGGTTCGAGGCCTCGGGCTGGTCCGTCTATGAATGCGACGGGCATGACCCCGAGGATATCGACCGGGTGATCGTCGCCGCCAAGGGCTCGAAAACCCCGACGCTGATCGCCTGCAAGACCCATATCGGCCTGGGCTCGTCGGCGCAGGACACGCCCAAGGCGCATGGCGCGCTGACCGATGCGCAACTGATCGCCGACACCAAGGCCGCCTATGGATGGCTCCACGCGCCGTTCGAGATCCCCGCCGGCGTGAAGGCCGCATGGGAAGCGATCGGCAGCCGTGGCGCCGAAGAGCGCGCCGCGTGGGAGGCCCGTCTGGCCGCCCTCTCCGGTACCAAACAGGCGGAATTCGCCCGTATTTATGCCGGGGACGCGCCGAAAAAGCTTTCGGCCACGATCAAGGCGCTGAAAAAGCAGATCAGTGACGAGGCGCCGAAGGTCGCCACCCGCAAGTCAAGCGAGATGGTGCTGGAGGTGATCAACCCGATCATGTCCGAAACCGTCGGAGGCTCGGCCGATCTGACCGGATCGAACAACACCAAGACCGGCGATCTGGGCGTGTTCGACCCTGAAAACCGCGCCGGGCGGTACGTCTACTACGGCATCCGCGAACATGGCATGGCCGCCGCGATGAACGGCTTGGCCCTGCATGGCGGTGTGCGGCCCTATGGCGGCACCTTCCTGTGCTTCACCGATTACGCGCGCGGCTCGATCCGGCTGTCGGCGCTGATGGGCATTCCCGTCACCTATGTCATGACGCATGACAGCATCGGCCTGGGCGAAGACGGCCCGACCCACCAGCCTGTCGAACATGTGGCCATGCTGCGCGCGACGCCCAACATGATGGTGTTCCGCCCCGCCGACACGATCGAAACCGCCGAAGCCTGGGAAATCGCGCTGACCGCGAAAACCACGCCATCGGTTCTGGCGCTGTCGCGCCAGGGCCTGCCCACCGTGCGGCTGGAGCACAAGGTCAAGAACCTGACGGCCCAAGGCGCCTATGTCCTGGCCGAGGCCGAGGGCAAGCGCCAGGCGATCCTGTTGGCCACCGGCTCTGAGGTCGAGATCGCGATGAAAGCGCGCGATCTGCTGCAGGCCGAAGGCATCGGCACCCGCGTCGTTTCCATGCCCTGCTGGGAGCTGTTCGCGCAGCAGGACGCGAGCTATCGCAAGCGCGTGCTCCCGGCCGGGCCGGTTCGCGTGGGCATCGAGGCCGGCGTGCGCTTCGGCTGGGATCAGTGGCTGCTGGGCGAGCGCGGGCGCGAGGCGAAGGCGGGGTTTGTCGGGATGGAAGGTTTCGGGGCCTCGGCCCCGGCGAATGAGCTTTACACCCACTTCGGCATCACCGCCGAAGCCGTGGCCGAAAAGGTCAAGGCGCTGCTGTAACGCATTGTTTCAAAATGAAATCCTCCGGCCGTGCGATCTTCGCGCGGCCGGTTTCGTTCAGGCGTCGGGAAACAGCGTACGGATCTGCCGCGTGAAGGTGCCGCGCACATCCTCCATCTCTCCGGCCGAGATGCGCGCGTCCAGCAGCGTCATCACCGCCGCGATCGCCTCGGGCGCGTCGCCCATCGGATCGGTGCGGAACGCCGCCTGCACGCGCTCGATAAAGCCGTCGCGGCTACGCTCGGTCACCGGCGTTTTCGAAGGGTTCCAGCCTTCGTAGTAAATGCCCCGGATAAGCACCGGCAGCTGCGCGCCGAACTGCGCCGCCTCGTCCACATTCAGATGGTCGCGGATCACATGGATCACCGCCCGCAGCAAGCGATAGCTGCGCTGCTTGTGGCCCCACCCCGTCAGGTCGTCCAGATCGTTGATCCAGGAATTGGCGGCCTGAACCGACTCGTCGATGATCTTCAGCCCGAGTGCGCTCATGTTTCTGTCCTCCTGCCAGCCTGATGCCGGATATTGTTAAGAAACCACAGGCGGTACGCGGGCGCTTTGACCTGCATCATCCGCCCCCGCGCCCCCTGTTGATGCAGATCATGGCAGCCCCCGGTGGCGCCCGGCATCCTGCCTGCAGAAAATGGCCGAGGAGGACACGCCCATGGAAACCGATCCGCAGATCACCTTTCACGGCCTCGATGCCTCGCCCGCGCTGACGGCGTTGATCGGGGAACGGATCGCGAAGCTGGAACAGTTTTACGATCGCATCACCTCTTGCCGGGTCACGGTGGAACTGCCGCACCGGCAGGGCCGCAAGGGGCATCTCTACGAAGTCGCGATCGAGATGGAGGTGCCCGGCGGCATGGTGTCGGTCAACCGAACGCCCGGCAATATCTACGCGCATGAAGATGCCCGCGTCGCGATCCGCGACAGTTTCGATGCCGCGCGGCGCCAGCTTGAGGATCACGTCCGCAAGACCGGCGGCGTGCACGTCAAATCACACCCGGAAAAGCGCCACGGCAAGGTCGTGCGGCTGTTTCCCGACGAAGGCTATGGCTTCATCCGGACCGAGGGCGGAGACGAGGTTTACTTTCAGCGTGACAGCGTTGTCCGCGACGACTGGGAAAAGCTGGATCTGGAAAGCGACCTGCAATTCAGCCTGATGGATGGCGAAAAGGGGCCGTTCGCGGTGAACGTGTCTTTGCGATTCTGAGTCGCGGCAATCGGCGGCTTTGCGCCTTTTGTTGGCGCTAACGGCATGTTTTTGCGCTAACATGCTGTTATATATTCTCATTTCTCCTTTCGCCAACGCGGAAAGACCGGTATTCACCCACGCAACGCGACGGATGGGCGCAAGCCTTTGGTGACGGAGAGTGAATATGACGATTACCCTTGGTATCAACGGGTTTGGCCGTATCGGGCGCTGCACCCTGGCGCATATCGCCGAAACGGCGCGCAACGACGTTCAGGTGGTCAAGATCAACGCAACCGGCCCGATCGCGACCAATGCGCATCTGCTGAAATACGACAGCATCCACGGCCGGTTCGGCGGCGAGATCACGGTTGACGGCGATACGCTCGATCTTGGCCGCGGCCCGATGCAGGTGTTCTCCACCTATGATCCGACGGAACTGGACTGGTCGGGCTGCGACGTGGTTCTGGAATGCACCGGCAAGTTCAATGCACGCGACAAGGCCGCCGTGCATCTGGAGCGTGGCGCCAAGCGGGTGCTGATCTCCGCCCCGGCCAAGAATGTCGACAAGACGATCGTCTACGGCGTGAACCACCGGGCGCTGACCGTAGACGATCACGTGATCTCGAACGGCTCGTGCACCACCAACTGTCTGGCGCCGCTGGCCAAGGTGCTGAACGATGCCATCGGCATCGAGCGCGGCATCATGACGACGATCCACAGCTATACCGGCGACCAGCCGACGCTGGATCGCCGCCACAACGATCTTTACCGCGCCCGCGCCGCGGCCATGGCGGTGATCCCCACCTCGACAGGCGCGGCCAAGGCCATTGGCGAGGTTCTGCCCGAACTCAAGGGTCGGCTCGACGGCACCGCCCTGCGGGTGCCCACGCCCAATGTCTCGGCCGTGGATCTGACCTTCGAGGCCAGCAGGGACGTGACCGTGGACGATGTGAACGAGGCCGTGCGCGAAGCCGCCGCCGGCCATATGGGCGCGGTTCTGGCCTATGACCCCGAGCCCAAGGTCTCTATCGACTTCAACCACACGCCGCATTCGTCTATCTTTGCCCCGGATCAGACGAAAGTGATCGGCGGGCGCACCGTTCGGGTGCTGGCCTGGTATGACAATGAATGGGGCTTCTCCTGCCGGATGGCCGATGTCGCGGCAACCATGGGGCGGCTTCTGCATTAAGGAGAGCGGGGCCTGCCACATGGGCCCCCGGCCCCACGAATGACCAACAAGCTGGCGATTTTCCTGGGCGGCGTGATCATCGTTCTGCTTTTGGTCGATCTGGTATTCGGTGACATGCAAAGCAGCCTGTTCCTGGCAAAGAAGCTGGCCGCGCTGAGCGAATACATCGCCTTCTGGCGCTAGGGCGCGGCCTTCTGGCACGAGACCGTGCTTCGCGGTTGACCTGCAGGTCAAAAACCCCAAGGCTTCGGCCTACACCGGACAACCCTTGGGGAGGCTCGCATGACCATCAAAGTTGCAATCAACGGTTTCGGCCGCATCGGGCGCAATGTGCTGCGCGGGATCGTGGAATCGGGCCGCACCGATATCGAGGTGGTGGCGATCAACGATCTGGGGCCGGTGGAAACCAACGCCCATCTGCTGCGCTTCGACAGCGTGCATGGCCGCTTTCCCGGCGAGGTCACGGTGGCCGGCAACACCATCGACGTGGGCCGTGGCCCGATCGAGGTGACCGCGATCCGCGACCCCAAGGCGCTGCCCTGGGCCGGCGTCGACGTGGCGCTGGAATGCACCGGCCTGTTCACCGCCCGCGAAAAAGCCGCGCTGCATCTGGAGAACGGATCAAGCCGCGTGCTGATCTCGGCCCCCGGCGCGGACGCCGACAAGACCATCGTCTACGGCGTCAACCATGGCACGCTCGGCGCCGCCGATACCGTGGTCTCCAACGCCTCCTGCACCACCAACTGCCTGGCGCCCGTGGCCAAGGTGCTGAACGACGCCATCGGCATCAAGCGCGGGTTCATGACCACGATCCACAGCTACACGGGCGACCAGCCGACGCTGGACACGATGCACAAGGATCTCTACCGCGCCCGCGCCGCCGCGATGAGCATGATCCCCACCTCAACCGGCGCGGCCAAGGCCGTGGGCCTGGTGCTGCCCGAGCTGAACGGCAAGCTGGACGGTGTCGCGATCCGGGTGCCCACGCCGAACGTGTCGGTGGTGGATCTGACCTTCGAGGCCGCGCGTGATACCAGCGCCGAAGAGATCAACGCCGCCATCAAGGCCGCCGCTCAGGGCCCGCTGAAGGGGATCCTGGGGTATACCGAGCACCCCAACGTCTCGATCGATTTCAACCACGATCCGCATTCCTCGGTCTTCCACCTGGATCAGACCAAGGTGATGGACGGCAACATGGTCCGCATCCTGTCTTGGTACGACAACGAATGGGGCTTTTCGAACCGCATGGCCGATACCGCCGTGGCGTTGGGGAAATTCCTCTGACACCCCGCGCCAATCGGTTCAAAAACGCAAAAGCCGCCCAACGGGGCGCCGGAGAAATAGTGGGCGGTTGCTTGGATTGGCTACAGGCCACTCGGCTTACATTTCGGATACGGTCAGTTTGATATGGAGGGCCTTCATCACGCCGAGCAGGGTTGAGAGCGTTGGGTTGCCATCTGGGCTGAGAGCTTTGTAAAGTGCTTCTTGGCTGAGACCTGCCTCCTTGGCGATCTGCGACATGCCATGTGCACGAGCGATGACACCAAGGGCATGGGCAATGTAGCCGGCGTCCCCGGTCTCCATGGCGTCTTGCATGAACTCGGCCTGCGCCTCGGGAGTGTTGAGGTGCTCGGCCGCATCAAACGGTTTGGTCTAGATGCTCATTTAACGATAAGCCTGCACAGCTCGATTGCAGCGGTTCCGTCTCCGCCGCCCAATCGCTGTTCCCATTTCTCTGGGCTTCCATCATCCAGGATGAGGCTGAAGCGGCATTCGTTATACAAGAACGACCGAGGCGTCAGGTGAAGCAGGTAATAGAACATTCCAGCTGCCCCAGCTGCAGCGCATAGCGCGCCAACAAGAAAATACCGCCACATTTCAAACCTCCAAGCCTCGTAGAGCGGCAAGCTACGGGGCCTTTCTCTGTTCGACAAGGAGCAGCCCCATGTCAACAACCGTCGGCACCCTGGCTTTGATCGTTGACAGCACGTCAGTAGCCGCCGGCGAAAAGGCACTCGATAATATCGCTCGCACTGGCGCACGGGTCGAGGGCAGCCTCAAGATCGACATGGGGTCGATTGAAAAGGCGATGGCGCGTCTCGGTCAGCAGGTCACAGGCCTGGAAAAATCCATGACTTCCGGCATGGGTAGGATGACGGAGGCCGGGAAGACCCAAGCAAGGACATTTAAGCAGCTCCGCGCCTCGATCGATCCAGCCTATGCCGCGACGGTTCGCTATCGTGAGGTGCAGCAGCAGCTCGCATCTATGGTCAAAACGGGAGAGACCAGCCAGCGGGCAGCGAACATTGTCTTGGAGCAGGCCGCAAGCCGTTACATGCGGGTTGCTACGGCCAGCGAGCGCGCCGCTGATGCAGAGCGTAAAGCGGTGCAGGCAACTGCCATGGCATCGCAAGGATACGAGCAGCTAAGGGCCTCTGTAGATCCGCTATACGCTACCAGCAAGCGCTATGAGCATGCGATTGAGGCTCTGAATGCCGCCCAAAAGGCTGGTGTGATTTCAGACAAAGACCGCATGCGCACGCTTGACCTGCCAGAGGCTCAGATGATTTCCACCAACAGCGCAAGCTCTCTTGCCGCTGGTGGTATCGGGAAGTTCGGGTTGGTTGCAAACCAGGTTGGCTATCAAGTTCAGGATGTTTTTGTGTCCGCACCGATGCCCACGGGGCGGCTTTTTCCTTTTGACAGCAGGTCGCGCCTCGGTCAGGCGAAGGTCAGGCGAACTTGGCCAGCAATTTCGCGTTCACCGCCTCCGGCACGAATTTCGACACATCCCCGCCCAGCCGCGCGATCTCTTTCACCAGCTTCGAGGCGATCGCCTGCCGCCGCGCATCGGCCATCAGGAACACCGTCTCGACGCTGGCATCCAGAACCCGGTTCATGCCGACCATCTGGAATTCGTATTCGAAGTCGGCAACGGCGCGCAGGCCGCGGATGATCATGGTCGCGTTCACATCACGGGCGCAATCGATCAGCAGGTTCTCGAACGGATGCACCACGAATTCGGGGCCACCCGGCACCGCAAGCTTGGCGCATTCCGCCTCGACCATCGACACCCGCTCTTCGAGGCTGAACAACGGCCCCTTGTCGCGATTGATCGCCACCCCGATGACCAGCCTGTCCACCAGGGTCGATGCCCGCTGGATGATGTCGATATGCCCCAGCGTGACCGGATCGAACGTGCCCGGATAAAGGCCGATACGCATGACTGTCCCCTTCCCCCGTTTCGGCCACGCAACAATATTGCGGAGGGCAATGCAAGGGGGCGCGGGGCTCAGTGGCCCATGATCATGCCTTCCAGCGCGTCTTTTTCCATCGAAAGCTCGGCCAGCCGTGCCTTGACCACGTCGCCGATGGATATCAGCCCGACCATCCTACCGTCCTCGACCACCGGCATGTGGCGGAAACGGCCATCGGTCATTTTGCGCAAAACCTCATCGGTGCTGTCGCTGACGCCGCAGGTAATGATATCGCGCGTCATCAGGTCATCCACCCGGTCCGACAGGCAGGCCGGGCCGCGACGCCCCAGTTCGCGCACGATATCGCGCTCTGACAGGATGCCGGCGATCCGGGAGTCGCCCAAGGACACGACCAGCGATCCGATACGCCGCGCCGACAGAAGCTCGGCCGCCTCGCGCACCGACGCGCCCGGTATGATGGTAACGACGGTGTCATCGGCCTTGGATTTCAGAATTTGTTGCACATGCATGAACGACCCTCCCTAACGGTTTCCCCAGCGTCGCCCCAACTGCGACATTCTGTCAAGTCAGAGCTTCGAGCCGGGCCACCTCACGCTTGAGCCCGTCGACCAGCTCATCGGCGAACCGGTTGAGCCGCTCGACCTTGCGGTCGTCGGCGTGCCGGACCAGGTAGAAGCTGCGCGTCAGCGACACCAGATCGGGCAGCACCTTGTTGAGGTTCGGCGCGAAGGGCAGCGCGAAATCATGGACGATGCCCAGCCCCGCGCCCTGGCGCAGGAAATTGAGCTGGACCGACACCGAGTTGGAGGCAAGCCCCACCCGCTCGACCCCGATCGCCGAGATATAATCCAGCTCCTTGTCGAAGATCATGTCGGGAATATAGCCGATCATCCGGTGGCCCTGCAGCGCCTCGGCGGTTTCGATATCCCCCTTGCGCTTGAGATAGCGGCGGGACGCGGCGAGGTGCAGCTTGTAATCGGTCACCTTCTGCACCAGCAGCCGGCCGGTGTCGGGCGGGCTGACGGCGATGGCCATGTCCGCCTCGCGCCGGGTCAGGTTGACCACGCGGGGCTGCGAGACCACCTGAATTTCAAGCCCCGGATGCCGGTCGCAAATCTCGGTACAGACCCGTGGCAGCAGGAAATTGGCGCAGCCGTCGGGCGCACCGATGCGAATTGATCCGGTCAGTTGCCCGGCCTGGCCCCGCGATTCCTCGGTCGCGAGGGAAATCGACTGTTCGGCCTGTTCCGCCCAGGACAGCAGCCGCTCGCCCTCGGCGCTCAGGCTGTAGCCCTGGGGCGATTTTGCGAACAGCGTGGTGCCGAGCGCCTCTTCGAGCCGCTGGATGCGCCGACCCACCGTGGCCGGGTCCATCTTCAGCACCTTCCCTGCCCCGCTCAGGCTTTCCGCCCGCGCGACCGCAAGGAAAACACGCATATCATCCCAGTTCGGCTCCATTGCCCGCCCCTTGTTTATTGCAAAGTGTTTTTTTAAAAATGCTGGTTTTCGCCGCATTATTGCAAGACTATTCTGCACCCGGACATCATTTCGGGAGGATTCCATGGAAGAACTGAGTCATTTCATCAACGGTCAGCGGGTCAAGGGCACCTCGGGCCGTTTCGCCGACGTCTTCAACCCCGCCACCGGCGAGGTGCAGGCCCGCGTTCCGCTGGCCACGAAAGACGAGATGGACGCCGCCATTGCCGCCGCCGCCGAAGCGCAGCCCAAATGGGGCGCCACCAACCCGCAGAAGCGCGGCCGGGTGATGATGGAATTTGTTCGCCTGATCAACCGCGACATGGAAAAGCTGGCCGAGGCGCTGAGCCGCGAGCATGGCAAGACCATCCCCGACGCCAAGGGCGACGTGCAGCGCGGGCTTGAGGTAATCGAGTTCTGCATCGGTGCGCCGCATCTGCTGAAAGGCGAATTCACCGACAGCGCCGGCCCCGGCATCGACATGTATTCCATGCGCCAGCCGCTGGGCGTTGTTGCGGGCATCACGCCGTTCAACTTCCCGGCCATGATCCCGCTGTGGAAGATGGGCCCTGCCCTGTCCTGCGGTAACGCCTTCATCCTGAAACCGTCCGAGCGTGACCCCTCGGTGCCGCTGATGCTGGCCGAGCTGGCGAAAGAGGCCGGCCTGCCCGACGGCATCCTGCAGGTCGTCAACGGCGACAAGGAATCGGTGGACGCGATTCTGGACAATGAAACCATTCAGGCGGTGGGCTTCGTCGGCTCGACCCCGATCGCGCAATACATCTATTCCCGCGCCACGGCGAACGGCAAGCGGGCGCAGTGTTTCGGCGGCGCCAAGAACCACATGATCATCCTGCCCGATGCCGATATGGATCAGGCTGCCGATGCGCTGGTGGGTGCCGGCTTTGGCGCGGCGGGCGAACGCTGCATGGCGATTTCTGTTGCCGTGCCGGTGGGTGAGAAAACCGCTGACATGCTGATCGAAAAGCTGGTGCCGCGGATCGAAAAGCTGAAGGTCGGCCCCTATACCGCCGGCGCCGATGTGGATTACGGCCCGGTCGTGACCGCCGCCGCCAAGCAGAACATCCTGGGCCTGGTGCAATCGGGTGTGGATCAGGGTGCCGAGCTGGTTGTCGACGGCCGCGACTTCAACCTGCAGGGCTATGAAGACGGCTTCTTCGTCGGCCCGCATCTCTTTGACCGTGTCACCACCGACATGGACATCTACAAGAAAGAGATCTTCGGCCCCGTTCTGTGTCAGGTCCGCGCCGAAACCTATGAAGAGGCGATCGGCTACGCCATGGACCACGAATATGGCAACGGGACCGCGATCTTCACCCGCGACGGCGACGCCGCGCGCGATTTCGCCAGCCGGATCAATGTCGGCATGGTGGGCATCAACGTGCCGATCCCGGTGCCGCTGGCCTATCACACCTTCGGCGGATGGAAGAAATCGGGCTTCGGCGATCTGAACCAGCACGGGCCGGACAGCTTCCGCTTCTACACCCGCACCAAGACGGTGACGTCGCGCTGGCCGTCGGGCCTGAAGGAAGGCGGCGAGTTCCACTTCAAACAGATGGACTGAGCCGGCTTTCAGTGCCAGTTATCGAACCCCGGGCCAGCGGCCCGGGGTTTTTTCATGCCGCAGGCGCCCGCAGCCATTCGCGCTTGCCGCACCGGGGCTGCTCTGCTTTGCTTGATGAAAATCACAAAGGGACAGTCATGTCGCCCGCAGACCCCGACTTCACGATTGGAATCGAGGAAGAATATCTTCTGGTGGATTGCGATACGCTGGCCCTCGCCACGGCACCCGATGCCCTGATGAGCGCCTGCACGGCAGAGCTTGAGGGCCAGTTCAGCCCCGAATTCCTGCAATGCCAGGTGGAAATCGGCACCCGCGTCTGCCGCGATATAGCCGAGGCGCGCGATGATCTGCGCCGCCTGCGGGGCACGGTGGCACGTATCGCCGGCGATTTCGGTCTGGCGCCGATTGCCGTCTCCTGCCATCCGTTCAGCGACTGGAAAGATCAGCACCATACCGACAAGGAGCGCTATAACACGCTCAGCAAGGATCTGGCCGGGGTGGCGCGGCGGATGCTGGTCTGCGGTATGCATGTGCATGTGGGGATCGCCGATCAGGCGATGCGCATAGAGCTGATGAACCAGCTCACCTATTTCCTGCCGCATCTGCTGGCGCTTTCCACCTCTTCGCCGTTCTGGCAAGGCGTGGATACCGGGCTGAGCTCTTACCGGCTGACGGTGTTCGACAATCTGCCCCGCACCGGGCTGCCGCCGCGCCCGCAAAGCTGGGCCGATTATCAGCTGATGGTCGATACGCTGACCGGCCTGAACCTGATCGAGGACAGCTCGAAAATCTGGTGGGATCTGCGCCCCTCGGCCCGGTTCCCGACCATCGAATCGCGCATCTGCGATGTCTCGCCCCGGCTGGAGAACACGCTTTCACTGGCGGCGCTGACGCAATGCATCACCCGCATGCTCTACCGGCTGACCCGCAAGAACCAGCAGTGGCGCCAGTACGATACCTTCCTGCTGGCCGAAAACCGCTGGCGCGCGCAGCGCTACGGGGTCTCCGAGGGGCTGATCGACTTCGGCGCCGGCACGATCAAGCCGATGCCGGTGCTTCTGGACGAGCTGATCGCGCTGGTCTCCGAAGACGCCGAGGCGCTTGGCTGCATGGCCGAGGTCGAGGCCGCGCGCGACATCCTCCTGCGCGGCACCAGCGCCGATCAGCAGCGCGCGGCCTTCCACGCGGCCCGTGCCGCCGGGCTCGACCGCGACGAGGCGCTGCAAGCCGTCGTGCGAATGCTGATTGACGAGTTTCAGCAGGGGCTGTAACGCCCGCCGCCATACACATTCCCGTGCATTCTCGATTTGTGATATGTCGCGGGCTGGACGCATCCAGCCGTATTTGCGAGGCTCACGGCGAACAGGCTGAAATCACGAAGGAAACGCAGAACATGAGCAACAAGACCCACAGCCGCCGCACCATCCTGGGCGGGCTTGCCATGGCAGGCACGCTGGCCGCCCCGTCGCTTCTGCGCGCGCAGGTTATCGAGCCCGCCATCGAGGGAACGGAAACGACCCGCCACAACATCTCGAGCTTTCAGGTGCAGAACTGGCAGGATCATTTCGACAGTCTGGGCGTCGCCACGATCGTCGCCGACACCAAATCGCGGGCGCTGCACTACTGGAACGCTGATGGCACCGATTACCGGCTCTACCCGACCTCGGTGCCCCGGACGGACGAGCTGACCCGGCGGGGCTATACCGAAGTGGTGCGCAAACGCGTCGGCCCCGACTGGACCCCGACCCCGGACATGCGCAAGAACGATCCCTCGCTGCCGCCCTACATGCCGCCCGGCCCGGGCAACCCGCTGGGCACCCACGCGCTCTACCTCAGCTGGCCGGCCTATCTGATCCACGGCACGCATGACACGCGCAAGATCGGGCGGCGGTCATCGTCGGGCTGCATCGGGCTGTTCAACGAAAAGATCGCGGAACTGTTCGAACTGGTCCCGGTCGGCGCGCAGGTTCGGCTGATCTGAACCGCCGGCACCGGCCACACGGCATGCCCCCTGGCCGGTGCCCGAGATAAACCCGGGAACAAAAGCCCCCTCCTTGCGTTGTCCTGCCAGACACGAAAGGAGATTATCATGCTCAAGAATACCTTTGCTTCCGCCATCGCCGTTCTGACCATCGCTCCGGCCGCCGCCTTCGCCGCTACTGACTATGTCTGCCCCGAAGGCACCGTTCTGGAGGGTACGCAATGCATGCCCACCGGCAGCGTCCGGCTCGAGGTGCTCAAGCGTGACGGCGACACGATCGTGACCGATGGCTACGCCATCCTCGAAGAGCCGCGCGAGCTGGGCCTGGAGCCCAACAGCTTCCTTGTGGAGATCGACGGTTCGGAGGTTGTGGTGATGGATCACCAGGCCTTCCAGACCCTCGGCCTTGACGAGGAAATCAACGCCCCGTCGCAGCAATAACTGCGGCAACCCCCGGCCGGGCTCGCCCCCAACGGGCCCGGCCACCCTTTGACCGCGACAGAATTACCCTGCCTCCCCGCGCCCAAGATGATATACATGCGCAGTAATGCATATTACGCTCTGGTTGTCCGAACTGGTCGGACCTGCACACCGGAGAAGACGCATGTTCACGAAAAATGTCGGCGGAATTGACCGCGCCATTCGCATCATTGTCGGCCTTGCCCTGTTGGCGGGCTTCTTCCTGCATACCGAAGCGACGTATCGCTGGCTGTACCTGATCGGGATCATCCCGCTGGTGACCGGGCTGATGTCGAGCTGCCCGATCTATTCGATCTTCGGGATGAACACCTGCCCCAAATCAGAGGAATAAGCCGCGCCGCGCGCTATTCGGCCGCCAGCTTGCGCGCGTCGAGTATCTGCTTGAGGTAGCGGCCGGTGTGGCTCTGCTCGGCTTCGGCCACCTGTTCCGGTGTGCCTGTGGCCACCACCCGGCCGCCGCCGTCGCCGCCTTCGGGGCCGATGTCGATGATCCAGTCGGCGGTCTTGATGACGTCGAGGTTATGCTCGATCACCACCACGGTGTTGCCCTGCTCCACCAGTTCATGCAGCACCTCCAGAAGCTTTTTCACATCCTCGAAGTGCAGGCCCGTGGTGGGCTCGTCGAGGATGTAGAGCGTGCGGCCCGTGGCGCGTTTGCTCAACTCCTTCGACAGTTTCACGCGCTGCGCCTCGCCCCCTGACAGGGTCGTCGCCTGCTGGCCGACCTTGATATAGCCAAGCCCCACGCGCATCAGCGCATCCATCTTGTCGCGGATGCTGGGCACCGCCTTGAAAAACTCCTGCGCATCTTCAACGTTCATATCAAGAACGTCGGCTATACTCTTGCCCTTGAACCGAACTTCCAGCGTTTCGCGATTGTAGCGCGCGCCGTGGCAGGTTTCGCAGGTGACATAGACATCGGGCAGAAAGTGCATCTCGATCTTGATCACGCCGTCGCCCTGGCACGCCTCGCAGCGCCCGCCCTTGACGTTGAAGCTGAAGCGGCCGGGCTTGTAGCCGCGCGCCTTGGCCTCGGGCAGGCCGGCGAACCAGTCGCGGATCGGGGTGAAGGCGCCGGTATAGGTGGCCGGGTTGGATCGGGGTGTACGCCCGATGGGGCGCTGGTCGATGTCGATCACCTTGTCCAGATGCTCCAACCCCTTGATCGTCTCGCAGGGCGCGGGCGTCTGCCGGGCGCCGTTCAGCCGCATCGAGGCGGTCTTGAACAGCGTCTCGATGGTCAGCGTCGACTTGCCCCCGCCCGACACGCCCGACACGCAGACGAACTTGCCCAGCGGGAAATCCACGGTCACATCCTGCAGGTTGTTGCCGCAGGCCTTGACCACGGTGATCTTCTTCTTGTTGCCCTTGCGCCGCGTTCCCGGCACCGCGATTTCACGCGTGCCCGATAGGTATTGCCCGGTGATCGACGCCGGATCGGCGGCGATTTGCGCCGGGGTGCCATGCGCAACGACGCGCCCGCCATGGATGCCGGCGCCTGGGCCGATGTCGAACACGTAATCGGCCTCGCGGATCGCCTCTTCGTCATGCTCGACCACGATCACCGTGTTGCCCTGATCGCGCAGGTTCTTGAGCGTCTGCAGCAACCGCCCGTTGTCACGCTGGTGCAGCCCGATGGAGGGTTCGTCGAGCACATAGAGCACCCCGGTCAGACCCGATCCGATCTGGCTGGCCAGCCTGATCCGCTGGCTTTCGCCCCCCGAAAGCGTGCCGGCATTGCGCGAGAGGGTCAGGTATTCCAGACCCACATTGTTCAGGAACCCCAGCCTTTCGCGGATTTCCTTCAGGATGGTGCGGGCGATCTCGTTTCGCTGGGCGGTCAGTTTTTCCGGCACCGTCGCGCACCAGGCATAGGCCTCGCGGATCGACATCTGCACCACCTGCCCCACATGCAGCCCGGCGATTTTCACCGCCAGCGCCTCCGGCCGCAGCCGGTAGCCGCCGCAGCTGTGGCAGGGGCGGTTGTTCTGGTAGCGTTCGAATTCCTCGCGCACCCAGTTGCTGTCTGTCTCGCGATAGCGCCGCTCCATATTGGGGATCACCCCCTCGAACGTGCGCGTCACCTCATAGACACGCCCGCCCTCGTCATAGCGGAACCGGATCTCGTCATCACCCGAACCGTAGAGGAACACCTGCTGCACATGGGCCGGCAGGTCTTTCCACGGCGTGTTCTTGTCGAATTCGTAGTGTTTGGCGATGGCCTCGATCGTTTGCAGGAAATAGGGCGACTTGCCCTTGCGCCAGGGTGCCAGCGCGCCGTCATAGAGCTTCAGCGCCGCGTCGGGAACCACGAGCCGTTCGTCAAAGAACAGCTCCACCCCCAGCCCGTCACAATCGGGGCAGGCTCCGAAGGGCGCGTTGAAGGAAAACAACCGCGGCTCGATCTCGGGAATGGTGAACCCCGATACCGGGCAGGCGAAATTCTCGCTGAAGGTGATGCGCTCTGGCTCTCCCTCGCCCTCTTTCGGGGCGGTTTCCAGAATGGCGATGCCATCAGCCAGATCCAGCGCCGTGCGGAAACTGTCAGCCAGCCGCGTCTCCAGCCCCTCGCGCACAACGATCCGGTCCACCACTACGTCGATATCGTGGCGGAATTTCTTGTCGAGCGTCGGCGGTTCGTCCAGTTCATGGAACTGCCCATCCACCTTGACCCGCTGAAACCCCTGCTTGCGCAGTTCCAGAAACTCTTTTCTGTATTCGCCCTTCCGGTCGCGGATGATCGGCGCCAACAGAAAGGCGCGCGTGCCCTCCTCCATCGCCATCACCCGGTCGACCATGTCCTGCACCTGCTGCGCCTCGATCGGCAGGCCGGTCGCGGGGGAATAGGGCGTGCCGACGCGGGCGAACAGCAGGCGCAGATAGTCGTAAATCTCCGTCACCGTGCCGACGGTCGAGCGCGGGTTCTTGCTCGTCGTCTTCTGTTCGATGGAAATCGCGGGGGAGAGGCCGGTGATGTGATCCACATCCGGCTTTTCCATCATATCGAGGAACTGCCGCGCATAGGCCGACAGCGATTCGACATAGCGGCGCTGGCCCTCGGCATAGATCGTATCGAAGGCCAGGCTGGATTTGCCGGAGCCCGAAAGCCCGGTGATCACCACCAGTTCATCGCGCGGGATATCCACGTCGATGTTCTTGAGGTTGTGCTCGCGCGCGCCGCGCACCTCGATCTTTTTCAGCTCGGCCATCAAAGCCCCCAGGTTGAACGATTAAGAAATAGTTTAGCTTGCCCGAGTCTCCAACCGAAAAGAGAGAACAAATGGGGAATATATCCACCTGAGCGCAGGAACCGCCCCTTGCACCTTGCCCCTGCCCGGTTTTTGGCATCCCCTGAGCGCCACAAACCACCCCGCCCTTCACATTCGCCAGGTCGAATGTATATCTGCCGCCACCGCCGGCCAGGGCGCAACACAGGATATCGAGGGAAACGAGAATGTTTTCAGGTTTCAAACAGCCGGGACCGCAGATGGCCCGGATCGACACCAAGGACGCCATCGACAAGGTCGCAGCCGGCGAAATGACGCTGATCGACGTCCGCGAGGCGGATGAGCTGCGCATGACCGGCTATGCCGAGGGTGCGCTGCACATCCCGATGATGGTGTTCCGGATGAAGGTCGATCCGTCGAGCCCCGAGCTGCTGCCGGAGCTTTCGGTCGACAAACCCGTAGCGCTTTACTGTGCCTCGGGGGCGCGGTCGGGGGCGGCGGCGCAGGCGATGATGCAGATGGGGTATAAAGAAGTTTATAACCTTGGCGGATTGCAGCACTGGCAGATGGCGGGCGGCCCGGTCACCCGGGGCTGAGGGCGTCAGCCGTCGGGGCCGAAATAGGTCTCGGCCCGCGCCGCGAAACGCGCCGCGATGAAACGGATGAATTCCGCGACCCGTGGCACGCGGCGCAGATCCGGATGGGTCACCGCCCAGATCGGCGCATAGTCGATCAGCGCGAGCCCCGGCACCCGTATCAGCACCGCATCCCCCGCACCGATCAGGCAGGGCGCGCGCACCATCACCTGCCCCGCCCGCGCGAGGTTGAGCGCCGTGATCATGTCATCGCTCTCAATGACGGGAACGGCGCCGGGAAACCGCGCCTCGAGCGCGGCGGGGCGCGCTGCCGTCCAGGCGGTGAAGGCCACATAGGGCAGCGGCCTCTGCCGGTCTTCGCCGGACAGAACCGCTTGATGGGCCTCGATATAATCGCGGCTGGCGAACCAACCGGCGCGCTGCCGGGCAATGACCCGGCCCCACAGGCTTTCGGCCGGGCTGTGCGATACGCGGAGGGCGACATCGGCTTCGCGCCGATGCAGATTCAGAACGCGGTTGTCGCCCAGCAGGCTGAGCATGATGCCGGGATGACGGGCGCGGAACACCGCAATGTCGGCGGCGAAATCGGCATTGGCCACCAGCGGCGGCACAGTGATGGCCAGGGCGCCCGGCCCCTGCCCCCGCTCTGCTTCCAGCGCGAAATCCAGCGCATGCACCCGCGCCTCGACCTCTTCGGCATGGGCGATGGCGGTACGGCCCGGCGCCGTCGGCACAAGGCCGGTCGGAAGCCGGTCGAACAGGCGCAGCCCGGCCTGCTCTTCGGCCCGCGCCAGTTGTCGCGATACGGTCGCATGGGTCACCCCAAGGCAGCGCGCCGCGCCGTTCAGCCCGCCATGGCGCGCCACCGCCAGAACGATGCGCAAACTGTCCCAATCCTGCATGGCGACCCCGAAGCCTGAGCTATTTCCGTACAAGGGTATTCCGAAGATAGCCCATTCCCGCAACCCCCATGCCTCGCCTAAATGGCGGCACGGGAACCAAAGGGAAAAAACCATGCCTCATTACGTTGTTGTTCAGTTGATCGTGAAAGATGCCGATGCCTTCGCGGCCTATCGGGCCAAGGGGGGCGCAGCCCTTGCCAAACACGGCGGACAGCCGATCGCGGGCGGGCCGGAGATCGAAGTTCTGGAAGATACCGGCGCGGGGCCTTCGACCTGCCTGATCGTGGCCTTCCCGGACGCCGAGGCCGCGCGCGCCTGGATCAATGACCCCGAACTGGCCGAGGTGCATGCGATGCGTCGTGACGGCGCGCAGACCACGATCCTGCTGCTGCCCCCGATAGGCTGACAAAGGGCCGGGCCCGCGCGGCAAGTCTGCGGCGCCCCGCTTGCGGGGCGCCTGCATGGCTTACATGTGAATCACGCGATCATAAGCGTCGAGCACGCTTTCGTGCATCATCTCGCTCAGCGTGGGATGCGGGAAGACCGTGTTCATCAGATCTTCTTCGGTGGTTTCCAGCTGACGGCCGACCACATAGCCCTGGATCAGCTCCGTCACCTCTGCCCCCACCATGTGCGCGCCCAGCAATTCGCCGGTCTTGGCGTCGAACACGGTCTTGATCATCCCCTCGGGCTCGCCCAGGGCAATCGCCTTGCCGTTGCCGATGAAGGGGAAGCGGCCAACCTTGACCGTATAGCCCAGCTCTTTGGCCTTGGCCTCGGTATAGCCGACGCTGGCCACCTGCGGCTGACAATAGGTGCAGCCGGCGATGCTTTCGGGCTTTACCGGATGCGGATGCCCGCCCGCGATCAGTTCGGCCACCATCACGCCCTCGTGGCTGGCCTTGTGCGCCAGCCAGGGCGCGCCCGCGATATCGCCGATGGCATAAAGCCCGTCGGCCCCGGTGCGGCAATATTCATCCGTCACCACATGGGTGCGGTCGATCTTGACGCCCAGGCCTTCCAAACCCAACCCCTCGACATTGCCGACGATGCCCACGGCGGAAATCACCGTGTCGAACTCATGGGTTTCAACCTTGCCGCCCGCCTCGATATGCGCGGTGACCTTGCCCTTGCCACGGTCGAGCTGTTTGACCATGGCCTTTTCCATGATCTTCATGCCCTGCTTGGTGAACTGCTTCTTGGCGAAGGCCGAAATCTCGGCGTCTTCCACCGGCAGGATACGGTCCATCACCTCGACGACAGTCGTGTCAGCGCCCAGCGTGTTGTAGAAGCTGGCGAATTCGATGCCGATGGCGCCCGACCCGATGACCAGCAGCTTTTTCGGCATGCGCGGCGGCGTCAGCGCGTGCTTATAGGTCCAGACCAGATCGCCATCCGCCTCCAGCCCCGGCAGTTCGCGCGCGCGGGCGCCGGTGGCCAGCACGATGTTCTTGGCGGTCAGCTCTTCGCTGCCCTTGTCGGTCTTGACCGAGACCTTGCCCTTGGCCGGCAGCGTCGCCTCGCCCATCACCACGGTGATCTTGTTCTTCTTCATCAGATGGCCGATGCCGCCCGACAACTGCCCCGCAACCCCGCGCGAGCGTTTGACGACC
This sequence comes from Actibacterium naphthalenivorans, assembly GCF_014196965.1. Classification (GTDB taxonomy): domain Bacteria; phylum Pseudomonadota; class Alphaproteobacteria; order Rhodobacterales; family Rhodobacteraceae; genus Actibacterium_A; species Actibacterium_A naphthalenivorans. The sequence goes on along the minus strand of NZ_JACIEQ010000004.1, from coordinate 290,487 downwards.
GCGTCGAGATCATAGCCGATGCCCTCGGCCGTGAGCCCGAATTCCTTGGCCCGGTGCATCAAGTGAAACACTTCGGACGAGCGCAGCAGCGCCTTGGTGGGGATGCACCCCCAGTTCAGGCAGATACCGCCCAAATGCTCGCGTTCGACAATCGCAACCTTCTGGCCAAGCTGCGCACCGCGAATTGCAGCGACATAGCCCCCCGGCCCGGCGCCGATCACGATCATGTCAAAATTCCTGGCAGCCATCTGCTTCCCCTTTGTCCGAAAAGTAGTTTGATATTAAACTATATCAAATTACACATCAACGGACCGAAGGCCGCAAGGCCGGATTTTTCCGTCGCCGCCGGGAAACGCGGTATGTTCAGCCGCGCAACGCCTCGACGATCGCGGGATAGCCGCCCTCTGCCAGAAAGGTGCGCTCATCCTCGCTGCTGCAACGCGCGAGCGCGTCGTTGCGGAACGGAAACCGGCCAAAGCGGCGGATAACCTCGCGGTGCGCCTTGGCATGGAGCAGATTGTCGGCGCCGGTTTCGGGCATGCGCGTGAGCATCAGGCGCACGCAACGGTCCTGATCCGTCAGGCATTCCGAATGCATCAGCGGCAGATAGAAAAACTGCCGTTCGGGCTCTTCCACGCGCATGTCGAATTCGCGGTCGATCGTATGTTTGGCCGCCTTGCGCGCCATCGGATCGGTGGAAAACGCCCGCGCCTCGCCGCGGAACATGTTGCGCGGGAACTGATCGGTCAGCAGAAGATAGGCCAGCGCCGTGCGCGGCTGTGTCAGCCATTCGTGCAGCCCGCCCTCAAGCGCCTCCTGCCAGAGCGCTTCGAACCGGACGCGGATGTCATCGTCGAGCGCGGCGCCGCCGATGTACCAGCCCTTTGGCCCGACCTCTTCCAACCAGAACCGCAGAACCTCATCCGGGGTTTGCATGACCACTCCTCCTGACTGCCCTTACCGGCATTTTCTTCAGCGTTTCAGATAAGTTGAGGCCGTGCAAGGGGGCAGACCCTATGCCGCATCGATGGCATGGCGGGCGTGCTCCTCTTCCTGCCCCTCGATAAAGACTTCCTGCGCGGCCTCCACCGCGACAGAGGTGGCTGACGGCAGCACCGGCGAATAGGTTCCGGTTTCCGACACGAGCGGCGCCCGGCGCTGGGTCATTCGATAGGCGGCATAGGCCGAGAGGCTGCCCAGCAGCGCGGCCAGGAACAGGAAGAACCCCGAGGGCCCGGCGTATCCCATGATCCAGCCGGTGATGAGCGGGCCCGCCACCGCGCCGACCCCGTTCAGAAAGATCATCCCGCCGGAAGCCGCGGCCATATCCTCATGCTCCAGAAAATCGTTGGTATAGGCGATGATCAGCGCATACAGCGGGTTGCTGGTACCGCCCACCACGAACATCGCGCCCAGCAGCACGGAAAACCGGCTTTCGAACAGCAGCCCGGCCAGCGCGCCAACACACCCCAGCACGGCCGTGCCGAGGATCAGCTGTCGCCTGTCCATCCGGTCCGACATCCAGCCGATGGGAAACTGCATCAGCAGCCCGCCGACATAGATCGCCGCGACGAAGGCGGAAATCTGCGCCACGCTGAGCCCCGACTGGGTACCATAGACAGCCGCCATGCCGAACAGCGCGGAATAGACCCCGCCCAGCAGAAACGCCCCGACGCAGCCCAGCGGAGAGACGTGGTAGAGCGCGCGGATGCTCATCGGTTTGGTGGTCTCGAAGGGCGGCGTCGGCGAGACCGACAGAAGGATCGGCGCGAAGGAGATCGAGACCAGTACCGACGGGATGATGAACAGGATGAACCCCGACGGGTCGCCCAGCGTCAGCAGGCCCTGCGCCGCGACGATCCCCGCCATCTGGACAATCATGTAAAGCGAAAGCGCCTGCCCCCGGGTTTCGTTGGTGGCGGCGTTGTTGAGCCAGCTCTCGGCGGTCACGTAGACGCCGGAAAAGCAAAAACCGATGATCACCCGCAGCAGCGTCCAGGCCCAGGGATCGGTGATCGCCGGGTAAAGGATCAGCACCGCCGAGATGAACGACCCCAGCGCCGCGAACACCCGCACGTGGCCCACGCGCCGGATCATTTCGGGCGCCATCCGCGAGCCGCCCAGAAACCCTAGGAAATAGGCCGACATCACAAGCGACATCTGCAGGGTGGTGAAACCTTCCAGCCCCCCGCGCACACCCAGAAGCGTGCCCTGCAGACCGTTTCCGACCATCAGCAGAAGCATCCCCAGCAGCAATGCCCAGGAACTGGCAAGAACCTTGATCACGTTACACCTCGAATCACGTTACGTGCCCTCACTACGACGGACACTGTCAGGGGATATGTGCCAGGGCGACATTCGGTGTCGCGAATGCGCCCTCACGGGATCAGAAGCGACGCATCGCCGTAAGAGAAAAAGCGGTATCGCCCGGCCACCGCATGGGCATAGACGGCACGCATCCGCTCCACCCCCATCAGCGCGGAAACCAGCATCAGCAGGGTGGATTTCGGCAGGTGAAAATTGGTCATCAGCGCGCCCGTGACGCGAAAGCGGTATCCGGGGCGGATGAAGATATCGGTCTCGCCGCGCCACGGCACCATGGTGCCATCCGCCTGCGCCGCGCTTTCGATCAGGCGCAGCGCGGTGGTGCCCACGGGGATGATGCGCGCGCCCGCGGCGCGGGTCGCGTTGATCTCGGCCGCCGCCTGCGCCGTCACCTCGCCCCATTCGGCGTGCATCTTGTGGGTTTCCACATCCTCGACCTTCACCGGCAGGAAGGTGCCCGCCCCCACATGCAGCGTGACCTCGGTGAACGTCACCCCGATCGTCCGCAGCTTTTCCAGCAGCTCCGCATCGAAATGCAGCGAGGCGGTCGGCGCGGCCACCGCGCCGGCGTGGCGGGCGAAGACGGTCTGATAGTCGGTCTTGTCCTGCGCGTCGGCGGGGCGTTTGGCGGCGATATAGGGCGGCAGCGGCATGGCGCCCGCCTCGGCCAGCGCGGCATCGAAATCATCACCCGCCAGATTGAAGCCAAGCACCACGTCGCCCTCGCGCCGCTCGGTGACACGGGCCGAGAGCGCGTCGGAGAACACGATCTCCTCGCCCTGTTTCAGCTTGCGCAGGGGCTTGGCCAGCGCCGCCCAGCCGCCGCCCGGCTGCGGCTCCAGCAGCGTGATTTCCACCTTCGCCTCGACGACACCTTCGGGCGTATGCCGCAGGCGGCGGCCGAACAGGCGCGCCGGGATCACCTTTGTGTTGTTCAGCACCAGCCGGTCGCCTGCGCGCAGCAGCGACGGCAGGTCGTAGACATGACAGTCGCGCAACGTGTCGCCCTCGGCCACCAGCATCCGGGCGGCGGTGCGCGGGCGGGCGGGCCGGGTGGCGATCAGCTCTTCGGGCAGGTCGAAATCGAAATCGGAAAGTTTCACTCGGCAATCTCCGGCGGCGGCCGGCGGAAGATCTCGCGAAACATCCCCGGCGTCAGAATTGAAAGAACGTTGACCCCGACCGACGGGGCGGCCGCATCACCCGACAGCCGGTAGTTGAAGCCGAACAGCCCCTCGCCCTTGCGGGTCAGGAAACTGCCGACGCTGTTGAGCAGATAGATGGGCGAGATCACGCCCTGCATATCGACCCGGTTCGCCTTCAGGTCATAGACCCCGGCCAGCGAAATGCCCAGCGATGTGCCGATGGCGCTGCCCCGGCTGATCTGAAGCGCGTTCGGGGTCAGGATGAAATCGGCCGACACCTCGCTGAAGGTCAGCCCCTCGCCATCCAGAAGCTGCAGGATCCCGACGACCGAAATCGCGCTCAGCAGCTCGGCCAGAACCGGCGCGCCCTTGACCCGCGTGTTGCGGATGGTCATCCGGCCGTTGTATTCGCCGGGCGCGCCGCGGGGCGTCAGCATCAGGTCGAGCGTGCCGCCACGGGATTTCTCGAAGATCCCGGCCCCGCGCAGCACACCGCCCGCGTCATCCGACTGAACATGGATCGCGGTGCCGCCGCGCGCGGGCACCAATGTGGCGACCACCGGCGCGCCGTTGCCCACGCGCCCGCGCAACCGGCCGTTCAGAGCGCCTTCGGGCGTCAGCACCCCGCGCACATCATAAAGCGTGATCGCGCGCGACACGATCAGACGGTCCAGCGCCACCGCCACCGGCCCGCCCTCGCCGGTGCCCCGGCCCTTGGCAAAGGGGCTGTTGCGTAGATCCAGCCGCCCGCCCTTGATCGCAACGCTGGGCGGCCTTCCGGGGCCGCGCCCGCCAAGCACCACCGGCGCGTCAAGCCAGTCGCCCACCCGGACGCGCGAAAACCGCGCCTCGCGCAGCGCGCCGTCGCCGCCGATCGCCAGCGTGCCCGCCGCCGAAAGGCCGGGCGCCGAGATTGACAGGCTGTCGATTACCGGCGGCGCCCCGAGGCTGCCCGACACCTGAAGCGAGCCGTGCGCATTGCGCGGCTTCGACCAGCCCAGCCCCGGCAGGCTCAGCCCCACCCGGTTCAGATCGGAGGTCAGTTCGAACCGCGCCGCCGTGTCCTTTGCCAGATCAATGGCGACATGGCCCAGCCCGCTGCCGGTGACAGTGCCGTCGGGCAGCCCGATCCCGAAGGCTTTCACGAAACGCGGCGACAGTTCCACCGTGCCTTCGACCCGGCTTTGCCCCTGTTGCTCGGGGCCGAGCGCCTGGCTCCAGACACCCTGCACCGGCACCCCGTCCAGCCGCGCCGCGCCACTGATCGAGATCTGGTCCCGGTCCGCGCTCAGGTTCAGCGTATCCGCCTCCAGCACACGGTTCGGAACCGCCTTTTCACTGCGCAGATCGCTCAGCACACCCGAAACCGAATAGTCCACGTCCTGCGGCGTGACCTTCTTGGCGAGGCTCAGGCCGATCTTCGCCTCCATCCGGGCGTGGCCTTCGGCAAGGTCGGTCGGCTGGCCGGCGCGCGACATGATGTTGAACACCGGATGATCCAGCAGCGCGAGCATCGCCCCGACGGTGCTTTCGGTTTTCAGGTCGATCTCGGCCCGCGCCGGCCTTTGCGTGATGTCGGGCACGTGAAACACGGTGCCGGTGGCATCGACGGGGCCGCCGCCGCCAGGCGCATCGACGATGCCCTTGTCCAGCACCATGGTGAATGTCATCTCCGTCATCGTGACATAGCCGAACCCGCCATGAACCGGTGGCATGGACTTGATGAACTGCACCGTCGCATCGCGGAACTCATGCACCAGCGACAGACGAACCGGGTGATCCGGGGCGATCCGCAGGGCCGCCTCGACGTTGAAAAGCACCCCTTCGAACACATTCTCGCTCACCCAGCGGCGGGTCGGCGGAACAAGGCCCACCGGCCATAGCGCGATCAGCCGGTCACGGGTGATCTGATCCACGCCGAAATCGAGATCGAGCTTCCAGCCGTCATTGCGGGCCTTGATCACGCCATCGCCGCGATAGGCCGTCCCGGCATTGTCGAGCAGCACGACCTGGCCGATGGTCACGGTGAACGGATCAAGCGCAAGCTTCATGTCCAGCGCGCCGGAGTTGAACCGCGCCGGCTGTTCGAAAAACCCCTCGGGGTCCAGCGCGACCTCGCGGAACTGCATCTGGGTGACCAGGCTGGTGGGCCAGCCATCCACCTCGTCGCCCAGATAGGCGTGGCCTTCCGCCTTCAGCCGGACGGCGGCGGTATCAAGCTCGGTCTCGTTCATGGTGATCTTGTCAGCCGCCGGATCATAGGTGAAATAGCTTTTGCCGCGGCGGAACGGGATCGGCGCGACCCCCGCGACCGGGTGGATCGCACCGGCGCCAAGCTCCAGCGCGGCGCTGAGCGGCGTAAGATGCCCGTCGGCCCCCACCCCCGAGCGCAAGGCGCCCGACAGCGGCGCGTCGATGACCCGCAGGAAGGTCAGCGCGGGGGATTGCGCCGCGATGTCGGCCGAGGGCACGTTGCTGAAGTTGGCCGACATCCGCGAAAGCAGCGAGCCCTTCGCCAGATCGAAGCTCAGCGCCACCTCCGACGGCACGCCCAGATCGTTGGTCAGCGAAAAGAACAGCCGCGAAGACAGGTCGGTCGCGGTCTGCTCGATGGTCAGAAGCCCGCCCTCGATCTGCCAGCTGCGCTGCGCGCGGGCGTCGGCATAGCTGAGTGTCAGATCCTCGACCGACAGATCTTCGAGCCCGGACAGCGCCGGGCTGGCAAACACCGCGTCGATCCTGCGCAGAACGTCGGGCAGGCTGGCCGCGGCGCCGTCGGGGGCGAACTCCTCGCCCAGCGTCAGGTCGATGCTGCCATCCACCGCCCGCGTCAGCGCCAGCTCTGCCCCCGACAGCGCCACCCGGCGCAGGGTGACGCGCCGCTCGGCGAACGGGCGCAGGCTCATCGCCGCGTGCACATCGCGCAGCATCGCCACCGGCCGGCCGGCCCCATCCGAAAGGGCGACGTCGCGCAGATGAACCTGAGGCAGCTTGTGGCGCGTGAAGGTCACGTTGATGCCGCCCAATGTCATCTGCACCGGGCCAAGCGCCGCGTTCAGCCGTGTCTCCAGCCGCTGCGCCATCCATGCGGGCGCAGGAATTGCGCGACCGGTCAGCGACAGTACGGAAATCAGGAACATCGCGCTCAGCACAACAAAGCCGAGCGACAGCCAAAGCCGGAAATGGCCCCGCCTGCGCGGCGTCTGCGCCGTCCGCTCGTTCATTCTGTGCCCTGCCCGGCGCCCATTTGCCTTTTGGCCCTGTCTTTTTTCTCGCGCCCCGCGCCCCGGAAGGGTATGGACAATCTGCCAATTCCCGAGGAGCCTTTCATGACCGAATGTGGCCAGCCCGCCCCCGATTTCACCCTTCCCCGCGATGGCGGCGACACTGTCACGCTGTCCGCGCTGCGGCCGGCGCCCGTGGTGCTGTATTTCTATCCCAAGGATGACACGCCGGGCTGCACGAAGGAAGCCATTGCCTTCACCGAAATCCTGGCGGAGTTCAACAGCGAAGGCGCGCATGTCTTCGGCGTTTCCAAGGATCCGGTGACCAAACACGAGAAATTCCGCGACAAGCACTCCCTCTCGGTGCCGCTGCTTTCGGATGCCGATGATACGGTCTGCGAGGCTTATGGCGTCTGGGTCGAGAAGAACATGTATGGCCGTAAATACATGGGGATCGAGCGTGCGACCTTCCTGATCGACGGCGCGGGCAATATCGCCCGGATCTGGCGCAAGGTGAAGGTGCCGGGCCATGCCGAGGCCGTACTCGACGCGGTGCGCGCGCTTTGAGCGGAGAATGCCTGGCGCAGATGGCGGTGCAGGTTCTGACCACCGCCGACGGCCGCGCCAAGACCGCGCTGTCGCGCCGCCACGCCGCGGCCTGGTTCGCGGCGCGCGACGCCGGCGCGCCGCTCGAGGTGGGCCGGGCCAGCCCGCCCCTGCGCCCCGCGCGCCCCGACCGGCCAGAGCTTCTGTCGCCGCGCGACGTGCCGCGCCGCCGCCCCGGCACGCCCGAGGGGCGCAAGGCGCTGCTGCACGCGGTCGCGCATATCGAACTGAACGCGGTCGATCTGCACTGGGACATCATCGCGCGCTTCGCCGACGTGCCCATGCCCGCCGGGTTCTTCGACGACTGGGTGAAGGCGCCCGATGAGGAATCAAAGCATTTCAACCTGATCTGCGACTGCCTGGAGCGCATGGGCAGCCACTACGGCGCGCTGCCCGCCCATGCCGGCATGTGGCGCGCGGCCGAGGATACCGCCGATGACCTGATGGGGCGGCTTGCCGTGGTGCCGATGGTGCTGGAGGCGCGCGGGCTGGACGTGACGCCCGGCATGATCGAGGTGTTCCGCAAGGCGGGCGACGATCACGCGGTCGAGGCGCTGGAGGTGATCTATGGCGAAGAGGTGGCGCATGTGGCCTATGGCTCCAAATGGTTCCATTTCCTGTGCGGGCGCCATGACGAAGACCCCAAAGAGGTGTTTCACACGCTCGTTCACAAATACTTCCACAGCACGCTGAAACCGCCCTTCAACGAGGAAAAGCGCGCCGAAGCCGGGATGCCCCCCGACTTTTACTGGCCTCTCACCGAAGCCGACCCGCCGGCCTGAGCCGGTTTCCGCCCGCGTTGTCGGCGAATTCCCGCGCAAGATTGTCCTTTAGAAGCACGATCGTGGAACCCAAACGCTCAAAAAACTTGCAGCGCTCCCCGGCCATGACCTATGGAGTTAACGACCGCTTTTTTGGGGAAAGCTGGTCACCACTACAACGGGGACAAGGCAGACGGGGCGATGGTTTGCAATCTAATGTCATAAGACGGATGAACATGGCGCTTGAGCGCTATTTGCCGGAACAGCGGCTTTTTCTGAGATCGGAAACGGAAACGCGGTTCATCCGGCTGAGCCCGGGGACGCAGTTGGTTGCCCTCACGGGCTGCGCCGCGATCGTGGGCTGGTCGATCATCGCCAGCGCGATGCTGATCATGGATACGATCGGCGCCGGCAGCCTGCGCGATCAGGCGCGGCGCGAACAGGCGATGTATGAAGAGCGGCTGAACGCGCTGGCCGGCGAGCGTGACCTGCGCGCCGAAGAAACCCGCAACGCGCAGAACCGGTTCAACCTGGCCCTTACCGAAGTGTCGAAGATGCAGTCGGCGCTGCTGGCCTCCGAAGACCGCCGCAAAGAGCTGGAAACCGGGATCGGGGTCATCCAGTCCACCCTGCGTCGCACCATGTCGGAGCGTGACACGGCCCTGGCAGAGGCGGAAAACCTGACCGTCGCGCTGGCCGAGAGCACCGATGCCGACAAGTCGGGGGCCGGCCATGCCGAAGACATGCGCGAAACGGTCGCCTTCCTGTCCGAGGCGCTGAACCTGACCGCGACGGAGCGTGACACCATCGCCGCCGAAGCCGCCGCTGCCTATGAACTGGCCGGGGCGCTGGATTTCGACCGGCAGCTTTCGCAGGATCGGAATGACCGGATCTTCGGCCAGCTCGAAGACGCGCTGACAATCTCGATCGAGCCGCTGGACAAGATGTTCCGCTCGGCCGGGCTGAACACCGATACGCTGATCGAACAGGTGCGCCGCGGCTATTCCGGCCAGGGCGGCCCGCTGACACCGCTGTCGGTGTCGACCAAGGGCGAGCTGACCGATCCCGAAACGCTGCGGGCCAACGGGATTCTCGACCGGCTGGATCAGCTCAACCTCTATCGCATCGCGGCGGAAAAGACGCCGTTCTCGCTGCCGCTCAAATCCTCTTTCCGCTTTACCAGCGGGTTCGGGGCGCGCTGGGGCCGTATGCACAACGGCACCGATTTCGCCGCTTCCTACGGCACGCCGATCTATTCGACGGCCGATGGCGTGGTCATCCACGCCGGCTGGATGTCGGGATATGGCCGCGTGGTGAAAATTCAGCACGAGTTCGGGATCGAGACCCGCTACGCGCATATGTCTAAAATCCACGTGACGGTCGGGCAAAGGGTCTCGCGCGGGGACCGGATTGGTGATATGGGGAACTCTGGTCGGTCTACCGGCACGCACCTGCACTATGAGGTGCGCGTAGGGGGCAAACCCGTCAACCCGATGATCTATATCAAGGCAGCGAGAGATGTTTTCTAAAAGCAGGATCAATGAGCCCGGCCCCAAAGCGGGCGAGGCAGAGAAACCCGCCATGCCGGAAATGGCAAAGCCGATGCCCCAGGCGGGTGAAAAGCCCGCAACCGCGCCCAAGCCGAAGCCGCCGGCATCGGTCCTGTCGTCGGATCTGACCATCACCGGCAACCTTCGGACAACCGGCGACATCCAGATCGAAGGCACCGTGGAAGGCGACATTCGCGCCCATCTTCTGACCGTTGGCGAGGGCGCCACCGTGAAGGGGGAGGTGGTCGCCGATGACGTTGTGGTCAACGGCCGCGTCGTCGGCCGCGTGCGCGGCCTGAAGGTGCGCCTGACCTCGACGGCGCGTGTCGAGGGCGACATCATCCACAAGACCATCGCGATCGAAAGCGGCGCGCATTTCGAAGGTTCGGTTCAGCGTCAGGACGATCCGCTGAGCAACGGCCCTGCCCCGCAAAAGCCCGCCGCGCCAAAGGCCTGAGCCTTTCACACGGCAGAATTCAACGGGCGCGGCCAGGGATGACCGCGCCCGTTTTGCACCCACGCCCATGCGTCACACCAAGGCGGCGCGGTAAAGGTGCCAGGTGGCATGGCCAAGCACCGGCAACACCACCAGCAGCCCGATGAAAAACGGCAGCATCCCCGCAAACAGCAGCCCGATGAGCGTTATCCCCCACAACAGCATCGGGCCGGGATTGGCCGTGACCGTGCTGACGCTGACGATCATCGCGGTGACGAAATCAATCTCTCTGTCCAGCAACAGCGGCAGGCCGACAACCGTGACGGCAAAGATCAGCGCCGCCAGCCCCGCCCCCACAAGCGATCCCACGCCCAGCATCATCAGCCCGTTCGCCGTAAGGAACACCTCGTAGGACGAAGTGACGTTGGTCATCGTCGAAAGCCCCAGGAACAGGGCGAAAATCATGTGGCCGATGAAGGACCAGAACAGGAAGATCAGGATGATGATGGCGCTGATCGAAGGAAGCTGACGGTCTTTCTGCCGCCAGATCACGCCCAGAATCTCTCGCCAGTTCAAGGGCGTGCCGTTTTCCAGGCGGCGGCTGACCTCGTAGAGCCCGACAGCCGCGAAAGGCCCGAGCAACGGAAAGCCGAACACCAGGATCGCCAGCCAGTAGATCTGTCCGGTCACCTGGGTGACCCAGAACATCGCGATACCGCAGACCACATAGAAACCACCGAAAAACGCGCCATAGCCCGGTGCCGCCAGAAAATCGCGCCAGCCCCGTTTCAGCGCCGTGAAAACCGTGCCGCAGCTCACGCGCTGAATCTCCGGCACCCGTGAGGGCGCCGCCGCTGTTACTTCCGTCATGTGACCCTCCCGTATACGCGTCTGACGGCGTATTCGGGGGCATTTTACACGGATTTTTCGCGGATCAAGAAGAAATCAACCCTCAGCCTGCGCCTCGGCGCGGCTTTTGCCGGCCACGTCCAGCGCCAGCGTGGCGGCCATGAACTGGTCCAGATCCCCGTCCAGCACGCCCTGTGTGTCGGAGGTTTCCACGTTGGTGCGCAGATCCTTGACCATCTGATAGGGCTGCAGCACGTAGGATCTGATCTGGTTGCCCCAGCCCGCATCGCCCTTGTTTTCATGCGCTTCGGTGATGGCGGCATTGCGCCGGTCCAGCTCCATCTGATAAAGCCTTGATTTCAGGGCCTTCATCGCGATGTCGCGGTTCTGGTGCTGGGATTTTTCCGAACTGGTCACGACAATGCCGGTGGGCATATGGGTGATCCGCACGGCCGAATCGGTGGTGTTGACGTGCTGCCCGCCCGCCCCCGAAGAACGATAGGTGTCGATGCGGATATCGGCCGGGTTCACCTCGATCTCGATATTGTCATCCACAACCGGATAGACCCAGACAGAGCTGAAAGAGGTGTGGCGTCTTGCCGCACTGTCGTAAGGTGAAATCCGCACCAGCCGGTGCACGCCGCTTTCGGATTTCAGCCAGCCATAAGCGTTGTGGCCGGAAATCTTGTAGGTCGCGGATTTGATGCCCGCCTCTTCGCCCGCGCTCTCGGACTGAAGTTCGACCTTGTAGCCCTTCTTCTCGGCCCAGCGAACATACATCCGCGCCAGCATGCTGGCCCAGTCGCAGCTTTCGGTGCCGCCGGCGCCGGCGTTGATCTCCAGAAAGGTGTCGTTGGCATCCGCCTCGCCATCCAGCAGCGCCTCGATCTCTTTCTGCGCCGCCTTCTCGGCCAGCGCCTTCAGCGCGGCCTCGGCCTCGGTCACCACCTCGGCATCCTCTTCCATCTCGCCCAGCTCGATCAGCTCGATATTGTCCGACAGCTCCTGGCCGATGCCCTTGTAGGTGTTCATCGCATCGACAAGCGCCTGCCGCTCGCGCATCAGCTTTTGCGCGTTGGCGGGATCATTCCACAAATCGGGGTCTTCAACCCGGGCGTTGAACTCTTCCAGCCGGTGCTCGGCCGTCTCCCAATCCAGCCGCTGCGCCAGCAGGGCCAGGGATTTGCGGATGTCCTCGATGGTGTTTTGCGTGTCGGCACGCATGGTGGGCGAACCCTCGTTTGCTGCTGTTTGCGTTCAGATGGGGGTGATAGCGGCTTGGGCGCGCGCGGGCAAGCTCAGTAAAGCCCGCCCGACGACAGGGTGCCGAAGCTGGCCTTGGGCCCCACGGTGGCCTTTTTGCCGGTCGAGGTCGTGACCTCGGTTCCGTCATCGCTTTCGCCGGGGGCAAAAAGCGGCAGGTTGGAGCCCATGGCGAAGCCGCCGTCGATCAGCGCGGCAAGGCCGAAGACGGGCTCTTCGCCATCACGGAAATATTCGGCCACGACGTTTTCACCCTCCGCGTCATCGGGCAGACGCTCGCCCGAGAAACGGTCGATCTTGATGAAGTGGCCGCCGGGGGGCACCTTGAATTCGCCGCCGCCGAATTTCTTCGTCGCCTCGGTCATGAAGCTGTTGAAGACCGGCCCGCACATGCCGCCGCCCGACGCGCCGCGCCCAAGCGGCTCGGGCCGGTCATAACCTATGTAACAGCCCGCGACGATGTTCGAGGTGAAACCGATGAACCAGACATCCTTGGCCTCGTTGGTGGTGCCGGTCTTGCCTGCGGTCGGCACCGGAAGATGGACGCTGCCCGAGGCCGTGCCCCGCTCCACCACGCCCCGCATCATCGAGCTGAGCTGATAGGCGGTGATCGCGTTGATCACCCGTGGCCGGTTCGAAAGGATGGTGGGCGCCGCTCCGGGGTTCAGCGACGCGGTCCGGCAGTCTTCGCAGATGCGCGGATCATGCCGATAGATGGTCCGGCCCCAACGGTCCTGCACCCGGTCCACCAGCGTCGGTTCCACCCGCTCGCCGCCGTTGGCGAACATCGCATAGGCCGCGACCATCTTGTAAAGCGTGGTTTCCTGACTGCCGAGCGCATTGGCCAGGAACGGATCCATCCGGTCATACACGCCAAAGCGTTCGGCATAGCCCGCCACCAGATCCATCCCGATTTCCTGGGCCAGACGCACCGTCATCAGGTTGCGCGAGCGTTCGATGCCGGTGCGCAGAGGCGTGGGGCCGTAGAACTTGTTCGACGCGTTCCTGGGCCGCCAGATGCCTTCGCCGGTTTCCACCTCGATCGGGGCGTCGATGACGATGGTGGCCGGGGTGAAGCCGCTGTCCAGCGCGGCGGCGTAGACGAAGGGCTTGAACGACGAGCCCGGCTGACGCGTGGCCTGGGTGGCCCGGTTGAAGACCGAATCCTGATAGGAAAAACCGCCCTGCATGGCGATGACGCGGCCGGTGTTCACGTCCATCGCCACGAAACCGCCCTGCACCTCGGGCACCTGCCGCAGCGTCCAGCGGATGAACGAGCCGTCCTCGTCCGACCGCATTTCGCGCACATGAACGACATCGCCAACCTCGAGCAGGTCCGACGCCTTTTGCGCCCGCGGGCCCAGGCTGCCATCGGCGCGCCGCTTGCGGGCCCATGTCACGTCCTTGGCGACGATCCAGTGGCCGTCGCTGTCTTCGGCCACGCCTTCGATGCCGATGCGGGCGGCGGAATTGCTCAGTTCCAGAACCACGGCCGGCGCCCATCCTTCGATGTCGCGCGCCACATCGGTGCCGGCCAGCGCCGCGCGCCAGCGCGCCTCGTCCGCCAGATGTTCCAGCGCAACCGTCTTGCCCGTGCCGCGCCACACGCCCCGGCCACGGTCGTATTTCTCCAGCCCGTCGCGCAGGGCCTCGGCCGCCTGCTGTTGCATATCGGGATCAACCGTGGCGCGGATGGTCAGGCCGCCCCCAAAGAACTCGCCCTCGCCGAAATCCTCGCTCAGCTGGCGGCGGATCTCGTCGGTGAAATAGTCGCGCGGCGGCAGGCTCTGACGGAAGGGCGGGTAATCGCCGTTCTGCACGGTCTTCAGCGGGGCCGCCTTGGCCAGCACATAGGCCGCGTCATCGATATAGCCGTTCTCGTTCATCTCGCGCAGCACGAAATTCCGCCGCTCCAGCGCGCGTTCCTTCTGGCGGACCGGGTGATAGGTGGAGGGCGCCTTGGGCAGCGCGGCCAGATAGGCGGCCTCTTGGGGGGCAAGCTCGGCCAGGGTCTTGTTGAAATAGGTCTGCGCGGCGGCGGCAACGCCATAGGAGTTCTGGCCCAGGAAAATCTCGTTGAGATAAAGCTCCAGAATACGGTCCTTGCTCAGCGTGTCCTCGATGCGGGTGGCCAGGATCAGTTCCTTGATCTTGCGTTCGCCGGTCCGGTCGCCGCTCAGCAGGAAATTCTTCATCACCTGCTGGGTGATGGTCGAGGCGCCACGCACGTTCTTGCCCCGGCTTTTCACCGCGTCGATGGCGGCGGCGATGATGCCGCGCGCGTCATAGCCGTTATGGCTGTAGAAATTCTTGTCCTCGGCCGAGATGAACGCGCCCTTCACCAGTTCCGGGATCTCGTCGGCCGGCGCGTAAAGCCGGCGCTCTTCGGCGAATTCGTCGATCAGGCGGCCCTGGCCGGAATAGATGCGGCTGATCGTCTTGGGGGTATAGGTGGCCAGCTCCTCGTGGCTGGGCAGATCGCGCGCATACATCCAGAATACCGCGCCGATCATCGCCGCGCCCATGGCAATGCCGATCGTGACAAAGCTGAAAACCGCCCCGAAGAAGGATAGGATCGTTCTGAACACGGCGTGCGCCCCCTGAAATAACTTCGCCTCTATACGCCCCCTGCCCGGTGCGGTCAAAACCAACGCGCGGCGGTTCGGCCAATTCGCGCCGCCACCGCGTTCACGGTTCCGCGAAGGGCTTGCGCCAGACGTCGCGGCAGCGTAGCGCAAAGCCATGCATCCCGAAGACATCCTGCCCACCTACGCCCGAGTCGCCCAAGGCTTTGCCCGACACCGCGACAAGACCCTGTTCGAACGCCGCTGGCTGGACAGGATGCTGGCCCATGCCATCGGGCGGCGGGTGCTGGATCTTGGCTGCGGGCCGGGCAAGCCCATCGCCACCTATCTGAGCGAGCGGCGCGCGCAGGTCACCGGGGTGGATGGCGCCGCCGAGATGGTGGCGCTGTTTCGCGCCGCCCTGCCCGGCGCCGAGGCGATAGAGGCCGATATGCGCGGCCTGTCGCTGGGCCGGCGGTTCGACGCGATCCTGGCGTGGAACAGCTTTTTCCACCTCTCCGCCGCCGACCAGCGCGCCATGTTCCCCACCTTTGCCATGCATGCCGCGCCGCGCGCGGTGCTGATGTTCACCTCGGGTTCGGACGAGGGAGAGGCGATTGGCGAGGTCGAGGGCGAAACCGTCTATCACGCCAGCCTGTCGCCCGCCGAATACCGTGCGCTTCTGTCCGACAACGGCTTTTCGGTGATCGATTTCGCGCCAGAGGATCCGGCCTGCCGCGGCCATACCATCTGGCTGGCGCGCTACACCGCTATTTCCTGAGCAGCGTCGCCTGCGCGGCATCGGATTGCGCCCAGTTCAGCAGGGCGTCGCGGATGCCCTGCGCCGCTTTGCGCCGCCATTCGGGGTCGGTCAGGTTTTCCCGGTCGCGTTTCGACGACAGAAAGCCAAGCTCGATCAGGACCGACGGGATATCGGGCGACTTGAGCACCGAAAACCCGGCCGACTGGCGCGGGCGCTTGTGCATATGTTCCACCGCCTGCCGCAGCCCCGCGACCAGCGCATCGGCCAGCGCATCGGAGCGCGGCGCCGTATCGCGCCGGGCAAGATCCATCAGCACATCCGCGATCACGTCATCCTGATGCGACAGATCCACCCCGGCCAGAAGATCGGCGCGGTCGTGGCGCTCGGCCAGCTTCTGCGATGCCTTGTCGGAGGCGGTGTCGGACAGGGTATAGATCGTGGCGCCCGTGGCATGGCCTTCGGCCAGCACATCAGCATGAAGCGACAGAAACACATCCGCCCGGGCGGCGCGGGCGATGGAGATGCGGCTTTCCAGCGGCACGAAACTATCCTCTTCGCGGGTCAACGCCACCTCGGCGCCGGCGCGCAGCAACACCTCTTTCAGCTCGCGCGCGAAGGTCAGCATCAGATCTGCTTCGCGCACCCCGCCACGCTCGGCCCCCGGATCGATACCGCCATGGCCCGGGTCAAGCACCACGCGCAGCGGCCGCGATCCGTCCTGACGCTGGCGCGGCGGCGCCAGCGCAACCGCTTGCGGCAACCCCCAGAGCACGGCTTCGGGCGTGGCGGCGGCGGCCGCGAAATCAGCGGCGCTGACCGGGGCGAGGCGCATCACCAGATCCGCCCGCCCGGTTGCGTCATCACGCCGCATCTCGGCGCTTTGCACCGCGAAAGGCCCGGTCAGATCCAGCACCAGCCGCGACCAGCCCGGCCGCACCGGCCCCATCCGCAGGCCGCTGGCCCGGCTGCCGCGCAGCAACGCGTCAGGCGCGATGCCATCCCAGGCGATCTCGCGGAAATCGACGACGAGCCGGGGCGGCGCGTCAAGCGTACGCACGCGGAACGGCACCGGCTGGCTGAGATCCAGCCGCAGCTCGATCCCCTGCCCCGCATCGATCACGCCCGAGCGCGCGGCATTGACCCGCGCCAGCGCCGAAAGCTCCTGCGCCATGCCACCTGCCGCCGCCCAAAGCGTCACCGCGGCGCATAACCCGAAAATCCTGAAAATCCTGCCCATGCGCCCCGACGCCCGTTTTGCGCAAGTATACCCGGTCACCCGCCCCGGCGAAACCGCCGATCAGCCAAAGCGCGCCTGCATGAACGTCTTGAGCCGGGCCAGCCCTTCGCGGATGTCGCCGGTCGCGGTGGCATAGGAAAACCGCAAGGTGCCCGCCCCGCGCGAAGGGTCGAAATCCAGCCCCGGCGCCACCGCCACGCCCGCCTGTTCCAATATCTCGGCGGCGAGTGCGCGGCTGTCCTGCGTCAGATGCGATACATCGGCATACACATAAAAGCCGCCGTCCGGCGGCGCGATGCGGGTGAAGCCGGCCTCCGGCAGACCCTCCAGCATCAAGCGCCGGTTCTCGCGGTAGACAGCCATGTTGGCCTGAAGCTCCGGCTCGCAGTCCATTGCCGCCAGCGCCGCGATCTGGCTGACATGAGGCGCGCAGATGAACATGTTCTGGGCCAGCCGTTCGATGATACGCACATGATCGGGCGGCACCACCATCCAGCCCACCCGCCAGCCGGTCATCGAAAAATACTTGGAAAAGGAGTTGATCACGTAAACCTCGTCGCTGATCTCCAGCGCAGTCACGGCCTTCTTGTCATACTCGATGCCGTGATAGATCTCGTCGGAGATGAACGCCGTTCCCTGCGCCGCGCAGGCCCCGATCAGCGCAGCCATCGCAGCCCGGTCCAGCATGGTGCCGCTGGGGTTGGCGGGCGAGGCGATCATCAGCCCGGCCAGATCGGCGGGAAGATCCCCCGGCACCGGCTGCAGGCGGTTTTCCGCCGCCGTTTCCAGCATCACCGGCCGCAGATCCAGCGCGCGCAGGATCTGCCGGTAAGACGGATAGCCCGGCGCCCCGATCCCCACCCGGTCGCCCGTGTCGAAAAGCGCGGTGAAGGCCAGCAGGAAGGCCGCAGACGAGCCCGAGGTGACGATCACCCGCCCCGGGTCCAGATCAACATTATACCAGTCGCCATAAAGCCTTGCGATGCGTTGGCGCAGCGCCGGCAGGCCCAGGGCGACGGTGTATCCCATGGCATCCCCTGCCATCGCCTCGGTGACGGCAGCGCGCGCGCCCGACGGGGCGGGCGTGGCGGGCTGGCCGATTTCCATGTGGATGATGCGCCGGCCGGCGGCCTCTGCGCGGCGCGCATGCTCCAGCACATCCATCACGATGAAAGGATCGACCCCGCTTCGCCTTGAACTTCGCACCGCACTCTCCTTACTCTGCCATCATGGCAGCTTTGTTCCAGCGCATGTGCAGACAGTCAATGGCAGCGGGCATCGCCCTGCTGCTCGCCCTCGGCATGCTCTGGGCGCCGGCGGCGCGGGCGCAGGGGCTGATCCGCGATGCGGAGATCGAACATGCCCTGCGCCAGCTCGTCGCCCCCGTGGCCACGGCCGCCGGCTTCAGCGCCTCGCAACTGAGGGTCATGGTGATCAACGATGCCTCGCTGAACGCCTTCGTCATCGACGGGCGCACGATCTTCGTCCATTCCGGCCTGCTGCTGAAGCTGGACAGCGCCGAGCAGGTGCAGGGCGTGCTGGCCCATGAGATGGCCCATATCGCCAACGGCCATATCACCCGCCGCATGGCCAATCTGCGCGGGGCGCAATCTGCGGCGGGGATGGGGCTTTTGATGTCGGCGGCGCTGGCGCTGAGCGGCAATCCACAGGCGGCGGCCGGGGTCGCGGCCGGATCGTCCTCTTCGGCGCAGCGCCTGTTCTTCGCCCATACAAGAGCCGAGGAAGCCTCTGCCGATCAGGCCGGGGTGCGCTACATGGCGCGTGCCGGGCTGGACCCGGCGGCGATGGTCGATGTGCTGGAGATCTTTCGCGGGCAAGAGGCGCTGAGCCCGGGCCGGCAGGATCCCTACGTACGCACCCATCCGCTGACGCAGGACAGGCTGCGCGCGATGCGGGGATTCGCCGCGGCCTATGGCGGCACGGCGCAGGCGAATCCGGCCGCCGAATACTGGTTCAACCGGGCCCAGGGAAAGCTGGGCGCGTTCATGCAGAATCCGTCCTATACGCTGCGGCGGATCAAACCCTCCGACACATCCGACAGCGCGCTCATGCGGCGCGCCATCGCCTATCACCGCAAACCCGACGCCAAGGCCGCCCTGCGCGAGATCAACACCCTGGCCGCGCGCCGCCCGTCGGATGGCTATATCGAGGAACTGCGCGGGCAGATCCTGCTGGAATCGCGGGATTTCGGGGGGGCCGTCCGATCTTATCAGCGGGCGGTGCAGCTTGCCCCGAACGAGCCGCTGATCCAGGCCGGCTATGGCCGGTCGCTTCTGGCGCTTGATACGGCCGATGGCACCCGCCGGGCGCTTTCGGTGCTGGAACAGGCCCGCGCGCGGGATCCGTTCGATCCGCGGCTGCTGCGCGATCTGGCGGTGGCCTATGCGCGGCTGGGCAACAACGGCATGGCCTCGCTCGCGACGGCCGAACGCTATGCGGTGCAGGGGCGGTTTCGGGATGCGGCGGTGCATGCCGAACGGGCGGCGGGGCTGTTGCCGCACGGCTCTTCCGGGGCGCTGCGCGCGCAGGACGTTCTGCACACCGCCCGCGCCGCCACCCAGTAAGCCCGACGCTCCCGCTTTTGTGATCCGCAAAAGGTTGGTCGGACGCGCGCGCCGGTGCAGTGTGGTCGGCAAAACGCGACGGAAGGTATCGGAAGCGGCCAGCGCAATTGCCGCCCGCCGCCGGCTGTGAGATAGATAGGCCGCAGCCCGCTGCGACAAACGGAGAGAATGCCCATGACCCGCCCGATCCTTGCCGCTGCCCTCGCGGCTCTGACACTGGCCGCCCCGGCCCATGCCGCCGACATGAGCGCCGCCGAGCGGGAAGCCTTCCGCGCCGAGGTGCGGGCCTATCTGCTGGACAATCCCGAAGTGCTGATGGAGGCGATCGCGGTGCTTGAGCAGCGCCAGGCCGGGCAGCAGGCTTCGAATGACGCGACGCTGATCAAGGTCAACGCCGAAGACATCTTCCGCGACGGCCATTCCTGGGTGGGCGGCAACCCCGAGGGCGACATCACCCTGGTGGAGTTCACCGATTACCGCTGCGGCTATTGCCGCAAGGCGCATGAGGAAGTGGCGACGCTGATCCGCTCCGACGGAAACATCCGCTTTATCGTGAAGGAATTCCCGATCCTGGGCGAGGAATCAGAGCTGTCGTCCCGCTTTGCCATCGCCACCAAGCTGATCGCCGGGGACGAGGCCTACAAGCAGACCCATGACGCGCTGATCACCTTCCGCGGCAAGGTCACGCCGGCCAATCTGGAAAAACTGGCCGGGCGGCTGGGGCTGGATGCCGGCGCGGTTCTGGCACGGATGAGCAGCGAAGAGGTTGATCAGGTGATTCAGGCCAACCGCGCGCTGGCCAGCCGCCTGCAGATCTCGGGCACGCCGACCTTCGTGCTGAAAGATCAGATGCTGCGCGGCTATGTACCTCTGGCCGGGATGCGCGAGATCGTCAGCGACCTGCGCGCCAACTGAGCCTGTTCCACCGGGCGCGGCTATTCCGCCGCCTGGGCAGAGGCCGCCGCTTCGATCTCGGCGGCCTTTTTCTCGACCTGCTCGACGATATGCTCGATCATCTGATCGTTGCTCAGCTTGTGGCTCTGCCTGCCCGCCAGATAGACCATGCCGCTGCCGGCCCCGCCGCCGGTAAAGCCGACATCGGTCATCAGCGCCTCGCCCGGGCCGTTCACGACGCAGCCGATGATGCTCAGGCTCATGGGCGTCTTGATATGCTCCAGCCGCTTTTCCAGCGCCTCGACCGTCTTGATCACGTCGAACCCCTGCCGCGCGCAGGACGGGCAAGAAATGATGTTGACCCCCCGGTGCCGCAGGCCCAGCGATTTCAGGATCTCATAGCCGACCTTGACCTCTTGCACCGGATCAGCGGAGAGTGACACACGCAGCGTATCGCCGATGCCCATCCACAGCAGGTTGCCCAGCCCGATCGCGGATTTGATCGTGCCCGACATCAGCCCGCCGGCCTCGGTGATGCCCAGATGGATCGGCGCGTCGGTCGCCTCGGCAATGCCCTGATAGGCGGCGGCCGACAGGAACACATCGCTGGCCTTCACGCTGATCTTGAATTCGTGGAAATCATTGTCCTGCAGGATGCGGATATGCTCCAGCCCCGACTCCACCATCGCCTCGGGGCATGGCTCGCCGTATTTCTCCAGCAGGTGCTTTTCCAGCGATCCGGCGTTCACCCCGATGCGGATCGAACAGCCGTGATCCTTTGCCGCCTGGATCACCTCTTTCACGCGGGCCGCGTCGCCGATGTTGCCGGGGTTGATCCGCAGGCAGGCCGCGCCGCTCTCGGCGGCCTCGATCGCGCGTTTGTAATGGAAATGGATGTCGGCCACGATCGGCACCGGGCTTTCGGCGACGATCTCTTTCAACGCCCGGGCGCTGGCCTCGTCGGGGGTGGAAACGCGGACGATATCGGCCCCCGCCTCGGCGCAGGCCTGCACCTGGGCGATGGTGGCCTTCACATCCGTGGTGATGGTGTTGGTCATCGTCTGCACCGAGATCGGCGCATCGCCGCCCACCGGCACAGGGCCGACGTAAATCTTGCGGGATTCGCGCCGGTAGATGTTGCGCCACGGGCGCACATGGTTAAGCGACATCCGCCTTCTCTCCGCCTTGGATCGTTCAGGGGTTAGATAACCCTCCGCACGCCTCCCGGCAACGGGCGCAGGCTATTCTTCGACGATTTGCGTGACTTCCGCCACCAGGCTGGCCAGCTCCGGGTTCTGCGTCAGATCGGCAAGCTGGAACGCGGCCTTCAGCTCGTCCGGGCCCAGGGCGATGTTCTTGATCACGGCGGCACCCTCACCGGCCGGGCCATAAGCGGTACCGTTCACCGCGAAGTACACGGCGCCGGCATAGCCGGTGCGCAGCAGCGGCGGTTCCTCCGTCGGGGGCAGCACATAGCGCTCGCCCGCGTCCAGAATCTTTTCCAGCAAAACCGTGCCTTCGGCAGCGGTGACCCGCACCCACGCCGGGCGCACGGCGAACAGCACCAGCTCGGGCGCGGTTTCGGCCACCACCTGAACGGGCGTCGACGGTTCCTGCGGCGCGGAACGATTTGCCGCAGCGACGGTTTCCGGCGCCTCGGGTGCATCCACCAACGCGCCGAGCGCGCCGGGCTGCAGCGTCGAGATCGGCCCGTCCCGCGCGACCATCACCGGCACGTCCAGCGGCTGCGGGCGGTACAGCCGGTCCAGCGCATCGGCCGAGGGCGCGGACATGCCGGCATTGTCGGTGACATCGGCGATCATCGTGCCGGCACCGGCCAGCGGATCGATTTCGGCAATCACGCCGGGGGCCTGATCCACCGGAGTCAGGCGCACCCGTTGAATCTGTTGCAACACCGTCCAGCCGCCGAACCCGAGCCCGCCGATCAGCATCAACAGCACCAGAACGGACCCCACGGCGCCGGGTTCGATCCCGGAAAAGAACGCCTCGCCCCGCGGCACGAAGGTGGCGTTGGGATCGGCCAGCGGATCGCGCGGCGCGTCAGGCTTGCGCGGGGTTCTGGCGGCGGGTTTGACGCCAGAGGCCGCCTTGTCCATCCCGTGGACGGTGGCGAATTTTCCCTCTTCGCAGAAGGTGGTATAGGCCCATTCGGGGTCAAGCCCCAGATAGCGTGCGTAAGAGCGGACATAGCCCGCCACGAAACCGGGGGTTTCAAAGGCCGTGGGATCGGCATTCTCGATCGCGGCGATATAGGTCGCCTTGATCTTCAGCTCTCGCTGCACGTCGAGCAGGGATTTTCCAAGCGTCGCACGCTCGCCGCGCATGATGTCGCCGAGCTTCAGCTCGAAGGAGTCAAATCCCCCGGTGCGCTGCTCTTGCTCAGCGGAAACGGGCGGCTGCCTGCGCCCAATCATGTGCTCAATCCCGTGCCTGCCACGTGCTGTCCCCTAAGGATCGGCGATTCTCTGACCGTGCCAATCTCTTAGGTTATTAATACCACAGGGCAAGCGAATTTGCATCCGCAGAACGGATCAGGCCGAAAGCTCAGCACGATTCAGCGCACATTGTGCCCAAAGCTCATCCATCGACTGAACCAGGGCGTCGATCTCCTTGGGGCCATGTACCGGCGACGGGGTAAAGCGCAAACGCTCGGTGCCGCGCGGAACTGTCGGGAAATTGATCGGCTGCACATAGATGCCGAACCGTTCCAGCAGCATGTCCGAGATCATCTTGGTATGCACCGGATCACCCACGATCACCGGCACGATATGGCTGCCATGATCGATGATCGGCAGGCCCAGCCCCTTGAGCCGCATTTTCAGGATACGGGCCTGAAGCTGTTGCTGATCCCGCCGCGCCTGATCGGTTTTCAGATGCCGCACCGAGGCGGCCGCACCCGCTGCAATCGCCGGCGGCAGCGAGGTGGTGAAGATGAAGCCCGGCGCGTAAGAGCGGATGGCGTCACACATCTTCGCGCTCGAGGCGATGTAGCCGCCCATCACGCCGTAGGCCTTGGCCAGGGTGCCGTTGATGATGTCGATACGGCCCATCAGCCCGTCGCGTTCGGCCACGCCGGCGCCCCGCGGCCCGTACATGCCGACCGCGTGCACCTCGTCGATATAGGTCAGGGCGTTGAACTCGTCGGCCAGGTCGAGGATTTCGGCGATCGGGCCGAAATCGCCATCCATCGAATAGATCGATTCAAAGGCAATCAGCTTCGGCGCCTTCGGATCGTCCGCTTCCAGCAGCGCGCGCAGATGGGACACGTCATTGTGGCGGAAGATGCGCTTGGCGCCGCCGTTGCGGCGGATACCCTCGATCATCGAGGCGTGGTTCAACTCGTCGGAATAGATGATCAGACCGGGAAACAGCTTGGGCAGGGTCGAAAGCGTGGCGTCATTGGCGATATAGGCCGAGGTGAAGACAAGCGCCGCCTCCTTGCCATGCAGATCGGCCAGCTCGGCCTCCAGCGCCTTGTGATAGACCGTGGTGCCCGAAATGTTGCGCGTGCCGCCCGATCCCGCCCCGGTGGCGTCGATCGCCTCGTGCATGGCCGCCAGCACGACCGGATGCTGGCCCATGCCCAGATAGTCGTTGCCGCACCACACGGTGATGTCTTTTTCGGTTCCGTCGGGGCGCCGCCACACCGCATTTGGAAACGCGCCCTTGCGCCGTTCGATGTCGATGAAGGTACGGTAGCGGCCCTCTTCGTGCAGACGGTTCAGTGCAACGTCCAATCCCGCGGTATAATCCACCGGCTTCTCCTTCGTCCTTTGCGGCCCATCGGCCCGTTCTCCGATGCCACGGCGCCCTCAGGCACGATACGCCGAACTCCTCCGACCGCATCCCATCCGCCGGCTTCGCCTTGCGACGCTCCTCCGCCAACGGATGCCGAAGCATAAGTGCATCAGTCTTTGCACATTCTTCACACTCAGGAAACTAGTGATAGAGGCGCAAGTTGTCGCGGCCCGAATCCATCATTTCCTTCATTTCCCCGCCTTTTCCGGCGAAACGTGGTTCCGATCGGAAACACATTCGCGCCATGTTCGGGCCGGAAGCATCACATTACTGTTTCTGGCCCGATTTGTTACCCCCTGCCTTGATGTCGGTCAAGCTTGGGGGAAACAGCTTGTTTCTACGCGCTTTTCTTCACCCATGGCCCCGTCGGTGCCCCCTGCCCCTCTGGACAGGCGCCCCGAGGCTGATAGGAATGAAGGGAATTCCCCGCAGCAGGAGGCCGCCTTGGCTCTCGACTCCGTCCTCGCCCGCATTGATGCCGACCTGCCCCAGGCCACCGAAAGGCTGCTGGAGCTTCTGCGGATCCCCTCGATCTCGACCGATCCGGCCTATGACGCGGAATGCGCACGCGCAGCGGACTGGCTGGTGGCCGATCTGCGCTCCATCGGCTTCGACGCGGAAAAACGCCCCACGCCCGGCCATCCCATGGTGGTGGCCCATGGCGACGGCCCCGGCCCGCACCTGATGTTCTACGGCCACTATGACGTACAGCCGGTCGATCCGCTGAACCTGTGGAACCGCGATCCGTTCGACCCGGCGCTGGAGGAAACCCCCGCCGGCACCGTGATCCGCGGGCGCGGATCATCCGATGACAAGGGCCAGCTGATGACCTTTGTCGAGGCCTGCCGGGCCTGGAAGGCGGTGCATGGCAGCCTGCCCGCGAAGATCTCGTTCTTCTTCGAAGGGGAAGAGGAATCCGGCTCCCCCTCGCTGATCCCGTTCATGCGCGAAAACGCGCAAGAGCTGCGCGCCGACGTGGCGCTGATCTGCGACACGGGCCTGTTCGGCGACAATACCCCGGCAATCGTCACCATGCTGCGTGGGCTTCTGGGCGAAGAACTGACGATCACCGGCCCGTCGAAAGACCTTCATTCGGGCATGTATGGCGGCGCCGCGATGAACCCGATCCGGGTGCTGGCAAGGATCATCGCCGCGCTGCACGACAGCACAGGCCGGGTCACGGTGCCGGGCTTCTACGACGGCGTGCCCGAACTGCCCGAAGACATCGCCGCGCAATGGCAGGCACTCGGTTTCGATCACAAGGAATTTCTGGGCGAGGTCGGCCTGTCGGAACCGGCCGGTGAACAGGGCCGGTCGGCGCTGGAGATGATCTGGTCACGCCCGACCTGCGAAGTGAACGGCATCATCGGCGGCTATACCGGCAAGGGCTTCAAGACGGTGCTGCCCTCGCAAGCCTCGGCCAAGATCAGCTTCCGCCTTGTCGGCACACAGGACCCCGCGAAGATCCGGCAAAGCTTCCGCGCGTATGTCACGTCAATGCTGCCGCCCGACTGCAAGGTAGAGTTCCATGGCCACGGCGCCTCGCCCGCCGGCCAGATGTCGATCGACCTGCCCGCCTTCGAAAAGGCGCGCGCAGCGCTGTCGGACGAGTGGCCCAACCCGGCGGCCTATGTCGGCTGCGGCGGATCGATCCCGATCGCGGGGTATTTCAAGGATGTGCTGGGCACCGACGCGATGTTGATCGGGTTCGGCAAGGATGACGACGCGATCCATTCCCCGAACGAGAAATACGACCTGAAAAGCTTCCACAAGGGGATCAGAAGCTGGGCGCGGATCCTGGACGCGCTGACGAAATAAGCGGCGCGCCTTCGGCGCAAGAGAGCGGTTCATCTGGGGCTCCGCCCCAGACCCCGGGATATTTGCACCAAAGCAAGCATGAAGACCCAAGTTCTGCCGCTTGCTTTGGCCAAATATCCCCGCCGGAGGCATCCCGGCCCGCAGGGCCGGAAAACACAAGACATGCACAAATGCGCGAGGCCGGGGCATCATGCGCCCCGGCCAGAGCGTCAGGCCATATCCGGCTCGATCTCCGTCGCCCACAGAACCGTGTCGGCACTGTCCAGCAGGCTGACGGTCATCACCCCGGTATCGGCGGCGATGTCCACCTTGCCGAAGAACTGCAGCCCCATAGAGGGCGGCAGGTTCACGCCCTGCTCCTCGCTCGGATGCTTGGCATAGCGCACCTCGACCCCGAAGGTGTTGTCATAGTCGTTGGGGCCGAAGGTTCCGGCGTGCAGCGGGCCTGAGACGAATTCCCAGAACGGATCGAAATCCTGGAACTGGGCGCGGTCGGGGCTGTAATGATGCGCGGCGGTGTAATGCACGTCGGCGGTCAGCCAGACCGTGTTCTTCACCGCGCCGTGCTTGATGAAGGACAACAGATCGGCGATGTCCAGTTCGCGGCCGAGCGGCGGGCCGTCGGAGTTGGCGCCGTTCTCGAAATTGTCACCGTCGCGCACCACCATGCCGATCGGCATGTCGGAAGCGATGACTTTCCAGGTGGCGTTGGACGCGGTCAGCTCGCGCTTCAGCCATGCCAGTTGTTCCGCCCCGAGGAAGGGCGCGCCTTCGGGCTGATTGTTGGCGGTGTTGTCGCCGCGGTAGCTGCGCATGTCGATGAAGAAGATGTCCAGCAGCGGGCCGTAGGACACTTTGCGATACACGCGGTAAGGCTCGGACAGGTTCGAGCGGATCGGGTACATCTCATGGAAGGCGCGGGCGGCGCGGGCCGAGAGCTGCTGCATGGATTTGACCTTGTAGCGGTCATCCGAGATCAGCATCTCGTTCGGGTACCAGTTGTTGGTGACCTCATGGTCGTCCCACTGATACATCACCGGAACTTCGGCGTTGAAGGCGCGAACATTGGCGTCGAGCATGTTGTAGAGGTGCTGGCCGCGGAATTCGTCAAGCGTTTCGGCAACCTTGGTTTTCTGCTCGGTCACGAGGTTCTTCCAGACGGTGCCGTCTTTCAGTTCGACCTCGGATTTCAGCGGGCCGTCGGCATAGACGGTGTCGCCGGAGTGGATCATGAAATCGGGCGTGTGGCCCAGCATGGTCTTGTAGGTGGTCATGCCGCCACGGGATTCGTCGATGCCCCAGCCCTGGCCGGCGGTATCGCCCGACCAGACGAAAGAGATGTCGCGCAGCGCCATCGGGGCGGTGCGGAAATGGCCGGTGACCGGCGCGGAGACCGCATTGGCATCGGCCAGGTCGGTCATGGTCACGCGGTAGAAGACATCCTGATCCGAGGGCAGCCCTTCCAGTGCCAGCTTGCCGGTGAAATCGGTCGCTGTGCCGACGTTCAGCGCCTGCACCTTACGCGCGTTGGCGAAGCTTTCGGTGGTGGACCATTCCACCGCCATCTTGGCTTCGCGGTCGGCGCGCGCCCACAAGACGGCGCCGTCATGGGCGACATCGCCGGACTGAACGCCATGGGTCAGAACCGGCCGGCCATTGGCGCGGCTGATCGAGGGCATGGCGAGGGTGGAGGCAAGAGCGGCCGACCCGACGAGGGCCTGGCGACGGGTGAAACGAATGCTTGGCATGGGAAACTCCGCAGTTCCGGTTTGACGGGAGTCCCGGATAGCAGCAGCGTTTTTCAGCCGTACGGCACAGCGATGACGTTACGGTGAATCGAACACGTCACCAACATGACAGCGCTATGCGCGCGGGCGCCGCGCCAGCTTGGCCACGACAAGCAGCCAGGGCGCGCCGTGCAAGGCCAGGTCGAACATGTCAACGGGCCGTGTCAGCCCGCCCGCGGCCAGCAACGTGAGCTTTTCCCAGACATGCGGCTCCGGCGAAAACGGCGCGAGGCCCAGTGTCGCGGCAAGCGCCATCGCGGCAAACAGCGGAATGTCATCAAGCAGGCGAAGCATGGGGCACCTTCCGGGCGGGCATGTGCCGCAGACCTATCAGCCGGTCCCGAAAAGGAAAAGTGGCGCGGTTGACGGGGCTCGAACCCGCGACCCCCGGCGTGACAGGCCGGTACTCTAACCAGCTGAGCTACAACCGCGCGTTTCACGCTGGGCGTTCGGGGAAAGGCAGTGGCGCGGTTGACGGGGCTCGAACCCGCGACCCCCGGCGTGACAGGCCGGTACTCTAACCAACTGAGCTACAACCGCATTGCATTCCCCCGGGGCTAGGCCCGGCGTGAGGGGGGTTTTATGCCCCGCCACTGGCCGCGTCAAGCGCCGATAACGGCGATTCCCCCGGTTTTGCCGGTAGTTTTTTCCGCCCTCAGCGCGCCGGCAGCGGAACGAAGGCGGTATCGTCGCCCGGGGGCAGCCGGAACCGGCCATGCGCCCAATCTTCCTGGCGCCAGGCTTCTTTTGCCGCCTCGATCCGTTCCTTCGACGAGGCCACGAAATTCCACCAGATATAGCGTGGGCCTTCCAGGGTCGCGCCGCCCAGCAAAAGCACCCTTGCCCCCTGCGGGCCGGCCCGCAGGCTGACCCGATCTCCGGTGCGAAACACCAGCATCCGCCCGGCCGCGAATCTGTCGCCCGCCACGGCCACCTCGCCTTCCATCACGTAGATCCCGCGGTCTTCGTGATTGTCCGGCAGCGGGATCGCGGCCCCCGGCGCCAGAACGGCATCGGCATAGAACATCTCCGACGGGGTGCGGACCGGCGCGCGCGCGCCCCAGGCGTCGCCCAGAATGAGCCGCACCTGCTTCCCCTCGCCCTCCAGCAGCGGCAGCGCTGCCTTGTCCGCATGTTCGAACCCGGGCGCGCTGTCTTCGGCGCCTTTCGGCATGGCCACCCATGTCTGGATGCCGAACAGGCTGTGGGGCTTTTGCCGCGCGGCGCCGTCGGTGCGTTCGGAATGGGTGATGCCGTTGCCCGCGATCATCAGGTTCACCGCGCCGGGTTCGATCCATTGATCGGTTCCAAGGGAATCGCGGTGATGGATCGAACCTTGCAGAAGATATGTCACCGTCGCCAGGCCGATATGCGGATGCGGGCGCACATCGAGCCCTTCGCCGGTCACGAATTCAGCCGGTCCCATCTGATCGAAAAAGATGAACGGCCCCACCATCTGCCGCCTGGGCGCGGGCAAGGCGCGGCGCACCTCGAACCCGCCTATATCGCGCGCGCGCGGCACGATGACGGTTTCGATCGCGTCCACCTGATCACCGGTGGGGGTGTGCGGATCAAGCGCGGGGTTCCAGCTCATCGCGGTATCCTCCTGTTTCGGAAAGAAAGATAACCCATTCCCCCGTTCACATAAGCCACATGCAAGCGCCGCCTTTGCGCGCTGTTGCACAGATCACGGGATGATCTCGAATTTCACGACATCGACCAGCCCCCGGTCGGTGATCTTCAACGCGGGAATCACCGGCAGCGCCAGAAAGGCCAGTTGCAGGAACGGCTCTTCCAGGGTCACGCCCAGGCTCCTGGCCGCCGCGCGCAGGGCGACAAGCTCCTGCTCGACCTCCTCGAAACGCTTCAGGCTCATCAATCCTGCCACCGGCAGGGCCAGTTCGGCCAGCACTCGCCCGGCTTCGGCCACCACGAATCCGCCCTCGATCTCGGACAGGCGATTGGAGGCGAGCGCCATGTCATCATAATCGGCCCCCACCACCGCGATATTGTGATGGTCATGGCAGACGGTCGAGGCGATGGCCCCCTTCGCCAAGCCAAAGCCCTTCACGAAGCCGGTGGCGATATTGCCGTTCTTGCCATGCCGCTCGACCACCGCGATCTTGATCAGATCACGCGCCGGATCGGGGCGCTTGTCGCCATCCACCACCGGGATCACCTCATGCAGGTGCTCGGTGATGATCTTGCCGGGCAGAATGCCGATCACGTCGGTATCTTCCCGGTTGGCGGCGGAGCGGAAAGAGCCGCCCGTGACCCGCGGCGCCTTCACCGAATGGCGGGCCACCGGCGCGATCTCGTCGCGCGCGGCGAAAGCCGCCGCATCCACCCGCTTGCCCCCGGCGATCACCAGAGCCGCCCGACACTCTGCCAGATCGGGCAGCGCCACGATATCGGCCCGCTTGCCCGGCGCGATCTGGCCCCTGTCCTTCAGCCCGAACGCCTCGGCCGCCGAAAGGCTGGCCGCACGATACGCCGCCAGAACCGGCGTTCCCAACGCGATCAGGGTGCGGATCATATAATCCAGATGCCCGTGTTCGGCGATATCGAGCGGATTACGGTCATCGGTGCACAGGCACATATAAGGTGCGGTCATCTGCGTCAGCACCGGCTGCAGCGCATGCAGATCCTTGGAAACCGATCCCTCGCGGATCAGCACCCGCATCCCCTTGCGCAGCTTTTCCAGGGCCTCGCCCGCCGTCGTCGCCTCATGTTCGGTGCGGATGCCCGCCGCGATATAGGCGTTCAGATCCCGGCCCGACAGTTGCGGCGCATGCCCGTCGATATGGCGCGCCCGAAACGCCTCCAGCTTGGCCATGGCGCCCGGGTCTTTGTAGATCACCCCCGGATAGTTCATGAACTCCGCCAGCCCGATGACCCGCGGATGATCCTTCAGCGCCGAAAGTTCCTCTGCCCCGATCCGCGCGCCAGCCGTCTCCATCTCGGTCGAGGGCACGCAGGAAGACAGCTGCACCCGGATATCCATCACCGTGCGCGCCGACGCTTCCAGAAAATACGCGATCCCCGGCACACCAACCACATTGGCGATCTCATGCGGATCGCATATCGCGGTGGTCACCCCGCGCGGACACACGCAGCGATCGAACTCGAACGGCGTCACCAGCGAGCTTTCGATATGCAGATGCGTATCGATGAACCCCGGCACCAGTGTCAGGCCCGACACGTCGATCACCTCGCGCGCCTCGTAATCGGCCCCGATCCCCACGATGGTATCGCCGCAGATCGCGACATCGCCCGCGATCATCGCGCCGGTGACAAGATCGAACACCTGCCCGCCGCGCAGCACCAGATCGGCGGGCGCGGCCCCGCGCCCCTGGTCGATGAGATCGGAAAGGGGCGGGTTGGTCATGGCGGGGCTCCTGCGGTTTCAGACAGAGTTGCAGGCACGGCCGACAGGATCAAGGTGCAGCTTCCGTTGCGTTGGGAAGCCGGGCAGCCGGTCGCCGCCCGGCACGATGGCATCAGGGAACCAGCGGCGCGGTTCTTCGTTGATATCGCATAACGGAACAGCCGAACGAAAGGAGTTCGACAATGAAACCGATGTTTAAAATGACCGCCCTTTCCTCGATCCTCGCCCTGTCTCTGGGCGGTGCCGCACTGGCACAGGGCGATGAAAGCAACGATACCAAATTCATCCCCGACGCGCCCGGCGAATATGCCGGCTATGCCGTGCAGGGGGAACATGGCCAGTTTGTCGGCAATGTGACCCTGTCGATCATCGATCCCGAAACCGGCGAGCTGGACCGGATCATGTTCAAGCTGCCCAACGGCAATGAGGTCGAAATGGATGGCGAAGACGTCCTCGCGGTCGGCGATGGTGTGATTACCCTGTCCATCCCGGAAAGCGCGGTGGACAGCCTGGCCAAATCGGAACTGACCGATATCGAGGTCATCAAGTAAGGCCCGGGCCCCCGAAGGCCCATCTGGCGGTCGGCCTGCGCGCCGGCCGCCTTTTCTTTTGCGACACGCGACATTCCGGACTTTGGAAATCTGCGGAAGGTTCGATGAACCTTCGGACTGTTCGTAAAATCGCCGTAAGCCAGATATTATGGTGGGTGATGAGAGGCTCGAACTCCCGACATCTTCGGTGTAAACGAAGCGCTCTACCAACTGAGCTAATCACCCGACAGGCGCGGTTACTATCGCGCGTTTTCTCTCATGGCAAGGGTGGAATTACCGTGAATCGCCCGGCCAGCCGCCGCCCGCGCCCCCCTGCCCGCACCGACAGCCGGAAAAGGGAAACGCGCCAGACCGGTCTGGCGCGTTTTCTGGAATCTCATGGTGGGTGATAAGAGATTCGAACTCCTGACATCTTCGATGTGAACGAAGCGCTCTACCACTGAGCTAATCACCCGGTGGACGGCGTAATAGCGTTACTCCGAAACCTCTGCAAGAGGTTCTTCTCCGGTTTCGGCCGCCTTTGTGCTGCGCCGGATGCGGGTCATCAGAACCTCGCCATTCGCAAGATCCTTCTTGCGGTTGATGACGATCTTGCCCATCGGGGGCAGGTTCATCGTCTCTTCGTTCGAGAGCGCAGCCCCCAGAACGGCAAGCGTCGCCTCGACGATCGGCTTGACGTCCTTTTTCTTCATCCCCGAAACCTCGACCACACGGTCGATCAGTTCCTTCTTGCGCAGCGCATTGGGGGCGACGGCTTCTTCGCCACCCTCTTCGGCGACAACGGCTTCGGCCTCCGTCGCGTCGGTGATGTCGGCGACCGCGCTGATGTTTCTGGTGGTGGTCGTCTTGCGTGAATTTGTCATGTTGAACATGCCTGTATCATCCTCGAATTTTCCGGGATTATTGCTTCTACTCGAACATCACATTAGCGGATTCACGGCCCATACGCCAGAAATCTCGCATGGCGTGGCGCGCATTTACAGGCATCTGACTAAAGAAAAGGCACGCCGGTGAGGGCGTGCCTTCGTTGCTTGTGCCGGAGGCTCAGTGCGCTGTCGCCGGAGCCCCTTCCGACCGGGCCGCAAGCGCGGCCTGGGCGGCGGCCTCTTCGGCGGCCTCGTCCCATTCGATGGGCTCGGGCGCGCGCACCAGCGCGTGTTTGAGCACATCGCGCACATGCGAAACCGGGATGATCGTCAGCCCCTGCTTCACATTGTCCGGGATCTCGGTCAGATCCTTCTCATTCTCCTGCGGAATGAGCACCGTCTTGATCCCGCCGCGCAGGGCCGCCAGCAGCTTTTCCTTCAGCCCGCCGATGGCCAGCACATTGCCGCGCAGCGTGACCTCGCCGGTCATGGCGATGTCCTTGCGGACCGGAATGTGGGTCAGCACCGACACGATCGACGTGACCATGCCGACACCGGCGCTCGGCCCGTCCTTGGGCGTCGCGCCCTCGGGGACGTGAACGTGGATATCCACCTTCTCGAACACCGGCGGCTTCACCCCGATCTCGGGCGCGATGGACCGCACGAAGCTCGACGCCGCGTCGATGCTTTCCTTCATCACGTCGCCCAGCTTGCCGGTGGTCTTCATCCGGCCCTTGCCCGGCAGTTTCAGCGCCTCGATCGACAGCAGCTCGCCGCCCACGCTGGTCCAGGCCAGGCCGGTGACGACGCCCACCTGATCTTCCTGTTCAGCCAGACCATAGCGGAAGCGCTTCACCCCGAGATAATCTTCGAGGTTCTCGGGCGTGATCATCACCTTGTCCACATCCTTGCGGACGATCCGGGTGACAGCCTTGCGCGCCAGCTTGGCGATCTCACGTTCAAGGTTCCGCACGCCCGCTTCGCGGGTATAGGTGCGGATCATCTCGATCAGCGCCTCGTCGGTCAGCTCGAACTCATCCTTGCGCAGCCCGTGGTTCTTGACCTGCTTGGCGATCAGGTGCTGCTTGGCGATCTCGCGCTTTTCGTCCTCGGTGTAGCCGGCCAGCGGGATGATCTCCATCCGGTCCAGAAGCGGGCCCGGCATGTTGTAGGAGTTCGCCGTGGTCAGGAACATCACATCCGAAAGATCGTATTCGACCTCCAGATAGTGATCCACGAAAGTGGCGTTCTGTTCGGGGTCCAGCACCTCCAGCATCGCGCTGGCCGGGTCGCCCCGGAAATCCTGGCCCATCTTGTCGATCTCGTCGAGCAGGATCAGCGGATTGGTGGTTTTCGCCTTTTTCAGCGCCTGGATGATCTTGCCCGGCATCGAGCCGATATAGGTCCGGCGGTGGCCGCGAATCTCGGATTCGTCGCGCACGCCGCCAAGGCTGATGCGGATGAACTCGCGCCCCGTGGCCTTGGCCACCGATTTGCCCAGGCTGGTCTTGCCCACGCCCGGAGGGCCGACAAGGCACAGGATCGGGCCTTTCAGCTTTTTCGACCGCTGCTGCACGGCCAGATATTCGACGATCCGCTCCTTGACCTTCTCCAGGCCATAGTGATCGGTATCCAGCACGCCCTGAGCCCGGCCCAGATCCTTCTTGACGCGGCTGCGCACGCCCCACGGGATCGACAGCATCCACTCCAGATAGTTACGCACGACCGTGGCCTCGGCCGACATCGGCGACATCGACTTCAGCTTCTTGATCTCGGCGTCGGCCTTTTCGCGGGCCTCCTTGCTCAGCTTGGTGGCGGCGATACGCTGCTCCAGCTCGGCAATCTCGTTCTGGCCTTCGTCGCCATCGCCCAGTTCCTTCTGAATGGCCTTCATCTGCTCATTCAGATAATATTCGCGCTGGGTCCGCTCCATCTGGCTCTTGACGCGGGTCTTGATCTTCTTCTCGACCTGAAGCACCGACATCTCGCCCTGCATCAGGCCATAAATCTTCTCCAGCCGCTCGGCGACAGAGAGTGTTTCCAGAAGCTCCTGCTTCTGGTCGACCTCGATGCCCAGATGCCCGGCCACCAGATCGGCCAGCTTCGCGGCCTCGCGGGTGTCCGAAACAGCGGCCATCGCCTCTTCGGGGATGTTCTTCTTGATCTTGGCATAGCGCTCGAATTCCTTCGAGACGGAACGCACCAGCGCCTCGAGCGTATCATCATCGCCCGGCACTTCTTCCAGCACCTCGGCGCTGGCCTCGAAGAAATCCTCGTTCTCGAGGAATTCGGTGATGCGCACGCGCGCGCGGCCTTCGACCAGCACCTTCACGGTGCCGTCGGGCAGCTTCAGCAGTTGCAGGACATTGGCCAGAACACCGGTGCGATAGATGCCCTCTGCCGTCGGATCGTCCACCGACGGGTCGATCTGGCTGGACAGCAAAATCTGCTTGTCATCCGCCATCACTTCTTCCAATGCGCGGACGGACCGTTCGCGCCCCACGAAAAGCGGCACGATCATATGCGGGAAAACCACGATGTCGCGCAGCGGGAGAACGGGATAGGATTGACTGATTTGCTCTTGCATTCTGTTTCCTTGGTTCGTTGCAAGAAGGCGCCAGCCCCGATCGTCGGCGGCATCCGGCCTTCTCCGGTCTTGGTATCAATATCTGGGGGTTCGCCCCCCCGTTTCAACCACGACCTGCGTCAGCTTTGTAACACAGCATGCCTTCGACGCCAAAGACGTGCAAGCGCGCATCGCCGGAAATCCGACAGTGTCAGCAACGAAAACCACCGATTTTAGCCAATTGTTCCGCAATCCGGCCGATTCACCAGCCGTTAACCGCATATATGGGCGTTACAAATCGAACGCCGCCCAATTCGTGCCACATTTTCACCGCAATCTGGAGGCCGATAACAAAAATATGCGACCGAGCAGTAAAAAATGGCAAATCCCACCTTCTTTGCGCGGGGTGACAGTTCTAAGGCGAATAATGCGTCGCTGAACGCGCAGGGCACGAACAAGACGCCGGTGGCGCAGCTTGAATTCCAGTCTCAGGCGGGCGACTTTGTGCTGGATTACAATGGCGGGCTGCCCGATCCGGACACGACGGTGTTGGTCGACGGTGTGCCGATGAGCTTTACGGTCGAATTCTCGGGCGATCTGCCGGACACCAACAAACTGTCCGACGTCAACGGCGAGGATCTGCGCGGAGAGCCGATCACTGTCATCACCACCGACGACGGCCAGCGCTATTTCTTCCTGACGGGCACCCCGGCTTCCGCCGCCACGATGAATGCGTTTCCCAACGGCGCCCACCCGATCGCCAATCTGGATACGACGACGGATATCCTGATCTGTTTCGCGGGCGGCACCCTGATCGACACGCCCGACGGCGAGCGGCGGGTCGAGGTGCTGAAGGCGGGCGACCTGATCCTGAACAACCTGGGGCGGGCGGTGCCGCTGATCTGGGTCGCCCGGCGCACGCTTTCAGCCGCCGAGCTGGAACAGGCGCCCCAGTTCCGCCCGATCTGCATCCCGCGCAACGCGTTCGGCCACCGGCGCCCGCACAGCGATCTTTATGTGTCGCCCCAGCACCGCGTTCTGGTGCGCAGCTGGCGCAACACGCTGCATTTCGGAGAGCCCGAGGTTCTGGTGCCCGCGAAATACCTTCTGGGTGAAAGCGCCCGCCAGGCCTGCCCGGACGGGGGCGTGACCTATTACCACCTCCTGCTCGAGGATCATGATATCGTGCTGTCGAACGGGCTGGAGACCGAAAGCTATCAACCCTCCCTGCCCGCGCTGAACGGCCTTGCCGCCGAAGCACGGCTGGATTTCTTCGCCGAAATCCCGAAGCGCTGGCGCCGCCGCCTTTGCCGGCGGAGCGATGCCTTTTATTCCGTCAAATCCTACGAGGCACGGCTGCTGGCCGCTGCGCGGGCGGCCTGAAAGCGGGCCGCCCCTCCCTGCGGCGGGACGGCCCGACCATCCCGGCTCAGGCCACCACGCTGTCCTGAAGCGACGGATAGTCGGTATAGCCCTCGGCCCCGCCGCCATAGAGCAACTCCTGGCGCAGCGGGTTCAACGGCGCATCCTGCTTCAGCCGCTCGACCAGATCGGGGTTGGCGATGAAGGGGCGCCCGAAGGCCACCAGATCGGCCTTTCCCTCGTCCACCGCGCGAATGGCAAGATCACGGTCATAACCGTTGTTGGCCATATAGGCCCCCTCGAACAGGCCGCGCAGGGTGTCGATGCTGTTTCCAGCGTCCAGTTCCCGCGATCCGCCTGTCTGGCCCTCGACCATGTGCAAATAGGCCAGGCCATAGCGGTTCAGCCCCTTGATCACATGGGTAAACAGCGTCATCGGATCGCTTTCCGAAATACCGTTCGATTTCGAGAACGGGCTCAGACGCAGGCCGACGCGGCCCCCGCCCAACTCTCCGGTCACGGCGTCCAGCACCTCGAACAACAGCCTGGTGCGGTTCTCGATCGACCCGCCATAGGCATCGTCGCGCGTGTTGCTGCCATCGCGCATGAACTGGTCCAGCAGATAGCCGTTGGCGCCATGCACCTCGACCCCGTCGAACCCGGCCGCGCGCGCCGCCGCCGCGGCCTTGCGATAGTCCTCGACGATGCGCGGGATCTCGTCCAGCGCCAGCGCGCGCGGCTCGGACGTGGGAACGAACCCTTCCTCGGTATAGGTCATCGCCTCCGCCGCGATGGCCGAGGGCGCGACAGGCTGCCCCCCGTCCGGCTGGAGCGAGCAATGCGACACGCGGCCCACATGCCACAGCTGGATCACCATCCTGCCGCCCTTTTCATGCACCGCGTCGGTCACCGCTTTCCAACCCGCGACCTGCGCATCGCTGTAGATGCCGGGCGTGGCCAGATAGCCCTTGCCCTCGGGGCTGATCTGCGACGCCTCGGTGATGATCAGCCCGGCACCGGCGCGCTGGGTGTAATAGGTGACGTGCATGTCGGTGGGGGCGTCGGTTGCCGGGTCGGCCCGGTTGCGTGTGAGCGGGGCCATCACAACGCGGTTGCGCAGCTCGATCTCGCCGGCGGTAAAGGGGGTAAAGAGTTTTTCGGTCATGGATCGCATCCTTGGAAAGGGGTCAACTCCGGGCAAAGGGATCGGTCCGCACGCGCAGGGCAATGCGGCGATGGCACCTGCCTGAAGTGTCAGCACTCGCCCAACATCTACCGGCCCATGCACCTGCGGCAATGCCGGCACCGATCACGCAATTGTGATATCTCGGATCGCCCGCCCCAATGCCTTGATAAAGCGCCGGTTTATCACCTGCCGCAGTGATGCACAGACCACCCTGCGCAGATGATCAGAGCGGCGCGATGTCGCCCTCGGCCCGCTGCGCATGGAAATCCGCCTGAAAGGCCTCGAACCTGCCCGCGGCGATGGCCTCGCGGATGCCCTGCATCAACTCCTGATAATAATGCAGGTTGTGCCATGTCAGCAGCATCGAGCTGATGATCTCCTGCGCGCGGAACACGTGGTGCAGATAGGCGCGGCTGTAGCCCCGGCAGGCCGGGCAGGCGCATGTCTCGTCCAGCGGGCGGGGATCGTCCTGATGGCGGGCATTCTTGATGTTGACCACGCCCCGGCGCGTGAACACCTGCCCGGTGCGGCCGGAGCGCGAGGGAAGCACGCAATCCATCATGTCGATGCCGCGCGCCACGGCGCCGACGATATCGTCGGGCTTGCCCACGCCCATCAGATAGCGCGGCTTGTCCTCCGGCAGCATGTCGGTGGCATAGTCAAGCACGCCGAACATCGCCTCCTGGCCCTCGCCCACGGCGAGGCCGCCCACCGCGTAGCCGTCAAAGCCGATCGCGCGCAGCTTTTCGGCGCTTTCGGCGCGCAGATCCCGGGTGACGCCGCCCTGCTGAATTCCGAACAGCGCATGGCCTGGCCTGTCGCCGAACGCGTCGCGCGAGCGCGCGGCCCAACGCATCGACATGCGCATGCTCTCGGCCACGCGCTCTTCCGGGGCGGGCAGGGCGGGACATTCGTCGAAACACATCACGATGTCGCTGCCCAGCAGGCGCTGGATCTCCATGCTGCGCTCGGGCGTCAGCATGTGTTCGGACCCGTCGATGTGGGATTTGAACTTCACCCCCTGTTCGGTCAGCTTGCGCAGGCCGGTCAGGCTCATGACCTGAAAGCCGCCGCTGTCGGTCAGGATCGGCTTTTGCCAGTTCATGAACCGGTGCAGCCCGCCCAGCCGGTCGATCCGCTCGGCGGTGGGGCGCAGCATCAGGTGATAGGTGTTGCCCAGCAAGATATCGGCGCCGGTGGCGGCCACGCTTTCAGGCATCATCGCCTTGACGGTGGCCGCAGTGCCCACCGGCATGAAGGCCGGCGTGCGAATGTCGCCGCGCGGTGTGGAAATCACACCCTGGCGGGCCATTCCGTCACGCGAGTTCACATGGAAGTTGAAACGCTCGGCCATATCTGTTCCTGCAAGCCACCGATGGGACAGCCGGTATAGGCGATTCCACGGAAAATCCAAGAAGGGGCGCATGACGATGGACGGCACCGGCAATGAGACTGGCGATTTTCGCCTGGGATGGGAAGAATGGGCCGCCCTGCCCGGCCTCGGGCTGCCGGCGCTGAAGGCCAAGGTGGACACCGGGGCCAAGACCTCGGCGCTGCATGCGTTCGATATCGAGCCCTTCGGCCCGGCCGACCGGCCGCGCGTGCGCTTCGCGGTGCATCCGATACCCGGGCGCGAGGATCTGACGATCCCCTGCTCGGCCGATATCGTCGACCGGCGCGAGGTGACATCCTCGAACGGCGAGACGGAACTGCGCTATGTGATCCGCTGCGACATCGCCATGGGCACGCGGACCTGGCCGATCGAAGTGACGCTGACCGACCGCGGGTCGATGGCCTATCGGATGCTGCTGGGCCGTCAGGCCTTTGGCGACAACGTGGTGATCAGCCCCGGCGAAAGCTTTTGCCAGCCGCGCCTGTCGTATGACGTGTATCACTCCACCGCCGTGCGCGAAGTCGCCCCGGCACGGACCCTGCGCATCGCCGTGCTCAGCCGCGAGGAACATAACTTCTCGACCCGGCGAATCGTGGCCGAGGGCGAAAAGCGGGGCCATGTCGTCGAGGTGATCGACACCTCGCGCTGCTACATGGCGATCAACGCGCTGGCGCCCGAGGTGCATTATGACGGCCAGCGCCTGCCCCGCTATGACGCGGTGATCCCGCGCATCGGCGCCTCGTTCACCTCTTACGGCACCGCGGTGATCCGCCAGTTCGAAACCATCGGCACCTATTGCGTGAACGGCTCTGACGGGATCACCGCCAGCCGCGACAAGCTTTATGCCCATCAGATCCTTGCGCGCCACCGCATCGGGATGCCGACCACAGCCTTCGCCGCCTCGCCCAAGGACAATGACAGCCTGATCGAACTGGTGGGCGGGGCGCCGCTGATCGTGAAGCTGCTGGAATCGACCCAGGGCAAGGGCGTGGTGCTGGCCGAAACCAGGAAGGCCGCGCAATCGGTGATTTCGGCGTTTCGCGGGCTCAAGGCCAGTTTTCTGGTGCAGCATTTCGTGAAAGAGGCGGCGGGCGAGGATATCCGCTGTCTGGTGATCGGCGGCAAGGTGGTGGCGGCGATGCGCCGGGTGGCCGAGCCGGGCGAGTTCCGCTCGAACCTGCATCAGGGCGGGCGGGCCGAGGCGGTGCGCATCACCAAGACCGAGCGCGAGACGGCGGTGCGCGCGGCGCGGGCGTTCCGGCTGAACATGGCGGGAGTGGATCTGCTGCGCTCGGACGACGGGCCGAAGGTGCTGGAGGTGAATTCATCGCCGGGGTTCGAGGGGATCGAAAAGGCCAGCTCGAAGAATGTGGCGGCGCTTCTGTTCGACGAGATCGAGAAGCGGGTGCGCCCGGCCCCGGCGCGCAGGCGGACACGGAGCGCGGGCTGATCCGGGCCATTGTTCTTGTCTCGGCGCCTGCGGCGCCTCGGGTACGCCTCCGGCGGGGATATTTTCGGAAAGATGAAATACGCAGGCGCGCGCGCCGGGGCTCTGGACCTTCGCGGCATAATTCTTATATATTCCCTCAACTTTGGAGAGCAGAGCATATGACACAGCCGAGCGAACCGCTGGAGGGTGCGCCCCTCATCAAGCCTTCGACCACGGAACATCCGCTTTACGATTCGGTCGTGGAGGCCTGCCGCACGGTTTATGACCCGGAAATTCCGGTGAATATCTATGATCTTGGTCTGGTTTACACGATCGAGATCGACGCCGAGAACGCGGTGCGCGTGATGATGACGCTGACGGCACCCGGCTGCCCGGTCGCGGGCGAGATGCCGGGGTGGCTGGCGGAAGCCATCGAGCCCTTGCCGGGGGTGAAGCAGGTGGATGTCGAGATGACATTCGATCCGCCCTGGGGCATGGACATGATGAGCGACGAGGCACGGCTGGAACTGGGCTTCATGTAAGACGGCCCTGTCTTTTCCACAGGGTTCTGTTGCGTCTTGCGGCTGACCGCTTCTATCATCCCGTCAAATCAGGCCGGAGATGACATGAGCAGCGTGGCAGCCGTATTGACAGGCGATCTGGTGGGATCGACCAAGGCCGGGCCGACGGCTGTAGAAGCCGCGATGGCCGCGCTCGGTGCCGGGGCGCAGGTGGTGGCGGGCTGGACGGGGGCAGACACGCGCTTCACCCGGTTCAGGGGGGATGGCTGGCAAATTTATCTTGAACATCCGGGGCTTGCCTTTCGGGCCTGCCTGTATCTGACCGCCTGTCTGCGGGCCGGTGACGCGGGGCTTGCCACGCGGATTGCGGCCGGGATCGGGGTGGTGCCCGAGCTGCCCGCGGGCCGGCTCGACAGTGCCGGGGGCGCCGCGTTCGAGCTGTCGGGGCATGCGCTGGATACCATGCCGCGCGGGCGCCGGCTGGTGCTGGCCGCCCCGGCCCTTCCGGGCGAGGCGGCGGGTGTGTTCGCCCTCGCCGATGCCTTGTCGCGCCACTGGACCGCGAAACAGGCCGAGGCGCTGACCCTTGCCCTGGCCCCTGGCGCCCCGTCGCAAAGCGAGATGGCGGCGAAGTTGGGCATCACCCAGCAGGCTTTCGCCATCCGCCTGAACGGCGCGGGGCTGTGGGGGCTGGACGAGAGTTTGCGGCTGTTCGAGGCGCGAAGCTATGCGTGAGCACCGGGCAGAACAAGCTTTGGGGCTTGTAGTGCGAGTTACAGGCTTGAGGACTTGTGAATTGCCGGCAGTTCCGTCTTTGGGCATGAGGCCATGGCCTTGTAAAGTGATTTCACAAATCTCAAAGCTTGTAGGCACCGGGGGCTGCGGATGATCGAAACTCTGGTTGCACTTCTCTTCGCCCATGTGCTGGCTGATTTCGTCTTTCAGACCAGATGGTCGACCGAAAACAAGCGCAGGCCGCAGGTGCTGCTGCTGCATGTGCTGATCGTTCTGGTGACGGCGCAGGCCGCCACCGGGCGCTGGGACGCGCCGGAGCTGATCGCGCTGGCGCTGGCGCATGGTGTGATCGACGCGATCAAGACCCACCTGCCCAAAGGGCTGGGCGATACATTGGCCGCCTATCTTGCCGATCAGGCGGCGCATCTTGCCACGATCATCGCCGTCGCGGCCATCAGCCCGGCG
Organism: Actibacterium naphthalenivorans; assembly: GCF_014196965.1. Taxonomy (GTDB): domain Bacteria; phylum Pseudomonadota; class Alphaproteobacteria; order Rhodobacterales; family Rhodobacteraceae; genus Actibacterium_A; species Actibacterium_A naphthalenivorans. The sequence continues at coordinate 248,399 of NZ_JACIEQ010000004.1, read as the reverse complement.
CTATACGCCTCCGGCCTCTGGGCCGGGCTGCCCGCCCTGCCGCAGATCATGCTGCTTGTCACCGGGTTGCTGCTTGTCACGCGGGCGGGCGGGTTTGCCGTGGGCATGCTGATGCGCCCCTATCAGGACGCCGCCCTTCCCGAGGGGCTGCGCAATGGCGGGCGGCTGATCGGAGTGCTGGAACGGGCGCTGATTTTTCTGATGGTGATGGTGGGCGAACCGGCCGGGATCGGCTTTCTGATCGCCGCGAAATCGATCCTGCGCTTCGACACCGCGTCGCAGGATCAGCGCGCATCGGAATATGTGATCATCGGCACTCTGGCGTCCTTCGCCTGGGCGCTCTTGATCACTTACGCGACATTGTCGCTGCTTCGGACCATGCCCGCGCTTGAGATCGCGCTCCGGGGGGCCTAGATTAGGGGCAACCACGTGGAGACAGGCAATGTTCGGCATTCCCGGCAAACAGGCGGTAACCATCACCCCCGCCGCAGCAAAACAGATCGCCAGGCTTATGGCGCGCGATGAAACACAGGGGCTGCGCATCGGCGTCAAGAAGGGCGGCTGCGCGGGCATGGAATACACGATGGACTATGTGTCAGAGGTTGATCCGCTGGACGAGGTCGTGGAACAGGACGGCGCCCGGGTGATGATCGCGCCGATGGCGCAGATGTTCCTGTTCGGCACCGAGATCGACTATGAGACATCGCTGCTGGAAAGCGGGTTCAAGTTCCGCAACCCCAACGTGGTCGATGCCTGCGGCTGCGGCGAGTCGATCAAGTTCGCCGAAACCTGATGGCGACCGATCCGGGCTTTCTGACCTTTGCCCGTGATCTGTTTGCACCGCTCGGCCCGATTTCCACGAAACGCATGTTCGGCGGCACCGGCCTTTACATCGGCGATGCCATGTTCGCCGCGCTTCTGGGCGATACCATCTACATGAAGGCCGAGGGTCCGCTGGTGGCCGCCTACCAGGCTGCGGGGTCAGAGCCGTTTTCCTATGGCACCAAGGCCGGGCGTCGGGCCATTCCCGGCCTGACCTCCCTGCCCGACAGCGCGCTGGACGACCCCGACGAGGCGCTGGACTGGGCCCGCAAATCCCTTGCCGATGCGGAAACGGCCGCCGCGCGCAAACGCGCAAGGCGCCGATAAGTCGCGCTCAAACGACGCGCGCGGGCCTCTTGCCTTGCCTCCCGGGCCGGTTTCGGGGAACTTGGCGGAAAATCTGTGTGGGAGCGTGTGATGGGACGAAAACTTGCCGCCGGCAACTGGAAGATGAACGGAACCTCGGCCGACCTGGCCGAAGTCAAGGCGCTGAGCGCCGCGCATCCGGCACCCTCGGTCGACATTCTTCTGTGCCCGCCAGCCACGCTTCTGGCGCGCATGTCCGATCTTGCAGCGGGCGGGGCGCTGGTCACCGGCGGGCAGGATTGCCATGCCGAAGCCGCGGGGGCCCATACCGGCGACATTTCCGCCGGAATGCTGCGCGACGCCGGTGCGACCCATGTGATCCTCGGCCATTCCGAGCGGCGCACAGATCATGGCGAAACCGATACCGATGTGTGTGCAAAAACGGCTGCCGCCCTGGCCGCCGGGCTGATCGCCGTGGTCTGCGTGGGCGAGACCGAGGCGCAGCGCGACGCCGGCGAGACGCTGGATGTGATCGGCACCCAACTGGCCGGGTCGATCCCCGATGGCTGCACCGGCGCGACGCTGGTGGTGGCCTATGAGCCGGTCTGGGCCATCGGCACCGGCAAGGTGCCGACGCTGGAACAGATCGCCGAGGTGCATGATTTCATGCGCGCCCGGCTGGCCGCGCGGTTTGGCGACACGGCCGCAGACATGCGCCTGCTCTACGGCGGGTCGGTCAAGCCCGGCAACGCGCCAGAGATTTTCGCGACCTCCAATGTGGATGGCGCGCTGGTCGGCGGTGCTTCGCTGAAGGCCGCGGATTTTTCGGGCATTATCGCGGCGCTGGAAGCGGCCTGAGGAAAAATCTTCCCGAAGATTTTTCGGCACCGAAGAAAATTCGTGAATTTTCTTCTCCATGTCGCGCGGCAAGGATGCGGCAGCTGCCCGCCGATCTGCGCCGCCGCATCTGCGGCGCAGATCGGCCCGGTCAGTTGGTGATGATCTCCGGCCCCATCAGGCTGATCGGCAGCCAGGTGGACAGGAATGGAATATAGGTCACCAGGATCAGGAACACGAACAGCACCACAAGGAACGGCAGCGCCGCGCGCACCACGCGCATCATCGGCATCCCCGCTACGCCCGAGGTGACGAACAGGTTCAGCCCCACCGGCGGGGTGATCATGCCGATTTCCATGTTCACCACCATGATGATGCCCAGATGGATCGGGTCCACCCCCAGCTCGATCGCAATGGGAAACACCAGCGGCGCCACGATCACGATCAGCCCCGAAGGCTCCATGAACTGCCCGCCGATCAGCAGGATCACGTTGACGATGATCAGGAACATGATCTTGCCAAAGCCCGCCTCCAGCATCGCGCCGGCGATCTGCTGCGGGATCTGCTCGTCGGTCAGCACGTGTTTCAGGATCAGCGCGTTGGCGATGATGAACATCAGCATGATGGTCAGCTTGCCGGCATCCAGCAGCGTGTTCTTGGTGTCGCGGTGGAAGAAGGCCGTCACCAGCGCCTGCGGCTTGCGCAACAGGCTGACCGGCCGCCCGCCCGCCTGCTCTGGCGCCAGCGGCCCCATGTCGCGATAGACGAACACGGCGATCAGGAAGGCATAGACAGAGGCGACGGCGGCGGCCTCGGTCGGCGTGAAGATGGCGCCGGTGATGCCGGGGATGCCATAGATCCCCACCATGATGATGACGATCAGCATCAGCCCCCAGAACGCATCCGAGAACGAGCGCAGGATCTCTCCCCAGCCCTGCCACTGCCCCTTGGGCATGTTGCGGATCCGCGCCATCACGTAGATCGTGACCATCAGCATCAGCCCCGCCATGATCCCGGGAATGACACCGGCCAGGAACATGCGGCCCACCGACACATCGGTGGCCGAGGCATAGACCACCATCACGATCGACGGCGGGATCAGGATGCCCAGCGTGCCCGCGTTGCAGATCACGCCGGCGGCGAAATCCTTGGAATAGCCCGCCTGCTGCATCGCCGCGATGACGATGGACCCGATGGCGACAACGGTGGCGGGCGAAGAACCCGACAGCGCCGCGAACAGCATGCAGGCAAAGACGCCGGCAATCGCCAGCCCGCCGCGCATATGGCCGACGCAGGCGATCGAGAACCGGATGATCCGCCTGGCCACCCCGCCCGTCGACATGAAGCTGGAGGCTAGGATGAAGAACGGGATCGCCAGCAGCGTGTAGTGCCCGGCCATCGCCTGATAAAGCGCCTGCGCGATCGAGGCGAGCGAGGTGTCGGAGAAGGCCAGCAGAAAGATCATCGACGACAGGCCCAGCGACACCGCAATCGGCACGCCGATCAGCAAAAGACCCACCACCATGGTGAACAGAAAGACGACATCCATCGGGCTTATCCTTTCCGGCTCATCGCCGCGGCCTCGTCAACGGCATCTTCGGCTTCGTGGCTGACGATCAGGCTGTCCTGCGTTCCGCGCAGAATGCGCAGCGTCGCCTGGATCAGGCGAAACAGGATCAGCGCGGCGCCGAACGGCAGGATGGAATAGGGAATGAAGCGGGGCAGCTTTTCATAGGCCTCGCCCTGATTGAACACCGGCTCGATGAAGCGCAGCCAATCCAGCATCGGGATCTGCTCGGTCTCGTACCACGCCTGATCGCGGCTGTTGGCAAAGCCGGTGGGAAACCAGCGCCCGGTGGTGGCGTCGAGCCCGGCGAAGGGCGCCCAGTAATCCCACGCGCCTTTCAGCAACAGCAGCGCATAGATCAGGCAGGCCACGGTGGTCAGCAGAATCATGATCCTCCGGGTCCGTGACGAGACCATGTTCAGAACCGCATCAACCCCCAGGTGCGCGGTGATCTTGAAGCCATAGCTGATGCCGAACAGCACCAGCCAGGCGAACAGCACCAGCGTCAGTTCCAGCCCCCAGATCAGCGAGGTGTTGAAGCCATAGCGCAGCACCACGTTGACGAAGGTGACCAGCGTCATCAGGCCCAGTATGAGCGCAAGCGCGGTTTCCTCCAGCGTGTTGACCGCCCGGCCAAGGCTGCTTTGGGCGTAGGTATGGGTATGGCCACTCATGTCTGCGGTCCCCCTCCGGCAGGTAAGCGTTATTGGTGTTGGGAAACGGCCCGGCGCCTTGCGAAGCGCCGGGCCGGTCCAAAGCTCGGGCGGATGCCCTAGTACATCGTGTTGATTTCCTGCGCGGCGGCGATGTTTTCGGCGCCGACATCGCCTTCGAACTCGGCCCAGACCGGATTCATCGCCTCGACCCAGGCGGCACGCTGTTCGGCGTTCAGCTCACGCACGACACCGCCGGCGTCGATGATGGCCTGCCGGGCTTCCTGGTTCACCTTGAACGACTCGGCGTTCCGGGTGGCGGTGACCTCATGCAGGATGGTGGCAAGCTGATCGCGCACATCGGCATCCAGGCTGTCCCACCAGTCGACCGAGGTCACGACCAGATAATCCAGCACCCCGTGGTTGGTTTCGGTGGTGCCGTTCTGCACTTCGAAGAACTTCTGGCCATAGATGTTGGACCAGGTGTTTTCCTGCCCGTCGACAACGCCGGTCTGCAGCGCGCCGTACACTTCGGAAAACGCCATCGGCTGCGGCGACGCGCCAAGCGCCTTCATCTGCGCCACGAGCACGTCCGAGGTCTGTACCCGGAACTTCATGCCCTTCGCGTCGTCGGGCATCAGCAGCGGTTTGTTGGCCGAAAACTGCTTCATCCCGTTGTGCCAGAAATCCAGCCCCAGCAGGCCGCGGCGGGTCATCGACTCTTTCATCGCGACGCCGGTTTCAGACGCCTGGAACGCATCCACCGCCTCGATGTTCTTGAACATGAACGGCAGGTCGAAGATGCGGAATTTCTTGGTAAAAGCCTCGAATTTCGAAAGCGAGGGCGCGGCAAGCTGCACATCGCCCTGGAGCATCGCCTCGAGCACCTGATCATCGTTGTAGAGCGTGGAGTTCGGGAAGACCTCCATGCAGGCCTTGCCGTCCATCTCGGCGTTCACACGCTCCATCAGCAGTGACGCGGCGATCCCCTTGGGGTGGCGGTCGGTGTTGGTGACATGGCTGAACTTGATGACGACTTCGCCGTCGTCGCATTGCGCAAGGCCCGCGCCGGCGGCCATGGTCAGCGCCACGGCAGAGGCCGCGGCGACATGTACGAGTTTCATAAGGTATCCTCCCAGATATCCTGACAATCAGATACTGTGCGCCCCAGTCGGGGCACCCGCACAATAGAAAGCCCAGACGGATTCACGCCTCAAGAAAAAGATTTTCGCCCCCCTTGATGGAGAATATAACTTATATTTTCAATTGGTTGGCGCGCGAACCTCACCTTTCCATCAGCGGCGCCCGCGCCCGCCTGGGCGAAAACCCGCACAGGCACCGCCACGGGTTGTGCGGAAAACCGCACAGTTCTCAGCGATAGGCCTCGGGGCGAATCCCGTGCCGCGCCAGCTTGTCATAGAAAGTCTTGCGCGGCAGTTTCAGCGCCTTCGCGGCCTCGGTCGCATGGCCATCGGCGCGGCGCAATGCCTCGATCAACAGGGATTTTTCGACGCGGGCAAGCTGTTCGGCCAGGCCCGCCTGCTCTTCCACCTGCTCCACCTCGTTCAGCCCCATCGCAAAGCGCATCGCCGCGTTCATCAGCGAGCGGGCGTTGCCGGGCCAGTCCTGCGCCATCAGCCGGGCGATCACGTCGGTGGTGATCTCGGGCTGCGGCAGCGCGGCCTGTTCGCAGGCGATCGACACGTAATGGCGAAACAGCACCGGGATGTCATCGGGCCGCTCGCGCAGCGCCGGGATGCGCACCCGCATCACGTCGAGCTTGTAGAACAGGTCGGGGTTGAACCGCCCCTCGGCCACCTCCGCATCCAGATCGCGATAGGTTCCGGCGATGACGCGCGGCCCGCCGTCGCCGTCCAGCAGTTCCAGCAGGGTGAATTGGGCCGCCGGCCCAAGCGCCGCCAGCTCGTCCAGAAACAGCGATCCGCCCTCGGCCGCGGCAAAGGCCCCGGCCAGCGACTCGGGGCTGGCGGAGGCGGCGGCCAGTTTCTGAAACGGGCGCAGCGATCCGGCCGACAACAGGTGGATCACCTCGGCCACTTTCGAGGTGCCGGTGCCCGGCGCGCCGGTGATCAGCACCTCGGCCGAAGAGCGCGCCGCGCTGCGCACCCGCGCGCGCAGCTCGTCGGCCTGACGCGACTCGCCGAACAGCATCCGCGCCGCCGCGTCGCCACTTTCGACCTGCCGCTTCAGCCGCCTGTTTTCCAGCACCAGCGTCCGGGTCTTCAGCGCCTTCTCGACGATCGCCACGAATTCCCTGGGCGCGCAGGGTTTTTCAAGAAAATCAAACGCCCCGGCGGAAATGCCCCGCACCGCCATCGGAATATCCCCCTCGCCCGTCAGCAGGATCACGGGCAGGTCGGGGTCGATCCGCTGGGAAAACTCGAGCAGCGCGAAACCGTCCTTGCCGGGCATGCGGATATCGGTCACCACCACCCCTTCGAAGCCGGGTGTGACGTGATCCTTGGCCTCGATATAGCTGCCGGCCAGCACCGGGCTCAGCCCCGCCAGCTCCAGCGTCTGCCCCAGCGCCTCGCGCACCGGCGGATCATCATCGACAAGCAAAACCTTCCGGCTCATGCCGCTTCCTCCTGTGCGGCGGCGGCCAGTTCGACGGTGAACACCGCGCCGCCCTCCGCATGGTTGCGCCCGCGGATCGCGCCGCCGAAGCCCTGCACCAGACCGTAGGAGATCGACAGGCCCAGCCCCATCCCCTCGCTCTGGCCCACCTCCTTGGTGGAATAGAACGGATCGAAGATCTTTTCCGGCTCGGCGATGCCCGGCCCGGTGTCGCGCACCGAAAGCCGCACCTGCCCGCCGTCCCGCGCCAGCCCGATCTCCAGCCGCCGCACCGTGCCGCCGGCCATCGCGTCGAGCGCGTTGGTCACGAGGTTGAGCAGCACCTGCTGCAGCCGCACCTCGCCGCCGCGCACCAGAACCGGCAGCGCCGGGCGCGGCCAGATCACCGTCACCCCCGCCTCGTGGATCCGGCGGTCGCTCATCTCCAGCACCGCATCGACCACGGCGACGACATCGACATCGGCGATCGGCTCTATCTCCTGCCGGGCGAAGGCACGCAGGTTCTTGATGATACGCCCCATGCGGCGCGACAGATCCGAGATGCGCGTCAGGTTCTGTGCCGCCTTTTCGGGCGCACCGCGCTCCAGAAACAGCGTCGCATTTTCCGAAAACGAACGGATCGCCATCAAAGGCTGGTTCAGCTCATGGCTCAGCCCTGCCGACATCTTCCCCAGCGCCGACAGCTTGCCCGCCTGCACCAGTTCTTCCTGCGCGCGTTTCAGCGCCGCCTCGGCTTCCTTGCGCTCAGCCACCTCGCGGCGCAGCCTGCGGTTGGCCTCTGACAATTCGGCCGTGCGCGCGGCGACGCGGCTTTCGAGGGCCGATTTCGCCTCGGCCTCCAGCGCCAGCCGGTCGGCCAGCGCCCGGCGCCGCTGCGACAGCAGGAACAGCGTCGAGCCGAACACCAGCGCCAGCGCCGCCGCCACCGCCGCCTGCAACGATGCGATCCGTTCCGCCGGCGCCACATCCAGCAGCAATGCGCCAGTCATGCCGATGACGGGCAGGTCCTGCGTCAGGTGCAGGGCCCGCGCGGGCAGGTACGGGCCCGCGTCCAGAAGCCAGATGTCGTGCCCCGAACGCTGCAACCGGCCGGCTTGGGGCAGCGGCGCGATCATGTCGGGGCGGTACCCGAAACCGGCCAGGCTCTCGGCCGAGAGCGCGGCCGGATCAGGCGCGCTGAACAACAGCTCGCTCCGGTTCGAGATGAAGACGACGCCAAGGGCATCGGTGAAATACATCGCCTCGGGATCGCCCGCCCAGCCGCTTTCCAGGCTGCGGATGTTCACATCGACAGACACCGCGCCCAGTGGCCGGGGGCCATCCGCAAAGACCGGCGCGGCATAGGTGAACCGCCGCCCGCCCGCCTCATCGGTGCGGGCGTGATGCGCCCCGAGCGCGCCCTGCATCGCCCGGCGGAAACCGGGGTGCGCGGACAGATCGGTTGGCGCCGCGCCCCCCTGAACCGAGCTTGCCGCCACCCGCCCGTCGGCACGGATCAGATGGATGCTGAGCGTGCCGGTCTTGTCGGCCGTGCGCAGCAGCAGCAGTTCGGCCGCCTTCGCCGGGTCTTCGCCCAGCAACACCCCCGAAAGCGTCGGGTGATCGGCCATCAGAACCGCCAGTTCGCGATATTGCTGCAACTGCCCCACCAGCCTGTCGGAGGCGAGCGAAAGGTCGGCCCGGCCCCTGTCGACCAGCTGATCCAGCGCCGAGGAATAGGCAAACCACCACACACCGCCGGCAAAACCGGAAGCGAGCAGCAGAAAGACAAGAACGGCCAGGGCCAGACGCGGCATCGCCTACTCCCGTTATCGGGGCCGCAGAATAGGAAACGCGCCCGGCAAAGGCCAGTGCCTTTGATCGCGCCCGGCGCGGATGGCCAGAGGCACGGTTTTACCCTAAAGCTGGATCAGCACGGCCAAGGCGGACAGCCCCCCAATGATCGACAAGCTGGAAATGTTCATCGCGCTCGCCCGAAACCGGCATTTCGGCCGCGCCGCAGAAGAATGCGGCGTCACGCAGCCCACGCTCTCCGCCGCGATCAAGCAACTGGAAGAGCAGCTGGGCGTGATGCTGGTCTGGCGCGGTTCGCGCTATCGCGGGCTGACGCCCGAAGGCGCGCGGGTGCTGGAATGGGCGCGGCAGATCGTGGGCGACGCGCGCACCATGCGCGAAGAGATGCGCGCGGTGAAACAGGGCCTGTCGGGCAAGCTGCGGCTGGCGGTGATCCCCACCGCGCTGGCGATGATGTCGAGCCTGACCACGCCGCTGTCGGCGCGTCACCCGAACCTGAAATTCACCGTCCTGTCACGCACATCGGCCGAGATCCTGCAGCTTCTGGAAAACCTCGAGATCGACGCGGGCATCACCTATCTCGACAACGAGCCGCTGGGCCGGGTCACCACCGTGCCGCTGTTCGCAGAGCACTATAATCTGGTCACCCGCGCCGACACGCCGCTGAGCGACCGGCAGTCGGTGACCTGGGCCGAGGTGGCCGCCCTGCCCCTGTGCCTGCTGACGCCCGACATGCAGAACCGGCGGATCATCAACCGGCACATGGCGCAGGCCGGGGCGCAGGTGGCGCCCCGGCTGGAATCGAACTCCGTCATCACGCTGACGTCGCATGTGCTGACGGGCGACTGGGCCACGATCCTGCCGCTGCAGACGGCAGAGTTCTTTCTGGCCTCCGGCGCGCTGTCGGCGGTGCCGATCGTGGCGCCCGAGGCCGCGCATCTTGTCGGGCTCGTCGCCCCGCACCGAGAGCCGCACACGCCGGTGCTGGACGCCTTGCTGACAGCCGCGCGCAGGCTGGGCAGCCCGAGCGATTGATAGAAAACCCCTATCAGCCAACGGGTATGTTGCATTGATTTGGCCTTTCATCCGCCGCAGAATTCCGAAAAACGGGCCGGGAGGATGGCATGGCAGAGCCAGACGCAACCGAAATCGAGGCGCGCGTGCGCGCGATCGCCGCAGAGCTTGCGCCGCTCGAAGGGCCGCTGCTGCCGATCCTGCACGCGGTTCAGGCCGCGTGCGGGCATGTGCCCGCCGCCGCCCTGCCCGTGATCGCCGATGTGCTGAACCTGTCGCGCGCCGAGGTGTACGGCGTGATGTCCTTCTACCATGATTTCCGCGCCGAACCCGCCGGGCGCAAGGTGCTGAAGATCTGCCGCGCCGAGGCCTGTCAGGCGATGGGCGCCGATGCGGTGGCCGCCCGCGCCCTTGCCGCTCTGGGCGTCGACTGGCACGGCACCACCGCCGATGGCGCCGTGACGCTGGAGCCCGTCTACTGCCTGGGCCTGTGCGCCTGCGCGCCCGCCGCCATGATCGACGGCAGGGTTGTGGGCCGGGTCGATGACGCGCGGCTGGACGCCCTGATCGACGAGGTCTTGGCATGACCCTGCGCATCTATGTTCCCGGCGATGCAGCCGCCCGCGCCCTCGGGGCCGACGAGGTGGCGCAAGCCGTGCGGGCCGAGGCGGCCCGGCGCGGCGTCACGGTCACGCTGATCCGCAACGGCACGCGCGGGATGGTCTGGCTGGAACCGCTGGTCGAGGTCGAAACCGCCGCCGGCCGCACCGCCTTCGGCCCGGTGCGCGCGGCCGACGTGCCCGCGCTCTTCGATGCCGGCTTCGGCGATCATGCGCTTGCGCTCGGCCCGGTCGAGGATATCCCGTTCTTCGCCCGGCAGACCCGCCTGACCTTCGCCCGCTGCGGCCTGACCGACCCTCTGTCGCTTGAGGACTACCGGGCGCATGGGGGGCTGGACGGGTTGCGGGCCGCCCTGCCCATGGCCCCCGGCGAGATTGTCCAGACGGTCACCGAAAGCGGGCTGCGCGGACGCGGCGGCGCGGGCTTTCCCACCGGGCTCAAGTGGAAAACGGTGTCGGAGGCCGAAGGGCCGCGGAAATACATCATCTGCAACGCCGATGAGGGTGACAGCGGCACATTCGCCGACCGGATGCTGATGGAGGGCGACCCCTTCGCCCTGATCGAAGGCATGGTGATCGCCGGCCTGGCGGTCGGCGCCACCCGCGGCTACGTCTATCTGCGCTCGGAATATCCCGATGCGATCCGGGTGATGCATGCCGCCGTCGATATCGCGCGCCGTGCCGGGATACTGGGCGCGCATGTGCTGGGCACCGGCCCCGCGTTCGACATGGAAATCCGCGTGGGCGCCGGCGCCTATGTCTGCGGCGAGGAAACCAGCCTTTTGAACTCGCTCGAAGGCAAGCGCGGCGTGGTGCGGGCCAAGCCGCCCCTGCCCGCGCACCAGGGGTTTCTGGGCCGCCCCACCGTGGTGAACAACGTGATCAGCCTGGCCTCTGTTCCCGTGATCCTGGCCAGGGGGGCGCAGCACTATGCCGGCTTCGGGCTGGGCCGGTCGCGCGGCACGATCCCGGTGCAGATCGCGGGAAATGTGAAACATGGCGGGCTGTTCGAGGCAGGCTTTGGCATGACACTGGGCGCGTTGGTCGATGACATCGCGGGCGGCACCGCCACCGGGCGGCCGGTGAAGGCGGTGCAGGTGGGCGGCCCGCTGGGCGCCTATTTCCCGCGCGAGAAATTCGATACGCCCTTCGGTTACGAAGAATTCGATGGGGCCGGCGGGCTGATCGGCCATGCCGGTATCGTGGTGTTCGATGATCAGGCCGACATGCTGAAGCAGGCGCGCTTCGCCATGGAGTTCTGCGCCATTGAATCCTGCGGCAAGTGCACCCCCTGCCGGATCGGCGCGGTGCGCGGTGTGGAAACCGTGGACAGGATCGCCGCCGGCGATACCGCCGCCATCGGCCTGCTGACAGAGCTGTGCGACACGATGCGCGATGGATCGCTCTGCGCTCTGGGTGGTTTCACCCCCTATCCGGTGATGAGCGCGCTGACCCATTTCCCCGAGGATTTCACCGCGCCCCGCAAGGAGGCGGCGGAATGAGGGTTGCACGAACACAGGGCGGTGCCCGGCCGAGGGCACCCCGGGCGGAATGGGTTGTCGAACGCGCCGCCAAACTCGGAAAAACCGCCGGAAGGAAGGCCCCCAGATGAAAGACTTCATCCTCCCCGATGCCGATTTCGGCACCCCGGCGTCAAAATCGAAAACCATGGTGACGCTGGTGGTCGACGGCACCCCCGTCACCGTGCCCGAGGGCACCAGCGTCATGCGCGCCAGCGCCGAGGCGGGCATCAAGGTACCCAGACTTTGCGCCACCGACAGCATCGAAGCGTTCGGCTCGTGCCGCCTGTGCCTTGTCGAGATCGAGGGCCGGCGCGGCACCCCCGCCTCCTGCACCACGCCGGTGACCGAGGGGATGGTGGTGCATACCCAGACCGACAAGCTGGCCGGGCTGCGGCGCGGGGTGATGGAGCTTTACATCTCCGACCACCCGCTCGACTGCCTGACCTGCGCGGCCAATGGCGATTGCGAGCTGCAGGACATGGCCGGTGCCGTAGGCCTGCGCGAGGTGCGGTATCGGCCGGGTGAAAACCACTTCGCAACCCGTTGCAACGGTGAAGAAAACCCGCGTTACATCCCGAAAGACACCTCCAACCCCTATTTCACCTATGACCCGGCCAAATGCATCGTCTGCTCACGCTGCGTGCGCGCCTGCGAAGAGGTGCAGGGCACCTTCGCCCTGACGATCGAAGGGCGCGGATTCGACAGCCGCGTGGCCAGCGGCGCGGGGCAGGATTTCCTGTCGTCCGACTGCGTGTCCTGCGGCGCCTGCGTGCAGGCCTGCCCGACCGCCACGCTTCAGGAAAACGCGATCATCGACATGGGTCAGCCCGATCACTCGGTGGTGACGACCTGCGCCTATTGCGGTGTCGGCTGCAGCTTCCGGGCCGAGATGAAGGGCGATACGCTGGTCCGCATGGTGCCCTGGAAACAGGGCAAGGCGAACCGGGGGCACAGCTGCGTCAAGGGCCGCTTCGCCTATGGCTATGCCAGCCATGCCGACCGTATCCTGAACCCGATGATCCGAGAGCGCATCGAAGACCCCTGGCGCGAAGTAAGCTGGGACGAGGCGATGACCTTCACCGCCACCCGCCTGCGCCGCATCCAGGATCAGCACGGGCCAGGCGCGATCGGCGGCATCACCTCGTCGCGCTGCACCAATGAGGAAACCTATCTGGTGCAGAAACTGATCCGCCAGGTCTTTGGCAACAACAACGTCGATACCTGCGCCCGCGTTTGCCATTCGCCCACCGGATACGGGCTGAAAACCACCTTCGGCACCTCGGCCGGCACCCAGGATTTCGACAGTGTCGCGCAAACCGACGTGGTGATCGTGATCGGCGCCAACCCCACCGACGGCCACCCCGTCTTTGCCTCGCGGCTGAAGAAGCGGCTGCGGGCGGGGGCAAGGCTGATCGTCATCGACCCGCGCCGGATCGATCTGGTGCGCAGCCCGCATGTGCAGGCCGCGCATCACCTGGCGCTGACGCCGGGCACCAATGTCGCGGTCCTGACGGCGCTGGCCCATGTGATCGTCACCGAAGGGCTGGCCGACGAGGGTTTCATCCGCAGCCGCTGCGATTGGGACGGGTTTCAGGATTGGGCCGCCTTCGTGGCCGATGACCGCCACAGCCCCGAGGCCACCGCCCTGCTGACCGGTGTGCCGGCCGCCGAACTGCGCGCCGCCGCGCGCCTCTTCGCCACCGGCGGCAACGGCGCGATCTACTACGGGCTGGGCGTGACCGAGCATTCGCAAGGCTCCACCACTGTCATGGCGATCGCCAACCTGGCCATGGTCACCGGCAATATCGGGCGCCCCGGCGTCGGCGTGAACCCGCTGCGCGGCCAGAACAACGTGCAGGGCGCCTGCGACATGGGCAGCTTCCCGCATGAGCTGCCCGGTTACCGCCATGTGCAGGACGATGCCACCCGCGCGATTTTCGAAAACCTGTGGGGGGTTACGCTTAGCAACGAACCCGGTTTGCGAATCCCCAACATGCTGGATGCGGCGGTCGAGGGCACGTTCCGGGGCCTCTATGTTCAGGGCGAGGATATCCTGCAATCGGACCCGAACACCAAACATGTGGCCGCCGGGCTGGCGGCGATGGATTGCGTGATCGTGCACGATCTTTTCCTAAATGAAACAGCCAATTACGCGCATGTCTTCCTGCCCGGATCGAGCTTTCTGGAGAAAGACGGCACCTTTACCAATGCCGAACGCCGTATCAACCGGGTGCGGCGGGTGATGGCGCCGAAGAACGGCTATGCCGATTGGGAAGTCACCCAGATGCTGGCGCGGGCGATGGGCGCCGGCTGGCACTATACCCACCCCTCTCAGGTGATGGATGAAATATCGGCCACAACTCCCTCATTTTCAAATGTAAGTTATGAATTGCTCGAGCGTGAGGGATCGGTTCAGTGGCCCTGCAACGATGCCGCGCCCGCAGGCACGCCCGTGATGCATGTCGATGGCTTCGTGCGTGGCAAGGGCAATTTCGTGGTCACCGAATATGTGCCCACCGACGAACGCACCGGCCCGCGCTTTCCGCTGCTGCTGACGACGGGCCGCATCCTCAGCCAGTATAACGTCGGCGCCCAGACCCGGCGCACCGAAAACGTGGTCTGGCATGACGAGGACGTGCTGGAGATCCACCCGCATGACGCCGAACAGCGCGGCATCCGCGATGGCGGATGGGTGCGTCTCGCCTCGCGCTCGGGAGAGACGACGCTGCGCGCGAAGATCACCGAACGGGTGGCGCCGGGCGTGGTCTATACCACGTTCCACCACCCCGACACGCAGGCCAATGTCATCACCACCGACTATTCCGACTGGGCCACCAACTGCCCCGAATACAAGGTGACGGCGGTGCAGATCAGCCCTTCGAACGGACCATCGGACTGGCAGAAGGATTATGCCGAACAGGCCGCCCGCGCCCGGCGTATCCTTCCGGCGGCCGAATGAAGGCCCGCGCCCATATCTCGGCCCCGTCACTGGCGGTGGCGCGCGGGGTAGCGCGCCCCGGCACCCGCGCCGTGGCAGAGGAAGTGCCGGTGGCGCTGTCCTACAACGGCACCACCCAGGCGGTGATGATGGCCAGCCCCGCCGATCTGGAGGATTTCGCGGCGGGCTTCACGCTGAGCGAAGAGATCGTCAAGGATCTGTCCGAGATCGAACGCCTGACGATAGAGGCGCACCCGAACGGCATCGAGGTGCAGATGTGGCTGGCGCCGGGCGCCGAGGCCCGCCTTGCCCGCCGCCGTCGGCACATGGCCGGGCCGGTGGGCTGCGGGCTGTGCGGCATCGACAGTCTGGACCAGGCGATCCGCCCGCTGCCCACCCTGCCCGATACCCCGCTGTCACTGACGCCGGCGCAGATCAGCGCCGGCGCCGAGGCGCTGCGCGGCGCGCAGGCGCTGCATGACATCACGCGCGCGGTTCACGCCGCCGGGTTCTTTACCCCCGATGCCGGGCTGGTGGCGGCGCGCGAGGATGTGGGCCGCCACAACGCGCTGGACAAGCTGGTGGGCGCCCTGGCCCGCACCGGGCACGAGGCGCACGCGGGCGCGCTGATCCTGACCAGCCGGGTGTCGGTCGAGATGGTGCAGAAGGCGGTGCTGGCCGGTGCGCCGGTGCTGGTGGCCGTCTCCGCCCCCACCGCCCATGCCATCCGCCTGGCCGAAACCGCAGGGCTGACGCTGGCGGCGCTCGCGCGCGGCGAGATGTTCGAGATCTTCACCCATCCGCACCGGATTGCCACTGCAAGGGCCAGCGATGTCGCCTGAGAAACTGATCTACATGGCCAACCAGATCGCCACCGCCTTCGCCAACCTGCCGGAGGCCGAAGCGGCGGGGAACGTCGCCAGCCATATCAACGATTTCTGGGCGCCGGCCATGCGCGCGCGGCTGCTCGGGATCATCGCATCCGGCGGCGCGGGCCTGTCGCCCGTGGTGATGCGGGCCGGCGCGCAGATCCGCAGGGCCGCGCCCGCCTAACCCCGCTCGAAGGCAAGCGGCACGTCGAAGCTCATTGCCGGGCGGGTCAGGCCCTCGGGCGCGGGCGGGAAGCGCCCGGCACGGCGCACCGACTGCAGCGCCGCCTGATCCAGCACGGCGATCCCGGCGCTTTTCACCACCCGCGCCGATTGCAGCTGCCCGTCACGCGCGACGGTGATGCGCACCGTGACATCGCCATAAAGCCCCAGGCGGAGCGCGGCCGCAGGCATCCGATGCACCCGCGCGACCCGAGCCTGAATCTGCCCCGCCCAGGACGACGCCAGCGCCCGCTGCTGGCCCGGGTTGGCCGAGGCGCCCGCCTCCCCGGCCTGCGCGCCGCCACCCGTGCCCGCCGCCCGCTTTGCCGGCGCCTCGGGTGGCGGCGCGGGCTTCTTCGGCGCCTCGGGGCGCGGCTGCGGCGCGGCTTCCTCCGTGCGGATATCGGGCTCCGGGTCGGGCGTCGGACGGCTGGGTCTTGCGGCAACGCCGGCGCGATCCGGCGGGTCAGAGGCGGGCGCGGGCAGCACGCGGGGCAGTGCGGCGGTGGCGGCCGGTGGCGGCTGAACCGCCGCTGGCGCGGCCGAAACCTCTGGCGGGCTGTCCCATACCGCCACCAGCGCCGAGATCTGCGGCGGCGCGGCGGCAAGCGTCAGCAGGTTTTCACCGCCCGCCCCCTGAGCGCCCGCCTCACTGCCCGTCCGCGCGCCACCGGCCAGCCCGAAGCCCGCCAGATGCAGCGCCACCGCCACCGGCAGGAACAGCCCTATCTCGGCGATCCGCCTCATTGCCGCGCCACCACCAGCACCGCCCCCGGCAGCGTTGCATCGGCGCGCAGGATCAACGGCGCGTCCATCAGCCCGCCTCCGCCACGAACAGCCTTGTGGCCAAGTCTTCTATGTCATGCCGGGCGGCATCCACCACGCTTTCGAACCAGCTCAGCGCCATTGATGCCGGAATGGCCACCGCCATGCCCGCCGCCGTGGTCAGCAGCGCCTCCCATATGCCGCCGGCCAGCGTGGCAGGATCGGCCTGGCTGCCAGCGGATTCCAGCGTCTGGAACGCCTCGATCATGCCCAGCACCGTGCCCAGAAGGCCCAGAAGGGGCGCGATGACCGAGATCAGCTCCAGCGCGCGCAGCCCGCTGCGCGCCTCGGCCAGCAGCGCCCGTGCCACGCGGGTGGTTTCCTCGCGCGCGGCGGCCTGCCCCATGCCGCCCGAAAGCGCGGCCATCGCCGCGCGCACCAGCCGGGCGCGCAGCCCGGCCCGGCCCGCGACCGCCGCGCGCGCCGCGTCACGCTCGCCCGCCTGCCACAGCGCCACCGCCTTTTCGGCCCGCGCGCCCGCCCAGGCGCCCGCCGCCACCAGCCGCCAGAGCTTCCACAGGATCAGCGTCAGCGTCACCACCGACAGCGCCGTGATCGCCCAGATCGCCGGGCCGCCCTTTTGCAGGAATGCAAGCATCTCACTCATTTCACCACCTCCAGTGGCTGAAATACCGGGCCATCAGGCGTTTGCGCGTAATAGGCGCGCACGCCGAACACCTGCGCCAGGTTTTCCGGTGTCAGCACATCGGCGGGCGCGCCATCGGCCACCAGCCGCCCGGCCCCCATCAGCACCAGCCGCGTGCAATGCCGCGCCGCGAGCCCCAGATCGTGAAGCGAGGCGATCACCGCCCGCCCTTCTGCCGCCAGCGCGGCGAAAACCGTCATCGTCATGATCTGATGCGCCGGGTCGAGGCCGGCAATCGGCTCGTCGGCCAGCAACAGCGGCGCGTCCTGCGCCAATGCCCGTGCGATCAGAACCCGCGCCTGTTCGCCCCCCGAAAGCTGCGTGGCGATGCGGCTGCGGAACGCCGCCAGATCCAGCCGCGCCAGCGCCGCGTCAACCGCCGCGCGATCGGCCTCGCGCAGCCGGCCGCCGGGTGCCAGATGCGGCGTGCGGCCGAGCGCGACGAGGGTTTCGACGCTGACGGGCCAAGCGATATCGCGCATTTGCGGCAACCAGGCCGCCTGCCGGGCCCGCGCGGCAGCCGGCAGCGCGGCGACAGAGCTTGTTCCGGTCGCGGGTAACAGGCCAAGGGCGGCGCGCATCAGTGTTGTCTTGCCCGCGCCATTGGGGCCGATCAGGCCGACGCATTCGCCCGCGCCCACGCGCAGCGACACGTCCCGCACCACGGCGCGGTCGCCGCGATGCACGGTCAGGTGATCGAGCGTCAGCAGGCTCACAGCCCCTCCCTCCGGGTCTTGTAGATCAGGTGCAGGAACAGCGGCGCGCCCACCAGCGCGGTCAGCACCCCCAGTTTCAGGTCGCGTCCCGGCGCGATCACCCGCACCGCGATATCGGCGGCCAGCAGCATCGCCGCCCCGCCCAGCGCCGAGGCGGGCAGCAGGCGGCCGGGCCGCGCGCCGACAAGCGGGCGCAACAGATGCGGCACCACCAGCCCGACAAACCCCACCGCCCCGGCCACGGCGACGCCCGCGCCCACGCAGGCGGCCACGCCCAGGATCAGCACCAGCCGCAGACGCGCCAGCCGGATGCCAAGCGCCGCCGCCGCATCCTCGCCCAGGGTCAGCGCGTCCAGCCCCCGGCCCAGCGTGGCCAGCAGCACCCAGCCCAGCGCCATGAAGGGCAGCGCCAGCCAGACATGGGTGAACGACCGGTCGCCGAGCGAGCCCAGCATCCAGAAGATGATCTCCGCCGCCGCATAGGGGTTGGGCGACAGGTTCAGCACCAGCGAGGTCAGCGCCCCGGCAAAGGCCGAAAGCGCGATCCCCGCCAGGATCAGCGTCAGCGACGAGCCGCGCGGCCCCGCCAGCAGCAACAGCAACAGCACCGAAAGCACCGCGCCGGCCAGCGCCATCAGCGGCAGCGCCAGCGCGAAGCTGGCGGCCAGCCCGGTCTGCAGCGCCAGCACCGCCCCCAGCGCGGCCGAGGAGGACACGCCGATCAGCCCCGGCTCGGCCAGCGGGTTGCGCAGATAGCCCTGCATCGCCGCCCCCGACAGGCCCAGCGATGCGCCCAGCATGACCCCCAGCAGCGCGCGCGGCAGCCGGATTTCGCGCATCACCAGAACGGCGGCCTCGCCCCGCCCGGCGAACAGCGCGCCCAGGCTATCGCCCAGCCCCAGCGCGGCGGGGCCGATCAGCAGCGAGGCGGCGAAAAGCACCAGCACGAGCGCGCCCAGCCCGGCGATCAGCGTGCCGTACCTCATCGCCCGTCCTCCAGCGCCTTGCGGGCCGCCACCAGACCTTCGATGGCGCGCAGCACATAGGGCGTACCGCAGACCCAATCGGCATTGGTGGCGGGCGCGTCGGGCACTGCCGCCAGAAGCGGGGCCAGCGCCGGGTGATCCAGCAGCGCCTCGGACCGTGACGCGCCAGGATAACGCGCGCCGGTGATCACCAGATCGGGCCGCAGCATCACCAGCACCTCCAGCGGCAGGGCGCCGCCTGCGGGCACACCCGCCTCGGCGGCGATATTGTCGAAGCCTGCGGCGGCCAGGATTTCGCCCGAAAGCGTGTTGCCGCCGGTGGTATAGCCGTTGGCCGAATACAGCGCCGCGCGCGGCCGGTGGGCCGGATCCGCGCGCAGGGCGGCCAGCCGCGTGTCATAGTCGGCGATCATCGCTTCGGCCCTTGCCTGCTGCCCCAGCACCTGCCCCATCAGGCGCAGATGCCGGCGCACATCGTCAAGCGATCGTTCGGGCGGAAACTCCACCACCTCGATCCCCAGCCGCCGCAGCATCGACACCGCCGCGCGTGAGGTATAGGTGCCCGCCAGCACCAGATCGGGCTTCATCAGGAACACCTCTTCGGCCTGGCCACGGTTGGCGGGAAAGGCCCGCGCCGCGTCGGCCATGGCGGAATTCATCGGATCCTGCGCGAGGAACGAAACCGAGACAAGCTGGCCGGGCGCGGCCAGCAGCATGGCAAGCTGATCGGTGCACAGGTTGAGCGAGACCACCCGCTCCGGCGCCGCGCCCGCAGCCGTGACCGTGGCCGCGCCGAGCACCGCGCAAAACACCGCGCGCAGGACAGCCCGCACGCGGCGAAAAGGCGATTGGCCTACCACCTGGCCCTCAGGCCCAGATAGGCGCTGCGCCCGGCCGCCTCATAACCCCAGACCTCGGAATAATCCTCGTCGGTCAGGTTCTCGATCCGGGCCACCAGCTCGGCCCGGTCGCTAAGCGCATAATGCCCCGAGAGGGTGGCGACGGTGTAGTCGGGCAGCTCCTCGGTGGCATAGGCGCCCCAGTCCTGGGTGTCGAAATTGCCCGCCACATGGCGTAACCCGAGGCTGACGCTGCCGCGCCCGTCGAGCACGGCGAGCGTGGCTTCCAGCCCGACCTGATGCTCGGGGCGGCGCACCTCGACGGTGCCTGTCGCGGTTTCGGCATCGGTGTAGGTATAGCTCAGCGCCATATCCAGCACCGGCGTCACCTCATAGCTGGCCGCCAGTTCCACCCCCCGGCGTTTGGAGGTGCCGTCCAGATTGTCGGCCGAGGTGAAGCTGGGGGTGTAGACGATCTCGTCTTCCAGATCCTCGTGGAAATAGGTCACATCGACCAGACCGCGCCCGCCGGCGAAGGGCAGTTCGATCCCGATGTCGAAGCCGACCGATTCCTCGGGGTTCAGATCGGGGTTGCCGGTGTAGAAACCCGGCGAATAGCCGTAAAGCTCATACATCGAAGGGTTGACCACGGCCTTGCCCGCCGATGTGTGCAGCCGCGCGCCGCTGGCGAAAGCGTAGGAGGCGGCGATGTTCCAGCTTGTCGCATCCTCGAAATCCGAGTTGAAATCGCGCCGCACGCCCGCCTGCACGTTCAGCGCGTCGGTCACCTCGCCCTGATATTCGAGCGCGACCGAATTCATCCGCCGGTCATATTCCGTGCCCCCCGAGGCGCGGCGGAAGGTCAGGTATTCATGCTCGGCCACCGCATTCAGGATATGGCGCGCCTGCCCCAGCGCCGGCGCGTCGAGCGCATAGCTCAGCCTGGCCTGCGCCGCGCGGCGGCTGCTGTCGGATTGCGAGGTCAGAACATCGGCCGGATCGTAGGTCTTCGTGTCGATGTCATTGCCCGAGAAGGTCAGCCGGTTGCGCATCCGCCCGCCCATCGCCTCGGCCTCGGCCCAGACAGAGGCGAAGAGCTCATCCCGGTCGCCGGTATTGTCGGTGTCGACAATATAGCTGTCGGCGTCGGTGGCCGCGTAATTGGTGTCGTCGAAATCGTAGTCCTGGGTGGTGGCGCGCAGGGTGAACCCGGCCTCGATCCCCGAGGCGAAGGCGGTGCGCCCGGTCAGGTTGATCGTGCTGCGGGTGCTGCTGTCATCGTCGCCGCCGTCGTCGCCCGAAACGTCATAGCCGCCGTCATGGCGCGACTGGACGGAAAAGTTCAGCTCCCCTGCCGCGCCGCGCGTGCGCAGGGCGAAATCGGCGCCATAGGTACCATCCGTGCCCGCGACCGTGCCGGCCTCATAGCTGGTGCCCGGCTGCGCGGCGCGTTTGGTGATGATCGAGATCACCCCGGTCATCGCATTGGCGCCGTAAAGCACCGATTGCGGGCCGCGCAGCAGTTCGATCCGTTCGATATCGGCAGTCTGGAGCCCCGAGAAGTAATATTCGCCATTGTCGCCCGCCGTGGCCGCGACCCCGTCGATCAGCACCAGCACATGGTTGCCCTCGCCGCCGCGAATGCGGACCTGGGTGTTATAGGGGTCGGTCTGGCTGACGGCGACGCCCGGCAGGGTGCGGATCGCCTCTTGCACGGTGCGCAGGCCCTTTTGCTCCATCTCTTCGCCGGTCAGGATGGAGTAGGAGCGGCCATAGGTCTGCGCCTCGATCGGGGTGAAGCCGCCCGAGGCCACGATCCTGTCCAGCACGATCACGTCCTGCGCGGCGGCGGCCGCCGGAATGGTGGCGGCCAGAACGGCCCCGGCGGTGATGAGTTTATGCGTCATTGTCTTGCCCTCGTCCAACGCGCGGGTCTTTGCCCGGCGCCTGCAGTCATGGTGTCCTTGGAAAGGGCGTGACCCCGCCGCAGACGGTGAAAACGTCACCTCTGCGGACAGACCGCTTCCGACACGCGCCCCGCGCCCCGGAAAGGGTGATCACCTCGGCAGGTCTCCTGGCTCGCGGGTCTGGGCTCGGCTGGCCTTCCCGGGGGCATCGGCCCCAGTGGCATTGTCAGCCTCGCTCTCCGCCTACAGTTGCGGGGGCAGCCGCGGATTGGCCCGAAGGCATCACCGCGTTCCCTTTTCATCCGCCCCGAAGGGCAGAACCGAAGTGGCCCCGTGATTAGCGCAATGAAAGGAAGAGTCAAACGCCAAATCCCCGACCGGCGCGAAAAGCGGCGCCGGGGGCGGGCTACAGAACCCGCTGGCCGCCCCGCCAGACCGCAGCGATATGGTTGCGCCCGTCGCGGCGGTGGATACGCAGCAGATCGGCCCGCTGACCGGGTGCGATCTCGCCCCGGTCGGTCAGCCCGGCCAGGCGCGCCGGCGCGCGGCTGACCATCGCGATCATCTGCGGCAGATCCTGCGGCAGCGCCGGGTCCTCGGCGATGGCGAAGGCCGCGTCGATCGGGCTGCGCGGCACGTAGTCGGAAGCCAGAACATCGACCAGCCCGGCGGCCATCAGCTCCGCCACCGCCACATTGCCCGATTGCGAGCCGCCGCGCAGATAGTTCGGCGCGCCGGCCACGATGATCTGCCCAAGGGCGCGGGCGCGTTCGGCGGCCTCGACCGTGCAGGGAAACTCCGACACCGCAATGCCCTCGGCATGGGATTGCTCCACATGCGCCAGCGTCCGGTCGTCATGGGTCATCAGCGGCAGGCGTCGCGCGGCGGCGGCGGCCACCACATGGGCGCGCACCTGTGCCCCCACGCGGGCCGAGCGGGCGAAAAGCTCTTCGCGCCGTTCCGCCATCTCTTCGGTGCCGAGCTTCATCTCGCGCGCCATGCGTTCTGTCCAGTGATCGACATCCAGGCTCTGACGGTCGCCCGGCGTGTGATCCATGACCGAGGCCAGCCGCGTGATCGGCCGGCCGATATTGGCATCGACCAGCGCCATCGTGTCGGGGTCGCTGATCTCGCAGCGCATGTGCAGGAAATGTTCGGCCCGGAACAGCCCGCGCGCCACGCCCTGCTCCAGCGCCTCGACCAGCGGGCCCAGAATTTCGCGCCGCTCGGGGCGTTTCATCGAGGCGCCGACCGACAGGCTGTCGAATACGGTCGTGGTGCCGGCGCCGATCACCACCATGTCATGGGCCATCAGCGCATTCAGAAAGTCCCACATCACCGACGCGCGGGGAAAGACATGGGTTTCCACGTGATCGGTGTGGATGTCGACCACGCCGGGGGTGAGATAGGCCCCGCCGCAATCAATGCCGTCGGCCGGACCTTCGCGCAACTCGGCGATCAGCCCCTGCTCGACCGAGACGGAGCCTTGCAGCACCCGGTCGCCGGTCACGATACGGGCGTTGGTCAGGCGGAAGCTGGCGGGGGAAATGTGATCGAACATCGAAACTCCTGGCTTAGTCCTCGGCCATCGGGCCCTTGTGGCCCGCGGCACGGCGGCGGGCGCAGAAATCACTGTCGGAACAGACGAACATCTTGCCGCCCCTGTCGTCCAGAAGGATTTCATCCTGATAGACCCCCACCGCGCCGCACAGCCCGCAGGGATCGGGAAAATGCTGTGGCGTGAAGGGGTGATCCTCGAAATCGAGGCTCTTGACCTCGGTATAGGGCGGTACCGCATAGATCCGCCGCTCGCGCCCCGCCCCGAAAAGCTGCAGCGCGGGCATGCCCGTCATCTTCGGATTGTCGAACCGCGGAATCGGCGTGGGCGACATCACATAGCGCCCGCCGACCAGCACCGGATAGGAATGGTTTATGGTGATGCGCCCGGTCTGGGCCACGCTTTCGTAGAGCTTCAGATGCATCAGCCCGTATTCGCCCCAGGCGTGGATCTTGCGGCATTCGGTCTCGCGCGGTTCCAGCCCGCGCATCGGTTCGGGCTGGGGCACCTGCAGCACAATCACCTGATCTTCGGTCAGCGGCTCTTCGGGAATGCGGTGACGGGTCTGGATCAGGGTGGCCGCAGATGTCTTGTCGGTGGTCTGCACATCGGCCACCCTGGCAAAGAAGCGGCGGATATTGACCGCGTTGGTGGTGTCGTCGGCGCCCTGGTCGATCACCTTCAGCCGGTCGGCGGGCGTGATCATGGACGCGGTGATCTGCATCCCGCCGGTGCCCCAGCCATAGGGGATGGGCATTTCGCGGCTGCCGAAGGGTACCTGATAGCCGGGGATCGCCACCGCCTTGAGCAGCGCCCGGCGCACCATGCGCTTGGTGCCTTCATCGAGATAGCCGTAGTTGTAACGTCGGGACGGGGCGCTCATCGGCATGTGTTTGACCCATTCGTTCGGGGGGCGGATTTTCTGCGAAAATCCGATGCCTCCGGCGGGGATATTTCTGGAAAGATGAAAGGGGGAACGATCACAGCAGGCCTTCGTGTTGCAGGCGCTCGCGAAGCCCGTCCGCGCCGGTGTAGTGATGCGCCTTCATCCCCACCGCCTGTGCCCCGGCGACATTGGCCGCGCTGTCATCGACGAACAGGCAATCGCCGGCATCCAGCGCGTTGCGCGCAAGCAGGCGCCGGTAGATTTCGGGATCCGGTTTCAGCACCGCCTCGGCACCCGAGATGCAGACATCCCTGAACCGCGCCATGAAGCCGTGGGTGCGGGCCACGATCCGGGCCGTTTCCACCGAGGCGTTGGTGAGCGCATAGAGCGGCACGGCGCGTTCCGCCAGCTGTTCGAGCAGGGCGACGGTTTGGGGGATCGTTTCGGCATGGGCGGCGGCAAGCCCTTCGTAATAGGCGCGGAAAAGGCGCGCGTCCTGCGGTGTGGCCGCGGCGGCTATCCCGTCTTCCCAGCTTCGGCCACGGTCCTGTTCGCGGTTCCAGGCGGAAAAACCCGCGCGTTGCAACGCCTCCTCGAGGTCGGAGGGTGATGCGAACAGCGGGGCGAGCGCCGCCTCGGGGCGCCAGCGGATCAGGACATTGCCGATATCGAAGATCACGGCGTTCATTGCGATGCCTCCTGCCGCTCGGCGCGCATCTCGCGCAGCATCTTAAGTTCGGCCTGGAAATCGACGTAATGCGGCAGTTTCAGGTGCTGCACGAAACCCGAGCTTTCAACGTTGTCGCTGTGGTACAAAACGAACTCCTCGTCCTGGGCGGGGTATTTGCGTGGTTCGGCGAATTCATCGGCGCGCAGGGCGCGGTCGATCAGCGCCATCGACATCGCCTTGCGTTCGGAATGGCCGAAGACCAGCCCGTATCCGCGCGTGAACCGGGGGTTTTCGCCCGAGGCGCCCTTGATCGAGGTGATCATCTGGCTTTCGGTCACCGTGACCTCGCCGATGTCGATGACAAAGCCAAGTTCCTCCGGCACCACCTCGACCGGCACCTCGCCTGCCCGTATCTCGCCCGCGTAGGGGTGGTTCGACCCGAACCCGCGCTGGGTGGAATAGGCCAGCCCCAGCAGGAACCCCTCGTCGCCGCGCGCGAGGTTTTGCAGGCGGGTGTCGCGGCCGGCGGGAAAGCCCAGGGGCTGGCGCGTCAGATCGCCCGGCGCGGGGTCGCCCTCGGGGGGCAACGCCGGTTCCATGAAGCCTTCGTTCGCCACCAGATCGGGGACGCGGGGCATATGGGCATCGACGGGCGTACCGGCGCGGGCGGCTGGCGCGCGGGGGCCATCCTGCATCAGATCGAAATCGAGCATCCGGTGGGTGTAGTCATAGGACGGGCCCAGCACCTGCCCGCCCGGCAGATCCTTGTAGGTGGCCGAGATGCGACGGCGGATCGCCATCCGCGCGGTATCCAGCGGGGGCGCGGTGGCGAACTGTTCCAGCGTGGTGCGATAGGCGCGCAGCAGGAAGGCGGCCTCGGTGGCGTCGCCCTGCGCCTGTTTCAGGGCCAGCGCGGCCAGATCGGGATCGTAGAGCGAGCCTTCGGCCATCACCCGGTCGACCGCGCGAGCCTGTTGCTGGCGGATCTGGGCGATGGTCAGTTCGGGGGTGGCGGGATCGCCGCGCCGCTCTTCCGCGACCATGCCGAGCGAATTGAGGATCGCCTCTTCGCCGCCCTTGACGGGAACATAGGCCATTCACGTGCTCCTTGCGCCGGCGTGCCGGGCCATGGTGAAGAATTCAACCTTGGTGGCGGCGGCGGCGCGGGCGCGATCGTCGCGCGCGGCGCGTTGCGCGGCCTGCTGCGGGGTGATCAGCCGGGCCATCAGCGCCGCGCCCGAAGGCCCCTGCAGCGCCGCGTCGCACAGCGCCATCAGCTCTGCCCGGCGGGGGAAATGGCCCAGGACATAGCCCACGCCGATCTGCTCGCCCGCGCGGCAGGTCGCGCGCGTGACCGTGGCCTGACCCAGTGAAAACCGCTGACCGGTGCCGCCGGCGCGCCCCTCGAGCATCACCATGCCGATCCCGGCGGGACGGATCCAGACCACGGGGCCGGTTGTCACCCCGCTCAGCGCCGCCTCCATTGCCGCCTGCGGCGCGCGCGCCAGAACCGCCAGCCAATCCGCGCGCGCCATCATTTCTTCTTGGTCCATTTCATCGTCGCCTCCCAGGCCACCGTGAACGGCTCTTGCGCCCGTTCGGCGGCGCAGATCTGCTGCAGCTCGTCCATCACGAAGCCCAGCCCCTTCTGGCGCACCACCGTCGAGGTGGTCGAGCGGGTGAGGTAAAGGTCGATCAACTGGCGGCAGGTCATCCGGTTATGCCAGTTTTCGGTGCGGGATTTCGGGGATTTGAATGCGGTCAGCGCCGCCAGTTCCCGCACCGAGGGTTCCTTGCGTTTCTCGCGCTGTTCGAAATCGCCGATCTCGTGATTGTGCCGGGCCAGAAACGCATCGAACTTGCGGATCAGCGGATCGGGCTTGCGGCGGTTGCGGACAATGGCCATCACCCCGTCGGGGATCAGCACGCGGGCGGCCTCGGCATAGAAGCGGTCGCGGTCGAACCAGTGAAAGGCGGTGCAGGCGACCACCAGGCTGGCGGATTTGTCGGGCACCGACAGATGCTCGCCGCTGGCGTCCAGCACCTGCACGTTCGGCACGGCGCGAAACCGGCGGGACAGCACCCGGCGCATGTCGGCGCCCGGTTCGACCGCGATGATCAGCCATTTGGGCCCCAGCGCATCCAGCAGATGCCGGGTGGAGATGCCGGTGCCCGCGCCCACGTCGATGGCGCAGCGCACACCCTCGGGCATCTCTCCGGCCAGCGCCTCGAAAAGCTGCGGCGGATAGCCCGGGCGATAGACATCATAGGCTTCGGCCAGCCCGTCGAACCGCTGGGCGTTCTCCCTCATGGCGTGACCCCTTCGGTGCCATAGGCCACACGCCCGCCCGACAGTGTCAGCCGCACCGCGGGCAGATGCCCCTCGGGCCAGTCGAGCAGCAGCAGGTCGGCGCGTTTGCCCGGCGCGATCTCGCCCCGGTCGGTCAGGCCGGACGCGGCGGCGGGGTTGGACGACACGGTCTTCCACAGATCGTGCAGCGAACCGCGCCCGTCGGCGAGCATCCGGGCCACGGCGGCCAGCATCGCAGGATAGAAGTAATCCGAAGCCAGAATATCGCACAGCCCGCGCTCCACCATTTCCCCCGCCGAGGGCGAACCGATATGCGAGCCGCCGCGCATCACATTGGGCGCGCCGAAGATGATCGCGTCGCCCCCCTCGCGCGCCGCCTGCGCCACCTCGACCGTCATCGGGAATTCGGCGATCCGGGCGCCGAGGTCGCGATAATAGGCGCGGGTTTCCACCTGCGTGTCGTCATGGCTGAGCATCGGCGCCGCCCGTCCGCGCCCGGCCCCGGCCACGCGGCGGATGGTGGCGTCCACCTCTCTGCGCCGCTCCCAGATCTGGCCGAGATGGGCGATATATTCATCCGTCGTCAGCCCGGCGCGCTTGGCATTGCCGGCGGTGCGCTGGCGCAGCCGGTCATCATCCAGCGCGGCGATGGTGTAATCCGGCGACTGTTCGAACCGGCGCTGCTGGATCGGCACGTCGAAGGCACGCATCGACATCGAGGTGTGATCATTGAACGCAACAGAGGGCAGGAGCGGGCCGGCCAGTGCCCGCTCGATCAGATCCAGCGCCTCGAAGGCGAAGGTTTCCCACCGAAGCTGCACCCGGTTTTCCACGGTCAGGCGCGGGGCCAGCGCGGCCAGCGCATCGATGAATTCCGCCCCGCGCCCGACCGACCGCAGCCCCGGCTCCCAGCTCAGGGTCAGCGCGTGATAGGCGGTGGCGATGCCGTTGACCGCCAGATGCCGGTCGGTTTCCAGCACCGCGGCCTCTGTCGGGAAGAACACGTTGGGGCGCGGCATCACCTGCCGTTCGAACGCGTCGCCATGCACATCGACCAGCGCGGGCGCCAGCACCAGCCCGCGCGCGTCGATCACCCGCGCGCCGTCGGCGGGGGTGTCGAGCCCGGTGACGCGCCCGCCCTCGACCCGGACAGACACACGCTCGACCCCGCCGGGCAGGATCGCCCGGGCGCCCTCTATCTGAATTGCCATCACAGCCGTTCCATCAGCAGGTGCCAGTGGAAAGAGCCGGGCGTGTCATGCTCCCGGTCCTCCAGCCGCCAGAACTCGAAGGCGCCGAACAGCTCCGCCAGTTCGCGCCCGGTGCAGAAATAGTGCGGATGCGCCTTGTCGCCGCCGCCCTCGAACACCCAGGTGTTGCGCGAAATCTCGCGCCCCGGCGCCTTGGCCAGCTCCAGCGGCACCCGGCGCTTCGACAGCATGGTGCCCTGAAACGTGCCGCCCGGCCGCAGCACCCGTGCGATTTCGGCGATAGCGGTCTTCAGCACGCCCTCGTCGCCGTGATAGATCACGTTCCACGACAGGACATGGTCGAACGATCCGTCGGCGAAGGGCAGTTCGGTCATCATTCCCAGACGGGCGTCGATGGTCAGCCCTTCGCGCGCGGCGGCGGCGGTGATCGCGGAAATCCCGTCCGGCGCGGCGTCCAGCGCAGCCACGTTCAGCCCCGCCCGGGCATAGGCCAGCGCATGCCGCCCGACCCCGGCGCCAAGATCCAGCACCCGCGCGCCCGCGGGCAGGGTCGCGGCAAAGCTCAGCACTTCCGGCTCGGCCTGCTCCCATTTCGAGGTGCCATCGGCCTTGGCCCATTCGTCGTTCCAGTGTTGGTACGCGGTATCGGTCGTCATCTTTCCACACCTATGATTTTCCTGCGGGCCAGAACGCCCAGTTGCTCCACCCCGATCACCACCACCGCGATCATCAGGATCACGGTCAGCGCGGTGGGATAGTCGAACAGATCGAACCCCACCTTCAGTTCGATGCCGATGCCGCCCGCGCCCACCAGCCCGAGGATGGTGGAGGAGCGCACGGCCTTTTCCAGCGCATAGAGCGAGGTCGAGATGAAGGCGGGCATGGCGGCGGGGATGACGGCGCAGGCGGCGATGTCGATGCGGCGCGCGCCGGTGGCGGTCAGCGCCTCGGCCGGGCCCTTGTCGACGCCTTCCATGTCATCGGCGAAGAACCGGCCGCAAAACCCCAGCGTATCCACCACGATGGCCAGCATCCCGGCAAATGGGCCAAGCCCCACCGCCACCACGAACACCAGCGCCCAGGCAATGTCGGGCACCGCGCGGAAAAAGCCCAGCACGATGCGCACCACGCTGTTGACCACCGGCCCCGCGATCAGCCCGCGCGCCGCCAGCATCGCCACCGGCACCGAAAGCAGCACCCCCAGCACCGCGCCCGCCAGCGCGATCTGCAGGGTTTCGACCATCTTCAGGCTCAGCCGGCCCAGGTTATGGGTCGAGGGCGGCCAGCTGCGCGACATGAAATCGGCCAGCGCGGGGGGCGAGCGCATCAGCCTGTCGGCCGACCAGCCCGCCCCCTGAAAGGACCACAGGATCAACAGCACCGCCGCGCCATAGCCCAGGAAGGCCAGCGCCGAGGGGCGTTCGAAACGGGCGGGAATGGTCCGGTCAGTCATATAGCCCCCGAAGATCGGCGATTTTCAGATCCCGCGCCGGGGCGTTCAGCCGCAGCTGCCCGCGCGCCAGCCCCAGCACCCTGTCGCCATAGCTGAGCGCATGGCTCATGTTGTGCGAGATGAAGATGACGGTCACGCCCTCGCGGCGCACAAGGCTGAAGAACAGGGCCATCACCTCTTCGCCCGCCGCCGGATCAAGCGATGCGGTCGGTTCATCGGCGATCAGCAGGCGCGGCCGGCCGACCAGCGCGCGCGCGATCGCCACCCGCTGCGACTGTCCGCCCGACAGACGGTCGGCGCGGCGGTGGGCGAAATCGGCCATCGACACTTTTTCCAGCGCGGCCATTGCCGCGTCGCGCGCCTCGGCCGGGGCCAGCATGTGGGTCCAGTAGCGCGGCCCGGCGCCCTGCCCCAGCAGCCCGTGAATGACGTTGGACAGCACCGACAGGCGCGGCACCAGATTGTGTTTCTGCGCCACCAGCCCGGTCTGCGCCCGCAGCCCGCGCATCTGCGCGGTGGCGCCGGGGCCGATGCGGGTGCCCAGAATATCCACCGTGCCCCGCGTCGGCGCGATCAGGCCAAGGGCACAGCGCAGCAGCGTCGACTTGCCGGTGCCGTTGGCCCCCACCAGCGCCACCGCCTCGCCCCGCGCGACGGAAAAGGAAACGTCGGTAAACACCGGCGCGGCGGGGCCGTAGGCCTTGGTCAGCCCCGCCACAGCCAGATCATGGCTGAGGACCGGGGCCGAAACCCCGATCTTCCGATCAAGCGGCATGCGCCTATTCGCCGATGAAGTTGTCGAACTGCGGATAGCCCGCATTCCGGTACATCGCGCGCACCTTGTCATAGGCGGCATCGTTGATCGCCACCAGATCCATGCCGATATACTTGTCGTTCTCTTCATGGGCGGTGATGCCGGCGATCACGGCCGTCTTGTGGTCCAGGATGCCGGTCTTCACCTTTTCGGCCGCCTCGGCGGGCACATGGGCGGCCACGACGATCATGTCATTGGGCAGATCGCCCGAACGCGCGATGATCTTGAAGAAGCCGTAGGGCAGCTCTGTTTCCTTGGCGCGCACACCCATCCAGGAATTGGCGTTGGTGCCGATGGCGGCCACGTCGCCGGCCTTCAGCGCCTCATGGGCGATGTTGCGCGAGGTGTGGATCTTGTCGATGTCCTTCACCGGATCGACGCCGTAATCGGCCATCAGCTGCATCGGGCACAGCATGTTCGAGGTCGAGCCGATGTCGCCGAAGGCAACCTTCTTGCCCTTGAGATCGGCGGGCACGTTGATGCCGCTGTCGGCGCGCACCACGATGGCGCAGTGATAATCCGGGCGGCCAAGGCCGATCAGCGGCGTGGCGTCTGTCAACTTGTTGATGACGATGTATTCGGCCGGGCCGGTGATGACGAAATCGACCGACTTGTTGCGCAGCGCCTCGGCGGCGGCGGTGCGCGAGTTCACGGCGAAGAATTCAAAGCTTTCGCCGGTGGCCTGCTCGAGCGCGGCCTTGAACGGGCCCCATTCGGTTTGCAGACGCTCCAGCCCCTCGACGTCGGTGACGGCGAGCTTCCAGGTTTCGGCGGCGGCGGAGAAGGCGGAAAAGGCGGCCAGGGCGGTGCCCAGGACAAGGTGTTTCAGGCGCATGAGAGCACTCCAGATGGCTAGGGACAAGCGCGTTGGAGGCTAGTGGCCGCGCGTAACGGCAGGTTCTCGGTTTTATGATGGGTGGATCACGTTCGGGCGACGAAAATATGACGCCGCCCGCCGCGTCATGGCATTTTTCGGGGCTGTAACTTTGATAAAATCAATATTCCACAGCAGGTTATTGAACAAAGCTCATCCATCCGCCCAAGGGGTGCAGGCGTTTTCACCCGCCCGTCCGGTGCAGAATCCGATGCCCGCGGCAGAGTCCGGCGGCCGCGCCGGAACAGGCGCGCAGGGGCGGCGCGATGAGATTTCCGCCCGCCCGGAAAACGGGCATCTGCGGCTAAGCTTTTGAAAACCGTCATGTCACACCTGCGGCCGTCACGCCCGCGTCATATCAGCGTTTTGCAAATTTCACCGCAGCGACAGGCGCCGGTTACTTGCCGGTCCGATGGTTTGCGCCATGTCACAACACGCACTCACTCTTTCGGGTCTGACCAAAACCTTCGGCGACACCAACGCCGTGCACAACGTCAGCCTCGAGATCGAACCGGGCCAGTTCGTCGGCGTCATCGGCCGTTCGGGCGCGGGCAAATCCACCCTGCTGCGCCTGCTCAACCGGCTGATCGACCCCTCGGACGGCTCCGTCAGCTTCGGCGGGCAGGAGATCACCGCGCTCCGGGGCCGAGCCCTGCGCCAGTGGCGCGCCGATTGCGCGATGATCTTTCAGCAGTTCAACCTCGTCGACCGGCTGGATGTGCTGACCAACGTGCTGATCGGGCGGCTGGCGCATCACGGGTTCCTGTCGTCGATGACCATGAATTTCTCCGACGTCGAACGCACGATGGCGATTCAGGCGCTGGACCGGCTTGATCTGGTGCCGCAGGCGCTGCAACGCGCCGGAACGCTTTCAGGCGGCCAGCAGCAGCGCGTGGCCATCGCCAAGGCGCTGGTACAACAGCCCCGGATCATGCTGGCCGACGAACCCATCGCCAGCCTCGACCCCGCCAATGCCACCAAGGTGATGGACGCGCTGGCCGCGATCAACAGCGAAGACGGGCTGACCGTTCTGGTCAACCTGCACACGCTGGACACCGCGCGCGCCTATTGCGACCGGATCATCGCCATGCGCGCGGGCCGGGTTATGTTCGACGGCACCGCCGCGCAGCTGACCGACGGTGTGGTGCGCGACATCTACGGCACCGAAGGGCTGATGGAATTCAACGAGGCCGTCACCTCTACCGCCGCACGGCCGCATGTGACGGCCTGACCACCAAACCGCAAAACAGGGAGTACCCCCATGCGTCTTCTGCTCACCACCGCCCTGGCCACCCTGGTCGCCCTGCCCGCACTCGCCGAGGGCTGGAAGGACGATTACAAGGTCATCAAGTTCGGCATCCTGTCTGGCGAGAACGAGAAAGACCGGATCCAGCGCTACACCCCGTTCGAGAAATACCTCGAGAAAGAACTGGGCGTGGACGTGGAAATCTTCACCGCCGGCTCCTATGACGGCGTGATCCAGGCCATGGCCGCCGATCAGATCGAATTCGCCTTCTTCGGTTCGTCGTCCTATGCCGCCGCCTATACCGAAACCAATGGCGGCGTGAAGCCGCTGCTGACCCGTCAGCAGAAAGATGGCTCCACCGGCTATTACTCCATCGTCGTCACCCGCTGCGACAGCGGCCTGACCTCGCTGGACGATCTGAAGGGCAAGGTTCACGCCTTCGCCGACCCCGACAGCACCTCTGGCTATGCCGTGCCCTATTTCAACATGGCCAAGCAGGGCTATGAGCCGAAAGAGCATTTCAAGGCGATCCCCTTCTCCGGCTCGCACGAAGCCGGTGTTCAGGGTGTCGTCAACGGCACGTTCGACAGCGCCTCGACCTACATGACCAACGAAACCTCGGGCGTGATCGCGCGCATGGTGTCCAAGGGGATGATCGACGAAGGCGTCGCCTGCCCGATCTGGAAATCGCCGGAAATCACCTCGGGCCCGCTGGCCGCGCGCACCAACCTGCCCGACGATCTGGTCGAGGCGATGACCGCCGCCGTCGAAACGGTGCCGGAAAAAGATCACAACGCCTTTGTCGAGATGACGGGTGGGGAGTCCTCTACCCAGAAGGGCTGGGTCCGCGTCGATCACGAGCGCTATCAGTGGATCGTCGACATGCGCGACTGGCTGAAGAAACAGCGCCGTTCCTCGTAACGCTCAAGGACAGACGGGCGGCCCGGAACCGGGCCGCCCGCCTCTTTTTCACATGACACTCACCGCCGACACCCTGCCGCCCATCGCGGCCTTCGACCGCGACTTCGCGCTTCAGCGCCGCCGTGCCCGCATCGGCTGGGCCGTGGGATCGATGCTGTTCTTCGCCGCCTTCCTGCTCTCGGCGCAGCTGAGCGATTTCTTCAAGGTCACACAGGTGACCCTGCCCGACGGCACCCGCGCCGACCGCTGGATCGTTCCGGCCGGCATCCCGCGCCTGGGCGAATATGTCGCCAAGACCATCCCCACCCTGCGGCTCGACAGTTTCTGGGCCGATTTCGGCGAATGGTTCTGGCGCTGGAAGATCTGGCTGCGGCTGCTGGTGGAAACCGTGCTGATCGCCTTCATGGCCACGTCGCTGGGCGTGATCGGCGGCTTTGCGCTGTCTTTTCCCGCCGCGCGCAACCTGGCGCCCAACACATGGGTGCTGTGGTTCTCGCGGCGCTATCTGGAGATCGCGCGCACCGTGCCCGATCTGGTCTGGGCGCTGATCTTCGTCTTCTGCTTTTCGGTCGGCCCCCTGGCCGGTGTGCTGGCGATCGCGGTGCACGCGACCGGCGCGCTTGGCAAGCTCTACTCCGAGGTCAACGAAAACATCGACATGCGCCCGCTGGAAGGCGTCAAGGCCGCCGGCGGATCATGGTTCGACCAGATCCGCTATGGCGCGGTGCCGCAGGTGCTGCCCAACATCATCAGCTACACATTGCTGCGGTTCGAGATCAACGTGCGTTCATCCTCGATCATCGGCTATGTCGGCGCCGGCGGGCTGGGCCAGGAATTCCGCGAGGCGATGAGCCTGCAGGAATACACCGATCTTTCGGCGCTGTTCCTGATCATCTTCCTGACCGTGATCGCCATCGACTATGGCTCGGAAAAGCTGCGCCACCGCATCATCGACATGGGACAGTCCGCATGACCGTAACCGCTGCTCAGATCGCCGCCGCCCGGGCCGAATTGCCGCTGGCCTTTCAGGCGCCGCTGCCGGTGCGCATCCGCCGCTATGCGCTCTGGGCGCTTTTCATCGGCCTGTTCGGCTGGTGCTTCTACGCTTTCGATTTTTCACCCGAACGGATCTGGACAGGGCTTGGCCGTCTGGGCCGGGTGATCAGCTTCATGTTCCCGCCGCATGTCTGGAAAAGCTGGGAGGCGTTCTCGGAAATCCTAAAGGGGCTGGGCGAAACCCTGTCGATGGCCTTTCTCGGCACGCTGCTGGGCGCGGTCATCGCCTTTCCGCTGTCGTTTCTGGGGGCCAAGAACATCAACCGGATGAACGCCCTGCGCCTTGGCACCCGGCGCGGCTATGACATCATCCGCGCCTTCGAGGTGCTGATCCTGGCGCTGATCTTCATCCGCGCCTTCGGCCTGGGGCCCCTGCCCGGCGTTCTGGCCATCGCGGTCAGCGAAATCGGCACCTTCGCCAAGCTCTTTTCCGAAGCAATCGAGAACACGTCCAGAAAACCGGTCGAGGGCGTCGTCGCCTCGGGCGGATCGCGGGTGCAATCGGTGCGCTTTGGCGTGATGCCACAGGTGATGCCGGTGATCCTGTCGATCGTGCTCTACAATTTCGAATCCAACGTCCGCTCCGGCACCATTCTGGGCATCGTCGGCGCCGGCGGCATCGGGTTTCTGCTGTCCGACCGCATCGCCGCCTACAGATGGGACGAAGCCTGGTCGATCATCTTCCTGATCATCCTGATGGTCTATGCCATCGACTGGGCATCGGGCCTGCTCCGCGCCCGGTTCATCGGCAAATGGGAAGGCGCGCGGTGAGCGGCGCAGGCACCAAAGCACCGCTCACAGAGGCCCCCACGATCCACCCCGGGGCGCACGTGACCGAGTGCACCCTCGGCGCCTGGACAGAGGTCGGCCGCGGCACCGTGATGAAACAGGCCGAGATGGGCGATTACTCCTACATCACCCAGGATTGCCACGTGGTCTGGAGCACGATCGGCAAGTTCTGCTCGATCGCCAACCAGACCCGGCTCAACCCCGGCAACCACCCCACCTGGCGCGCCTGCCAGCACCATTCGGTCTACCGGTCGCAGGCCTACGGGCTGGGCGAGGACGATCACGGTTTCTTCGCCTGGCGCCGCGACGACTGGGTGACGCTGGGCCATGACGTGTGGCTCGGTCACGGGGTGACGGTGACTGCGGGCGTGACCATCGGCACCGGCGCCGTGGTCGGGGCGGGCGCGGTGGTCACGCGCGACGTGGCGCCCTATACCATCACCGGCGGCGTGCCCGCCCGCCCCATCCGCCGCCGGTTTTCCGAGGCCCAGGCCGAGGCGCTGCTGGACATCGCCTGGTGGGATTGGCCCCGGGATCGATTTGCGAATGCCCTGCCCGATATCCGCGCGCTCGGGATCGACGATTTCATTTCGGCCTGCCGCAATGGCACCCTCTGACGCCAGCCCATTGCGCGGGCGCTCGCCCCATGCGAAACCCGCAGCCATGCAACCCGATCCGCCCTCTCCCGGCTCCAGCACGCCGCGCAAACTCATCGACGGCAGCCTGATCTTCATCACCGCCCTCGCCGTTGCCGGCGGCGCCGGGGTTTGGTGGCTGAAAGGCGGCGACAAGTTCCGGGAGATCCTTCTGATCGAAACCGGCTTCGCCGTGATGCTGCTGCCGAAAATCCTGGCTGGCATCCTCATCGCCTCCTGCCTGCCCCTGCTGATGTCGCAGCGCCGTATCCAGGCGCTGATCGGCCCCGAAAGCGGGCTGCGCGGGCTGATGATCGCCACGCTCGCCGGTGTGGTGATCCCCGGCGGGCCCAGCGTGACCTACCCGCTGACCCTCGGCCTGATGTCCGCCGGCGCCGATCTGGGCGCGGGGGTCGCGCTGGTGTCGGGCTGGGTGCTGGTGGGGCTGAACCGCACGCTGATCTGGGAGCTGTCCTTCCTGCCGCCGGAATTCGTCGCCCTGCGCGTGGCCCTGTCGCTGCCCGCGCCGGTGCTGATCGGATGGGCCGTCCGGCGCTACATCAACGGTGCAGCACGATGAACATCCTGATCGGAACCATCCTGCTCTGGGCGCTGGCGCTTTTGATGCTGCGCCGCCTGAAGACACAGGCACCCGAAAGCCTGCCCGCGGTCTATGCCCGCGGCAAATCCACCTTCCTGTTCATGGTCCCCCGCATCTTCATAGGCTTGATCGGTGCGGGCTTCCTGGCGGAACTTCTGCCGGTGGATCAGATCGATCGCTATTTCGGAGCAAACTCGGGCCTCGCGGGTGTGCTGCTGGCCACGCTGTTCGGCGCCGCGACACCGGGCGGCCCCTTCGTGGCCTTCGCGATCGGCGCGGCCGCACTGAAGGCGGGCGCGGGCTGGGCGCCGCTGATCGCCTATGTCACATCATGGTCGGTGATGAACCTGAACCGTTCGATCGCCTATGAACTTCCCTTCATGGGCCGCCGCTTCCTGTTGTTCCGCAGCGCGGCCTCTCTGCCGCTTCCCATTCTGCTGGGGGCATGGCTTCTGCTGTTCTGACGAAGCGCCTTCATCTTTCCCGAAATATCCCCGCCGGAGGCAAGAAAACCAAGGTCCGGACAGAAACATTCTTGCCTCCGGCGGGGATATTTCCCGAAAGATGAAAGGGTCAGCGGCTTTCTCCCGCCAACCCTGTCAGGATCGGGCAATCCGGGCGGTGATCACCCGCACAGGCGGAAATCAGGTCGGACAGTGTGGCGCGCATCGACCGAAGCTCCGCGATCTTGCTGTCGATCTGCTCCAGATGTTTCTGCGCGATGCGTTTGACATCGCCGCTGGCCCGGCCCTTGTCGGCATAGAGCGTCAGAAGCGCGCGGCATT
Source organism: Actibacterium naphthalenivorans (assembly GCF_014196965.1). Taxonomy (GTDB): domain Bacteria; phylum Pseudomonadota; class Alphaproteobacteria; order Rhodobacterales; family Rhodobacteraceae; genus Actibacterium_A; species Actibacterium_A naphthalenivorans. The sequence goes on along the minus strand of NZ_JACIEQ010000004.1, from coordinate 210,907 downwards.
CCTCGATCGTGAACCCGAGCGACCGGGCGCGGGCAAGGAAGCGCAGATTGTGCACATCCGTCTGTGAAAAATCGCGATACCCGTTGGCGCCCCTGCCGGGGGTGATCAGCCCGATCTCTTCGTAATAGCGGATGGTCTTTGCCGGAAGGCCCGCCCGGGTGGCGGCCTGGCTGATATTCATGCCGCGCCCCTGACGAACCGCAGCCGCAGCGCGTTCGACACCACGAAGACCGAAGACAGCGCCATGGCCGCGGCCGCCAGAATCGGTGACAACAGCGGCCCGCCGAAGATGGCCAGCACCCCCGCCGCGACCGGGATCAGCAGCACGTTGTAGCCGAAGGCCCAGAACAGGTTCTGCCGGATGTTGCCCATGGTGCGGCGGCTGATTTCCAGCGCGTTGACCACGCCCGCCACATCGCCCGACATCAGCACCACATCCGCCGCCTCGATCGCCACATCGGTTCCGGTGCCGATGGCGATGCCGATGTCGGCGCGGGCCAGCGCCGGCGCGTCGTTGATGCCATCGCCCACGAAGGCCAGGCGGCCATGCGCCATCAGCTCTTCGACAGCGGCGACCTTGCCTTCGGGCAGAACCTCGGCCACCACATGGTCGATGCCCAGATCGGCGGCGATGGCATTGGCCGTGGCCTGCGCGTCGCCCGTGATCATCGCGGTTTTCACCCCGCGCGCGTGCAGCGCGGCGATGGCGGCCCTGGCCGAGGGTTTCACCGGGTCCGACACGCCGATCACCGCCGCCGCGCGCCCGTCGATCGCCGCGTAGACCGGGGTCGCGCCCGTCCGGGCCAGTTCCGCGCCCTTCGCCGACAGCGCCCCCAGCGCGATGCCTTCCCGCGCCATCAGCCGTTCGGCGCCGACCAGCACCGCGGCCCCGCCCACTGTCGCGCGCAGGCCGAAGCCCGGCAGCGCCTGAAACCCTTCTGCGGGCGGGGCGGCCTCGGGCCCCGCCTCTGCCACGATGGCCCGTGCGATGGGATGTTCGGAAAACGCCTCGGCCGCGGCGACCCGGGCCAGCACATCCGCCCGTTCGACCCCCTCGGCCACGGTGATCGAGGTCAGCGCGGGGCAGCCTTCGGTCAGCGTGCCTGTCTTGTCGAAGGCGATCACGCGCACGGATTGCAACGCCTGCAGCGCGTCGCCGCGCCGGAACAGCACGCCGAGTTCCGCCGCGCGCCCGGTCCCGACCATGATCGACGTCGGCGTCGCCAGGCCCATGGCGCAGGGGCAGGCGATGATCAGCACCGAAACGCCCGACACCAGCGCCAGCGCCAGCGCGGGCTGCGGGCCGAACACCAGCCATGCCAGAACGGTCAGCAGCGCCGCGGCCAGAACCGCCGGCACGAACCAGGCGGTGATCCGGTCGACCATCCCCTGGATCGGCAGTTTCGCGCCCTGGGCCTGTTGCACCATCGCGATGATCCGGGCCAGCACCGTATCACGCCCCACGCGCGTGGCGCGGAAGGTCAGCGCGCCCTGCCCGTTGATCGTGCCACCGGTCAGCGGGTCGCCGGGGCCTTTTTCAACCGGCAGCGGCTCGCCGGTGATCATCGCCTCGTCAACGAAGGACTGCCCCTCGGTCACCTCGCCATCGGTCGCCACCCGCTCGCCGGGCCGCAACTGGATCAGGTCGCCCACGCGGATCGCCTCTATCGGGCGCTCTTCGGGGCCGTTCGCGCCGATCACGCGCGCGGTGTCGGGGCGCAGCCCCATCAGCGCGCGGATGGCGGAGCCGGTGCGGCCCTTGGCCCGTGCCTCGAGCATCCGGCCCAGCAGGATCAGCGTGACGATCACCGCCGCCGCCTCGAAATAGACATTGCGCGTGCCCTCGGGCAGCACGGAGGGCGCGAAGGTGGCCAGGGTGGAATAGGCCCAGGCGGCCGAGGTGCCCAGCACCACCAGCGAATTCATGTCGGGCGCGCGGCGCAGCAGCAGCGGCACGCCCTTGCGGAAGAACCGCTGGCCGGGCCAGGCCAGGACCAGCGTGGTCAGGGCGAACTGGATCACATTCGCGGCCGTGTGGCCGATGGTCTGTCCGATGAAGGCATGAAACGCCGGGAACAGGTGGCCGCCCATGGCGAGGATCACCACCGGCAGGGTCAGCCCGGCGGCGATCAGAAGATCGCGGCGCAGGGCCTGCGCCTCGGCCTCCTGCCGGTCTTCGGCGGGGGCGTCGCCGGCCTGTTCGGGCACGGCCTCATAGCCCGCCGCGGAAACGGCGGCGGCAACGGCGGCGGCATCGCCCCCCGCCATCTGCACCCGAAGCTGCCCCGAGGCCAGGTTCATTGAGGCGCCCAGAACCCCCGGCTCGGCCAGCGCCGCCTTTTCGATGCGGCCCACGCAGGACGCGCAGCTGGCGCCGCTGACATTGAATACCGCCTCTTGCGTATCCACGCCGAAGCCCGCGTTCTTCACGGCCTCCAGCACGGTATCCAGTGGGCCGGTATAGGACACTTCGGCGGTTTCCGAGGCGAGGTTCACCGATGCCTGCTCCACCTCCGGCACGGCGGCCAGCGCGGTTTCGGCGCGGCGCACGCAAGAGGCGCAGTTCAGTCCTTCGATGCGGAAACGGGTGGTTTGCATGGCGCTCATGGCCGGGCTCCTTTTCAGGTCCTGCCGAAGATAGTGCTTCCAGTTACTGGAAGGTCAAGGGTCGCCACGGGACAATTCGCGCTCAGACCGGAAGGAACGCGCCGTTCTGATCGGCGATGAAGCGTTGCACCCGCTGGCTGGCCGCGCTCAGCTCGACATCCGAACGGTGCAGCAGGAACCATTGCCGCACGATGGGCAGCCCTTCGATGTTCAGTTCGACAAGGCGCCCGGCGCGCAGCTCCTCGGTGACCGTGTGGCGCGAGATCAGCGCGATGCCGAGCCCCGCGATGACCGCCTGCTTGATGGTCTCGTTGGTGCCGATCTCGACGATCTTGTAGGTCGTGCCCTGCCCCACGCGATCCAGATACCGCACCATCAGGATACGCGTGCCCGAACCTTCCTCGCGCGCCAGAAAGGTTTCGTTCATCAGCGCGTCGGGCGGGACCATCCCCGGCCCTGCCAGCGGGTGGTCGGGCGGCGCGATCAGCACGTGCGGGTGCGGGCCCAGCGGCAGGGAGGACACGGCGGGGCTGCGCGGCGGGCGGCCCATGATCGCCATGTCGATGGAACCGTTCTGCAGCCATGCGACAACGCTGTCGCGGTTGCCGACCTTCATCTGCACCTCGATTTTCGGATAGACCGCCTGCAGCCGCGCCACCAGCGCCGGCGCAAAATATTTGCCGGTGGACACGATGCCCAGCACCACCAGCCCTTCCATCCCGCTGTTGAGGGCGCGCACATGCCCGGCGCAGGAGGCCAGCGTGGCCTCGATCACCTGCGCGGCCGACAGCACGGTCTGGCCCTGACGGGTGAGCTGCGCCCCGCCGCTGGCGCTGCGGTGCAGCAGTTTGCTGGCGAAATTCTCCTCCAGCAGGCGCAGCTGGGTATGCACCGCCGGCGGGGTCAGGCCCAGCGCCTCGGCCGCCTGCGTTATCGAGCCGCAGGCCGCCACGGCCCCCAGCGCACGTAACTGCTTGAAAGTAACCGCTTCGGGCTTGGTCATTAGATTTTCCTTAATGCGAATTACAGCTTATTAAATTCTATAATCTGAATGAGTCTGGGATAGCAAGATTGTTGCGCACTCCGGTGCCAGATTCGGGAGGAAATTATGCAGACTGTGATTCCGATTGGAAAATCGGAGCATGTCCCCACTGCGCTCCGGCCGCTTATCGTGGCGCTGGCCGAGGTCGGCGCGGAACTGGCGCGCACCATTCAGCGGGGTCCGCTGGGCGGCGCGCTGGGGCAAGAGGTCGGCACCAATCTGGGCGGCGACGGACAAAAGGCGCTGGACATCATGGCCGATGCCGCCTTTGCCGCGCGGCTGAAACTCGCCTCGGTGCGCTGGTACGCCTCCGAAGAGCAGGACGAGGTGATCGAGCTTGATCCCGCCGGCCGCTACGCGCTGGCCATCGACCCGCTCGACGGATCATCGAACATCGATGTGAACGTGTCGATCGGCACCATCTTTTCGGTGTTCGAGGCCAAGGACGGCGCCGATGAAAGCGTGCTGCGCCCGGCGACCGAGCAGATCGCGGGCGGCTATATCATCTATGGACCGCAGACGATGCTGGTGGTCACCTTCGGCGACGGCACGCAGGAATACCTGCTGGACCCCGACAGCCGCGAGTGGCTGCTGATCAACCCGGCGGTGCGCGTGCCCGACACCTCGCGCGAGTTCGCGATCAACGCCTCGAACTATCGCCACTGGCCGCAGCCGATACGCGCCTATATCGACGATTGCATCGCTGGCGAGGAAGGCCCGCGCGCGCAGAATTTCAACATGCGCTGGGTGGCGTCTCTGGTGGCCGAAACCCACCGCATCCTGACCCGTGGCGGGGTGTTTCTCTATCCGGGCGATGCCCGCGAAGGCTATGCGATGGGCCGCCTGCGCATGGTCTATGAATGCGCCCCCATCGCCTTTGTGATGGAGCAGGCCGGCGGCGGCGCCACCGACGGGCATGACCGGATCATGGGCAAGACCGCCGAAACCCTGCATGCCCGCACCCCGTTCGTGTTCGGCTCGCCCGAAAAAGTCGCCCGTGTCGCTGCCTATTTCGATCTGCCCGAACAGGAGGTCTCTGCCCTGTTCGGCGCCCGCGGCCTGTTCCGCGTCTGAGGAAAGAACCGATGAGCAAGAAACATCCGATCATTTCGGTCACCGGCTCGTCCGGCGCCGGCACCTCGACCGTCAAGCATACGTTCGATCAGATCTTCCGCCGCGAGGGTATCAAGGCCGTGTCGATCGAGGGCGACGCCTTTCACCGCTACAACCGCGCCGAGATGAAGGCCGAGCTGGATCGCCGCTATGCCGAGGGCGACCCGACGTTCAGCCATTTCTCCTACGAGGCCAACGAGCTTTCGGAGCTGGAGCGGGTGTTCCGCGACTATGGCGCCAGCGGCAGCGGCAAGACCCGCCACTATGTGCATGACGATGACGAGGCCGCGCGCTGGGGCGTGCCGCCGGGCGAGTTCACCGGCTGGGCCGCGTTCGAGGATGGCAGCGACCTGCTGTTCTACGAAGGCCTGCATGGCGCGGTGGTGAATGCGCAGGTCAACCTGGCCAAACACGCCGATCTGAAGGTGGGCGTGGTGCCGGTGGTGAATCTGGAGTGGATCCAGAAGATCCACCGCGACAAGGAAAAGCGCGGCTACACCACCGAGGCGGTGACCGATGTGATCCTGCGCCGGATGCATGCCTATGTGCATTGCATCACGCCGCAGTTCACCCAAACGGATGTGAATTTCCAGCGCGTGCCGGTGGTCGATACCTCGAACCCGTTCATCGCCCGCTGGATCCCCACGCCCGACGAAAGCCTGGTGGTGATCCGCTTCGCCAATCCGCGCGGCATCGATTTTTCCTATCTGACCTCGATGATCCACGACAGCTGGATGAGCCGGGCCAATTCCATCGTCATTCCGGGCGGCAAGATGGATCTGGCGATGCAGCTCATCTTCACCCCGATGATCGAGCGCCTTGTCCATGAATCCCGCCGCGCCTGAGGAGGAGCCGAGATGAACCAGATGCGTGTTTCAACCGCCCATGAGGCGATCATGGCCAATGCCATCCGCGCCCTGACGATGGATGCGGTTCAGGCCGCCAACTCCGGCCACCCCGGCATGCCGATGGGCATGGCCGATGTCGCCGCCGTGCTGTTCAACCGCTTCATGGCCATCGACCCAAGCGCGCCCAGATGGGCCGACCGTGATCGGTTTGTTCTGTCGGCCGGGCATGGTTCGATGCTGATCTACGCGATCAACCACATGCTGGGCTATGCGGATATGGGCATGGATCAGATCCGCGCCTTTCGCCAGATGGGATCGCGCACCGCGGGCCACCCCGAATACGGCCATGCCGACGGCATCGAGGTCACCACCGGCCCGCTGGGCCAGGGCATCGCCACCGCCGTCGGCATGGCGCTGGCCGAACGGATGCAGAATGCGCGGTTCGGCGGCGATCTGGTGGATCACTTCACCTATGTCATCGCCGGCGACGGGTGCCTGATGGAAGGCATCAGCCAGGAAGCCGCCGACTTGGCCGGCCACTGGGGCCTGGGCCGGCTGATCGTGCTGTGGGACGACAACAAGATCACCATCGACGGGTCCACCACCCTGTCCACCTCGACCGATCAGAAGGCACGCTTCGCCGCCTCGGGGTGGCAGGTGCTGTCGATCGACGGCCACAACACGGTCGAGATCGCCGATGCGATCGAGGCGGCGCGCGAGGATCCGCGCCCCAGCCTGATCGCCTGCCGCACCATCATCGGCTTCGGCGCGCCGAACAAGCAGGGCACATCCGCCACCCATGGCGCCCCGCTGGGCGAGGCAGAGATCGCCGCCGCCCGCAAGGCGCTCGGCTGGACCAGCCCGCCGTTCGAGATCCCCGAAGAGGCCGCCACCGCCTGGCGCGCCGTCGCAAAGCGTGGCCACGCCGTGCGGCTGGCCTGGGAGGAGCGGCTGGCGGCCTCGCCCCGCGCCGGTGCCTTCACCGGCGCGCTGGCGGCCCCCGATGCCGCGCGGCTGGGCGATGCGATCTCCGAGTACAAGGCCCGCCTTTCGGCGGAGGCGCCCAGGCTGGCCACCCGCAAGGCCAGCGAGATGGCGCTGGAGGTGGTCAATGCCACCCTGCCCAACATGATCGGTGGCTCGGCCGACCTGACCGGCTCGAACCTGACCCGCACCAAGGGCATGACCCCGGTCAGCCGCGACAGCTACGGCGGCGACTACATCCACTACGGCATCCGCGAACATGGCATGGCCGCCGCGATGAACGGCGTCGCGCTGCACGGCGGGTTCGTTGCCTATGGCGGCACGTTCCTGGTGTTCACCGATTACTGCCGCCCGGCGATCCGGCTGTCGGCACTGATGGGGGTGCCTGTCACCTATGTCATGACCCATGACAGCATCGGGCTGGGCGAAGACGGCCCTACCCATCAACCGGTGGAGCATCTGGCCTCTCTGCGCGCCATGCCCAACCTCAACCTGTTCCGCCCCTGCGACGCGGTCGAAACCGCCGAAGCCTGGGCGCTTGCGGCCACATCGGCCGGCACCCCCAGCGTGCTGGCCCTATCGCGTCAGGGGCTGCCGACCCTGCGCACAACGCACAGCAGCGAAAACAGGGTGGCGCGCGGCGCCTACCTGCTGCGCGAAGCCGACGGCACCCGCGACGTGACCCTGATCGCCACCGGATCGGAGGTGGAAATCGCGATGAAGGCCGCCGATCTGCTGGCCGCCGGGGGTATCCGCGCCGCCGTCGTCTCGGCCCCCTGTTTCGAACTTTTCGCCGCGCAGGATGCCGGCTACCGCGCCGCCGTTCTTGGCACCGCGCCCCGCGTGGGGGTGGAGGCCGCGGTGGAACAGGGCTGGGACAAGCTGCTGGGCGACAACAGCGCCTTCGTGGGCATGCAAGGCTTCGGCGCCTCGGCCCCGATTGCCGCGCTCTACCAACATTTCGGCATCACCGCCGAGGCCGTCGCGGCGGCCGCCAGGAACCTGATCTGAAGAAGGGATGGACATGACCATCAAAGTTGCAATCAACGGTTTCGGCCGCATCGGGCGCAATGTGCTGCGCGGGATCGTGGAATCGGGCCGCACCGATATCGAGGTGGTGGCGATCAACGATCTGGGGCCGGTGGAAACCAACGCCCATCTGCTGCGCTTCGACAGCGTGCATGGCCGCTTTCCCGGCGAGGTCACGGTGGCCGGCAACACCATCGACGTGGGCCGTGGCCCGATCGAGGTGACCGCGATCCGCGATCCCAAGGCGCTGCCCTGGGCCGGCATCGACGTGGCGCTGGAATGCACCGGCCTGTTCACCGCCCGCGAAAAAGCCGCGCTGCATCTGGAGAACGGATCGAGCCGCGTGCTGATCTCGGCCCCCGGCGCGGACGCCGACAAGACCATCGTCTACGGCGTCAATCATGGCACGCTCGGCGCCGCCGATACCGTGGTCTCCAACGCCTCCTGCACCACCAACTGCCTGGCGCCCGTGGCCAAGGTGCTGAACGACGCCATCGGCATCAAGCGCGGGTTCATGACCACGATCCACAGCTATACCGGCGATCAGCCGACGCTGGACACGATGCACAAGGATCTCTACCGCGCCCGCGCCGCCGCGATGAGCATGATCCCCACCTCGACGGGTGCCGCCAAGGCCGTGGGCCTGGTGCTGCCCGAGCTGAACGGCAAGCTGGACGGTGTCGCGATCCGGGTGCCCACCCCGAACGTGTCGGTGGTGGATCTGACCTTCGAGGCCGCGCGCGAGACCACGGTGGACGAGGTGAACGCCGCCATCCGCACCGCCGCCAACGGGCCACTGACCGGCGTCCTTGGCTTTACGGACGAGGCCAATGTTTCGATCGATTTCAACCACGATCCGCATTCCTCGGTCTTCCACATGGATCAGACCAAGGTGATGGACGGCAACATGGTCCGCATCCTGTCTTGGTACGACAACGAATGGGGCTTTTCGAACCGCATGGCCGATACCGCCGTGGCGATGGGGGCGCTGATCTGATGGCGATTACCCCGATCACTGACATCAATGTGGCGGGCAAGCGGCTTGTCGTACGGGCGGATCTGAATGTTCCGCTGGCCGATGGCAAGGTCGCCGATGCCACCCGCATCACCCGCTTTGCCCAAGGGATGAAACCCCTGCTCGCCCAAGGTGCGCGGCTGGTCATCCTTAGCCACCTTGGCCGCCCGAAGGGCGAGTTGAACCCGGCGTTTTGCCTGCATCAAATCGAAAGCACATTGGCAGATGCCCTTGGATGCCCGGTGACCTTTGGTGAAACCTGCGCGGGGCCAGTGGCGGAAAACGCCGCTGCCGCCCTGAAGGACGGCGAAGTGCTGCTGTGTGAAAACGTGCGGTTCGAACGCGGCGAAGAGATGAACGACCCCGGCCTGGCGCGAAAATTCGCAGCCCTTGGCGACATCTACGTTAATGACGCGTTTTCCTGTGCCCATCGCGCCCATGCCTCTACCGCGGCCATCGCAGAGCTTTTGCCCGCCACCGCCGGCCCGTTGATGATTGAGGAGATGGAGGCGTTGACGGCCGCCCTTGAGGCCTCAAACCGCCCCTCTGTCGCGATTGTCGGCGGGGCAAAAGTTTCCAGCAAGATCGCGGTACTGAAACATCTGGTGCAAAAGCTGGACGCGGTGATCGTGGGTGGCGGCATGGCCAACACCTTCCTGTTCGCCAAGGGCGCGCCGATGGGGAAATCCCTGCATGAGGCCGATCAGGTTGAGACGGTGAAGGAAATCCTGCTGCTGGCGAAAGCTGCCAAATGCGAAATCTTTTTGCCCGAAGACGTGGTTGTCGCGAAAGAGTTCAGGGAAGGCGCGCGCAAGAAGATCGTCGTCTGGAACGAATGCCCCGAAGACGCCATGATCCTCGACGCGGGCAGCGCCGCGCTGCGCAACTTTCAGGGGGTGCTGGCCGGGGCGCAGACCATCCTGTGGAACGGCCCGCTGGGCGCCTTCGAAATCCCGCCCTTCGATCATTCGACCATGGCGCTGGCCGAAACCGCGGCCGAGCTGACCCGCGCCGGGCTGTGCGTGTCCGTCGCCGGCGGGGGCGACACCGTGGCGGCGCTGAACACGGCCGGTGTGGCCGATGATTTCACCTATGTCTCCACCGCCGGTGGGGCCTTTCTGGAATGGCTGGAGGGGCGTGTCCTCCCCGGTATCGCGGCGCTGGACCGCGCCGATCAAGCCGCCTGACGGAGGATAACAATGGCATTGATAACCCTGAGGCAACTTCTCGATCACGCGGCCGAGCACGGCTATGGCGTGCCCGCCTTCAACATCAACAACATGGAACAGGGGCTGGCGATCATGAACGCGGCCAGGGCCGTGGAGGCGCCGGTGATCCTGCAGGCCAGCCGCGGCGCGCGCTCCTACGCGGGCGACATCATGCTGCGCCACATGGTGCAGGCGCTGTCGGAAATGTACCCCGATATTCCCATCTGCCTGCATCAGGACCACGGCAATAACGAAGCCACCTGCCTGACCGCCATCCGCCATGGCTTCACCAGCGTGATGATGGACGGCAGCCTGGAGGCCGACATGAAAACCCCGGCCTCCTACGATTACAACGTCGATATCACCCGCCGCGTGACCGAAGCCGCCCATTGGGTTGGCGCATCGGTCGAGGGAGAGCTGGGCGTTCTGGGCAGCCTTGAAACCGGCGAAGCGGGCGCGGAAGACGGGTCTGGCGCGGTTGGCAAGCTGACCCACGATCAGCTTCTGACCGATCCCGATCAGGCCGTCGATTTTGTGCTGAAAACCAAATGCGATGCGCTGGCCATCGCCTGCGGCACCAGCCACGGCGCCTACAAGTTCACCCGCAAGCCGACTGGCGACATCCTTGCGATGTCGACGATCGAGGCGATCCACCGCAAACTGCCAGACACCCATCTTGTGATGCACGGCTCGTCTTCGGTGCCGCAGGCGTTGCAGGATCTGATCAACGCCAACGGCGGCGAGATGCCGCAAACCTATGGCGTGCCCGTCGAGGAAATCGAGCGCGGCATCCGCATGGGCGTGCGCAAGGTGAACATCGACACCGACTGCCGGATGGCGATGACCGGCCAGTTCCGCAAGGTCGCCACCGGCAATCCACAGGAATTCGACCCGCGCAAGTTCCTGATCCCCGCGATGAAAGAGATGGAAACCCTGGTCGCCGACCGGTTCGAACGGTTCGGCACCGCCGGCCATGCCGGCAGGATCAGGGTGATCCCGATGGACGACATGGCCGCCCGCTATACCGCCGGCGCGCTCGACCCGAAAACCGCTGCCGCGGCAGCCGCCTGACCGCTCAAGGAGGACGTGTCATGAACAAGCAAACCACCCCCAAGGAAATCAAGGGCAAGGAGCGCTACAAGGCCGGCGTTCTGAAATACGCCCAGATGGGCTATTGGGACGGCGATTATGAACCCAAGGATACCGACGTGCTGGCGCTGTTCCGCATCACCCCGCAGGACGGCGTGGATCCGATCGAGGCCGCCGCGGCGGTGGCGGGCGAAAGCTCCACCGCCACCTGGACCGTGGTCTGGACGGACCGGCTGACCGCCTGCGACCAGTACCGCGCCAAGGCCTACAAGGTGGAACAGGTGCCCAACAATCCGGGCCAGTATTTCTGCTACGTGGCCTATGACCTGATCCTGTTCGAGGAAGGCTCCATCGCCAACCTCACGGCCTCGATCATCGGCAATGTGTTCAGCTTCAAACCGCTGAAGGCCGCGCGGCTGGAAGACATGCGCTTCCCCGTCGCCTATTGCAAAACCTTCGCCGGTCCGCCCACCGGCATCGTGGTCGAGCGTGAAAGGCTCGACAAGTTCGGCAAGCCGCTGCTGGGCGCCACCACCAAGCCCAAGCTGGGCCTGTCGGGCAAGAACTACGGCCGCGTGGTCTATGAGGGGCTGAAAGGCGGCCTCGACTTCATGAAGGATGACGAGAACATCAACTCGCAGCCCTTCATGCACTGGCGCGACCGGTTCCTCTACTGCATGGAGGCCGTAAACAAGGCCACCGCCGAAACCGGAGAGGTCAAGGGCCACTACCTGAACATCACCGCCGGCACGATGGAAGAAATGTACGCCCGCGCCGCGTTCGCCAAACAGCTCGGCAGCGTCATCGTGATGGTTGACCTGATCATCGGCTGGACCGCGATCCAGTCGATCAGCAAATGGTGCCGCGACAACGATATGATCCTGCACATGCACCGGGCAGGCCACGGCACCTACACCCGCCAGAAAAACCACGGCATCAGCTTTCGCGTGATCGCCAAATGGCTGCGCCTGGCGGGCGTCGATCACCTGCACACCGGCACCGCCGTGGGCAAGCTCGAGGGCGACCCGCTGACCGTGCAGGGCTATTACAACGTCTGCCGCGAAACCCGTAACGAGATCGACCTGCCCCGCGGGCTGTTCTTCGAACAGGACTGGGCCGACATCAAGAAAGTGATGCCGGTCGCCTCCGGCGGCATCCACGCCGGACAGATGCACCAGCTTCTGGATCTCTTCGGCGATGACGTTGTGCTGCAGTTCGGCGGCGGCACCATCGGCCATCCGATGGGCATTCAGGCGGGCGCCACCGCCAACCGCGTGGCGCTGGAATCCATGGTGCTCGCCCGCAACGAAGGCCGCGACATCCGCAACGAAGGCCCCGAAATCCTGCGCGCCGCCGCCAGGTGGTGCAAACCGCTTGAGGCCGCGCTCGATACCTGGGGCAACATCACCTTCAACTACACCTCGACCGACACGTCGGATTTCGTGCCGACCGAAACCCCGGCAATGTAAGGAGAAAACACATGCGTATCACCCAGGGCTGCTTCTCTTTCCTGCCCGATCTCGACGACACCCAGATCACCGCGCAGGTGGACTATTGCCTCGAAAAGGGCTGGGCCATCGGCATCGAATATACCGATGACCCCCATCCCCGGAACACCTACTGGGAGATGTGGGGCAACCCCATGTTCGACCTGCGCGACGCCAAGGGCGTGATGATGGAGCTGGACGACTGCCGCAAGGCGCACGGCCAGTCCTACATCCGCCTGATCGCCTTCCACGATGAACGCGGCTTCGAAACCGTGCGGATGTCTTTCATCGTCAACCGGCCGGACACCGAACCGACGATCCACATGCAGCGCACGGATACCTCCGGCAGGGCGCAAAGCTACGCCTGGGACGTGCGGCGCTGAACAGGGGGCGGCCTGCGCCTGCGGCCGGCTGCCCTTCATCTTTCCCTAAATATCCCCGCCGGAGGCAAGAAAGTTCCGGCGTGCCCGAAAAGATTCAATGCCTCCGGCGGGGATATTTGCAGAAAGATGAAAGCAAGGAGTATCAGGATGGACAGCGCTGTTCCGAAGACCGTCGATCTGGCCGCCGAATACGAGGCTTCGGGTGTGGCCGAGGTGTTGCGCGAGCTGGACGAGGAGCTGATCGGGCTGGAGCCGGTCAAGCGGCGCATCCGCGAAACCGCCGCGCTGCTGCTGGTGGACCGCGCCCGCCGCGACATGGGGCTGAGCCATGAGACCCCGACCCTGCACATGAGTTTCACCGGCAATCCCGGCACCGGCAAGACCACCGTGGCGCTGAAAATGGCCGGGCTGCTGCACCGGCTGGGCTATGTGCGCAAGGGGCATCTGGTGTCGGTCACCCGCGATGATCTGGTCGGGCAATATATCGGACATACCGCGCCCAAGACCAAAGAGGTGCTGAAAAAGGCCATGGGCGGGGTGCTGTTCATCGACGAGGCCTATTACCTCTACCGCCCCGACAACGAGCGCGACTACGGGCAGGAGGCAATCGAGATATTGCTGCAGGTGATGGAGAACAACCGCGACGATCTGGTGGTCATCATGGCCGGCTATGCCGACCGGATGGACAAGTTCTTTTCCGCAAATCCCGGTTTCCGGTCGCGCATCGCGCATCACATCGAGTTTCCCGATTACAGTGACGCGGAATTGCTGCGGATTTCGGAGCGGATGCTGGAAGAGCAGAACTACGTGCTGAGCGCGGGTGCGGCGCTTGCTTTGAAGGAATATATTGACCTTCGGCGCAAACAGCCGCATTTCGCCAATGCCCGCTCGATCCGCAACGCGCTGGACCGGGCGCGGCTGCGCCAGGCCAACCGCCTGTTTCAAACCGCCAAGGGGCCGCTTGATGCCGAGCAGCTCAGCACGATCGGCGAGGAAGACATCCGTGCGAGCCGCGTGTTCCGGGGGGGCCTGGACGTGGACCGCCCAGCTGAAGGAGAGAAAGCATGAGCTTTGACCGTTCCATCAAGATCGCCCCGTCGATCCTGTCTGCCGATTTCGCCAATTTCGGCGCCGAGATCCAGGCCATCGAGGCGCAGGGCTGCGATTGGGTGCATGTCGATGTGATGGACGGGCATTTCGTGCCCAACCTGACCTTCGGCCCGCCGCTGTGCAAGGCGATCCGCCCGCATGTGAAGACGGTGATGGATGTGCATCTGATGATCTCGCCCGTCGATCCCTATATCGAGGCCTTTGCCGAGGCGGGCAGCGATATCATCACCGCCCATCTGGAGGCCGGGCCGCACATCCATCGCACGCTGCAGGCCATTCGTGGCGCCGGCTGCAAGGCAGGGCTGGCGCTGAACCCCGGCACCGGGATCGAGGATGTGGACTATCTGCTGGATATGGTGGATCTGGTCTGCGTGATGACGGTGAACCCCGGTTTCGGCGGGCAGAAGTTCATCCACTCCCAGATCGACAAGGTCAAGCGCCTGCGCGCGATGATCGGCGACCGGCCCGTGCATATCGAGATCGACGGCGGCATCACCCCCGACACCGCGCCGCTGATGGCCGCCGCGGGGGCGGATGTTCTGGTGGCCGGGTCGGCCGTGTTCAAGGGTGGCTCGGTGTCGAACCCGGCGCCCTATGGCGAGAATATCCGCGCCATCCGCGCCGCGGCCGAGGCTGTCGCGCGGGCCGCGTGACATCGCGGGGCTGGCCGAACACATTCAGATGTGACTATGCTTCCCCGTCACTTGGGAGGAGAGGACGCATGATCCGCAAGACGTTGCTTTTGGCGCTGCTGGCCGCACCCGCGCTGGCCAGCGAGGATATCCCCGATCAGTATCCGCAGTCGGTGCTGTATGAAAAACCGGTGGAGGTGATCCCCGGCATTTTCTCGGCGATTGGCGCCACCGCCCCGCCGACCTATGAGAACGCCGGCCATAACAACAACCTGTCCTTCATCGTCACGGGCGACGGGGTGATCGTGGTGAATGCCGGCGCCAACGCCGCGCTGGCGAAGGCCCTGCATGACGAGATCCGGGCGGTGATCGATCAGCCGGTCAAGCTGGTGATCAACGAGAATGGCCAGGGCCATGCGATGCTGGGCAACAGCTATTGGGTCGAGCAGGGTATCGACGTTCTGGCCCATGTGGACGCGGCCGAGGAATTCGCCGACACCTCCTTTCAACTGCTCGAAGGCATGAAGCGCTATGCACGTGAGAATGCGCAAGGCACCGTGGCGCAGGGCCCGACCATCACCTTCGAGGATAGCTACACCATCGACATGGGCGACATGCATATCGAGGTGCTGCATCTGGGCCCGGCGCACAGCCCCGGCGATATTCAGGTCTGGCTGCCCGAACAGCGCTTCGTCATCGCCGGAGACATCGCCTTTCACGAGCGTATGCCGCCGATCTTTGCCGAAACCTGCACCTCTTGCTGGATCGAGACATGGGAAACCGCGTTCGAGCCGCTGGGCGCGCTTTACGTGATCCCCGGCCACGGCCACCCGACCAACATGGATCAGGTGCGCCGTTATACCCACGACTACCTTGTCTATCTGCGCGGCAAGATCGGCGAACACCTGGAAAATGGCGGCGCGCTGGACGATGCCTATTACGTCGATCAGTCGCCCTATGCCCATCTCGACACGTTCGAGGAGCTGGCCACAAAGAACGCCGGCGTCGTGTTCACGGAAATGGAGTTCGAGTGATGGCCGTTTCGCCCCCTGTCTGCGATTTCGGATGGCATGCGCCTGATTTCTTTCTGCCTGGCACCGATGGCAGGGCGCATCGCCTCGCCGACGTGGCGGGGGAAAAGGGTACTGTGGTGATGTTCATCTGCAACCACTGCCCCTATGTGATCGCCGTGCGCGACAGGATCATCCGCGATGCGAAGGATCTTCAGGCGCTGGGGATCGGCGTTGTCGCGATCAGTTCGAACGATGCCGGGGCCTATCCCGAAGACAGTTACGAGCGGATGACGGAGCTGGCCGAAGAGCTGGCCCTGCCCTTCCCCTATCTCTATGACGCCGATCAATCGGTGGCGCGCGCCTATGGCGCGGTCTGCACGCCCGATTTCTTTGGCTTCGATGCCGGTCTGGGCCTGCAGTACCGGGGCCGGCTCGATGCCTCGCGCAAGGCGGCGGGGCCGGCGGATCTGCGGCGCGACCTTTACGAGGCGATGAAGCAGGTGGCCGAAACCGGCCGGGGCCCGGCGGAGCAGATCCCCTCGATGGGCTGTTCGATCAAATGGAAAGACGCGGCATGAGGGCAGTTATCTTCGATCTCGACGGCACGCTGATCGACAGCGCGCCCGACATCCACGCCGCCGTCAACCGCATGCTGGCCGAGATCGACGAGGAGGCGCTGAGCCCCGAGACCGTCCGCTCTTTCATCGGCAACGGTGTTCCGGTACTGATCGAACGGGTGATGGCGGCCAGGGGGCTGCACGAGGCCCGCCATTCCGCGCTGCACGAGCTGTTCCTGCGCCACTACAACGCCGATCCGGCGACGCTGACCACGCTCTACCCCAATGCCCGGGCGGTGCTGGAGCAGTTCGCGGCAGAGGGCATCGCCCTGGGCATCTGCACCAACAAGCCCGAGGCGCCGACCCGCAGCATTCTGGCCGCCTTCGGTCTCGACGCGATGTTCGCCGTGGTGATCGGCGGCGACACGTTGCCGGTGCACAAGCCCGATCCGGCGCCGCTTTTGGCGGCGGCACGGGCGCTGGGGCGCGACAGCACCGTCTATGTCGGCGACAGCGGCGTCGATGCGCAAACCGCCGCGGCCACCGGCCTGCCCTTCGCGCTCTTCACCGAAGGCTATCGCCGCCAGCCGGTGCAAGAGCTGCATCACGATGCGAGTTTCGCCGATTTCGCCGATCTGCCCGCCATCGTCGCCCGTCTGGCCCCCCGGCCCGCCGAAACGCGCGCGCCTTGATCGGCCACCGCCTTGTGATACTGGAGTGAGACCGGCCCCGCGCTTCTTGTGAAACATTCAACTTACTATATGTTTCGGAAAACCCGCGGCCGGCCCGGCTTCTTTTGGAGGACATCATGGAAATCAAACCCATCGCCCCGAGTTTCGCGGCATCGCCGCAGATCCAGCCATCCGATGTCACCCTTGCCGCAGAGGCCGGTTACAAGACGATCGTCTGCAACCGCCCAGATGGCGAGGCCGACGATCAGCCGCCCGCCTCGGAAATCGCCGAGGCCGCGCGCGCGGCGGGGGTGGAATTCCGGTTCCTGCCCTTCAAGCCCGGCATGATCTCTGACGACACGCTGCGGGCGTTCGAGGATGTTCTGAAAACCTGCAAGGGGCCGGTTCTGGCCTATTGCCGCACCGGCACACGGTCATCCACGCTCTGGGCGCTGGCGCGGGCCGACATGCTGTCGCCCGACGCCATCCTGTCGGCCACGGCGCAGGCCGGGTACGATCTGTCGGCGCTGCGCCCGCGTCTGGAACAGCGGTTCGGCATGGATGTGCAGCGGGCACAGCCCGAAGGGTTCGACGTGCTGATCGTCGGCGGCGGTGCCGGCGGGATCGCGACGGCGGCCTCGATCCTCAAACGCCGACCGCATGCCAGCGTGGCCATCATCGAGCCGCGCGAGGAGCATTACTATCAGCCCGGCTGGACGCTGGTCGGCGCGGGCATCTTCGACAAGAGCCAGACGGTACGCCGGATGGGCGACGTGCTGCCCGACGGGGTGAAATGGATCCATGGCGCGGTGGCCGGCTTCCTGCCCGACACCAATGAGGTGACGCTGGAGAACGGCGCCCGCTACGGCTATGAGGTGCTGGTGGTTTCGCCCGGCCTGAAACTGGCGTGGGAGGCGGTGCAGGGCCTGCCCGAAACCCTGGGCAAGAATGGCGTGACGTCGAATTACCGTTTCGATCTGGCGCCTTACACCTATGAGCTGACGCAGCAGATGCGCAAGGGCAAAGCGCTGTTCACGCAGCCGCCGATGCCGATCAAATGCGCCGGCGCGCCGCAGAAGGTGATGTATCTGTCATCGGATTACTGGCTGCGCACCGGGGTACTGAAGGATATCGAGGTCGAGTTCTGCAATGCCGGCGGCGTGCTGTTCGGTGTCCCCGATTACGTGCCCGCGCTGATGGAATACGTTCACAAATACAACGCGCAGCTTTCATTCTTCCACAACCTGATCAAGGTCGATGGCGAGAACAAGGTGGCGACCTTCGAAGTGACCGATGGAGAGACCAGGAGCACTGTCGAGAAAGAGTTCGACATGATGCATGTCTGCCCGCCCCAGACCGGGCTGGACTTCATCAAGGCCTCGCCGCTGGCCGATGCCGCGGGCTGGGTGGATGTGGATCAGGCAACGCTGCAACACCGGAAATTCCCCAACGTCTTCGGCCTGGGCGACGGCTGCTCCACCCCCAATGCCAAGACCGTCGCCGCCGTGCGCAAACAGGCGCCGGTGGTGGCCGTCAACGCGCTGGCCGTGCTCGACGGTCAGGAACTGGTGGCGCAGTATGACGGCTATGGCTCCTGCCCGCTGACGGTGGAGCGCGGCAAGATCGTGCTGGCGGAATTCGGCTACGGCGGCAAGCTGTTGCCCAGCTTCCCCGAATGGGTCATCGACGGCAAGAAACCCTCGCGCCGGGCGTGGTTCCTGAAGGAACGCATGCTGCCCCCGGTCTATTGGCAGGGCATGTTCCGGGGCCGCGAATACCTGGCCGCGCCGCATGTCAGCTTCAAGAAGATCGGAACGGACTGAGCCCCGCCGGATACCAAATCGCCCCCGACGCAGAATCGGGGGCGTTTTCTGGCAGCAGGCAACTGTGTTTCAAGCTCAGCTTTTGGCGTTCTTGAACGCGTCGCCGAAAATCTCCGTGCCCATTTTCATCAGCTTGCCGGTCTCGGCACTGTACTGATCCATCGCCGTTTTCAGATAGCGCGACTGGATCTCGGCCAGCTTCGACATGTCACGGCACTGCATCAGCTCGTGCTGGGTTTTGAAATCCTCTTGCAGGCGCAGGCTCATGAACTCAACAACTTCAGTGCCATAGCGCCCCATATTCTCCATGATGGAGGTGCCGAATGTGCTGAGCGCCGAAAACCCTTCGGTATCTCCCGCCGGGAATATCGACAGCGGCGTCTTGGTGGACATAGTGGTTTTTCCGGTCTGTGCCATAATCTGAACCTCCAATGGCGTCGCGTCAGGCCAAGGCTGACCCGATTCCCGCAACAGTTGTTTACCCTAAGACAACTTTAGCATAATAAAACGCGGCACAGTGTCACCAAAGCACAATATTCTGGCTTTTGCCCGCCAAACGTGCAGATCAGGCCACCCGCCGCCCCTGCACCCATGTCTCGCGCACCATCGGCGTGCCATCGATACGGGCCACCCGGATCAGATCGGCGCGCGCGCCCGGCTCTATCCGGCCCCTGTCGGGCAGCCCGCTGGCATCCGCCGGTGCCCGGGTCACCGTGGCGATGCCGCGCGCCATGTCATCCCACAGATCGCCCAGCATCACCGCCGCCATCAAAAGCGCCGAGGGCACGTAATCGGACGACACGATATCCAGCAGATCCATCTCGGCCAGCGTCGCCGCCGCCACATTGCCCGAATGCGATCCGCCACGGATCAGGTTCGGCGCGCCCATCATCACCGCGATCCCGTGCGCGCGGCAGGCCTGCGCCGCCTCGACCGTGGTCGGAAACTCGGCCAGCCGGATGCCATGCGCGGCCGACACATCGACATGCGCGGCGGTGGTATCGTCATGGCTGGCCAGGATCGCGCCATAGCGGCGCGCCTCGGCCACCGCGGCGGCCTCATGCCGGTCGCCCAGCCTGTCGCGCATCTCCTTGAGGTTGGCGACATGGGCGGCGAACTCATCCTCCGTCAGGTTGTTCTTGCCCATCACATAGGCCTTGAGTTTGGAAATATCGCGGAACTGCCGCTGCCCCGGCGTGTGATCCATCAGGCTGACGATACCCACGCGATCCTCCGGCCCGAACTCCGCCATCTCCTGTACCAGGGTTTCCGAACAGACCTCGGCCCGCAGATGCAGGAAATGGCTGATCCGCAGCGCATCGCGCGCGCGCAGGTCCAGCAGCTCGCTGGCCAGCCCGCGCGCATAGGCCAGATAGCGCCCCTTGCCGCTGGGGATCGAGCCCACGCGCATCGCGTCGAACACGGTGGTGATGCCCACCCCCGCCAGTTCGGCGTCATGGGCGATGATGGCGCTGGCATGGGGCCAGTCAACCTTGGGGCGCGGCTGGATGTGACGCTCCAGATTGTCGGTGTGCAGTTCGATCAGGCCGGGCATGATCATGTCGCCGCCGCAGTCGATCGCGCCGGCGGGCACTGCGCGACCCTGATCGATCTGGGCGATATGGCCATCGCTCAGGCGCACCGCACCCTGCACCACCTCGCCGGGCAGGATCAGCGTGGCATTGGCCAGAATGGTGTCGGTCATGAAAGCCTCCTTGAAGGTCGGGTCGGTGCCGTGCGATGCCTGTCATGCGCGTGTCGCGCGGGCATTTTATGGGTCGGGGCATGAACGGTTACAACAGATACGCCATATATTACGCGCCCGAACCGGGCCCGCTGGCCGATTTCGCGGCCGACTGGCTGGGATGGGATCCCGTCACCGGTACGGAACGGGTGCCACCGGCGCTGCCGGGCCTGCCCCGCCGCGCCGCCGACATCACCGAAACCCCGCGCAAATACGGGTTCCACGGCACCATCAAGCCGCCCTTCCGCCTGGCCGACGGCACCACCGGCGAAGAGCTGCATGCCGAGGCGGCAACCCTCGCCCGACGGCTGCAGCCGGTAACGCTCGACGGTCTGCGCCTGTCGCGCATCGGCCAGTTTCTGGCGCTGACGCCGGTGGGCCGGACCACGGAACTGGCCTCGCTCGCCTCGCTGGCGGTGATGGAGCTGGACGGGTTCCGCGCGCCCCTGACCGAGGCCGAGATCGCCCGCCGCAACCCCAAAAGCCTGAGCGAAACCCAGCGCGCCCTGCTCAGACGCTGGGGCTATCCCTATGTGATGGAGGAGTTCCGCTTCCACATGACCCTGTCGGGCAAACTGTCGGACGAGGACGCCGGCGCCACCATCGACGCGCTGGCCCCGGTCGTGGCGCCGCTGCTGCCCGCGCCGTTCCGGGTCGACAGCCTGTGCCTGTTCGCCGAGGCTGATGATGGACGGTTCCGCCTGCTGCACCGCTATACGCTTTCCGGCTGAAGCGCGCCCAGCATCTGGTCCACCGCCGCCGCGAGCGTCCCATCATTGTGGATCGTGCGAACATCGAGCCCGCCCGGCAGCGCGTAAGAGGCCCGATCCAGCCGCCGGGCGATATCGGCGGCGCTTTCGCGCCCGCGCGCCGACAGCCGCGCGGCCAGCGTCGGCACCGATGCGGTGACATGCAGCACCACCAGACCGGGATAGCGCTGCGCCGCGGCGCGCAGCACCCCGCGCGAGCCGTTGAACACCACATCGCGCCCTTCGGCCAGCACCGCGTCGATCCCGGCCGGGATACCATAGAAAAGCCCGTGCGCCTGCCACCAGATGGCGAAACCGCCGGCATCGCGCATCCGCAGGAATTCGGCCTCTGTCACGCCGTCGAACTCCTCGCCCCCCGCATCCGACGGCCGGGTGATGACCCGGCGCACGAGATGCAGATCGGGCCGCCGCTGGCTGACCGCCGCCATCAGCGTATCCTTGCCCGCGCCCGAGGGGCCGACCACGGCGAACAGGCGCCCGGCCATCACGCCGCCCGCGGGGTGAAGACGGATACATCCACCTCGCGGTCGCAGACCCGCTTGCGCGCCGCCTCGTCATGGAAAATGCCGACGATCGCGGCGCCGCGCGCCTTGGCCTCTTCGATCAGGCCCAGCACCACCTCGCGGTTGGTGGCGTCAAGGCTGGCGGTGGGTTCGTCCAGCAGCATCGCCGGGTAGTCGTAGGCGAAACCGCGCGCGATGTTCACCCGCTGCTGCTCGCCGCCCGAAAAGGTGGTGGGCGACAGGGCCCACAGCCGTTCGGGGATGTTCAGCCGGGCCAGCAACCCGCGCGCATGGGCCAGCGCGGCGTCCCTGTCGCGGCCCACGGTCAGCAGCGGCTCGGCCACCACCTCGACGGTGGGCACGCGCGGCACGACGCGCAGGAACTGGCTGACATAGCCCAGCGTGTGGCGCCGCAGCTCCAGAATCTCGCGCGGTTCGGCCCGGGCCACATCGACCCCGCCTACCAGAATGCGGCCGCTTTGCGCCAGGTAATTGCCGTAGATCATCCGCATCAGCGTGGACTTGCCCGCGCCCGACGCCCCGACCAGCGCCACGCATTCGCCCGGCTCGACCGTGAAATGCGCCCCGGACATCACCGGGATCACCGCGCTGCCCTGATTGTGCAGCGTGAAGGATTTGCAGAGATTTTCGATGGCGATCATGAGGGTCTCCGGGCTTGCGCGGGCGGGGCTAGAGCCAGCCGCGGCGCTTGAAATAGAAATAGGGCATCACCGCCGAAACGGCCATGGCCACAAGGGCGAGCGGGTAACCGAAATCCCAGCCAAGCTCGGGCATTCGGCCAAAGTTCATTCCGTAGATCGAGGCGATCAGAGTCGGCGGCATGAACACCACCGCCACCACCGAGAAGATCTTGATGGTCGCGTTCTGCTCGATGTTGATCATGCCCAGCGTCGCCTCGAGCATCAGGCTGGCCTTTTGCGACAGGAACCCCGAATGTTCGTTCAGCGACCGGATATCGCGCGCGCCGATGTCCAGCGCCATGACGATGGCGGCGGGGCTGTCACGCCGCGCGAGGGTCGGCCCCAGATAGGCCAGTGCCCGCTCCAGCGTCAGCAGCGACAAGCGGATATCGCCCACCAGATCGCCCTTGCGCCCGATCGCCGCCAGCGTGCTTTGCAGCGCGCCGGGCCCGCCCGTGCCGGTGGCATCGCCGTCGAACACCCGGCGCGAGAGCTGTTCCAGCTCGCCGCTGATCAGCTCCAGAATATCGGCGATACGGTCGATGATCTCTTCGAACAGGCCCAGAAGCACCGCATCGCTGCCGGCGCAGCCGAAGGTGGTCTTGCCGGCATGGGCCGGGAAGGTATCGAACGGCCGGGGCGCGTGATGGCGCAGGGTGACGATCCGCCCGGGCATCACCACAAAGGTAACGGGCGCGACGGTGGCGTGATCCGTCTCGATCGCGCCGGGCACCATCACTGTCAGGTAATCGGCGCCATGATCGTGGTAGAGCCGGCTGGAAAGCTCGATCTCTTCCATATCCGCGCGCGACGGCAGGGGCACACCGACCTGCTGTGCGACAAGCGCGATCTCCTGCGCGTCGGGCAAGGCGAGGTCGACCCAGATCGCCGCGTCCGGCACCGCGGGGCCCTCAAGCTGGGCAAGCTGTCCGTTCTCATGGGCAAAGGCGCGGATCATGGCATACTCCTGTTGTTCGGCGGTCCGCTCAGACCTGCAGCACCGAACTTACCAGAAGTTGGGTATAGGCGTGCTGCGGATCGTCAAGCACCTGATCGGTCAGGCCGGTTTCCACCACATGGCCCGATTTCATCACCATCAGACGATCCGCCAGAAGCCGCACCACGGCAAGATCATGGGTGACGATGATCGCCGAAAGCCCCATTTGCCGCACCAGCCCGCGCAGCAGATCCAGCAGCCGCGCCTGCACGCTGACATCCAGCCCGCCGGTGGGTTCATCCATGAACACCAGCCGCGGCCCGGTCACCAGGTTGCGCGCGATCTGCAGCCGCTGCTGCATGCCCCCCGAAAACGCCGACGGCCTGTCATCGATACGGTCGCCCGCGATTTCCACCCGGCCCAGCCAGTCCAGCGCGCTCTCGCGGATATTGCCGTAATGCCGCGCGCCCACGGCCATCAACCGCTCGCCGACATTGCCGCCCGCGCTGACACCCATGCGCAGCCCGTCACGCGGGTTCTGATGCACGAAGGCCCAATCGGTGCGCGACAGCATCCGCCGCTCGGGCTCGTTCATCTTCACGGTGTCTTTCAGCCCCTCGGTGCGGGTATCGAACAAGACCTCGCCACTGTCGGGCGTCAGGTGCCCGGCCATGCAGTTCAGCAGCGTCGATTTGCCCGAGCCGCTTTCGCCGACGATCCCCATCACCTCGCCCGGATAGAGATCGAACGACACATCGGCGCAGCCGATCCGCGCGCCATAGGTTTTCGTGATGTTCTGTACTTTCAGAAGCGGTGTCATCGCAGATCTCCGATCCCGGCTGATGAAAATTTTTCCCGAAAAATTTTCGGCTGAAAAATCTTCGGGAAGATTTTTCCGATTCCGCTCATGCCGCGTCCTCCCCGACAGGCACGCCCATGGCGCCCACGTGGCCGGCGGCGCGGCGGCTGGCGCAGTAATCGGTGTCGGAGCAGACGAACATCCGCCCGCCCTCGTCATCCATGATCACCTCGTCCAGATAGGTATCTTCCGCGCCGCAAAGCCCGCAGGGATGATCGGCCTTCGACGCTTCGAACGGGTAATCCTCGAAATCCAGGCTGACGACGCGGGTATAGGGCGGCACGGCATAGATCCGCTGCTCGCGCCCGGCGCCGAACAGCTGAATCCCCGCCATTTCCAGCTTCGGATTGTCGAATTTCGGGATCGGTGACGGATCCATCACATAGCGCTCCTCGACCTTCACCGGATAGGCATAGGAGGTGGCGATGGAGCCGTGCCGCGCGATATCCTCGTAGAGCTTCACATGCATCAGCCCGTATTCCTGCAACGCATGCATCTTGCGAGTCTCAGTCTCGCGCGGCTCGAGATAGCGCAGCGGTTCGGGGATCGGCACCTGATAGACGAGGATCTGATCCTCGCCCAACGCCTGCTCGGGGATGCGGTGGCGGGTCTGGATCACGGTGGCCTCGGCGGTATGCTCGGTGACGTTCACCCCGGCCGTGTGCTGAAAGAACTTGCGGATCGATACCGCGTTGGTGGTGTCGTCGGCGCCCTGATCGATCACCTTGAACGTGTCGTCGGGGGTCAGGCAGGCCGCCGAAACCTGCACACCGCCCGTGCCCCAGCCATA
The DNA here is from genome assembly GCF_014196965.1 of Actibacterium naphthalenivorans. Lineage (GTDB taxonomy): Bacteria > Pseudomonadota > Alphaproteobacteria > Rhodobacterales > Rhodobacteraceae > Actibacterium_A > Actibacterium_A naphthalenivorans. The sequence goes on along the minus strand of NZ_JACIEQ010000004.1, from coordinate 185,992 downwards.
GGGCATCGGCATTTCGCGGCTGGCAAAGGGCACCTGATAGCCCGGAACCGCCAGCGCCTTCAGCAAGGCGCGGCGGATCATCCGCTTTGTCTGCTCATCGAGATAGGCAAAATTATATTGACCGCTTTCCGTCATTTTTAGGCCCTTTTTTCCTGCGATTCAGATCGCGTAGCAGGAACGGAGTTCACGACATGGCATGGCTGTCCACCATCACCTTTGATCAACTGGCAATCAGCTTTCTGACCCTTGCCACGATCCGCGGCGCGATGGTTCAGCTCCTGCCCGATGACATCGCCGGCCCCGGTGGCTGGCTGGTGGATACCGGGGCGGAATAGGCGGCTCATTCCGCCGCGTCCCGTTTGGCCGACGCGGCCACTTCGGCCCGCAGCTTGCGCACCAGTTCCAGTTCCGACTGAAAATCCACGTAATGGGGCAGCTTGATATGCTCCAGAAACCCCGTGGCCTGAATATTGTCGGAATGGCTCAGCACGAATTCCTCGTTCTGGGCGGGCGCGCCGATATTGTCCTCGCCCAGTTCCTGCCACCGCAACGCCCGGTCGACCAGCGCCATGGAAATGGCCTTGCGCTCGGCATGGCCGAAGGTCAGCCCGTAGCCCCGGGTGAACTGCGGCGGCTCGGTCTTTGAGCCCGTGAACTGGTTGACCGTCTCGCATTCGGTCATCTGCACCTCGCCGATCTCGATGGCAAAGCCCAGCTCGGGGATCTCCATCTCCACCGCCACGCGGCCCACCCGAAGCTCGCCCACGAACGGGTGGTTGCGGCCATAGCCGCGCTGTGTGGAATAGGCCATCGACAGAACGAACCCCTCGTCCCCGCGCGTCAGCGACTGCAGGCGCAGGGCGCGGCTGGCGGGAAATTCCAGCGGCGCGCGGGTCAGGTCGGGCGGCGTTTCGTCGCCGGGCTCTTCGGTCTGGATCAACCCGTCACGATTCAGAAAGCTGGTGATATGTGGCACGTCCGCATTTCCGGGCGTGGCCTGCGGTGCCTCGGGCGCCTCGCCATCGGCGGCCAGTTTGAAATCCAGCAGCCGGTGGGTGTAATCGAAGGTCGGCCCCAGAACCTGCCCCCCCGGCGCATCCTTGAAGGTGGCCGAGATGCGGCGGTCACAGGCCATCGCGCCGGTATCCACCGGGTTGGAATTGCCGATACGCGGCAGCGTCGTGCGATAGGCGCGGATCAGGAAGATCGCCTCGATCAGATCGCCGCGCGCCTGTTTGATCGCCAGCGCCGCGAGATCGGGATCGTAGAGCGAACCTTCGGCCATCACCCGGTTGACCGCCAGCGCCAGCTGCTCGCGGATCTGCGCGACCGAAAGCTCGGCCACGGATGTGTCGCCGCGCCGCTCTTCGGCAAGCCAGGCATGGGCGTTGTCGATGGCGCGTTCGCCCCCCTTGACGGCAACATACATCAGACGGCCCCCATTTCGCTGTTTTCCGCGGTTGCGGTCACCTTCGTGGTACGCGGCAGCGCGGCCAGCTCATCGCCGGCGGTGAAATAGAAATCGAGCCCCAGCGGGAAGAGCGCCGCATTGTTCTGAAACGCGGTGACCTTGGGCAGGCGCAGCGTTTCCGACACCTCGATCCCCGGCCCTGTCAGGGTGGCGCCCGCATCCTTGCAGAGCACTCCCACTTCCACGATCAGCGTGGCCGAGCGATCGGGGTATTCCGGCTCGCCGATCCGGTAGGCCTTCAGCGGCTGCAGCGCCGACCAGCCGCCCACCGCGAATACCGCCTCCTGCGGGCCGCAGAGCGGCGCGCCGGTGTGAAAGGTCAGCCAGTCGCGCAGCTCGGGCAGATCATGCGACGGGGCCAGATAGACCGGCGTTTCCGCATCCGCCAGCGTCAGCAACAGCGTGCCGGCCGCCTTCGACAGGGGCGCGGGCGGCGTGGCGCCGGTGATCGTGTAGATCCGGCCGGGCCGGGCCATCGCGTTCAGCGCCGCGCGGAACGCATGGGCCGCGTCGATCGGGGCGTTTTCGAAACCGCCGGTCAGGGCATTGCCTTGCATCGCTCAATCCTCTCCGCGGACCATTGTGAAGAAATCAACCTTGGTGGCGGCGGCCTTGGCGGCGCGGGTCGCGGCCACGGCCTCCATCTCCGCCGCCAAAGGCTCCAGCACCCCCACGCGCACGCTGTCGGCGTCACCTGTCTGCATCAGCGCGTCCAGCAGCGCCGCCTGCTCGGCCTTGGCCTTGTCGCGCCCCTGCACATAGGCATGGCCGATGGCCCCGCCCTGCTCCAGCCGCAGCGCGCAGCGGGTCACCGTCATCTCGCCCATGTTGAAGGGCGCGCCGGTGCCGCCCATGCGGCCGCGCACCATCACGCCGCCGATCTCGGGCGTGCGCAGCCAGGTAAAGGCGGGCGCCATCCCCAGCGCCGCCCAGTACCGCCCGACCGCCTCTGCCGGGGCCTTCGCCAAAAGGCCCATCCAGCCTTGCCGTGTGTCGATTTTTTTCATGTTAGACAGCTTGCCGATTTGTCTATATTTCTATACAACTAGACAAGTTATTACGCACGACGATCGAGTCGCGCAAGCAAAGTCATATGAATATTTGGTGACAGAATGGCCCGCACCCCGATCTGGAAATCCATCGCCGCGTCGCTGACCACGGAAATCGGCGAAGGCCACTATCGCCCCGGTGACAAGCTGCCTTCCGAGGCGGAGCTGGCCCAGCGGTTCGGCGTCAACCGGCACACGGTGCGCCGGGCACTGGCCGACATGGGCGAGCGCGGGATGATACACGCCCGCCGCGGCGCCGGCGTGTTCGTGGCGGCCAAGCCCACAGATTACCCGATCGGCCGGCGGGTGCGGTTCCACCAGAACCTGAAGGCGGCCGGGCAAACCCCTGAAAAACAGATCCTTCGCCTGGAAACGCGCCTGGCCGACAGCCGCGAGGCAGAGGCGCTGAACCTGCCGGAAAACAGCGAGGTGCATGTGTACGAAGGCATCTCGCTTGCCGATGGCGCGCCCTTGGCCCTGTCGCGCAGCGTGTTTCCCGCCGCCCGCTTTCCCGGCCTGCTGTCGGCGCTGGAAGAAACCCATTCGGTCACGGCGGCGCTGGCCCGCGAAGGGCTGGCCGATTACACCCGCGCCTCGACCCGGCTGACCGCCAAACTGGCCACGGCCACACAGGCCCTGCACCTGCGGATTTCCGAGGGCGCGCCGATTCTCCGCACCATAAACGTGAACGTGGATGAGCATGATCAACCAGTGGAATATGGCCACACCTGGTTCGCCGGCGACCGGATCAGCCTGACGATCACCCCCGAATAGTCGGAATACCGCTGTTTCCTGTCACATCCGCGATACAGATTCGGGTTATCCACAGGCAAAACCCAATTGACGAGCAGACTTATGCCGCAGGTTCTTCATCCCTTGCGCTTTACCGGCGCAACCATCCTTCGTGACGGCGAGTTGCAGCAGCGCTCGCTCGCGATCGCGGATGGTCGGATCACGAAAGGCCCCCTGCCCGAGGTGGATCTTTCGGGATACCTGATCCTGCCCGGCATCATCGACCTGCATGGCGACGCGTTCGAGCGCCACATCGCGCCGCGCCCCTCGGCCCCGTTCGACTTGCCGACCGGGCTGGCCAGTACCGACCGTGACGCCGCCGCCAATGGCGTGACAACCGCGTGGCTGGCGCAAAGCTGGTCCTGGGAAGGCGGCCATCGCGGCCCCGAGCGCGCCGAAGAGATCATGGCCGCGCTGAGCGCCTATCGCAACCACGCCCTGACCGATCTGCGCCTTCAGGTGCGCTGCGAAACCCATCTGGTCGACAGCGGCCCGCGCCTGCTGGCGGCGATCCGGCGGCACGGCATCGACTATGTGGTGTTCAACAACCATCTGGAAGAAGCGGTCGATCATGCCCGCGAACGGCCCGAGGTGATCTATCACTGGGCCCGTCAGGCCGGGCGCACCCCGGATGAGCACATGACCCTGGTCAACGGCGCGCTGGCCCGCGCCCGCGAAGTGCCGCGCCATCTGTGCAGCCTGGCCGAAGCCTTTGACGAGATGGGCGTGCTTTATGGCTCGCATGACGATCCGGACGGTGAAACCCGCGAGCGTTATTCGATGATCGGCGCCCGCATCGCCGAATTCCCGACCTCGCGCAAGGCTGCGGCGGCGGCCAAGGCGATGAACGACCCGGTGTTGATGGGCGCGCCCAACGTGATGCGCGGCGGATCGCAATCGGGGAATATCGCGGCGATGGACCTGATCCATCAGGGCCTGTGCGATGCGCTGGTATCCGATTACTACTACCCCGCGCTGGCCGGCGCCGCGTGGCGGCTGGTCGATGAAGGGGTGATGGGGCTGCCCGCCGCCTGGGCGATGATCTCGCAGAAACCGGCGGAAATCCTGCGGCTGCCCGATCGCGGGCGGCTCGATTTCGGCAAGCGCGCCGATCTGTGCGTGATCAACCGACAGACCCGCCGGATCGAGATGACAATCGCCGGCGGCAGGCTCAGCTTTCTGTCGGGCGAGGCCGCGCACCGCTTTTCCGGGCGCATCACCGCGCTGAACATGGCAGCGGAATAAAAGCTTCAGACGGGCGTTACATGCGGGTCAACAACTCGTCATGTAATTTCGTCAATGGTTCCGGGTCTTCATCAACCACCCGAGGGAACATCATGCTTTCCAAAAGCTCCAGTCTGATCGCCATTCTCGCCGCTTTCGGCGCCACTGCCGCCGGCGCCGCCGAGGTCGAGGTCGGCCCCCGCCCCTATTACCTGATCGACCGCATGGAAGACGGCGCGCTGAAGGACAAGCTTGCCGCCTGCGCCGATGCGCCGGTCAAGCGCACCCTGTTTTCCATCGGCCACCGCGGCGCCGCGATGATGTTCCCCGAACATACAAAGGAAAGCTATCGCGCCGCCGCGCGGATGGGCGCCGGCATCGTCGAATGCGACGTGACCTTCACCGCCGACAAGGAGCTGGTCTGCCGCCACGCGCAGAACGACCTGCACACCACCACCAACATCCTGGCCACGGATCTGGCCGAGAAATGCACCACCCCCTTTACCCCCGCCGCGGGCGACGACAGCGCCACGGTGGAATGCCGCGCCTCCGACCTGACGCTGGCCGAGTTCCAGAGCCTGAGCGGCAAGATGGATGCGGGCAACAAGGCCGCGACCACGGCCGAGGAATACATGAACGCCACCGCCCCCTGGCGCACCGATCTTTACGCGGTTCAGGGTGGCACCGTCATGACCCACGCCGAATCGATCGCGCTGTTCAAGGATCTGGGCGTGAAGTTCACCCCCGAGCTGAAATCCGCCTCGGTCGAGATGCCCTATGACGGCTTCACACAGGCCGACTATGCCCAGAAGATGATCGACGAATACAAGGCCGCCGGCGTTCCGGCCTCTGACGTCTGGGCCCAGAGCTTCAACCTGCAGGACATCCTGTACTGGATCGAGCACGAGCCCCAGTTCGGCGCGCAGGCGGTTTATCTGGATGACCGTTATGAAGCCGTGGAAGGTGACGGCGGCCTGCTCGACCCGCAGAAGCCCGAAACCTTTCAGCCCTCGATGCAGGACCTGGCGGATATGGGCGTGAAATACATCGCGCCGCCGATGTGGATGCTCGTGACCCTGGAAGACGGCAAGATGGTGCCCTCGCCCTATGCCACGCAGGCCAAGGCGGCCGGCCTGAAGATCATCACCTGGACACTGGAACGCTCTGGCCCGCTGGGCACCGGCGGCGGCTGGTACTTCCAGTCGGTGGCCGATACCGTCGACAATGATGCGGATTACTTCGAAATTCTCGACGTGCTGGCGCAGGACGTGGGTGTCGAGGGCGTGTTCAGCGACTGGCCGGCGACCGTCAGCTATTATGCAAGCTGCATGGGCCTGAACTGATCCCCGCCACCGGCGCGGATTTTCGGCGGGCGGCCCCGGGGCCGCCCGTTTTCGTTTGGCGCGGGCCCTGCGCCGCGACAGAAAACCTTCGCCGGAGTTTCAAGCGGGCGTTACATCGCGGGCGCAGTTTTGGGGTGTAAATGAATATGCCGCTGCGGGCGGCAGCGCGGATTTCATCACAAATCCTTTTCATCAGTGCCGGGGGTGGTCGATGACCGCCCCCTTTTTCCGCGCCTCAGCCGCCATATCTCTCGAGGAACGCCTCTATCGCGAGGCTGCGGAAATCATGCAGCGCGGCGCGCAGCCGGTCATGCGACCAATCCCACCAGGCCAGCGCCATCAGCCGGTCCGCGACCGGGCCGGGAAATCGTTCGCGCAGCGGCGTGGCCGGGAGGCCGGCGACGATCATGTAAGGCGCGACATCCTTTGTCACCACCGCCCCGGCGGCGACAACGGCGCCATGGCCGATGGTTACCTCGGGGCGGATGATCGCGCCATGCCCGATCCAGGTGTCATGGCCGATCTCCGCGCGGCGCGAACGCCGGTGATCGAAGAACGCGGCATCGGCTTCGGCATCGTCCCAGTAGTCGGCGGATCGGTAGAGGAAATGATGCAGCGAGGCGCGGTGCATCGGGTGGTCGGTCGGGCCGATGCGGGTGAAGCTGGCGATATTGGCGAATTTGCCGATCGTCGTATTGGCGATGTCGGCGTAGCGGTCGCAATAGGAGTAATCGCCGAACTCCGAGCGGGCCACGCGCGAGCCGCGGCCGATTTCGACGAATTTTCCGAAGGTGCTGTCGACCACGTCGCAATCGGGGTGAAGATAGGGCGTATGTTCATTCAGGCGGGGCATGGCGTGGCTTTCGTGGCGCCGGAGACTTTCTTGCCTCCGGCGGGGATATTTCCGGAAAGATGAGGCGGATCAGTGGCCGCTTTCATCGCCGCGGATCAGGCGGCGGCGCAGCAGCCCGGACAGCCAATCCATCATCATCACCATGAGGATGACAAGCACGATGTAATAGGTGACCTCTTCCCAGTCTTTCTGGGTGATGATCGCCTGTGTCAGCAGCAGGCCGATGCCGCCGCCGGTGATCGCACCGATGATGGTCGCGCTGCGGGTGTTGGATTCCAGATAGTAGAGCACCTGGCTGAGCAGCACCGGGGTGATTTGCGGGATCACCCCGAAGCGGTAGCGTTGCAGCGGTTTGGCCCCGGTGGATTGCACGCCCTCGATCTGTTTGCCGTCGACGTTTTCCAGCGCCTCGGAGAACATCTTGCCGAAGCTGCCGGTATCGGTGACCAGGATCGCCAGCGCCCCCGTCATCGGGCCGGGGCCGAAGGCACGGGAGAGGATGATCGTCCAGATCAGCCCGTCGACCCCGCGCACGAAGTCGAACAGCCGGCGGATGCCGAAACGCACGGTCAGCACCGGGGTGAAGTTCTTTGCCGCCATGAAGGCCATCGGCAGCGCAACCATCGCCGCCCCCATCGTGCCGAGGAAGGCCATCAGGATGGTTTCGAACAGGGCCCAGGCGACATCGCCGTGACGCCACATGGCATTGTTCCAGAAATCATCGACGATCGCGGAGAGGTTGGAACGGGCGGGCTCTACCCGGTCGGACGACAGGGCGAGCCCGGCCAGATCGAGTGGCGAGCGGCCGTGGAACGGGCTGTCGAGGGTGAAGAAGAAGAGCTCCCAACCCGGGAAGTAGCGGAAGACCTCGGTCCGGTTGCGGGTGACGCTGACGCGCCCTGCCCCGGTGGTGATGGCAAGGCGGTTCTTCGACAGGTTGATCCAGTCGGGCACCGCGGCGGGATCGAGGTTGGTTTCCACCCCGCCGGTGGTCGGGCGGGCGGTGATCAGCCCGAAGTCGGGGATGGTGTAGTCCATGCCGCCGTCGGCGTGGAAGTTCACCAGATGCCCGTCGCCCAGATCGATCAGGGTTGTGCCGTCGTTCACCGTCACCCAGGCGGGCGTCTGCCCTTCGGGGTAGTTGCCCTTGCGCTCGCCCTCGATCGACACCGTGACCGCGCCGGACCGGTTGTCGCGCGTCACGTGGGTTTTGTAGCTGTAGCTGTCGGCGACCAGAGTGCGGGCATTGTCCATCCGGGCGCGTTCGGCCAGGCCGGGGATATCGAAGGCGAAGAAGATATAGGCCAGATAGGCCAGCACCACCGCCGGCAGGCCGAAATTCGTCAGGCGCTTGCGGGTGAATATCTGGTCGGCCTCGGCCTTGAGCGCGATGGTGTTCATGCAGGACCTCCGCTTGTCAGCCGGTTGCGGAAGTGGCTGGAGAGCTGATCGAAGAAAACGATCGACAGGAACAGCAGGATGAAGATCGCCGCGGCCTCGTCGAACTTGCCCTGGCCCCAGCTCATCGCGTTCTTCAGCTCATAGCCGATGCCGCCGGCGCCGACGAAGCCTAGGATTGCGGAGGCGCGGATGTTGATCTCGAACCGCAGCAGCGCATAGCTGAGGTAGTTGGGCGCGACCTGCGGGATCACCCCGAGCCACATGCGCTGTGCCCAGCTGGCGCCGACCGATTGCAGCCCCTCGACGGGCTTGAGATCGGCGTTTTCATTGACCTCGGAGAAAAGCTTGCCCAGGGCGCCGGCGGTATGAAACGCGATGGCGATCATGGCGGGCACAGGGCCGCCGCCGAGGATGAAGATCAGTACCAGCGCGATCACGATCTCGGGGATGGCGCGCATGATATCCATGATCCGGCGAAACAGCGGGATCAGGCGCGGGAACCGCGCCAGGCCGCGGGTCGACAGAAGCGACAGGACCATGCCGACGGCCGCGCCCAGCAGGCTGGAGACCGCGGCGATGTTGATGGTTTCGACCAGCGCCGGGAAGAAGGTCACGAGATGGCCGGGCAGAAGGTCGATCTTGGACCAGGCCTCGGATACCACTTCGGACGGGAAATCGAAGATGTTCAGGATGCCGTCCCAGAACCCGCCGGCGTTGCGTTCGTCGGCCAGTATGAAGCCCGACACCATCAACAGCGTGAAAATCGAAAGCATCAGGCCGCCATACATCCGTTTGCGGCGGATCATCGCCATGTATTGCGCGCGCGTGTCCATCACGCCGGGGCCGGTCGATGCCGAAAGCTCTGCCATTTCATGCTGCCTTTGAATGCGAAGGACGGGCCCCGCGCAAGTGGCGGGGCCCGTCCGGTTCTAAGCGGTGCTTAGTTGGATTTGGCCTTGCGGGCCTCGATGATCGACAGATAGGCCTCGTGGGTGATCGGGTCGAAGCCCAGCGATTCACCGGCGGAGATGTTGTAGGTGCACTCTTTGTCGGCGTCATACATGCCGTCGACCAGGGCGACCATCTTGGCCTTCACATCTTCGGGCAGCGCCTTGCGCAGCACGATCGGGCCTTCCGGGATCGGCTTGGAGCGCCAGATTTCGACCAGATCGTTCATGTCGATCAGGCCGGCGTCAACCGCCTTGCGCAGCGCGCCCGAGTTGAAGCCGTCTTCCCAGTTGCCCTGGCCGTCGGCCCAGGTCACGCCGGCGTTCACGTCGCCGTTGTTCACGGCAACGATGGTCTGCTCATGGCCACCGGTGAATTTCACTTCGCCGAAATAGTCGCCGGATTCCATCGAGGCGCTGGTTTCCATCGGGATCTCGATCGACGGGATCAGGTAGCCGGAGGTGGAGTTCGGATCACCGAAGCCGAAGCTCTTGCCCTTCATGTCGGCCAGAGAGGTGATGCCGCTGTCCTTGCGGGCGAAACCGATCGAGTGATAGCCGTAGGAGCCATCCAGGTTGATCTTGACCAGAACCGGCTCGACCGCTTCGGGATCGTTCAGATAGGTCGCGGCGTAGCCCGACGCGCCCAGCCAGGCCATGTCGATGGTGCCGCCCAGCAGGCCCTGGATCACGCCGTTATAGTCGGCCGGGGCGAAGAGCTTGACCGGAACGCCGAGGGTTTCCTCGGTGTAGTTCTTCAGGCACTCGTGGCTGTTCAGACGGTCCTGGGCGTTTTCGCCGCCAAGAATTCCGATGCGGAATTCCGTGATGTCTTCGGCCAGGGCCGGGGCGGCCAGGGCAGTGGTTGCCACGAGGGCGGCCAGCAGTTTTTTCATCTTTTCTCTCCAGGTTGAACTTGCCCGGCGAGGAGCGCCGGACGGATGAAAACTCAGATAACTTCTTTGGCCTCCATCATCGCGCGGGCGTCTTCGTTCAGCGCGTCGATGGAGGTGGAGGTCGCGGCCTCGGAGAACGAGGCATCGGCGCCGTAGATGTCGCGCGCCACGCCTGTGGTCAGCTGTTCGGGCGTGCCGTCGAACACGATGCGCCCGTCGCGCATGCCGATCACGCGGTCACAATAGCGCCGGGCGGTATCAAGCGTGTGAAGATTGGCGATGACCATGCGGCCGTCTTCTTCGTGAATGCGGCGCAGCGCGTCCATCACCACCTGGGCATTCATCGGATCGAGGCTGGCGATCGGTTCGTCGGCCAGGATGATCTTGGGGTCCTGCATCAGCGCGCGGGCGATCGCCACCCGCTGCTGCTGGCCGCCCGAAAGCGCCTCGGCCCGCTTGGGGGCCTGTTCGGCGATGCCGAGCCGATCCAGAATGTCGATGGCGCGGTGAATGTCGGATTGCGGGAACAGGTTGAACATGGTGGCCAGGGTCGAGCGGCGGTTCAACGTGCCATGCAGCACGTTGGACACCACATCCATGCGCGGCACCAGGTTGAACTGCTGAAAGATCATCGCACATTCGGATTGCCAAGCGCGCTTCTGCGCGCCCTGCAGCGGAAGGATGTTCCGCCCATCGAACTTGATCGCACCCGATGTGGCGTCGGTCAGGCGGTTCATCATCCGCAGAAAAGTGGATTTCCCGGCGCCCGAGCGCCCGATGATGCCGATCATCGCGGATTTTTCGACGGCGAAACTTGCGTTTTCCACCGCGTTGTTTCGCCCGAATGTCTTCGTGACGCTCTCGACGCTCAGCAGCATGTGATCCCCATAACCAGTCCTGCGCCGGATACAGACCGGGTGCGAAATGAATGTTTCAGATTTTTGAAGCTTTTGTAACGCAGCCCGCGCGCGCGCCGGGGGCCGGGTTGCCCGGCCCGGTAATCATGGTATGTGCAGGCACGGCACGCCGTCGGGCGGTCGCACGAAAGCCACGCCATGCCGGCAAAAGGAGAGCCACGCGTGAAAAGCGTTACACCGCAGCCGGGGGCCGAACGCGCCTATCGCGATGCCCTGGGCCGTTTCGCCACCGGCGTCACCATCATCACCACAGCCGGCCCGCGGGGGCCGCTGGCCATCACCGCCAACAGCTTTTCATCGGTGTCGCTGGACCCGCCGCTTGTTCTGTGGGCGCCGGCCAAGGCCTCCAGCCGGTTCGAACCCTTCCGCGACGCGCAGCGCTTTGCCATCCATGTTCTGGCGGAAAACCAGCTTTCGCTGGCCCGGCATTTCGCGCGCAACGGGCAGGATTTCACCCCGGTCGACTGGCACGAGGATGCGCAGGGTTGCCCGCGCCTTGCCGATTTCGCGGCGCGGTTCACCTGCACCCGCCACGCGGTGCATGATGCCGGCGATCACGTGCTGGTTCTGGGCCTGGTCAAAGAGGCCATTGTCAGCGCGCTGCCGCCGCTGATCTTCGTCGACGGATGCTACGGGCGCTTCGCCCCGGCGCCCTGAGCGGCCCGGTCACCAGACATCCGGTTCGATGCCCTGCGCGCGCAGGGCCTCGAACCTGTCTTGCAGATAGCGCTGAAAGGGCTGTTTGAGGTATTCCCCCCGCGCCACATATTCCAGAGACGACAGGTAGTGGAACGGTTTCAGATAGCCTGGCAGCCGAAACGCCTCGGCCTGCGCGGCGCGCGTGGCACCCGCATTCGCGGCCGGGAAGAGCAGCGTGGTCGGGGTGAAATTCACCCCCCACTTCGCGGCCAGGCGCCGCTCTTCCAGCTCTTCCCCATCGAAATCCAGCACCGCCCGCGCGCCCCACAGATCAAGCTGCACAACGTCGAAATGCGCGGTGATGTACTCCACGATCGCGGCCCGTTCGAAATTGACGAGATGCAGCTCCCGGCAATAGGGGCAGCCCGCCTGTTCGACCAGAACCATCAGGCCGCGCCCCTGCGCCGCCGCCGTTTCCAGATCGTCGCCAAGCTCCAGGAAACTGTCGAGAAACCAGTCCTGCTTGTGCAACCCGTCATCGCCCAACCGGGCCGCCGCGACCGACAGGCGCGGCGCGGCAAGCGCGGCAACGGCCCCAAGCATCACGCGCCGTGACAGCATGATCTCCTCCCTTTTCAGAAGGTAGTCTAGCACATTCGGGGCGGGTTGGCCAAAACGCAGGCGGGCGGCCCCGAAGGACCGCCCGCAATTTTACGTGAGGCAAGGCGCGTCTAGTCGAACGACCGCAGATAGGCGATCACGGCGGCGCGGTCTTCCTCTTTCTTCAGCCCGGCGAAGGACATCTTGTTCTTGGGAAGATAGGCCTTCGGGTTTTCCAGATAGGCGCTCAGGGTTTCGTGGTCCCAGACCAGCCCGTCATCGGCGGCGGCGGCCATCACCTTGGAGTATTTGAACCCGTCAACCATACCCGCCGTGCGGCCGAAGACGCCGTTCAGCACCGGGCCGGTCCGGTTCTTCGCCCCCTCGCCCACCTGATGGCAGGCCTTGCACTTCTTGAAGACCTTCTCGCCCTTGGCAACCATCTCGGGGTCAAGCGCGGCGGTTTCAGCGGCAGGCGGCTCTTCGGCGGCGGGGGCCGCTTCAGCCACCTCGGCCTCGGCCGGCGTTTCGGCGGCGGCCTCTTCGCCAATGTCCGGGGTCACGTCCAGAACCGCGGCGCGCATGGTGACTTCCACCGTGTCCTTGCAATTCTCCATGCAGGGCTCGGCGGTGAACAGCGGCAGTTCCGTCTCTTCCCGGTCATCCACGATGAAACCGTCCGCGTTGGGCATCTCCACCTCGAGGAAGTTTTCCTTCGACAGAACGAAATCATCCTCCACCAGATCGTTGGAATAGAGGATATAGGCCACGATCGCATAAACCTCGTCCGCGCTCAGGGTCTGGGCGTCGCCGAAAGGCATCGAGCGATGCACATAGTCCCATGTGGTGGAAAGGTAGGGCCAGTAGGAGCCGACCGTCTTCAGCGGGTCGGCGTGATCGAGCGTATTCGCCCCGCCCGCCAGTTTCGGCCAGTTGCCCACGCCTTCGGCAAAGTCGCCATGGCAGACGGCGCAACTGTCGGCGAAGATCATCTCGCCATCCTCGACCGAGCCCGACCCGTCGGGCAGGCCCAGCCCGTCGGGGCGCACGTCCTTGTCCCAGGCGGCGACCTCTTCGGGCAAGGCCGGGCGGCCGAGGCCAAGCTTTTCGGCCAGCGCCGGCGCGGCCATGAGCGCCGAGGCCAGCGCCGTGCCGATCACCAGATTACGATACTTCGACATTCTCTGCCTCCCCGCTCGGCTTGACCCACCAGGTCTGAATGCAATTGTTGTGATAGATCGAGTTCAGCCCGCGCACCTCGCGCAGCTGGGTCTTTGTCGGCTGCACATAGCCGGTGCTGTCGATCGCGCGGCTTTGCAGGAACATCTCGGAGCCGTCCCAATCGTGATCCAGGTAGAACCGGGTCAGCGCCATGTCCTGGCCCGGCGCGGCCAACCGCGCCTCTTTCCAGTTCTTGCCGCCATCGACCGACACATCGACACGGGCGATCGCGCCGCGGCCCGACCAGGCCAGCCCGGTGATGACCAGCGGCCCCTTGCCATGGGTGATCGGCATCTGCGGGCTGGGGCTGGTGACGACGGATTTGGCATCCATCACCCAGGTCCACTTGCGGCTCGTACCATCTTCCAGCGTGTCGGTGTATTTGCTGGTCTCTTCGCGGCTTTCCCAGGGCTTGTCGCCCACTTCGATGCGGCGCAGCCATTTCACCCACATGTTGCCTTCCCAGCCGGGCACACACAGACGCACCGGATAGCCATGCTCCATGCGCAGCGCCTCGCCATTGGCCTTGAAGGCGACAAGGCAATCGTCCATCGCCTTTTCCAGCGGGATCGAGCGGGCGTTCGATGACGCATCGGCGCCTTCGACCATCACCCACTTGCCCTCGGGCTTCACGCCCGCCTCTTCCAGAAGCGTGCGCAGGGTGACGCCGGTATATTCCATGTTGTGGATCATGCCATGCGTGAACTGCGAGCCGTTGAGCTGCGCACCCGCCCATTCCATGCCGGTGTTCGCCGCGCATTCAAGGAAATAGGTGCGCGTGACGCGCGGAAAACGCTCCAGATCGGCGTAGGTGAACACCAGCGGCGTATCGACCAGCCCGTTGATCATCAGCCGGTAGTCTTCCTTGCGCAGCTCGATCGCGCCCGAATGGTGGCGTTCGAACGCGCAGCCCTGGGGGGTGATCGTGCCATCCAGCGCATGAATCGGCGTGAAGTTGATCGAGCTGATCGTGTCGGCGGTCAGCCATTCCACGTTGCGGCGCACCACGTCGCCCTCATACTTGATCGGCAGGCCATAGGGCGTGGCGTCGACGCCTTCGCCAAGGCCCTGCGCCCAGGGCTGGATCTCGGTGATCAGCGGATCGCCCGCCGCATGGGCCGCGCCACCGGCGGCCACCGCACCACCCGCGGCAAGCCCGGCTTTCAGAAAGCCGCGCCGGGTGGTCGTGGGGTCTGACTTGTCCGTCATATCTGCAACCTCCTCTGAAGATGCGTGGGTTATATTCGGTTTGTTCGATGTATGAATGCGATGATCGGTCACGCCCCGGTCACCTTCACCGATTTGTTCGGGTCGATGCTGACCGTGCCCATACGCTTGACGTAGCTCTCCACCACATCCCAGATCGCGGGGCCCTCGGTGCCCTCGTTCACGCTGGCCCAACCGGACACGACATAGCTCTTGGCCCGATCGATCGCCTCGCCGGTTTTCAGCAGCGTCATGTTGGTGATGCGGCTGCCCTGCGGCTTGCTGACGTCGATGTGATAGCCCATGCCGCCGACGCGAACCATGTCGCCGCCCTGCTGATAATAGGGGTCGGGGTTGAACAGGTTGTCGGCCACATCTTCCAGGATCACGTGGATCGTCTCGCCGGTCATCTCCGACCGATAGGCCGCCGGATAGGACATCGAGGTGGCGTTGAACAGATCCTCGCGGGTGATCGCATCGCCGGGCAGCAGGCTCGGCCCCCAGCGGAAACCGGGCGACATGGCGATATCCGCCTCACGCTCATCAATCAGCGCGTTGCAGATCAGATCGTCCCAGGTGCCGTTGAAATTGCCGCGCCGGTACAGCAGGCTGTCGGTGTGGCCCAGAACCTCGGACAGCTCGGCCTCATAGGGCGCGCGCTGTTCGTCGATCAGGGCGGCGACCTGCTTGTCGGGGGCGATCACGTCGGAAAACACCGGGATCAGCTTGTGGCGGAAGCCCATGAGCTGGCCGTTCTGAACATCCAGATCCAGCCGGGTGACGAACTTGCCGTTCGAGCCCGAGGCGATCAGCATCGTGCCGCCCACCATCACCGGCTCTGGCAGCGCGTCATGGGTGTGGCCGGTCAGGATCACGTCGATGCCTGGCACCTGGGCGGCCATCTTGCGATCAACGTCGAAGCCGTTGTGCGACAGCACCACCACCAGTTCGGCACCCGCGTCGCGCACCTCTTGCACCACCTCGTTCATCCGCTCTTCGCGCACGCCGAAGCTGAGGCCGGGGAACATGTATTTCGGGTTGGCGATCGGCAGATAGGGAAAGGCTTGCCCGATCACGGCAACCTTGGCACCGCCCCGCTCGAACATCTTGTAGGGTTCATAGGCCGGCTCGTCCCATTCGGCGTCGAAGATGTTGGCGCCGAGGAAGGGGAAATCCAGCCCTTCAACGATCTCGTTCACCCGATCCACGCCCAGGGTGAATTCCCAGTGGCTGGTCATCGCGTCGGGCTTGAGCGCGTTCATCACGTTGACCATGTCCTGCGCGCCGGTCTTCAGGCAGGTGTAGGAGCCGTGCCAGGTGTCGCCGCCATCCAGCAGCAGCGCGTCGGGCCGGTCGGCGCGGATCGCGTTCAGGATCGTCGCCACCCTGTCCAGCCCGCCCATCCGGCCGTAGCTTTTCGCCAGGGCCGCGAAATCGGGATAGGTCAGCGCATAGGCCTCGGGCGTGCCGGGGGCGATGTTGAACATCTTCAGGAAATCGGCGCCGGTCACATGCGGCGGCAGCCCGTTCACGGCGCCAACGCCGAGGTTGATCTCGGGCTCGCGGAAATAGACCGGCTTCAGCTGGCCGTGGATGTCTGTCACATGCACAAGGGTGATGTTGCCGAACGTATCGAACTGAAGCAGGTCATCCTGCGTCAGCGCCTGCTGCGCCGCCAGTTTCGACCAGTTGCCAACGCCCGAAGCGCCATAGATGGCCGAGGCCGCCACGGTGGCCTGCAGAAAATCTCGCCGCGAAATCATGCTCGTCGTCTCTCCGTTCAGAATGCAACCCACCGTCCGGCGAAATGCGAAGCATCTGCCGGCGACAAGGCGCTGGGTAAAGGAACTAACGAATGCCCCGCGCGAAACAGGCCCGCGCGGGGATGTGTGCTTAGTTGCGCACCGAAGGGCCTTCGACCGACAGGCCGTTGCCGCGCGAGGCGACGTAAAGCTCCAGCGCGATGAACTCGGCCGAGCCTTCCTTGAAGGTCTCGGCACGGGTGTCGCGGATGCAGCCCTTGAACCGGTTGTGGATCGAGTTCAGCTTGGCGTTCTTCAGGCGATAGGCCGGGAAGCCGTTGATCTGACCCTGGCTCAGATGGTCTGCGCGGATCAGGTTGTCATAATTGTCTTCGTGACAATTCGCACAGGACAGTTCGAGCTGACCGTAGCGGGTGTAATAGATCTCCTTGCCCTTTTCCCAGGTTTCCTGGGCCGGGCCGTCGATCTTCACATCCACCGGCATACCGCGTGACTGCAGCGAGATCAGGGCGGTCGTGTTGACCATGGGGTTGGAATTCCAGCCCCATTTCTCGGCGCCCATCCGGTTTTCGCGGCAGTCGTTGATATACATCTCCATCGTCCAGACTTCGCCAGCGGCCTCGTTATACTTCGGCATCGCCGCGCGCAGGCCGGCCAGGCTCTCCGGCCCGTCGTGGCACGACGCGCAGGATTTGCCTTCGGAGCCGTCGACCTCGTTCCAGGTGTCGAGCCCCTGATCGACGAAGATCATGCCGGGGTTATCGAAGTCATCCATCTGCAGCGCCTGCGTTTCGTCGGAACGGAACGTCCAGCCGGAGCGGATTTCGTCGATATACTCCATATGCGCCGGCGCTTCGGTCCGGGTCACCATTTCGGTCTCGCCGTTGATGATGAGCTGATCGTCTTCACCCGCCGATGCAAGGCCCGCGCCAAGCGCGAGCAGTGCAACAGCAGACGTGACAGCCTTGAGCGATTTCAGTTCCATGCGTTTCCTCCCTGAATGCAGCAACCCGCTCAGCCGATCGCGATCGGCTTGGCTTCCTCGTAGACCGAGCCGTCATCGTCATACCAGGTGAACTTGAACTCACCGGCTTCGGGCACCAGGGCCTCGAATTCGAAATACGGGTTGGTCGAGATCGCGGGCTCCAGCGTCACGTCGATGACGTTCTGGCCGTTGAAATCGCAGGTGAAGCGGTTGATGATCGAGCGCGGGATGATGTTCCCGTTGCTGTCCTTGCGCTGGCCCGATTCCATCGGGTGGCTGATAAGGGTCTTGATCGTGATCGCTTCACCAGCCGATGCCGTTTTCGGAACCTTAACGCGGGGTTTTACACCAGTTGCCATTTCTCAATCTCCTCTGATCAGCCGCCGCAGCCGCCGATGGTGACTTTCACGGTGTTGGAGGCACGGGCAAAGCTGCCGTCGGCCATCTTGGCGATGGCGACCACATCCTGCGTGCCGGCCAGACGGATCCGGGTGGACGCGCTCTGCGATGCGGCCAGCGGGCCGAAGTTGAACGTGCACACAGCCGGGGTGGGGTTGCCGGATGCCAGAAGCATTACCGACACCGCGCCGGGGGCATCGACGCTGACCGGAACGGTATTGCCGTTCTCTGCAATCTCGGGGCTGGTCAGCGTGATGCCGGCATCGGCCATGTCGGCGCCGCCGGTGAAGGCGGCAATCGCGTCGTCAACGCTCGCCACCGCACGGATGGGCAGCGCGAGGGTCGCCGCTACACCGGCTCCAAGCGCAATCGCCCCACGTCTTGTAAGTTCCATTGCTCTCTCCTTTGTCGGGAAGGATCCGCGCGGGATCACTCCTCTTTCAACGTCATCAGGTAAGCGACGACATCCTCGATCTGCTGCCCCGTCAGAAGCGGCGGCAGCGGATCGGTCTTTGCCGCCTTTCCGGTATAGGCGTCACCCGGACGGATATAACCGGTGGTCTTGAAGAAGGCCGGCATCACCGTGCCATCATAGGTCATCTTGGCATTGGCCACGATGCCGCGCAGCTCCGCCTCGGTCCAGCGGTCGGCGACGCCGTCCAGGATCGGCCCGACCTCGCCGTGGAACGGCACGTCTTCGGCCATTTCCGAAATCGCATGGCAGGACACACAGTTGCCGAGGCTCTTGGTGCCCATGATCACGCGGCCGTTGGCGGCGTCTCCCGGAACACCCGTCAGGGATTCGGAGATCGCGCCATACTCGTCATATTTCACATTCTCCGGCGCGACTTCAGAAGCCGAAGCAAGACCGACACCAGCCACCAGGCAAGCGGTGCTCAGGATTACGCGTTTCATTCAAGACTCCTCCCAGTGTCTTTTCCCGTCAGCCCAAACTAGCTGAGGTATCCATTTGTATGCAACAACAAATCTAATTTATTGCATGTCATTGAACGGACGCAGTGTCGCGCCTTTGTTTCGATCATGGGTGCGATTGCGCAACATTGTTAGCCATCATTGGCCTTCGCTGAGTTTGCGCGCAAGATATTTCTGGAAATGTTCATCGCCCTCGTAGCCTTTTTCCAGAACCCAACGCAGCAGGCTTTCGGTGGTTCCCTTGCCGAAAGCCCCCGGCATCGTCACCACAGCGGCCTGCGCGGCGGTGGTGCCGCCATCGGGCAGCGTGTCGGGCATGAACATCATCGTGGGCGTGAAGACAACCCCCCAGCGCCGGGCCATATCCTTTTCCGACAGGGCGGTACCGTCGAAATCGGTCACCTCGACATCGCCGAACAGATTCATCTGCACCACGAAGTAATTCTCCTCGATCAGCGCCGCGATCTCGGGGTCGGGGAATACCTCTTCGTGCATCTTCTTGCAGTAGATGCAGCCGCGCTGCTCCCAGATCACCAGCAGGCGCTTGCCCTCGGCGGTGGCCGCCTCGAGATCCTCGGTCATGTCCTTGAACGTGTCCTGCAGCCACTCGGGCTTGTGCAGCCCGTCGTCGCCCATCGGGGCGGTGGCGAAGGCCGGGGCGGCAAGCGCCAGGAAACCCGCCGCCAGAAAAGACATCAGTCGCATATCAATCTCTCCCTCACTTACCCGATGGTCGAAAACCACGGGACATGTTCGATCATGAACTGGGCGATATAGGATACGGCGTTGGTGGCGATCAGAATCCCGAACAGGATCAGCATAACCCCCATCGCCTTTTCCACATAGCCCATGTATTTTCGGTTGCGCTGCGCCCAGCCCAGAAACGGCCGGGCAAACAGCGCCGCCACGATGAACGGCGCGGTCATCGACAGCCCGTAGACAAGCAGCAGCAATCCGCCGCGCCAGATGTCGCCCATGCCGCTGGCCACCATCAGGATCGCCGCCAGCGCCGGGCCCACGCAGGGCGTCCAGCCAAAGCCGAAGGCCAGCCCCATCAGATAGGCGCCCAGAACGGTGGTGGGCTCCGCCTTGCTTTCGATCCGCGCCTCCCGGTACAGGAAAGGGATGCGCATGACGCCCAGAAAATGCAGGCCGAACACGATCAGCATCGCGGCGGCCACATAAGACAGCGGCTCTTTCCACGCGATGAACGCCTGGCCAAGTGCGGTCGCCCCCATCCCCAGCAGCACGAAGATCGAGGTCACGCCAAGCGCGAAGAACACCGCCGAGAGCACCAGCCGCCGCTGCGCGCCCGGCGCGATCGTATCGTCGCTGCGCAGCTCGGCCATTGAAATGCCGGCCATGTAGCACAGATAGAACGGCACGATCGGCAGGATGCAGGGCGACAGGAAAGACAGGATTCCCGCCAGGGCCGCCGCACCAAAGGAAATATCAAGCACCGCGGACCCTCCCTTGTTCCGGACGCTAAAACACATTATGTTTTTTAGATCTATCTGGAAAGAGCTATGATGCGAATTCTCTCACTGGCCTGCGCCGCTGCGATGGCGCTTGCGGCTGCCACCGTGCCGGCCCGCGCCGACCTTCGTCTTCTGATGGTCGAACAGCAGGGCTGCGCCTATTGCATCATGTGGGAAAAGCAGATCGGCCCGATCTACCCCAAAACCTCCGAAGGTCGCGCCGCGCCGCTGCGCAAGGAAAGCCTGCGCGCCCTGCCCGACGATATCACCCTGCGCTCCAAGCCGCAGTTCACGCCAACCTTCATCCTGCTGCGCGACGGGGTCGAGCTTCGGCGCATCGAAGGCTATCCGGGAGAGGATTTCTTTTGGGGGCTTCTGGGCAAGATGCTGGAAAACCAGCCGGAGTGGACTGCCCAATTAAACGGCGATGCCGAAGGCTAACCGCATTAAATCGGTGCGCCACAGTCACAATTTCGTTGCTTAAAACAAAGGCTACTTCGCAGATTAACGAATTCCATGCTAAGCGAAAATGAAATCCCGCCCGGCCAAGGGCACGCAAGACCAGAGGACGGGGCCCAAAAGCGCCCCATAGAACGAACATGACCGACGCAATTCACACATTCGACCTTGATGTCCGGGACGCGGCAGGGGATGGCGAAGACGCATCCGTCGTCGCCAATGACATGGTCACCAAGGCCGAGGCGGCATCAAGCTTTCTCAAGGCGCTGTCGCATGAAGGGCGGCTGATGATCCTGTGCCACCTGTCCACCGGCGAAAAGACCGTGACCGAGCTGGAGCGCCTGTTGTCGTCGCGCCAGGCTGCCGTCAGCCAGCAACTCGCGCGGCTGCGGCTGGAGGGGCTCGTCGCCCATCGCCGCGATGGCAAGGCGATCTTCTATTCGCTGGCCGACGATCGCGCGCGGCGCACGATCGAACTCGTCTACGACATGTTCTGCAAGACACCGGACTGAAACCGGGCGGCCGGGTCGCAACGACCGACCCGTCCGCGGGAGGGGACGCATGGGCATGCTACCGATTGGCGCCCTCGCCGCGCTGATTGGCCTGATGACCGGAATGGTTCTAGGGCTGGCCGCGCGGCTGGGCGAATTCTGCACATTGGGCGCCATCGAAAGCGCGATCTATGGCGATGACCAGCGGCGCCTGCGCCTGTGGGGCATCGTGCTGGGCACTGCCATCTTCAGCACCTTCCTGCTGGCCGATGCGGGGCTGATCGACATCGAGGCCACGATCTATCACGCCATCGCCTGGAACCCGCTGGCCAGTATCATAGGCGGCGCGGTTTTCGGATATGGCATGGCGCTGGCCGGCAACTGCGGCTTCGGCGCGCTGGCGCGGTTCGGCGGCGGCGATCTGCGCGCCTTTGTCGTTGTCGTGGTCATGGCGATCAGCGGCTACGTCACGCTGAACGGGCCGCTGGCCAATCTGCGCATTCTGGCCTTTCCGCAGCACCCGGCCGACGCGCCACAAGGATATGCGCATCTGGTGGCGGCCCAGCTTGGCCTGCCGCCGCTGGCCTTCGCCACGATCGTCGCGGCGGCGCTGACGGTCTGGGCCCTGTCCTATGCCCCGCTGCGCCGGGCACACCACCGCATCGGCTGGGGCGTGGCTGCCGGCCTGTCGATCAGCCTTGCGCTCTGGGGCACCAGCACGCTGAACGCAATGAGCTTTGGCGCTGTGCCCGTCGAGGGCCACAGCTTTACCGCGCCGCTCGGCCGCGCGCTCTTGTGGCTGATGACGGCGTCCTCGGGCGGGCTGGGCTTTGCCGTCGGCTCCGTCGCCGGGGTGCTGGCCGGCGCGTTCATCGGATCCTCGATCAAGGGCCACTTCCGCTGGGAAGCCTGCGAAGACCCGCGCGAGCTGGGCCGGCAGGTGTCGGGCGCGGCGCTGATGGGCGTCGGCGGTATCGTCGCCATGGGCTGTTCGGTCGGCCAGGGGCTGACCGGCTTTGCCACGCTGGCCTATTCGGCACCGGTGACGCTGGCCGCGATCTATTTCGGCGCGCTCTACGGCCTGCGCCGCCTGATCCAGGGGTATCAGCCGGACTGACGCCGCCGTTCCCGGCGCTACGCCCGCGCGCCCGTATGGGCCGGGTGCCGCCGGCGCACGGATGCGGGCCGCCCCGGCAGTGACAGCCGCGCGTCGTTCTTGGCCCTGCTGGCGATCACCTGCCCGCCGGCGATCACGCAAAGCCTGTCGGGCCGCAGCCGCAGCGCCTCGATCGGGTTGCCCGCGTCCAGCACCACAAGCGACGCCTTCGCACCGACGCGCAGCCCGTAGTCGGACAGGCCCATGATCCTCGCATTGCTCGTGGTTACCATCTCGAAGCACTGGCGCATCTCTTCGGGGCTGGTCATCTGTGCCACATGCAACCCCATGAAGGCCACATCCAGCATATCCGCCGTGCCCATGCTGTACCACGGGTCCATGACGCAATCCTGCCCGAAGCCCACCGTGATCCCCATCGCCAGCATCTCCTTGACGCGGGTCAGGCCCCGGCGCTTGGGAAAGCTGTCGTGGCGCCCCTGAAGCACGATATTGATCAGCGGGTTGGGAATGGCGGCGATACCGGCCTCCTGCATCAGCGGCAGCAGTTTCGAGACATAGTAATTGTCCATCGAATGCATCGACGTCAGATGCGAGCCTGCAACGCGCCCCTGCAGGCCCAGCCTTTGCGCCTCATAGGCCAGCGTTTCGATGTGGCGCGACAGGGGATCGTCGGTCTCGTCGCAATGCATATCGACCATCAGGCCGCGCTCTGCCGCGATCTCGCACAGCTGCGTCACCGAGGCGGCGCCATCGGCCATGGTGCGTTCGAAATGCGGAATGCCGCCCACGACCTCGACCCCCATGTCCAGCGCGCGGATCGTGTTGGCCAGTGCCGTCGGGTCGCGGTAAAGGCCATCCTGCGGAAAGGCCACCAACTGCAGGTCGATGTAACCCGAGACCTGCTTTCTGACCTCAAGCAGGGCCTGAACCCCCAGCAGCCGGTCGTCGCAGGTATCGACATGGCTGCGAATGGCCAGCAATCCCATCGACGCGGCCCAGTCGCAATAGGCCAGCGCGCGGTCGCGGACCTGTTCGAAGGTCATCTCGTCCTTCAGCTCGCCCCACAGGCCGATCCCTTCCAGCAACGTGCCGGAGGCGTTGATCCTCGGGGTGCCATAGGAAAGGGTCGCATCCATATGGAAATGCGGATCCACGAACGGCGGGCAGACCAGATCGCCCGTTGCCTCTATGATCCGGCCGGCCTCGGCCTCGATCGTGCCGATCGCGGTGATCTTTCCGGCCTCGATCCCGATATCGGCGACACGCCCGTCCGGCAGGCTGCCGCCCTTGACGATCAGATCGAACATCAGCGCTCTCCCTTGTTGAACGGCACCATCAGGGCCGCCGGCACCTGCGCCCGCCGCGACATGACGACAAGCGCCAGGATCGACAGAAGATAGGGCATCATCAGGAATATCTGATAGGGCAGATCGGCGCCCAGTGGCGTTTGCTGCACACGAACCTGCAGCGCGTCGAAGGCGGCGAACAGGATCGCGCCGATCAGCGTCTTGCCCGGCCGCCACGATCCGAAGACCACAAGCGCAATGCAGATCCAGCCGCGCCCGTTCACCATTTCGAAGAAGAACGAGTTGAAGGCCGACATGGTCAGAAACGCGCCGCCCAGCGCCATGAGCCCGCTGCCCGCCATCACCGCGCCGATGCGGATCGCCCCGACCGAAAGGCCCTGGGCGGCCACCGCCGCCGGATTCTCGCCCGCCGCGCGCAGCGCCAGGCCCAGCGGGGTGCGGTACAGGATCACCGAAACCGCAATCACCAGACCGAAGGCCAGATAGGTCAGCGGGGTCTGGCTGAACACCGCCGGCCCGAGCACCGGAATATCCGACAGAACCGGAACCGGCAGCGGCTGGAACGCCTCGATCTTGGGGGGCGAGGTGACTTCGGGCAAGGCCAGCCGGTAGCTGAAATAGGTCAGCGCGGTCGCCAGCATGGTGATGCCAAGCCCGACCACATGCTGCGACAGGCCGAACGGCACCGTCAGCACAGCGTGCAGCAGCCCGAACAGCATGCCCGCCAGCATCGCCACCCCGACCCCGGCCCAAAGGCCGCCGCCGGAATAGACGGTCATCCAGCCGGCAAAGGCCCCCACCACCATGATGCCTTCGATCCCGAGGTTCAGCACCCCGGCCCGCTCGCAGATCAGCTCGCCCAGCGCGGCGAAGATCAGCGGGCTGGCGATGCGGATCGCGGCGGCCCAGAAACTGGCGGACAGAAGGATGTCAACGATATCCACGGCCTACGCCCACCGGACCCGGAACCGGGTCAGCATCAGCGCCAGCACCATGAGCAGCAGGGCCGTGGCCAGCATGATATCGGCCAGATAGGTCGGCACGCCCACCGCGCGGCTCATGCTGTCGGCCCCGACGAACACCCCGGCGACAAACAGTGCCGCCACCACGACGCCGAAGGGGTTGAGCAGCGCCAGCATCGCCACGATGATGCCGGTATAGCCAAAGCCGGGGGAAATATCCAAGGTCAGGCTTCCCTTGAGACCCGCCACTTCGGAAAACCCGGCAAGCGCGGCCAGCCCCCCCGACAGCAGCGCCGTCTTGATCAGAACCGGGCCGACGGGGATGCCCGCGAATTTCGCGGCGGCCCGGTTCAACCCGACGGCGCGCATCTCGTACCCCAGCGTGGTGCGGGCCTGCACCAGCCAGATCACCGCCGCCGCGATCAGCGCCAGCCCGAAGCCCCAGTGCAGGCGCAGCCCCTCGACGATGCGCGGCAGCCGCGCCTCGGGGATCAGGCGCGCGGATTTGGGCCAGCCCATCCCCATCGGATCCTTCAGCGGGCCTTCCAGCAGCATCGACACCCACAAGAGCACCACGAAATTCAGCAGCAGTGTCGTTACCACCTCATCCACCCCGAACCGGGTCTTCAGGACGGTCGGCACCAGCAGCACAATGGCTCCCGCCAGCATCGCCGCCGATGCGATCGACGGCAGCAACAGGCCCGAGGGCCAGGCCAGCGCCCCGGTTCCCAGCGTCGCCGTAACCACCGCCCCCGCGTAAAGCTGCGCCTCGGCGCCGATGTTCCAGAGCCGGGCGCGAAAGGCCACCGCCACCGCAAGCCCGGTGAAGATCAGCGGCGTGGCCCGGTTGAGCGTTTCCAGTAGCGCGAATTTCGATCCGAAGGCACCCTGCAGGATCAGCCCCAGAACCGAAAGCGGCGGCGCCCCCGCGACCATCGCCAGCAGCGAGGCGATGGCGACCGTGGCCGCCAGCGCCAATGCCGGCAGGCCGATGGTGCGGATCAGAGTCGGTTGCGCGACCGGTTCAAGCCGCATCGGAGTCGCCCTCGCCAAACCCGTGACCCGCCAGCCAGACGCCCAGCTCTGCCGTGGTCTTGCTGCCGCGCTCGAACCCCGGCGAAAGCCGCCCTTCCGAAATCACGTGAATCACATCCGACAAGGCCATGATCTCATCCAGGTCTTCCGAAATCAGCAACACCCCTGCCCCGCGACCACGCGCCGCCAAAAGCTGTTCATGCACATATGTCAGCGCCCCGATATCAAGCCCGCGCACCGGCTGATTGGCCAGAATGACATCCGGCACCGTCTCGAGCACGCGGCCCAGAATCAGCTTTTGCATGTTTCCGCCCGACAGCAGCCGGATACGCGTCTCCGGCCCGGGGCAGCGCACGTCGTAGGCATCGATGATCCGGCGCGCGAAGGCCCGCGCCGCGCCCCGGTTCAGCCAGCCCCTGCGGCTGAAGGGTGGCTGCCCGTAGAGTTCCAGCACCGCGTTTTCGGTCAGGTTGAAATCGGGGATCGTGCCGGTTTTGTGCCGGTCCTCGGGGATGCGCGCGATCCCGCCCGCCACCGCCGCGCGCGGCGACCAGCGGCCGGGCACGGCACCGTCGCGCCGCAGCACACCCCGCGCCGGCGTGATCAGGCCGCCCAGAACATCGAACAGCGCCGCCTGGCCGTTGCCCGACACCCCGGCCAGCCCGACGATCTGCCCGCCCCGGATCTTCAGATGCACCGATTTCAGCCCCGGCGCGGCGCCCCGGTCAGGGGTGCTGACATTCTCCAGCTCGATCAGAACCCGGCCCACCGGCGCGGCCTGCACGGCGGGCGGGTCGATCCGCGCGCCGACCATCAGCTCGGCCAGGGTGTACTTGTCGGTCGCGGCGGTTTCGGTTTCCGCCACCAGCCTGCCATGGCGCAGCACCACCACCCTGTCTGACACCGCCATCACCTCGTGCAGCTTGTGCGAGATGAAGATCACCGACAGCCCCAGTGCCACGGCCTTGCGCAGCGTGGCGAACAGATCGTCGGTTTCCTGCGGCGTCAGAACAGCGGTCGGCTCATCCAGGATCAGGATGCGCGCATCGCGATAGAGCGCCTTGAGGATCTCTACCCGCTGCCGCTCGCCCACCGTCAGACTGCCGACAAGCGCGTCGGGATCGACGCTCAGCCCGTAGGCCCCCACCAGTTCGAGAATGCGCTGGCGCGCGCCGGCCCGGTTGAACCCGGCCTTCCACAGCGGCTGCGTGCCCAGCACGATGTTTTCCAGCACCGTCATGTTGTCGGCCAGCGTGAAGTGCTGATGCACCATCCCCACGCCCGCCGTCAGCGCCGCGCGCGGATTGCCCGGCGGCAGCGTCTTGCCGAACACGGCCACAGACCCGCTGTCGGCCGTGTACTGGCCAAACAGGATGTTCATCAATGTGGTCTTGCCCGCGCCGTTCTCGCCCAGAAGGGCGATCACCTCGCCTTCGCGCAGATCAAAGCTGATCGCGTCATTCGCGGTCAGCGCGCCGAAGGTCTTGGTGATGCGGTCAAGGCGCAGGACAACCGGCGCCTTGTGTGCAGTCCCCGCCACTCAGGAAGACTTCGGTTCTTCATCGTTGATTTCGACAGAGAAGGTCCCGGCCCGGATCGCGGCTTCCCGCTCGGCCACCAGCGCCAGCGCCGCCTCGGGCACCTTGCCCTCGAACGTGCCCAGCGGCGCGAGCGAACTGCCGCCCTCGGCCATGAAGGAATAGACGCCGTAATCGGCGGCCTTGAACGTGCCCGCCTTCACCTCGGCGATGGCGTGATCCAGCGTCGGTTCGAAATGCCAGATCGCCGAGGCCACGACCGTTTCGGGATAATCGGCCTGGGTGTCGATCACGTTGCCGATGGCCAGCACATTCCGTTCCTGCGCCGCGTCCGACACGCCGAAGCGCTCGGCATAGAGCACATCCGCGCCCTGCTCGATCATCGCGAAGGCGGTTTCCTTGGCCTTGGGCGGATCGAACCAACTGCCGATGAAGCTGACCTGGAACGTGATCTCGGGGTTCATCTCATGCGCGCCGGCCATGAACGCGTTCATCAGGCGGTTCACCTCGGGGATCGGAAAGCCGCCGACCATGCCGATGTTGCCGGTTTTCGTCATCGCCCCGGCGATGATGCCCGACAGATAGGCCGCGTCCTGGATGTAATTGTCGAAGACCGCCAGATTGGCGAGCGCCGGGTCTTCCTTGAAGCTGGAACCCAGCAGGAACGCGATGTCGGGGTAATCGGCGGCGACTTCGCGGGCTTCCTGCTCGGCGCCGAAAATCTCGCCGATGATCAGTTGATAGCCCTTCTCGGCGTATTCGCGCATGACGCGGGCGTAATCGGTGTTGCTGACGTTTTCGGTAAACGCGTAGTCGATGTCGCCGCGCGCCTGCGCCGTTTCGGCCGCCTTGTGAATGCGGCTGACCCATTGCTGCTCGACCGGAACGGTATAGATGCCCGCCACTTTCACGGGCTCGGCCGCCACCGCGACGCCCGCGCCGAGTGTCGAAACCGCGACCAGCGCGACGCTTGTCGCCAGAAGCCCGCGACGCGTCAGCCCGCGCCCGTGCCGAACTTTACGTTGATTTTCCATATTTTTTTCCACCCCTCTGCAAATCACGCTTTACCGTTTGATTAAATTTTAAGGCTGTCAAGAAATGTCGTGACGCGTGGCGCGGCTTTTCTTTTCCTGAACAAGAATTGTGCAGCTCATGTCTGACGAACGCCTGCCTGGCGCCCTGGCACGGCGGGGGCAGGCCCCACTCCGGGCGGTGAAGGCGACGCACGCCCGAGAGTCCCGCGCGGCGGACATTTCCCTGCACAGGGGGCAAGAGCCGCGATGCCGGACCTTGCCGCATCCCAGCACTCAATCGACCGCGAAGGGCGGATCGCACACTGCTGACGATAATCGGATGTGGCGGAGGGAGGGGGATTCGAACCCCCGGAAGGCGCAAACCTTCAACGGTTTTCAAGACCGCCGCATTCGACCACTCTGCCACCCCTCCGACGGCATCCCGGCTTAGCCCGGCCCGTGCGATTCTGAAAGCCCGCAGAATGGCCGTTTTTTGCCGCCGCCGCCCCGCCCCGCCCTTTCCTTGAAGCGCCGGTGACGTTATGATGTGGCACGGCGCAAAATAACAGCAACGCGTCAACGGGCAGACAGGCGGTCGGACGAACAGGCCGCAGGCGCGGCGGAGCGGTCGTGCGCGAACAGGGGCAAGGCATGATTTCCAAGGGTTTGTTTAAGGTTTCGCTTTCACTATGCGTGGCCGTCGCGCTGGCCGGATGCGAAGAAGGCGGGCTGTTCCCGCCCTCGGGCAAATCCGGCGACACCCCGACGGCATCCACCGCCACTAGGCTGGTCGAGCGCGATGTCGAGGCACCCGATGTGTTTCAGGCCAATGAAAACGGCCTGTGGGACGGGCGCCCCTCGCTGGGCGGCATCTGGGTGGCCTATCCCGGCGTCACCGACCCGGAGCGGGTGATCATCCGCAATGAAACCAACGGCAAATTCGTGATCGGCGCGCTGTTCCGGCGCGAACGGGAAAATCCCGGGCCGAAGCTGATGATCTCTTCCGATGCGGCTTCGGCGCTGGGAATGCTGGCCGGGCAGCCGACATTGCTGAACGTGACCGCGCTGCGCAAGGAAGAGGTGCCGCTGAACCCGCCCGCCCCCGAACCGACGGCCGCGCTTGACGCCCCCGAACCCATCGAAGCCGAACCGCTGGCCCCGCTGGCGGCGGCTGCCGCCGCGCTGGACGAGGCTGAAACCGGGGCGCCCGCGGCCGATATCGCGCCCGAGCCTCCGATAGCGGCCGCTGCCCCGAAACCCTCGGCGCTGGAAAAACCCTTCATCCAGATCGGCATCTTCGGGGTCGAGGAAAACGCCACCGGCACCGGCAACCTGTTGCGTGACAGCGGGATCGTGCCCACGGTGCTGATGCAGGAAAGCAGCGGCAAGACCTTCTGGCGCGTCCTCATCGGCCCTGTCGGCACCAGCGCCGAGCGCGCGGCGCTTTTGAAAAACGTAAAAGAGCTTGGCTTTACGGACGCGTATTTCGTGACCAACTAAAGCCTCTGACACCATAGCGGACGAACCGATGCGACGCATATACATCACGCTTCTGGCCTTGCTGGCCGCCCTGCCCCTTGCCTCTGCCGCGCGCGCCTCGTTCGAAACGCGCGCAACCGCGGCCTATGTGCTGGACCAGACCACCGGCACGGTGCTGCTGAGCAAGAATGCCGAAACGCCGCTGCCGCCGGCGTCGATGTCCAAGCTGATGACGCTGAACATGCTGTTCGAAGCGCTGCGCGACGGGCGGGTGACGATGGACACGCAGTTTTCCGTGTCGACGAACGCCATGAACATGGGCGGCTCGACCATGTTCCTGAACGACCGTGACCGCCCGACCGTGCGCGACCTCATTCGGGGCATCATCGTGCAATCGGGCAATGACGCCTGCGTGGTGGTGGCCGAGGGGCTGGCCGGAACCGAAGACGGGTTCGCCCGGCTGATGAACGAACGCGCCCGCGCGCTGGGGATGGAAAACTCAACCTTCGCCAATGCCTCGGGCTGGCCCAACCCCGGCCACCGGATGAGCATGAAGGACCTGGCCATTCTGGCGAACCGGCTGATCACCGAATTCCCCGAATATTACGGTTTCTTCGGCGAGGCGGAATATGAATTTGACGGCCGCGCGCCGCAGAACCGGTTCAACCGCAACCCGCTTTTGAAAATGGGCATCGGCGCCGATGGCATGAAGACCGGCCACACCCAGGAGGCCGGATATGGCCTTGTCGGCTCTGCCCAGCAGGGGCCGCGCCGGGTGATCGTGGTGATATCCGGGCTCAATTCCGAAGCCGAGCGCGCGCAAGAGGCCGAGCGGCTGATCAACTGGGCATTCCGGCAGTTCGTGCAGAAAACCGTGGTCGAAAAAGGCACCCGCCTGGCCGAGGCGCGGGTCTGGCTGGGGGCCGCGCCGCGTGTCGGCCTTGTGGCCGCCGACGATATAGAACTGGTCGTGCCCGCCGTGCTTCAGGGCGGGATCAACGCCGAAATCGCCTTCGAAACCCCGATCGAAGCGCCGATCGCGGCGGGCCAGGAGATCGGCGAACTGGTCATCAACCTGCCCGACATGGAGGAGGTGCGCGTGCCGCTGGTGGCCGCGACAGCCGTGGCCAGGGGCGGTTTCCTGCCCCGTCTGCGCACCGCCGCGCAGGTACTGTTCCGCAAGATGACGGCAGAGGCGCAAGGCCTCTGAGCATGGCGGCGCAGGGCGTGTTCATCACCTTCGAGGGTATCGACGGGTCCGGCAAATCCACCCAGGCGCGGCGGCTGGCCGACCATCTGCGCGCCATCGGTCGCGACGTGGTTCTGACGCGGGAGCCGGGCGGCTCTCCGGGCGCCGAGGAGATCCGCCGTCTGGTGCTGGAAGGCGACCCCGACCGGTGGTCGGCGGAAACCGAGATATTGCTGTTCACAGCGGCCCGCCGCGACCATCTGGAAAAGACAATCGCCCCGGCGCTGGCCGCCGGCAAGGCCGTCATCTGCGACCGTTTCGCGGATTCCACCCGGCTCTATCAGGGCATCACCCGCGGCGATCTGCGCGGGGTGGTCGATCAGCTTCACGCGCTGATGATCGGGCGCGAGCCCGACCTGACCTTCATCATCGACATGGACCCCGCGCTTGGCCTGGCCCGCGCCAAGGGGCGCAACGGCGCCGAGGAACGGTTCGAGGATTTCGGCGAGGCGCTGCAGCAAAAGATGCGCGCCGGGTTTCTGGATCTGGCCCGGGAATTCGCGGATCGCTGTGTCGTCGTGGATGGCAACCGGGGCATTGACGCAGTGGCCGCCGATGTCGCGCGGCTTGCCGACGGGCGCCTGGGATGAGCGACGACATCCCCGAAGCCGACCGCGTCGAGGGTGCGCCGCATCCGCGCGAAACGCTGGCCCTGCTGGGGCAGAGCGCCGCCGAGGCCGGGTTTCTGGAAGCATTCAACACCGGGCGCATGCATCACGGCTGGCTGATCACCGGCCCGCGCGGGGTGGGCAAGGCGACGCTGGCCTGGCGCATCGCGCGGTTCCTGCTGGCCCGGCCGGCAGAGGAGGACGGCGGGCTTTTCGGCGCGCCGCCGCCGCCCGGCACGCTCGACATCGCACCGGATCATCCGGTCGCCCGCCAGGTGGCGGCGATGTCGGCCCCCGGCCTTTTCCTGCTGCGCCGCGCGTGGGACGACAAGAAAAAGGGCCTGAAAACCGTCATCACCGTCGATGAGCTGCGCCGGCTGAAGGGGTTCTTTTCGCTCTCTGCCTCCGACGGTGGCCGGCGCGTGGTGATCGTGGACGCGGCCGACGAGATGAATGTGAACGCCGCCAACGCGCTGCTGAAACTGCTCGAGGAGCCGCCCGAAAAGGCCACGCTTCTGCTGATCTCGCATCAGCCCTCGCGCCTGTTGCCCACCATCCGCTCGCGCTGCCGCGAGCTGCGGCTTGCCACGCTGGGCGCCGACGATATGGCCGAGGCGCTTCTGGCCGCCGGGGCGCAGGTGAACGACGCGGGGACGCTGGCCGCCCTTTCCGGAGGCTCGGTGGGCGAGGCGATCCGGCTGACCAACCTGGACGGGCTGGCGCTTTATTCCGAGATCGTGGCGCTCTTTGCCACCCTGCCCCGGCTCGACCGGCCCCGCGCCCTGAAGCTGGCCGACAGCGCCGCCGGCAAGGCCAGCGCGGCCCGGTTCGATCTGATGCTGCGCCTGTTCGATCTGTTCCTGTCGCGGCTGGCGCGCAGCGGCGTCACCGGCCCGCCGGCGCAACAGGCCGCGCCGGGCGAGGCCGAGATGATGGCGCGGCTCTGCCCCGATGCCCATGCCGCGCGGGTCTGGGCCGAAACCGCCGAAACGCTGGGCACGCGCGCGCGCCATGGCCGCGCGGTGAACCTTGACCCCGCCGCGCTGATCCTTGATACGGTTCTGAGGATTGACGATACGGCGGCAACCCTTGCCGCCCGGCAGGCGAGCGCATGACCAGCACCCCAGAGATTACCGACAGCCATTGCCATCTGGACTTTCCCGATTTCGCCGACGAACTGCCACAGGTCATCGACCGGGCGCTGGCCGCCGGGGTGACGCGGATGGTGACGATCTGCACCAAGCTGCGGCTTGAACCGCAGGTCCGCGCCATCGCCGAGGCCCACGCGCCTGTCTTCTTCGCCGCCGGCACCCATCCCATGAGCGCGGCGGAAGAGCCGATGGCCACGGTCGAGGAACTGA
Organism: Actibacterium naphthalenivorans; assembly: GCF_014196965.1. Classification (GTDB taxonomy): domain Bacteria; phylum Pseudomonadota; class Alphaproteobacteria; order Rhodobacterales; family Rhodobacteraceae; genus Actibacterium_A; species Actibacterium_A naphthalenivorans. The sequence continues at coordinate 153,256 of NZ_JACIEQ010000004.1, read as the reverse complement.
TCACGCTGGCCCGCCACCCGAAATTCGTGGGTATCGGCGAAACCGGGCTGGATTACCACTACAGCGCCGAAAGCGCCGATGCGCAGAAGCAAAGCCTGCGCGTGCATATCGAGGCCGCGCGCCAGACCGGCCTGCCCCTGATCATCCACGCCCGCGCCGCCGACAAGGACATGGCCCGCATTCTGGCCGAAGAACACAGCGCCGGCGCCTATTCCTGCGTCATGCACTGCTTTTCGTCGAGCGCCGAGCTGGCGCAGGCGGCGCTTGATCTGGGGTTCTACCTGTCGATGTCCGGCATCTCCGCCTTTCCCAAATCGGCAGAGCTGCGCGACATTTTCGCCGCCGCCCCGGTCAGCCGCATTCTGGTGGAAACCGATGCGCCCTATCTTGCCCCGCCGCCGCATCGGGGCAAACGCAACGAGCCTGCCTATACCCGCCACACCGCCCATGTCGGGGCGCAGCTGTTCGACATGGACTATGCCGATTTCGCCGCCCAGACCCAGACCAACTTTGACCGGCTGTTCCGCAAGGCCGCCGCATGGGAGGAAGACGTCTGATGGCGCGGATGCATTTCACCATTCTGGGCTGCGGCTCTTCCGGCGGGGTGCCACGGCTGGGCGGGCACTGGGGCGATTGCGACCCGGACAACCCGAAGAACCAGCGCCTGCGCTGCTCGCTTCTGGTCGAGCGCGAGGATGAGGGCGCCGTCACCCGCGTGCTGATCGACACCACACCCGACATGCGCACCCAGCTTCTGAACGCCGGGATCGGAGAGCTGGACGCCGTCGTCTATACCCATGCCCATGCCGATCACGTGCACGGGCTGGACGATCTGCGCCAGATCGTCTTCAACACCGGGGCGCGGCTGCCGGTCTGGGCCGACGGCCCCACCCAGGACGCGCTTTATTCCCGCTTCGGCTATGCCTTCACCCAGCCCGAAGGCTCTCCCTATCCCGCCATCCTTGAAATGCACACGGTCCGGGGCGACGTCGTGATCACCGGCGCCGGCGGCACGATCACCCTGACCCCGTTCCGCGTCAACCACGGCACGACCGACGCGCTTGGCTTCCGGGTGCTGGATGTCGCCTATGTGCCCGACGTGGCCGAGATGTACCCCGAAGGCTGGCCCGCGCTGGAAGGGCTGGACCTGCTCATCCTCGACGCACTGCGCCGCACGCCCCACCCCACGCATCTGCATCTGGACAAGGCGCTGGAGTGGATCGCGCGCACGGCCCCGCGCCGGGCGGTGCTGACCAACATGCATATCGATCTGGATTACGAAAAGGTCGCGGCCGAAACGCCCGAACACGTCACCCCGGCGTATGACGGGCTGACCATCAGCTTTGATCTTTAGCCGATGGAAGCGCTGATCCAGGTCATCCTTCCGGTTTTCCTGGTCCTCGGGTTCGGCTATGCCGCCGCATGGCGCGGCATGATAACCGATGAAGGCGTGGACGGGCTGATGAGATTCGCCCAGAACTTCGCCATCCCCTGCCTGCTGTTCCGCGCGATCTCGACCCTCGATCTGGATCAGCACTTCGATATCCGCCTGCTGCTCAGCTTCTACACCGGGGCGAGCACCGGTTTTCTCGCCGGGCTGCTCGGCGCGCGCTATCTGTTCAAGCGCAGCTGGGAAGACAGCGTCGCCATCGGCTTTGTCGGGCTGTTCTCCAACTCGCTGCTGCTGGGCCTGCCGATCACCGAGCGCGCCTATGGCCCCGACGCGCTGGAACCCAACTATGCGATCATCGCGATACATTCGCCGTTCTGCTATACTCTGGGCATCACGGTGATGGAGATCGTGCGCAACCGTGGCACCGGGCGCGGGCTTGCCGGCACTGCGGGCTCGGTGCTGAAGGCGATATTTTCAAATGCACTGGTCATCGGAATCGTCCTTGGCTTTACGGTGAACCTCACCGGGCTGCCTGTGCCCGGCGTTCTGAAAGACGCGATTGACTTGATGATCCGCGCCGCCCTGCCCGCTGCCCTGTTCGGCCTTGGCGGCGTGCTGTTCCGCTATCGCCCCGAGGGGGATCTGAAAACCATCGCCTTTGTCTGTGCGGTGTCTCTCGTGCTACATCCGGCCGTCGTCTGGCTCATGGGCACCGCGCTGTCGCTGCCCACGGGGCAGTTTCGCTCTGCCATCCTGACGGCGGCGATGGCGCCGGGCGTGAATGCCTATCTCTTCGCCAACATGTACGGCGCGGCGCGGCGGGTCGCGGCCTCTGCGGTGCTTGTCGGCACGCTGTCATCCATCTTCACCGTCTGGGTCTGGCTGGCGCTGCTGCCCTGAGAACCGGCCGGGGCGGATCTGCCCCCTTGGCGAAGCCCCTGCGGGCCTGTAGCGTTTCCTCATTGCCGCGAAACACCACCCGTAATCATATTTCAGCCGGGCCGGAGACACCATGAGAAACGCAATTTCACCCCGGCTTTACAATAGCTTGTGGTACGCGGCCGCGCTGGCCGCCTGCCTTGTGATGTGGGCGGTGAACCGCGCGCCGCTGGCCTATGTGGACACGGGCGCCTATTTCGCCCAGGGCGCGGCCTCGGCCGATGCGCTGGGGCTGGATTTTCGGCGTGACACGGCCGGCGCCGAGGGCGGGGGCGCGTCCGGCTCGGGGCAGAACGACGATGTCGTCACCGGCAGCCGCTCGGCCACCTACGCGCTGTTCCTGACGCTTGCCACCCGCGCGCTTGGCGCGGGCGCGGCCCCTGTGCTGCAATCGGCGCTGCTGGTCCTGGCCGTGTTTCTGACGTTCCGCGTGGCGTCCCGCACAGCGCCCGGGGCCCCGCAAACCGTGCCAAAAACCGCGCCGGCCACCGCCCTTGCCATCGGCGCCGCCTGCCTTGGCTCCGCCGCTTTCTACACCGTCTATCTGATGCCCGACATCTTCACCCCGATCATGATCCTGTGCCTCTCGGCGCTGACCCTCTTTGCCGGGGTCATGCGGTGGTGGGAAATGCTGCTGAGCGTTTTGCTGGCCGCCTGGGCCGTCACCACCCACCCGTCGCACCTTCTGATCGCGGGGCTGGCAGTGCCTGCCGCGATCCTCGTGGCGCTGGCCATCCGGCCCCGGCGCGGATGGCTGGGCATCGCCCTTGTCGGCCTCGTCGCGGTGGCCGGTCTGGCCGAGCGCGCCGCGTTCAAGACGGTTGTCGAAACCGTTCAGCATGCCGAGGTGGTGTATCAGCCGTTCCTGACCGTGCGCTTCATCGTCGACGGCCCGGGGATGGACAGGCTGGCCGATGTCTGCCCGTCCGACACGCTGGCCACATGCGATCTCTACGCCACGCTCGAGGATCACCCGGAACGGATCGACGCCAGCCAGATCATGTTCGGCAAATCCGACGAACTGGGTTCTTTCGCGCTGCTGGACGGCGAGACGCAAAAGCGCATCGCCTATGAACAATCCGCCTTCGTCTCTGATGTGATCCGGACCCATCCGGTGGGTGTGGCGCTGGCGGTTCTGGGCAATATGGTCGAACAGCTTGAAACCGTCAGCATCGTCATGACCCTGCCGATCGACAACACGCTGGAGCTTATGGCCGCGATGACCGACGAGTTGCCGCAGGTCCTGTGGCAGTCGCGCCTGACACAGGTGCCGCCCTGGCTGGACGAGGTCGAGGCGTGGCACCGCATCCTCTATCGCCTCAGCGCGGTTCTGGTTCTGGCCCTGATGGTGATGCCCCACGCCGGGCCACCGGCGCGGATACGCGGTTTCGTGGCGATGGTTCTGCTGGGGGTGCTGGCCAATGCGCTGGTCTGCGGCGGCATTTCCCAACCGGCGGAGCGCTATGGGGCGCGGGTGATCTTTCTGCTGCCGATGATGCTTGTTGTGCTGCTGGCCTATATGCCCTTCTGGCGGCGCGAACAGGTGCCGGTGGCCGGCTGAGGGATCGCCTCGCGCCGCGCCGCATCGGCGGCGTCGAGCCTGCGCCGGTGCCACGATGTCAGCAGCATATGGCCATGCCACGGCGCGCGCACCGGATCGGCCTGCAGGAAATCGGTGCCGACCTCCGGATCGCGCTGCGGGCCGATGCCAAGCGCCGCGCACAGCTTCCACCGGGCGATCAGCGCCAGCGTCAGCAGCGTGTAGAGCGGCTGCCGCTTCAATACGCACCACAACAGCGCCCGCGCGCCCGCCACATCGCCACCATGCAGCATGTGCAGCACATAGCCGACCGTCCGCGCCCGCCCCAGCCGGAACACCCAGCCCGGCACATCGGGGTCCATCTCTTCGATCAGGTCCAGCGCCCGCAGGTTCGAGCGTGCCGCCCGCTTGTGGCCCAGCGACATGTTATGCGGATGCATCCGGTAACCCACCAGCGCCTCGGGGCAGCAGCCGGCCGGGCCGATGGTGGAAAGCTGAAGCTGCAACAACAGATCCTCCGCCCCTTCGATCCCCCAGCCGCGCAGCCGCGGATCATGCCCGCCAAACCGCCGCGCAAGCTCTGTCGGGATCATGATGCTGCTGACATTGCTGAAGAAATTGGTCGCGATCTGGCGGCAGAGCGTATGGCCGGACACATCCGTCAGGGTGCGGAAATTGGGCAGGATCCGGTCGTCCGTGTCGATCAGCCGATAGCCGGTGTAGACAAAGCTTGGCGGCTCGGGCGCATTCGCGAATACCGCGAGCTGCTTTTCGATCTTGGTCGGGTGCCACAGATCGTCGGCATCCAGCCAGGCGGTATATTCGCCCGACGCCTGCGCCAGGGCCAGGTTCCGCGCCGCCGCCACGCCCGCGTTCTGCTGGCGCAGCACGATGACGCGCTTGTCGCGGCAGGCCGCCCTTTCGGCCAGCAGGGGCGTGCTGTCGGTAGACCCGTCATCGACGACGAAGATCTCTAGGTTGCGGTGGGTCTGATCAAACACGCTCTGCAATGTCCGGCCCAGCGTCGCCCGGGCATTATATGCCGGGATGATCACAGTGACACGCGTCACGTTGTACAATCCATGCTGCCCGCCCCCGTCAGAGCCTCAGGCCTGCTGCCCGGCGGTTTCCGCAGCCTCCGGCTCCGACAGAAGCGTCGCCCGGTCCCAGTCGATCGCGGTTTTGAGGATCAAGCCGAGATCATCGAACCGTGGTGTCCAGCGTAACGCCTTCCACAACGCCTGAACATCCGCGACCACACTCGGAGAGTCGCCGGGCCGGCGCGGGCCAACGGCAACGTCGAACGGTCGATCGGCCAGCGGCAACGCGCGGTCGATCACATCCCGCACCGAAAACCCGCGCCCGTAGCCGCAGTTCAGCGTCATGCTCTGCCCGCCATGCAGAAGATGGGTCACCGCGGCGACATGGGCATCGGCCAGATCCGACACATGGATGTAGTCGCGCACGCAGGTGCCGTCGGGTGTGTCGTAATCCTCGCCGTTGATCACGAGGCTGGTGCGTCGCCCGACGGCCGCCTCCGACACGGCCTTTATCAGATGCGAGGCGTCCTTGCGCGGCCCCGCCCGCCCGCAGGGATCGGCGCCCGCGACGTTGAAATAACGGAAAATGACATGCCGCAGATCCGACGCCGCGCAAAGATCCCGCAACACCCATTCGGCGGCCAGTTTCGACCGCCCGTAGGGCGACATCGGCAGCGTCGGCGTGTTCTCCACCACCGGCGCGGAACCGGTATCGCCGTAAACCGCCGCAGTCGAGGAAAACACCACCGCCTTTATGCCCATGGCCAAGGCGGATTTAAAGAATGTACCAGCATTACAAAGGTTTGCCTGATAATATTCAACCGGCTTCTGAACCGATTCATCCACCCTGATCAGCCCGGCGAAATGCACGGCGGCATCTATGTTCATCTGCCGCATGATCAGCGGCAATGCGGGATCGGTGCAGTCGATCTGAATGAAATCCAACCCCTGCGGCACCGCGCGCTGCTTTCCCACCGACAGGTTGTCTATGCCGATCACCTGCCACCCGGCATCCAGAAAGGCGAGCGCGGTGTGGCTGCCGATATACCCGGCGACGCCAGTGATCAGGACAGTACGCGGCGAGGTAGACCAGGAATTACGGTCGATCTCCAACATGAAAAACTCATCCTTCAATCACAGACGATAGTGCCCCAAGGCAATCAGGATGGCGAATCGGACCCTGTGTAAAGAAGAACAATTCGCCTAATACATGTAGATTACATTGGTAATTTATTGACCACATTGATCTTTCTCAAGAAACAAGATTAGCTGTCAAAACATTGTCAGTCGGGGCTTATGCCCCTCAAATCATATGGAACGCCGCCCCGGCACGGCAGGAATTTCGAGCATGACGGACGCCAACGCCACCTCAGGCAAACACCCGCCCGATCACGGAAAACCCGGTGACCTGAAGACGTTACTGATTGCCCGGGCCCGCCGCGCGCGGCGGTTTCCGACACGGCTGCGCGCCGCTACCGCGCCGCATGGGATCGTGCTGCTCTATCACCGTATCGCCGAACCCTCCGCCGATCCCTGGGATCTGTCGGTCTCGCCCGAGAATTTCGCTCAACAGCTCGAGGTCCTGCGCCGATTCGGCGCCTGCAAGACCTTCACCGACCTGGCCGATACCCTGGCTGGCCCCGCCCCGCCCAAACGCTCGGTCGCCGTCACCTTCGACGATGGCTATCTCGACAATATGGCCGCCGGCCTGCCCGCGCTGAAGGCCGCCGGGGTGCCTGCCACCATCTTCGTCGCCACCGGCACGATCGGCGCGGCGCGGGAGTTCTGGTGGGATGCGCTGGTGCGTATTTTCCTGACGGGCGCCCCGCTGCCACCGACCCTGACGCTCGACATCGGCGGCGCGCGCCGGGAATGGGCCATCCCCGATGCGCCCGCGCAATCCTATGACGCGTGGAAGATGCCCCGCCGCCCCCCGCGCGATCCGCGGCTTCTGGCCTTTACCGAGGTGTGGCGGGCGCTGCTGATGGCGGACAATGACGACAGCATGCGCGCGATCGACGCGCTGGCCGCCTGGGCCGGGCTGCCGCCGCTGGGCGATCCGGCCGATCACCCCATGAACCGGGCAGAGCTGGACGAACTCGCCGCCTGTGACCTGATCGAGATCGGGGCGCATACGGTCTGGCATCCGCCGCTGGACATGATCCCGCCCGATCAGGCCGCCCGCGAAATCACCCAGAGCCGCGCCGATCTGGAAGGCTGGCTGGGCCGGCCCGTCACCAGCTTTGCCTATCCCTTCGGCAAGTATGACCGCAACGTGCTGGAGCACACGCAGGCAGCCGGTCTGCGCTGCGCCTGCACCGTCTACGAAGACATCGCGACCACCAGGTCAGACCCGTTCCAGATCCCGCGCATCCATGTGAAAAACTGGCCCGGAGACATGTTCGAAGCCATGCTCAGAGAGTTCACGGGCCCCTGAGACAACCCAACGCCACCTTCCGGGACAGCAAAATGACGAGTGAGACGACTTCCGTAACGACCGCACCCGGCGATGCGCCGAAGGTTTCAGGCATCATCATCTTCCTCAATGGCGAGGCCTATCTGGCAGAGGCCATCGAAAGCGTTCTGTCGCAGACCATGACCGACTGGGAACTGATCCTGGTCGACGACGGGTCCACCGACGGCGCCACCGCGATCGCGCAGCGCTATGCCGCCGCCCACCCCGGCCGCATCATCTATACCGAGCATCCGGGCCACGAAAATCGCGGCATGAGCGCCTCGCGCAATGCCGGGCTGCATCTGGCGCGCGGCGAATTTATCGCCTTTCTCGATGCCGACGATATCTGGTTGCCGGAGCGGCTCGCGGTGCATACCCGCATCCTGGCGGAGCACCCGGATGTGTCCATGGTCATGGGGCCGACGCTGCTATGGTCGAACTGGAACAGCGAAAACCTGCCGCGCCGCCGTCCCTGGCTGGCCTCCGACATCCAGACGGAGCTGGGCCTGCCGGTCGGCCAGGTGCTGGAGCCGCCGATCGTCGCCATCGGCTTTCTCGAAAACCACGGCGGCAACGTGCCAGGTATCTGCAGCCTGCTTGTCCGGCGCGAGGATCTGCTGGCGGTCGGCGGGTTCGAGGCTTCGTTCCGCACGCTTTACGAAGATCAGGTGTTCTTCTTCAAGATGACCCTTCATTACCGGGTGATCACCACCGATCAGGTGCTCGACTATTACCGCCAGCACCCGGATTCAGCCTGCCATCAGGCCGGTGGGTCGGCGGGCGACGCGGCCATGCGCCCGGTCTTTCTGGAATGGTTGCAGGACTACATGATCAAGAACGGCTTCACCAGCCGCCGGCTGTGGCGCGCCTTCCGGGCCGAGATGTTCCGCTTCGACAGGCCGCGCCTGTGGCGGCTGCTGAATATCCCCACTGCCCTGACCGACCGGGTGAACATGCGTATCCGGCGCCTCGTGATCTTCCTGCTGACGCCGAGGTTCTACAATTATCTGCGGCGCCGGTTCCGGCTTGGCGTGGTGGATATCGAAGACGTGCACTAAGCGCGCGCCGCCTCTCGCGCGCGGCCGTTCTCGACGAAAACCGTGTGATCGGCGTCGATGCTCGGGGTGCTGCGATGGCTGACCACAAGGATCGTGCGCCCGCGCATCATTTCGGCGATGCGCCGGCGGATCCGGTCTTCGCGCGCCGGTTCGATCGCGCTCATCGCCTCATCCAGAATCAGGAATTCCGGGTCGCGCAACAGCGCCCGCGCCAGCCCGATCCGCTGCCGCTGCCCGCCCGAAAAGTTCAGGCCGCCCGCACCGATCCGCGCGTCGAACCCGTCGGGCAGACATTCGATATCATCCAGAATCTCGACCATTTCGCAGACCGCGCGGATCTCCTCGATGGTCGCGTCATGGGCGGCAAGGCGGATGTTCTGCTCCACCGTGCCCTCGATCAGCTCCACATCCTGCCCGGCAATCGCAAGCCGCGACAGCCAGCTTGCCCGCGTGAAATCGTTCAGATCGGCGCCATCGACCAGTATCCGCCCTGAATCTGGCTCGTAGAGCCGCAGCAACAGGTTCATGACCGTCGTCTTGCCCGATCCGCTGGGCCCCGACAGGGCCGTCGTCTCGCCCCGCCGGATCGTGAAGCTCGCATCACCCAGGCTGGGCCCGCGCCGCGGATCGTGGAAGAAGTTCACATTCTCGAACCGCACCTCGCGTGCCAGGCCCGGAAAGGTCAGCGTGCCCTCGGTCGGCCAGGGCTTGTCGGAGCGGTCGAGCATCTCGCGCACGTTTCGCAACGAGGCCTGCATCTCGGCCAGCGCCATGCGGTGGGTCTCGATCTCCTGCAGATGCGGCTGCAACCGGAACAGCAGCAGAACCGCCGCCACGATCGTCGGCACATCGACCCCGGCCGCCTTGGCCACCAGCGCGATGATGATCAGGGTGGAAATGCTGCCCAGCTCGCCCAGCGGGCCGATCAGAGCCTTGATCCGCTCTGTCCGCACCGCCAGCCGGCGCACTCGCGACGACGCGCTGCCGAACACCCGCAGCACATAGCTCTCCTGCGCGAATACCCGCAAGGTGCGCATCCCGGTCAGGCTGACCAGCATCCGCTCCGCCAGGATCTGGTTGGCCTCCAGCGTTTCCTGGCCCAGCCGCCGGACCGGGCGCGCCAGCAGCCGCAGCAGCGCGAACACCGCCACGGCGCAGACCAGCGCCGTCAGCCCCACCACCCATGACAGGGCGAAAATGCCCAGCCCGAACACCAGAACGGCGCACATGTTCACCACGATCCGCGCGATCGAGAAAAACGCGCCTGACACCGTCCATGTTTCCGTCGCCAGCGTATGGATCAGCTCGCCATGTTCACGCTGCTGCAGGAACCGGTAGCCCACCGTCACATATTGCCGGTGCACCATGTCGCGCAAGCGCTCGGCCACGAGGTTCAGCATGGTCGCGGCCATGAGCTGATAGGCATAGATCAGCAGGGCGTTGAACAGGATCAGCATGAAGAACACCACGGCGATCAGCGAGGCCGACGCGCCGAAAACGTTCTGGATCGCGCCGTAAAGCCGCGCCAGAAGGCCGCCGCCCTCCATGATCTGGGCGCTCTGATCCAGCAGCGCGAACAGCAGCATGACCGCCAGACCGATGCCCAGCGTCTCGGCCAGCGCGGCGCCAAGGCCGAGCACGACCATCAGCAGCGCCGCCCATTTCTGTTCGGTGAAATAGGCCGCCAGCCGGGCGGTTTCGCGCAGCGGCGTGGCGGGTCTGGCCCGAGCCTCCCCGGATGTTGAATGCGCGCCTGTCACATCACCCCCCGTTTTCCGTCACTCTCTACAGATACCGCCCGACTGTCGCCTGCACAGATTGCCGCGCAAGCGCGCTGATGCGGAATTTTCAAAGGATGCGCCGGCCTGTCTCCTGGCCGCAACAGGGGCACGGGCGGTTTGGCTTGACTTTGCCGGGCCGAACGATGACTTCAAGGCGCATGAGCCGACAACCGAGGCAAACATGGCGCGCCTGATCCTTGTACATGGCGCCTGGAGCTGCGCCCGAAGCTGGGGGGCGGTGGGGCCGCTTCTGGCCGCGCGCGGGCATGAGGTTGCAGTGCCCGACCTGCCCGGCCACGGCGCCGATCCAACCGCGCCCGAAAGCGTGAGCCTGGCGGATTACGCCCGCGCGGTTGCCGCGCTGCTGCCAGAGGGGCCGCCCGCGGTTCTGATCGGCCATTCCATGGCCGGCATGGTCATCTCGGCGGTGGCCGAGGCGATGCCGGAGCGCGTGGCGCATCTGATCTATCTGGCCGCGTTCCTGCCGCGTGACGGCGACAGCCTGCTGTCGCTGAAAAAGCGCGAGGGTCCGACCATCGGCGCGGCGGTGATCCCCGGCCCGGTGAAAGGCACCACCCGGCTGGCCCCCGAGCTTGCGGCGGATTACCTGTTTCACGATGCCACGCCCGCACAGCGCGCCGAAGGCCTGCGCCATCTGGGGCCCCAGTCCAACGCGGCACAGACCGATCCGGTGCATCTGACCGCCGCGCGCGTCGGCTCGGTGCCCAAATCCTATATCCTCTGCGCATCGGATCGCACCATCACGCCCGCGCTGCAAAAGACCATGGCCACCGAAACCGCCTGCGCGGCGGTTCACACGCTGCCGACCGGGCATTTCCCGCAGCTGACCGCGGCCCCCGAGCTGGCAGAGCTTCTGAACAGGATCATTTCACAGGCTGCGTGACCGGCCCCGCCGCCGGAAAACTCAACCGTTGACGCATGGGAAACTGCATGCCACGCTTGAACCACGTTCAGGACGGAGGCAGCCATGGCCCGCAACCCCAATCCGAAACGCGATGCCCTGCGGGCCAGGCTTCTGGATATCGCCGAGGCCGAGATCGCCCGTGGCGGCATCGTCGCCCTGCGCGCCCGCGATCTGGCGCAGGAGGCGGGCTGCGCGCTGGGGGCGATCTATACGGTCTTTGGTGATCTGGGCGATATCGCGGTCGAGGTGAACCGCCGCACCATGGTGCATATGACCGCGCAGATGGCCCGCGCCGTCGAAGGGCTGGCGGAAGAGGCGCCCACCGATGTTCTGATTACCCTGTCCCACGCCTATCTGGCCTATGCCGAAACCGAGGCCCCGCGCTGGAGCACGCTGTTTTCCATCGGGCTTTCGCCGGGGGAAGACACGCCGGGGTTTCACGATGCGATGGCCCCGCTGATCGCGCTTTACGCCGGCCCGCTGGCCCGGCTTTCGCCGGTCAACACCGACCGCACCAATATTGAAAACGCCCGCATCCTGTTCGCCACGGTCCACGGGCTGGTCGCGCTGGGGCGCGAGCCGCGCCTTTCGGTGATCGACCGGCGCGAACTCGACCGCGCGATCGCCCGCGTGGTGGCGGTGCTGACCGACCGCAAGGAACTGCTGTAGACAGCCCCCGATACTAGCGCCTTCCCAGGAACCGGCCACCCGAATGATCTGATCCCGGATGGATTTGCGCGCGCGGTTACGGGGCGCGCCGCTATCCGCAAGGCCCCCTCGGGCCGCGCTGTGGGCCCAAGCCGGCGGGCCCGGCACGAGAAAGGCGCTTGTTCTGCGAACAAACCAATCGCGGCGCGGGCCGTCAGTGAAAGTCCCGGCTGGGAAACAGCCGCTTGGCCTGTTCGCGTGGATGCCTGGCGCGGGCGGGCTGGTGGGGCTTGCGCGGCGCATCGTCGGCCCGGGGCTGCGTGATGCCGATAGCGTCATCAAGCGGGTGGCCCAGTTCGGCCAGCCGGTGTGACATATCCTCGATTTGTTGTGCGATCAGATGCACGACACTCCCCTCGCGCTGCAGATGCCCTGTAACCCGCAGCAGCCGCCCGCCCATGACGATACGGCGGAAGCGCTCATAGACTTTGGGCCAGACCACCACATTCGAAACGCCGGTTTCATCCTCCAGGGTCAGGAAGATCACGCCCGAGGCGGTGCCGGGGCGTTGGCGGGTGATGACAAGGCCACAGACGCTGGTGCGTTTGAGCGGTGCGGTGATCAGCCTGTCATGTGGTGTCAGGCCCGGCATGGTGGGGCGCAGCAATTCCAGCGGATGCGCCCGGAGCGACAGGCGCATCGAGACGTAATCCTCGACCACCTCCTCTCCCAGGTGCATGGCGGGCAGGTCCACCTGCGGTTCTTGGATGCTCTCCCCGTCGATCGGATCGTCGAACAGCGGCAAAGGGGCCTGTCCGCGAACGGCCCGGACCTGCCAGATCGCATCGCGCCGGGTCAATCCCATGTCGGCGAACGCATCCGCCTCGGCCAGCCGCTCCAGCACCGGCGGCGCGACACCGGCGCGCAGCCAGACCGATTCCGGCTGGCGATAACCGTTGCCGCGATGCCGGACGATCAGGTCCGCATCCTCTTTCCTGAAGCCCTTGATCTGCCGAAACCCGAGCCGCAGGGCCAGCGTGCCATCCATACGGCGCTCCAGCGTATTGTCCCACACGCTGCTGTTGACGCAGACCGGCCGCACCTCGACCTGATGTTCACGGGCATCGCGCACGATCTGGGCCGGGGCGTAGAACCCCATCGGCTGCGAATTGAGAAGCGCGCAGGCAAAGATTGCCGGGTGATGGCATTTCAGCCAGGCCGAGACATAGGCGAGCATGGCGAAGGCGGCGGCATGGCTTTCGGGAAAGCCGTAGTCGGCGAACCCCTCGATCTGCCCGAAACAGCGTTCCGCCACATCAAGGCCATAGCCGTTGCCCAGCATCCCGTTGATGAATTTGTCCCGGAAGGCCCCGATCGTGCCCATCCGCCGGAACGACGCCAGCGAGCGGCGCAGGTGGTCGGCCTCTTCGGCGGTAAAACCCGCGCCCACCACGGCGATCTGCATCGCCTGCTCCTGAAACAGCGGCACACCCAGGGTGCGTTTCGTGACCTCCTCCAGCGCCGGGCCGAACGGCTCCGGCACCTCCAGCCCCTGCCGCCGCCGGATATAGGGCTGAACCATCCCCCCCTGGATCGGGCCGGGGCGGACGATGGCGACCTCGATCACCAGATCATAGAAGGTCGCGGGCCGCATCCGGGGCAGGAAGTTCATCTGCGCCCGGCTTTCGACCTGAAACACCCCGATCGCATCGGCCCTTTGCAACATGTCGTAGGTCTGCCTGTCCTCTTGCGGGACGGTGGCGATCGTCAACGCCCTGTCCTCGTGCCGCTGCATCAGCCCGAAAGCCTTGCGGATACAGGTCAGCATGCCAAGGCCCAGCACATCGACCTTCAGAATGCCCAGCGTGTCGATATCGTCCTTGTCCCATTCGATGATCGTGCGCGCCTCCATCGCCGCGTTCTCGATCGGGCACAATTCGTCCAGCCGCCCCCTGGTGATGACGAAACCGCCCACATGCTGCGACAGATGCCGGGGAAAGCCGATGATCTCGCCGATCAGGCGGATGGTCTGGGCAAGCCGGCGGTCGGCCGGGTCGAGCCCCAGTTCGCGAATGCGCCCGGCATCGGCGCCACTGTTGGAATGGCCCCAGATCTGCCCCGAAAGACCGGCTGTCACATCCTGGGACAGCCCCATCACCTTGCCCACCTCGCGGATCGCGGCACGGCTGCGGAAATGGATCACGGTCGCGCATAGCCCGGCGCGGTGGCGGCCGTATTTTTCATAGATCCACTGAATCACCTCTTCGCGTCGCTCATGCTCGAAATCCACATCGATATCCGGCGGCTCGCCCCGGTATTTCGAGACGAAGCGCTCAAACACCATGGCGATCTGGTCGGGGCTGACATCGGTGATGCCGAGCAGATAGCACAGGATCGAATTGGCCGCCGAGCCGCGCCCCTGGCACAGGATGCCCTGCGAGCGGGCATATTGGACAATGTCGTGGACCGTCAGGAAATAGGCGGAAAAGCCCAGCTCCGCGACCAGCTTCAACTCTTTCGTCATCAGGCCGAGAACCCGCCCGGACGCGCCACCCGGATAGCGGCGCCCGAGCCCTTCGCGGGCCAGGCGCTCCAGCCGCTCCTGCGGGGCTTCGCCCTGAGAGGCTTCATCGGGATATTCATAGCTCAGCTCACTCAGGCAGAAGGCGCACCGGGCGGCGATTTCCAGGGTTCGGCGCAGGGCGGCGGGATGATCGCGGAACAGGCGCGCCATATCTGCGCCCCCTTTCAGGCGGCGTTCGGCATTGGGCAGGGCGCGGGTGCCGATCTGATCGATGGTGATATGCGCGCGCATGCAGGTCAGCACATCGGCCAGTTGCTTGCGGCTGGCCCGGTGCATCAGAACATCCCCCACCGCGACCATCGGCGCGGATGTCTTCTGGGCAAGGCGGGCGCAGGCAGTCAGCCAGGCCTGATCGGACCCGTCATACCGCGGCGCGGCCCCTACGAAGACATGGCCGGGGAAACTTTTGCGGACTTGCCGGATAGGCGCCTCGGCCACCTCCACGCCCGCGCGCGGCAGGGCGATCAGGATCATGCCGGTGCAGGATCGCAGCATGTCCGCCATGTCGAGGTGGCATTCGCCCTTCCCGGCCCGCCGCTTGCCCAGAGACAGCAGGCGTGTCAGCCGCTGATAGGCCGCCCGGTCCCGTGGCAGGGCGATCCAGTCCACGGGGCTGTCACGCAGGACCAGGCGGCAGCCAATGATCAGCCGGGGCAGTTTGGGTGCCGAAGGGCGCGAGATGCCTTGCGCATTGCCCAGCTCCTGCCGCGAGCAACTGTCGGTGCGGCATTGAGAGCGGATGCGGATCGCCTCTTCGGCCTCGCGCCGCAGTTCCTTCAGCGCCGAAAACGCCCGCACCACGCCCGCCAGCGAGTTGCGGTCGGTGATGGCGATGGCCTCGAGCCCCAGTTCGGCGGCCCGGGCGATCAGCTCCTCGGGATGAGAGGCCCCCGTGAGAAAGGTGAAATTCGAGGTGACGCACAGCTCGGCATAGCCCGGTGCGCCGGCCCCGCTCTGCAGCAGATCACGGCGGAAGGCCTTTACGGGCCGCAAATCACGGTTCACTTCGATCATGCGAATTCCCCCTGCACGAACCAGCCGGGGTTTTGCGGCGTATAATAAAGCCAGAGCCGCCGCCCCTGCAGGGTTTCCACCTGCCAGTAGTCGCGCACGCCACTGCGCCAGTTGTCATCCTCCAGCCACCATTCGGGGGCGATGCGTTCCGGCCCCGTTGCCCGCGCGGCCGCAAACGCCATGCGCCGCCAGCGGAAATGCTTTGGCGGGCGGGCGCCCGAACCCGCGATGGGCTCGGGCGGGAACAGGCGCAGGGGGCGCGGGCGCGGAGCCACCCACGGGCCGTTTTCCGGCGCGGAATAAGCGGCGGGGGCGATCAGAAAGGCGCGCTCGGGGATATGGCTGTCGGCGGGCAGAAAGCGCAGCACATTCTCCAGCCCGATACGGTTGCCGATACGGGTCACGAGATCATCCAGCCCGTCCTGCCCCGGCGGGCCGCCATGGCCGAGCTGTTGCATCGGCAAGGGCTCGATCTGGACCGCTTCAAGCCGCAGCTGGTCAATGCCGAAACCGGCCTCGATCCCTTCCACGCCGCGCCGGAACAGGGGCAAGATGCGGTGCGGATCCCGCATGGCGCTGGCAAGGCGCAGCTCGAGCTGCTGGCTGCCCTGATCGACGCGGCGCAGGGTCAGGCACAACACCCGCGCGCCCATCTCGTGGGCTTTCAGCCGGGCGCAAAGCCGGGACAGCAGGCGCTCGGTTCCGGCCATCACGTCATCGGCCAGGCCGATCGGGTCCGGCAGGGCCATCCGCACACCGAAATGAGGAGGGTCGGCCAGCGGGCTGATCTCTTCGGCCTGCGCGCCCGATGCCTGATCCAGGCGCAGCAACAGCCCCGGCCCAAAGCGCCGCGCCAGGGGCGCGCGGGGTGCGGCGGCCAGATCAGCCACTGTCCGCAACCCCAGCCGCTGCAGGGCCACCGATGTCGCCTGTTCCAGCCGCAGCGCCGCCACCGGCAGCGGCCCGAGCGCCGCCAGCGCCGCACCCGGGGGCGCCACGCCCTCGCCATGGCGGGCCAGCGCCCATGCCGCACCGCGCGTATCGGCCAGCCCCAGCCGCACCGACACCCCCGTCCGCGCCATCCGCGCGCGCATATCGGCCAGCATTTCGCCCTCGCCGCCCCACAGATGCGCCGAGCCGGTGATATCAAGCACCAGACCATCCGCGCCCTCCAGCCCCACCCAGGGGCAATAGCGCGTGGCCCAGCGGCGCAGGGCGTGCAGAAACCGCGCCTCCTGTGCCGGGTCGGCGGGCCTGGTGATCAGATCCGGGCAAAAGGCGCGCGCATCGGCATAGGCCATACCGCGGTGCAGGCCCTGCCCTTCGGCCAGCGCGTTCAGGCAAGAAAGCCGCTCGGCATTGTTCTGCTTCAGCGTCAGGGCGAAAGGCCCTTCAACCGGGCGCGCCCTGAGAACCCGGTCGCTTCCCAGCCGGGGGAACCACATCGAGACGACGCGCCGCTGCATCCCATCGAACATCCCAGACCCCAAGTGTTCCTGATTTGTTCTTGATAAGCTCCCATCGCATCCGAGTCGAGTCAGATGCGTCGAAAACCGGGGTGCAGTGCCAGCGGGTTTCGGCGGCATTGCTGCCCATCCCCTCGGGGATCAGGCACAGCCCCGTGGTGCCGCCGGACTTGGCCGCCAGTTGCAGCCGCCGGCCCGCCTTCAGGCTGAGGGGCGCGCCAAGCTCGACGATCACCAACGGCACGGCGCCATCGCCCAGCGCCACTTCGGCCACGGCCAGCGCTTCGCGCTGGTCACCGGCCCGCGCCACCAGCAAGCGCGCAGGATCGGCAAAGGCGCCGAAGGCAACCGGATTCACCTGCTCATGCCGCCAGGCCTCGACAACCCAGAGCACAGGGCCGCTGCCTTGCGCGCAGACCGCCCCGGCAAAACCGGGCGCCCCCGGCCCACAAGCTTCGTGGACGCGGGATTTGCGCAAGGGGAAATGGGCGGAAAGATCGGCAGGCATGGCCGCAATCTATCGCGCGACCGGCCCGAAAGAAAGCGCCTCTCATACGTCAACCTTTTCGGAAATCGCCCAGGCGCCTTCCCACCCACTCCCCGAATGCCGGGCCCGCGCCCCCTGGCCGCAAGCCCGTTCAGGAACCCGATGATCCACCCACGGCATTGCCGCTGTGCTTGTCGCCGAACAAGGAGCGCCGGATACTGACATGGACGCCGAAATTCCCATCCGCAACCTGGGTAACGCTGAAATCCGCCGCGACGGACAACAGCGCGTGGGCATCGTCTTCGGTCAAACCATAAGTGTCGATCAGAAAGCGGCGGGCCTGACGGAAAGCGTTTCGCAACGCGCGGTCAAGTGACGCGCGCGTGTAGACATCGGTCTGCGCGCTGCGGCCGAGATCGCGCAGGTGGTTTTCGAAACTGAAGCTCTGGATCACCCATTCCTCGGGCGTCTCGATCAGCGGCGTCGAGAGGCCCCGGATCTGCGGAACGGTCTGTGCCCCCGCCTTGTGCAGGCGCAGGCGGACCGTGCCGGTGAGCGACATCTCGAGCCCTGTGCCGTTGATCTCGCCGTCGCCCTGGCTGAAATGGCCGTCGCCGATCGACAGCAGCGCCCCCTCGACCGCGACGGGCAGATAGACGCGCGATCCCGGCCCGGCGCGCCAGTTGTCGACATTGCCGCCGAAATAGCCGGGCGGGATGCTGTCGACGATCTCCGCCTCGCGCGGGGCGACGCCGATGAAACCGAAATGCGGGCGCGCGGGGATGGTGACATTGTCGAGGGAAGGCCGCCGTTCGATCAGGCGATGATCGACCGGGATCCCCGGGTAATCCATCGTCTCATGCACCACGCCGAACGGGTCGGTCTGCGGTGTCCAGACATATTGATACAGCGCCCGCGCCTCGTCCGGCCGCTCGAGATCGACCTCGAAGATGGTGATCGTCTCGTGCCGCTTGGTGCCCTTGAGCGGGTCGTTGTACTGATATCCCCACCAGGCCGAGGCGTTCGAGCCGAACGCCTTGCCACGGTACAGCGGATTGGCCGAGGGGCGCGGGGCGATCTCGAGGATTTCGACCTCGAGCACATCGCCCGGCTCGGCGCCGTTGACATGGATCGGCCCGGTGCAGATGTGAACGCCAAAGCCCTCGCCCGCGCCGCGCCCGAAGATCGAGGCATCCATCGGCCCGGCGCCGCGCCGATCCACCGGCTTGGCCTCGCGGGTCCAGTGAAACACGCTTTGCGCGCCCGGATCGCCCTCGACAAAACGGGCGTAATCGTCACCGCCGTGCTGGGTCAGGGTTTCAACCCTGACCACCGCGCCGGACGGCACGTAAAGAACGGGCGGAATGGCGCGGCTGATATAGCCCCAATGCACCGTATCCGCACGGGCGGGCAACAGGAAATCAGCCATGTTGTCGGGGTTCGGCGCCGGTTCGGGCAGGTCCGAGGCCGGATCGCAGGGCTCGCCATGGGGCGGCGGAGGCTGGCCTTTCGCGGGATGCTTCACCGCACCGCCCGGATGGCCGCGAAACGCATATGGCAGGCGGGCCTCCAGATTGTCCTCGCGCAGGGCGCTGGCCGATATGCCGAAGGCCTCGCGGAACGAGCGGCTGAAATGCGACGCGCTGGCAAAGCCCCAGCGATGGGCGATCTGGGCGATGCTCACGCCATTCTGGCTGATGTTCAGAAGATCGGCCCGGCTGCGCTCCAGCCGCTTCTGGCGGACATAGCGCGAGAAGCTGTCGCCATGAAGCTCGAACAACCGCTGCACATAGCGCGCCGAAAGGCCCACCTGCCCCGCGATGTCGGCCAGTGTCAGATCGGGCCGCTGCAACCGTGTGTCGATCGCCGCCGCCACGCGCCGGAAATGGGCGACCTGCACCGGCGTCATGGCGCCCCCGTCGAAATCGGCCTCTCCGATCAGGGCGCTGCACAGCAGATCCAGCAGCGCGCCCTCGCTCGCGGCCAGATCCTCTTGCGTCAGGGCATCGAACTGCGCCCCCAGAACCCCCAGCATCGAGCGCGCCATGTCGGCGGCCACGGACCCGCCCAGCACAAGCGGCAGCCGGGGCTTCTGGCGGCCAAGGCGCGTCGCCACGGCCGAGCGGGGCAGTTCCAGCAGGATCGCCTTCGCATCCCCCGACCAGCGCAACTGCCAGTCATTGCCCTGATCGAGCACCGCCAGATCGTTCTGCGCGAAATATTGCAGGTGGCCCTGTGCCGAAAGAACGCCGCGGCTGCGCAGCGTCAGGACAAACAGAAGCGGGGCCGGCCGCGGCTGAACCCTGGCGGGGCGCAGATCCTGCGCCGGGGCCACGATCCGGCCGATCCGCAAGCCGCTGACCGATTGCAGAACGCTGAGCGCCCCGCTCAACCCGGCCCCGGCATCCTCCGCCGCCGCCAGCCCGAACGCCGCCAGGCGCTGGCGCCAGACATCGGCCCGTGCCGCTTCGGGAAAGGTCGAAAGATCCAGGTGATCGGGGTCAGATGTCATATCCATTGCTCCAAGCCTAACGCGCGGCCGCGTGATGCCGGGCCTGTAATCGTCTTGCGTTTTTGACTTTCCGCCACTATGCCGCTTTTTTGCGCGGAAGTGTCGCCACGCGCTTTTCACCATATGCACAATCTGTTGCCCGGGCGCGCAGCCCGGCATGGCACGCGCCCGCCCCTCCCCCTCCGACAGGTCCCATACCCTTCTGATTTTACGTCATATTCACGCCTTTTCAGGCGCGTGTGCAGGCGATTCTGCCGGTGTGGCGCAACGGTTGCCGGATTCGCCGGACTGCGTCCATTGCTAGGAACCACACCAAAGTGACCACCAGCAGGAGAGAGATAACATGTGCCGTGGAGATGATGTGAACTGCCCCGATTTCGAGACCCATTTCAAAGCCTTCAAGCAGGAGATCGACCCGGGCCGCCGGAATTTCCTGCGCAGCGGCATGCTGGGCGCGGCCGCGGGCGCGGCGGGCGGCCTGTCGCTCGTGACCCCGGCGCTGGCCCAGACCAGCGCCAGGAACGGCCCCGCCACGCCGTCTTTCCACTACCTTCCGGCCACTGCCGAGACCGTGCATTGGGGCTATTTCAGCAAGACCCTGAGCCCCCGCGTCGAAATCGACAGCGGCGATTTTGTCACCATCGAGACCCTGACCCACCATGCCGCCGATGATCTGGAGCGGATGGTCCAGGGCGATGAAGGCGCCGAGAGCGTGTATCTGTGGACCAAGGACAAGAAGGGCGTGGAACGGCGCGGGGCCGGTTCCACCGATCCGGCGGTCTACAAGATCGGCTCGGGCGAAGGACAGGGCGTGCATATCATGACCGGCCCGGTCTATGTGCGCGGCGCGGAACCCGGCGACGTGCTGGAGGTGCGGATCCTCGATTGCACCCCGCGCCCCTCGGCCAACCCCGAATTCACCGGCAAGAGCTTTGGCTCGAACGCCGCCGCCTGGTGGGGGTTTCACTATAACGACATGCTGAATGACGCCAAGCGCGAGGTCATCACGATCTACGAGGTTGATGCCACCGGCGACAAGAGCTGGGCCCAGGCGGTCTATAACTTCAAATGGGTGCCCCAGACCGATCCCTACGGCATCACCCACCCCACGATCGACTATCCCGGCGTGCCGGTCGATCACAGCCTGACCAGCCGCAACTACGATGTGCTCAAGGGCATCCGCGTGCCGATCCGCCCGCATTTCGGCACCCTTGGCGTCGCGCCGTCCGAGGCCGATTTCGTCGATTCCGTGCCGCCCAGCTACACCGGCGGCAATGTCGACAACTGGCGCATCGGCAAGGGGGCGACCATGTACTACCCCGTCGCGGTCGACGGCGCGCTGCTGTCGGTCGGCGACCCCCACGCCTCTCAGGGCGACAGCGAGCTTTGCGGAACGGCGATCGAATGTTCGCTGACCGGCACCTTCCAGCTGATCCTGCACAAGAAGGCCGATCTGGGCGGCACGCCGCTGGAAGAGATGGATCACCCGATGCTCGAAACCCAGACCGAGTGGCTGGTGCACGGCTTTTCGGTGCCCAACTACCTCGACACGCTGGGGCCGACCGCGCAATCCGACATCTATGGCAAATCCTCGATCGACGATGCGATGCGCGATGCGTTCCGCAAGATGCGGAAATTCCTGATGACCACCAAGGGCCTGACCGAGGACGAGGCGCATTCGCTGATGTCGGTCGGGGTCGATTTCGGTATCACGCAGGTCGTCGACGGCAACTGGGGCGTCCATGCGATCGTCAAGAAAGACATCTTCGCGGGCCGCGTCTGATCCGGCGTTTCAGGCATCCGGTGCGCGCGCCTTCGGGTCCGCGCACCGGGCTGTTCGGGGGGCGCCGGCACGCCAGCGGCCCCTGCGCCTTGCACGGCTGAACAAGATTTAGGCACAAGCGTGGACGAGCGCGCGTGTTTTCTTTGCTCGCTTGGCAGCGCACCGGGCGGGGCTTCCGCCCTTCTAAACCCCACCCCGGAAAATCCTTAGAACGGAGGCCGAGACAGGTCGTTGCAACCGGAGAAACGGGCACGCCCGAAGCCAGCCCCCTGAACGGGGGCGTCCATCCGCCCTGATCAGGAGTTTCCATGACCGATCCGCTCGACGCGTTGGCCGCGCAGGCGCAAGCCCAGCTTGACATGCTGTCCTATCCCGCGCGGCCATGGGTCGTTCCGCGCCAGCATGAGGGCACCGAGGTGCTGGACGTCGCGATCGTGGGCGCCGGGCAATCCGGCATGACCATCGCGCTCGGTTTGATGCGTGAGAACGTGACGAATATCCGCCTTTATGAACGGGCCTTGCCGGGCAAGGCCGGGCCCTGGCGCAGCTTCGCGCGGATGAAGACGTTGCGAACCCCGAAACATGTCTCCGGCCCCGAGATGGGGATACCGGCGCTGACGCCCGAGGCGTGGTACCGGGCCCGTTTCGGGGATCTGGCCTGGGCGCAGCTTGGCAAGATCCCGCGCGAAGACTGGCAGGATTATCTGGACTGGCTGCGCGACACGGTGAACCCGCCGATCCGGCACGGCGTCGAAGTGGTGGATCTGGAGCCCCTTCCCGGCGGCATCACCGCCGTTCGCCAGCGCGATGCCGCGGGGCGCGAGACGGTGGATTACGCCCGCGCCGTGGTGCTGACCCCGGGGATAGAGGCCACCGGCGCCTGGGCGGTGCCCGATTTCGCGCGCGCCGCCCTGCCCGAGCCGCTGTTTGCGCATACCGCCGATGACATCGACTTTGCCGCGTTGAAGGGCAAGCGTGTCGCCGTGCTGGGTGGCGGGGCCTCGGCCTTCGACAACGCCGCCCGGGCGCTGGAGGCGGGCGCGCATGTGGATATGTTTGTGCGCAGGCCGAAACTGCCGCCGGTGAACCCCTATCGCTGGATGGAGTTCACCGGCTTTCTGCGCAATTTTCCGGATCTGGATGATGCGAGAAAATGGGCGTTCATGCAGCGGATCTTCCGCATGAACCAGCCGCCCCCGCAGGACACCTACAACCGCTGCGCCGTGTTCGGGGCCTTCCGCATCCATTATGAAAGCCCCTTCACCGATCTGCATGAGGCCGGCGGCAAGATCCGCATCACCACGCCAAAGGGCGGTTTCGACGCGGATTTCCTGATCGTGGGCACCGGCATGGTGGTGGATTTCACCGCCCGGCCAGAGCTGCGCCGGATGGCCGCCGACATCGCCACCTGGGCCGACAGGCACGGGCCCGCGCGTGGCCCCGGGGATTACGGGCTGGGCAGCTATCCCTATCTGGGCGATGCCTTCCAGTTCCGGGGCAAGACCGAAGAAAGCGACGCCATGCTCGCCCGGCATTACTGCTACACCTTCGCGTCGATGGTGTCACAGGGCTGCTCCGCCGGCATCTCGGCCCTGAAATTCGGGGCCGAGCGGGTGGTGCGCGGCATCACGCGGCAGCTTTTCACCGAAGATGCCGACGCCCATCTGGCCGCACTGATGGCCTATGACGAACCCGAACTGCGCCCCGAGGCCGCGCCCATGCCTGATCCCGCCCTTGCCGATTCCAGCGAAACACCTGTGTGAAAGGTTTCAGATGTCGAACAAAGTGATCGTCGAAGACAAGGCGGACCGGTTCCACCAGTCGCAGGAAAAGATCCAGCCCCCCTATGCGCTGGACCCCGAGCTGTGCCTCTACAGCCCGCAGGACAACCTCGAATCCCTCACCCATCCGCGGATCGCCGACTGGATCGCCTTCATCACCGAGCGCTACATGCCGGAGCTGCCGCAAGAGGGGCGCAAGGTGCTGCTGATGCTGCCCTGCACGGCGACAAAGCCCTATCCCTTTTCCTCGGAACATCGGGCGATCAACCGGCGGCTCTACGACGAAGGCTTCCGCCCCATCGCCCGCCAGCCGCTGGCGCAGGAGCTTTGCGCGCGCCTCGGGCCGGACGATCCGCAAGAGCTGATGGACGTCTCGATCCTGAGCGACGGCAAGGGGACGTATATCCACCGCGCGGTGATTTCCGAGCCCATGGCGCTGGTCCCCTACGAAACGGTTACCGGGTACGAGGGCAAGCCCTCGCCCTCCCATGCCTACGACGATCCGGGGCTTTTCGAAAAGCGCGGCAATGCGGTCTCTCCCTGGCGGGCGGACAGCACGGCGCAACAGGTCGGGCCCGGCAAGTGGATCTGGGGCGCGAACGAGAAACGCGCCTATGTCGAGATGCACAATATCATGGCCACCTTGCTGGCCAAGGTAATGGAACGGATCGGCGGGCTTTACGATGCGCGGATTTCATGGGTGGCGCCCGGCCTGACGCACCGCAGTTTCGTGCTGGAAAAGGCGGCGCGCAAGGAACACGGCGTCACCGCCTCCAAGCTTTGCGGCACAGAGCGGCTGGCCTTCGTCGGTGCCAACGATCTCCTGCCGCCCGAGCTTCGCATCACCTGCCTGCCCGAGACCGCCGATTGCACCGATGCGATAGAGCAGCTGGCGCGGCGTCTCGGCACCACGCCCGATCGTGTCGGCGGGGCCTGGTCGCGGGGCGGCGCCAATGCCACACCGCTCGCCCTGCCCGAACTTCTCGACGTGCTGATCACCCGCATTCACCAACTGGAAAGCTGAGCCATGACGTTGAAACTGAGTATAGGGGCCTCTGACTGCGACCGTATCCGGCCGCTGATCGACGGGGCGGTCACGATCGACGGGGTCGAGGCCGATTGGCATGTTCACGGCGTGCAGCAGCTTTTCAACGAACAATGCACGCACCATACCTATGACGCGGCCGAATTTCCGCTGGCAACCTATCTGCGTGATCTCGAAGGCGCGCGGCGCTATCTGGCGCTGCCGGTCTTTCCCTCGCGCCATTTCCGCTTTTCCTGCGTCTTCGTGAACAAGGCCGCCGGGCTGAAGGCCCCCGCCGATCTGGCCGGCAAGCGTGTCGGCATACCGATCTGGGACATGGCCGCCGCCGTCTGGCTGCGGGGAATTTTCGACGAACACCATGGCCTCGACATGCGGGCGCCGGTCTATGTGACCAACGGGCTGGAGTTCGGCCGCACCGCCGACGAGCACCCGCAGGCCTATCCCGGCGGGTTCGAGATCATCCACGCCAGCGATGACGGCGGGCTGGCGAAGATGCTGGCGGACGGCAAGATCGACGCGCTCTACACCGCCGGCGCCCCGTCAACCTATGCCCCCCATGATCCGGATTGCCCCGTCGCGCGGCTGTTTGATGATCCGGTGGCGGCAGAGACGGCCTATTACCAAAAGACCGGGATCTTCCCGCCGATGCATATCTTCGCCCTGAAACGCGAGATCGCCGAGGCCAATCCGGGCCTGACACGGCGCCTTTACGCCGCGCTCTGCGATGCGCAGGGCGAGGCGCGCGCACGGCTTTTCAACAGCGCCGCGCTCAACGTCATGCTGCCATGGCTGTTCGACCACCTGCTGGAAAGCGAACGCAGGCTCGGCGCGGATTACTGGGCCGCCGGCTTCGCGGCCAATCGCGAGACGCTGGAGACCGTGATAGGCTACATGAGGAACGAGGGCCTGCTGACGACAGATTTGACGGCCGGGGACATGTTCGATGCCGATATGCGCGCCACCTGAAAAGCCCCGCACGGGGGCAGGCAGGATATGGCCGCCCCTGCGCTCTGAAATGCCTGTGCCTGCGGGGCGTTTTCTGCGGGATTGACCCACTTGCGCCGCCTTTCCAGACTTGCCGCGACACCCCGTCGCCGGATCCGAAAAAGGGCAAGTGGAGACGGGGGCCGTTTGCAAACCAGATGCCCGCGGTGCATCGCAGGATAAGATTCCCCTGCGCCGCCGAGACCGGAGTTTACCCCATGCCCAAGAACGGCGCCGCCCACCTTGCAAGCCTTCAGGACGACCGCTGCGTCTTCATCGATGGCAAGCGGGTCGAGAATGTCACCACCGATCCCGCCTTCAGGGGCGCCGTGGCCTCGGCCTGCGCCCTTTATGATTACCAGGCCGCACCCGAGAATATCGAGACGATGACCTTCGCCTCGCCAAAGACCGGCGCGCGGGTGAACAAATCCTGGATGATGCCCACCAGCCACGCCGAGCTTGTCGCGCGGCGCGTGTCGATCGAACGCTGGTCGGCACAGACCTGCGGCATGCTGGGCCGGTCGCCCGATCACGTCGCCTCGACCTTCGTGGGTTTCCGCATGGGGCTGGATGTGTTCGGCGCGAATGATCCCAAACGCGCCGCCGCGCTGGCCGATTATTTCGACTACATCCGCGACAATGACATGTTCCTGTCCTACGTGATCGTCAATCCGCAGGCAGACAAGGCGAAATCCGCCTCCGGCCAGCCCGACAAGAACCTCGTCGCCTCCATCGTTGATGAAGACGCCGAGGGCGTGACGATCCGGGGGGCCAAGATGCTGGCCACCTCCGGTATCCTGGCGAACGAGATCATGGTGTCGGGCTTTCAGGCACTGCAGCAGGGCGACGAGGATTACGCCTTTACCGTCGCCATGCCGCTGGCGACCAGGGGGCTGAAACTCTTGTCGCGCCGCTCTTACGAAGGCGCGGCCACCTCGACCTTCGACTACCCGCTCTCCGCGCGCTTCGACGAGAATGACGCGGTGGTGGTCTTCGACGATGTCAAAGTGCCGTGGGAGCGGGTCTTCGTCTACAGGGATCTGAAGATGGCGCAGGCCCAGTGGCACCAGACCCGCGCCCATGTGATGCAGAACTATCAAAGCATGATCCGGCTGACGCAGAAGCTGCATTTCCTGCTGGGTCTGGCGCGCAAGATCGCCGATCTGAACAACATCATCACCTATCCGCAGGTGCGCGAACAGCTCGGCCTTATCGCCGCCAAGGTCGCCAACATGGATGCGCTTGTCATCGCGATGGAAGCGAAAGGCGAGCAGTTCGGGCAGTATTTCGTCCCCGACCGCAGCCTGCTGTGTACCGCGCAGGTGGTGGCGCAGACGACCTATCCCGAGATCGTCGAGGCGATCCGCCTGTTGTCGGGGGGCGGCATGATCATGGTGCCGTCATCGCATCTGGATTTCGCGGCGGACGAAACCGCCGACATCATCGCCCGCACCCAGCGTTCGCCCGTTGCCGGTTCGCACGACCGGGTGAAGCTGATGAAACTGGCGTGGGATGCGGTCGGGTCAGAGTTCGGCTCGCGGCACCTGCAATACGAGATGTTCTATTCCGGCGCGCAATTCGTGACCCGCGGCAACAGCTTCCGCTTCTTCGATTGGGACAACGCCAAGACCCGGGTGGATGATTTCATGGCCAGCTACGATCTCGACGTCGAGAACAAGCTGAACGTCGCGGCGGAGTGATCATGACGCAGATTGAAACGATCCGCCGGGCCGCCTTCGTCGGGCATAGCCCCGCGCCCTTTCGCGCCACATGGGAAGGGCCGTTGGCCGATCTCTCCTTCGCGGTGAAGGATCTGTTCGATATCGAAGGCGCGGTGACAGCCTGCGGCAACCCCGACCGGCTGAAGGCGGGGGTGATCGCCCGCGCCACGGCGCCCGCGGTGCAGATTCCGCTGGCCGCCGGGGCGCAATGCGCCGGCAAGACCCATACCGACGAGGTCGCCTGCGGCATGTTCGGCGACAACGAGTTCTTCGGCACGCCGATCAACCCCGCCGCCCCCGACAGGGTGCCGGGCGGATCTTCCGCCGGCTCGGCCTCGGCGGTGGCGGGCGGGCTGGTCGATTTCGCGCTTGGCACCGATACCGGCGGCTCGATCCGGGTGCCGGGCAGCTTTTGCGGCATCTTCGGGCTGCGCACCACCTTCGGACGGATCTCCGTGGCCGGTGTCATGGCGATGGCGCCCAGCTTTGATACCGTGGGCTGGATGGCGCGTTCTCCGGCCGTGATGTCCCGTGTGGGCGAGGTTTACTTCGGCCCCACGGGCGATCTGTCCGCCACCCGCCTGTTGCTGGCGCGCGATGCTTTCGCGATCCCCAACCCCCGCGTGGCGCAGGCGCTCTTGCCGCTGGCCAGGGCGCTTGGCCCCGTGGCCGAGGTCGATCTGTATCGCGGCGGCGTGGCGCATTGGCTCGATACGTTCCGCCCGCTGCAACTGGGCGATCTTCACGCCACGCTCGGCACCTGGGCGGCGGCGGAGGGGCGGCAGGTCTCGGCCTCGATCGCGCAACGCATGGCACTGGCCGCGACAGTGACCGCCGCCGATATCGCCCCCGCCGCGCGCTGGCGCGAAGGGCTGACGGAGCACATGATAGATCTGCTGGGCGCGGACGGGGTGATCTGCATCCCCACAGCCCACGATCTGCCCCCCTTCGTGGGCGGCGGTCTGGAGCAGTTGATCGAGTTCCGCGAGAAAACCCTTGCGCTGACCTGCGTGGCCTCGCTCGCCCGCCTGCCCCAGCTCAACATCCCCGCGACGATGGTCGAGGGCGTGCCGGTCGGCCTTTCGTTCATCGCCGGCCCGCGCGGAGAGGAGCGCCTGCTGGCCATGGCCGCCACGCTCCACGCGCAACTCCCGGCAGGGCGGGCCGCATGAGCCAGCGCGATTTCATCGGCTACGGGCGGCACAAGCCCGATTTCCGCTGGCCCGGCGGGGCGGGTCTGGCCATCGTCGTGGTGCTGAACTTCGAGGAAGGCGCCGAGCCCTCGATCCCCGACGGTGATCCGGCAACCGAACTTGCGCTCACCGATGCGATCATCGGCGAGGTGCCCGCCGGCACGCGCGATCTGGTGGCCGAAAGCCTTTTTGAATACGGCAGCCGTGCCGGGTTCTGGCGGCTGGCCGATCTCTTTGCCGAGCTGGACCTGCCACCGACGGTTTCGGCCTGCGCACAGGCGCTGGCGCGCAACCCCGACGCCGCCGGGCTGATCGCCGAAGCGGGCTGGGATGTCTGCGCCCATGGCGACCGGTTCATGCGTCATTTCCTGATGGACGACGCACAGGAACGCGCCGCCATCGCCAATGCCGTGTCGGGCATCACCCGCGCCATCGGGCGGCCGCCGACCGGCTGGCAGAGCCGCTATGCGCCATCGGTCCGCACCCGCGCGCTGATCGCAGAGCATGAATGCCTGTTCTACGACGCCGACAGCTATGCCGACGATCTGCCTTTCTGGCATGACGGGCGGCTGATCGTACCGCACAGCTTCACGCTGAACGACAACCGCCTGGCCAGCGCCAAGCTGCCCACGGCCGAGGATTTCCGCGCCTATCTGGCCTCTGCGTTCACCACGCTGCTGCGCGAAAGCCGGAGCTCGCCGCGGCTGATGACGATCAGCCTGCACAACCGCGTCTCGGGTCAGCCGGCGCGGTTCGACGCGCTGCGCGGCTTCCTGGCCGACATCCGCGCAACCGAGGGCGTGTGGTTCGCCGGGCGCGCCGATGTGGCGCGTCATTTCGCAGGCGTCTGCCCGCCGCCCCCGGCGGCATGAGCGGGCTGGTGCTCAAGGGCGGGCTCGTCGCCTGCCCGCTGACCGCAAAGGTCGTGCCGCGTGATCTGGTGATCCGTGACGGGCGGATCGCCGGGGATCACGGCACCGACCTGCCGCAGCGCGACATTTCGGGCCATATGGTCATCGCGGGGCTGATCAATGCCCATACCCACGGCCACGCGAACCTGAACAAGGGGGTGGCAGACCTCTGGCCGCTGGAATTTTCGCTGACGCATGGCGGCTGGATGGCTGCCGGGCGCGACGCGCAGATGGTTTACGATTCCACGCTGCTGGGCGCGTGGGACATGCTGTCGAGCGGCGTCACAGCGGTCTATGATCTGGTCGTCGGAATGCCCGCGCCGGAACCCGAGCATCTGCACGCCGTGGCCCGGGCCTATCACGACGCCGGGCTGCGTGCCGTCATCGCCCCCATGGTCGCCGATATCGGCTTCGCCGACTCGATCCCCGGCCTGGCCGACGCGCTGCCCGCCGGCAGGGCCAAAGCGCTGACCGGCACGCCGCAGGATCCCCAGACCCTGCTGCGCAGGATCGACGAGGCCATGGGCTTTGATCTGCCCGAGGGGATCGTCTGGGGCCTTGCCCCGACAATTCCGCACCAATGCACGCCCGAGTTTCTGCAAGGCGCCGCCGACCTGGCCCGCGCGCGGGGCTGGCGCCTGCATATGCATGTCGCCGAAAGCCGCCTTCAGGCCGAGGTGGCGCGCGCGCTCTGGAACGCCTCGCCGGTCGATCGTCTGCACGAGCTTGGGATTCTGGGCCCCGACTTCACCGTCGGCCACGCCGTCTGGCTGGAGCGGCGCGATTTTGCCACCCTGGCCCGCTATGGCGCGACGATCGCCCATGTTCCCGCGTCCAATCAAAGGCTTGGCGCCGGTGTCGCCCCCCTGCGGATGATGCTCGAAGAAGGGGTGACCGTGGCCCTTGCCACCGATGGCGCCAATTCCTCGGACGCGATGAACATGTTCGAGGCGATGCGCCACGCCACCAACCTGTCGCGGCTGTGGGAGACGCCGGCCCGCCGCTGGGTCGGCGCCGCGCAGGCCTACGGGATGGCGACGCTGGGCGGGGCCGCGGCCATGGGGCTGGCGCCCGCGACGCTCGCCCCCGGTGCGCCGGCCGATCTGGTCTGCCTGTCACTGCAAAGCCCGGCTTTCTGTCCGCTCAACGCGCCGATTACCCAGATGGTCACGGCCGAAAACGGCGCCTCTGTCGCCCATGTCTTCGTCGCCGGGCGCGAGGTGCTGCATGCGGGCCGCCCCACCGGCTTTGACCCCGACGCCCTGCGCGCCCGGATCGCAGGATTCATGCCCCGGCTCGAGGCGAACCGCGCCGACATCCGCGCCCTTGCCGAAACCACCGTGCCCCATGTCCGCCGTTTCCTGGACAACCGCCGCCGCCCCGATCTGGGCTTTACCCGAAACCTGCCCTGCGAATGAGGTCCCATGCCCCTGCCCTATCCCTATAACCCGGCCGAGAGCTACACGCGCATCGGCCATATCATGCCCTCGTCCAACACCTGGGCAGAGCCGCTGACCTACGCGATGAACATGCAGGAGGCCGGGCGGATATCGCACCATTTCTCGCGCATCACGGTGCAGAAACTGGCGCTGAATGCCGCTTCCGAGGCGCATTTCCAGTTCGAACCGATGCGCGCCGCCGCGCGTCTGCTGGCCGATGCGCCGCTCGACGTGATCACCTGGAACGGCACTGCCGCCAGCTGGCGCGGGATAGAGCAGGATCTCAGGCTGTGCGAGGCGATCGAGGCCGAAACGGGGATCAAGGCGACCTCGGCCACCATCGGCTATTATGACCTCTTCGCGCGGAAGAACTGGAAGAAGATTTCCCTCGCCGTGCCCTATACCGAAGACGTGACCGCCGCGATCGTCGAGAATTACACGCGCTCCGGTTTCGAGGTGGTGCATGCGGTCTCGCTCGGCTGCGTGGCGAATGTCGATATCGGCGCGACCCCGCCGGACAAGGTGCGCGCGCTGCTGCGCGCCGCCGCCCATGACGCCGCCGATTGCATCGCCGTGGTCTGCACGAATTTTCCGGCCACCGCCCTGGCAGAGGAGATCGAGGCAGAGACAGGCATCGCCATGGCGGATTCCATCTCGGTCACCTATCTCGACGCCTGCCTGAAGGCCGGGGTGACGCCGAGGATCACCGGCTGGGGCAAGATGTTCGATATGTGATACTGTCCCGGCGGCGATGCTCAGGGCGTCGGCGCGTCTTGCACCAGCAGCCCTTGGGATTTCAGGTCGGACCAGAGCGCCGGGGGGATGACAGTTTCAAGGGCGGCCAGGTTGCGCAGAACCTCGGCCGGTTTGACCCCGCCAAGCACCACCGAGGCGACGCCGGGATGGGCCAGCGCGAATTGCACCGCGGCATCGGGCAGCGGCACGGCATGGGCGGCGCAAACCGCCTCTATCCGCGCGACGCGGGCCATGATGTCTGGGGGCGCGGTTTCATAGTTATACCGGGCCCCGGCCACCGCGCCGGTGGCAAGGATGCCGGAGTTGAACACCCCGCCGAGGATCAGCGCCGTGCCGGTGGCTTTCGCCTTGGGCATCAGCGTGGCAAGCGCGGGCTGCTCGAGCAGCGAATAGCGGCCGGCAAGCAGGATCACATCGTAATCCGCATCGCCCAGGAACCGCTCGGCCATCTCATGATCGTCAAGGCCAAGGCCGTATCCCGCGATAACCCCTTGTGATTTCAGATCCGAAAGCGC
This sequence comes from Actibacterium naphthalenivorans, assembly GCF_014196965.1. GTDB lineage: Bacteria > Pseudomonadota > Alphaproteobacteria > Rhodobacterales > Rhodobacteraceae > Actibacterium_A > Actibacterium_A naphthalenivorans. The sequence continues at coordinate 121,286 of NZ_JACIEQ010000004.1, read as the reverse complement.
GCGCGTGGCGCCCTCCACCGCTTCGCGGTAGCCGGCTTCGATCCGGTCCGCGCCATGGGTCCAGGGGTCTGTGTCATGGATCAGCAACAGGTCGATCCGGTCGGTCCCCAGACGCAGCAGCGATTGTTCGACCGACCGCATGGCGCCGTCATAGCTGTAATCGAACTGCGGCCGATGCGGCAAAGAGCCGACGAAACCGCGCGCGGGAGCGGCCGGTTTTCCCTGTCGCTGCGGCTGCATGACCCGGCCGACCTTGGTGCAGATCACCACCTCGTCCCGGGCGACGCCGCGCAGCGCGGTGCCGGTGCGATGCTCGGCCAGCCCATTGCCGTAATGGGGCGAGGTATCGACCAGATTGATCCCGGCGCGCAGCGCGGCCTCGACCGTGGCGATCGCCTCGTGTTCTTCGAGCCGGGCATAGAAATCGCCCAGCGGGGCGGTGCCGAAACCGATCCGGCTGACGCCCAGACCGGTTTCGCCAAGCTCCGCCCGCGCTGGTCTCATGGCTTTGCCCGGCGGAACTGGTTGTAGAAGGCATAGCGCAGCGGCTGCACGAAATCCGGCCGTTCAGCGCCCAGTGCTTCGGCGCATTGGCGCGGAAAGTCGAAATTGTTCAACATCTCGCTGGCGATCGCCACAAGATCGGCCTTGCCCGCATCCAGGATACCGGCGGCCGTCTCGGGGCTGTGGATGCCGCCCACCGCCATGGTCGCCAGCCCGCTTTCCGCGCGGATCGTTGCCGCCATATCGTGCTGCTCGGTGATGTCGCCCTTGATATAGGCGCCGTTCGTGCTCATCGCCGCGCCACCGGCGGAGCAATCGACCAGATCGGCCCCGGCCTCTTTCAGCCCCTGTGCAAGGGCCAGGGTATCTTCGATCACCAACCCGCCCTCGACGCGGTCGATACAGGACGCGCGGTAGAACAGCGGCATATCGGCGGGGATCACGCCGCGCAGATCGGCCGTGATCTCCAGCGGCAGGCGCATGCGGTTGCCGGCCGTGCCGCCATAGCCATCTTCGCGCGCGTTGCACAGCGGCGACACGAAGCTGTGCAGCAGATAGCCATGCGCGCCGTGGATTTCGATGAAATCGAAACCGGCGGCCACGGCGCGCCGGGCGGCGGAAACGAAATCGGCGCGCACCTGCACGATCCCGTCCAGCGTCAGCGCGCGGGGCGTGGGCCAGTCATCGTGATATTTCAGCGCCGAAGGGGCCAGCGTTTGCCAATATCGCGGATCGCTCTCCGGCAGGAACCGGCCCCCGTTCCAGGGCGCATCGGTTGACCCCTTGCGCCCGGCATGGCCGATCTGGATACCGACGGGGATACCATGGCGGTGAAAGATCGCCGCGACGCGCGACAGGCCCTCGACCTGGTCATCCCGCCAAAGGCCAAGACAGTCGGGCGTGATCCGCCCTTCGGGGCTGATCGCCGTCGCCTCGACCAGCGCGCCGCCGAGGCCGGAAAGCGCCATATGCGCGTAATGATCGAAATGCCAGCCGCCCGCCCGGCCATCCTCGGCCGCATATTGGCTCATGGGTGACAGAACCATGCGGTTGCGAAAGGTCACACCCCTGATTGTCAGGGGTGTGAACAGGGCAATCCCTTGCCCGAGTTTCATGTCGTTCATCAGATTTCGGCAAGCAGCGACGTGTCGAACATGTCTTTGGTGGCCGGGATGCCGACATTGTTGAGCGAGGCAAGTGTCTGCTCGATCCAGACGTCATCCATCGAATAGACCCCCTCGGGATGGTCGATCAGGCCCACCTGGATGTTCGAGTGGAACTGGGTCATGTCCGGGGTGTAACCGTTGCCCTTGAACCAGCTGTCCTCCCATCCGAGGGCGGCGTTGCCGGGGGCCTTGAACTCTTCGACCCATCCCTTGCGCGAGGCGCGCAGAAACCCGACCAAATCGTCGCGCCGCGCGGCCAGCGTATCCTCTGTCACGCACACGAGATCCTGTCCATAGACCATGCCGACATCGGAAAAGAGGATGAAGCCCGTTTCCTTTTGCGCCGCCTGGGCCACGACATAGGGCATCGAGGTCATGAAATCGACGACCGCATCCACCTGCCCCAGCGCAAGCGGGGTCGGGTCGAAGGTGTAGGGAACAAAGGTGATCTTGTCGGCATCGACATTGTTCAGGTCCAGCACGATCTTGAACGGGCCGATGTTCAGCGGCGGGCAGGCGATGGTCTTGCCTTCCAGATCCTTCAGCGTGGTGATGCCGCTTTCCTTCAGAAAGATCACGCTGTCGGGGCTTTTCTGAAACTGCGCGCCGATCACCTTGAACCTGGCGCCCTTTTCAAAGATCGCCTCGGCGGTTTCCAGCGGCGAGGTCAGCGCGACATCGGCCTTGCCGGTCAGAAGCGAGGCCTGCGGGATCACATCGGGGCCGCCGGGGATATAGTCGATCTCCAGCCCTTCCTCGGCGTAGAACCCTTCTTCCATGGCGATGTAATACCCGTTGAATTCGGGATCGTTGATCCAGATGGCCTGCAGGGTGAGTTTCGTGGTGGCGCCAAGCGCTGCCCGGCCCGGAAGCACGGCAGCGGCGGCAAGGCCACCCAGGGCGGAGGCGGTGAAAGCGCGGCGGGAAAGCTTGGTCATGGCAATATCCTGATGTTGGGATTGTTGAAAGCTTCGGCGCGGTCCGTTTTTCCGGTTCCCGTCGCGAAAGCTTAGAAAGCCTTGTGGGGCACGGTCAATTTGGCTGTCTTGCCTGCCACTGCGCGCTGACTTGTTTAATTTCGCGCGGCCGCGACAAGCGCCGAAAAGCGATAAAATACCAAGCGAAACGCCGCAAAACGCTGAATTTGAAGCCGGTTTTGCACTTTCACAAGCCGCCGGGCCGCGCGCGTTTCCCGAGTGTCACGGCCCGTTGCACAGCTTTTATACAGTTTCATGACAGGCCCGCATCTGCGGCCAAGTTTTACCGCGTCACGGGTCGAGCCACGAGTGTGGCCGCCCCCGCGCCAACACGGCAATCTGTCAGACAGGGCGGGCATCCCGGCATGGCCGTCCAGACTGCCGCGCCTCCCTACTGGCCAAGATCGGTTCACATGCCCGCCAAGATGTTTTCCCTTTCCCCCCGCCTCGCCCGTTCGCGGCCCCGCATCCGCGCTGCGCGGGCCTTGGGGCGGGTCCTTGTGGCGGCTCTGGTGCTGCTGGCCTGGCATCTGCTCGGCTCGGGCACACAGACGGGCCGGCTGATCCTGTCCAGCCCGGTCTACATCCTCCGGGAACTGTGGATCGGCGCGGATCTTTTCGTGATGCACGGGGTCGCGACGATCAGGGTCGCGCTGACCGGCTTCGCCCTAGGCTGCGGCGCGGCCTTCATCGGCGCGCTGCTCTTTTGCCTCGTGCCGTGGCTTCATACCGTTTTTCGCGGGGTGAATATCGCGATCTACACCATGCCGGCGATCGTGATCGGCCCGCTTCTGGTGCTGTTCTTCAAAGGCGACTGGCCGCAGACCATCCTGGCGGCGCTGATGGTCTATTTCCCCGCCATGTCAACGATGCTGCTTGGCCTGAAAGAGGTCGACCGCCGCCTGTCGGACCTGATCGAGGTCTATGGTGGCGGCGAGGCAGAGCTGATGCGCTATGTGCGCCTGCGCGGCAGCCTGCCGCAGATCTTCGCCGGGCTGCGTGTGGCCGCACCGATCGCGGTGCTGGGCGCGGTGCTGGGCGAGTTCGGCTCCGGCACCCGCTTCGGCTTTGGCTCTTTCCTGCTCTCGACCCTGCCGCAGGCCAATCCGGCGCGGCTCTGGGGCATCGCGATCTCGACCTCGGCCATCGCGCTTTGCGGCTATCTCGTCTTTCTTCTGCCCGCCGTCTGGCTGCAACGCACCACGCAAAGCGTGACGCTGGCGCCCGCGCTGCACACCGACCCTCCTGCCGGCGGCCGGTGGGGGCGGGCCGGCTTTGGCCTGATCGCGCTGCTGCTGCCCTTCGTGCTCTGGGCGCTTCTGATCAAGGGCGCCGACCTGCCGCCGATCATCGCGCCCACCCCGATCGAGACGATCCGGTTCATCTTTACCGAAAACGCCTATCCGATCTGGAAGGCGCTAGGCGTTACCCTGCCGATGGCGGCGCTGGGGCTGATCGCGGGGCTGGCCTTTTCCTTCGTGCTGGCGGCGCTGTCGATCCTCGCCCCGGCAGTGGCGCGGGCGCTGGTGCCGGTGGCGATGCTCGTTCAGAACACGCCGCTGGTGGCGTTGGTGCCCTTTGTCGTGCTGGCCTTCGGGCGCGGGATCACGGCCTCGGTCTTTCTGGCGATGCTGGTGGTCTTTTTCCCGGCCTATGTGCTGCTGAATCAGGGCTTTGCCGCCATCCCGGCGGCGGCGCGGGATCTGGTGTCGGTCTATGGCGGGTCGCGCTGGCAGCTTTTGTGGCGCATCGCGGTGCCCTATTCGATCAGCTATTTCTTCGCGGCGGCCAAGATGGTCGCGCCCATGGCGCTGCTGGGCGTCATGGTGGCGGAATGGCTGGTCAGCGGGGTCGGTCTGGGCAATCTGCTGAACATTTCCCGCCCGGCGCTGGATTACGAAACCATCTGGGCCGGCGCGCTGGTCTCCATCCTGATCTCGGCCGGCACTTACGAACTGGTCGGCATGCTCGAACGCAAGACCCGGCGATGAGCTTTCATCTTCACCACGTCTCTCTCACGGTCGGCGATCTGCCCGCGGCCATGGCGTTTTTCACGAAGGCTTTCGGCTTTCACGCCGATTTCGTGGAAGAAGACATGGGCCCCGACATCGCCCGCATGGCAGGGCACGCGGGGCTGCTTTGCGCCTTCACCCAGATGCGCGCGCCGGGCCCGGGTATGGTGTTGGAGCTGATCTGCTTTCACGATGCCGCCGGCCCCGCGCCGCAGGGGGATGCGCTGCCGTGGCGGCCGGGGGCGGGCCACATCTGTTTTCACGTCGACGATCTGGAAAAGGCGCTCGACACCTGCCGCGCCGCCGGGGCCGAACTGCTGGGCGAGGTCATCGGCTTTCCCGGCGGGCGCTGCTGCTATCTGCGCAGCCCCGGCGGTGCCTTTGTCGAGCTGGAGTGGATCGTCCCCGCCGAACCGACGCCCTGAGACGACATTCGGCGCGTGATGCCTTTCAGCCGTCCTTGTGGCCGGGATGCAGCTTTTCCATCAGGTCTTCGCACATCGCGTGGAACTGCGGGTCCGAAAACAGCGCCTTGGTACGCGGGCGCGCAAAGGGCACATCGACCACCTCGGCCACGCGCCCCGGGCGCGCATGCATGACGACGACCTGATCGGCAAGAAACAATGCCTCGTCGATCCCATGCGTGACCAGAAGCGTCGTCGTCTTCTGCCGGCTCCAGATCCGCTGCAACTCGATATTCATCGTGCGCCGCAGGATCTGGTCGAGCGCGCCGAAAGGTTCGTCCATCAACAGCACCTCCGGCGCGCTGACCAGCGAACGGGCGATGGCCACCCGTTGGCGCATGCCCCCCGAAAGCTGCGCCGGCAGATGATCCTCGCAGCCCTTCAGGCCGACCAACTCGATCAATTCGCGGATCTTGTCGTCATGCGCCCTGACCGGGCGCTTGAGAACCTGAAGCGGCAGCGCGATATTCTGATAGACCGAGCGCCAGGGCATCAGGGCCGCGTCCTGAAAGGCGATGCCAAGGCGGCCCTGGTTGCGAAACTCCAGCGGTTGATGCCCCCTGATCCGGACCGATCCGTCATCCGGCGCATCCAGCCCCGCCACCAGGCGCAGCAGGGTGGACTTGCCGCAGCCCGAAGGGCCGATCAGCGCCACGAACGCGCCCCGGCGGATCTTCAGCGTGACATCCTCCAGCGCCTTGATCACACCGTTTCTGGTCTGAAAATTCTTCTCGACATGATCGACGAGGATATCGACGGGATTGTTCCCCGCATCGCCCCCGGCAGGCGGGGTGGCCTCGGCACTCGGACCCATGTCCATCTGTCGTCCTTTCCCGGCGCCGGTCAGTTGCGATACCCGAGCATGGCCTTGACCTCCAGATACTCGGTCAGGCCGAACAGGCCAAGCTCTCGCCCGTTCCCCGATTTCCTGTACCCGCCGAAGGGCGCCGAGAAATCGAAGGGCGGGTTGTTGATGAAAATGCGCCCCGCGCGCAGGCGCCGTGCCACCGCTTCGGCCTCATCCGGGTTTCGCCCGTAGACATAGCCCGCCAGCCCGTATTCGCTGTCATTCGCGATCTCGATGGCCTCATCGACCGTATCATAGGCGATCACGCTCAGAACCGGGCCGAAGATTTCCTGCCGGGCGATATCCATGTCGTTGGTCACATCCACGAAGATCGTCGGGCGCACATAGAACCCCCGGTTCATCCCCTCGGGCAGGCCGGTGCCGCCGCACAAAAGCCGCGCCCCTTCCGCGATGCCGCGCGCGATCATCGCCTGCACCCGGTCCCACTGCGCCCGGCACGCGACAGGCCCCATCGTCGTTTCCGCGCGGGCGGGATCGCCGATACGCACCTTTGCCGCCTCGGCCAGAAGGCCCGCGTGCATCTCCGCCTGCCGCGCGCGGGGGATCAGCATCCGGCTGGGCGCGATGCAGCTCTGGCCCGAGTTGATGAAACACCGCCCCACCCCGTCGGCCAGCGCCCGCCCCGGATCTGCATCGGGCAGTATGATGTTGGCGGATTTCCCGCCCAGCTCCTGATGAACGCGCTTTACCGTGGGCGCGGCGGCCTGCGCCACCGCGATTCCGGTTCGGGTGGAGCCGGTGAAAGACACCATGTCGATCCCCGGATGACGGCAGATCGCCGCGCCCACATCCTGCCCCGACCCGTTGATCAGGTTGAACACCCCCGCCGGCACCCCGGCCTCGTCCAGCACCTCGGCCAGAAGCAGCGCCGACAGCGGCGAGATTTCCGAAGGTTTCAGAACCACCGTACAGCCCGCCGCCAGCGCCGGGGCCAGCTTGGTGACGATCTGGTTCAGCGGCCAGTTCCACGGCGTGATCAGCCCGGCCACGCCAATCGCCTCATAGCGCAGCCGCGTCGTGCCATGCGGCTGTTCAAAGCCGAAGGCCTCGGCCGTGTCGGCGGCCTCGTTGAAATAGAGGATCGCGGAACCGGTCTGCATCCAGTCGGACAGATCGGCGGGGCTGCCCATTTCGGCGGTCACCGCCGCTTCCAGTTCCTTCTTGCGCGCCGTGAATACCTGCGCGATGCGGCGCAGCAGCGCCACGCGCTCGGCCACCGGTGCCGCCGAAAAGGCGGGAAAGGCGGCCCGCGCCGCGCGCACGGCACGCTCTACATCCTCGGGCCCGCCCCAGGCCACTTCGGCGACCGGTTCGCCCGTGGCGGGGTTGATCACCGGGCCTGTCGCCTCCCCCGCAGGCGCCACCCAGCCCCCGTCGATATAGAACTTGTCGGTCCGCACCATGCGCTACGCCATCCCCAGATGCCGGGCGGTGGCATCAAGCGCCGCGCGCACGATGGCGAACATCTCGTCCATCTGCCCGACCGTCATCACCAGCGGCGGCATCAGCGCCATGGTATCGCCATTGGCACGAAACGCCAGCCCGCGCGAAAGCCCCTCGGCCGAGCAATGCTGACCAACCCGCAACGCGCCGTCAAACGCCTCGCCGGTCGCCCGGTCGGCCACCAGCTCCAGCCCGGCCATCAGCCCGACAGAGCGCACATCCCCCATCAGCGGATGATCGGTGAATTCGGCCAGCCTTGCCTCGAAATGCGGGATCAGCGTGTCGGCGGCATTCTCGATCAGCCCCTCGCTCTCGATCACCTCGATATTGGCGAGCGCCACGGCGCAGCACGAGGGGTGCCCGGAATAGGTATAGCCATGGGCCCATTCGCCACCCTTGTCGATCAGCACATCGGCGACACGGTCGGACATGAGGCAAGCCGACAAGGGCAGATAGCCAGAGGTCAGCCCCTTGCCGATCTGCATCAGATCCGGCGTGATCCCATAGTGGAAAGAGCCAAACCATTTGCCGGTGCGGCCAAAGCCCATCACCACCTCGTCCAGCGCCAGCAGCACGTCATATTTCCTGCAGATATCCTGAATCGCGGGCCAATAGCTCATCGGTGGCACGATCGAGCCGCCGGCCGATTGCGCCGGCTCGGCAAAGAAGGCCGCCACATTCTCGGGGCCCAGCTCCAGTATCTTGTCTTCCAGCCAGGATGCGGCAAGGCGCCCGAATTCGTCATCCGGCATCGCGGCGGGCTTCTCGCGATAGGGATAGGCGGTCTTGATGCGGTGAACCACCGGCATCGGCACGTCACCGCCGGCGTGGTGCATCGGTTCCAGCCCCGAAAGCGACGCCGCCAGATGGGTCGAGCCGTGATAGGCATATTCCCGGGCGATGATCAGCTTTTTGCCGGGCTGCCCCTGCAGATCCCAATAGCGCCGGATCGCGCGCACGGCGGTCTCGTTCGCCTCGGAGCCCGAGCATTGGAAGAAGACGTGGTTCAGCCCCTCCGGCGTCAGCTTCACCAGCTTCTCGGCCAGCAGAACGGCGGCGGGATGCGTGGTGTTGAAGAAGGACTGGCAAAAGGAAAGGTCGCTCATCTGCGCGCTGGCGGCGGCCACCAGTTCGGGCCGCCCGTAGCCGATGTTCACGCAGCCCAGGCCGGACAGCCCGTCGATGATCTTCCGGCCTTCTGTGTCCCAGACATGGACGCCCTCGCCGCGAACCGCCACGCGCGATCCGATCTCGCGCAGCGCCTTGTGATCGGTGAAAGGATGCAGGTAATGCGCCTGATCCAGCTCCTGCCATTTCCGCGTTTCCATCTGTCGATAGAACATGGTGTTTCTTCCCGTTCCGGCGCGGCCATCCAACGGGGCCGCCTGCCCCCACTAAACACCGCGGCGCCGGACGGGGCCATCGGACCCTCTGGCCCCGACTGGCGACAAAACATGTCGGGACATGCGCGGCACCGGGCCGCCGGGCCGGCGGCGCTTCGGGGGTGGATCGGCGCGGCTACGCGGCGTGCAGGAACCGCGCGGCAGCGGCGGCGTGGTCGCGGCGCAAGGCGTCCAGATCGACACCGAGCGGCACACCGTCGAGCACGCGCCATTCGCCGCCGACCATCACCCGGTCGGCCCGATGCGCCCCGCACAGAACAAGCGCCGCCAGCGGATCGCCGGCCCCCGAAAAGCGCAGCTCATCAAGCGTGAACATGGCCAGATCCGCCTGTTTCCCCGGGGCGATCGCGCCAATATCCGTGCGCCCCAGAAGCCTGGCGGACCCCTCCGTCGCCCAGCCCAGCGCATCCAGATGGCTCACCGCCGCCGCGCCATAGGTCAGACGGCCCAGCATCAGCGCGTGGCGCACGGATTCCATCAGGTTGGAATTGTCGTTCGACGCCGAACCATCGACGCCCAGCCCGACCACCGCCCCCGCGGCTTCAAGCTCTTTGGTCCGGCACTGGCCCGACGCAAGCACCATGTTCGACGTCGGGCAATGGCAGACGCCCATGCCGCATTTGCCGATCCGCGCGATTTCCTCGTCGTTGAAATGGATGCCATGCGCCATCCAGACGCGGTCGGTCATCCAGCCGACATCCTCCAGATAATCAAGCGGGCGCATGCCGTATTTCGACAGGCAGAATTCATCCTCGTCATGGGTTTCGCCCAGATGGGTGTGCAGGCGGCAATCATGCTTGTCGGCCATCTCCGCCGTGTCGATCATCAGCTGGCGGGTCACGTTGAACGGCGCGCAAGGCGCCAGCGCCACGGTGGTCATCGCCCCGTCGGAACGGTCGTGATAGGCGCCCAGCACCCGTTCGCAATCGCTCAGCACCGCGTCGTAATCCTGAATGAGCCGCTCATCCGCGATGCCGCCGGAACTGGTGCCCATGTTGATCGCGCCGCGCGTCAGCGCCACGCGCATGCCCAGCGCCCTGGCCTCTTCGGCTTCGATATCCACCGCATCCGCCATGTCCCTGCCAAAGACGAACAGGTGATCCGAAGCGGTCGTGCAGCCCGACATCAGCAATTCCACCAGCGCGAGGCGCACGCCGATGCGAAACGTGTCGCGGTTCAGATGGCCGCCCCACAGCGGATAGAGCGCCTGAAGCCACGGGAACAGCTCCTTGTTGATCGCCTGCGGATGCGCGCGCGTCAGGGTCTGGTAGAAATGGTGATGCGCGTTCACAAGGCCCGGAATGACAACGTGCCGCGATCCATCGAAAACCTCATCGACCGGGCCCGCGGGCTGCGTGCCCGCCACAAGCTCCACGATCCGCCCGTCTTCGACCACAAGGCCGCCAGCGGCGTTTTCGGCCATGACGGCCAGGGGGGATCTGATCCACAGACGCATTCTTGGTCCTTCAGGTCAACTGAGCCGCGACTTGCGATAGGCGCGCGGCGAAATTCCGTATTGGGCGCGAAACGCCCGCGAGAAATGCGAGAAATCCTTGAAACCCCGGCGCAGGGCGATCGTGGTGATCGGCCACGAGCTGAGCAGGCTGTCGCCCAGATCGCGCCGGATCCGCTCCAGCCGCTGCGCCTTGATCCATTTCGAAACCTGCAGATCCTCGCCCGCGAACAGCTCGTAGAGCGACCGGTGCGAGATGGATTGCTGCCGCGCGATCTCGGCCGGGCAAAGGCCGGGGTCATCCAGATGCGCCAGGATATGCGCCTTCACCCGCGCCAGCTGCGCCTGCCGGTTGGCCGACAGCGGCTGTTCCGAGGCGATTTCGCTGAGCGCGGTGGCCAGCAGGTCTACCACATGCGCCTCGAGCCGGTTGATCAGGCTTTCGCGGGCGCTCTCGCGCTTCACGTCGCACATGGTGATGATGAAATCGAACAGGAACCGCCCCGGCAGCGATTGCCCCGACATCTGCCGTGCGATCAGCGTGTCAAGGCATGGCACCCGGTCCTGCAGCAACCGCCGCGGCAGTTTCAGCGCGATCTGCCGGTAAGGGCCGGAAAAGGTCATGCGATAGGGTTGCTGGCTGTCGTAAAGCACCATTTCGCGCGGGCGCACGCGCACGCTGCGCCCGCCTTGCGTCAGCCGGCAATCGCCCTCGACCTGCAGGCACACCTCGTACCACATGTCATTGCGGCCGATCTGCTCTTCGCCGCGCTGGATCTCGGTCGCGGTAGAGATGAAATCCGCCAGCATCAGCTCGCCGAATTCCATCCAGGTGACGGAGCCGAAGAAATCGTCATCCGCGCTGCCCGTGACGACGGTAGACGGAAAGAGCGTGTTCGCCGAGTCCTGCCAGAAGCTCAGGCGCTCCGCCTTGTCGACATTGGTGGTCGACAGCTTCTGCCAACCGGCTGTTTCCTGGTGCGTGGTTTCCTGTTGCATAGTGGCTCCTTCGCAAGGCGTGGATCCCGGCAGCACCCCAAACGGGTGGTGCGGCCTCACGAAGCGCGCAGGTTGTCTGTCTGTGCAAGTTCCGGCGCAATGAAATGATGCGTGATCTCCGAAACTGCCCTCCGAATGATCAACTTCGCCGATTTTCGCCCATGGTGCGGGCAGGTCCCTCCGGCATCTCATGCGGCAGCGCGAAAACCGGCGGCGGGCGCCGCAGCGACAGTCAAGCCTTTCATCGCGGACAGGCGCATCAGCAAACGGTCTCCGGCAGCGGCGCGCGGGCATGGCCGAGCCGGTCGAACAGATCGAAAGAACGGCGAAGCGCGTCGGGCGAAAGATCCTCGAAGATGAACACCAGCCGCGATTCCGTCGCCGCGCCGCCCAGGTGTTCCAGATGGCGGGGCGGATGCACCAGCGGCCCCACCCCATGCACCGCCACGGGCGGCCCGCCCTGCTCGACGGCAAGAATTCCCTTCACGCGGTGAATCCGCTCGCCATGCGTGTGCAAAAGCGCCGTCAGCCACAGGCCGAATGCGGTCCAGTTGACCGGCCCGGCGCGGGTGATCGAAAGGGTCTGAATGCCGCTGTGATCGTGGTTGTGCCCCTGCGCCGCGGCAGGCAGGGCGATCTCCTTGTCCATCGGTCGCTCTGGCAGGATCTCGTCCAATGGCGCACCCGCGCGCACCAGCCGCGCCACCGGGTTGAGCGCGCGCAGGCGTTTTTCCAGCGCGCGCGCATCCGCCGCCCCGACCAGATCGGTCTTTGCCAGAACCAGCGTATCGGCGGCGGCGATCTGGCGCAGCGCAACGCCCCCGCGTGTCAGCGCGGCCGGGCCGTTGAAGGCATCAACCACCGTGATCACCCCGCCGGCTTTCACCTGCGACCGCATCACCGGGTCCGCCTGAAGGGTGGAAAGCACCGGAAACGGATCGGCGAGCCCCGTGGTCTCGATCACCACACGGGTAATCGGCGCGATCTCTCCGGCCCCCTGCCGATCCAGCAGATCGCGCAGGGATTGCGCGATGTCGCCCCGGATCGTGCAGCACACACAGCCCGAGCGCATCAGCATCACCGGGCCATCCACCGGGGCGATCAGCTCGTGGTCCAGCCCGATCTCGCCGAACTCGTTCACAAGCACCGCGGTGCCGGCCATGCGCGGATCGCTCAGCAGGCGCTGTAGCAGCGTCGTCTTGCCGGCGCCAAGCCCGCCCGTCAGCACGATGACGGGGATCATCCGCCCCGCTCCGCATCCAGCGCCGCCTCGATCCGGTCCAGCCAGTCGGGATCAAGCGGGTCCAGCGCCCTGCCGCTCAGCGCCTCCGCCTCGGGCCACAGATGGCCCAGCGCGTCAAACAGCGCCGTCTTTCCGGTGGCGCTGCGCAGCACATAGCTGCGCCCCTGCCAGTCGCCAAAGCTCAGCCGCAGATGGGCCAGGACGGCATTGGCCACCTTCGCCCGCCGCGCGGCCTCTGCCCGGCGCGCCAGCCGGTCGGTGTTGCGGGTATAAACCCCGTCGCGCGCCACCGCATGGCTCCAGTGGTCGTCGCAGCCCAGAATACCGCATAAAGAGCACATGGGCTCAGCCGCGCGGGAAGCGACGGTCGAAATCCTCGGCCATCTCGGTCATCGTGACAAAGCGCACGCCGTCATGTCCCTTGATGTAGTCGATCAGCCGCTCCAGCATCAGCAATACCTGCGGGCGCCCCGAAACATCGGGATGGATGGTGATCGGAAAGACCGCGTAATCCATCTCGCGGTAGACCCAGTCGAACTGGTCGCGCCAAAGCTGCTCGATATCGCGCGGATTGACGAAACCGTGCGAATTCGGCGAACTCTTGATGAACATCATCGGCGGCAGATCATCCAGATACCAGTTCGCCGGGATCTCGATCAGATCGGTTTCCGCGCCGCGTTCCAGCGGTTTCATCCAGTCCTGCGCCCTGGCCGTATAGTCGATCTTGGTCCAGCGGTCGCCCACGCGCACCCGGTAGGGCGTGTGATCGTCATGCATCAGAGAATGGTCATAAAGGATGCCACGTTCCAGCAGCAACTCGTTGGTCACGGGCGAAAATTCCCACCACGGCGCCACATATCCCTTGGGTCTCTTGCCGGTCAGCGCGGTGATCAGATCAATGCTGTGGTCCAGCACCGCCGCCTCCTGTTCGCGCGTCATGGCGATGGGGTTCTCATGGCTGTAGCCATGCACGCCCACCTCATGCCCGGCCTCGGCCACGGCCCGCATCTGCGCCGGGAAGGTCTCGACCGAATGGCCCGGAATGAACCACGTCGCCGTCATGTCGTATTTCTTGAAAAGCCGCAGCAGCCGCATGGAACCGACCTCGCCCGCGAACATCCCCCGGGAGATATCGTCCGGGCTGTCCTCGCCGCCGTAAGAGCCGAGCCACCCGGCAACGGCATCCACATCCACCCCGAACCCGACAAGGATTTCTTTCTGAGCCATCTGAGGTCGCCTTCTCGCTATGCCTGAATTGCTGAGATCCGTGAAAGCGCGCCGGGTCCGGCCCTGTCGAGCGGGCGGCATGAACGCACAAGTCTTTCCGCAGCCCTGATCAATTTTGCCCGCCGCCTGCCGCTTTTGCAGGCAGCACGCGGGGGCCGGCCGCTCTTTTTTCCGGGGCCTGTGACGCCACCGTCTGGGCATGGGCGCCGAAGCGGGATAACGCTAAGCGGCACCCGTCCCCCTTTTCGCGAAACGAGATGACATGACCACAACCCGCCCCCGGATCACCCTTTTCGCGCTTGGCGGCACCATCGCCAGCCTGCGCGGCGAAAGCGGCCGCGCGGTGGCCGGCGCGATGACGGGGGCAGAGCTTGTGACCAGCCTCGCGCTGGACACGCGGGTGGAGCTGGAGGTGATCACCCTCGCGCAGAAACCCAGCAATGCGCTGCAACTGAAAGATATTTTCGCGGTGCGCGACCGTTGCGCAAGGGCCGTGGCAGACGGCGCCGCCGGTGTCGTCATCTCGCAAGGCACCGATATGCTCGAGGATAGCGCCTTCCTTCTCGATCTGATCACCGATCTGCCGGATGCCGGGCTCGTGCTGACCGGGGCGCAGCGCGTGCCCTATGCCCCCGGCAGCGATGCCGGCCCCAATATCCGCGATGCGATCACCACCGCCGCAGCCCCCGCCGCGCGCGGGGCCGGCGCGCTGGTTGTTTTTGATCAGGAGATCCACGAGGCCCGCCATGTGCGCAAGGTGTCGTCGCACCGGCTGCGCGGCTTCGGCTCTCCCGGCCACGGGCCGATCGGCCATGTGGATGGCGCCCATGTCGATCTGCGCGCCGCCGCCGCGCCCATGCCGCGCTTTGTCGGGCTGCAACCGCCCCTGCCCCGTGTCGATATCCTGCCCGCCGCGATGGAGGCCTCGCCGCTGCTGCTGCGCGCCGCGGTCGAAAGCGGCGCGCGGGGCCTCGTTCTTGACGGGCTCGGCCGGGGCCAGGTGCCCCCCGACTGGATGCCCGAGATCGCCGCTCTCCGGCAGGCGGGCCTTCCCATCGCGGTCACAAGTTCCACCCTCTCGGGCCGCCTGGGCACGGATTACGATTACCCCGGCTGCCTGGCCGAGCTGACCGCCCTCGGCGTTCAACCCTGTGACGAGCTTTCAGCCCGCAAGGCGCGCCTGCTGCTGATGTGCCGGATGGCCGCCGGGGCCTGAGCCGGGGCCTGAACGCTCAGTCGGCGCCATACCACGGTCTCTCCGGCTTGATCACACCGGTTTGCCGGTCCTGCGTCACCTCGCGGTGCACGTTGCCCTGCGGCACGATGGTCGCGTCCCGCCCACGGATGAAGCTTTGCTCGCGCACGATCTCGCGGTAGGCCACGTTCAGCGCCAGCGCCCGCTTTGCCGAGGGGTAGAGCAGTGCCGCGATATCGTCCCGAAACCCTTCGGCGCGGTCGTCGTCAAGCTGCCCCTGATCGTCGAGCCAGGCCTCGAGAAGCTCCATGTTGCCGCGAAACTCGTCGCCCGCCCCGTTCGCGCGCAGATAATGGGCGTATTCCGGGCTGCCATCCTCGCGGATCAGTTCCGGAACGCCGCGCAATCCCCGGCCTTGCGTCCAATGCGCCCATCCACCCTGAAAGGCGCTGTTGTCCAGTTTGCGGGGGAAGGCGAAAGTATCGTCGTCGGTGACACCGATACCCCCGTGGCAGCCCATGCAGAACACCGTCTCTTCGAAGGTCTGGGGGCGCAGCTCGCCCTGCGCATCCTCGATGAACCCCTGCAGCCGCCAGCCGGTGCCGTTCGAGATGCCGGTTTCGACATTGCCATCGAACAGGGCGATCCGGTCGGGGAAATCCGCGCGCTCCTTGGCTTCGGCCAGCGCGCCTTCCTGACGGTCGAAATAGGTTTGCCAGCGGGTCTTGACCATATAGCGCACCTCCTTGATGCGCGGCGCCATGGCGATGCCGCCCTCGACCGGATCGAGATAGCGCACCGTGTGCAGAAACTCGGTGCCCTCCGGGTAAAGCCCCGCCGCCAGACGGGCGGTGCCCGCCTCCTGCATCACGCCCGCCCGGCCGACATAATGCATCGCCTTGCCGTCCTCGGGCGGAAACACGAAACCAACCCGCGTGGCCGTGCCGATCCGGCCGTCCAGATCCAGATCGACGCCAAGCGCGGCCTCGTCGGCGGGGGCGATGCCCACGTCGCGGCGCTTGATCAAGGCCTCGGTGATGGCGAGGTTGAGCTTGTAGATCCCGCGATCCGGCGTGCCGTCGGCGGCGGCGCGAAAGGGCACGGGCAGCCGGATCATCACATCATCGGTCGACCCGTTGGTCGGCCAGAACGTGCCCGGAAGCGGCTGATAGGCAAAGGCCCGCCATCCGGTCATCCGCCCGGCGGCATCCAGATCGAACCCCTCGGCGTCGAAGCGGTAATTGGCATCGGGGACAAACCCCGCCCAAGCGCCGTCGCCATCCGCATCCCAGCCCGCCGGAAGATCGGCCAGCCGCGCCGCCAGCGCGATACCGCCCGCACCGTCGTGGTAATTGTCGTCGCGCACATAGGCCAGGATCTCGTCGTCGGGGGTGCCCAGCACCGCCGACGTGCGATCGACAAAGAGGTTCGTCCACGGGTTCTTCAGCGCCGGCCCGGGAAAGGAATAGGCCTGCTGCAGATCCTGATCATTGATGTAATGCGGCGCGCGCGAGCGGACGTGGCAGGTGAAACAGGGGTTATGCACCCCCCCTGCCTCATCCTCGGTAGCGGTATAGCATTGCGAGGGGATGTAAGCCGTCGGGTTGGTCAGGGCCTTGCCGGTCAGGTCGGCCGCCATGGCCGGGGCGGCCATCAGCAGCGCAAGGGCCGGGTAGCGGAATTTGCGCATCGGATCTCTCCCGGAAGGTCTCGCAGGGCCCGCAGAACCGGGCCCCGCAAACATGCATTCATCGCAGGGCCGGTCGCGCCCTAGTTCGACAACAGCGCCGGGAACGGGCCGACATAGCCCACATAGGCGCGGGCGTCGGCGGCATCCTGCAGCTTGTCTTCGTCGGATTCACCGTAGGGATGCTGAACCACCGCCATCAGATAGCCGTGGCCGTTGATGTCGGAATACCAGTAGGGCGAGGTCGTCTCCGACCCGTAGGGGGTCGAGAAGATGCGGGTCAGCGCGCCCGAGCCCAGGTTCATCGCCCAGATCGCGTCGTTCTGGTGGCCCGATCCGGTATCCTCGCCGATGATCAGCGTATCGGTTCCGGGGATGTAGGTGATGTTGTCGGGGTTGGCGATACCGTCGACATCACAGGTGTTGCCGGCATAGGGCGAGTCATCGGCATATGTCATCGGCTCGCCCGCGACGATGGCCGTGGCCGAGGTCGCGCGGAAGCTGTCATCCAGCCCCAGCTCATAGACCGCGCCGCAGCTGTTCTGCGTCAGGCGGATGTCGTTGCGGCCGCCCAGATCGTTCTTGTCGCCGTCTTCCATGCCCTTGGCCACTTCCGACATCGCCAGATAAACCACGCCGGCCTCGGGGTTATAGGTGATGCCTTCCATCTTTCGGAACTCGGTGGTGGCCCCCATCATCGACGCATAGCGCCGCGCCTCCAGACGCGAGGCAACGGCCTCCATGCCCGGCTTGACCTGCAGGCATTCGGCGCGCCCTTCGGCATTGGAGGGCAGGAAGCCCTCCGCGCAACTGCCATCCTCGGCGATATCGGCGGTCTCGAACATGTCGGCGAACTTCGTGCCCGCCTCGATTTCCGCCTGAATGGCGGCATCATCCGCGTGGCCCAGCTCGATCCATTCCAGATCGGCCGCACCCGCGCCCTCGTCCGAGGTCTGGTTCCATTTCGCGGCATAGAGCATGCCCGAAGACAGATCGCCCGCCGTGTCGGCCACGAACATGAACAGGCCGACATTGGTGCCGTCATCCGAGATATAGGCGGTTTTCTCGTCGGGCATCACATAGGCCAGCTCGACAGCGACCCGCCCCATGGCAAAATGCTTGACCGGGGTCGCCTCGCCCGCCTCGGTCACGCTCACCTCGACCGGATAGCCATAGCGATACGCGTTATAGGCGGTGCGGAACTCTTCCAGCGTCATGGTTTCCGGCGTCAAACCCTGAAAACGCACCATCGGCTTGTAATAATCGTCGACCTCGTCCAGCGACGCCGCGGCCTCGATGGCGCGGGCGTCTGCGGGATATTCCTCCGAGCCCAGATGCGTGCCCCATGGCGTCACCGAACCGGCGCAGGGAACCCACAGGCCACCATAGGCCGCGAAATCCACCGGCTTGGTCGAAACGGCGGTCAGGGTGCCGTCGGCAGCCTGCTCCAGCTCGGTCAGATACATCGCGCCGGGGCGCGATTCGAAATGCGTGATCGAGAACAGCTTGCCCCCCACCGGCAGCAGCGAGGTGAAATCGGCATCGACCGAGATATGCTCGGACCCGTCGGGGGATTTGACGATGGCGCCGGTCTGATCGACAAGCCCGGCAAACGTGCCCTCGCCCAGCTTGTCGCCGGAGCGGGCAATCACGTGATAGCCGATCTTGTGGCTCTGACCGTCGATCATCACGCTGTCCGAGGCGATGACGGCGCGCTTGGCGGCATCATCCGCCGCAAAGGGCACCGGGGCGAAGGCAAGATCGCTCGCGGCGGCCATGAACGGCATCGTGATCAGGGCTGTGGCGGAGAATAATCTGGTGCGAAGAGACATCGTTTCACCTCATGGGTTGTCTGAGTTGCTTCTGAGAGCAAATCGTAAACCTCACGTCTGACAGTGACGTGACGGGCGCTGCGCCCAGGGGGCCATGCGGCGATCTGTCATAACCGCGGCGGGCCTAAGAGCCCGCCATCGCCACGTGCACGGAAGTGTCGGCCAGATGCACCACCACGGCGGCATAGAAAATGGCGGTGGCGACCAGCACGAACACATGCCAGATCGTGTTGTGGAAGGGCAGAACCCTGCACAGGAAAAACGCCGTGCCGATGGTGTAGAGAATGCCGCCGGTGACGATCAGCGCGACGACGGGGCGGGAAAGCGTGCCCAGCACCGGCCAGCCCGCAAACACCCCGGCCCACCCCATGACGAGGTAAAGCGCAAAGGCGATCCACCGAAACCGGCCCGGCCGGAAAATGCGCAGGGCCGATCCGGCCAGCGCCGCGCCCCACAGGCCGGTCAGCAGAACCGCGCCCTGCCCGCCCGACAAAAGCGTGAAGGGCGTGTAGGTTCCCGCGATCTTGAAATAGATCGCCGCGTGATCAAGCCGGCGCAGAAGGCCGCTCCAGGCGTCACGCCGCACCATGTGATAGAGAGCCGAACACAGGATCATCGCGATCAGGGTCACACCGTAGATCGCCGTGCCCAGCATCGCCGCCGGATCGCCACGCCAGAGCACGGCCAGCGTCACAAGCACCGGAACCGCCACAAGCACAGCCGACAGCCCCACGACATGAACCGCCGCGTCGGACAGGAATTCAGCCCGGCTGTAACCGGAACGGGTGGTGGTCACTGCGCGCATGCGGCACAGACTACGCCGCGCGCCGCAAAACGCCATCCCGCAAATGCGCCGACGCGCGCACATCGGCGTGAGCGCGGCTTTCGCCACCCGCGCGCGGCGTTCCGGCACCGTGCCGGAAAGTCGGGATCTCAAGGCTGTGCTGGCGGGCGAAATGCCGGGGCCGATGAAAACGGCGGCGGCACTGTGAACTGACATCAGCACGCCCGCGTGCTGAAAATGGTGCGGTCGAGAAGACTCGAACTTCCACGGGAGTTACCCCACAGCGACCTCAACGCTGCGCGTCTACCATTCCGCCACGACCGCACGTGATCAGGTAGTGCGCGGTTACATAGCGAAAGGCCATAGCGATGTGAAGTGGGTTTTTTCGAAAGAAGGCGGCCCGCCGAAGTCTCCCCTCCACAGGCCGCCCGCGGTCAGATCAGTTCTCCACCGAAAAGGTCGGCAGCGCCACGGGCTGCGGCGCCGTCGCCGGTGCCGACTGGCCGCCGCCGTTCAACTGATAGGCCGCCTTGCGGATCAGCCCGGTGCGCTCCGGCTGGCCGGGCGCGAACACCGGCTTGGCGCCGGCCGCGATCGCATCCAGCCCCGACTGATACCACGCCAGCGCAAGGTCGGGCCGTTTGGACGTGCCGAACCCCTGGCTCAGGTGATGGCCCAGAAGCTCGCCGTAAACCTGCTCGCCCAGCACCATCAGCAACAGCCCCGAGGCAAGCGCCACATCCATGTTGTCGGTGCGATACCCGACCGACAGGCAGATCTTCGCGGTGCCGGCAAGCTGCGCCGGCGACATGCCGGACTGAAGCACGAACTGCCCCACCTCCTGCATCACCTCCGCTTCCGGGCGCAGCGACATGGACGCAACCTGATCCTTCAGCGCCGGCCCCAGAGCCTCGCATTGCGTGGCGATCTGATCCTTCGTCACCCCCTGCACCTGCGAGGAAAGCTCCTCCCCCAGCGCGATGGCATAGGTCCGCGCCAGGCAGAACTGTTCGTTCAGCGCGAAATTCGCGTCGGTCATCGTCGCTTCGGTCACGAAGCCACCATTGGTGTTCGTCAGCAGGCTGATCTTGTTGCAATGCGACGCAAGCGACAGGCTCTCGCCCGGGCCCATGAAATTGGGCAGTGCCGCGGCGCCGAAGCTGGGCAGAGGCGCGGCCTCTGCCTGCGTCGCGGTCTCGGCAGGCGCCACAACGGCGACCGGCGCGGGTGCGGGTGCTTCCGCTTTCGGCGCCACGACGATGACGGTCGGCTCACCCTGTGGTGCCACGGCATTCGCATAGGGCGATACCGGCGCGGTGGCCGCCATCGTGGCGCCACCGCCCATCGATTCCTGCTGATAGGTCTTGAGCAGACCCTTGATCCCCATCGGGTTCGACGCCGCGGCCTGCATCGTGGCCGGCCCGCCCGAGATCGCGCGATGATACGAAGAGCTCAGGAACACCCGCTCATATTCCGTCAGCTGGCCGGTCGGAGGATAGCCCATGAACGCCTGATACTGGGAAATCGCAGAGCGCGAGTTGCGCCCCAGAACCCCGTCCGGCGTTCCGGCGGGAAACCCGAAATAGTTGAGCGAGGTCTGAACCTCGCGGTTCTGCGCCCGCTGGGCCGAGGATGCCACATAGACCTTTCGCGTGGTCGTGGTCTTCTGCTTGTTCGCGGAATTCACCGCGGCCGAGCCGATGACCCCGAGCAATACACCGGCGGCGACGTCGCCGGCATCTGCCAGGGCACGGCTGGTGGGCGCGGCTGCCATCGAAGCGGCCATGGCCGCTATTGCAATCTGACGCATGAACATGACATTCCTCCGTAAATCATCGGCCGCCTCCGCGGGCGGCCCTGTGCTGAAAATAACCTTAATCAAGTGTCCCTGCGTCACGGGGTCGCTGTCAAGCCGGGATTGGCGCATTTTATGGTTGATTGGCTGACATCGCCGGGCCTCACCCCCTATGAAACCGCCGTCGCGGAGATGGAGGCGCGCGCCGCCGCCATCGCGGCCGGCCAGGCAGGAGAGGCGATCTGGCTGGTCGAACACCCGCCGCTCTACACCGCCGGCACCTCCGCCCGCCCCGAGGATCTGACAGAACCCGGCCGGTTTCCCGTTCACGTCACGAAACGCGGCGGCCAATACACCTATCACGGGCCGGGCCAGCGCGTCGCCTATGTCATGCTGGATGTCGGCGCACGTGGCCGCGACGTCCGGCAATTCGTGCAAAACCTCGAGGATTGGGTCATCGCCACGCTCGGCGAATTCAACGTCAAAGGCGAAAAGCGCGAGGGCCGCGTCGGCGTCTGGGTGGTGCGCGACGACAAGCCGCCGCTGCCCGACGGCACAGCGCGCGAAGACAAGATCGCGGCGATCGGCATCCGCCTGCGCAGATGGGTCAGCTTTCACGGGCTGTCGATCAATGTCGAACCCGATCTTTCCCATTTCGGCGGCATCGTGCCTTGCGGCATCCGCGACCACGGCGTCACCAGCCTTGTCGATCTGGGCCTGCCGGTCACGATGGGGGATGTCGACGTGGCGCTGAAAAAGACCTTCGCGGATCATTTCGGGCCGGTGGCCTGACCTCAGAATGAAATCGCCGGCAGCGGGGATCAGTGTGATCTGCGCCGGCTGCCACCGCAGACGCATAAGGTGCCCTGGCCCGTCTCCCGTGATTCGGCGTGACCCGCTCAAAAATGTAACTCTTTGAAGTCGGTTCAAGAATTGGAGGCCCTGCACGGGGCACCCTTCGGAAAGCGGGTGGCGCACCGCCATATGGCGGCTTTCACATTCAGAAATGCAGATATCTTGGCGGGCTGGCGCAGGAAAATCGGCCCATGCGGCGTTACGGAGCATTGCCCAGACCCGCGACGCGGATTAAAAGCGTGCGCAGGGAACACGCGGCCGGATGCAGATCCGTCCGCATCAACACATATGAACGGGAGGCATAGTATGGCAGACGCAGCCATTCACGGCCACGACGCGCACGACCAGCGGGGGTTCTTCACCCGGTGGTTCATGTCCACGAATCACAAAGACATCGGCATCCTCTATCTCTTCACCGCGGGCATCGTGGGCTTCGTCTCCGTCGCCTTCACGGTCTACATGCGGATGGAGCTGATGACCCCCGGCGTACAGTACATGTGCATGGAGGGGATGAGCTTTCTTCCCCAGGCACCGGAAAACTGCTCGCCCAACGGCCATCTCTGGAACGTGCTGATCACCGGCCACGGCATCCTGATGATGTTCTTCGTGGTCATCCCGGCGCTGTTCGGCGGCTTCGGCAACTATTTCATGCCGCTGCAGATCGGCGCGCCCGACATGGCGTTCCCGCGCCTCAACAACCTCAGCTACTGGCTCTATGTCGCCGGTACCACCCTTGCGGTGCTGTCGGTGTTCAGCCCCGGCGGCAACGGCCAGATGGGCTCGGGCGTGGGCTGGGTGCTCTACCCGCCGCTGTCGACCAACGAGGGCGGCTATTCGATGGATCTGGCGATCTTCGCCGTCCACGTTTCGGGCGCTTCGTCGATCCTCGGCGCGATCAACATGATCACCACCTTCCTGAACATGCGCGCGCCGGGCATGACCCTGCACAAGGTGCCGCTGTTCGCCTGGTCGATCTTCGTGACCTCCTGGCTGATCCTGCTGTCGCTGCCGGTTCTGGCCGGCGCCATCACCATGCTGCTGACAGACCGCAACTTCGGCACCACCTTCTTCCAGCCCGAAGGCGGCGGCGACCCGATCCTGTATCAGCACATCCTGTGGTTCTTCGGTCACCCCGAGGTCTACATCATCATCCTGCCGGGCTTCGGCATCATCAGCCACGTCATCGCGACCTTCTCGAAAAAGCCGATCTTCGGCTACCTGCCGATGGTCTACGCGATGGTCTCGATCGGTGTTCTGGGCTTTGTCGTCTGGGCCCACCACATGTACACCACCGGCCTGTCGCTGAGCCAGCAATCCTACTTCATGCTGGCCACGATGGTGATCGCGGTGCCCACCGGCATCAAGGTGTTCAGCTGGATCGCAACCATGTGGGGCGGCTCGATCGAGTTCAAGACGCCGATGCTCTGGGCCTTCGGCTTCCTGTTCCTGTTCACCGTCGGCGGCGTGACGGGCATCGTGCTCAGCCAGGCCGGTATCGACCGGGCGATGCACGATACCTATTACGTGGTGGCGCATTTCCACTACGTGATGAGCCTCGGCGCCGTCTTCGCCATCTTCGCCGGTATCTACTACTACTTCGGCAAGATGTCGGGGCGTCAGTATCCCGAATGGGCCGGCAAGCTGCACTTCTGGATGATGTTCATCGGCGCCAACCTGACCTTCTTCCCCCAGCACTTCCTGGGCCGTCAGGGCATGCCGCGCCGCTACATCGACTACCCGGAACAGTTCGCCTACTGGAACCACGTCTCGAGCCTGGGCGCCTTCCTGTCCTTCGCGTCCTTCCTGTTCTTCATCGGCATCGTGTTCTACACCCTGTTCGCAGGCAAGCGCGTGACCGAGAACAACTACTGGAACGAATGGGCCGACACGCTGGAATGGACCGTCTCGTCGCCGCCGCCGGAGCATACGTTCGAAACGCTCCCCAAGCGCGAAGACTGGGACAAGGGCCACGCGCACTGACCCCTGATGCCCTACGAATGGGAAAAACAGATGAACGGGGCCCCGGAGATTTCCGGGGCCTCTTCGTATGAGGCGGGCGCCGCCCCGCTGGCCATATTGCACCTGTGGCCCTACCGCTCTCTGCCCCGGCGCGGCTTCGTCGCCTTCATCGCCATCACCTGCGCGCTGATCCTGATGCCGCTGATCGCGGTGGTCGGCTCTCCGGTGCTCTGGGGCCTGCTGCCCTTTGTCGCCGGGGCGGTCGCGCTGACATGGTTCCTGCTGGAACGCTCGTACAAGGACGGCACGCTTCTGGAAGAACTGCGGCTCTGGCCCGACCGGATAGAGCTGACGCGCCACAACCCGCGCGGCCCCCGCCAGGAATGGAGCAGCAACCCCTATTGGGTCCGCCTGCGCCTGCACCCCGAAGACGGCCCGGTGGAAAACTACCTCACCCTCAAGGGCCGCGGCCGCGAGGTAGAGCTCGGCGCCTTCCTGACCCCTGGCGAACGCACCGCCCTGCGCGACGAGCTGCAGCGCGCGCTGGCCGCCCTCGGCGCCTGACGCCAGACCGCGGAACCCATCCCCGCCCCCGCGCGTTGGCCCGGCGAAAGCAACGAAGCCGCCGGAGCGCCGACATGCCCCGATATCCGAAATTCCTGCTGATGATCGCCACGTCCACGGCGGTGATGCTCGGGCTGATGTATCTCAACACCTACGCGCCGGATCATATCTACTGGAGCGAGACACGGTTCTACATGGCGCTGCTGATGGGCGCGACCATGGCGATCGTGATGCTTCTTTTCATGTGGAACATGTACACCAGCCGGGGGGCCAATGCCGCCATCCTCGTGGCCAGTGTGCTCGTCTTCGCCACCGCGCTTTGGCTGGTCCGCAGCCAGCGCACGGTGCAGGACG
Organism: Actibacterium naphthalenivorans; assembly: GCF_014196965.1. GTDB lineage: Bacteria > Pseudomonadota > Alphaproteobacteria > Rhodobacterales > Rhodobacteraceae > Actibacterium_A > Actibacterium_A naphthalenivorans. Next base: position 96,502 of record NZ_JACIEQ010000004.1, on the reverse strand, counting down.
TGGCCTGGATGAAAGCGATGATCCCGCATCACTCCATCGCGATCCTGACCAGTGAACGGGCCGGCCTGTCGGACCCGCGCGTTCAGGAACTGGCCGCCGGGATCATCCGCACCCAGCGCGAGGAAATCGCGCAGATGAAAGCGCTGATCGAAGATCTGGAAAACCGCTGAGCCGCTCCTCGGCCCTCTTGGGCTTCTTCGCGATAAGCGACCGCAAGAAAGCGATGAACGCCCGCGCCCGGTTCGTACGATTCACCCGGACGAAAAGCACGAAACGCGCGGTTTCACCCCAGCCGGTCCTTGACCATCGGCCCCACCGTTCCGAAATCCATCCGGCCGGTGTATTTCGATTTCAGCGCCCCCATGACCTTCCCCATGTCACGGATCGAATCGGCGCCCGTCTCGGCGATGGCCGAACCGATCGCGGCATCGACCTCATCCTCGGAAAGCTGCCGGGGCAGGAATTCCTCGATCACCACGATCTCGGCCCGCTCACGCTCGGCCAGATCCAGCCGCCCGCCCTCTTCGTAGGCGCGCGCGCTTTCCTGGCGTTGTTTGACCATGCGCCCAAGGATCTGCAGCACATCGTCATCCGATACCCCGTCGTCCGAGCCTTCGCCGCGCAGGGCGATATCCTTGTCCTTGATCGCGGCGTTGATCAGGCGCAGCGTCGAAAGCCGCGCCACCTCTTTGTTTTTCATCGCGTCCTTGAGCGCAGACGCGATGCGCGGTCTGATATCCATGTCGGTCAGTCATCCCCATGAGTCCGAGCCTTTGAAAATACCTTGTCTCGATTTCAGGCGCAACCTTGGTTGGAAATACTAAGTTTTTGTTTTTCCACAAAAACGCTTTTTTACCACCCCCCTTGACCCTGCGGATGCCCGGGCCTAGTTTCCGGGCGATTTGAGCCTTGGAGCCTGCCATGCCCGCCGCCAGCCCGCAAAACCGCCCCACAGCCTGCCTGACCCTGGCCGATGGCACCGTGTTCTATGGCCAGGGCTTCGGCGCCACAGGCACCACCGTGGCCGAGCTGTGTTTCAACACCGCCATGACCGGATATCAGGAGATCATGACCGATCCGTCCTATGCCGGCCAGATCGTCACCTTCACCTTCCCGCATGTGGGCAACGTCGGTGTGAACCCCGAAGATGACGAAACCGCCGCGCCCGTTGCCGCCGGCATGGTGGTGAAATGGGATCCCACCACACCCTCCAACTGGCGCTCGGCCGAGCCGCTGACCGGCTGGCTCGCGCGCCAGGGCCGCATCTGCATCGGCGGCATCGACACCCGCCGCCTGACCCGCGCCATCCGCCAGCAGGGCGCGCCGCATGTGGCCCTCGCCCATGACCCGGGCGGAAATTTCGACATTGCCGACCTGGTCGCGCGGGCGCGCGCCTTCGGCGGGCTGGAAGGCCTTGATCTTGCTAAGGAAGTGACCTGCGCCCAATCCTACCGCTGGGATGAGAAACGCTGGGCCTGGCCCGAGGGTTACACCCGCCGTGACACGCCCGGCCGCCGGGTGGTGGCGATCGACTATGGCGCCAAGCGCAACATCCTGCGCTGCCTGGCCTCTGCCGGCTGCGACGTCACCGTACTGCCCGCAACCGCGACGGCCGAGGATGTGCTGGCGCTGAACCCCGAGGGGCTGTTCCTGTCGAACGGTCCCGGCGATCCGGCGGCGACGGGCGCCTATGCCGTGCCGATGATCCGTGAGGTTCTGGCCAGGGATCTGCCTGTCTTCGGCATCTGCCTTGGGCATCAGATGCTGGCCCTCGCGCTTGGCGCGCGCACCATCAAGATGAACCACGGCCATCACGGCGCCAACCACCCGGTCAAGGATCTGGAAACCGGCAAGGTCGAGATCACCTCGATGAACCACGGCTTCACCGTCGACAGCCAGACCCTGCCGGCCGGGGTGATGGAAACCCATGTCTCGCTGTTCGACGGATCGAACTGCGGCATCCGCATGGTCGATCGCCCGGTCTTTTCCGTGCAGTACCACCCCGAGGCCAGCCCCGGCCCGCAAGACAGCTATTACCTGTTCGAACGGTTCGTGACGGCGATGGCGGCGGCGGCCTGATCGTCCCCCGCGCAGGCTCCCGTTAACCCACTGTTAACCTTAAGTTCCCATGGTCGGCTTGGAAAGCCTGACCGGGGGACAGATGGCACCTTCCGCATTGAACCGGCCTGCCGCGCAGGCCCTGCGCCTGGCGCCCGCGCCGCGCCCGCGCCGCATCCGGCGACCGCTTGGCGACATCCTCGTTGAAACCGGCGCCCTGTCACCGGCCGACCTGACCAAGGCGCTGGCGCTGCAGGCACGCCAGAATCTGCGGCTGGGCGATATCCTGCTGGCCCATGGCATGGTCGGCGAGGCCGATCTGACCCGCGCGCTGGCCGAGCAGTATGACGCGCTTCCCGTCGATCTGGAGGCGCTGCCGCCCGACCCCCGCCTGATCGACGAAATGGGCATCCGCACCTGTCTTGAAGAGGCCGCGCTGCCGGTGCGTCGCCTGGGCGGTGCCACGATCGTGGCCACCGCCCGCCCCGAGGCGTTCGAGGCGCTGCGCCGCCGCCTGCCCGACGGGTTCGGCGAACCGGTGATGGCCTTCGCCTGCGAGCGTGACCTGCACCGCGCGATACTGGCCACGCGCAACCGCCACCTGACCGAATGCGCCGAAACCCGCGTGGCAGAGGCCGAAAGCTGCCGCTTCTGGTACGGCCAGGCCCCGCGCAACATCCTGGGCGCGGGCCTGGCCGTTCTGGCCACGGCCGCGGTTCTGGCGCCCACCTCCACCCTGACGCTGCTGACCGTCTGGGCGCTGATGACGCTGCTGGCAACCACGCTGCTGAAGATCGCGGCCGCCGTCACCACCCTGCGCGCCCGCCGCGCGGCGCCGCCCGGCCCCCCGCCCGAACGCCCCGCCATCGCGCGGCTGCCGGTCGTGTCGGTCATGGTGCCGCTGTTCCGGGAAGAAGACATCGTACCGCGCCTTGTCGCCCGGCTGGGCCGCCTGACCTATCCCAAGGAATTGCTGGATATCTGCCTGGTCACCGAAGAGGATGACGACACCACCCGCGCCATGCTCGACACTGCCCGCCTGCCCTATTGGATGCGTGTCATCTCCGTTCCCACGGGCAGCCTGAAGACCAAGCCGCGCGCGCTGAACTTCGCACTGGATTTTTGCCGGGGCACGATCATCGGGGTCTATGATGCCGAGGACGCGCCGGAGCCCGACCAGATTCACCGCATTGTCCGCCGGTTCCACGAACGCGGCCCCGATGTGGCCTGCCTGCAGGGGGTTCTGGATTTCTACAATACTGAAAAGAATTGGTTTTCGCGCTGTTTCACCATCGAATATGCCAGCTGGTTCCGGCTGATCCTTCCCGGCGTCGCGCGGCTGGGGCTGGTGGTGCCGCTGGGCGGCACCACGCTGTTCTTCCGCCGCGACGCGCTGGAAGAGCTGGGCGCGTGGGATGCCCATAACGTGACCGAAGACGCCGACCTCGGCGTGCGTCTGGCCCGCCACGGCTATCGCACCGAGCTGATCGGCACCGTCACCCGCGAAGAGGCCAACTGCCGCCTCTGGCCCTGGGTCAAGCAGCGCTCGCGCTGGCTGAAGGGCTACGCGATGACATGGACGGTACATATGCGCGACCCGCGGCGGCTGTGGCGCGATCTGGGGCCGTGGCGGTTTGCCGGTGTTCAGATCCTGCTTCTGGGCACGGTGTCGCAATTTCTGCTGGTGCCGCTGATGTGGTCTTTCTGGCTGATCGTGCTGGGGCTGCCGCATGTGATGAGCGACGTGATGACGCCGCCCGTGATGCTGGGCGTCGGGGCGCTGTTTCTGGCGGCAGAGTTGACCAACATCCTGCTGGGCATGATCGGGGCGCATCTGGGGGGCAAGCGGGGGCTCTGGGGATGGGTGCCGACGATGCATGTCTACTACCCGCTGGCCGCGCTCGCGACCTACAAGGCGCTCTTCGAAATGGTGGTCAGGCCGTTCTACTGGGACAAGACAAGCCACGGCATCGCCGATGAAGACCCCGGCGACGGCTCAGATATCTGAGCCGTAGCGGGCCGCGTCCAGCCGCAGCCGCGCCTCGAACGCGGCCGAGATATGCGCGCGCAGCGCCTCGTAGGCGGCATCGCCGTCACGCGCGGCGATCGCGTCGATGATGGCCGCGTGTTCCTCCAGCGCCCGTTCGCCGCGCCCGGCGGCGGCCAGCGACGTGGTCGCCATCAGCGCCATCGAGCGGTGCACCAGATCGAGCTGCTGCACCAGATACCGGTTGTGCGAGGCCAGATGCACCTGCTTGTGAAACCGGCGGTTGGCGCGCGACATCCCGCTGGGGTCGCCAAGCAGCGCGTGATCCTCCTCGACCATGGCGCGCAGCACCCGGACCTCCTCGTCGGTGGCGTGACGGGCGGCCAGCCGCGCGGCCAGCCCCTCCAGCTCGCCCCGCACGACGTAAAGCTCGGCCAGTTGATTGTGGTCCAGCGACGCCACGATCAGGCTGCGCCCGTCCCGCACCAACAGCGATTGCGTCTCCAGCCGTTGCAGCGCCTCGCGGATCGGGGTGCGCGACACGCCGAACCGCTCGGCCAGTTCGCTTTCCACCAGCCGGTCACCGGGTTTGTAGGTGCCCACGTCGATCGCATCCAGGATCAGCGCATAGGCATCCTTGTGGGCGGCTTTGAGGTCTGTCATCAGGTACTCCGGCTGCGGAAACCGCACGCTAAAGTCCCGTGCGCCGCGAATCAAGGCCAAGGCATTGAACACACTGCCGCAGCAGGCTAGATCGTCATGATGGTTGCTCGCCACTTCACACAGACACGCGGCTGGGTCTTCGACCTGGACAACACGCTCTACCCGCCAGAGGCGCGGCTGTTCGATCAGATCGAGCGGCGCATGACCGCCTATGTGATGGAGGCGCTGCGCGTCGACCAGGGCGAGGCGAACCGCCTGCGCAAGTTCTACTGGGCCGAGTATGGCACCACGCTTGCGGGGCTGATGCAACTGCACGGGGTCGATCCGGCCCCCTATCTGACCCATGTGCATGAGATCGATCTGAGTCATCTGCAGCCGGCCCCCGACCTGAAGGCGCGCATCATGGCGCTGCCGGGGCGGCGCATCGTCTATACCAACGGCTCCGCGCCCTATGCCGAACGCGTGCTGGCCGCGCGCGGGCTGTCGGGCGCGTTCGATGCGGTTTACGGCGTTGAACATGCCGGGTTCCGCCCCAAACCCGAGCGTGCGGCGTTCGAGACCGTCTTCGCCGCCGACGGGATCGTGCCGGCAGGGGCCGCGATGTTCGAGGATGACGCGCGCAACCTGGCCGCCCCGCATGCCATGGGGATGCGCACCATCCACGTGGCGCCGCGCCCCGAACCGGCCGGGCACATCCACCATCACACCGATGATCTGAGCGGTTTCCTGGCCCGGCTGACGGGATAAACTGACGCACCCGCGCCCGGAACCGCCCGGTTTTGCAACCTTTTGTCGCACTGCGGCAAGATGGTCCCTTTCGCCCGCCGGCGCCCTGCCGGATACCCGCCCGACACCGGAGAAAGGGAGATTTCCGATCATGCACAATGACGCGCCGTCCGAACGCCCGGACGTTGCCACCCCGCTGCGCGCCCTGCTGGGCAGCGGCATCGCCTTTACCTATTTCCTCGTCGCCGCGGCGGTCGCCCTGTGGGGGCTCAGCTTTGCCACCTGGGGCGTGCCTGGGCTTTACATTCCCGCCGTGGCCGCCGTGCCGGTGGTGATGGTGCTTCTGCTCTGGATCACCCGGGGCTGACGATACCGGCTGGATCGGCGCGGGCTTTGCGCCTATCTGTGATCCAGGAGGCCCCGCATGACACGTATCGGCACCGACATCCTGATTTCCGGCGGCGGCGTCGCCGGGCTGACCGCGGCGGCCGCCTTCGGCGCGGCGGGGTTTTCCGTGATCTGCGTCGATCCCGCCCCGCCGGTCACCGACGGGGCGCAGGCCGGGGCCGACATGCGCACCACCGCTTTTCTGCAACCCTCTGTCGAGGTGCTGGAAGCCGCCGGATTGTGGGAGCGTCTGGCCCCGCATGCCGCCGCGCTTCAGATCATGCGGATTGTCGATGCGGGCGGTGAAATCGCCGAACCGCGCCTGACCAAGGATTTCGACGCCGCCGACATCTCGGGCCAGCCTTTTGGCTGGAACCTGCCCAACTGGCTGTTGCGGCGCGAGATGGTGGCGCGGCTGGCCGAGCTGCCCGGGGTCGAGTTTCGCCCCGGCGTGGCCACCAAGGCGGTGATGACGCGCGAACGCGAGGCGCTGGTGACCCTGTCGGATGGCACCCGCATCGCCGCCCGGCTGCTGATCGCCGCCGACGGCCGCAACTCCCCCGTGCGCGAGGCGCTGGGGATCGGCGTGAAAACAATGCGCTACGGGCAAAAGGCGCTGGCCTTCGCCGTCACCCATCCGCAGCCGCATGACAATGTCTCGACCGAGGTGCACCGGTCCGGCGGGCCGTTCACCCTTGTGCCCCTGCCCGACCGCGACGGCACCCCCTGCTCTGCCGTGGTCTGGATGGAGCGCGGGCCGGAGGTGGCGCGGCTGGCCGCCCTGCCCCAACCAGAGTTCGAACAGGAAATGAACCTGCGGTCGGCCGGGCTTTACGGCCCGCTGACGCTGGTCTCGGCCCGGTCGGTCTGGCCGATCATCAGCCAGATCGCCGATCGCTTCAGCGGCGAACGTACCGCCCTGATCGCCGAGGCGGCGCATGTGGTGCCGCCGATCGGCGCACAGGGGCTGAACATGAGCCTGGCCGACACGCGCGCATTGCTGGAACTGGCGCAGGAAAACCCGGCCGACCCGGGCAATCGCGCCATGCTGAACAGCTACAACCGCCGCCGCTGGCCCGAGGTCCGCGCCCGCGTGACCGGCATAGACCTGCTGAACCGCGCGTCGATGATGGGCGCGCAGGGGCTGCGCGACATGCGTGCCACCGCGCTCAACGCGCTTTATTCCGCCGCGCCGGTGCGCAAGACGCTGATGCGCGCGGGGCTGGGCGTGAAGTAACCCGCCACTTGCGCGCCTTACTTCGGACACATTAGCCAATTGGCAACGCAAAACGGCTATGACGCATCCAGAGTCCAACAAGAAACCAACACTCGAAAAAAACATGCATGGCAGATGCTTCTTTCCTTCTGAACGGAAACAGCGTCCTGGCGGACCCGAATGTCGGAACGAATTCGTCCGGCGGCTATGAGGGCGGCGGAACACTCACGATCAACAGCGGCCAGACCGTATTCCAGAGCGACGATATCGTCGAGATTCTGGTTGATAACGTCACAGTAGATGGCGAAATCACGGGTGCCTCGCGCATTGTCGGCCTGGTGATCTATGACAACGGCGCCGATTACCTGTCGGGCACCCCTCTTTATACCTACACCCCCATGAACCCGGGCCAATATGCCAATATCCAATCGGATGTCAGCGGCCTGGGCGACAGCTATCTGCGGTTCAACGCCAATGTTCTGGTCTCATCAGACCCCGGCGCGCCGCGCTTCAATCAACTGATCGCCGCCGCCGGCACCGACCTGACCAGTGATATTTCCAGTGGCCCCATCACGCTCAACCGGCTGAGCGACAATGATTACGACAACGATGGCATCATCGATGCCGGCACCACCGAAGACGGCAACGGCGCCTTCAACGCCGAAAACAACAATCTGGTTCCGGTCTGTTTTGCCCGGGGCACGTTGATCGAAACGGACCGGGGGCCGGTGGCCGTGGAACGGCTGCGGGCGGGCGACATGCTGCGCGTGATGGAGGGCGGGCTTATGCCGGTTCTGTGGATCGGCTCGCAATGGGTCGCCGGTACCGGCGCTGCGGCGCCCGTGCGCATCCAGGCCGGCGCGCTGGACAACCGGCGCGATCTGTACGTGTCGCAGAACCACCGGATGCTGGTGTCCGGCGCGGTCGCGGAATTGCTGTTCGGCGAAGATGAGGTTCTGGTCGCGGCCAAGCATCTGGCCAACGGCGATACGATCCGCGTTCAGCCCTGTGCCAGGGTCGAGTATTTCCACATTCTGCTGCAAGACCACCAGATCATTCTGGCCGAGGGCTGCCCGTCGGAGAGTTTCTTTCCCGGCGATCAGGCGATGTCGTCGCTGGATCAGGCGGCGCGCGACGAGGTTCTGGCGCTGTTTCCCGCCATGGCCCTGCCCGATGCTCTGTCACGCCGGGCGCTGCGCAGCGTCGAGGCGCGGGTCTGGCGATCGTCGGAGCGGCGGCCGTTCAGCCCAGCGGGCCGGGGCGTCTCTCTTCGGACAGCAGCACATTCGCTTCCACATCCCCCACGCCGGGCAACGTCATGATACGCCGGCGCAGCACCCTTTCGAAATCGCTCAGATCGCGCGCCACCACCCGAAGCCGGTAATCATACATGCCCAGCACGTGCTGCACCGTCTGCACCTCGGGGATGGCGGTGACCGCGCGCTCGAAATCCTCGAGGCTGACGCGGCCCTTGGTGGCCAGTTTCACGCCCAGAAACACGGTCACGCCGAACCCCAGCGCCTCCTTGTCCAGCACCACGCGGCGCCCGCGCAGAATGCCCGCCTCTTCCAGCCGCCGGATCCGCCGCCAGGCCGCCGGCTGGCTGAGCCCGAATTTCCGCCCGAGCGCGCCAGCGCTCTGATCGGCGTCCTCTGACAGCGCCCTCAGCAGCTTGCGGTCCACCTCATCGAGATCGGTCAAAGCGGCAATCCTTGGTCCAGCTTGATATCGGCCACATGCATCAGCGCCTCGATATCGGCGATATGCGGCAGGGTCAGGATCCGGTGGCGATAGATTTCCTGGTAATGCGGCATATCGCGGGCCAGCACGTTCAGCCGCACATCGACCCGGCCAAGGAAGGTCTGGATCTCATACACCTCGGGCACATCGCGCGCCGCGGTCATAAACTCATCGAACGCGCGCGGGTCGGTCTTGTCGAGGGTGAACCGCAACGACACCACGACCCCGTAGCCAAGCGCGCGCCAGTCGATCACCGCGCGCGTACCGAGCAGAACACCGGCCCGCCGCAGCTTTTCAAGCCGCCGCCAGCAGGTGGCGGCGGTGATCCCGGCCCGGTCGGCCAGATCCGCGGTGGCCATCTGCGGTTCGGCCTGCAGATGGCGCAGCAAACGGCGGTCTGTATCGTCGATCTGCATGGATTTTTCGGATTATCCAATTTTGCAGAATGATATTTCGCACAAACCGCGCGAATAGTCAAAATATGAAAGCCCCTCATACGGCGCCCGGCCTATTGTCCGCGCAGCATAAGCACTGACAAAGGAAGGAACGCCCCATGCGCGTTTATTATGATCGCGATTGCGACATCAACCTGATCAAGGACAAGAAAGTGGCGATTCTGGGCTATGGCTCCCAGGGGCATGCCCACGCGCTGAACCTGCGTGACAGCGGCGCCAAGAACCTTGTCGTGGCGCTGCGTGAAGGCTCCAAATCCGCCAAGAAGGCCGAGGCCGAAGGCCTGACCGTGATGGGCATCGCCGAGGCCGCCGCCTGGTGCGACCTGATCATGTTCACCATGCCCGACGAGCTGCAGGCCGAAACCTACAAGAAATACGTGCATGACAACATCAAACCCGGCGCGGCCATCGCCTTCGCCCACGGTCTGAACGTGCATTTCGGCCTGATCGAGCCGAAAGAAGGCATCGACGTCATCATGATGGCGCCCAAGGGCCCCGGCCACACCGTGCGCGGCGAATATGTCAAGGGCGGCGGCGTGCCCTGCCTTGTGGCCGTCGATACCGACGCCACCGGCAAGGCGCTGGAGATCGGCCTGTCGTACTGCTCGGCCATCGGTGGCGGGCGTTCGGGCATCATCGAGACCAACTTCCGCGAGGAATGCGAAACCGACCTGTTCGGCGAGCAGGCCGTGCTGTGCGGCGGTCTGGTGGAACTGATCCGCATGGGTTTCGAGACCCTGGTCGAGGCCGGCTACGCGCCGGAAATGGCCTATTTCGAATGCCTGCACGAGGTGAAGCTGATCGTCGATCTGATTTATGAAGGCGGCATCGCCAACATGAACTACTCGATCTCGAACACCGCCGAATATGGCGAGTATGTCTCGGGCCCGCGGGTTCTGCCCTATGACGAGACCAAGAAACGGATGAAGGGCATTCTGACCGACATCCAGACCGGCAAGTTCGTGCGTGACTTCATGCAGGAAAACGCCGTCGGCCAGCCGTTCTTCAAGGGCACCCGCCGCATCAACGACGAGCACCAGATCGAGGAAACCGGCAAGAAGCTGCGCGGCATGATGCCGTGGATTTCCGCCGGCAAGCTGGTCGACCAGGAAAAGAACTGATCCATCCCGGATCGCGCGACTACAGGGCCCGGCTGATGCAAATCAGCCGGGCCTTTGCTTTGCCCGCCGTCCGCTTCAGAAAGCGCTTGAGAATACCTCCGCTTGGAAGGTAGGGTTGAAGAAAAGAGCATAACCACCGGCAAAGCTTGAGAAAACGCCGCGGCAGCCACTTCGGCCCCGCAATTTCGAAGCCGAAGGGACCGACATGCGTATCGCGATTTTTGATGGCTTTCGCGGATTTTTTCTTCTGTTCATGATGATCATCCACGCGAATGTCGAGCTGCACGCCATTCTCGGCAAGTTGAACCATCATTATTTCGGCTGGGTAGAAGATGCCCAAGGCTTTGTTTTCATTTCAGGTTTCGTCGTCGGCCTGGTCTACGGCAACCGCCTTCTGAAGCGCGGTTTCGCATCGTGTAAATCCGCTATCTGGCGGCGTATCCGCACGATCTATACGCATCAGGCGACACTGATCGTGATTTTCCTGGCGGCGGCGCTCCTGCTGGCCGCGTTCGGCCTGTTTCCGGCGATTCTCGCGCCCTATCGCGCAGAGCCTGTGGGCTTCACCACCGCCTCGCTCGCGCTGATCAGCGGCTCCAAGCACATGGGCATTCTGCCGATGTATATCTGGTTCATGATGCTCACCCCCTTCATACTGGAGGCGTTTCGGCGAAATTACGCCGGCTTCGTCCTCGCGCTTTCGGCGCTGCTCTGGTTTCTTGCCCAGACCGGATTGATCGAGGTTGTCGTCCAGACCGGTGAACTGGCCCTTGCCGGGCTGGGCCATCCGATCCGGCTGGGCATTTTCTTCAACGTCTTCGGCTGGCAGGTGCTGTTTGTCGGCGGGCTCTACCTCGGGCTGCACAGCGCGGCGGGAACGCTCGATCTTTCGTTCCTCAAGAACCGGCAATGGCAGCTTGTGTTCTGCCTGACGCTCGGCGCCTTCTTCTTTCTGGGTATCTACGACCGCGTCGTGTTTCACGAACTGCTCGGGCACGCATTCTCGGAAGCGGTGTTCGCGCATACGGATCGCGGCAATTTCAGCCTGATCTACCCGATCGCCTTCATCGTCGATCTGTTCATCGTCACCTGGCTTGTGGTGGCCGGCGAAGAAAGCCGGGTGCGGCTGTTCCAGAAAATGTCGGCCTTCGTGCAGTGGCTGTTCACCCGCAGGTTTCTGGTGTTCCTCGGCCAGCATTCGCTGCACGTGTTCTCGGCGCATGTTCTGGTGGTCTATGTGCTGGCAATCGTGGTCGAATATTATCCGCCCGGCCCGGTGTGGCGCGAAGTGCTGATCGTGCTCACCCCGATACCGCTTTACCTTGCCGCCTGGGGCCATGCCCGGTTGCAAAGGAAAACCACCGCAAAGGCGCAGCGGGTGCCCGCGTCGCAATCCTGAAACGGCTCAGCGCGTGGCCGCTTCGATCTCTGCCACGATCGTGCCGACCACATCCTTCAGCAAGCCATCATCCTCGCATTCGGCCATGACCCGGATCAGCGGCTCCGTGCCCGATTTGCGGATCAGCAGGCGGCCGGCTCCGGCAAGCCGGCCTTCGGCTCCGGTAATCGCCGCTTTCACCGCCGCCGCATCCAGCGGGGCCTGCCCCGCCGCATAGCGCACGTTCTGCAGCAGTTGCGGCACCGGGTCGAATTGCCGGATCAGCGCGCTGGCCGGCTGGCCGGTGTCGACCATGGCGGCCAGAAACTGCAGCCCGGCCAACAGCCCGTCGCCGGTGGTGGCGTAATCGGTCATCACGATATGGCCCGATTGCTCGCCGCCCAGATTCCAACCGCCCCGGCGCATCGCCTCGACCACATAGCGGTCGCCGACCGAGGTGCGCTCCAGCGACAGGCCGCGCCCGCCCAGATACCGCTCCAGCCCCAGGTTGGACATGACCGTGGCCACCAGCGTGCCCGCGCGCAGCCGCCCCGCCTCGGCCCAGCGAGACGCGAAGAGCGCCATGATCTGATCGCCATCGGCAACCACGCCGTTCTCGTCGATGATCATCACCCGGTCGGCGTCACCATCCAGACAGATCCCCACATCCGCCCCATGCGCCACCACGGCGGCGGCGGCGGTATCTGTATGGGTCGAGCCGCATTTGTCGTTGATGTTGAACCCGTCGGGTGACACACCCAGCGGCACCACCTCTGCCCCCAGCTCCCACAGCACCTCGGGCGCGGTGCGATAGGCCGCCCCGTTGGCGCAGTCGATCAGCACTTTCAGCCCGTCCAGGCGCTTGCCCTGCGGGAAGGTGGTCTTGATCCGTTCATTATAACGAAAGCGGCCATCGTCGATCCGTTTGGCACGGCCGATGTTTTCGGCCTGCGTCGGCTGAACATCGGTATCGAGCAGCGCCTCGATCTCGGCCTCGGCCTCGTCCGACAGCTTGAACCCGTCAGGGCCGAAGAACTTGATGCCGTTGTCATGATGCGGGTTGTGCGAGGCAGAGATCATCACCCCCACATCCGCGCGCATCGAGGGTGTCAGCATCCCCACCGCCGGCGTCGGCACCGGCCCCAGCAGGAAGACATTCATACCGGTGGAGGTGAAACCCGCCGTCAGCGCGTTCTCGAACATATAGCCCGAAAGCCGCGTGTCCTTGCCGATGACAACGCGATGTGCGGCCGAGCCGTCGCGCCGGAAATACCGGCCGGCCGCCGCGCCCAGGCGCAGGGCCATCTCGGCCGTCATCGGATGTGTGTTTGCCCGTCCGCGAACGCCGTCGGTTCCGAAAAGCTTGTCACTCATATCATCCCCCAAGGAACCGCAACAGCCGGTCTGAGCGCCGGATAGGCCCGCTCATACCACGGACGGGGCCGGGCTGAATACCCGAAGTTCAGCGGCATGTCGCGCGCGCCGGTCACCGCCGATGCGGGGCGGTCAGTTGCTGCTCACCCGGGTGGGTTTGCGATAGAAATAGTGCACGCCGATCGACGCGGTGCGGGTGAACACCCGCGACCAGCGCGGCTTTACCGCGCGCGTGTGATAGAAAGTGGCCCCGCCCGTCAGCGCGCGCGGCGCACCGTCCATCATGATCCGGGCCACCTTGCCGACCCTGTCATAGGCGGCGGGTTCGGAAATCACCTCGGCCTGGCCGTCGCAGTTATAGGTGAACTGGCACTGAAACTTGCGCCCCGTCCCCTGATGCACGACGCCGCAGACGGTATCGGGGAAATTCGGCGACGCGACCCGGTTGAGGATAACCTCGGCCACGGCAAACTGGCCGCGAACGCTTTCGCCGCGCGCCTCGAAGTACAGCGCCTCGGACAGGCACTGCCACTGTTTGCCGCCCTTCGCGGCGGGCTGACGGTCGAGCCAGGATCTGTCATAGAGGCTGCCGCCCGGGGTCGGCGCGTTCAGCGAGGTGTAGGTGGCGAGCTGTTTGAGTTTCCGGTCGCTGATCTGGCCGAGCGCCGTGCGCTCGATCCCCAGTTGCCGGGCAAGCGCCTCACCCGCCACGGCGGTGGGGTCGTTGGAGCTTGACGCCGAAATATCCGCCTGCGCGGAAATCGAAGACACAACAAGGGCCGCGATGCCAAAGGCCAGGGACAACCTGAAACTCATAAATACCCCCAAAGTCGCACGGTCGGACGTGACCGCCGACGGGGGGCATAGAGCAAACGGGCCTATGCGTCCACCCTTATGGCAAAACTGCGGCGGGCGTGCGCCGGTCTTATGCGCGCGCCTGTCTGCCTGGGGGTCGGGCCTCTTCGCGAAAAACGCGCCAAACCCTTGTTATCACTTCCGTTATCTTCGATTACGCACAGTCATCTGCAGATTGAGCTGTGCTGCGGCAAGCCGTGCAACCGGAACGCGAAACGGAGAGCAGGATACGTAATCAAACCCCGCCTTGCGACAGAATGCAATGGATTCGGGGTTGCCGCCATGCTCTCCGCAGACGGAAAGAACAACGTCCGGGCGCGCCGCCCGGCCGCGTTCGGCGCCGATGTGCAAAAGCTCTCCCACGCCCTCGACATCCAGTGTGTGGAACGGGTCTTCGGGGAAGACGCCTTGCTGCACATAGATGCCCATGAACCGCCCCGCGTCATCCCGGCTGAGGCCGTAGGTCATCTGCGTCAGATCGTTGGTGCCGAAGCTGAGGAAGGCGGCGTGATGGGCAATCTCGCCCGCGCGCAGCGCCGCGCGCGGCGTTTCCACCATGACCCCGAGGCGGTAATCGAAGGCGCGGCCCTTTTCGGTGCGCACCGCCGCGGCGACAGCGTCGATCCGGGTTTTCACCAGCTCGACCTCGCGCTTGGCCGAGACCAGCGGGATCATGATTTCCGGCACGACGGGATCGCCGCGCTCGCTCGCCTCCACCGTCGCCTCGAAAATGGCGCGGGCCTGCATGTCATAGATTTCGGGAACGGTGATCCCCAGCCGCACGCCGCGCATCCCCAGCATCGGGTTGAATTCGGTCAGCGCCTCGACCCGCCGGGTGACATCCGATAGCGGCAGCCCCAGCGCCCCGGCCAGCTCGCGCAGCCCGTCGCGGCTGTGCGGCAGGAATTCGTGCAGCGGCGGATCGAACAGGCGGATGCACACCGGCTGGCCCTGCATGATCTCGAACAGCTGGATGAAATCCATCCGCTGCATCGGCAAAAGCTGATCCAGCGCCGAGGCGCGATCTTCAGGCGTGTTGGCGAAGATCATCTCGCGCATCACTGTCAGCCGGTCGTCTTCGAAGAACATGTGTTCGGTGCGGCACAGGCCGATCCCCTCGGCACCGAAATTGCGCGCTGTCTGCGCATCGGCAGGGGTGTCGGCATTGGCCCGGATGCCGATGTCGCACAGATCCTCGGCCCAGCGCAGCAAAGACGTGAACGCGCTGTCGAGCGCCGGTTTCAGCATCTTCACCTCGCCCGCCAGCGCCTGGCCGGACGAGCCGTCAACCGTGATGATATCGCCCTCGCGAAATACCCGCCCTTCGGCGGTGCGCAGGGATTTGGTGCGCCGGTCCAGGCTCATCCCCGATGCGCCCACGATGCAGGGCAGGCCAAGGCCGCGGGCGATCACGGCGGCATGGCTGGTCATGCCACCCCGTTCCGTCAGCACCGCGCAGGCGGCATACATGCCGCGAATATCCTCGGGCGTGGTTTCCCGCCGCACCAGAATGCAGGCCTCGCCGCGCGCCGCGCTGGCCTGCGCCGCGGCCGAGGTGAACACGATCCGGCCGGTGGCGGCACCCGGGCTGGCCGCGATGCCCTTGACGAAGCAATCCCGCTTGCCCCGCGGATCAACCTGGCTGTGCAGCAGCTCGGTCAGCGCGCGCGGCTCGATCCGGGCGATCGCCTCTTCGCGCGGGATGATCCAGTCTTCGGCCAAGGCCACGGCGATGCGCACCGCCGCGCGTGACGTGCGGTTGACGCGCACCGCGTCCAGCACCCGCAGCGCGCCGGCCTCGATGGTGAATTCGATCTCCATCTCTTCGCGCAGACGCTGGCGGCTGATCTCGCCCCATTTCAGAAGCTCCTGAAACACCTCCGGGCAATGCTCCTCGAGCGACCGGCCGCGCGCGTCGCGCGTCAGATAGAGCACACCCTCGCCCGAAAGCCCTTCGCGGCCCTGGCTCTGGCTCAGGTAGCGCCCGGTCACCTGGCTCTGGCCGGTGGCGGAATCGACGAACTGGATCACGCCGGAGCCACTTTCGGCCGGGCCCAGCCCCATCGACATTTCCTGAACCACGAGCCCGAGCCCGGCATCGGCCGGCGCGCCCTTGGCCTGGCGCAGCAGGCGGGCCGTCGTGCCCTCCCAGCTGCGCGCCATCGCCCGCAGCACCTCTGTCAGCTGAACGACGGGATCTTGCGGAAACGCCTCGTCGGTTTCCTCTTCATAGGCCAGCAGCGCCTCGTGGATGGTCACCTCGCTGGCCTCTTCCGCGTCGAACTGATCAGGATCGAGCCGCGCCACATGGATGGCATAGGCCTGAATGAAACGCAGATAGATCAGATCGGCGGCGGCCTGCCCGATCGTTTCCGCCAGTTCGCGGTGGCGGACGGCATTCATGCCGATGTTCAGAATGGCCCCCGGCCCGCCCCAATCCGGGTCTTCCGAGCTTGGCCGAACCGACACCAGCGGCGCCGGGCCGAACTCGGCAAGGATCGGGGTGATATCGGGGATCTGGCCGGCGGCGATCCGGTGCACCGCGTCGAACGACAGGGCAACCGTGCGCGGCACGGGCATCTCCAGCCGCAGCAGCCTTTGCAGACATTTCGCGCGCCCGCCGTGGCGCGAAACAGAGATGTCCGCCGACGGCGTGATCACCGTGAATTCGGAAAAGTCAGCATGTTTCTGCACTGCAGCAACCTCCTGTTGCGGTGCAAGATACGCCGATCCGGCGGTATGGCAAGGTTTGCGTTACGACTATGTCTAGCCCTCGATCCGGCCCAGATCCGCGACCTGAAGACAGGTCTCGCGGATGCGGTGCAACAGATTCAGACGGTTGCGCCGCACAATGTCATTATCGGTATTCACCTGAACCGCCTCGAAGAAAGCGTCGATCGGGGCACGCAGCGCCGCCATCGCGCCCATTGCAACTGCGAAATCCTCGTCCGACATGGCCTGTTTGATCACCGACTCAGCCTCGTCCAGCGCCGCGAACAGGGCTTTTTCCTGCTCCCCCTCGGCGAATTTCACATCCGGGCCGAACCGGTATTCGACCCCGTCCTTTTCCTCGGCCTGGGTCAGGATGTTGTTGGCGCGCTTGAAGCCCTGCAGAAGGTTCCCGCCATCCTCGGTTTCCATGAAGGCCGAAAGCGCCTCGGCGCGCTTGACCAGCAGCGTCAGGTCGTCATTGCCCGGCATCGACAGGCAGGCGTCGATAATATCATGGCGCACGCCCTCGTCACGCAGATGGCCCTTCAGCCGGTCGTGGAAGAAGGCCAGCAGATCATCGCTCATGTCCGGCAGCGCGGCGCGCAGGTTCGCCAGCCATGTGCCCTCTTCCACCTCGAAGGTTTCATCGGCGCCCGTCAGCTTGTCGAGCACCGCGTGGAAGGCCGCGAGGAAAACGCCGTGATGGGCGATCTCGTCCACCATGTCATGCAGGAAATACACCTCGCGCTCTTCTGCAGTGTCGGTGTTCAGGGCGATGGTATGGGCCAGAAGCTGCATGTTGATCAGCCGCTCCAGCCCGATGCGCAGGTCGCTGTCCAGAACGATGCGGATGATGCCCAGCGCCGCGCGGCGCAGTGCGAACGGATCCTTAGAGCCGGTGGGCTTTTCGTCGATCGCCCAGAACCCGGCCAGCATGTCGAGCTTGTCGGCGACCGACACGGCGATGGAAACCGGGTGCAGCGGCAGATCGTCGGACGGGCCGAGCGGTTTGTAATGCATCTCGGCCGCTTCCGCGATGGCCGGGTCCAGCCCTGCGGCGCGGGCATAGTAGCGGCCCATGATCCCCTGCAACTCGGGGAATTCATACACCATTTCCGACGCCAGATCGGCCTTCGCCACCTCTGCCGCCTGCTGCGCCATGTCCGGATCGGCCCCCACCGTCGGCGCAAGCTCGCGCGCCAGCTTGGCGATGCGTTCGATCCGCGCGGCCTGGGTGCCCAGCTGATTGTGGAAGGTGACATTGGCCAGCTTCTCCTGCCATGCCCCCATGCCCGCCTTGGCGACGCGCAGATCGTTTTCCCAGAAGAACCGCGCATCCGACAGCCGGGCCGAAAGCACCTTCTGGTTGCCCGCCAGAATCGTCGCGCCGTCATCGGCGGTCTCGCGGTTGGCCACGGTCACGAATTTCACGATCCGCCCCGATTTCGGGTCGCGCACCGAAAAGAACTTCTGATGCTCTTTCATCGAGGTCTGCAGAACCTCGGGCGGCAGTTCCAGAAACGCGGCGCCGATATCGCCCATCAGCACCACCGGCCATTCCACAAGCCCGGCCACCTCTTCCAGCAGCCCCCGGTCTTCGACCACCTCGAGCCCGCGGGCGAAGGCCATGTTGGTGGCGTCATGCCAGATATGCGCGGCCCGTTCGGCCGGGTCGAGCATCACATGGGCCTTTTTCAGCTTGGCCGCGTAATCGTCAAAGGAGGATACCTCGAAACTGGCGGGCGCCATGAAGCGGTGACCCTCGGTCCGGTTGTCGGCGGTGATCCCGTCGACGCGCAGCGGCACCACCTCGGCCCCGTCCTCGCGCGTCAGGATGCAGATGATCGAATGCAGCGGCCGCACCCAGCGCAGGCTGCCCGCCCCCCAGCGCATGGATTTGGGCCAAGGGAAGTTGCGGATCACATCCTCCAGCACCTCGGCCACGATCTGCGCCGCCGGGCGGCCGGGTTTGACGATGGCGGCGAAATAGACCTGCCCCTTCTTGTCGTCGCGCACCTGCAGCTCATCCTTGCTCAGGCCGGTGGCGCGCAGGAACCCCTCCAGCGCCTTTTGCGGCGCGTCGGTGCGCGGGCCCTTGCGTTCTTCGCGCAGGGTGGGGCTTTCGTCGCTCAGCCCCTCCACCGTCAGCGCCAGACGCCGTGGCGTGGAAAACGCGGCGGCGGAGGCATAGGTCAGCCCGGCCTCGACCAGACCGTCCGTCATGCGCTTTTGCAGGTCCGCGCGGGCGCGCCCCTGCATGCGTGCGGGAATTTCTTCAGAAAAGAGTTCGATCAGCAGATCTGGCATGGGTCAGTTTCTTTCCGGTACGGGCGGGCAGCCCTCGGGGGCGGGTTTGCCTTCAAACACAACCTCGCCGCAATGGTTGATCTGGTTCCAGGCAAAACCGCGGCCATCGTCAAGAATGGCGACCACACGGTCGATGCCGTATGTCACGTTCTGCTGGCCCAGAAAGGCGATGGCGCTGCCGTCGGCCAGGGCGGCGTCCACCTCGGCCGCGTCATAGCAGCCGAACCAGCCGGGGCCGGTCAGCGGCACGGGCGCTTCGAAAATCACATAGGTTTCGCTGAGCATCGCCTGGCTGAGCGGCGTGGTGAAGCAGGCGCGATAGCGCACCGGCGAACTGTCGGCGTCGATGGCCTGAAACGCGTCGTACAGGATCGGCTCGGGCGCGCCGGTGGCCAGGGATGTCAGCCGCACATCGCCCTCGCCGGTGGCCGGAACGCGCTCGTAATAGGCATAGACCTGCAGGTAGTACATCGCCGCGCCGGCGATCAGGCCGGCGGCAACGATGGCCCCTGCGACAAGCTTGCCGTTCATTCCACGGGCTCCGCCGGGAGCCACCCCCCGGCTTCGGTCTGCACGAAGGCATCGGCGCAGCGCTTGGCCAGCGCCCGCACCCGCCCGATATAGGCCTGCCGCTCGGTGACGGAGATGACGCCCCGCGCATCCAGCAGGTTGAACAGATGGCTGGCCTTGATGCACTGGTCATAGGCCGGGTGGGCCATCACGATGCGCCTGCCCGTTTTCGGATCCTCGTGCGGATGCGCCAGGATCGCCTCGCATTCGGTCTCGGCGTCCTCGAAATGGCGCAGCAGCATCGCGGTTTCGGCCACGTCGAAATTCCAGCGGCTGTATTCCTGCTCTGTCTGGCGGAACACGTCACCATAGGTCAGGTGAATCGGCGTCTGCGGATCGTTGAAGGGCATGTCCATCACATGGTCGATGCCCAGCACATACATCGCGAGCCGTTCCAGCCCGTAGGTCAGCTCGCCCGAGACCGGCTTGCAGTCATGCCCGCCGACCTGCTGGAAATAGGTGAACTGGCTGACCTCCATCCCGTCGCACCACACCTCCCAACCCAGGCCCCAGGCGCCCAGCGTCGGGCTTTCCCAGTCATCCTCGACAAAGCGGATATCATGCAGCGCCATGTCGATGCCGATCGCCTCGAGCGAGCCGAGATAGAGATCCTGCAGATCCGGCGGGCTGGGTTTGATCAGCACCTGAAACTGATAGTAATGCTGGAGCCGGTTCGGGTTCTCGCCATAGCGCCCGTCGGTGGGCCGGCGCGAGGGCTGCACATAGGCCGCCGCCCAGGGCCGGGTGCCAAGCGCGCGCAGGGTGGTGGCCGGGTGGAACGTGCCGGCGCCGACCTCGATGTCATAGGGTTGCAGCACCGCGCAGCCCTTCGCCGCCCAATAGGTCTGCAGCCTCAGGATGATCTCCTGGAAACTCCGGGGATTGCTGTCGCTCATCGTCTTTGGCCCCGCTGATAGGAAACAGCGTCTCAATATGCAACACGCGCGGCAGGGTCAATTGGCGGTGGCGCGGATTATTGACGTGCAAACCGGCACGGCTTTGGTACGGTCTGTCGCGGATTCGCCGCCCGGCGACAACTTTCAGGGGCAGACAGCGTAATGCGCAAAGCAGTTTCAATCGTATTCCTTATCATCGCCTGGGCCCTGCCCGCCGCCGCACAGAACAGCGTGTGGGTCCAGATCGAGGCGCGCCCCACCCTGCGCGAGGCGCAGGACCGCGCGCGCGCCTATTCCAACGCCTTCACCGACGTGGCAGGGTTTCAGCTCAACACCGGCTGGTACGCCATCGCCCTCGGCCCGTTCACCGGTGACGATGCGCGCGCGCGGCTGCAACAGCTTCGGCGCGACCGTCTGATCCCGGCCGACAGCTATGTCTCCGATGGCGGCGCCTTCCGTCAGCAGTTCTGGCCCATCGGCGCCCCGCCCCGCACCGCGCCGCTGCAGACCGCGATGCCGCTGCAACAACCGGCCGCCCTGCCCGACGAGACCCCGGCCGAGGCGCGCCGCGCCGAACGCGCCCTGACCCCGCAGGAGCGGCAGAAGGTTCAGGAGGCATTGCAATGGGAAGGCCATTACACATCGGCCATCGACGGCGCCTTCGGCCCCGGCACCCGCAACGCCATGGCCAGCTATCAGCTGGCGATGGGCTATGATCCGACCGGCGTGCTGACCAGCCGCCAGCGCGCCGAGCTGCTGACATCCTATGCCGACGCGATCGGCGCCCTGGGGCTGCAACAGGTCGACGAAACCGCCGCCGGCATCCGCATCACCCTGCCCGCCGGAATGGTCGCGTTTCAGGGCTACGAGCCGCCCTTCGTGCATTACGCCGAAACCGGCGGCTCGGGCGTCCGGGCGCTGTTGATCAGCCAGAAGGGCGACCGCAGCACGCTGTTCGGCCTCTATGACGTGATGCAGAGCCTTGAAATCGTGCCCCTGACCGGGCCGCGCGAGCGCACCGGCACATCGTTCGAAATCACCGGAACCGGCCGCGATTTGCATTCCTATACCTATGCCGAACTGAAAAACGGCACCATAAAGGGCTTCACGCTGGCCTGGCGGCCGGAAGATGAAAAACTGCTGCAACGCGCCGCCCAGATCATGCGCGAAAGCTTTGCCCCCTATGGTGACACGGCACTGGACGAAACGCTGGGCACCCCCGACACGGAGCAGAGCGCCGATCTGCTGGCGGGCCTCGAAATCCGCCGCCCGACCCTGTCGCGCACCGGATTTTTCATTGACGGCGCCGGCACCGTGCTGACCACGGCAGAGGGGCTGGCGCAATGCCCGCATATCACGGTCGGCGATGAGTTCGAGGCCGAGCTGGCCGCGCGCGACGAGGCGCTCGACCTTGCCGTGCTGCGCCCGCGCGAGGCCCTGTCGCCCATCGGCCATGCGGCGTTTCAAACCGGGGTGCCGCGCCTGCGCAGCGATGTCGCGGTGGCCGGATTTCCCTATGGCGACGTGCTCGACCTGCCGGTGCTGACCTATGGCACCCTGGCCGATCTGCGCGGCCTGTCGGGCGAAGAAACCGTGAGCCGGCTGTCGCTGGATGCGATGCCGGGCGACATGGGCGGCCCGGTCTTCGACGCCACCGGCGCGGTTCTGGGGATGCTGGTGCCCGTGGCGGGCGGCGCGCGCAGCCTGCCCGGCGATGTCAGCTTTGCCGCGACCGTTCCGGCGATCGCGGAATTCCTGTCGGCCAACGGCCTGCAAATGTCCGCCTCCGACAATACCGGCGCGCTGGATCCGGCTGATCTGGCGGCCCGGGCCGCAGACATGACGGTGCTGGTATCGTGCTGGAACTGAGCGGGCTCAGCTGCGCCAGAAGGTGAGCGAGAGCATGGCATAAACCGCCAGAAGCTCCAGCCGGCCGATCAGCATCGCGGCGGCGATCAGCCATTTGGCGGTGTCGTTCAGGCTCGC
Source organism: Actibacterium naphthalenivorans (assembly GCF_014196965.1). Taxonomy (GTDB): domain Bacteria; phylum Pseudomonadota; class Alphaproteobacteria; order Rhodobacterales; family Rhodobacteraceae; genus Actibacterium_A; species Actibacterium_A naphthalenivorans. The sequence continues at coordinate 74,071 of NZ_JACIEQ010000004.1, read as the reverse complement.
GAAATTGCCGGCCGGGCCGATCACATCACCAAGGCCCGGCCCGATATTGGCCAGCGCCGTGGCCGCGCCCGACACCGAGGTGACGAAATCCAGCCCCGTCATCGCCAGCAGAACCGACAACACACCAAGCGACACCACGAACAGCACGAAGAACGCCATCACCGAGGACAGCACATCCTCCGACACCGGCCGCCCCTCGTAGCGCGGGGTGAACACGCCGTGCGGCGCGTGGATCCGGCGGATCTGCGCCCGGATCGAGGCAAACAGTAGCTGGAACCGGAACACCTTTATCGAACAGCAGGTCGATCCCGCGCAGCCGCCCACCAGACCGATGAAAAAGAAGATGACAACCGGGAACGCGCCCCAAAGCTGATAATCGACACTGGCAAAACCGGTGCCTGTCATGATCGAGGTGACGTTGAAAATCGCCTCGCGGAACGCATGCTCCAGATGATCGGCATTGACCACCACCCGGAACACCGTGATCACGCCGACCAGCACCAGCACGACCATCAGAAAGGTCCGCACCTGACTGTCGCGCAGCATCGGCCCGGTATGCCCGCCCATGATCTGCACGTAGCGCACGAACGGCAGGCTGGCGAGCACCATGAACACCGAGGCCACATATTCCGCCGGCCCCTGAAACGTGCCGAACGACGCGTCATAGGTGGAAAACCCGCCGGTGGACATGGTGGTCAACGCGTGGTTCAACGCGTCGAAACTGCTCAGCCCGACCAGCAGATAGGCGATATAGCACAGCACCGTGAAAAACAGATAGACCACCGAGATCCGCGCCGCGATCTGCGCCGCGCGCGGCAGCACCTTGCCGCCGGTGTCGAACGCCTCCGACCGGAAGATCTGCATCCCGCCGACCTTCAGCTCGGGCAGAAACACCATTGCCACCACGATGATGCCGACCCCGCCGAACCACTGCAGCATAGAGCGCCACAGCAACAGCCCCGCGGGCAGATCGTCCAGCCCGGAAAACACGGTCGAGCCGGTCGTCGTCATGCCCGACATCGCCTCGAAGAACGCATCGACCAGCCGCGCGTCTGTCGCGCCGATCAGAAACGGGATCGAGCCGAACACCGGCAGGATCAGCCAGACCCCGGTTGTCAGCATGAAGGTCTGCTGCAGCGTCAGCCCCGCCTGCACCCCGTTGGACGAGGCCAGCGCCAGAACGCCGCCGGTGAGGATGGTCAGGATCGCCGCTTCCAGAAAGACCGACCATTCGCCATTGCCCAGCCACAGATCCACCGCCAGCGGCAACAGCATCGTCCCCCCCAAAACGGACACGAGCAGGCCAATGACATATCCGACGGGGCGCAGGTCGATCATGAGCGCAGGCTTGGCCGTCCGGCGCGGCGCTGTCAAGCATCAGCCGCGCGGTGAAAGAGTACAAGCCCCACACCGAAGAACAGCGCCGACAGCGGCGCCGCCGGGGGCAGCGCCTCGCCCATCGCGGCGGCGATGCCCGCGCCGACCAGCGCCGCGACGCTGCCCAGCTGGCTCAGATAGACCGGCCCCGCGACATGCTGAAGCCGGAAATAGGCGACATACTGGATGCAAAACAGGGCGATGTTGAGCGTCACCAGCAGCCGCAGACCCGGATCGCGCCACAACAGCGCCGCCCCGGCGCCTTCGCGCGCGATCGCCAGCGGCAGCACCAGAACCGCGGCCAGCACCAGCATCAGCCCCGCCAGCAGCACCGGCTGCGCGCCGGCGGGCCAGAACCGGGTGCGATAAAGATTGCCCAGCGCGATGAACAGCGGAACGGCACTGGCCAGCGCGATCCAGCCCGCGCCGGCGGCGGCGGGGCCGTCCTGCCCGAACTTCGACAGCGCCAGCAGAACACCGCCCGCCAAAGCCGCGGCAACCCCCGCCAGCCGGGCGGGGCGGAACCGGTCCATGCCCACCGCCAGTGCCATCAGATAGGTCAGCAACAGCGGAAAGGCGAAGGTCAGCGACAGATAGCCCGCCCCGACATGCGCCACCGCCAGATAACCCATCGCATTGGGCAGCGCCATGAAGGCCCCCGCCCCGGCGCCATAGGCCAGCAGCGGCGGCCAGCGCCCCCGCCCCGGCATCTGGCCCAACGCCCGGGCCAGCATCAGCAGGCACAGCCCCGCGCCGCCCATCACCGCCACCAGAAAGGACAGCATCGGCGCGCCCTGCGCGGCAGCGACGCCCGACAGGATGATACTCAGCGCCAGCAGGCTGCCGGTCAGAACCAGCAGACCAAGGGCGGACACGAAAGAGCGGGCCGCGCCGGCATCTGGCCGCGCGGCAATCCGGGGGGACGCCATTGGAGAGGCTCCTGTGATGTGGTAGGATTTATCTTGGCAAAAAGTATCTTTATGTCAAGACAAATGGAGCGAAGGATGGACCGAGCCTCGCGCGCGGCGACGCAATGGCGGGCGGAATGCCCCGAAATGGACCTGCTGCCGATGGAGTTGCTGGGGCGGCTGGCCGAAACCGCGCTGGTGATCGAGCGTCAGCATCTGGCGCCGGTCTTTGCCCAATTCGGCCTGCAAGGCGGCGAATTCGACGTACTGGCCGCACTGCGCCGGTCGGGCGCGCCCTATGCGCTCAGCCCATCCGCGCTGTTCGACGTCACGATGATGTCCTCGGGGGGCATGACCGCGCGGATCGACCGGCTGGAAAAGGCCGGGCTGGTCGCCCGCCGCCCCAACCCGGCGGACCGGCGCGGCACCCTGGTCGGACTGACCGACGCGGGCCGCACCCTGATCGACCAGGCGATGGCGGCGCATCTGGCCAACGAGGCGCAGATCGTCGGCGCGCTCAGCCGGGCAGAACAGGACACCCTGTCGGCACTGCTGAAAAAGCTTCTGGGCGGGCTACCCGGCACCTGACGCCGCCCCACCCTGGCGCAGATGCCCGCGCGCGTCAGACCGCCGCGAGCGCCCCGGTCACATCGGCCAGAAGATCGGCCGGATCCTCCAGCCCCAGCGACACCCGCACCAGCCCCGGCGAGATGCCCAGTATCACCTTCTGATCCTCCGGCAGGCGTTGATGCGTGGTGGTGGCCGGGTGTGTCACCAGGCTTTTGGCATCACCCAGGTTGTTGGAAATCGTGAACAGTTTCAGCGCATTGAGAAAGCGGAACGCCGCCGGCTGCCCGCCCGCCAGCTCGATCGACAGCATCGTGCCGCCCGACCCCATCTGCGCCATCGCCAGGCCGTGCTGCGGATGCGACGCCAGCCCCGGATAGATCACGCGCGACAGCTTGCCATGGCCTTCCAGCGCGCCAGCCAGCGCCTGCGCGGCCTCGGCCTGCGCCCGCACGCGCAGATCCAGCGTTTCCAGCCCTTTCAGCATCACCCACGCGTTGAACGGGCTGAGCGCGCCGCCGGTGTGCTTCAGATAGGGCTCCAGCGTGCCGCGGATATACTCTGCCGATCCCAGCACGACACCGCCCAGGCAGCGCCCCTGCCCGTCGATGTGCTTGGTCGCCGAATAGACCACCACATCGGCCCCCTGCGCCAGCGCGTCGGAAAACACCGGCGTGGCGAATACGTTGTCCACGATCACCAGCGCCCCCGCCGCATGGGCGATTTCGGCAACGGCGCGAATGTCGATCACTTCCAGCGTCGGGTTGGAAACGGATTCGAAGAACACCGCCTTCGTTCCCGGCGTGACCGCGGCCTTCCACTGATCCAGATCGGTGCCATCCACCAGCGTCAGCGCCACGCCGAACCGGGCCAGAACCTCTTCAAGGATATAGAGGCACGATCCGAACAGCGCCCGCGCCGCCACCACGTGATCACCGGATTTCAACATCGAGGTCAGCGCCGCGTTCACCGCAGCCATGCCGCTGGCGGTGGCAAAGGCATCCTCGGCCCCTTCCAGCGCGGCGATCCGCTCTTCGAACATCCGCACGGTGGGGTTGCCGTAGCGGGCATAGATGAATTCATCCTCGCCCAGCTCGACAAACCGCGCCTCGGCCTGTTCGGCGGTGTCATAGACAAAGCCCTGGGTCAGAAAGATCGCCTCGGCCACCTCGCCATACTGGCTGCGGCGGGTGCCTGCGTGCACCTGTTTGGTCCGTTTGCTCCACGTCGTCATCGGCGCATCCTCCGCGCAAAGAAAAACCCCCGACCGGTAAAGGCGGGGGTGCAATGCATCCCTGACCTCTTTAGCGGAATGTTTAACGTGGCCCGCAATCCGGTAACAAAGCGCCACAAGGGCGAGCCATAGCGCCGCACCCTGTCACCGTCAAGCCACGTCATGCAGATGTAACAGTCGCGTCACGCACCTGTCGTGTGGGCGGAGTAGCTGCTGCACGCAAGATGTTGTGGGAACCGCCATATGCCCATCGTCCAGATCAACGCGTTTTCGGATCGGCCCGCCCCGGCCAAAGGCGGGACGCTGGAGGATCATCTGCGCCAGGCACTGGCCCCGCTGCCGGATCGGGCCCCCATCATCATCCTGATTCACGGCTTCAAGTTCTCGCCCTTCCGGGCCGAGAGGAACCCGCACCGGCATATCCTGTCGCTGTCGCCCGAGATCGGCGACCGCAAGGCGCTGTCCTGGCCGCGGCATCTGGGCTTTGCCGCCGGCCGGCCCGAAGACGGGTTGTGCATCGCCTTCGGATGGGAGGCGACCGGCCATATCTGGCGCGCCTATGACGAGGCACGGCGGGCGGGCCGCGCGCTGGCCCACCTGACCGACGCGCTGACGCGGATACGTCCGGGGGCGAAGATCAACGTGATGGCCCATTCGCTGGGCGCGCGGGTGGTACTGTCGGCGCTGCCCGACATGGCGCCGCGGGCATTGCACCGCGCCGTGCTGATGACCCCGGCCGAACTGACCAGCCGATCGTGCAGCGGGCTGCAATCCCCGGCCGGGCGCGGGGCGGAGTTTCTGAACATCACCAGCCGCGAGAACGATCTGTTCGATTTCCTGTTCGAAGGCCTTCTGGCCCCGCACCGCCCCGGCGAACGCTCGCTCGGCCAGGGCAGCGCCGCTCCGGGCGGCAACTGGCTGGATCTGCAGATCGACCATTCCGAAACCCTGGACGGGCTGCGCAAGCTGGGCCATCGCATCGCCCCCGCCACCCGCCGCGTGTGCCACTGGAGCCCCTATCTGCGCCCCGGAATGTTCGGCCTTTACCGCGCGTTCCTGCGCGACGACCTGCCGCTGGAGGCGCTGCGCAGTTGCCTGCCGGCGGGGCCGAGCCCCCGCTGGTCACGACTTCTTGCGCCGCCGCGCGTCTCACTGCCCTTGCCCTTCGCGGGGAAAACTCCATCCTGATGTGCGCAAACACCGGAGCGCGCACATGACAAACCCCATTGATCTCTACTACTGGCCCACACCCAACGGATGGAAAATCACCATCGCGCTGGAAGAGATGGGCCTGCCCTACAACCTTCACCTCGTGAACATCGGCGCGGGAGAGCAGTTCGAGCCTGACTTCCTGAAGATCGCCCCGAACAACCGCATGCCCGCCATCATCGACCCAGACGGGCCGGACGGTGCGCCGATCTCGATCTTCGAATCCGGCGCTATCCTGCAATATCTCGCCCGCAAGACAGGCATGTTCGGCGGCCCGACAGAGCGGGACAGGATCGCCGTCGATCAGTGGTTGATGTGGCAGATGGGCGGGCTTGGCCCGATGGCCGGACAGGCACATCACTTCCTGAAATACGCCCCCGCGATGGAACCGCCCAACGATCTGCCCTATGCCAAGGACCGCTACAGGGCTGAAACCGGGCGGCTCTACCGGGTGCTCGACACCCAGCTGGCCAAACATGAATTCGTGGCTGGCGATTTCTTTTCCATCGCCGATATGGCGATCTGGCCCTGGGCGACGCTCTGGGAAGGGCAGGAACAGCTGCTGGACGACAAACCGCACATGGCCCGCTGGCTGGAGACCGTGGGCAGCCGTCCCGCCGTGCAAAAAGGCCGCGCCGTGGCCGCCGACAGCCGTGCCGATCTTCAGGCCGACAAAAAGGCGCAGGAGGTGCTTTTCAAGCGCCAGGCCTGACGGTCCTTGTCGCTGCCGCAGCGAGAAAGCCCGTAAGGGCCGAGGAGCGGCCCGGCGCCGCTACGCGCCGTCTTCGGGCTGCTCCTCGACCGCGTATTTCTGCAACACGCCGCCCTGCGTCATGAAAAACGCGAACACGGCGATGGTCAGGCCGAAGGTCTTGAAATTGACCCAGGCATCGGTGGACATGGTGCGCCAGATCACCTCGTTCAGCACCGCCAGGCCGGCAAAGAACAGCGCCAGCCGCCGGGTCAGGATCATCCAGCCCTCGCGTTTCAGCGGCATCATCTCTTCCATCACGAACTGCAGATACGACTGGCCGCGCAGCAGGCCAAAGCCCAGCACCCCGGCGAACAGCGTATAGATCATCGTCGGCTTCATCTTGAAGAACCGGTCGTCGTTCAGCCACACGGTCAGCCCGCCGAACACCACCACCAGAACCGCCGTGGCGATCTGCATCTTCGACACATGGCCAGACAGTTTCCACAACAGCCCCGTGGTGATCAGGATCAGCGGAATGAACCCGGCGGTGACAAGGATGAACCCGTCATACTCTGTCCCGCCGAAGCTGAACGCCTTGTCGCGCAGCATCACATAAGCCGCGAAAAACACGACGATGGGGCCAAGCTCCAGCCCCAGTTTCACGATCGGGTTGATCTTCTTTCCGGCCATGTCTTCCGCTCCTATGCGCCCAGTTCAACGATCACGGCGCCGAGGGCAATCAACGCCATCAGCGCCAAACGGCGCGGTCCCACCGCCTCTTTCAACACCACCCAGCCGATCACCGCCGCAAAAACCGTAGAGGTTTCGCGCAGCACCGCGGCCTCGCCCACCTTGTCCAGCCGCGTGGCCAGCATCACCGAGCCGAAGCTGCCATAGGCCACCAGCGCGCCGATCAACCCCCGGCCCGACAGCCCGCCAAGGGCCGGCGGGTTCGACATAGACCTGTAGCGCAGGAATGCAATGGCCGGGAAATCCACCGCCGTGACCAGAAAGAACCAGGCCAGAAAGGTGAAGGGGTTCGGCGTGGCGCGAATGCCGAACGCGTCGTAGGTGGTGTAAAGCGCCACCAGCGCCCCGGTTCCCACCGCCAGCCACAGCGCCGGCACCAGCGTGGCGCGCCCGACGCCGCGCACATGGATCAGGTTGTAGGCCGCCAGCCCGAAGATGCCGGCCAGCAAAACCGCCATGCCCAGCCATTGCATGCCCGTGAACGTCTCTCCGAAGATCGCATAGGCCCCGAGGACCGCGAACAGCGGCCCGGTGCCGCGCACCACCGGATAGACAACTGTATACGCCCCCCGGCTGTAGGAAAGCGCGACCCCCATCTTGTAGGCGAAATGGATCGGCAGCGTGCCGAGGATCAAAAGCCACTCATGCCCCTGCGGCCAGGGCACCAGAAACAGCGCGATCGGCAGCGACAGCACGAACAGCCACCCGTCGATCGCGCCGCGCGAAAGCCACGGATCGAACCGCCCCTTCTGCAGCGCTCCGAACACCGCGTGCAGCAAGGCCGCCAGCAGCGCCAGCGACAGCGCCAGCGTCTTGCCCGCCTCGGTGCCTTCCAGCGAAATCAGCCAGTCACTCATGAAAATGCGCCCGGCACCGGAACAGGCCGCCATCCGCCGGCGTTGGCTTTTTCCAAGTGAGAACTTTCCGAGGTTTGCATGGCTGACATGTCCCTGATGTCTGATTTTTCCCGGCCCTTCGCCGTGGTGGCCTGGGATATTTCCCTTGTACGGCTGTGTTTCGCCCTTGTTCTGGGCGGCGCCATCGGCTGGGAGCGCGAGGTGCACAACCGCAATGCCGGGCTGCGCACCCATATGATGATTTCGCTCGCCGCCTGCCTGTTCACGCTGATCGCCTTCGATCTGACCGCCTTTCCGGGCGGGGACGAGGGATTCAAGCGCGTCGATCCCCTGCGCCTGATCGAGGCGGTGACCTCGGGCGTGGCCTTTCTGGCCGCCGGGTCGATCATCACTTCGGGCGCCCGGGTACGCGGGCTGACCACCGGGGCGGGCATGTGGATGGCCGGCGCCATCGGGCTGACCTGCGGCGTGGGCAACCTGCCGCTGGCACTGATGGCCACGGCGCTGGCGCTCGTGGTGATGTGGCTGCTGCGCCGCGTGGTGGATGCGGCCCGGGACGAGGAATAATGCCCAGGGCTCATGGCACCCGCCGCGCCATGCCGGTGCGATGTTCGAACCCGGCCTTTTCATACAGGCGTTCGGCGCCCGCGTCCGCGATCAGGCTGACGTAACATCCGCGCGGCAGGCTGGCATCGCACCAGCGCAACAGGCGGGCGACGATCGCTGTGCCATAACCGCGGCCCTGACGAGCGGGATGCACCGCCACATCATTGAGTTGCACGAAACAGGCGCCATCCCCGGTGACCCGCCCCATGCCGATGAGTTCCCCATCCGCCCACAGCCAGACACCGTGCAGCGTGCGTTCGAGGCTGGGCCCCGCGGCGTCATCGGGAAAGACGCTCATGCCCGCCGCGCGGCGCAGCGCCTGAAACGCGGCCAGATCGGGCGCCCGTTCGGTAAATTCAGGCATCGACCCCCGCCAGAGCGTTGGCGAATTCCTCGGGATCGAAGGGGGCCAGATCGTCGATCTGCTCGCCCACACCGATGGCATGGATCGGCAGGCCGAACCTGTCGGCCAGCGCCACCAGAACGCCGCCCTTGGCGGTACCGTCGAGCTTGGTCATCACAAGGCCGGTGACATCGGCCAGCTTCTGGAACGTCTCGACCTGGCGCAGCGCGTTCTGGCCCGTCGTCGCATCCAGCACCAGCAGGGTGTTATGCGGCGCGTCGGGGTCTTTCTTGCGGATCACGCGCACGATCTTGGACAGCTCTTCCATCAGATCCTGGCGGTTCTGCAACCGCCCGGCCGTATCGATCAGCAGCAGATCGGCGCCCTCTTCCTGGGCCTTCGTCATCGCGTCAAACGCCAGCGATGCCGGGTCGGAACCTTCGGGCGCGGTCAGCACCGGCACCCCGGCGCGATCGCCCCAGACCTGCAGTTGCTCGACAGCCGCCGCCCGGAACGTATCGCCCGCCGCGATCACCACCTTCTTGCCGGCGGCCTTGAACTGGCTGGCAAGCTTGCCGATGGTCGTGGTCTTGCCCGAGCCGTTGACGCCGACCACCAGCACCACCTGCGGCTTGGTCGGATAAAGCGGCAGCGGCCGCGCCACCGGATCCATGATCCGGGCGATCTCCGTGGCCAGCAGACCCTTGATCTCATCGACCGAAAGCTTCCGGCCGAACCGGCCCTCGGCCATGTTCGCCGTGACCCGAAGCGCGGTATCCACACCCATATCGGCGGTGATCAGCAGTTCTTCGAGGCTTTCGAGCATGTCATCGTCGAGCACCCGGCGCTTGACCACCACGGGCTCCGCCCCGCGCCCAAGAAGGCGGCCCAGAAACCCCGGCGTGCGCGCCTCGGCGCTGATCTCGACCCCGCCGGGCGTGTAGGTCGGAATTTCCTGCGGCGTCTCGTCAGGATAGAGATCGGGCTCCACCGGCGCTTCGAGCGGCACCTCGGTTTCCACCTGATCATCGCCCGGCACCGGCACGTTCAGCGGCTCGGGCTCGGGTTCGGGTTCCGTCAGCGGGCGGGGCGGCTCGGGCATCGGCAGCGGAACGGGTTCCGGTTCGGGCTGCGGCTCGGGTTCGGGGGCGGGCTCGGGTTCTGGCTCCGGCACCGGGGCGGGCTCGGGCGCCGGTTCGGGCTCGGGTTCAGGCTGCGGGATCGGCAGCGGTTCGGGCGCCGGCTCCTGCTGGCCGGAGGCCGCGCGCACCTCTTCCTCGCCGCCGGCATCGACGATCGCCTCCAGCCCCTCTTCGATCTTCGAAGAGGATTTGAACATCCGGTCCTTGAGCTTTTTAAAGAACGCCATGACTGCCTCCACCTGCCCTTCGTCACTTAATCCCTATTCCGCGCCTAGGGAAGGGAAAGCCGCCAGATAAACCGACCGGCGCACTGGCACCCGGCCCGGCTTTGACGCATCATATCGCGGATATCACCAAAGAGGCCCGCCCGCCCGTATGAACCAGACCCGCCCCGTTACCCCGTTCGCGCTGGCCACGCTGGCGCCCTTGCCGCTTCTGGCGATGGGGGGCACGGCGGGCGGCGTGTGGATCTGGGCCGCGCTTGCCTATCTTACCGCCTTCACCTTCGCGCTGGATCAGCTGGTGGCGGTCACCGCCCCCGACGCACCCGAAGACTGCGCCTTTCCGGGCGCCGACAGCCTTCTGACCGTGCTGGCCATTGCCCATTTCGCGCTGCTGGCGCTGGCGGTGCGGGCGGTTTCGGGCGCGGCCGGGCTGGCGCCGGCCGAACGCGTCGCCGCCTTCCTCGCCTTTGGCCTGTTCTTCGGGCAGATCAGCAATTCCAACGCGCATGAACTGATCCACCGGGCGCGGCGCCCGCTGCATGCGCTTGGCCAGTGGATCTATATCTCGCTGCTGTTCGGCCATCACAGCTCGGCCCATCCGCGTGTGCACCACCGGTTCGTCGCCACGCCGCTGGATCCGAACTCGGCCCGGCTGGGCGAGAGCTTCTACCATTTCGCGCCGCGCGCCTGGACCGGATCTTTCCGCGAAGGGCTGCGCGCCGAGAACCGGCTGGGCGCGGCCCGTACCCCGCCCCGCCCCGCATGGCGGCATCCCTATGTCGCCTATGTCGCGGGCGGGCTGGCCGGGCTGGGCCTGAGCGCGCTGGCCTTCGGCCTGCCCGGCCTGCTGGCCCATCTGGGGCTGGCCGGCCATGCCACCGCACAGCTATTGCTGTCGGATTACGTTCAGCACTATGGCCTGAGCCGCGCGCGCCAGCCCGACGGGCGGTTCGAACCGGTTGCCCCGCGCCATTCATGGAACGCGCCGCACTGGTTCTCGGGCCATCTGATGCTCAACGCGCCGCGCCATTCCGACCATCACGCCCATCCCGCCCGGCCCTATCCCGCGCTGCGGCTGCCGCCCGCGCCCGAGGCGCCGACCCTGCCGCGCGGCCTGCCGGCGATGGCCACGCTGGCGCTGTTCCCGACCGCATGGCGCCGGGTCATGGACCGGCGCGTGACACGCTGGCGCGCCGCGCGGTAACGCGGGCGTGGCTGGTCCCCGGCCCGCAGCTCTGGCACAATGGCGTGATCCATGCGCCGGAAAGGACCCCGAGATGCGCCGCACCCTTTTGCTTGCCGCCCTGCTTGCCGCCGCCCCCGCCCTGGCCGATCCGCCCATGAGCGCCGAGGCGTTCGAGCGCTATGCCATGGGCAAGACCCTGTTTTTCGGCAAGGCGGGCATCGCCTACGGGGCCGAGCAATATCTGCCCGGTCGCCGGGTAATCTGGACCTTTCTGGACGGCGACTGCCAGCACGGCGAATGGTACGAGGCCGGAGGGCAGATCTGTTTTGTCTATGAGGCGCGGCCCGATACACCGCAATGCTGGAGCTTCTTCGACGGCCCCGGCGGGCTGACCGCGCGGTTCGAGAACGACCCCGAGGCGACCCAGCTTGTCGAGGTCGAGCAAAGCCCCGAGCCGCTGCTGTGCCCCGGACCGGAGGTCGGCGTCTGACGACCGGGCGGCGCGCCCGGATTTTCTTGCCTCCGGCGGGGATATTTTCAGAAAGATGAAGGGTTAGAGCAACGAGCCCTGTTCGGGCGGGGCGGGCTTTTTGCGGGCCGGCTTGGCGCGGGCGCCGCCCAGCGCGAAGCGGCCGTCCTGAAACTGGATTTCGAGCGCGGTGGCGGTTTCCGCCTCGGCGCGGGTGGTGATCACCTTGTCACCCGAGCGGACCACCGCATAGCCGCGTTTCAGCGTTTCCTCGTAGCCCAGACCCAGCCGCAGCCGTTCCAGCGCGTCCAGCCGGGTGCGCCAGCCGGTGATCCGGGCATCGGCGGCGCGGGCGAAACGGCCGGTGAGTTTTGCCAGATCGCCTTTCTTGCGGTCGATGTCGCGGGTCAGGAGCGTGGGCGTCAGCCGGGCGGCGCGGTCTTGCAGGCGCCGGTCGGCCTCTGCGGTCAGGCGGCGCAGGGTGGCGGGGCGCAGGCTGCCGCTGACCTCTGACAGGTGCACACGCTTTTTCTGGGCGGCGGCCCGCAGCGAGGGGCCGAGCCTGTCGCCGGCATAGTCGAGCCTCTGGCGCGCGGCCTCGACCAGCTGGGCCGGTTTGGGCAGGGCGCGGGCAAGATCGCGCAGGCGCTGGCCGCGCAGCCCGACGCCCTGGGTGACGCCGCGGGTCAGGCGGGCCGATTGCCCGTCGAGCCAGGCCAGCAGTTCCATCCGCACCGGCACCGCCAGTTCGGCGGCCGCGGTCGGCGTGGGTGCGCGGCGGTCGGAGGCATAGTCGATCAGCGTGGTGTCGGTTTCGTGTCCGACCGCGGAGATCAGCGGAATGTCGGAGGCCGCCGCCGCGCGCACCACGATTTCCTCGTTGAACCCCCACAGATCCTCGACCGAACCGCCGCCGCGCGCCACGATCAGCAGATCGGGCCGGGGCAGCGCCCCGCCGGGGGTGAGGCGGTTGAACCCTTCGATGGCCCGCGCGACCTCTGCCGCGCAGCTCTGGCCCTGCACGGCCACCGGCCAGATCAGCACCTTGCGCGGGAAACGGTCGCGCAGCCGGTGCAGGATATCGCGGATCACCGCACCCGAGGGTGAGGTGACGACGCCGATCACCTCGGGCAGGTAGGGCAGCGGCTTTTTTCGGCCCGGCGCGAACAGCCCCTCGGCCTCCAGCGCCTTCTTGCGCTTTTCCTGCATCGCCATCAGCGCGCCCATGCCCGCCGGCGCGATATCCTCGATCACGATCTGATATTTGGACTGGCCGGGGAAGGTGGTCAGGCGGCCGGTGGCCACCACCTCGAGCCCCTCTTCGGGCTGGGTGGCCAGGCGGGCGGCGACGCCTTTCCAGATCACGCCGGAGATCACCGCGCGGTCATCCTTGAGATCCAGATAGATATGGCCCGACCGGGGGCGCGACACGCGCCCGATCTCTCCGCGCACGCGGACATGGGCGAATTCGCCCTCGATCACCCGTTTCACCGCGCCCGACAGTTCGGTGACGGTGAATTCCGGTGCGTTCATACCGGGCGCGGGATCGTCGATCAGATCAGACATGGGCACTCGCTTGTCTTGGGCTTTGGTGCAGCTTAGAACGCGCCGGAACGAAGGCCAAGCGGGGGCGGCAGATGAATATCCTCATTCTGGGTGGTGGCGGGCGCGAACATGCGCTGGCATGGGCGATCCAGCAGAATCCGAAATGCGACCGTTTGATCGTGGCGCCGGGCAACGCGGGCATCGCGCAGATGGCCGAATGCGCCGCGCTCAACATCGAGGATGGCGGCGCGGTGGCGACCTTCGCCGAGGAAAACGCCATCAGCTTTGTCGTGATCGGGCCCGAGGCGCCGCTGGCCGCCGGTGTGGCGGACCGGCTGGAGGCGGCGGGCATTCCGTGTTTCGGGCCGTCACAGGCGGCGGCGGCGCTGGAAGCATCGAAAAGCTTTACCAAGGAAGTCTGCGATGCCTGCGGCGCCCCCACCGCCGCCTGGGCCAGGTTCACCGAAGCCGGCCCGGCGAAGGAGTATATCCGGGCGCGGGGCGCGCCCATCGTCGTCAAGGCCGACGGGCTGGCCGCCGGCAAGGGCGTGATCGTGGCGATGGACGAGACCACGGCGCTGGCCGCCATCGACGACATGTTCGGCGGCGAATTCGGCGCGGCGGGCGCCGAGGTGGTGATCGAGGAATTCATGGAGGGCGAAGAGGCCTCGTTCTTCGTGCTGTGCGACGGCGAGAATGTGCTGCCCGTCGGCACCGCGCAGGATCACAAGCGGGTCGGCGAAGGTGACACCGGCCCCAACACCGGCGGCATGGGGGCCTATTCTCCCGCCCCGGTGCTGACCGACGCGATCGCCGAAAAGGCGATGGCCGAGATCATCCGCCCCACTGTGGCCGAAATGGCCCGGCGCGGCACCCCCTACAAGGGCGTTCTCTATGCCGGGTTCATGATCAAGGACGGCCAGCCCCGGCTGGTGGAATACAACGTGCGCTTCGGCGACCCGGAATGTCAGGTTCTGATGATGCGGCTGGGCGCGCAGGTGCTGGACCTGCTGCTGGCCTGCGCCGAGGGGCGGCTGGACAGCGCACAGGTGAACTGGGCCGATGATCACGCGATCACGGTGGTGATGGCGGCAAAGGGCTATCCCGGCAGCTATGAAAAGGGATCGGTCATCGGCGGGCTGGGGGACGTGCCGGAAAACAGCATGAGCATGGTGTTCCACGCCGGCACCAAAGAGGTGGACGGCAAGATCACCGCCAATGGCGGCCGGGTGCTGAACGTCACCGCGCGGGGCGCCACGCTGCGGGAAGCGCGGGATCGGGCCTATGCGATGGTGGAGCGGATCGACTGGCCCGGCGGGTTTTACCGCCGCGATATCGGCTGGCGCGCGCTGTAGAAAGCGCCTATTCCATCACATTAAAAACGGAAATCAAGGCTTTGAAATTGCCTTGATTTCCAGAAAATCCTCGATGCCGAAACGTCCGCCCTCGCGGCCGTTTCCGGACAGCTTGTAGCCGCCGAACGGGCTGCCCCAGCCGATGTCGGTTGCGTTGACATGCACCATCCCGGCACGCAGCTGCGCCGCCACGCGGTCGGCCCGCGCGTCGTCGCCTGTCTGGATGTAGGCGGCAAGGCCGTAGGGCGTGTCATTGGCGATGCGGATCGCCTCCTGCTCATCCTCGAAGGGGATCATCGCCAGCACCGGGCCGAACACCTCTTCCTGCGCGATGCGCATGTCGTTTGTGACATCGGCAAAGATCGTCGGGCGGGCGTAATAGCCGATGTTGAACCCGGTGGGCTTGCCCAGACCGCCGACCAGCAGGGTCGCGCCCTCTTCGATCCCGGCGGCGATCAATTCCTGCACGCGGTCGAACTGAAGCTGGCTGACCAGCGGCCCGATATGATCGCCCGGCAGCGCGGGATCGCCCACCGCCTGTGCCGCGCCGGCGGCCTTTGCCACCTCGAGCGCGGCGTCATAGACCGCGCGCTCCACCAGCATCCGCGTCGGGGCATTGCAGGACTGGCCCGTGTTCTGAAAGCAATGGCGCACACCGCGCGCCACGGCCTCTTCGACATCGGTATCGGCAAAGATCAGGTTGGGGGATTTGCCGCCCAGCTCCAGCGCCACGCGCTTGACCGTGCCGGCCGCATCGCGGGCCACGGCCGTGCCGCCCCGGGTGGACCCGGTGAAAGACATCATCGCCACATCCGGATGGCATGACAGCGCCGCGCCCACCACCGGCCCCTCGCCATTGACCAGGTTGAACACGCCCGCGGGCACGCCCGCCTCGTGCAGCACCTCGGCATAGAGCATCGCGTCCAGCGGCGTCAGCTCCGACGGTTTCAGCACCATCGTGCAGCCCGCCGCCAGCGCCGGCAGAACCTTCAGCACAATCTGGTTGATCGGCCAGTTCCACGGCGTGATCAGCCCGCACACCCCGATCGGTTCGCGCAGGATCGTATCGCCGTTGTCGAGCACCTCGCGGAACGGCATCTGCTTCAGCGCCTCGAGGAACCCGTCCAGATGGCCGATGCCCACGGCGGCCTGAGAGTTGCGCGACAGGGTGGCCGGCGCGCCCATCTCCTCGGTCATTATGCTGGCGAATTCGTCGATCCGCCGGGCATAGACGGCGCGGATGCTTTCCAGCAGCTCGATCCGCTCTTGCCGCGTTGTGCGGGCATAGCCGGGAAAAGCCGCCTTCGCCGCAGCGACGGCCCTGTCCACATCCGCAGGCGATCCCATCGAGATCACGGCGATCGGCTCTTCCGTCGCCGGATTGAGTACCGAAAGGTCCTGCGGCTGCGCGGGGTCCACCCACGCGCCACCTATGAAGAACTGACGTTTACCCGGAACGCTCATCGGTTTCCCTCCGTTGCGGCCATGCCCGGCCGGGGTCTGCGCGCCTATGCGGCCTTGTAGAGCCCCTCTGCCTTGATCTTGGCAAAGGTCTCGTCCAGCGATTTCACCGCGCGTTCGAACAGGATGTCGATATCGGCGGGCTGAATCACAAGGGGCGGCGCGATGATCATCCGGTCGCCCACGTGGCGCATGATCAGATTGTTGGCAAAGCACCGGTCGCGGCAATGCAGCCCCACCGTCCCGGCCTCGGAGGCGAATTTCGCGCGCGCGCCCTTGTCCGGCGTCAGCGCGAGCGAGCCCATCAGGCCCACGATCCGCGCCTCGCCCACCAGCGGATGATCCGCCAGCGCGGCCCATTTCTCGGCCATGTAGGGGGCAGCCACTTCGCGCACATGCTCGATGATCTTCTCTTCCTCGATGATGCGCAGGTTTTCCAGCGCCACGGCGGCACAGACCGGATGGCCCGAATAGGTATAGCCATGCGCGAACTCTCCGGCGGCGATCACCTCGGCCACCTCGTCGCAGACCAGCGACCCGCCGATCGGCGCATAGCCCGAAGACAGGCCCTTGGCGATGGTCATGATATGCGGCCGGATGTTCATCGTCTGGCTGCCGAACCAGTTGCCGGTGCGCCCGAAACCGCAGATCACCTCATCCGCGATCAGCAGGATGTCATGCGCGTCGCAGATCCGCTGAATCTCGGGCCAGTAGGTTTCCGGCGGAATGATCACGCCGCCCGCGCCCTGCACCGGCTCGGCGATGAAGGCCGCGACCTTGTCTTCGCCCAGCTCGGCGATCTTGGCCTCGAGCTGGCGGGCGCGTTCCAGCCCGAACTCCTCGGGCGACATGTCGCCGCCCTCGGCATACCAGTGCGGCTGGTCGATATAGGCGATATCGGGAATCGGCAGCCCGCCCTGCGCGTGCATCCCCTTCATGCCGCCCAGGCTGGCGCCGCCCATGGTCGAGCCGTGATAGGCGTTCCAGCGGCTTATGATCACCTTTTTCTCCGGCTTGCCCTTGGCCGCCCAGTAGTGGCGCACAAGGCGGATGTTGGTGTCGTTCGCCTCGGAGCCCGAGCCGGCGAAGAACACATGGTTCAGATCGCCCGGCGCCAGTTCGGCCAGCCGCGCCGCCAGCGCGATGGCCGGCACATGGGTCGTCTGGAAGAAGGTGTTGTAATAGGGAAGCTGTTTCATCTGGCGCGATGCGGCCTCGGCCAGTTCCTCGCGGCCATAGCCGATATTGACGCACCACAGGCCGGCCATGGCATCGAGAATCCGGTTGCCTTCGGAATCCGTCAGCGTCACGCCGCTGGCCTGGGTGATGACCCGCGCGCCCTTTGCGCCAAGTTCGGCGCCCGCCGTGAACGGGTGCATGTGATGCGCCGCATCCAGCGCCTGAAGCTCTGCGGTGGGCATGTGATTGCTGATCGGTTTCATCCGGTGACTCCCTGAATTTTCCCGGCCTCGGGCGTGTCGGAACGCCGACAGAAGGCCAGCCGGCCATTCCGCCGCGAGAATATGATCAAATATTTCCGCGTCAACAGAATTTGATCAAACCGCCCCCTGCCCCAGCGAAAGCCGGATCTGCTCTCCGCCCTGAAGCAGATCGCCCTCGATCGCGCGGGCCACCGCCTCGGGATCACCCGCGCGCAGCGCGGCGAGCGCCTCTTCATGCATGTCGGGCAGGTTGTAGGTGCCGAACTTGCCGCAGACGACGCGCAGCGAAGGCCCCGCCCGCAGCCACAGCGCATTGCAGATCGACAGCAGGATCTTCGCCTCCGACCGCTGATAAAGTGTGAAGTGAAACCGGTGGTTCTGCTCCAGATAGGCCCGGACATCGCCCCGTTCGATCGCCGCGTTCAGCGACTGGTCGATCAGATCCAGCTGCATGATGTCCGACGGTGTAATCCTTTCGGCGGCCAGACAGGCCAGCCGCGGCTCAAGCGCCTGCCGCGCGAAATACAGCTCGTCGATCTGTGGCAATGTCAGGGTCGGCACATGCACGCGGCGGTTGCCGAAAAGCTCCAGCGCGCCTTCGGCGGTCAGCCGCCTGATCGCCTCGCGCACCGGGGTCATCCCCGCCCCCAGAACCGAGACCAGCCCCTGAATCGTCACCGACTGGCCCGGTGCCAGCTCTCCGAACAGAATCATCTCGCGGATGCTGCGATAGACCAATTCATGGGCCGGAAGCTTTTCAAATGCCTGATCCAAGTCTTTAATGCCTTTCACCCCGCCGCATCGCCCGGCGCAGCCGAGTTGTCTGCCCGGAGTCCGATCAAATACCATATTGCAATAGCGGCGGCGTTTGATCAAATTATCAATGTGAGGGCACGCGACTCTCTGCAAACCAACGGGAGCACCTAAAATATGAAATCCACATGGATACCGCTGGCCGCCGCGCTCGCCGCCTGTGTCACGGCCGCCGGCGCGGAAGAGGTCCACGTTTACAACTGGTCCGACTATATCGACGAAGAGCTGCTGACGAAATTCGAGGAAGAGACCGGGATCAAGCTGGTCTATGACGTGTTCGATTCCAACGAGGTTCTGGAAACCAAGATGCTGGCCGGCGGCTCGGGCTATGATGTCGTGGTGCCGACCGGGTCGTTCCTGCAGCGCCAGATTTCAGCCGGCGCATTTCAGCCGCTGGATTTTTCCAAACTGCCGAACGCCGTCAACCTGTGGGACGTGATCCAGGAGCGTACCGCCACCTATGACCCCGGCAACGCCTATTCGATCAACTACATGTGGGGCACCACCGGCATCGGCGTGAACGTCGCCAAGGTCGCCGAGATTCTGGGCGAAGACGCCCCGATCGGATCGCTGGAGCTGGTGTTCAACCCGGCGAACATGGAAAAGCTGGCCGCCTGCGGCGTACATTTCCTTGATGCCCCGACAGAGATGATCCCCGCCGCGCTGGCCTATCTGGGCGAAAATCCCGACAGCCACGACCCCGAGGTCATCGCCCGGACCGAGGCCGTGCTGGGCGCCGTGCGCCCCTATGTGCAAAAGTTTCACAACTCCGAATACATCAACGCGCTGGCCAATGGCGACATCTGCGTGGCCGTGGGCTGGTCGGGTGACATCCTTCAGGCGCGCGACCGGGCCGACGAGGCCGACAACGGCGTCGAGATCGCCTATAACGCCCCGTCCGAGGGCGCGCTGATGTGGTTCGACCAGATGGCCATTCCCGTCGACGCGCCGAACCCCGACGCGGCCCACACGTTCCTGAACTTCATCCTGGACGCCCATAACATGGCCGCGGCGTCGAACTATGTTTATTATGCCAACGGCAACGTCGCCTCGCAGGAATTCCTCGAAGAGGACGTGATCGGCGACCCGGCGATCTACCCTGACGCGGAAACGCTGAAAAACCTCTACATCACAACACCTTACGATCCGAAGGTGCAGCGGGTCGTTACCCGGCTCTGGACCAAGATCAAATCCGGCACCTGATCTGATCCCCTTGCCCGCACCGCCGGCCGGTGCGGGCCTTCCCCTCTTTCAAGGATGGCCTATGGCGCAATCCCCGAGCAGTTCCGTCTTCGCTCCCTGGGACGACCCGACCAAGAAACCGCTGATCCGGTTCGAGGGCGTGACCAAAAGGTTCGGCGATTTCACCGCTGTCGACAATCTCGATCTGCATATCTACGAGCGTGAGTTCTTCGCCCTTCTGGGCCCGTCGGGCTGCGGCAAGACCACGATCATGCGGATCCTCGCCGGGTTCGATCCGCCCTCCGAAGGCACCGTCTGGCTGGATGACGTGAACATCGCCCCGGTGCCGCCGAACAAGCGCCCGGTGAACATGATGTTCCAGAGCTATGCGCTGTTCCCGCATCTGTCGGTCTATGACAATATCGCCTTCGGGCTGAAGCGTTCGCCGATGCCCAAGTCCGAGATCGACGGCCGCGTGCAGGAAATGCTGCGCCTGACCCGGCTGGAGAAATTCGCCCGCCGCAAGCCGCATCAGATTTCCGGCGGTCAGCGTCAGCGCGTGGCGCTGGCCCGGTCTCTGGCCAAGGCGCCCAAACTGCTGCTGCTCGACGAGCCGCTGGGCGCGCTCGACAAGAAGCTGCGCAACGATACCCAGTTCGAGCTGATGGACATTCAGGAAAAGACCGGCACCACCTTCGTGATCGTGACCCACGATCAGGAAGAGGCGATGACCGTCGCCAGCCGCGTGGCGGTGATGGACAATGGCAAGCTGATGCAGGTAGCCACGCCCGACCGGATTTATGAAGCCCCCAACTCGGTTTACGTGGCAGACTTCATCGGTGACGTGAACATCATCGAAGGCAACCTTCGGCCGCAGGAGCCGGGCAAGGTGCTGATCGACTGGACCGAGGGCGAGGCGCCGATCCGGGCCGAGGCGAACGGCGGCCTGACCGAAGGCACCCGCGTCTCCTATGCGGTGCGCCCCGAAAAGATCGCCGTTTCCGCCGAACGCCCCGACGACAGGGCCAATGTGGTGCAGGGCAAGATCATCGACATCGCCTATCTGGGCAATATCTCGACCTATCATGTCCAGCTGCCGTCCGGCCACATGATCTCGGCCCAGATGACCAACAGCCGCCGGATCGAACGGCGTGATTTCACCTGGGAAGATACGGTCTGGCTGTCCTGGACCGACACAGCCGGCATCGTGCTGACACAATGAAGGGGGCCGCGCGATGAACTTCCGCCGCTTCCTTCTGGTGCTGGTGCCCTATGGCTGGCTGCTGGCGCTGTTTCTGGTGCCGTTTCTGATCGTGCTGAAAATCGCGCTGTCGGACACGGCCCTGTCGATCCCGCCCTATACCCCCACGCTTGATCTTTCCGCCGGATGGGCCGGGATCAAGGACTTCTTCGGCGCGCTCGATTTCGAGAATTTCGTGTTCCTGACGCAGGATGATCTTTACTGGAAAGCCTATCTTTCCAGCCTGAAGATCGCCCTGATCTCGACGCTGGTGACGCTCGTGGTCGGCTATCCCATCGCCTATGGCATGGCCCGGGCGCCGCAGGAATGGCGCCCCACCCTGATGATGCTGGTGATCCTGCCGTTCTGGACCAGCTTCCTGATCCGGGTCTATTCCTGGATGGGCATCCTCAGCCAGGAAGGGTTCCTCAACCAGTTCCTGCAATGGGCCGGCCTCACCTCGGAACCGTTGATCATCCTCAACACCAACTGGGCGGTCTATATCGGTATCGTCTATACCTACCTGCCGTTCATGATCCTGCCGATCTATGCCACGCTTGAAAAGCTGGATGTCTCGCTGCTCGAGGCGGCCGAGGATCTGGGCTGTTCGCGCACCGAAGCCTTCTGGCTGATCACCGCGCCGCTTTCCAGATCGGGTGTGATCGCGGGGTGTTTTCTCGTCTTCATCCCGGCCATCGGCGAATTCGTCATCCCCTCGATCCTGGGCGGGTCACGCACGCTGATGATCGGCAAGGTGCTGTGGGAAGAGTTCTTCTCCAACCGCGACTGGCCGGTGGCCTCGGCCGTGGCGGTGATCCTGCTGCTGATCCTGGTGATCCCGATCATCCTGTTCCAGCGCAACGAGCAGCGCCAGAGGGAGCTTGAACAATGATCCGCCGTTTCAGCTGGTTCAACGCGACGTCGCTGACGCTTGGCTTTGCCTTTCTCTACATGCCGATGATCATTCTGGTGATCTACAGCTTCAACGCCTCCAAGCTCGTCACCGTCTGGGCCGGTTTCTCGACCAAATGGTATGGCGAACTGCTTCGCAACGAAGCCTTCCTGGATGCCGCATGGGTGACACTGAAGGTGGCCGTGATCTCTTCCAGCATCGCCACGGTGCTGGGCACGATGGCGGCCTATGTGCTGGTGCGTGGCGGGCGGTTCGCCGGCCGCACCCTGTTTTCCGGCATGATCTACGCGCCGCTGGTGATGCCCGAGGTGATCACCGGCCTGTCGCTGCTGCTGTTGTTCATCGCCGTGGGGCTCGATCGCGGCGTGATCACCATCGTGCTGGCCCATACCACGTTTTCGATGTGCTACGTATCGGTCGTGGTCTCGTCGCGGCTTGTCGCCTTCGACAGATCGCTGGAGGAGGCGGCGCTTGACCTGGGCTGCACCCCGTTCGACGCATTCATGAGCGTCACGCTGCCGATGATCGCGCCGGCGGTGATCTCGGGCTGGTTGCTGGCCTTCACCCTGTCGCTTGATGATCTGGTGATCGCCTCCTTCACCTCGGGCCCCTCTTCGACCACGCTGCCGATCAAGATATTCAGCGCCGTGCGCCTGGGCGTGAGCCCCGAGATCAACGCGCTCTCGACGATCATGATCGGGATTGTCGCCGTCGGCGTGATCGCCGCCTCGCTGATTTCCAAGACACGGATCGCGCGGATGACCCGCGACGAGCAGGCCGCGCAGCAGCAATGAAGCCCCGCCCCCGAACCACCCGCAAGGTGCCCGCGTGAAACGGCTGTACGAGGCCGGGGCCTATTCCGACGCGTCGGTGCAAGAGAGCTATTGGCGCACCACCGCCACGTCCGCCCCCTATCCGCCCGCCCAGGGCGAGACGGGTTGCGATTTCGCGATCGTGGGCGCCGGCTATACCGGCCTCTCCGCCGCCCTGCACCTGGCGCGTGATCATGGCGCCGACGTCACCGTGCTGGAGGCCGAAGAGCCCGGCTGGGGCGCATCGGGGCGCAACGGCGGCTTTGCCTGCCTTGGCGGCGCCAAGGCCAGTGACGCGGCCCTTGCCCGGCGCTTCGGCGCGCAGGACCTGGCCCTGTTTCACGCCGCCCAGACCGGCGCGATCGACAGCGTCGCCGAGATCCTCGATCGCTACGGCATAGATGCCGACCGCCATTCCGAAGGCGAAACCATCCTGGCCCACCGCCCGCGCGACATGCGGGCCCTGCGCGCCGAGGCGCCGCATGTGCAGGCCAGCTATGGCGTCACCCCCCGGCTTATCCCGCGCGAGGAGCTTGCCGATCGCGGCATGGCCGGGCCAGCCTTTCACGGCGGGATGACGGTACCGATCGGCTTTGCACTCAACCCGATGAAATACGCGCAGGGGCTGGCCCGCGCGGCGGTGACCGAAGGGGCGCGCATCCACGCCCGCTCTCCCGTCACGGGGATCGAGCGGCAGGCCGGGGGCGGCTATGTTCTGAACACCCCGCGCGGCAGGCTGCGGGCGCGCAAGCTGTTGCTGGCCACCAACGGCTACAGCAGCGATGATCTGCCGCCGTGGCTGTCAGGGCGCTATCTGCCGCTTCAGTCCAGCGTTCTGGTCACGCGTGAGCTGACCGGGGCCGAACTGCGCGATCAGGGCTGGACCACCGATCAGATGGCCTATGACACGCGCAACCTGCTGCATTACTTCCGGCTGATGCCGAACCGCCGCTTTCTGTTCGGGATGCGCGGCGGGGTGCGCAGCTCGCCGGCCGCGCTCGAGTGGATGAAGACCGAGATCCGCCGCGATTTCGAACGGATGTTCCCGGCCTGGGCGCATGTCGAAACGCCGCATTTCTGGGCCGGGCTGGTGTGCATGGCGCGTGATCTGGCGCCCTATGTCGGGCCCTTGGGCGACTGGCCCGATGCCTTTACCGCGCTGGCCTATCACGGCAACGGCGTGGCGATGGCCACCTACAGCGGCGCGCTGATGGCCGATCTGGCCGCCGGACGCGCGCCCGGCCGCGCCTTTCCGGCGCTGATGCGGGCACCGCTGCGCCGCTTCCCGCTGGGTCCGCTACGCCGTGCCCTGCTGCACCCGGCCTATTACTGGTACGCCCTGCGCGACCTCTGAACACCTAAGAGGCGCAGCCCATCGCCGCGGCAAAGGCCTCGGGGCCATCATGCGCCCCGATGTCGCGCGATACCAGCGCGCCACCCTGCAGCCGCGTTGCCATCACCCGGCTCCAGTCGGCGCTCGCGGTCACCATCTCGGGCCCGTCGCCGCAATCGCGGATCCCGCCCGAAATCACATCCTGCCCGATCCGGTGGTTGGTCAGCCCGCCCGCCTCGGCCACCAGCGTCAGCGCGCCGTCGCGAAACCGCCAGACCCGCAGCAGCCTTGCCAGATGGGGCCGGTCGACATAGGCGATTTCGGCAAACCCGTCACCGTCCAGATCCGCCGCGCCGACAGGCGCCAGCCAGCGATGCGCCCGGCCGATGAACGGCGTCGCCGCGATCAGCCCCCCGGCGCCATAGACGCTCAGCCGCGCGCCGCGCGACAGGTCGGTTTCCACCACGATCACCTCGGGCGCGCCGTCCCCATCCAGATCGGCCAGACGTGGCGCGAGATCCTCGAACACGCGGGTTTCGGGCAGCACGATGCGCCGCCCCTGCCCGCCCTTCAGCCACAGCTCCAGCGTGCCGTATTCGATGGCATCGCCCAGAACGGCATGATCATAGCGCGTGGTGGGATCGCCGAAGCGGGCCGACACGATCTCGCCCCGCGCAGCCCCGGCCGCCAGGAGCGAGAGCGCAAGCGCCGCCCGCAGCATCGGTTCAGATCTGCTTTTCGGGCAGGTTGACGACCAGCCCGTCCAGATCGTCGGACACCTTGATCTGGCAGGTCAGGCGCGAACGGGCCGGATCGGGCGCATAGGCGAAATCGAGCATGTCCTCTTCCATCGCCTCCATCTTCGGCAATTTTTCCACCCAGTCAGGCGCGATATAGGCATGGCAGGTCGAGCAGGCGCAGGCGCCGCCGCAATCGGCGTCGATGCCGGGAATGTTGTTGTCCCGCGCGCCTTCCATCACGGTCATACCGGTGGGAACATCCACCGTATGCTCGGTTCCGTCATGCTCGATATAGGTGATCTTCGCCATACCTGTCCTCATCTGTCTGATCGGGTCGTTCCCTGCCCCAATAGGCCAAGTTCGCGCGGTTTTCCAGTGCCCGTGGCGGCCCCTGCGCGGGCGGGTCGAAATTCCGCGCCCGCCCGGCCGGCCAGCAGCCTTTCACGACGGCGCGAAACAGGCTATTGTGCCGCCAAGAACATCAGGGCCCCAAGCCCCCGGACGAGCAGACATGATCCGAAACCTTCTTCTGACCGGCCTCGCCGCGCTCGGCCTCGCCGCCTGCCAGGACACCGCGCCGGTGGCCGACGTCGCGCGGCTGGCCGAACAGCCGCTGGCCACACCGCCCGATCACGCGCCGCCCGGCGCCGCCCCCGGCACCTGCTGGGGCAAGCATGTGACGCCGGCGGTGATCGAAACCGTGACGGACCATGTGCTGCAGCAACCGGCCCGGCGCGATGCCGAAGGCGCCATCAGCGCGCCCGCGCATTACCGCACCGAAACCCATCAGCGCATCGTCACCCCGCGCCAGGAGATCTGGTTTGAAACCCCCTGCGCCGCGCAGATGACGGCAGAGTTCACCGCCACGCTGCAGCGGGCGCTGGCCGCGCGCGGGGTGTACCAAGGCCCGGTTACCGGAACGATGGATCCCGCCACGCGCCGCGCGGTGCGGACATACCAGGCCACGCTTGGGCTCGACAGCGCCACCCTGTCGCTCTCCACGGCGCGCAAACTGGGGCTGATCGCCTATCCCAGGCCCGGCGCGGACGGCTGAGCCGCAACGCAAAAAGGGCGCCCCGGCGGGCGCCCTTTGCTGTTTCCGGGGCGAAAGATCACTCTTCCAGCGACAGCGCCACAAAGCGCGGCGCGCCCTGACGGCGGATCAGCAGCAAAAGCGATTTGCGCCCGGCCTCCTTCGCCTCGGTGATCCGGGCCTCCAGATCATCGGCGCTGGTCACCTTCTGCTGACCGGCCTCGGTGATCACGTCGCCCGCGCGCAGACCCTTTTCATAGGCCTCGCTCATCTCGTCGACATTGGTCACCACCAGCCCGTCACCCGCGCCCAGCTCCAGCTGCTCGCGCATCTCGTCGGTCAGCGGGGTCAGGGTCAGGCCCAGCATCTGCTTCTCGACCGGGGCCTCGGGCGCCGGCGAGGCGACGGCGGGCACCGCGCCCTCGGCCGTTTCACGGCGGCCCAGCGTCACCTTCAGCGTCTGGGTGCCGCCATCGCGGAACACCACGACGCGCACGGCCTTGCCCACGGGCGAGCTGCCGACGATGCGCACCAGCTCACGCGTGTCGGCCACATCCACCCCGTCGAACGACAGGATGACGTCACCCGACTGCATGCCGCCCTCGGCGGCCGGGCCCTCGGGCACATCCGTCACCAGCGCGCCCCGCGCCTCTTCCAGGCCGATGGCCTCTGCCACATCCGGCGTCACGTCCTGAATGCGCACGCCCAGCCAGCCGCGCCGGGTTTCGCCGAATTCCTTCAGCTGCCCGACCACATTGTTGACCACGTTGGACGCCATCGAAAAGCCGATGCCGATCGAGCCGCCGTTGGGCGACAGGATCGCGGTGTTCACCCCCACGACCTCTCCGGCCATGTTGAAAAGCGGCCCGCCCGAGTTGCCCCGGTTGATCGCCGCGTCGGTCTGGATGAAATCGTCATAGGTGCCGCTCAGCGCCCGGTTGCGGGCCGATACGATGCCGGCGGAGACCGAAAAGCCCTGCCCCAGCGGGTTGCCCACCGCCATCACCCAGTCGCCAACGCGCATCACATCGCTGTTGCCGAAGGGCACGAAGGGCAGCGGCGTATCGCTTTCCACCTTCAGCAGGGCGATATCGGTGTTGGGGTCGGTGCCGATCACCTTGGCCTCCAGCGTCTTGCCGGAAAAGAACTCCACCTCGATCTCGTCGGCCTTTTCGATCACGTGGTTGTTGGTGACGATATAGCCATCCTCGGAAATCACGAAGCCGGAGCCGAGCGCCTGGCTGCGGCGCTGGCGCTGCTGGTTGCCCTCGCCCTCGGGGTTCATGAAATCACGAAAGAAATCCTCAAAGGGAGAGCCTTCGGGAAGCTGCGGGCCGGGCCCGGTGGAAACGGCAACCGTGGTCGATGTGGTGATGTTCACCACCGCCGGGCTGACCTGTTCGGCCAGGTCGGCGAAGCTTTCGGGCACGCCGCGCGCCTGCGCCGATATGCCCTGGGCCATCACCAGCGCGAGGCCCAGTATCAGCGCCCAGAGCGCGCGCAGCGGCGCCGCGTCCGTCCGGGCGGAAAGTGTCATGGCCTGGGATGTCAATGGGAGTTCCTCCTCGTATGATCCTGGTTGGGGCGGGGAAATCACCCGGCCCGGGTGTCCTGATCCTTTAGATAGGGGCCCCGACATTCAACTCAAAGCCCGTCACGCGCTGTCACATGGATGTGAAGCATATTCGCAGCCCGGGCCAAGCGTTTCAGGCGCCAAGCGCTTTTGCAAGCCAAACCAGCCCGACCCCCAGCGCCACCGCGCCCAGCCCGAGCGCCCGGCGGGCATCAAGCGGCAGGGTTTTCAGCACCGCGAGCAGATCCTCCAGACGCGAAGGGGCCAGTGCGAACACCAGCCCCTCCACAACCAGTACCAGCCCGATGGCCAGCAGCAGGATCGGCATCACCGCCCCTGCGCGTTCTTCAGGTAATCGAAGAATTCGCTGTCGGGCGACAGCACCATCGTCGAATTGCCGCCCTGCAACGAGCGCGAATAAGCCTCGAGCGAGCGGTAGAATTCGAAGAACTCGGTATCCGCGCCATAAGCGGTGGCGAAGATCCCGTTCCGCTCGGCGTCGGCTTCACCGCGCGCGATCTCGGCCTGGCGGTTGGCGTCGGAGACAAGCTCCACCACCGTCCGGTCGGCCTGGGCACGCACCCGCTGCGCCGCTTCTTCGCCGCGCGCGATCTCATCGGCCGCCTCGCGCTCGCGCTCGGCCCGCATCCGGGCAAAGGTGGCTTCCAGATTTTGTTCGGGCAGATCGGTGCGCTTGAGCCGTACATCGACGATCTCCAGCCCCAGATTGCTGGCCTCGGAAATCGCGGCGTTGCGGATGCGCAGCATCAGCGCGGCCCGGTCCGACGACAGGATGTCATTGGAGCTGACAGAGCCCAGCACCTCGCGCGTGGCGGCGCGCAGCACCCTGTCGAGCCGGTCCTCGGCCGAACGGATGCCGCCCGCGCCGACCGCCTGACGGAACCGCACCACATCGGCGATGCGGAACCGCGCGAAGGCGTCGACCACGAGCCGGCGATCATCGAGCGGCGTTACTTCCAGCGGGTCGATGTCACGGCTCAGGATCCGGTCGTCATAGCGCACGACCTCCTGGATCAGCGGGATCTTGAAGGCCAGACCCGGCTCTTCCTTTACGTCGCGCACCTGGCCGAACTGCAGCACCAGCGCCTTTTCACGCTCGTCCACGATGAAGACCGACGACAGGAACACCACGATGGCGATCACCACGATGGGCAGAATGTAAGTTGTCTTTTTCATGCCTCAGTTCCCCTCTGCCGGGCGGCGCAACTCGTTCAGCGGCAGATAGGGCACCACACCGCTGCTGCCGCTGCTTTCGTCGATGATCACCTTGTCCACGCGGCCAAGAACCTCTTCCAGTGTTTCCAGATAAAGCCGCTTGCGCGTCACATCCGGCGCCTTCTTGTATTCCTCGAGCACGGCGGAGAACCGGCTCGCCTCACCCTGGGCCTCGTTGACCACGCGGGCGCGATAGCCTTCGGCCTCTTCCAGCACCTGCGCGGCTTCACCGCGGGCGCCGGCAACCACCCGGTTGGCATAGGCGTCGGCCTGTTTCTCAAGCCGGTCACGCTCCTGCTCGGCGGCCTGCACTTCGCGGAAACTGTCGATCACCTCGCGCGGCGGATCGGCCTTGTCGAAGTTCACGCGTACCACGTTCATGCCGCTGTCATAGCTGTCGAGCGTCTGCTGGATCAGATCCTGCAGCCGGGCCGCGATCGAGCCTCGGTCGCGATTGAGGATCGGCGCCAGCTCCGACTGGGCGATGATCTCGCGCATCGCCGATTCAGAAACGGCGCGGATCGTCTGCTGCGGGTCACGCAGGTTGAACAGGAACTGCGCCGGATCGTTGATGTTCCAGACCACCTGGAAATCGATATCCACGATATTCTCGTCGCCGGTCAGCATCAGCCCGGCATCGCCGCCGGCGCGGCCCACGCCGATATCCTCTGTCTGTTCGCGGGTCACCGGAATGACCTCGGCGCTGACCAGCGGCCAGGGCGCGAAATTCAGGCCGGGATTGCCGGTCTGGGAATATTTGCCAAGGAACAGTTCCACCGACTGCTCTTCCGGCTTCACCGTATAGAAAGAGGCCAGCGCCCAAAGCACGACCGCCGCCAGCGCGGCCAGCGCGAACGTGCCGCGGGTGAAGGCCGGCCCACCGGACCCACCGCCGCCCGGGCGGCCACCCTTGCCGCCGCGCCCGCCCATCAGAACGCGAAGCTGTTCCTGCCCTTTTTTCATCAATTCGTCGATTTCGGGAATCTGGGGGCCCTCGCCGCCACTGCCGGAACCACGCCCGTCATTGCCGCGATTGCCGCCGCCCTTGTTCGAGCCGCCCCCTCCCCAGGGGCCTCCGTTGTTACCAGCCATTCAGCTCACACCCTCTTCTCGTATTGTCACGTCATGCCTTCCTAAGTGGTCAAACCGGTACGGATATCAAGCCGTGCGCACCGGCGCCTTCATCGTTACAAGCTCTTCCGACATGGTCGGATGCACCGCCACGGTCCGGTCGAAATCCTCTTTCGTCGCGCCCATCTTCAGCGCGACCGCCGCCAGCTGGATCAGCTCGCCCGCATGATCCGCGACGATATGACAGCCCAGAACCTTGCGGCTGGCCTTGCTGACGATCAGCTTCATCATCACCCGGTCGGGCCGCCCGGCAAAGAGCGACTGCATCGCCCGGAACGAGGTGCTGTAGACCTCGATCGCCTCCTGCTCGGCGGCCTGTTCCTCGGTCAGGCCGACGGTGCCAAGCTCGGGCTGGGTGAACACGGCGCTGGCCACCAGATCATGGTCGGGCTTGGTCGGGTTGCCCTTGAACACGGTTTCGACAAAGGCCGCGCCCTCGCGGATCGCCACCGGGGTCAGGTTGATGCGGTTGGTCACGTCGCCCACCGCATAGACCGAAGGCACGACGGTCTGCGAATAGTCATCCACCTCCACCGCGCCGCCGCGGCCGATCTTCACGCCCGCCTCTTCCAGCCCCAGCCCGCCCGTGTTGGGCACGCGGCCGGTGGCATACATCACCTTTTCATAGACATGTTCGCGCCCGTCGGTGGATTTCACCCAGATCCCGCCCTCGACCGGCTTCATCTCGATCACATCGGTGCCGACATGCAGGTTCACCCCCCGCTCGCGCATCAGCTCGGCCACATGGCCGCGCGCCTCGTCGTCAAAGCCGCGCAGGATCTGCGCGCCGCGATAATATTGCGTCACCGCCACGCCCAACCCGTTCAGGATGCAGGCAAATTCGCAGGCGATGAAACCGCCGCCGACGATCAGGATATCCCTGGGCAATGCCTCCAGATGGAAGATGTCGTTGGAGGTGATCACATGCTCGGCCCCCGGCATGTCGGGCACGAAGGGCCGGCCGCCGACGGCGACCAGAATGTGCTTGGCGGTGAAACGCTGCCCGGTGGCCAGCTTCACCGTATGCGCATCCTCGAGCACGGCGCGGGTGTCGAAAATCTCCACCCCGGCCTTGTCCAGATTGGTGCGATAGATGCCCTCCAGCCGGTCAAGCTCCGCATGCAGCTTGCCCTTGAACAGCGGCCAGTCAAAGCCGCCGGCCGTCACATCCCAGCCATAGGCGCGCGCATCCTCGAACCCGCCGGAATAGCCCGAGGCGAAGACCATCAGCTTCTTCGGCACGCAGCCACGGATGACACAGGTGCCGCCCATCCGGTATTCCTCGGCCAGGCCCACCTTCGCCCCGCCCTCGGACGCCGCCAGACGCGCCGCCCGCACACCGCCGGACCCGCCGCCGATCACGAATAGATCAAAGTCAAAACTCATGCTGCCCCGCGCCGTCAGAAATCTGCGAACAGATTGTCGTTTTCCAGAAAGTCGATCTTGTCTTCCTCGACCGTGCCGGTGTTGATGTCGCGCACCTCGACCTTGCCGTCGCCATGGCCGATCACCACGACATCGCAGATATCTATGAACAGGCCGTTCTCGACCACGCCGGGGATCTGGTTGATCACCAGCGCAAGCTGGCGCACGTTGCCGATGCGGCTCAGGTGCATGTCCAGCAGGTAATTGCCCTCATCGGTCACGAAAGGCGCATCGCCGTTCATCCGCAGCGTGGTGTCGCGGCCCAGAACATCGAGGTTGATCAGCGTCTCCTCGATCAGCGCCTTGGAGGTCTGCCAGCCGAACGGGATCACCTCGACCGGCAGCGGGAAGGCGCCAAGCTGCGCCACCTCCTTGGCCACGTCGGCGATCACGATCATCTGGTCGCTGGCCGTGGCCACGATCTTTTCCTGCAGCAACGCGCCGCCGCCGCCCTTGATCAGGTTCAGGTTGGCGTCGAACTCGTCGGCGCCGTCGATGGTCAGATCCAGCCATTTCGCCTCGTCCAGCGAAATCACCTCGATCCCGACCTGGCGGGCAAGTTCGGCGGTGCGCGTCGATGTCGGCACACCCTTGATCTGCATTCCGTCCTCGCGCACCAGCTCGCCCAGACACCGCACCATCCAGGCCGCGGTCGAACCGGTGCCAAGGCCCACGCGCATACCGTCTTCGACAAAATCGACCGCGCGCTTGGCGGCGACGAATTTGGCCTTGTCGATCGGGGAAAGCTCTCCGCTCATGGCTGGTCTCCTTTATGGCTCCCCGGTGTTATAGGAGAACTGTCCGTTGGCCGCGAGGGGCAAAAAGGCCCATTCCCGGCCCCGCACGCGGTTTTGGCGGCGCGTTCAGCCCGACAATGCCCCGGCCGCGGCCGCCAGCGCCGCGCGGGGCAGGATCACAACCATGCGCGGCGCCGCCACCGTCAGCTCGACGGCGCCGCCCGTCGCCTCGTTCGACGTGCCGATCCGCCCGTCGGGCGCAAAGCCGATACCGTCGATCGGCCATTTCAGCCCCCGGCTCTGCCCGGTGACGGGACCCATCGGAAACAGCGACACCCGCGTGCCCGGCTCCAGCGTGATCGCCAGGCGCGGCGGGCACAGAAAGGCGATGTCGTGCTCGCCGATCAGGATGCAGCGCTTTTCCGTCTGCCGGGTCAGCCCGGTCAGCACCGCAAGCTGATGGTCCAGCCGCGGCCCGAGAAACCCCAGCCCGAAGATCAGCGGCGCTTCTATCATCCGCAGACACTTGTCGAAATCGGTGCTCTCCTGTTCCGGTACGCAATGCAGCCGCGCCGCGGGAATGGCGGCACGGGCGGCCTCGGAGATGGAATCCATGTCACCGACAACCGCATCGGGCATGCGCCCCGCGGCAAGCGCACGGTCGGCCCCGCCATCCGCAGCCACGAGAACCGGCGCGCGCGTTAAGACTTCCGCCAGATCGGCTGGCGCGACTGCGCCCCCGCCGATCAGCGCGACTGGTTCAGAAGTTTGGACAATCATGGCTTTCATGTGGCAATATCTGCGTCAGAACGATTAAGACCACAATTCCAACACCATTAATCCCCCCAAAAATCTCCTTTCTGTTCAATTTCTGGAAACGGCCTATGGTAAACATGGTGCTGCTGGTAATGTTAGAAGGCGAGCCTGCCGATGGTCGGTGCAAATAAAATTCTTACGGTTTCCTACGGGACATTTTCCTGCACCCTCGAAGGATTCGAAGATTCGTTCGGCACGATGAAGGCGATCGCCGAGTATTTCCGGGATCTCGCCGCGGAAGACCGTTACTTCGGCGCCGAACCCGCGACGCCGGATGCGGACATGCTGCAACGCATCGCCGAGCGCGAGATCCGGCGCCGCGTCGATGCCAGCCTGCATGATGGCGGTATCCTGCTGCGGGCCGCCGATGGCCAGCACACGCCCGCCGCCGACCCCGCCACCCCGGCCGTGGCCGAAGCCCCCATGCCCGAAACGCCCCGAACCGAAGCGCCAAGGCCCGAAGCGCCGCGGGCAGAGCCGGCAGCCCCCGCGCCCGTGGCATCCGCCCCCGCCGCGCCGGAGCTCGGCTCGGTCGCGGCCAAGCTTGCCCGCATCCGCGCCGCTGTCGACACGGCGCGCACCGCCGCCCCGGCGGCGCCCCTCGCGCAGCCGGCGGAAACCTATGTCGAAGACGAGGAGCTTCCGCAGCCCCCCGCCGCCCCGGTCATGGCCCCCGCACCGGTGGAAGAACCGGTGGAAGAACCCGTCGAAGAGCCGATCGCTGAATCCCCGGCCTTCGAGGGCGCCACCGCCGACGAGACCGGGCAACTGCCCGACGCGATCATCGAAGACAGCCCGCGCGAAGAGGCGGTTGAAGAAACCGCCGACGAAGACACCATTGCCGAAGAACCGATCGCCGAAGAGCCCGCCGAGGCCGAGCCCCTGGTCTTGCCCGAACAAGAGGCAGAGCCCGAAACCGCCGTGACGGAGCCGGAGATCGACCCGGTCCTGGCCAGCGTGCTGCGCGCCACCGCGACCGAGGAGTATGAGGAAGAGGCGGAAGCCGAGCCCGCCCCCGAACCCGTAGCCGCGCCGCAAGAGCTTGCCGAACCGGAGCCCGCCGCCGAAGAAGAACCGGCCGAGGAAGAAATCCCCGCCGCGGAATTCGCCGCCGTGCCCGAAGAGCCCGCCGAGCCCGAGGCCCCCGAGGAAGCGCCCGCCGAGCCGGAGATCGCGGCCACCGAGCCGGAGCCGCAGGCCGAGGAACCCGCCGAGCCCGCCATCGCGAAAACGCCCGTCGTGGACCCCGACGAAGACATCACGCGCCGCCCCGGCTCTGACACCGCGCGCCGGGCGGTGGAGCGCGCCCGCGCCCGCGTCATGAAAATCAAGCGCACCGATCTGCAGTCTGTCCCGTCCGGGCTGCCCGAGGCCGCGCCCGGTGATACGGCAGATCTGGAAACCGGAACGCCCGATATCGGTGCCGCGCCGGGCGATCTGCCCGAGCCCGCCCTGTCGGCAGAGGAAGAGGCCGATCTGATGGCCGAACTGGCCGAGGTGGAGCGTGACGCCGTCCGCTCGGGCCCTGCCACGCCGCGCCGCATCCGGCCCGGTGGCAAGCGAAAGCCCGAAGAGGCCGATGTCTCGCGCCTCGTCGACGAGATCAACACCAAGATGGAAGGCAGCGAGCATCGCCGCCGCCGCACCGCCATCGCCCACCTCAAGGCCGCCGTCGCCGCCACCGTGGCCGAACGCCGGGCCCGCCCGGGCCGCAACGGAGAGGCCGAGGCCGAGGCCGAAAAACACCCCTACCGCGAAGACCTGGCCCATGTGGTGCGCCCCGGCGGCCGCAGCGCCCGCGGCAACCGGATGCCGCCGCTGGTGCTGGTTTCCGAACAGCGCATCGATTCTCCGGAACATGGCAGCACCGGCAATCTGGCGCTGAAATCCGTGGTCGAGGAGCAGGACGACAGCAATATTTTCGCCGCCGAGGAAAGCTTTGCCGATTTCGCCGCGCGGATGGGGGCCACGGATCTGTCCGACATGATCGAAGCCGCCGCCGCCTATGCGGTGCGTGCCCGCGAAGACGACATCTTTACCCGGCCGCAGGTGATGGAGCTTGTGGCCAGCACGCCGCGCGGCAAGGAATTCGCGCGCGAGGACAGCCTGCGCGCGTTTGGCCGGCACCTTCGGGAGGGGCCTTTCGAACGGGTCAAACGGGGTCAGTTCATCATTTCGAAAACCTCGCGCTTTATGTCTTGAGCGCGCGGGCAAGATCGGGCCAGATATCCCGGTTCCGTGAAGGGTAACGAGTATGGGGCGGAAGACCTAAGGGTCTTCCGCCCCGTTTTTTTTCGCCCCGGCATCTTGCGCCTCGGGGTCTGCCTTGCCGACGCCGCGAAACACGAACCGGAACGGCAGAATCCACAGGAATCCCAGCCCCACGTAGATCGCCAGCTCCACAAGAACCGACGGCCGGTCGATCAACCCCGCCAGCGTCACCGCCAGCACGATATAGAGCGGTAGCCCGATCAGCAGAATCACCAGCGACCAGCGCCGCCGCGCCTTGTAGGACAGCGCCATCAGTCGGCGAACGGGTCGGTGACAAGGATGGTGTCGTCCCGCTCGGGCGAGGTCGACAACAGCGCCACCGGACACTGGATCAACTCTTCGACCCGGCGCACGTATTTCACCGCGGCGGCAGGCAGTTCGGCCCAGCTGCGCGCGCCCGCCGTGCTGTCGGGCCAGCCTTCCAGCGTTTCGTACACCGGTGTCACGCGGGCCTGTTGATCGGCGGCGGTCGGCAGATAATCCAGCATCCTGCCGTCGAGCTCGTAGCCGGTGCAGATCTTCAGCTCGTCGAACCCGTCGAGCACATCGAGCTTGGTCAGGGCGATGCCCGACACGCCCGAGGTGGCGCAGGTCTGGCGCACCAGAACCGCGTCGAACCAGCCGCAGCGGCGCTTGCGCCCGGTCACGGTGCCGAATTCGCGCCCGCGTTCGCCGAGGCGCTGACCATTGTCATCGTCCAGCTCTGTCGGGAACGGGCCCTCGCCGACGCGGGTGGTATAGGCCTTGACGATGCCCAGCACGAAATCCACCGCCCCCGGCCCCAGACCGGTGCCGGTGGCAGCCATGCCCGCCATGGTGTTGGACGATGTGACAAACGGATAGGTTCCGAAATCAACATCCAGCAGCGCGCCCTGCGCGCCTTCGAACAGGATGCGCTTGCCGGCGCGGCGGTCTTCGTTCAGCACCTTCCAGACCGGCGCGGCGAAGGGCAGGATCTTCGGCGCCACCTCTTCAAGCTGGGCCAGCAGCGCGGCGCGGTCCACCTCCGGCAGGCCGAGGCCGCGGCGCAGCGCATCGTGATGCACCAGCAGCCGGTCCACCCGCAGCTCCAGCGTGGCCTTGTCGGCCAGATCGGCCACCCGAACGGTACGCCGGCCGACCTTATCTTCATAGGCCGGGCCGATGCCGCGCCCGGTGGTGCCGATCTTGGCCACCGCGTTCTGGTTTTCGCGCGCCCGGTCCAGCTCTCCATGCACCGGCAGGATCAGTGGCGTGTTCTCGGCGATCATCAGGTTGTCGGGCGAAATCTCCACCCCCTGCGCGGTCAGCCGCGCGATCTCGTCAATCAGCGCCCAGGGGTCCAGCACCACGCCGTTGCCGATGACAGAGCGTTTGCCCTTGCGCACGATGCCCGAGGGCAGCAGCGACAGTTTGAACACCTCGCCGTCGATGACCAGCGTGTGGCCGGCGTTGTGACCGCCCTGAAAGCGCGCGATCACATCTGCGCGCTCCGAGAGCCAGTCGACGATCTTGCCTTTTCCTTCGTCGCCCCACTGGGCGCCGACGACGACGACATTTGCCATAGCTGATCCTTGCACTTGCGGAAAACCCGCGCCCGTATAGCCGCCCGCGCCCTGGCCCGCAAACGCCAAATTCACCCCGGGGCTGGACAGGCCACTGCAGGTGCGCCACCAAAGCGCCGAAAGAAAGAAGCGTGTGATGTCCGGTATCGTTTTGCGCTGGGGGTTCGCCTTTGTGTTGCTGTCGCTCACCTATAACCCGACGCGGTGGAATTTCACCCGCTGGGCGATGGAGAACTACCGCGAAAGCCTGCCGCTGGCGGTGCTGACGGGGCTGGTGCTTCTGGTCGGCTATATCATCTACCTGCGCGCCACGCTGCGCTCGATCGGGGCGTTCGGCATGCTTCTGGTCGCCGCGCTGGTGGGCGCGCTGATCTGGGTGCTGATCGACTGGGGCGTGCTGACGCTGGACAATCCCAGCCTCAACCTGTGGCTCGGCCTGTTTGCCACCTCCGCCGTGCTGGGCATCGGCCTGAGCTGGAGCCGGGTGCGCCGGCGCCTTTCGGGCCAGACCGATGTGGATGACGTGGATGAATGAGGCGGCCGGGCCCCCCTTCCGCCAACAGGGGTTGCGAGCCCCGCCCCAAGCGCCTAGATAGACGCGTCGAACAAAAGCCCGGATCCGCGCCTCATGGAAAACGTCGTCCTTACCATCCACCTGATCCTCGCGCTCTGCCTGATCGGGGTCGTGCTGCTGCAACGCTCCGAAGGCGGCGGGCTGGGCATGGGCGGCGGTGGCGGTGGCGGCGGCGTGATGTCGGGCCGGGCCGCGGCCACGGCCCTGGGCAAGCTGACCTGGATCTTCGCCGCCGGCTTCATCGTCACCTCGATCGTGCTGACCTTCATCGCCGCGGAAAAATCGGCGGGCACCTCGGTGCTGGACAGGCTGGGCGCCCCGGCCCCGGCGGTGCAGCAGGAAACCGCGCCGGCCGATGATCTTCTGCCGCCCACACCCAGCGACGCACCGCTTCTGCCGCCCCGCGCGGAGTAAGAAAAACCACTAAACATTGATTCGGGCGGACAATTCGCCCCAGCATCTTGCGGTGCGGTTGCGGGGCGTTCGCGAATCCGTTATACGTTAAATCCCGTGATGCTGCGGCTGTCGAAGGCCGAATCGAACAGCCGAAACATGACAATTCACGGGGGATGCCAGCCATATGGCACGTTTCATTTTCATCACGGGCGGCGTTGTCTCCTCACTTGGCAAGGGTCTTGCCTCTGCCGCGCTCGGCGCGCTGCTGCAGGCGCGCGGCTTTTCGGTGCGGCTGCGCAAGCTTGATCCCTATCTGAACGTCGATCCCGGCACGATGTCGCCCTTCGAACATGGCGAGGTGTTCGTCACCGATGACGGCGCCGAAACCGATCTCGACCTTGGCCATTACGAGCGTTTCACCGGCGTTGCCGCGCGGGCCACCGATTCCGTCAGCTCCGGCCGCATCTATTCCACCGTGCTGGAGAAAGAGCGCCGCGGCGATTATCTCGGCAAGACCATCCAGGTGATCCCCCACGTCACCGACGAGATCAAGGATTTCATCTCGATCGGCGAGGATGAGGTCGATTTCATGCTCTGCGAGATCGGCGGCACCGTCGGCGATATCGAGGGCCTGCCCTTCTTCGAAGCGATCCGCCAGTTCAGCCAGGACAAGCCGCTGGGCCAGTGCATCTTCATGCACCTGACCCTGCTGCCCTATATCGCCTCGGCCGGAGAGCTGAAGACGAAGCCGACCCAGCATTCGGTCAAGGAGCTGCGCTCGATCGGGATCGCGCCCGATATCCTGCTGCTGCGCTCGGAACACCCGATCCCCGAGAAAGAGCGCGAGAAGATCGCGCAGTTCTGCAACGTGCGCAAGGACGCGGTGATCGCCGCCCCCGATCTGGAAACCATCTACGAGGCCCCGCTGGCCTATCACCGCGAAGGGCTGGATCAGGCGGTGCTGGATGCGTTCCGGATCAGCCCCGCGCCCAGGCCCGAACTGTCGCGCTGGGAAGACGTGATGGACAGGCTGGTCAATGCCGAGGGCGAGGTGCGTGTGGCGATCGTCGGCAAATACACCCGGCTCGAAGACGCCTACAAATCGATCGCCGAGGCGCTGACCCATGGCGGCATGGCCAACCGGGTGCGGGTGAAATCCGAATGGATCGACGCCGAGATCTTCGAACGCGAAGATCCCGCGCCCTATCTGGAAGGGTTCCACGCCATCCTCGTGCCCGGCGGCTTTGGCGAGCGCGGCACCGAGGGCAAGATCAAGGCCGCGCAATTCGCGCGCGAACGCAAGATCCCCTATCTGGGCATTTGCCTCGGCATGCAGATGGCGGTGATCGAGGCCGCGCGCAATCTGGGCGGCATGGCCGACGCGGGGTCCGAGGAGTTCGACCACGAGGCCGGCAGGAAACGTTTTACCCCGGTGGTCTATCACCTCAAGGAATGGGTCAAGGGCAACCATACCGTGGCCCGCAAGCTGGATGACGACAAGGGCGGCACCATGCGCCTGGGCGCCTATACCGCCTCGCTGACCAAGGGCTCGAAAGTGGCGCAGGTCTATGGCTGCACCTCGATCGAGGAACGCCACCGCCACCGCTACGAGGTGGACACCAAATTCCGCGAAAGTCTCGAGCAACATGGCCTGTGCTTTTCCGGCATGTCCCCCGATGGCCGCCTGCCCGAGATTGTCGAGGTCAAGGATCACCCCTGGTTCATCGGTGTTCAGTTCCACCCCGAGCTGAAATCCAAACCCTTCGCCCCGCACCCGCTGTTCGCCGATTTCGTGCGCGCCGCCAAAGAGGTGGAGCGGCTGGTGTGATCACCGCCGCCCGCGCCTGACCGCGCGGCGCGCGCGCCGGGGCAAGGGGCGGCAAACCGGAAAGGGATCGCATGATCCTGCGCCTCCCGCGTCTTGCCCTGGCCCTTTGCGCCGCCTTCGCCCTGCCCGCCCGCGCGCAACACATCGCCGCCGAAAGCTATGCCACCCTGCGGGCCGAGCTTGACGGGATCGTCGCCTTCGAAACCCTGCCCTGGCGGGCAGAGCCGGGGCTGAACTTCGACCAAGCCCTCCGCCTTCCCGGCCTCTGGCTGGGCGAGCGTTTCGCCGGCCAGTCGCTGGCGCCCGGCGCAAGCGCCCATGACCTGCCCGACGCGGCTGCCCCCGCCGCGCCGCTGACGGTGCGCCCCGGCCGGCCGGGCGAGAACCTCGCCGTCGCCTTTCATCGCGGTTTCGGCTCCAACGCGCTGTTCCCGCTCGGGTCCGACGGGTTCGCGCGGATCTCGGGGCGGGGCGAAGGCGCGGTGGCCATCCTGTTCGACCATGACCAATACGCGCTCGGCCTGCGGCTGCACGCGCAATACCCCGCCCCGTTGGGTGCCGCGCCGGAAACCGGCCCGGTCACGGTCGCCTTCTTCGCCCGCGATGGCCGCCGCCTTGCCACCCTGCGCCACATCCCGGCGGCGGGCGTGGTGGCGCTTGGCTGGCGCCGCGCCGGCAACCGCCCCGATATCGCCGGCATTCTGATCACCAACACCGATCCCGGCGGCATCGCCATCGACGACATCATTTTCCAGCGCACCCCGCCGCTGGGCTGAAGGCCCCTTGGCCCCGCCCGTGTCGCGGCATATATGTGCCCCATGTTCGCAGATTTCCTCTCGCGGCTGATCCAGCCGCAACCCGCCCCCCTCGCCGGCGCCGACGCCCGCTTTGCGCTTGCCGCGCTTCTCGTGCGCGTCGCGAAATCCGATGGCGACTATGCCGAGGATGAGGTGGCGCGCATCGACCGTATCCTGGCCACCCGCTACGGGCTGTCCCCGTTCGAGGCCGTGGCCCTGCGCCGCGACGCCGAAGTGCTGGAATCAGAGGCGCCCGATACCGTCCGCTTCACCCGCGCCATCAAGGATGCCGTCGCCTATGAAGAACGCGAAGCGGTGATCGAGGCGCTGTGGGATGTGGTGCTGGCCGATGGCGTGCGCGACCATGAGGAAGACGCGCTGCTGCGGCTCGTGGCCAATCTGCTGGGCGTCAATGACCGCGACAGCAACCTTGCCCGCCAGCGGGTCGAAGCCCGGCGCACATGATCGCCGCCCTGCCAATGTACGACCGGCCCGAAAACGCGGCCGCGCATGATACATTCTGGGCGCTCACCCGCGACGCGCTGCGCGCCGAGGGCGTGGCCGCGCCCGATACCCTGACCCGCGACATGGATATCTGGCAGGGCTGGCAGCACCCGCAGCTTGTGCTGGGCCAGATCTGCGGCCTGCCGCTGCGCGCGCGGCTCCATGACCGGCTGACCCTGATCGCCACCGCCGACTACGGGCTGGAGGACACGCCGCCGGGCCATTACCGCAGCCTCTTCGTGGTGCGCGCGGGCGACAGCACCGATCTGCCCGCCTATGCCGACCGGGTCTTTGCCTATAACGAGGCGCTTTCGCATTCCGGCTGGGCCGCGCCGCAGCTTGCCGCCGCGAAGCTGGGCTTCCGCTTTCGCCGCACCCGTGCCACCGGCGCCCACCGCCAAAGCGCCATCGAGATTGCCGAAGGCCGCGCCGATATCGCCGCGATCGACGCCATAAGCTGGCGGGCGATGCTGCGGCACGATCCGGCGGCGCGCGCGCTGCGGGTGATCGGGCACACAGGGGCCGCCCCCGGCCAGGCCTTCGTCGCCGCCAAAGGCACAGACCCGGCCCCGCACCGGCGCGCGCTGCGCACCGCCATCGCCGCCCTTCCCCCCGCGGACCGCGCCGCGCTTGGCGTCACCGGCGTGATCCGCATCCCTCTTTCGGCCTATATCGGCGTTCCCACACCGCCCGGCCCCGGGCACGACCCTGCCGACATGCCTGTTTCTTAGGCTTTCCCACACGTAATATGCCCAGGAGCCGTTGCATTCGCCGTTTTTTTACGCCCTTATTCCCGCTTGAAAGCAACAGAAGCGGCCCTTCGTGACCCCCAAAGCACCGCCCGTCATCGAAATCCGGAACCTCCACAAAAGCTTCGGCGCGCTGGAGGTGCTCAAAGGTGTCGACATCGCCGCGAAGAAGGGCGATGTCGTGTCGCTCATCGGCTCTTCGGGCTCGGGTAAATCCACGCTTCTGCGCTGCGCCAACCTGCTGGAAGACAGCCAGAAGGGCGAAATCCTGTTCGACGGAGAGCCGGTGCGCTGGCGCGGCGAAGGCCAGCGCCGCCAGCCGGCGGACCGCAAACAGGTGATCCGCATCCGCACCAACCTGTCGATGGTGTTCCAGCAGTTCAACCTCTGGGCCCATATGACCATCCTGCAAAACGTGATGGAAGCGCCGCTGATCGTGCTGGGTCACGCCCCCGATGAGGTAGAGGCCCGCGCCCGCGCCCTGCTCGACAAGGTCGGGATCGGCGACAAATGCGATGCCTACCCGGCCCAGCTTTCGGGGGGCCAGCAACAACGCGCCGCCATCGCCCGCGCCCTGTGCATGGAACCCCGCGCCCTGCTGTTCGACGAACCGACCTCCGCGCTCGACCCCGAGCTTGAGCAGGAGGTGGTCAAGGTGATCCGCGCGCTGGCCGACGAGGGGCGCACGATGATCATCGTCACCCATGACATGCGCATGGCGGCGGATGTGTCCGACCATGTCGTGTTCCTGCATCAGGGCCGGATCGAGGAACAGGGCCCGCCCGCCGAGATCCTCGCCGACCCGCAAACCGACCGCCTGCGCCAGTTCCTCAGCGCCACCGTCTCTGCCTGACACCGACAACAAGACCTCAACACGGGAGTATCACCATGAAAAAACTGATCCTGACCACCGCGGCCCTCGCCCTGACGTCCGGCATGGCCCTGGCCGAAAGCCATGGCATGACCGTGCGCATGGGCACCGAGGGCGCCTATCCTCCGTATAACTTCATCAACGATGACGGCGAGATCGACGGGTTCGAGCGCGAGCTGGGCGACGAGCTGTGCTCGCGCGCCGAACTGACCTGTGAATGGGTGACCAACGAGTGGGACAGCATCATCCCCAACCTGGTGTCGGGCAACTATGACACGATCATCGCCGGCATGAGCATCACCGACGAGCGCGACGAGGTGATCGACTTCACCCAGAACTACTATCCGCCCGCGTCATCCGCCTATGCCGCGCTGGACGGCGACGTGGATGTGAAGGCCGGCGTGATCGCCGCGCAGACCGCCACCATTCAGGCCGGCTATGTCGCTGAAACCGGCGCCACGCTGCTGGAATTCGCCACCCCCGACGAATCCGTCGCCGCCGTCAAGAACGGCGAGGCCGACGCCGTGTTCGCCGACAAGGATTACCTGGCGCCGATCGTCGCGGAATCCGAGCTTGTCTGGGCCGGCACCGACGTGTCGCTGGGCGGCGGCATCGGCATCGGCCTGCGCGAATCCGACACCGAGCTGAAGGCGAAATTCGATGCCGCCATCACCTCGATGAAAGAAGACGGCACGCTGAACGCCATGCTCATCAAATGGTTCGGCGAAGACATCGTGACCTACTGATGACCGCGCCGGCGGGGCCGCCTCTGGCCCCGCCATTTCCGCATGTTCTCCAATTGCTCAGACCCATCCAGCCTTGATGGCCTTGCCTGGTTCGCCTGCTATCTGACCAATGGCAAGCATATGGCATTTTACGGCTCCTTCGGGGTCGTGATGGTGCTGTTGCTGATCACCGCGCCCGCCGCGCTGGCCTTCGGCTTCGGCGGGGCGATGGCGGCACGCTCGCCCTTTCTTCCGCTGCGGCTGATCGGCAAGGCCTATAGCGCGATGGTGCGCGGCATTCCCGATATCGCCTTCTTCCTGTTCGTGCCCTTCGCCATGGATCAGGGTCTGGAATGGCTGCGCCATCACGCCAGATGCCCCGACTGGGACGCACCGATCCGCCAGGGCAATGATTTCGTGGTCTGCGCCGCGGCCAAGCTGCCGCTGTCGTCCAGCCCGCAATGGGTGCATGAAACCTACGGGTTCTTCATGGCCGTCTTCGCCTTTGCCGTGGTCTTCGGCGCCTTTGCCGCCAACGTGCTCTATGGCGCGATGCGCGCCGTGCCCCGCGCCCAGATGGAAACCGCCGAGGCCTATGGCATGTCCGATCGGCAGGCGTTCTGGCGCATCCTCGTGCCGCAGATGTGGATCTACGCGCTGCCCGGCCTGTCGAACCTGTGGATGATCCTGATCAAGGCCACGCCGCTGCTGTTCCTGCTGGGGGTCGAGGATATCGTCTATTGGGCCAAGGAACTGGGAGGGGCGAAAACCACGATCTACGCCTACCCGCACGATGACTGGCGGCTTTACTACTTCCTCGGGCTGCTGGTGTTCTATCTGGGCCTGACCCGGATCAGCGAGGCCCTGCTGGGCCGGCTGACACGGAACCTTTCGCACGGGCAGGCCACCATGGGCGGCGAAGCCCAGAGAAAGGCCCCCGCATGAGCTGTTGGGACACCGTTCAGGCCTATGCCTTCCGCTCCATCGGCGTCGGAGAGCGCCTGCTGCCGCGCTCTGATTTCACGCTCTGCGAGCAGGTCACGCTGATCGGCTCGGGCCTGATCTGGAATATCTATTTCGGCGCGCTTGCGCTGTTCTTCGGCTTTTTCCTGGCCACCGCCGTGGCGCTGGCCAGAAACAGCCACCACCGGCTGATCCGCAAACCGGCCGAATGGTTCATCTTCCTGTTTCGCGGCTCGCCGCTGTTCATCCAGTTCTTCCTGGCCTACGAAAGCTTCGTGCTGCTGCCCAAAAACGGCATCGACCTGAACCTGGGCTTCGTCACGCTGACCGCC
Source organism: Actibacterium naphthalenivorans (assembly GCF_014196965.1). Classification (GTDB taxonomy): domain Bacteria; phylum Pseudomonadota; class Alphaproteobacteria; order Rhodobacterales; family Rhodobacteraceae; genus Actibacterium_A; species Actibacterium_A naphthalenivorans. The sequence goes on along the minus strand of NZ_JACIEQ010000004.1, from coordinate 30,164 downwards.
AGCACCGGCTGGCTGACCCGCGCCTGGGCGGGCGCGCTGATCGTGCTGTTCCTGAACACCGCCGCCTATTCCGCCGAGATCTTCTACGGCGCCCTGCGCTCTGTGCCGAAGGGCGATATCGAGGCCGCCGACGCCTATGGCATGACCGGCTGGAGCAAGTTCCGCCGGGTGATCTGGCCAACGATGCTGCGGCTGGCCTGGCCCGCCTATACCAACGAGGCGATCTTTCTGTTCCACGCCACCACGCTGGTCTATTTCTCGGGCTTCCCGGCCTGGCGGCAAAAGGGCGATGCCCTTTACTATGCCAGCTACTTCGCGGATAAGACGTTCAATCCCTTTATCCCCTACCCGATCGTGGCGGGGTATTTCATCCTTCTGACGCTGGTCGTCATCACCCTGTTCGGGCTGATGAACCGCCGCCTGAACCGGCATCTGCCACAGGCCGCGCGCACCCGCATCAGGTTCAAACCGCAGGTTCTGAGATGAGCGAATGGCTGATGGCCCACCCCGAGGTCCGCACGATCCGCGTGGCGGCCTCTGATCTGAACGGTCAACCGCGGGGCAAGCGCATCCCCACCCGTTTCGCCGGCAAGGTCGAAAGCGAAGGCACCCGCTTTCCGATCTCGGCGCTGAACCTCGACATCTGGGGCGAGGATATCGAAGACAGCCCGCTGGTGTTCGAGGCCGGCGATCCAGACGGGGTGCTGCGCCCCACCGAACGCGGCTTCGTGCCCATGCCCTGGCTCGAGGCGCCCACGGCGCTGCTCCCGCTGTGGATGTTCCACGAAGACGGCCGCGCCTTTGACGGCGACCCGCGCCATGCGCTGGCCCGCGTGATGAACCGCTACCGCGCGCTCGGCCTCACCCCCGTGGTCGCCACGGAGCTGGAATTCTACATGATCGACGACAGCAGCACCCGCCTGCGCGTGCCGCCCTCGCCCCGCTCGGGCAAGCGCCGGCCCGGCGCCGATACGCTGGCCCTGCGCGCGCTGGATGCGTTCGACACGTTCTTCACCGATCTCTACGACGCCTGCGAGGCGATGGACATTCCCGCCGACACCGCGATTTCCGAGGCCGGCCTGGGCCAGTTCGAAATCAACCTGGTGCATCAGGCCGACGCGCTGAAGGCGGCCGACGATACCTGGCTGTTCAAGATGCTGGTGCGCGGGCTGGCGCGCAAGCACGGCTTCGCGGCCAGCTTCATGGCCAAACCCTATGATGATTACGCCGGCAACGGGATGCACACGCATTTCTCGATCCTCGACGCGCAGGGCGACAACATCTTCGATGACGGCGGCCCCAGGGGTTCTGACGCGCTGCGGCACGCGGTCGCGGGGTGCCTGCGGGCGATCCCCGGGTCAACCCTGCTGTTCGCGCCGCACGGCAATTCCTATGACCGGCTGGTGCCCGGCGCCCATGCACCGACGAGCATCTGCTGGGCCTATGAAAACCGCACCGCGGCGGTGCGCGTGCCCGGCGGCGCCAGCGCCGCGCGGCGCATCGAACACCGGGTCGCGGGGGGCGATATCAACCCCTATCTGATGCTTGCCGGGGTGCTGGGCGCGGCGCTTCTGGGCCTGGAAGACAAGGCCGAACCGCCCGACCCGATCACCGGCAACGCCTATGAGCTGGATCTGCCGCAGATGCCCGGCAGCTGGGCCGCCGCCACGGACGCCTTCGAGCGTTGCCCCGACATCCGCCGCATCTTCGCCCCCGGCCTGATCCGCAACCTGCTGCTGACCAAACGGCAGGAACAGCGCTTCTACACAGAGCTTTCCCACGAAGAGCGGATCGAGCTTTACCTCGACACGGTATAGCCCCCCTTGCCGGGCGGCGCAGGCCCGGCTACCGTCGCGGAAACAACAACAAGAGCATCCCATGCTGATCGGCATTCTAGAAACCGGCCTCGTACCCGATGTGCTTCGGGTCCGGCACGGCGCCTATCCCGACATGTTCGAAAAACTTCTGGCCGGGCGCGGCTTCGACTTCCGCCGCTGGTGCGTCGTCGACATGGAATTCCCCGACACCGTGCAAGAGGCCGACGGCTGGCTGATCACCGGATCGCGCCACGGCGCCTATGACGATCTGCCCTTCATCAAGCCGCTCGAAGCCTTCATCCGCGAAGCCTATGCCGCGCATGTGCCGATGGTCGGCATCTGCTTTGGCCATCAGATCATCGCCCAGGCGCTTGGCGGCAAGGTCGAGAAGTTCAGCGGCGGCTGGGCCGTGGGCCGGCAGGAATACACGGTCAACGGCCGGCCGCTGGCGCTGAACGCCTGGCATCAGGATCAGGTCACGCAACTTCCCGACGATGCCACCGTCATCGGCAGCGGCCCGTCATGCGAATATGCCGCGCTGGCCTATGGCGACCGGGCGCTGTCGGTACAGCCGCATCCCGAATTCGACGCGGGCTTCATCGACGGGCTGATCCGCGAACGCGGCAGGGGCATCGTGCCCGACCCGTTGCTCGAAGACGCCAGCGCCCGGCTTGACGCCCCCACCGACAATTCCGCCATGGCCGAGATGATCTCGGCCTTCTTCCTCAGCCCCCGCAAGGTGCCCCATGTCTGACTGGACCGACTCCCTTCCCGAAGCCGCGCTCGATTATCTTCAGGGTCGCCGCCTGGACGAGGTCGAATGCATCGTCGCCGATATCGCCGGTGTGGCGCGCGGCAAGGCGATGCCCGCTTCGAAATTCGGCAAGCAAAGCCATTTCTACCTGCCCAACTCGATCTTCCTGCAAACCATCACCGGCGACTGGACAGATATCGAAGGCCAGGCCTTCACCGAGCCCGACATGATCCTCACCCCCGACCTGTCCACCGCCACCGCCGCGCCGTGGTCGGCGGATGTCACGCTGCAGGTGATCCACGAGATCAACGATCAGGCCGGAAACCCGGTGCCCACCGCCCCGCGCAACGTGCTCAAGCGGGTGGTCGAACTTTACAACGCCCAGGGCTGGGATCCGATCGTCGCCCCCGAGATGGAGTTCTTCCTGGTCGCCCGCAACATCGACCCCGCCCAGCCGATCGTGCCGCCGATGGGCCGCTCGGGCCGCCGCGCCGCCGCGCGTCAGGCCTATTCGATGTCTGCGGTCGATGAATACGGCCCCGTGATCGACGATATCTACGATTTCGCCGAGGCCCAGGGCTTCGAGATTGACGGCATCCTGCAGGAAGGCGGCGCCGGCCAGATCGAGATGAACCTGCGCCACGGCGACCCGGTGAAACTGGCCGACGAGATCTTCTTTTTCAAACGCATGATCCGCGAGGCCGCCCTGCGCCACGATTGCTTCGCCACCTTCATGGCCAAGCCGATCCAGGACGAGCCGGGCTCGGCCATGCACATCCACCACTCGGTGGTGGACATCGAAACCGGCACCAACATCTTCTCCGAACCCGACGGCACCGAAAGCCATGCCTTCCTGCATTTCATCGCCGGAATGCAAAGCCACCTGCCCTCGGTCATCGCGCTGCTGGCGCCCTATGTGAACAGCTATCGCCGCTACGTGCGCGACTTCGCCGCCCCGATCAATCTCGAATGGGGCCGCGACAACCGCACCACCGGGCTGCGCGTGCCCGTATCGGGCCCCGAGGCGCGGCGGCTGGAAAACCGCATCGCCGGGATGGATTGCAACCCCTATCTGGGCATCGCCGCCTCGCTCGCCTGCGGCTATCTCGGCCTGATGGAGGCGAAATATCCCAAAGAGGAATTCAAGGGCGACGCCTATGACAGCGACGAGGATATCCCCCGCGGCATGAACGAGGCGCTTGACCTGTTCGACGAGGCGCCCGACATGCACGCGGTTCTGGGCGAAGAGTTCTGCAAGGTCTACTCCGCCGTCAAAACGCTGGAATACAAGGAATTCCTGCAGGTCATCAGCCCGTGGGAGCGTGAACATCTTCTGTTGAACGTATGAACCTTCTGTTCTCCAACGACCGGCCCGGCACCTACCCCGAAAGCTGGTACGCCGCCACCGCCACCCCGCCCGGCCCCTTCCCGGAACTGCGCGGCGACACCAGGGCCGATGTCTGCGTCATCGGCGGCGGCTATACCGGCCTCTCGGCGGCGCTGCACCTTGCCGGACGCGGTTATGACGTGGTCCTGCTCGAGGCGCACCGCATGGGCTTCGGCGCCTCGGGGCGCAACGGCGGGCAGGTCGGCTCCGGCCAGCGGCTGGAACAGGATGCGCTGGAACGGCTGATGGGCGACGAAGACGCCACCCGCCTGTGGCACCTGGCCGAAGACGCCAAGGCGCTGGTCGCCGCGCTGATCGCCGATCACGGTATCGATTGCGCCTATCGCCCCGGCGTCGTCCACGCCGACTGGCACGCGGCCGATGTGCCGCACAGCCACGGCTATGCCGAAAAGCTGCTGCGCGAGTATGAATACGACCTGATCGAACCGCTCACCCGTGACGAGATGCAGGCCCTCGTCGGCACCACCGCCTATCAGGGCGGCTATGTGGATTGGGGCGCGGGGCACCTGCACCCGCTCGCTTTCGCCTTTGGCCTGGCCCGCGCCGCCGCGGATGCCGGCGCGCGGCTGCACGAACGCTCTCATGTCCACCACATCCGCCACGGCGCCCAGGCCGTGGTGCAGACAGACAAGGGCCGGGTCACGGCCGATCACGTGATCCTTGCCGCCAACGGCTATCTCGGCGGGCTCGACCGCAAGGTGGCCGCCCGCGTCATGCCCATCAACAATTTCATCCTCGCCACCGAACCGCTGGGCGAGCGCGCCGACACCGTGCTGACCAGGGACGTCGCCGTCGCCGACAGCAAGTTCGTGGTCAACTACTTCCGCCTCTCCGCCGACAAGCGCCTGCTGTTCGGAGGCGGCGAAAGCTATGGCTACCGCTTCCCCTCCGATATCGCCGCCACCGTGCGCAAACCGATGCTGGAGGTGTTCCCGCATCTGCGCGACGTGAAAACCGATTACGCCTGGGGCGGTACGCTCGCCATCACCATGAACCGCCTGCCCTTCTTCACCCGCCCCGCCGCCAACATGCTGTCGGCCTCGGGCTATTCCGGCCACGGCGTGGCGCTGGCGGTGCTGGCCGGCCGGATCATGGCCGAGGCCACCGCCGGACAGGCCGAACAGTTCGATCTGATGGCCCGCATCCCCACGCCCCGCTTCCCCGGCGGCAGTGCCCTGCGCACACCGCTGCTCGCGCTGGCCATGAGCTGGTACGCGATGCGCGACAGAATAGGCGTTTAACCGCCACCGGGCCAAATAGCGGTTGGCCATCGGCGGCGGCTCATTTACAGTTTTTCTGAAAGTGACATTCAGAAAAGGTGCACGCATGGCCCTCGCCCCCAATGTCTACGACGCAGAGCCGATCCCCGAGGCCGCCCGGGCCGAGATCGACCGCCTGCTGCAAAGCGGGGACCTGTTCCGCTACACCGCCCCCGAAAACGCGCCGGTGGCGCTGCTGGAACAGGAATTCGCCGATTTCATGGGGGTGAAATTCGCACTGGCCGTCGCCTCCTGCTCGGCCGCGCTGTTCCTGTCGCTCAAGGCGCTGGACCTGCCGCGCGGCGCCAGGGTGCTGGTGCCGGCCTTCACCTTCGCCGCCGTCCCCTCGGCCATCGTTCACGCCGATTGCCAGCCGGTGCTGGTCGAGGTGGCCGAAAATTACCGCATCGACATGGCCGATTTCGAAGCGAAACTGACCGATGATATCGCCGCCGTGATGATCAGCCACATGCGCGGCCACACATCCGACATGGACGCGATCATGGCCCTGGCCGAACAGCGCGGCGTCCCGGTGATCGAAGACGCTGCCCATTCGCTCGGCACGCTCTGGCACGGCAAGAAGATCGGCACGCTGGGCAAGATCGGCTGCTTCTCGTTCCAGTCCTACAAGATGATCAACGCCGGCGAAGGCGGCATCCTGATCACGGATGACGCCGACCTCATCGCCCGTGCCATCATCATGTCCGGCGCCTATGAACACAACTGGAAGAAACACCCGGTGGTGCAGGATCGTTTCGGCCACTGGCAGAACAAGCTGCCGCTCTATAACACCCGGATGCAGAACCTCTCGGCCGCGGTCATCCGCCCGCAACTGCCCGAGGTCGCCCGCCGCATCCGCGATGGCGGCGCCAACCACGATTACGTGGCCGGCCTGCTGAACCGGACCCCCTGGCTGCACGTGCCCGACCCGCTGCTGCCCGAAACCCGCGCCCCGGACTCGATCCAGTTCAACATGGTCGGGTTCGACAGCGACGACGAAGCCCGCGCCTTCCAGTCCGCCGCCAAGGCCCGTGGCGTGGGCGTTCAGGTCTTCGGCCTGTCGGCCGACAACGCCCGCGCCTTCTGGAACTGGCAGTTCATCCCCGGCGAAATGCCGAAACTGCCGCAAACCCGCGCCATGCTGATGCGCGCCTGCGATGTACGCCTGCCCGCACGCCTGACAAAGCCCGAACTCGACGTGATCGCCGGCGCCCTGATCGACGCCGCCGAAGAGGTGAAGGGCGACACCCGCGCCTACGGCACCTGACCCATCATCTTTCCGGAAATATCCCCGCCGGAGGCAAGAAAGTTTCCGGCGCAACAGAAAGATTCAATGCCTCCGGCGGGGATATTTATCGAAAGATGAAGCAGGATCAAAGAACCCGGAGCGCGCCTTGCAGCCAGGGCATTTGCGCGATGGCCGGGGTTACGATCATCTCTTCCAGCAACGGCCGCAAGCCGGCGGCGACCCGGACCGGCATGTCCTGCAGCACACCGGCGCGCGCGCTGAGCGAAATCGTGCGTGACAAGGGGGCGAAGGGCAGCGGCAGGATCTCGACCTGATCGCGGAACCGCTGGGCCCGCAGATAGCCCAGCGGGGTCAGGATCGTCCAGCCGGCGCCGCCCGCCACCATCGCAAGAATGGCGTGGTAGCTGTCCAGCTCGAACCGGTGGGCGAGGGTCAGGTGCTGGCGGGCAAGGTGCTCTGCGATCTGGCGGCCCATGTGGTGGCGCAGCGTGTACTGGATCAGTGGCAGCGCCTGAAGCTGGGCCAGCACGTCATTCGCCGCGTCGATCCGGCCTTTCGGGACCGCGGCAACGAAAGGTTCACGCAACAGCGGGTGCACCTCCATCCAGTCGGCCGCCGCGCCCATTTCCGCGGCCACGACCATGTCCAGGGCGCGGGTGTCCAGCAGATCGAACAGCCGGTGGCTGGCGCCGGTTTCCAGCAGGAACTGGCAGGTTCGCAGTTCTTCGGCCATAACCGACAGCAGGCGTGGCGTGACGTCGGCGTCGAAATCCTCGATCATGCCGAGGCGGAAATCGGTAAGCGCCGACAGGTCCTGCGCCGCAAGCTCTGCCTTGGCCTGCTGCGCCTCGGACAGGATCAGCTGGGCCCGGCGGCGAAACATCTGCCCCGCCGGTGTCAGCGTCACCGGCCGGGTCGAGCGGTCCATCAGCACCGCCGCCAGCGCCGCCTCCAGCCCGGCGAGCTGCTGGCTGATGCCCGACGGGCTGACGCCCAGCCGGCGCGCGGCGGCGGAGACCGAGCCTTCGTCGGCGGTGGCGATAAACGCCTCTATCCCCCACAGGGTGATCCGGCCGGATGAATGGACCATCTGTGCGCATCTCCGATCCTGTGCCGGCGTGGCGCGCAGGCGCCCGAGGCGGGAAGGCCCGGCGCGCGGCACAGGCATGAACAGCGTTCAGCATCCCCCGGCGCCGGCTTGCGGTTATTTCTCGATCTTGGAGAGTTTCGCCTGAAGCTCGGCGAGCTGCTTCTTTATCTTGTCCAGATCGTCCGCCGCCACCTCGCTGTCGCCGTCATCGGCCGAAGGCCCGGACCAGTTCCCCGAGATACCGCCGGTCATGGCTTTCATGAACGCCTCCTGCTGCTTCTGCATGGCGTCGAAGCCGGGCATCGCGGCCATCGGGTTGGGAATGGTGCCCAGGTTCTCCATCATCTTCGACTGCCCGTCGCGCAGCATCTCGAAGCTCATCGCCAGGAATTGGGGCACCACGCTATGGGCCTGGGTGGTATAGCTGCGCACCAGATCGTTGAGAACATTGACCGGCAGAACGCTTTCGCCCCGGCTTTCATGTTCCGCGATGATCTGAAGCAGATATTGCCGTGTCAGATCATCCCCGCTTTTCAGATCGACGATCTGAACCTCGCGCCCCTCCCGGATGAACCGTGCAATGTCTTCCAGCGTCACGTAGTCGCTGGTTTCGGTATTATAAAGCCGCCGACTGGCATATCGCTTGATCAGAAGCGGTTTCGCGTCGTCCGTCACAAACCTTCTCCCCTCAGAACTGCTGTTGTTGCAGCGCAGAGAAGCTTAGGCGCAGTTGTCGGAAAAAGAAAGGGCGAGCTGAAACAGCCCGCCCAAACGATTTTTCCGGCCGGAGCGGCATCCGGTGCAAGCCAGGGCGCTTACTTGGTTGCGGCGGTGGCCTTCTTGGCAGCCGCGGTGGCCTCGTCGGTGGCCTTCTTCACGGCGGCGCTGGCATCTTCGGAGATGTCCTTGCCGGCGGCCAGCAGCAGCTCGACGGTTTCCATCTGAACCTTCTTGGCAACCTCGGCATAGGCGGCCATGTTCTCGGCGGCCATCTCGGCGGATGCGGATGCGAAATCCGACAGCGCCTTGGTGTAGTCGGTCGGCTCATCCTTGACGGTGGTCACGGCGCCCAGCTTGGAGATCGTGTCCTTCGTCCACTTGGACGAAATCTCGTTGGATTTCTCGGCAGCTTCCAGAGCCACTTTCGACATCTTCTCACCCAGCGCAGCCGTGGTTTTGAAAGCGTCCTGGAACGCGGATGTATCCATCGGGAAGGATCCCATCATGTCCTGCATCATCTTGGTAAAGTCTTGTGTGGTAGCCATCTCATTTCTCCTTTGGCCGGGAAATCCCGTTTCTGCACCCGCAATCTACATACATGCTGCACCGCAGCATTTCAAGTATTTTGCCGCAGCGCAGAAACAAATTTTTCGGGCCCGAACAAAGGCCCCTACTTCGAAAGAACATAGGTTCCGGGCGCCTTGCCCAGCGACGGATGGCCGGCATCTCCCGGTATCCGCGCCGGCACCTGTTTGCCCGAACGCCGCTTCAGCCACTCGCCCCACCGCGGCCACCAGGACCCTTCGTGGAACTCCGCCTCTGCCTTCCAGGACTCAGCATCCTCCATCTTTGCGTCATTCGTGTAATGGCCGTATTTTTTCTTCGAAGGCGGGTTAACAACCCCCGCGACATGGCCGCTCTCCGACAGAATGAACGTCTTGTCGCGACTGCCCATTTGCCGGATCCCGTTGAAGCTGGAACGCCAGGCCGCGATGTGATCGGTTTCACAGGCGATCGCGCATACCGGCACCTTAACATCCCTCAGCGTCGGAGTCTCGCCACAGATGCGGAACGTGCCCTTCGCCAGGCCGTTGTCCTGGCACAGCCCGCGCAGATATTCGATCGCCATGCGCGCGGGCAGGTTCGTGCCGTCACCGTTCCAGTACAGAAGGTCGAAGGCCGGCGGCGCCTCGCCCATCATGTAGCTGCGGATGGCCGGGCGATAGATCAGGTCGTTCGCCCGCAGGTAGGAAAACGTCCGCGTCATGTAGAATGAATCGAGCTTGCCGCTCCGCATCACCTCGCGTTCGATCCCGTCGACGAAATCATTGGCGAGAAACACCCCCACGTCGCCCTGATCCGAAAAATCCGTGAGCGCGGTAAAGAACGTGGCCGAGCGTACGGACTTGTCGCCGCGTTTGTTCAAGAGCCCCAGAACCAGCGAAAGCGTCGTGCCCGCGATGCAATAGCCAACCGCGTTCACCTTGTCTTCGCCGGTGATCTTCTTGACCTCTTCGATCGCGGTCAGAAAGCCCTCTTCGGCATAGGTATCCATGCCCACATCGGCATAGCTCTCATCGGGGTTGACCCAGCTGACCACGAACAGGGTGAACCCCTGATCCACGATCCACTTGATCAAAGAGTTCTTCGGCTTCAGATCCAGAATGTAGAACTTGTTGATCCAGGGCGGGAAGATCAGCAGCGGCGTGGCGTGAACAGTCTCGGTCGTGGGGGCGTATTGTATCAGCTCGAACATGCGGTTGCGGAACACCACCTCGCCCGACGTTGTGGCCAGGTTCTCGCCCACCTTGAACGCCTCGCGGTCGGCCAGCGTGACCAGAAGTTCGCCGTTGTTGGCCTCGAAATCCCGCACCAGGTTTTCCAGCCCCTGAACCAGCGATGCGCCCTCGGTCTCCACCGCGCGGGCCAGCGCCTCGGGGTTGGTGCCCAGGAAATTCGTGGGCGCCATCATGTCGATGATCTGGTTCGAGAAATAGGTGATCCGCTTGCGGTCCCTCTCCTCCAGCCCCTCGATGTTCTTCACCGCATCCTGAATCGCCTGGGCCGACATCAGGTACTGCTGTTTTATATAGTTGAAATAGGGGTGCGTGCGCCAAAGCTCGTTGGTGAAGCGCGGATCGTCCGGTGTGTTGTCGGGGGGCGCGATCAGCTTGCCGGTGGCCAGCGCCTCTTGTGACTCGATGAAGTGCTTCAGCGTCTTGCCCCAGTAAGTCACCTGCTGCTCGAACAGCCGCGAGGGGTGCTGCATCATCTCCGACATATAGGCCGAAGACGCCTTCATGAACACGTCCTGGCTGGGGGCCTGAAGATCGGGGTCGACCTTGCGCTTATGCGCCAGCGCCGAAATCAACCGTTCCGAAAGGCGCTCCAGCTTGGCCAGATTCTCGTTCAGGCGATCGAGATTGGCCTCTTCCGTGACGTCCTGTTTCGTATCTTCGGTTGTCATTCCTGAATTCTCCCCCTATCTTTTGCAGTTGCAGCATCAGCCCCCGGCCACAGATGCCGCCACGTCTCGCTCCCGGGCCCCGTTTTTCTAAAGGAATGCCCCCATGAAGAATATGGCAACCTACGACCTTATGGAAACCATCCGCAATACCAACCAGTGGTTGGGAGCGACGGCCTATTCCATCGGTTCATACCCGATTACCGGATTGGCCCCCAACCCGTTTTTTCAGTTGCTGGCCGCCTGGGGCGAAGTGACGGAACGGTCCTTCGCCCGCATGATCGCCAAGCCAGACTGGAATATTCACACCGTGGTCTGCGCCGATGGCCGCGATCACATCGTAAGCGTTGAGTCCGAGGTCGAGCGGCCGTTCGGCGATCTGATCCATTTCAAGGTGCACGGGCGCAAGATCAAGGCCCGCAAGGTGCTGGTCGTCGCGCCGATGTCGGGACACTATGCCACACTTCTGCGCTCGACCGTGGCCAGCCTGCTGCCGGATTGCGAAGTCTATGTAACCGATTGGCATAACGCGCGCGATATCCCCGTGTCCCAAGGCAAGTTCGATATCGAGGACTACACTCTCTATCTTGTCGATTTCATGAAACATCTCGGCCCCGACGTGAATGTCATCGCCGTGTGCCAGCCCGCGCCGCTCGCCCTTGCCGCCACCGCCTATCTGGCCGAGGAAGAGCCCGAGGCGCAGCCCCGCACCCTGACCCTGATCGGCGGCCCGATCGATCCCGACGCCGCCGCCACCGACGTCACCGATTTCGGCCGCCGGGTGACGATGGGCCAGCTCGAGCAATATGTGATCCAGCGCGTGGGTTTCAAATATCCCGGCGTCGGCCGGCTGGTCTATCCCGGCCTGCAGCAGCTTTCCTCGTTCATCTCGATGAACGCCGACCGCCACAGCACCGCCTTCTACGAACAGATCCTTCGCGTGGCCAAGGGCCAGGCCGCCGATCATGACAAGCACAACCGCTTCTACGACGAATACCTCGCGGTGATGGACATGACGGCCGAGTTCTACCTCTCCACCGTCGAGCGGATCTTCAAGAACCTCGAAATCGCGCAGAACCGTTTCACCGTGAACGGCAAGCTGGTGGATATCGGCAAGATCACCTCCGTCGCGGTCAAGACGGTCGAAGGCTCGAAGGACGATATCTCGGGCCCCGGCCAATGCGTCGCGGCGCTGGATCTGCTGACCGGCCTGCCGGACGAGAAAAAGGCCAATCACCTGGAAGAGGGCGCCGGGCATTACGGCATCTTCGCAGGCAAGAGCTGGCGCAACAACATCCGCCCCCTGGTGCTCAACTTCATCGACGCGAATGCCGGCAACACCCATGCGGAGAATGTCGCGCAGCTGAAATCGGTCTGATCCCGGCGCTCAGCCCAGGCGGAACGGCGCTGACATCCAGCGCCGCAACGCCTCTGTCACCGCCTCCGGCGTTTCCAGAAGCGGCATGTGCCCGGCCTCGCCGATCACCTCGAGCGTGGCATGGGGGATCAGCCCGGCCATGAACTCGTGCCGCCGCGGCGGCGTCAGCGTGTCATGCGCGCCGCAGATCACCAGCGCCGGCGCGCGCAGCTGGCGCAGCACCTTCTGCTGATCCGGCCGCCGCTGCAACGCGCGCGATTGGCGCACGAACACCTCCGGCCCCAGCCGCAGCCCCATCTCCACCATCGCGTCCTGCATCAGCGCGCGGTCCGGCCCCGGCGCGAAACAGCCTGTCGGAAATTCCTCGCGCAGCGCCCGTTCAAGCTGCCCGGCCTGCGCCGCCACGATCCGGGGTTCGCGCGCGGCGGCCTCCTGCGGGGTTTCGGCCAGCGGCGTGCAGCCCATCAGCGCCACCCGCGTCACCCGCCCCGGCGCCTGGCGCAGAATGTCCAGCGCCACCAGCCCGCCCAGCCCGTGGCCCGCCAGCGCGAACCGCTGCGGCGCGCCCTCCAGCACGCCACGCGCCATCGCCGTGACAGAGCCATCGTTCCACACCGGCACAAGCTGCACCGCGCAGAGATCGTCAAACCCCAGGATCTGGTCGGAAAACACCCGCGCGTCGCACATCATGCCGGGCAGCAACAACAGCGTTTCAGCCACCGCTCACCTGCCCGCCACCCATCACGACATTCCTTCGCGCCCGCCTGTTCCGCCAAAGCCTAGCAGGCGCGAAGGCGGCTTACCACTGCAACCGGATGTCGTGGGTGAACTGCTTGTCCCTGGGCAGGGTCGGCGCGGTGGCGCTGTCGATCACCGAATGCACGTTCACCGGCGGCGTCACCGTGGCGTCGCGCCCGAACAGAAAGCTCTGCTCGCCCGCGATCACCCGGTAGGCCTTGTTCAGCACCAGCGCCCGCTCCCGCGACGGGGTGATCAGATCATAGACGGTGGCCGCCCGCACCTTGTCCACATTCACGCTGCCATCGGCATTGAACCAGCGCGCCAGCATCTCGGTGTTGGAACGAAACTCGTCGCCCCCGCCCACGCGGGCGAAATACTGCTCGATCTCGCCGATCTGCTGGCCCTTGCCGGGCACATCGCGCATCCCGCGATAGTCGATATAGCCCCAGCCTTCGGCCCCCGCCACCTTGCGCGGAAAGGCCCAGGTCTGATCGACCGCGGCGCCGGTGGTGGTGTGGCAGCCCTTGCAAAAGAAATTCTCTTCATTGGTCTGCGGGCGCAGCGCGCCATCGGCATCCTCGATGAACCCGAGCATCAGCCAGCCCATGCCGGTGTCCATGCCCGCGTCGCCCACATCGATATAGCGGGGCAGGTTGCCGTCGATCTTCTCCTGCGCCTCGTTGCCATAGGCGGTGCGCAGCTCGGCCGGGGTCATCGCCACGGTCTTGCGCATATAGCGCAGCTCTTTCATATGCGGCGGCACCACGATCGCGTCGCCCTCCAGCCCGACATAACGCACCGAGTGCAGAAACTCGGTGCCCTGCGGATAAAGCATCCGGGTCAGCGCATGGCCCGCCGCGCCGCCCACAAAGGTCGCGCGGCGCTTGATCACCCCGGTCACCCCCAGCGCGCCGTCGCCATCCAGATCAACGCCCAGCGCAGCCTCGTCCACCGGCGGCACGGTGGTTTCCTCCAGATCCTGAAACGCGATCTCCAGCAGGCCGATGTTGGCGATATAGGCATCGCGCGACGCCGCCCCGCCCGCATCCTGCCGGAACGGCCCCGGCAGCCGGATCAGCACATCGTCGGTCGATCCGTTGGTGGGCCAGAAGGTCGAGGGCTGCGGCTTGTAGTTGAACGCCAGCCAGCCCGACCCGTCCTTCGCCATGCCGATCTCGTCAAAGGCGGCGGCGCCCAGATGGTAATCGGCCAGATCGGGCACATAGCCGCCCCAGCCCCGCGCCTTCAGCGCCGGCGCGAGCGCCGAGTAATTCTCAGTGTTGATATAGTCGAGGATCTCCTGATCCGAAATCGCCGCCACCTGGGCCGAGCGATCCACGAACAGGTTCGCCCAGTGATTGGTCAGCGCCGCGTCGGAGAAATCATAGGCCTCCTGCAACGCGCCGTCGCGCATGTAGTTCGGCCGGTCCGCGTCGTCATAGCTCTGATGGCAGACGTAGCACGGGTTATACTGCGCCTCGATGCTGGTATAGCACTGCGGCGGGATCACCCCCTCGACATTGTAGAACCGGCCCAGCTTGGCCATCTCCGTCGAAGACGGGCGGGCCTGCATCAGCTCTGCCGATGTCATCTGCGCCACATCGGCTGCGAATGCGGATCCGGCGGCCATAAGGGCGCCTGCGGCGATCAATGCGGTGCGGGGCATCGGGTATATCCTTGTCAGGGTCGGCGGCGGATGGAAAAGGGGGCGCGGTACGGCAACCGCGCCCCCAGGGGTTTTCGCTCGGCGCGCGGCTTACATCGAGGCCGGGGTGTAGAGCCACAGCATGTTGTTCTCGTGGTTGCCGGTGTCCTCGCCGATCACGACGCGGCCGTCGTTCAGCACGACCACGTTGTCGGGGTTGGAGATCCCGTCAACCGAACAGGCGTTCGGCGCGTTGTTCTTGTCATAGCCCATGCCCGCGACAACCGGCACCATCGTGTCGATGGAATAGGCATCGTCGAAGGTCATCTGATAGACAACACCGCACTTGTTCTCGGAGACCTGGATATCGCCCTTGTCGTCCGACATGCCCTTGGCCACTTCCGACATCGCCATATAGACATAAGGCGCGGTGCCGTCCTCGATCGCCCGCAGGTTGGCCATCACGCCTTCCATCTTGCGGAACTCGGCGGTTGCCCCCTTGGCCTTGGCGGCCTGGCGGCTTTCCAGAAAGGCGACACGGTTGTCGGCAGCGGTGCCGGCGGCCCAGGCGGCCACGTCCTCGGCCGAGATGAAGGGCGTCTCGCCTTCCTTGTAGGCCGCCGCGTCGATGCCGTCATACTCGTTGATCCAGGCGTCGATCTCGGCGTTGCTGCCATGGGCCAGCTCGATCCACTCGACACCGAAACCGGTGGTCGCGGCATCGGAACCGGCGGGGGCGTCCTGAGTCATCTTGGCGGCGTAAAGCGTACCGGCGGTCAGATCGCCGGCGGTGTCGGCCACGAATTTGAAGAACACCACGTCGGTGCCGTCGTCAGACAGGTAAACCGTCTTCTGGTCCGGCATCACCACCGAATTCTCGTGGCTGTAACGGCCCAGCGCGAACTGCTTGACCGGGGTCGCGGCGCCGGCGGGATCGGTGATCTCGACGATGTAACCATAGTCATAGGGGTTGGCCGGCTTGCCCAGATAGGCCTGCATCGCCTCGGGGTCGGACTTGTACTTGTACTCAGGGTTGATCCACTCGACCGTGTCGTCGAAATACAGCTCTTCCGAGGTCAGCGGCGTGTTCCAGGGCGAGACCGAGCCAAAGCAGTTGACCCAGGTGCCGGCGACACCGGTGAAATCCAGCATCTTGACGTCTTCGGCATCCACCAGCCAGCGGCCGCCTTCCTTCATCAGCTTCATGCGCGACATGCCGCCGGGGCGATCTTCCCAGTTGGTGAACAGATAGCCCTCGTTCTCACCCGTGGGGATGAAGCCGTTGAAATCCGGATCGTTCGAGGATTTCAGAACAGAGCCGTCAGCCGCGTGGATCGCGCCCAGGCCACCCGGAACGGTTTCGGCGAAATCGCCCTGCTGGGCCAGAACCTGATAGGTGCCGACGGCGGTCTGCACGGTCTGCTTGGCATAGCTGTTGCCCGGCACGGGCGAGGCGATGAACCTGCCCGGCAGGCTGTTGAAATCGGCATCGACGACGATGCCGACGGTGGCCTTGTTGAACGGCCCGGTGATGGCGGTCGACGGGTGCTGCAGATTGAAGAAGAAATCGCCGCCCTCGGTCAGGTACATGCCGGTGATTTCGGCGCCAACGGGAACCGACGCCAGACGGGTCAGATCGGCAGCGGCGGCCGTCGCCGTCAGCGGTGCGGCAACGGCAAGGGCGAGAAGGGAAGTGGCTGTTTTCATGTTGGCTCCTAGTCTTCAGCAGTCACGGCACGGAATCGTGCGGCATTTTTTTGACTGCCCCCATATGGCCTTGCCATGTGACAGGAACATAACAGATGCGGAAAATCGGATGTATCCACCAACACCGCCCGGCGCTCAGCCGGCGCGGGCCAGAACCTCTTCGATGCTGCTCTCGATCAGCGCCAGGCAGTCGGGCGTGGAAAACCGGTGATCGGCGCCTTTCACCAGCGTCAGCCGCACGTCATCGCCCGTCACATGCTCCAGCAGCCGCAGCGCCACCGACATGTCCACATCCTGATCCGCCGTGCCCTGCAGCAACCGCACCGGAAACGCCAGCGGCAAGGGGTCGCGCAGCACCAGCCGGTCGCGCCCGTCCTCGATCAGGCGGCGGGTGATGATATAGGCGCCATCGGAATATTCCGACGGCAACTCCACCCGCCCCCGCGCCGTCAGCTCGGCCTTCTGCACATCGGTGAACCCGGCCCAGATGCTGTCTTCGGTGAAATCCGGCGCCGCGGCGATGCCCACCAGCCCGGCCAGTTTCTCGGGCATCGTCCGCGCCACCAGAAGCGAAATCCACCCCCCCATCGACGACCCGACCAGAACCTGCGGCCCCTCGGTCAGCGCGCCGATCGCGGCCATCGCATCCTCGGCCCAGTCGCCGATGCAACCATCGGTAAAGGGCTCGGACGACTGGCCATGCCCTGAATAGTCGAACCGCAGAAAGGCCCGGCCCCGCGCCTTCGCCCACTCCTCCAGATAAACCGCCTTGGTGCCCTGCATGTCGGAAACGAACCCGCCGAGGAACACCACCCCCGGCCCCGCGCCCTGTGTCCGGTGATAGGCGATCCGACGCCCCGATTCCGTGCCCAGAAATTCCGCCATGCCCATGCGCCCGCCTCCTCAATTCCGTTGCAGGCAGCAGGATAGCCCGTCCCGGCGGCAAAGCAAAATGCCTTGCCGCCGCGGGCGGAGATGCGCCCGCCAAAAACGCCTAGCCCCGCGCGATCACCGCCGCCGCCGCCTCCAGCGCGCCCTTGCCGTGCGGAACGCCCAGCGCCACCAGCCCGGCCTCGATCGTGCCCAGAAGCCCCAGTACCATATGCGCGTTCACATGACCCATGTGCCCGATGCGGAAATACCCGTGCACCGCCGGATCGCCCGGCGGCGCCATGTCAAGGCTGATGCCCAGCGTCACCCCCGCCACCTCGCTCAGCCAGTCGCGCAGCGCGGTGCCGTTCGGCGCGCCCAGCCCGATCGCCGTCACCGCATGCGCCCGGCAGGCCGGATCGGCGATGTTCATCTCCATCGGGCCGCCCTGCCCCCAGGCCTCCACCGCCGCCCAGATCGTGCGCGCCAGAACCGCGTGCCGGGCCAGCGCCGCCTCGACGCCCTCCTCATGCACCAGCATGGTCAGCGCCTCGCGCAGGGCGAACAGATGGTGGGTCGGCGCGGTGCCGCCGAAATACTGATAGAATTCCTGCGGATGCCCGCGCGGCGTCCAGTCCCAGTACATGCTGACCGGGTCCAGCCCGGCCCGCACCGCCTCGGCCTTTTCGTTGAAGAACACGAACCCCAGCCCCGGCGGCGTCATCAACCCCTTCTGCGAACCGGCCACCATCACATCGACGCCCCAGTCATCCATCTCGAACCGGTCGCAGGCCAGCGAGGCGATGCAATCCACCATCAACAGCGCGCCATGCCCGGCCGCGTCCATCGCCGCCCGCACCGCCGGCACGTCGTTGCGCACGCTGGTCGAGGTATCGATATGCACCACCATCACCGCCTTGATCGCGCCGCCGGTATCGGCGCGCAGACGCGCCTCCACCTGATCGGGGTCCACCGGGGCGCGCTTGCCGAAATCCAGGATCTCGACCTCGACCCCCAGCCGCTGCGCCATCGTCGCCCAGCCGAAGCCGAACCGCCCGGTGACCAGCGCCAGTATCCTGTCGCCGCGCCCGCAGGTGTTGGCGATCGCCGCCTCCCACGCGCCGTGGCCGTTGGCGATATAGATCGCCACGCTGCCTTTGGTGCGTGCCACCGTCTTCAGATCGGGCACCACGCTTTCCACCAGATCGACCAGCGCGCCGGTATAGATGTTGGGGGCGGGCTGATGCATCGCCTGCAGCACCCGGTCGGGCATGACCGAGGGGCCGGGGATGGCAAGATAGGGGCGTCCGTGGCGCAGCGGCATCCGGGTTCCTTTCCGATTGGGGCCATTCCCAATTAGGCCCGCGCATGCAGACGGTCAATCGCTTGTCAGCCGGGGCCTTTCAGGATAGACCCCGCGCTTGTCCCGCACCCGAAGCGAGTACGCATGTTCGGTCAGATCAAGTCCCGCCTGGATGAGTTCGAGCGCAGCCTGCGCCAGTCCTTTGGCAATGATATCTCCACGCCCGACGGGCGTCGCGCCGCGTTCTGGCATTTTCAGCTGATGGACCACGCCTTCCTGCGCGTGCTGTGGACCAATCTGGATGAGATCGCGCCCGGCGTCTGGCGCTCGAACCAGCCGTCGCCGAAACGGCTCAAACGCTATCACGCCATGGGCATCCGCAGCGTGCTGACCCTGCGCGGCAGCAACCCGCGCAGCCATTTCCTGTTCGAAAAGGAAAGCTGCGAGGCGCTTGGCATGTCCCTGCACTCGGTGTCGATCAGCGCCCGTGAACTGGCGCCGAAACAGCACCTTCTGCACCTGCTGAACCTGTTCGAGACGATCGAGAAACCCTTCGTCATGCATTGCAAGTCGGGGGCCGACCGGGCCGGGCTGGCCTCGGCGCTTTACCTGATGCATATCGAGGGCCGGCCGGCGGCCGAGGCCGCCAGGCAGCTTTCGCTGCGCTATCTGCACCTGCGCAATGATCGCACCGGCATCCTCGATCACATGCTCGATGCCTATGCCGCCGACACCGCCCAAAGCCCGATGCCGATCCGCACATGGATCGAAACCCGCTATGACCCCGAGGCGCTGACCGAAGCGTTCCGGGAAAGCCGGGCGCGCGGCAATGGCTGAGCGCGCCGCCGATGGTGATCCGCGCCCGCTGGTGTCGTGGATCTGGCGCGGCTATCTGAAGCGGCACCTGCCGGTCATCCTTGCCGCGCTGGTGCTGATGACGCTCGAGGGCGGGATGCTGGGCGCGCTCAGCTACATGATCGAACCGATGTTCGACGAGGTGTTCGTATCGGGCAACAAGGCCGCGCTCGGCTGGGTGGCGGGCGGCATCTTCGCCGTGTTTCTGGCCCGCGCCCTTTCGGGCTTCGGGCAGCGGGTGCTGATGGCGCGCGTCGGCCAGAAGGTGGCGGCGGCGCTGCAGGGCGACATGGTCGCGCATATGCTGACGCTCGACAGCCAGTGGTTCCAGAAAACCCCGCCCGGCAACCTGATCGAACGGGTGCGCGGCGATACCACGGCGGCCTCGACGATCTGGTCCACGGTGCTGGCCGCCGCGGGGCGCGACGTGGTGGCGTTGATTTCGCTCTTCGCCGTGGCGCTCTCGATCGACTGGCTCTGGACGCTGATCGCGGTGGCCGGCGCACCGCTTCTGGTGCTGCCGATCATCGGGCTGCAACGCTGGGTCCGGCGCACCGCGCGCAGCGCCCGCGCCGCCGCCGCCGCCATCGCCACCCGGCTCGACGAGATCTTCCACGGCGTCACCACGATCAAGCTCAACCGGATGGAACGCCGCGAAAGCGGCCGCTTCGCCGACACGCTCGACGGGTTCGTCAGCGCCCAGATCCGCTCTCAGATCGGGCAGGCCGGCATCCCCGCGCTGATCGACATCGTCGCCGGCATCGGCTTTTTCGGCGTGCTCACCTACGGCGGCCTGCAGATCATCGACGGCCAGAAAACCGTGGGCGAGTTCATGAGCTTCTTCACCGCCATGGCGCTGGTGTTCGAACCGCTGCGCCGTATCGGCAACGTCTCGGGTGCGTGGCAGCAGGCGCTGGCCAGCCTCGAGCGGCTCTACGACGTGTTCGACGCCCGCCCCACCATCCTGCCCCCCGCCCGGCCCAGGCCCCTGCCCTGCCCCCCGCAGCAGGCCGACATCACGTTGCGGGACGTGCATATGGCCTATGAAGACACGCCGGTGCTCAACGGGCTCAGCCTCACGGCGAAGGCCGGGCAGGTCACCGCGCTGGTCGGCGCCTCGGGCGCGGGCAAGAGCACCGTGTTCAACCTGCTGGCCCGGCTGGTCGAGCCGCAGAGCGGGCAGATCACCGTCGGCAGCCTGCCGATCCACGACATGGCCCTGCCCGATCTGCGCGGCCTGTTCTCGGTCGTCACCCAGGACGCGATGCTGTTCGATGAAACCCTGCGCGACAACATCCTGCTCGGCCGCACCGATATTACAGAGACCCGCCTGAACGAGGTGCTGCAGGCCGCCCATATCGCCGATTTCCTGCCCAACCTGCCCAACGGGCTCGACAGCCCCGCCGGCCCGCGCGGCTCCAGCCTCTCGGGCGGCCAGCGTCAGCGCGTGGCCATCGCCCGCGCCCTGCTGCGCGACGCCCCCATCCTGCTGCTCGACGAGGCGACATCGGCGCTCGACGCGAAATCCGAACGGGTGGTGCAGGACGCGCTCGACCGGCTCAGCACCGGCCGCACCACGCTTGTCATCGCCCACAGGCTTGCAACCGTGCGCAACGCGGACCAGATTGTGGTGATGGACAAGGGCCGCGTGGCCGAACAGGGCACGCATGACGAATTGCTGGCCCGCGGCGGCCTCTATTCCGGCCTCTACAAGCTGCAGTTCGCAACCACAGACTGAGAGGCGCCGCCAGGCGTCCCGCCGAAAGGAAAGACGCCATGGGTGAACGGGCCGACAACCGCACAGTGCTGGAAATCGCGGGCAATGATCGCATCGCCTTTCTGCAGGGGCTGGTCTCGAACGACGTGACCAGGCTGGCTGGCCGCATGGCCTATGCCGCGCTGCTGTCACCCCAGGGCAAATACCTGGCCGATTTCTTCGTGTCCGAACGCGGCGACACGCTGCTGCTGGATGTGCATTCCGATCTCGCCCCAGGCCTGATGCGGCGGCTGGGCATGTACAAGCTGCGCGCCGATGTCACCATCACCCCGTCCCCGCTGCATGTCCGGCGCGGCCTCGGCACCCCGCCCCAAGGCGCCCTGCCCGATCCGCGCCACCCCGCGCTTGGCTGGCGGCGCTACACCGATACCCCCGGCACCGCCCCCCTGATCGATTGGGATGCGATCCGTGTTGCCCATTGCATCCCCGAAACCGGGAGAGAGCTGATCCCCGAGGAAACCTATATCCTCGAGGCCGGGTTCGAACGGCTGCACGGGGTCGATTTCAAGAAGGGCTGCTATGTCGGGCAAGAGGTCACCGCCCGCATGAAACACAAGACAGAGCTGCGCAAGGGCCTCATCACCGTGCAGATCACCGGTACCGCCCCCGTCGGCACCGAGATCACCACCGATGGCAAACCCGCGGGCACGCTCTTTACCCAATCCGGCGGGCAGGCCATCGCGCATCTGCGCTTCGACCGCGCCGAGGGGCCGATGCGGGCGGGCACCGCCACCCTGCGCCGCGCCGCCCTGACGGCCTCCTGACACAACGCTGTCAGGGGGGCTGTGGTATAGTCCGGTCATCGTCAACCGAAGGATCAGAACGATGCCCCACACCCCGCAGCACCCCGTTGTCTGGGCGGAAATTCCCGTCACCGACCTGCCCCGCGCCATGGACTTCTATCAGGCCGTGTTCGACTTCGCCCTGAAGCTCGACGAAACCGGCCCCAACCCGATCGCCCTCATTGCCGCCGCCGATGACAGCGGCACCGCCGGCCATCTCTATCCCGGCACCCCGGCCGCCGATGGTCAGGGCCCCACCATCCACCTGTGGGTGCCCGATACGGTCGAGGCCGCGATGAAGCGGCTGGTCGCGGCGGGCGGAACCGAGCTTGGCCCGGTCGTCACCATCCCGCCCGGCCGCTTCGCCTATGCACAAGACCCCGACGGCAATTCCATCGGCCTGTTCCAGCCCGCCGCGGCCACCTGATGCGCCGCGCCGACCGCCTGTTTCAGATCGTTCAGTATCTGAGGGGCGGCCGGCTGCTGACCGCCCGCCATCTGGCCGAAAGGCTGGAGGTGTCCGAGCGCACGATCTACCGCGACATCGCCGATCTGATCGGCTCGGGCGTGCCGATCGAGGGCGAGGCGGGCGTGGGTTATCTGATGCGCGCGGGCTATGACCTGCCGCCGCTGATGTTCAACACCGGCGAAATCGCGGCGCTTGTCGCCGGGGCGCGGCTGATCCGCGCCTGGGGCGGGCTCGACATGGCCCGCGCCGCCGACGAGGCGATGCAGAAGATCGACGCCGTCCTGCCCGACGCCGCCCGCCAGCGCGCCGGGGCGGTTCAGATTCACGCCCTGCCCATGCCCGAGATGGACGACGCCCTGCGCGCCATGCTCGACCGGCTGGAGCGCGGCGTGGACAGGCGCCTGCGCCTGCGGCTCGAGTATCGTGATGCGGCGGGCCACCCCACCGCGCGCATGGTGCGCCCGCTGGGCCTCTGGTTCTGGGGCAAGGTCTGGACGCTGGTCGCTTGGTGCGAGCTGCGCGAGGATTTTCGCATGTTCCGGCTCGACCGGATCGCCGGCATCGCCGAAGGCGCGCCCTTCCGCCCCGAGCCCGGCCGCGACCTGGCGGCGTTCTACGCGGCGCTCTCCGCGTGCGGCGAAGATGCCGGCGGATGCTGAACGCGGCGGCGCCCGTCACCTGGGTTTCGTACGAACCGCCCCCCGGAATCGCACGGTTTGTACGCTGAACGCCGGGTTAAGCCCGCGCCCGGCGCACAGGCCCAAAGCGTTGCACGAATGAAAAGGGCAGCGCACGCAGCCCTGCCCCGTCTTGACCACAAGATGTGCCGTCCGCTCAGGCGCGTTCGGCATATTCCATGGTTTCGGTGTTGACGATGATATCCTCGTCCTGCCCCACGAAGGGCGGCACCATGACCTTGACGCCATTGTCGAGGATCGCGGGCTTGAAGCTGTTGGCGGCGGTCTGACCCTTCACCACCGGCTCGGTCTCGACCACCTTGCAGGTCACCTTCTGCGGCAGCGTGGCGTTCAGCGCCTCGGATTCGTAATATTCGATGACCACGGTCATCCCGTCCTGCAGGAACGGGCGGCGTTCGCCCAGGATCTCTGCGGGCAGTTCGACCTGCTCATAGGTTTCGGTATCCATGAACACCAGCATCCCGTCGGATTCATAGAGGAACTGCTGGTCTTTCTGCTCCAGCCGAACCTTCTCGACCTTGTCGGCGCTGCGGAACCGTTCGTTCAGCTTGGACCCGTTGCGCAGGTTGCGCAGCTCGACCTGGGCAAAGGCGCCGCCCTTGCCCGGTTTCACATGGTCCACCTTCACAGCGGCCCACAGGCCACCGTTGTGCTCCAGCACATTGCCGGGGCGAATTTCGTTACCGTTGATCTTTGGCATATGACAAAACTTTGCTTAAAGGTTGATCACACTTTTGCCGCTCCTATATCTTGACCATGACAGGCTGGCAAGGCGACTAAATACGGTAGAGCGGAAATGGAGGCATGCGAAGAGTGCATGACAGACATTCCCAATATGCAATATCGAATCGCGCCAAAAAAGCCATATTCGGCGGCACGCCTGAAAATGCAAGAGCAAGAATAAAAGGACGACGAGATGGTCGATTTCGTTGATGGCACCGCTTTCAACCACGAGCAGGGCAATCGCGCGCGGAAACTTTTCGCAGCGGTGGTTCTGGCCGCACTGGATGACGCGATTGCAGACGACAAGAAATATGGAAACGGGCCGGAGCAGATTGCCCGCTGGGCCCGTTCGCGCGATGGTCGGGAAGTTCTGTCCTGCGCCGGCATTGATCCGAACGAACGGGTTGTGTCCGGGCTGATGGAATTCGTGGGCAAGGGCGTACGTACCTCGGTGGCTCTGTCACGCGAGGAAAGCGAGCGTCGCCAGGTTCAGGAGCAGGCCGAAGCCGCCTGATCCGACTCCGTTGCGGATTATCAAAAACGCGCCCGCAAGGGCGTGTTTTTCTTTTCCGAACCGCCGCTATTCGAAGTCCCGGCTGGCCATGACGCGATTGATTTCGCGCCGGACGAGCTTGCGCACGTTGCGCGTGATACGTTCGCCCAGGGCGCCCTGCAGCTCCTGACGGACGATCTCGCTGACCAGGTCGCGCAGCATCTCTTCGTCGAGCACCATGGGCTCGTCTTCGAGATCAAGCTCGCGCTCCTGATCCGCATCGGCCTGTTGCGCCGTTTCCGGGGCTGCCTCTTCCGCGGTGGCCTCTTCCGGCGTGGCTGCGGGTGCAGGCGCGTCAGCCGCCGCGGCCTCTTCGTAACGGGCGGATGTGCCGTCAAGTTCGCTGCCGTCAGGCTCCCACTCTTCACCGCTGTTTGAAATTGCGGCTTCAAGCTCTGCGATACGCTCTTCCAGAGAGATCTCTTCCCAGGCATCGCCGGCTGGTTCTGGCCCGGTTTCGGGTGCTTCCGCCTGCGGCTCAGGCGCCGGGCCGCTCCCGGCCACCTTCGGCGCGGCATCGGCAGCGCACTGGGCCACATCGCCCGACGCATCTTCCACGGGCGCACCCGGATCGGCCACCGAAGGGTCGGCAACGCGCAACGCCGGCGTCAGCACCAGCTTTTCAACCTTGCCCGCCCCCGCGTCCGGCGGAAACGCCGCCGGGCTTGCAGCGCTGCCGCGCTGCGTTGCTTCGTCGGCTACGAGTCGTCTGATCGAAGAAAGGACATCCTCGATATCCACTTGCCTGACGGAATCGGACACGTGCGGGCCTCCTACATCTGATGCAGGTATAGTAGCCTGCACCGTATAATCGCACAATAAGTGGTGTGACTACTCGCGGCCGATGTTTTTCAGCACCCTGTCGAGCTGCTCGCCCTGAATGCTGCGCAGCGGCGCGTTCCGCACGGCGTTGTAATAGGCGGTCGGATCATAGGTCGGGATACCGAGGTTCAGATGCTCCACCGTCAAAAGACCCATCGAGGCCAAGACGCTGTAATAGGCAATGAACTGGTTCGTCTCCGCATCGACGCGCCCGGTGCGGGCATCCAGGAGTTCCTGTTCGGCATCCAGCACGTCAAGCGTGGTGCGCGATCCCAGGCGGGCCTCTTCCCGCGTGCCTTCAAAGGCGAGCTGCGCGGCGCGGATACGCTGATCGCTGGCCAGAAGCTGCGACCGTGACACGGCAAGACCGGACCAGGACTGGCCGACATCCTGCTCCACCAGCTGAACGGAACGGTGCAGGGCCGCGCGCGAGGCATCGCGGTTTGCCGCCGCTTGCCGCTGCACCGAAACCAGCGCGCCGCCACTGTAAAGCGTCTGCCGCAGCTCCAGCCCGACAGAGCTGGAATCGTTCCCGCCATCGGTCCGGCTGGCCGCGGCCGTGGCCGACACCGACGGGCCCCGCGCCGCTTTCGCCCGCGCGATAGAGATTTCGGCGGCGGTCACGTCATGCTGGGCGGAAATGATGCTGGGATGGCCCCGCACTGCGATGGAACGGGCGTCGGCCAGTGTTTTGGGCAGGGTCGGAACGCGGGGCGTGCCGGTCAGTGTCTGGGGGTAGTGCCCCACCGCTGTCCGGTAAACTTCGCGCGCCGAGGTCAGTGCGCCTTCGGCGGCCACCAGGTTGCTCTGCGCCGTGGCCAGCCGCGATTCCGCCAGGGACACATCTGTCCGCGTCACCTCGCCCACATCGAACCGGTCCTGCGCGGCCCGCAACTGTTCGCTGATCAGCCGCACGTTGTTTTGCGCGAGCGACACGTTCTGAATGGACGCGCGCACATCCATATAGGCCTGAACCGCGGTCAGCAGAACGTTCTGCTCCACCCCGACCAGGCTGGCACGGGCCGAAAGCACCGACTCCTTGGCCGCCTCGACCGCCATCCGGTTCGACCCGCCATCAAAAAGCGCCATGCTGGCCTGCAGCGAAACCGTGCCGCTGGTGTTGCTCGATATCTGCGGCGTATCCACATTCGTGGCTTCCGCGATGAACTGCAGCACCGGCCGCAGCGCGGCGATGGATTGCGCGACGTTTTCATCGGCCGCGCGCAGCAGCGCCTGGTTCTGCTCCAGCAGCCGACTGTTCTTGTAGGCAGAAATCAGCGCGTCGGTCAGCGTTTCGGCCGAGGCCGCCGGTGCCAGCGCTCCACTCAGAAAGGCCGCCGAGGCAAAGCCCAGCACCGCGTGTCGGAAGGTTTTTCCCATTGTCTCGCCTCTGCCTCGCATCACATGTTCACCTGCTCGCCGGACCATAGCGCTTTTTCGTAAGCTTTTTTCGGCCCTGCCAGAAATTCATAGCATGAAAGCACGCTGCTCTTCAAAGCCCGGCAGAACAGGAGCACCGGCATTGAAGCTAAATCGCCACGTTACGTTTCCATCGATCTTGTAGCCGATCCGGCACACGCCCAAGGCGCCCTCCATGAACAGCGCCGCGATCCGCCCGCCCTCGCGCAGCTGCGCCAGCAGCGCATCGGGCAAATGCTCGACCGCGCCCTGAAGGATGATCACGTCATAGGGCCCGTGCTTGGCCGCCCCGGCAGCCAGCGCGCCTTCGATCACGGCGGCATTGTCCACGCCCCGCTCCGACAAAGTGTCCTGCGCCTCCGCCGCCATGCCGGCGTCTTCCTCGACCGCAACAACGGCCTCGGCCAGCCGCGCGATGACGGCCGTCGAATAGCCAAGCCCGCAGCCGATATCCAGCACCAGCTCATCGGGCTGAATATCCAGCGCGTCCAGCATCTTGGCCAACGTGCGCGGCTCCAGCACGACACGGCCGCCACCCAGATCGAGGTTTTCGCCGACATACGCCGCCTCGCGGCGGTTGGCGGGCACATAGGCCTCACGCGGAACCGACAACATCGCATCGATGATCGGGAACTTGGTAACATCCGAGGGGCGGACCTGCGTGTCCACCATCATACGGCGGCGCGTGGCGTAGTCTGTCATGTGACTAAACTCTTCGGTCTAGTTGTGGTTAGCTTCAGTGATGACACAGAAACTATTGAACGGCAACACGCAAGCACGCCGCCGGGCGCGCCTGTGTCCGCACGGCCAGCCCGGGCATGACGCCACGGTAAAATGCCCCCGCAAAGCCCATGAAATCACCGGGCCGGCGGCCCTCTGCAAACCGCGGCAGCTCGCTTGCGGCGATATACGAGCCAGTGATCCGCCCGCCTGAACGCCGTGTTGTTCCGGCGGCCTCGAATCTGGCCGGAATAGCTCGTTCGATGCCGGCGCCCACGGCACCCCCACAGCGCGTCTCACACGGCGCAAACCTGTTGCGGAAAATTGCAGCCGTGCCGCAGCAGATGGGTTGCGTATGACCGGCGAACCCCATAAAAGCACCGCACCACAAGGCACCGGGCGAGTTGGCGGAGTGGTTACGCAGCGGATTGCAAATCCGTGTACACCGGTTCGATTCCGGTACTCGCCTCCAATAAAATCAATGACTTGCGTCATCCTTCCTCTCCTTCACTGCCATTTTTGAAACAACCGTTGAAACTTTCACGTTTCGGTCTTGCTTCGTTCCATTTGATTTCTTGCCTCTTGGGCGCGCTTCGCGAGCTCTCTTTGCCGGATCGGGCCGCCGTACTTTTTGAGCATTTCAACGCCTGAGTGACCGGTGACGGCTTTGACCATCTCGTCATCACATCCAGCCAGATACAGCTCGATCGTCGCGTTTTTCCTGAGCCCGTGCGTTTTGTAGTAGCTCGCCTTCTCGTGCTTCATCTTCTTTTTGATGGTGCGCATTCGCCAAGCATCAAGTGCCTCGGTTTCGGGAGCCGGCGGGGCAAGCAGTGAAACGGTTGCACGTTTTCAAGAGCTATTCGGGGATTTCTGATGCCCTGGCCAGTGGTTCAATTTGTGTTCCATAAGCCGAAACGACTGACATCGAAGTGGTCAGACCGGCATGCCAAAAAACTACGAAAGTTCAGTGCCTTGCAAGCTATTCACCAAAACCCCGCAGTCATGAGGTCCAGAGAATGTCGGCCCGGAGAGAACGCTTTGGGCCATCCTCGCACCGAGGCCAGTGCTCAGCCCCTCCCGTATAACCCCCGAAAACAACGAGAAAATCCGGCCGCAGCTGGATCGGAAGAACGCTTTCGCGGGGGCAAGTGGCGGAGGGGATGGGCCTGATATCCAACCTTCTCCAGGACGAGAAGTGGTGTGCCGCCCCTCATGATTTGCTCCGACGAAAGCCGTATCGAATGCCCTCGCCGCGGAGTTCTAAGACACGCGCCCCGTCTTCAGACATAGGGTTTGGAAGCATTTCGATCATCGCTCGCGCGGGTTCAGAGACGTAGCTGACGTAGGCAATCTTATACTGGACGCCGCTTCGTGGTCGTGCTGCGGCTCGTGCAGCTGCTACCTCAGTTTCGCCCATCTCAAACGACTGAGGATCGTCAAGACTAGCTTTTACTTCGATCTGCCAGATCTGGTTGCGGTAGCTTACCTCGAAATCGTATCCCAACCCGTCTCGACCCTTGCGGCCGGTGATCAGTTCGCCATTTTCTGAGCGCCACGCCGCATCAATATCTTGATTGGGTAGAATTTTCCTAAGCCAATGGTAGATCGTCACTTCGCCAAGCCGACCGATGAGTTCCGTTTTCTCTTCCGGAACTCGCGGTCTGCGGCCTTTGGGGGAGCGGTCGCCTGCTTCTTTTTGCTTGGATGTCGGGGACCCGTTGGGTTCTGCAAGATCCGTTATTGTTCCGAGCGACCTCCCCAACACTTTTGTCGAAAGCGTCCGACCAAGTTCTTCTGATATCTGAAACAGGTCGGCGCCGATTGGGTCGATAAAACGACCGTTGAAAGGGACGGAGCGCGCTTCTCTCTTCCGCTCCTCATTGGCCTCGCGAGCTCGTACGCTCTCCGTCGACAGGTCTCCCTCAGAGAGTCCCAGCCCCTCGAGATCGAGTGCGAGCGGCATCGCGGTTGGCCAAAGTTCAAGCACATGGAGCCATCTCAACAGCGCATTCTGGTCCAACGGCTGGAAATCCAGGACACCAACGTCGTCGAGGCGCTTGCGAACATGATTACCCTCATCATCCGCAAGCAAAGCGGGTGTAGATCCGTCCGGCTCGTTCTTCGCGCACCATGCGCGCACGATAGGCGCAGCCTCTAGTATAAATTCTCGAACAAACTTGTGATTGTGCGTGCGTACTTCGGACAGAGGAGAAAGGTTCTTGGCAGCATGACCAAGTGGCGGCGCCTCATGTTCCGCAAGCCATGAGTTCACAAGTGCTGCGAGAGCATGTTGCGGCGGCTCTTCGAACT
The DNA here is from genome assembly GCF_014196965.1 of Actibacterium naphthalenivorans. Lineage (GTDB taxonomy): Bacteria > Pseudomonadota > Alphaproteobacteria > Rhodobacterales > Rhodobacteraceae > Actibacterium_A > Actibacterium_A naphthalenivorans. Next base: position 628 of record NZ_JACIEQ010000004.1, on the reverse strand, counting down.
CCAGCAGCCATTTAGGATCCGGCACCAGGTTTCTAAAGCTCCCCCGGAGTTCGCCATAGGTCTCTGCTGGTTCCATATTTTTCAAACGCATAGCAGAAGTCGTGCGAAGACAATCCGTTATCTCTACCTCCTTCACACGGATGAAGTTTTCGAGGCGCGATCTGTGGGTGTCAGAGTACGCTTCTGGTTCCATCCCGAGCGCTATCAAGCTCGAATTGAATTCAGCAAAATCGAGCCGGAGCCCCTCGCGGAAATCCTTAGGGCCAAGCGCGGTCCGGGCCACCTCTACAACCTTGTCCGCAGTGACAGCCTTTTCATTCAGCAGTTTCGAAAGCGCGAGTTCGAGAGCAAGTGCATCCTTGAGGACATCGGCACCCTCTTCGTCGAAATCTTGAAGTGCTTGTGGTCCTGCCACCAGGTGCAGCACTGCTCTTATCCAGGGTGCCACGCGCTCCAATCCAGCACTTATTGTGGCACGCGCGGCCTCCGCTGCAGTATGAGACAGCTGCAAGACACTCGCGAAACGCTTCAGATGTCAACGGCGGAGTAAAAACCGGCCACGTGGCGGCGCAAAACCAAGCCAGTGGCGGGATGCCAAGCGCCATGGCGCGTGCGCTCCCCAGATAGC
>NZ_JACIEQ010000003.1 GCF_014196965.1 Actibacterium naphthalenivorans | reverse complement strand
TAGATGTCGCCGCGCGAGCCGTATCGCCCGCCAGACGCTTCTTGCCGGCCTCGAGGAATTCCTTGGACCAGCTGTAATACAGGCTCTGGGCAATAGACCCGGTCCTGGAGGTTTGCTGCTGCTTGTTGCGGAACTCGAAGTGCAGCATCGGCGTCTTTCGCTTGTCCGTCGGCGGTCCGTATTTTCTGATCGATCTGCGTGATGGCGGCCGTTATGCGTTTTGCTTCGGTTTCGGCACCCTCTGCTTCTTGATCCAGATTTGCCGCCTTCCTCTGTTTCTCTGCGATCTCGGCCTTGATGGCGGCGACGTCGCATCGCTCCAGAGAAATCCCGCACCCCTGTGCCAGTACTTGATCTATTGGAATTCGGCAGATCGAGCATATCCGCAATGTGGTTGAAGAGGCCGACGACGCCCTGATCTGCACCAACAGTGCCGGTGACGTCGCGCGCTATCGCCCCGGCGGCGAGGCGGAAATGATCGCGACTGGCCTCGACACGCTCATGGGGCTTGTCACGGACTCCGATGGATCCTGGCTGGTTTGTGAAAGCGGCACGGGCCGCGTGCTGCGGATCGATGGCAAAGGCGAACTGGAGGTTGTGGCCGATGGTCTCGACAAGCCCGCCGGGATCACGATCGGTGCCGACGGAACTCTGTTCGTTTCCGAGATTGGCAGCGGGCGCCTTGTGGCGATTGTCGATGGTAAGCCGCAGGTGCTGCATACCGGCATGATCGAGCCCCATGGCGTTGCCGTGGTGGGAGATCCTGTCATGGTTCTTGACCGGACCGCCGGAAAGCTCATCGGCGTTACCGCAGGCACGGCGACGGTTCTGGCCTCTGGATTGCCAACCGGTGGCGGGGTGGGGCGCAGGATCAACACCCCTCCGGGGATCGCTGGATTGATGCCCGGCCCGCTGAGCGCGTTTGCCGATCTGGCCGTTCTGGCGGATGGTCGCCTCTGCATCGGGTGCGACGGAAACGGCAGCGTTCTGACCCTTTCCCAACATAGCTGACATCACTTCAGGCCGGGGTCCGGCCGCAGAAAGGCCGGATGAAGCCCCGCACGCCCTTGGGCGAAGGCAATCGGCATAACCACGCATTTCCGTCAGAGCGCCGCCATCAAGCGGCCTCCGTGACGCACATCAACCAGAAAGGTACGACACGATGATGATCAAGAAAATCTGTAAGGCCATTTTCGGCACCGTTACGGCGGCCCTCGCTCTTTCGCCGATGGCGGCATCTGCTGCGGATACGCAGCCCGGCGATTTCATCGCGGCCCCGCCGGGGACCAACGGCATTCTGCTCTACGGGATCTATGGGGACAACGACGGGGCGACCATCGGGGGGGCGATCTGCCTGCCAGTCTGGAAAGCTATGTGATCATGCCGCGCTATGTCTATTTCTTCGAGGTCGGCGGAATGACGGCGGATATCAACGTGCTTTTGCCGATGGGTAAGCTTAGCAACGGCAGCCTGGGCGGCGCCGATCTGGGAAGCGCTGACGGCTTCGGGGATCTGACCGTCGCGGCGACCTTGTGGCTTGTCAATGATCCGGCAAGCAATCGTTATATGGGGGTGGCGGGCTATCTGAACTTCCCGACCGGAAGCTATGATCCGGACGATGCGCTCAACCTCGGATCGAACCGGGTTTCGGGAACGCTTCAGCTTGGCGGCGTCTACGGATTGTCTGAAAAGTGGTATCTGGATCTCGTGGGCGACGTGACGCTTTATGGCGACAATCGCAATGCCAACGGTGCCGGGGGTATCCTGTCGCAGGACCCGACATATACCGTTCAGAGCTGGATAAACTATCAGTCCACCGACAAACTGCGCCTTTCGCTGGGATATGGCGGCTATTGGGGCGGCGATCAGTCCCTTGATGACGTTGCCAATGGTATCACGTCCGAGAAACAGCAAGTGCGCGCCGCCGCGACGATCTCCCTTACACCCACGCTTCAGCTGCTGGGGCAGATCAACCACGACTTTGATGTCAAGGGCGGGTTCAAGCAGGATGTATCGGCACTGTTTCGGATCATGAAGGTGTTTTGAGCGCGAATGGCTGAGTGCCAGCTCAGCCATGGGTGCCCCCGCGCTTCGGCTCCTGCGGAACCATTGTGGCGCGTGCGACGTACTGTGCGCCAACACTGGATCAGCGGAAGTTGGAATTTTCCGGCTCTGATCGCGATGACGGGCGGGTGGCACCATCGTGATGCGTGTCCGACCTCGTTATCGTGTCCGCGCCAATTCCCGAGCTTTCTGTTGAAGGCCTTGATAAAACCGTGCTCCGGCATGACGCGGACGAGGCCATGTTTCCTGGGTCGGCACAGGCTGCCATCTTGTGCTGATCCGGGCCACGGGGGCGCCGGGAACACGGATCCGGAAATGTCGTGCCGCTCGTTTGCGCCCTCTACCTTGACCGGGAGGGGGGAGAGCCTGAAATACATCCATGGCGTGGCGATAGCGGTCGTGGCGCCATAACGAGCGGCTGGGGGAAGCTTCGACCAGTTGCTGCGGCTGGCGGTAGTGTTTCGATCTGAGAACAAGACACTACCCGGAAATGTTGGCGCTTTCGGGGATCTCATCAACGGGGGGCTCGCCATCCAGTTTCCTGCGATACTGCGTGGGGGACAGTCCGATACGGCGCTGAAAGGCGCGGGAAAAATAGGCGGGGTCTTCGAACCCGAGCGCATAGCCGATCTCGGCCACGGTGATGCGGGTATAGGCCAGTTGACGGCAGGCATCCTGAAACAGGATCGTTTCCACGAATTTCGAGGCGGACAGTCCCGTCCCTTGCCGGCAGATCCGGTTCAGATGCGTCGGGGTCATCGACAGGGCCTGCGCATAGTCGGCCACCCGCCAGCGCTGGCGATAGTTCTGGCGGACAAGGGTCTCGAACGCCTTGACGCGCTGGTCCTGTCCCCGTGTGGGCACCTGTTGCCCTTCGGTCATCTCGCGGGCCATCTGACAGGCGATCAGCAGGGCCAGGGCCCGCAGAATTGGCGCGCGACCGGGCTGTGTCGCGCGGTGTTCTGTCTGGATCTGCGCGAAGGGCGCCGCGATCCGTTCGGTGGCCGGGCAATGCCCCCAGCTGTCCAGCGGGCTGGCAAAGGTGGCGTCGGCGGCAAGCGCGTCGGAGAGTTCAGCGACCGGGATTGTCAGCACATAGCCTTCCGTCCCCTTGGCAAAGCGAAACCCGTGCACGGTCAGGCGCGGGATGCTGATCATCACCGGCGGCGCCAGATCATAGGTCATGCCATCGACGGTGATCTGAACCGCGCCCTGCTGGATGAAGAAGAACTGATGCAGGTGCGGATGCCGGTGCGGTGCGATGTGCCAGTCGTGCAGAACCGCGCGGTCCGTGATGCGTTCGCAGTGCAGGATATCGGGAAAGGCGTGCCGTTCGCCATAAAGCGCATAGGCGGGAATGGTGCTGCGCGTGGTCGGGCCGGGATTGTCTGGCATGTTCCAAAAGTACCATAGTTTGATGCTTCGGTCCATTCAGTAAGCCCTGGCGTGTTCTATTAATACCGAAAAGGGGGGGGCTATGCGTACACAAGTTGCAATCATCGGCGGCGGGCCATCGGGGCTTTTGCTGTCCCAGCTGTTGAACAAGGCGGGGATCGGCACGGTTGTTCTGGAACGCCGCACGCGGGAATATGTGCTGTCGCGCATTCGCGCGGGCGTGCTGGAATGGGGCACGGTCGAACTGCTGCGCACGGCGGGCGCCGGCGACCGGATGGACCGCGAAGGGATCGTGCATGACGGCTGCTATCTGTCCACGGCCAAAGGCATGTTCCACGTGGATTTCAAAAAGCGCGTCGGGAAACAGGTGATGATCTATGGCCAGACCGAAGTCACCCGCGACCTGTATGATGCGCAAGAGGCCCTTGGCGCCACCGTTATTCACGAGGCCGAGGATGTCGCGCTGCACGATGTGGACGGCGATGCACCCTATGTGACCTATACCAGGGATGGGCAGGAGTACCGGATCGACTGCGACTATATCGCCGGGTGCGACGGGTTCCACGGGGTCAGCCGCCCGACCATCCCCGAAAGCATTCGCACGGAATACGAACGGGTCTATCCCTTCGGCTGGCTTGGTATTCTGGCCGAGACCCCGCCCTGCGCGGACGAGTTGATCTATGCCAACCATCCACGCGGGTTCGCGCTTGCCTCGATGCGGAACCCGAACCTGACGCGCTATTACATTCAGGTGCCGCTGACCGACAAGGTCGAGGACTGGTCCGACGATGCCTTCTGGGCCGAACTGAAAGCCCGCCTTCCCAAAGAGGTTGCCGAAGGCATGGTCACCGGCCCGTCGATCGAAAAATCCATCGCGCCGCTGCGCAGTTTCGTCAGCGAGCCGATGCGCTGGGGCCGGCTGTTCCTGTGCGGGGATTCGGCGCATATCGTACCGCCGACGGGCGCCAAGGGGCTGAACCTGGCCGCGTCCGACGTGCACTATCTGTTCGAGGGGCTCAAGGCATTCTACCAGGCGGGGGATGCGTCGGGGCTGGACCGCTATTCCGAAGTTGCTCTGGCGCGGGTCTGGAAGGCCACGCGGTTCAGCTGGTGGATGACGACGTCCATGCACCGCTTCCCCGATCAGTCCGAGTTTGATCAGCATATTCAGGAAAGCGAGCTTGAGTATCTGGCAGGCTCGGCCGTTGCACAGGCGGCCATGGCCGAAAACTATGTGGGCTTGCCGTTCGACGAGTGATGTTCGGTCCAGGGCGGGGCGGACAGGCGGCGCGGAAAGGCGCGGCAGATATGTTTACGGCTCTGATATCATCGCGTATGCAGTGGCCTTTGTACGCAAAGATGAACCTTCAGAGAGACTGTTGAATGAGGGTCCGGACGGAAGCCAAGAGACGATCCATCATTGAAACAGCGCGCCCGCTGTTTCTGGAAGGCGGCTATGCGGGCGTCACGATGGCCGCAGTGGCCAGCGCCCTGGGCGGATCAAAGGGCACGCTCTACGGGTATTTCCCAAGCAAGGAAGAGCTTTTCGGGGCCGTCGTGGCCGAGGCCAGCCCCGGTCTTTTCGCGTTGCTCGAAACGGTTGAAGCCGAGGCGGATGATCTGGTCTCGGGCCTGGAAGCGCTGGGCTGCGCCTATTTGCGGCTTGTCCTTTCGCAGCCGGTGATCGAAACCAGCCGGATGGTCGTGGCCGAGGTCGGGCGGCAACCGGAAATCGGCGAGATCTTCTTTTCGAACGGCCCGGCTCGCACCCTGCGTCGGGTGCAGGAAATTCTCTCGGACTTGGGGAAACGTCACGATCTTGTGGCGCTCAGTGACCCAGAGGCCGGCGCGCATTTCACCGGAATTTGCGATGGCGGGCTCTATAGTCGCATAATTTGGGGGGCCGAGCCTGTGCCCACGGATCAAGAGATTGCGCAGCGGGTACGCCGTGCTGTCCGCCGGTTTCTTGCGGGATACGCCCCTTAAACTTCCTTCCATTGGGACAATCTGATGGCCCTGTGGCGGGTGTCCGGCCGGACACCCGAAGCGATGTCGCGCGTTACGTTCGATCACGATTTCGGTACCGAGGTGTACGGAAATGTTGACATGAGTCTGGCCCTGGAATAACCGTACTACATGGTACGCTTAAGTGTCCTGGCGATAGGCATGACACATGCGCATCGACAAGGCGCAACGCCAGAGGAATCAAGCATGACTGCACCGAAGAAATGGATCAAACAGGAAATCGAGTCGCTGGACCCAGAGGTCGATTATGTGCGGATCTGGCAGTTGGCGAGCTGCTATGACTCGAGCGAGTTCATGTCGAACATGATGTATGCGCTGACCTTCCCCAACTTCGTTGTGACCGATTGGGGCTCGGCTGCGGTGTGGCGTGAAGACGGTGGCAAGGTTGTCGAACGCGCCACCTCTCGCGTGGAGCAAACACAAAGCACCAATGCGTTGTGGTGGTGGTATGGGCCGCATGACGAGCGCACCAAGAAATCGGTCGATGGGATCAACCGGCTGCACGCCCATTGGGCCAAGCAATATCCCGGAGCCTTCGCGTATAACGACGATTACATCTATGTCTGCGCCTTCTCGGCCGTGCTGATGCATCGGTTCCGTCTGCGTGTCGGTGCGCCCGGCGTTTCGGAGAATGAAAAGATCGGCTCCCACAAGTTCTGGGGTGAGATGTCCAAGCTGTTCGTGGCCGAGAACAATACGCCATTGCACGGATATCCCGAGGACTTCGAAGGGTGCCTTCGGTTCTGCGAAGAGTTCGAAGCGATGGAAAAACCAAAGCCAGAGCGGGGCAATCTGATCGCCTCGGCGATCTACGAACAGTTTGTGTTCCGGTACTTCCCCGAAGAATTGCACTGGCTCGGGCATCAACTCATCCGCAGCCTCGCGCTGCCGAGCACGTTGAAAACCATGCAGATCGACCCGCCACATCCGATGGCGCAGGAAATTCTGCCGAAGTTGATGGGCTACATTCTCTGGTACAAGGAAACCTACGAAGACGACCCGTCGCGGAGCTATATCGAGAACCGCGAAGCCATGAGCCAGGAAGAGCGCCGCGCCTTCATGGGGTCTATCCGCGAGCTCGACAAACAGTTCCCGTCGCATTTCGTCGCAAACTATAAAGACGATCCGAAGTTTGAAGGATGCCCGTTCCATGAGGCGCTTCCCCGTTATGAAGGGGAAAACGAATTCAAGGCATCGGAAACTGTGCAGGAGATTGAACGCGTCGTTTCTGGTGAGGTCGGTGTCGCCAAGGCGGACTGACCTTCTCTGCTGCTGATCTCATTTTCTGAAGGTGAGGTTGATCCGAGCAGGCAAAGAATAGGCCAACGGGCAGCGCACCTCCCTGCGCTGCCCAAGGTCTGCTTCGGGCGGGGGCCCACGCCCGGAGCCTTTATGACATCCCGCCGCGCGGCATCGCGTCCAGCGCGGCGGCAAAGAAGGGACGGAAGCCCTCGGGATGTTCGCTCATCGGGAAGTGACCCAACTCATCCATCACCGCGATCGTCGCGCCGGGGATGGCGTCGGCTGTGCGCTGCGCATCTTCGGGGGTGCAGGTCAGATCATAGGCCCCGACCAGAACATGCACCGGCGTCTGCGCCGTGTCGATCTGGCCCAGACGGGCGATCAGGCTGTCATCGCGGGTGTAAAAGCTCAGATCGCCCCGGAACACGCCGGGGCCCGATTGCATGAACATCCACAGGGTATTCCAACGCTCGGCCTCGGGGGCATGGGGCGAAATATTCGCCGACACCAGCGCCGCACCCATTTCGCCGCCATGAGCGTCGGGGCGGTGGAACCAGTCGATATCATACCATGCGGGTTGAAAATCCGAGGCCTCAATGGCGATGAAACCAGAGAACTTTTCGGGATGCAGGGCTGCGATTTGCAACGCAATGCGCCCGCCCATCGAACAGCCCGCCAGCACGGGTTTTTCAAGCCCGAGCGCGTCAACCATGGCCAGAACGGTTTCGATGTAAGCCTCGGTTGTCAGCAGGTATTCTTCGGTCTGAAACCCTTCGGGGGGCAGGGATTTCCCGTGCCAGGGCATGTCAAAGGCGATCATCCGATTGTTGGCGGTGATCCGGGCGTCATTCATCAGGTGGCGCCACTGACGGGTATCGGCCCCGGCGGTGTGCAGGCACAAAACCGGGCGGCCCTGTCCCGCCTCTTCGAAATAGATGCGGCGCGGGGCATCGGCGATCTGCACCGTCACATAGCGGCCGGTGATGGGTTCGATCAGCGTGCTCATGCTGATACTCCTTCGCGGGCCGGATCGGTGCGGGCCAGATCGGTGCGGGCAAGCGCCATGAATTCCTTGAAGAAACGCAGGTTCTTGACCAGGGACAGAATGTCACCGTCCACCCGGCCGCGGCCGATTTTCACAAAGCCGAAAATGTCATGAAAGCCGGGCTTGGGGATCGGTTTCCAGAACTCTTCCAGCGCGGCGCGGTCGGTGCGCAGGGCAAAGCGCCAGGGCGTCTTGCGGCTGGGACCCGGTTCGACCCGCTCCAGCCGACCCTTTTCGAAATGCAGATAAAATTCATCCCCATCGACCTCAAGCAGGACCGTTTCGGAAAAAAGTCGGCCCAAACGATTCAAATGTTCGGATCGGTTCAGTTGATCCTGCATCCGGTGCAGTGTCGTCAGCATAAGGTTCTCCCTCGTTTGTGGAGAAGAAATGAGACGCGCCAATGCGATATGCAATGATCCGAAGGGTATGCCCCAATACCCTGACCGCCCGCAGCGGACACACCTTTGGGTATGCTCTACAGGGTATTGCCCCATACCGCTGTGACCATTGGCTTGGAGCGGGGTTCGAACGCATAATCCATGCCAGACGCCTGATTTTGCGTGAATCAGGACGTGACCATAGCGTTTCATCTTAGAGGAGGAAGTCGAATGCGCAATGTGACCATCGACAATGTGTCAGACGTCGTTATCGCATCTTTGGGCCAGCATGGGGAAATCTCCGAGCGCCAGCGGGAGATCATGACCAGCCTGATCAAACATCTGCACGGGTTTTGCAAAGACGTGAAACTGCAGCACTCGGAATTTCTGCAGGCCTGTGATTACCTGACCCGCGCCGGTCAGATCACCGATGACAAGCGTCAGGAATTCATCCTGCTGGGTGACATTCTGGGGGTCGAGGTTCTGGTCGACATGCTGACCAACCCGGTCGATGCGGGCGAAAGCGAATCCACGGTGCTTGGCCCGTTCTATCGTGAAAACCCGCCCGTTCTGCCCAAGGGCGCCTCGACCGTGCAAAAGCACTTTGACGACGAAGAGACCGTGTATTTCGAAGGCACCGTGACCGACACCAATGGCAAGCCGCTGGCCGGCGTGATCATGGACGTCTGGGAAGATGCCCCCAACGGAATGTACGAGAACCACGATCCCGAGCAGCCCGATTACAACCTGCGCGGCCGTTTTGAGACGGATGAAAACGGGCACTATGCGTTCCGTGCCATCCGGCCCGTTCCCTATCCGATCCCGGATAATGAAACCGCGGGCGAACTGCTGCGCTATATGGGGCACCATCCGAACCGGCCCGGCCACATGCATTTCATTTTGTCGAAAGACGGGTTCGGAACGCTCGTGTCGCAAATCTACGACGCGGACAGTACCTATCTTGACGAGGATTCGGTTTTCGCCGTGAAAGAAAGCCTGGTTGGTCAGTTCAGGAAGGCAGGCGACAATCTGGACACCGATCTGCATGTGCAGTTCGACTTCGTCCTCAAGGAAGAGGCAGCCGCACAATCGGTTGCGGCCGAATAAGCCTTTCGAACATGCAGACAGAAGGGCGCGCAGGGTCTGTGCGTCCTTTTTCGTAAACCAAAGGGGAATGGAAGCCCCGGCGCGCCAAGGAAATGTTTGACTTCCGTGCCGTCGCAGGGGCTTGTTCCCTGCGTATCATCAGGGGCCCGCAGTCAATGAATATCAAACAGTTGGAGTATTTCATTGCGGTGGCCGAAGAGCTTCACTTTGGCCGTGCGGCGGAACGTCTGGGCATCGCGCAACCGCCGCTTAGCCGGCAGATCAAACAGACCGAGGACGAACTGGGCGCATTGTTGTTCGTGCGCGGGCGCAATGCGATCACCCTGACCCAGGCGGGCGAGCGGCTTTACGAACGCGGCCGGTTCATCCTGCGCGAATTGCAGGATGTGAAACGCGAAATCCGGCGCATCGGACAGGGGGCAGAGGGGCGTTTGCGCGTCGGATTTGTCGGCTCTTCGACCTTTGGCATTCTGCCCAATATTCTCAAATCCTTTCGCGCCAATTATCCCGATGTGTCGCTCAGCCTTCTGCCGATGAACAATGCGCAGTTGCAAAAGACCCTGATCCGCCGGGAAATCGACGTGGGTTTTGCCCGCCCCGCGCTGAAAGATCCCGAAATCCTGTCGAAAAAACTGGGCGAGGAAGACCTGATCCTTGCCGCGCCGGACACGTTGGAGGCATCCGGGAAATCCACCATTGATCTCAAGATGATCGCGGACCAGAATTTCATTCTGTATCCCGAATATCCCCGGCCCAGCTATGCCGATTTTGTGCTGGATCGCTGTAAGGAACAGGCACTGGAAATTCCAAAACGGGTTTTTACGATGGATCTGCAAACCGCGCTTAGCTTGGTCACGGTGGGTGAAGGCGTCTGTATCGTGCCCGCATCCGTCGGCAACGCAACACGCAACGGATTGCGCTATTTTGACATCAGCCCGCCTTTGGGGCGAACAGAAGTGTCTTTAAATTACCGCGTCGATGAACAGGGCATTCACGTCCACAATTTCGTGTCAATCGCGCAGCGGGTGGCCCGCCGCACGATCTGATGCACGGCCCTAGACCCCAAGCCAGCGGTGCTGGGCCTCTTCATCCGCCCGGATGCCCGCCGCGTCGCCCTGCCAGACCACGCGCCCCTTGCTGACCACGACCACGTCATCGGCAAGGCTGGTCGCGAAGCCGAAATTCTGTTCGACCAGAACCATCGACAGGCCCTCGGCTTTCAGCTCGGCCAGCTTGTCGTGGATCAACTTGACGATGATCGGCGCCAGACCTTCGGTGGGTTCGTCCAGGATCAGCAGACGCGGGTTCATCAGCAGCGCCCGCCCGATGGCCAGCATCTGTTGCTCGCCGCCCGAAAGCTGGGTGCCACCGTTCGACATGCGCTCGGCCAGACGGGGGAACAGATCGACCACCCGGTCAATCGTCCAGGCCGCGCCGCTGCCGTTCGCGTCGGCGAAGCGTTTGGAGGCCAGCTCGAGATTTTCGCGCACGCTGAGCGAGGGAAAGATATCGCGCGTTTCGGGCACATAGGCGATGCCCAGCTTGGCGATCTCATAGGGGGGCAGATCGTTCAGGGGCGTCCCGTCAAAGCTTACATCGCCCCCGTTCAACGGCAGCAGCCCCATGATGGTTTTCAGCGTGGTGCTTTTGCCCGCGCCATTGCGGCCCAGCACCGCCAGCACCCGCCCCGGTTCGGCCTGAAAGGACAGGCCATAAAGCACCTGCGTTTCGCCATAGCCGGAGTCAACAGATTGCACTTCAAGCATCTTCCCAGCTCCCCAGATAGATTTCCTTCAACATCGCACTGTTGCGCGCGGCTTCGGGAAGGCCGTCAAACACCACCTCGCCATAGTTCAGCACCGTGATCGTGTCGGCGACATCAAAGGCCAGATCCATGTCATGCTCGATGATCAGCAGCGTCAGATCGCGCGGCAGATCGTTGAGCATCTTGTGAAACCCATGCGCCATCTCGGGGCCGACCCCCGAGGTGGGTTCGTCCATCAGGATCACCTTGGGCCGGGTGGCCAATGCCACGCCCACCTCAAGCTGGCGGCGTATGCCGTAAGACACTTCGCTGACAAGCGCATCCAGAACCGGCGCAAGATCCACCTGCGCGGCCACCTCGGCCACGGTTTCGCGCACCTCGGACCGGGACAGGCTGTCGCGCAGCAAAGAGGTGGCGTGGCCCTGGGCCACCGATGCGGCCAGCCCCAGGTTTTCGGCAATCGTCAGCCCGTCGAACAGCGTGTTCTTCTGATAGCTGCGCGACAGCCCGCGCCGCGCCCGTTTGGCCACGCTGAGCCCGGTCACATCCTCGCCGTCCAGATGGATCGATCCGCTGTCCGAGCTCAGTTCACCGACAAGCTGGTTGAACAGCGTGGTCTTGCCCGCGCCGTTGGGGCCAAGGATCACTCGCCGTTCACCTTTTTCAAGCTTGAGCGACACATCGCGGGTCACATGGATGGCGCCAAAGCGTTTATCGAGGTTTCTGGTCTCAAGCATCGCTGTCGCCCTCCAGTGCCAGATTGCCGGTCTTTGCGGCATGGGTGCGGCCCTGCCAGCGGGCGACGCGGGCTTCGAGCCAGCCGAAGATCCCGTTGGCGCGGCTCATCACCACGGCGATCAGGATCACGCCGACGACCAGATGCCAGTGGGTGGTGTGGGCGCTAACCTCGTGCTTGAGCAGGACAAAGAACGCCGCGCCCACGACGGGGCCCACAAGGGTGCCCAGCCCACCAAGGATCACCACGACCAGCGCTTCGCCCGAGACGGTCCAGGCCAGAAGGCCGGGCGAGACATACATGATATGTTGTGCCGCCAGCGTCCCGGCCAGCCCCGCCAGCACGCCCGAAAGGCCAAAGATCGCCGCCTTGACACGCCAGACGTTCAGCCCCAGCGCGCGCATCCGCTGTTCGCTGTGCAGGATGCCGGTGACGCTGCGCCCCAGCCCCGAGCGCAGGATCGCCACCGCCGCCAGATAGGCCGCCAGCAGCAGCGCCAGCGCGAAGAACGCAAACCCGCGCGAGTCGTTCAGGTCGATGCCCAGCCCCGACAGGTCCAGCCGGGGCGCGCCCGACAGCCCGTCATCGCCGCCGAAAAACGACGATTCAAAGATATAGGAATAGGCCATCTGCCCAAAGGCCAGCGTCGCCATGATGAAATAGATGCCATGGGTCCGCGCGCAGATCGCGCCCACGATCCAGCCGACAACCCCGCCAAGCGCCATGGCCCCGATCATCGCGGGCAGGGGCGCAACCCCCGCCTTGGTTGCCAGAAGGGTAAAGCCATAGGCCCCGATCCCCATCAGCGCCCCGTGAAACAGCGAGACCATGCCGCCGAACCCGGCCACCATGTCCAGCGCGATCACCAGAATGGCAAGGATCGCAATCTCGGTCAGGATCTCAAGGCCGAAATATTCGGCGTTCAGGCCGTAAAGGATGGCCGCCGCGCCCAGCAGCACAAGCGTCGCGATCCGCAAAGGTGTGTGTCTGAACATTGCTTATCCTTTCGCCGGGAACAGCCCGGCCGGTTTGATCACCAGCACGGCGGCCAGCAGCGCGTAGATGAGAACCGAGGCCAGCTGTGGCGCGAGGACCGCGCCGAAGGTCTGCACGAACCCATAGATCAGCGACCCGGCGATGGCGCCCTGCAGGCTGCCCAGCCCGCCGATCACGATCACGATCAGGGTGGGGATCAGGATTTGCAGGCCCATATCCGGGGTCACCGACAAAAGCGGCGCGGCAATCGCCCCGGCCAGCCCCGCAAGCCCGCAGCCCACGCAAAAGACGATGAAGAACAGCTTTTCGACGTTGATCCCCAGACAGGCCGCCATTTCGTCATTGTCCACACCGGCGCGGATCATTGCCCCGATCTGGGTGCGCGACAGAACCAGTGTCAGCGCGACAAAGGCCAGCCCCCCAAGCGCGATGATGAACAGCCGGTAGATCGGGTATTCTATGCCCAGAAACGCGGCGCGCCCCGACAGGATCTGCGGCACGTCAATCCCAAGGGCGAAATCGCCCCAGATGATCCGCGTCAGATCGAGCATGGCAAAGATCAGCCCGAAGGTCACCAGAACCTGCGACATCGGGCCCGCCTTGCGCATCCGCTTGATCAGGCCGCCATACAGCACGACCCCGACCAGAGCGACCGCCAGCGGCGCCGCGATCAGGGCCGGCCAGTAGCCGACCGCCGCCGCAACGCTTGCCGCCACATAGGCCCCGAGTGCATAGAGCGCGCCATGGGCGAGGTTGACGAAATGCATCAGGCCGAAAATCACGGTCAGCCCCACCGACAACAGAAACAACAGCATGGAAAGCTGCAGGGCATTGAGCCCCTGCAAAATCCAAAACCCCGGATCGCTGGTCATTTTCTCATTCCCCCCAAAAGCCCGGCTGCCCAGGGTCGGGCAGCCGGATGTGTCCCTACTTCAGCACGCAGCCGTTGACCGGGTCCTGCTGCGCGGGAAGCGTTGCCAGAACCTTCTGGGTCAGCCCGGTTTCGCCGGCCACGGTCTCGTAGACATAGATCAGCTGGATCAGGTTGTTGGTCGCGGGGTCGATGCTGAGCGGACCACGCGGGCCGGTAAAGCTGACCTTGCCGAGGGCGGCGGCGATCGTCTCGCGGTCGGATGCGCCGGTTTTGGTGGCCTCGATCAGCGCGCGCGCGGAATCATAGCCGTGAACCGCGTATTCCGACGGGATGCGCCCGGTCTTTTCGGTGAAGGCGGCCACGAAATCCTTGTTCTCCACCGAGTCAATGGTGGGCACATAGTGCAGCGCCGTAATCACGCCTTCGGCCGCCGGACCCTGGGCATTCACATAAAGCGACGAGGTCAGGAACCCGGACCCGTAAAGCGGCAGATCGGTTTTCAGCCCAAAGCTGTCATACTGTTTGACGAAGGAAATCGCTTCGCCGCCCGCATAGAACACAAAGACGGCCTCGGCGCCGCTGGCCTGTGCCTTGGTCAGGTAGGGGCCGAAATCCTGTGTCTTGCGGAAGGGTGTGTATTCCTGTCCGACGATCTCGCCGCCCGCGGCGGTAAAGGCCTCTGCGAACGCGTCGATCATCTGGTGGCCTGCGGCATAGTCGGGGGCCAGCGTATAGACCTTGGTGATGCCCTGATCGAACATCCACTGGCCCATGGGGCGGTTCACCTGACCATTCGAAAAGGACAGGCGCACGACATAGGGGCTACAGCTTTCGCCGGTGGCCTCGTCATTGCCCGCATTGGCCACGATCAGCGGCACCTTCGAGCCGTGCACCATGTCGCGCACCGCGCCCAGAACGCCCGAAGACACGATGCCCGCCATGACATCGACCTTGTCCTGCAGCACCAGCTTGCGGGTCTTGGCAAGGCCCACCGGCGGGCTGACCTCGGTGTCCTCGCGGATCAGGTCAAAGGTTGCGCCGGTCTCGGCGCCATAGGTTTCAAGCGCGAGCGCAAACCCGTCGTCGATGTCCTGGCCAAGGCTGGCATAGACGCCCGAATAGGGCAGCAAAAGCCCGACCTTGATGTCTTCGGCCAGTGCGGGCGTGAACGCCAGACAGGTGGCAAGCCCGGCCAGGGCCGTCTTGAGTGTCGTTTTCATGTTGATTTCTCCTCCCTGTGAATTGCCCGGGCCTCTCCCTGGCCCGGTTGTCGTTATCCCAGATCGCCTCCTCCGACCGGCAGTGTCAGGCCGGTGATGTAGGAGGCGTCGTCGGATGCCAGAAACAGGATCGCGCCTGCCTGCTCATCCAGTGTGCCGTAGCGTTTCATCAGGCTGGACTGGACCGTCTGGTCGATGATCTGCTGATACCAAGCCTGTTCCTGCGCATCCTGTTCGCCCGGATGGCGCGGGATCGCCCGCGCGGGGGCTTCGGTCCCGCCCGGTGCGCTGGCCACGACGCGCACGCCGCGCTCGGCCACTTCCCACGCAAGCGAGGCGGTGATCGCGTTTACCCCGCCCTTGGCCGCGGCATAGGGCACACGGTTCAGGCTGCGGGTGGCGATCGAGGACACGTTGACGATCACGCCGCTTTCGCGTTCCAGCATCGTCGGCAGGGCCGCACGGCAGCACCAGAGCGTCGGAAACAGCGAGCGCTGGACCTCGGCCTGAATTTCCTCGGGCGCGTAATGTTCAAAGGGTTTGGTCCAGATCGTGCCGCCCACGTTGTTGATCAGGATGTCGATCCGGCCATAGGCCTCGACCGCTTCGGTCATTGCCTTTTGCGCGCCGTCCCATTGTTCCAGATCGGCGGCGATAAAGATCGCTTCGCCCCCTTTGGCGCGGATCCCGGCGGCGACCTCATCGGCCAAATCCGAACGGTCGATCAGCGCCAGCTTGCCGCCTTCGTCCGCGACGCGTTCGGCCACGCGGCGGCCGATGCCCTGGGCCGCGCCGGTGACGACGACGATCTTGTCGGTGAACCGGGCCATCAGGCGGCGTCCGCTTCGGCTTCGGAGGGGTTGAACTTTTCGAAATGGAAATGCGCCGGGGTCACGCCCAGATCGGCCATATGGCCGCGCACCGCATCCACCATCGGGGGCGGGCCGCACAGGTACACATCGACATCGCCGCCGTTGAAATCCTCCGCCGTCAGGTGATCGGTGACAAAGCCCTTCTTGGCGTGGTCGCTGTCGGCATCCGCCACAACGGTTTCCACGGTCAGGTTCGGCATTTTTGCCGCCAGCGCGGTGATCCGGTCCAGTTCGACCAGATCGGCGTCGCGTGTCACCGCATAGAACAGTCGGATCGGGTGTTCGGTCGGCTTGTCGGCCAGAAGTTCCAGCATCGACAGGAACGGCGCAAGCCCGGTGCCGCCCGCAAGAAACAGCAGGGGGCGTTCGGCGGGGCGCAGATAGAAGGTGCCCATCGGCCCGGTCAGCTCCAGCGTGTCACCGGCTTTGGCGCGCTCGGCCAGATAGGTGCTCATCATCCCGCCCGGCAGGTTGCGGATCAGAAAGCTGCCCGTGGCGGCATCGGGATGCGAGGAAAATGAATAGGAGCGATGCTGGCCGGTGCCCGGAACCTCGATGTTCACATATTGCCCCGGCAGGAACGCAACCTGTTTGGCGGGGGTGACCTCAAGCCGGAAAGACGTGTCCGACAGGGTTTCGACCGCCGTGACCGTGGCCGGCACTTTTTCCGCGCCGGTCTTGCAGGCCAGCGACGAGGCCGGCACCCGGATCACGCAATCGGATTCCGGGGTCATCTGGCAGGTCAGAACATAGCCTTCTGCTTCTTCTTCCTCGGTCATCGCGTCTTCGTGGTAGAATTCCAGCTCGTAGGAACCTTCCTCGCAGAAGCATTTGCAGGTGCCGCAGACCCCGTCGCGGCAATCCATCGGCACGTTGATCCGCTGACGAAAGGCGGCGTCCGTGACCAGTTCGTCTTCGTCGCAATCGATGATGCGGGTGACCCCGTCTTCGAAGTTCAGTGCAATTTTATAGCTCATATCTCTTCCCTCGGCGCGCCAGTCGGATGGCGCGCCGTCCCCGTAGATTTTGGATCAGATGTGGTAGACGTCGATCACGTGGTGGATCAGGTCGTTTTTCAACAAGACCTTTTTATCCATGATCAGCGGCTGTCCCGATGCGGTATCGATCGTGTAGAACGAGGTGCCGAAATACGTATCGGTGGTGTTGTAGCGATAGTTCAGCGTGAACCAGTTGAAGCGGATCTTCACTTCGGTCCCGTCGCGCGACACCACTTCGACATTGCTGATGTTGTGCGATGTGCGCGGCTCGGGCAGGCTGGTCGCCGAGGAGCGGTCCGTCTTGATGCGGAACACCCGGTCCTCGATCCCCGATTTGTCCTGATAATAGATCAGCGACATTTCGTTGGCCGGGTCTTCGGTCGGCGTGTCGAAATCATCCCAGGCGGGCATCCAGAACGGCGCGTCTTCGTGATAGAAGGCCAGCCATGTATCCCAGTCGCGATCGTCAAGCGCGCGCGCCTCGGCATAAAGAAAGGCGCGGATCTCGTCGATATCCAAAGCGGCGGCGGCCGAAACGGCAGTGTTTGTCATCGGCATCTGTCTTACTCCCCCGCCAGGCGCATCGGCGCCACGTTTTCACGCTCTTCCGCGATCGCGTCGTTCATGCGTTCGACCCAGTGATTGTGCTGAATGACGAACAGGCCCTCATCTTCGGTGCGCGCGCCCGAGGAAACCGGCGCGAGCCCGATGGATTTGGCCTCTTCGTCCGGCCCGTCGATCCATTGGGTCGCCCCGCGGCTCAGGTCGTTCCATTCGGCGGCGCGACCTTCATAGCCCAGTTGGCAGGCGCGGAATTCTTCCAGATCGTCCGGCGTGGCCATGCCCGAGGCGTTGAAGAAATCCTCGTATTGGCGAATGCGCTTGGTGCGCGCGTCCTGGTCTTCGCCTTTGGGTGCGATGCAATAGATCGTCACTTCGGTCTTGTCGACCGAGATCGGGCGGAACACGCGCAGCTGCGAGCTGAACTGATCCATCAGGAACAGGTTCGGGTACAGACACAGGTTGCGCAGATAGCCGATCATCCAATCCGCCTTGGCCTCGCCAAACCGTTCGACCAATTCGTCGCGGCGCGGGTAAAGCGGGCGGTTGGTCGGGTCGGCCCAGGTCGTCCACAGCATGATATGGCCGTTTTCAAAGGCGTAATACCCGCCCTTCTGCTTGGCCCATTTCGAGGCATCCACCGCCTTGATGTTGTCTTCTTTTTCCTCGCCGCGACGCGATGTGGTGGCCACATAGTTCCAGTGCACCGCCGACACGTGATAGCCATCGGCGCCGTTTTCGGCCTGAAGCTTCCAGTTGCCATTATAGGTATAGCTGGACGAGCCGCGCAGAACCTCAAGCCCGTCGTCGGACTGGTCGCAGACCATGTCGATCATCTTCGTGGCTTCGCCCAGATAATCGGTAAGGCTTTGCACATCCTCGCTGAGGCTGCCGAAAAGGAAGCCGCGATAGCTTTCGAACCGCGCCACACGTTTCAGATCGTGGCTGCCGTCCTTGTTGAACTGCTCGGGATAGCCCGCGCCCTTGGGGTCCTTGACCTTCAAAAGCTTGCCGGTGTTGCCAAAGGTCCAGCCGTGGAACGGGCAGGTGAAGGTGGATTTGTTCTGTCGCTTGAACCGGCAGAGCATCGCGCCCCGGTGGCTACAGGCGTTGATGAACGCGTGCAGTTCGCCGGTCTTGTCGCGGGTGATCACGATCGGCTGACGGCCCATATAGGTGGTGAAGTAATCGTTCGGGTTGGGGATCTGGCTTTCATGCGCCAGATAGATCCAGTTCCCTTCGAAAATATGCTTCATCTCAAGCTCGAACAGCTCTTCATCGCTGAACATGTCGCGCTTGGCACGGAACACGCCGTTTTCCGGGTCTTTTTCGACCATACCGTCCAGACGACGGCTCAGTTCATCAAGTCCTGGCTGGGTAAACATGGTTTTCCTCCTCGCAAGCCATAAGCCATAGTGTGCCGCAGGGCGGCGCTGTTTTCCTCAAAACATCGGTGTTTTGTTCTTAGCTCCCCGCGGCCAGGGCCACCGATCGTGCCCGATCCCGGCTGTAAAAAGCGACCTTGTCCTCATCAAGATCGACTCCGAGTCCGGGTCCGGCGGGCACTGTGACCGAGAAGTCCCCGTATTGAAGCGGCTCGGCCAGAATTTCGTCGCGCAGCAACAGCGGACCGAAAAGTTCGGTGCCCCAACGCATCTTCGGGATCGTCGAAAAAAGCTGAAGCGCCGCGGCCGTCCCGACGCCGGCCTCAAGCATGGTGCCGCCATAGGTGTCGATGCCTGCCGTATGGGCGATGGTGATCACGTCGCGCGCCGGCGCAAGCCCGCCGGATTGTGCGATCTTGATGGCAAAGACATCCGCCGAACGCTGCGCCGCGACCTGGGCCGCATCCTCGGGGCCCTGAAGCGATTCATCGGCCATCACCGCAATCTCGTAGGAAGAGGTCAGCTCTTTGAGCGCGGCGGTATACCCGCGCGGGATCGGCTGTTCGACCAGATCGACGCCGATCTCCTGAAGCCCGGCAAGACCCCAGCGCGCGTCGGTGATGCCCCAGGCCTGATTGACATCCACCCGGATGCTGGCCCTGTCACCCACCGCCTTCTTGATGCCCGCCACATGGGCCACATCGTCACGCACCGCGCGCTTGCCGATCTTCAGCTTGAAGACATTGTGCCGCCGGATTTCCAGCATCTCCAACGCTTCCTCGGCGTCGGTCTGCGAATTGCCGCTGGCAAGGGTCCAGGCGACGGGCAGGCTGCTGTGCACCGCGCCGCCGAACAGCTGCGCCACGGACACGTTCAGGCGCCTTGCCAGGCCATCCCAAAGCGCGGTTTCAATGGCGCAGCGCGCGATTGTGTTGCCCTGCACCGTCTTCGCCATCAGCAACGAGGCCGCCGCGATCCTGTCCGCATCCTGCCCCACAAGGGCGGGGGCCAGATAGGCGTCGATGGCCAGCTTGATGCTTTCGGGGCTTTCCGGGCAATAGGTCATGCCGCCGATGGTCGTGCCTTCGCCCAGCCCAACGGAGCCGTCCGAAAAGAATACCTTCACCAGAACGATGGACTGGCACATCATTGTCGTCATCGAAAGAACATGCCCGCGGATGGTGGGAATGTCGGCGATCGTTGCTTGAATGCGGTCGATGGTAGTCAAGGCGCCGGTCCAATTCTGAGGTCTATCACACAGCGAAAGTGTCAAAGAGCCCAGGTTTAGTCCAATACCGGATGGGTCTCAGGCAATACCTTCAGGCCGGGGGCCATCTGCACCTTCAGGCCGGGGGCCATCTGTCCGGTCTCGCATGAAAGCCCGATCACGAGGCCCGCAAGAGGACGCTTTTCGCCGGGGGGGCGCGGGGCGGCCGATTGCCGGCAGACGGGATCAATGAAGCTTGCGACCGCTTCGGTTGCGGCGCTGCACCACGCTTGGGGTTTCGCCGATGGTCTCGTGGAAGACGCGGGAAAAATGGCCGACATCGGTAAATCCCAGCGCATGCGCCACATCCTTGATCGACCGGTCCGCCAGCAGTTCGCGCGCGCGTGACATGCGGTGCGCGGTGGCGAATTTGGCCGGGGTCTTGCCGTAGCGGGCCTTGAAGTGCCGGAACAGGCTGGCCTCGCTCATGCGGGCAACGCGGGCCAGTTCTTCGGATGTAAAGCGTGCCTCGGGGTGTTGCACGATGGCCTCGACCACGGCATTCAGGCCGGTGTCGGCCATGTTTCTGCGACGCTTTTTCAGAAGATCCGCTTCTTGGGCCTGCAACAGACGCAACACCAGTTCGCAATGCGCGGATTCAATCAGAACCTCGCGCAGCGCCCCGGTTTCGGTTTCATAAAGGTGCATTATGCGGTCCATTTGCGCCTGAACTTCCCTGGCCTGGCGCAGATGCGCGAAATTCGACCAGTCAAGTTCCATCCGCTCTTCATGACCCTTGGCGCGAAGCGAGGCGTTGATCCGCGTGACGATCCGGTCAAGCTCGACCCTGTCAAACTCGATGACCATGCATTCCGCAGGCCGGTCCGGCGCCGCCTCCGGAAAGACGATGCTCATCGCCATCGAGGCGTTGACGAACAGCGTCTCGCCCGGCAGAAAATCGAACGGCTCGGACTCGTTGACGCGCATGATCTTGCGTCCTGCCCGCATGCAACAGATCAGGGGATTGTCGAATCGAAGGTCCACATGCGCGGTGTCCGTGGTCAGATAGACAGAGGCTTCGCTCTGGGCTGAATGCTGTACACTTCGGTATTCAACAAGCTTTTCTGCGGCCATGACGGCGCTCCTTGGCGGTCCGGGGTGATGCGCAACCTCAACCAGGACAGGGGGTATGAGGCGGTGCATCAACCGCCAACAATATAACGCGCGTACGCGAAAAACAAAGGGCGGCGCCCCGGGGCCTGGCAGTAACCCCCCGTCACGAACCACTGGAAGCAGCCCCGACGATACGGCTACAAACCACCCGAGCGCGACCTGCCCGCGATGGAATTTGAAAATATCATACAAGAAATTGAGAGTCTTGTGACTACCCTCTTCCCTGCGGGATACTTATTCTCTCTTGATGCTAAAAATGGGGGGAACTTTATGTTTGATTGGCTAGAAACCAGCAAAGACAACGCTGCACCCAGCGAGGCGCGCAAGCTGTTCATCAATGGCGAATGGACGCCTGCGGCCGGCGATACCACCTTTGACGATCACAACCCGACCACCGGGGATCTGTTCGCGCAATGCGCGGATGCGTCCCAGGCTGATGTCGACGCAGCGATTGCGGCCGCGAAAGCCGCCCAGCCCGCATGGGCGGCCCTGCCGCCCGCGGCGCGCGCCTCGTTCTTTTACAAGGCCGCCGAATTGTTCACTGAGCGTCAGGAACAGTTCGTACAGGTCCTGATCGCCGAGACCGGCTCCGGCTTTGGCAAGGCCATGTTCGAATGTTCGCTGGTGCCGCTGGCCCTGCGCGAAGCGGCAGGTCTGACCACGCGTGAAATCGGGGAAATCCTGCCGTCGCAAGTGCCCGGCAAGGTCAACCGCGCCGTGCGCGCGCCTGCGGGCGTTGTGGGCGTGATCTCGCCCTGGAACTTCCCGCTGTACCTGTCGCTGCGCGGGTTCGTCTATGCCCTGGCATTGGGCAATACGGCGATCCTGAAACCCTCCGAGGATTCGCCGGTCTCCGGCGGTCTGATGATGGCCGAGCTGTTCGCGGACGCGGGCTTCCCGGCGGGGGTTTTCAACGTCGTGACCACCGGGCGCGACGGCGCGGCCATGGTCGGCGACAGCTTTGTCAATGACAAGCGCGTCAATGTGCTGAGCTTTACCGGCTCGACCCACGTGGGCAAGATCCTCAACACCGCCTGTGCGCAGGCGTTCAAACCGATCATGCTGGAACTGGGTGGCAAGAACCCGATCCTCGTGCTGGAAGACGCGGATCTCGACCGGGCTGTGGATCTCGCGTTTTTCGGCGCCTTCATGCACCAGGGTCAGATCTGCATGTCCGCCGACAAGATCATCGTCGCGGACAAGATCTATGACGCCTTCCTTGAGAAGTTCGTCGCCAAGACTAAAAACTTCGTGCCGACCAATCCGCAGGAACAAACCTGCGTCATCGGTCCGATCATCAACGACCGCCAGTTGCAGCGCATCACGGCCCTGATCGCCGAAGCCCAGGAACAAGGCGCCAAGGTGCAAAGCGGCGGCGCGGCTCAGGCCCCGTTCTTCGAGGCGACGATCCTGACGGATGTCACCCCCGAAATGCGCGTCTGGAACGAGGAAATCTTTGGCCCGGCCACCATCGTGGTGCGTGCGGAATCGGTGCAGGACGCCATCGACATGGCCAATGACACGCCTTACGGGCTGTCGGCCTCGGTCGTGACCTCTGACATCGCCATGGGCGAAATGATCGCGGAACGGATCAACGCGGGCATGGTGCATGTGAACGATTCCACCGTGCATGACGAACCCCACTGCCCGTTCAGCGGGTTCGGCGCGTCGGGTGGCGGCGGCAAATGGGGGCCGAAAGGCGCCATTCAGGCCTTCACCAAGCAGCGCTGGATCTCGACCCAGCGCGTACCGCATCAATTGCCGTTCTAAAGCCACCGCTCCACGGCATGAAAAGACCCGGACGATCACTGGATCGTCCGGGTCTTTTTGTTTCAGGCCGGGCGTGAAAGGGCGGCCAGAACCGCCCCCTTGCCCGATCGGATCAGCCCGCGTTGCCGCGCTCTTCCTTCCACAGGCCCAGCTTTTCCTGCGCGCTGCGATCGGAGAAGAAGAACATGACCGCATCGTCGCTGGCACGCATCGTGCGCCAGGTCCAGCCCGGCAGCGCGATCACGTCATTCGGCCCGAGATCGAAGGTCTCGCCATTGATCTCGATGCTGACATGCCCTTCGGACACCACCATCGCCTGATTGTCGGTGGCTCGGTAGGGCGCGGTCGAGAAGCCTTCGGGAAGGTAGGCCAGCCAGGCCGCGATCATCGGCATCACCCAACCGCCGTCCAGCGGGTTGGCATAGCGCAGCGCATAGCCGAAATAAGGGTCGGGACGCACCGACTCCTTGAGCGCGAACAGCGCATTGCGCGCGCGATCATAGGGGTAGGCAAACACCGGCGAGTTGGCGCCGAACGGTGAAATCGGGTCCATCGGCAACATGCCCGAACCGAATTCCGCCGTCGAATGGCCATTCTTCTTGGTGATTTCCTGCTGCGCGTCGGGCAGTTCTTCGGAGAACCCGCACTCAAAGAAGTTCACCAGCGGCACGTCCAGCGCATCGACCCAGATGACGGGGCCTTCGCCGTCATGGCCGTGGTCGTGGAAGGTGCCGCCCGGCGTGATCACCACGTCACCACGATGCATTTCGCTGCGCTCGCCATCCACGGTGGTATAGCCGCCGTTGCTTTCCAGCACGAAACGCAACGCACCGGCGGCGTGTTTATGCGCCGGGGCGGTTTCGCCGGGCAGGATCAGCTGCATCCCCGCATAAAGCGTCGAGTTGATCCGGGATGTGCCCTCGAAGGCGGGGTTTTCGAACACCAACACGCGGCGCTCGGCTTCTTCGGCGGTCAGAAGATCGCCCGCCTCCAGCAACAGAGGCCGCACCTCGGTGTAGGGCCAGACATAGGGCCGAGTCTTGTTGCGCGGCTCTGGCGGCACCAGCCCTTTCAGGCGCTCCCACAAAGGGGCCAGCGAACCGGGGGTCAGCTTGTCATAAAACGCCTGACGGTCTTTTGGAAATTCTGCCGTTGTCATTGGTTTGCTCCTTTTTTGTGTCTTGTGATGTTAATCGGATCGGCCATGGGGAATACCGTCGATCCGGATGGACATGTGCCCGCCGGGAAGCCGCGACACGCAGCTGCAAAGACAGTCGGCCGCCGCGCGTTCCCGGTCGCTGAGAAACACATCGCGGTGGTCGATCTCGGCATCCGCCGCGTGCACCACGACCTTGCACAGCCCGCATTCGCCTTTGCGGCAATCGCTGAGCACTTGGTGTCCGCTCTCCAGCAGCGCATCGAGCAGGGTCTGACCCTCCCCCACTTCGACGGTGCGGTCGCTTTCCTCGACATGCACGGTGAACGGCCGCGTGGGCCGGGTGCCCGAGTTGCCAAAGGTCTCATAGCGCAGGTTCTGCGGCGGCAACCCGTGTTCGGCCCAGGCGGATTTGATCGCCTCGGTCAGGCCCATCGGGCCACACATGTAGAGGATGGTCGCCCTGTCCAAAGCCGCGACCAGTGCCTTGGTATCGAGCGTCGCCCCCGCGCTGGCGTAATGCAGTGTCAGGTCATCGCCCAACAGGTCCTGCATCAGATCGACAAAGGCGGCCTCCTCCGGCGCGCGGGCACAATAGTGCATCGTGACCGACTTGCCGGTTTTGCGCAGTGTTCGGGCCACCCCGGTCATCGGCGTGATGCCGATCCCGCCCGCCACCACGACATATGTCTGTGCGCCGTAGCTCACGGGCATGGAGTTGTCGTTGCCCGTAAGCTGGATTTGATCCCCCACCGAAAGGCGCCACATGGCGGCGGAACCACCCTTGCTGGCGGGTTCCAGTTTCACCGCGACCGTCAACATGTCAGGCCCCTGCCCGTCATCGACCACGGAATAGGACCGGTGGATCAACTGCCCGTCATGGGGCAGGGCAAAGGTCACATGCGCGCCCGCCTCGACCGAAATCGGGTCTCCGGCGATCGCAAAGCGCAGCAAGCGGATGCCCTTTGCGATCTCACGCGTTTCGACCACGGTGGCGGTGGTGTTCAGCTGTGTCGCTTGCATGTTTCACTCCTTTCCGCGCTTGGGGCCCTTCCCCCTATGGGCTTAGCCGACACGGCGCAGACCCGCCGTTTCCGCGTCGATCATCTCGCTCACCTTGCGCCGCGCCCACATGCCGCCCGCATCGATGTTGAGGTCATAGAACTCCTTGTCGGGATTGCGGGCGATGGCCTCCTGTTGCAGTTCGAGAATGTCTTCGTCCTGTTTGAAAATCCCGGCCACGGCATTGCGCCACGCCGTGGTCAGGCTCATATCGCCCAGCTTGAAATTGCGGTTGGCGGACCAGAAGTAATGCGACGTGGTCTCCGTCGCGGGGGTGATTGAGTTGACGATATAGCCATTCACCCCCTGCGACCGATTGCCTCCGGGCGCACCGGTGCCGGCCACGGCCACCCCGACATCCAGCGCCACACTGCTGGGCGCCAGAAAATTGATGATCTGCCAGCGGTCCACCGGCCCCGGCACCCCAAGCTGCGCGCCCCAGAAAGGCGGCGGGTCCTGGTTCAGGATCCAGCGCGTCACCCGGGCCGACCGTTCACCATGGGTCACGCTGAACGGCGCCTCGGCCACCGCATCATTGCCGATGGAACCGTCATGCACGAAGGTCTCGTGCGTCAGGTCCATCAGGTTGTCGATGCCCAGCAGGTAATTCGCCTTCAGCTCGATCAAAGTGCCGTCGCCGGTCCACTCCGGATCGTCGTTCCAGTGCAGATCGGGCACCAGATCCACATCGGCCAGCGCCGGATCGCCCATCCAGATCCAAAGATAGCGGTGGCGCTCGACCAGCGGGTATGTCCGCACCGCCGCAGACGGGTTGATGGTCTCCTGCGAGGGCATATGCACACAGCGCCCGCCGGGTTCATAGACCAACCCGTGATAGGGGCACACCACGTTATCGCCCGCAAGCCGCCCTTTGGACAGGGGGGCAAGCCGGTGCCAGCAGGCATCATCCATCACCACGGCGGTGCCATCGGCCTTGCGATAGAACACCAATGGTTTTTCACAGATCGTACGCGCGAGCATTGCGCCCTTTTTCACCTCATAGTTCCATGCCGCGACATACCAGGCGTTCAGCGGAAAACTTCTTTGGGTCATTTTCTCTCCTCCCTAGGGTTGGGCGCCCGCTCTCCTCTTCGGGCGCTAGTGCATCAGATTTGGCAGCCATAGTGCGATGATCGGAAAGGCGATCAAAAGCGCGGCGCGGATCACATCCGCCGCGATAAACGGCAAGACGCCGCGAAAGATCGTCGCGGTGGGAATGTCCGGCAACACGCTGCGCAGAACAAAGATGTTCATGCCCACCGGCGGCGTGATCATCGAGATTTCGATCACGACGATGACCACGATCCCGAACCACACCAGATCGAAGCCAAGCGAGGCGACGATCGGGTAAAAGATCGGCACGGTCAGAAGCATCATCGAGATCGATTCAAGGAAACATCCCAGAACCACGTAGATCAGAACGATCATGCTGATCACCATCATCGGCGACAGGTTCATATCCATCACCCAGGCGCCCAGATCCTGTGGCAGGCGCGCCACGTTCATGAAGTTGGCAAACAGGATCGCGCCGATCAGAATGGTCAGAAGTGCGACCGAGGTGCGTGCGGAATCGTAGAGCGTATCCAGCAGCTTACGGACATTCATCCGCCCACGGGCGAGGGCGATCACCAGGGCTCCGGCAGAGCCGATCCCTGCGGCTTCTGTCGGGGTGAACAGCCCAAGATACAGCCCGCCCATCACCAGGGTGAACAGCAACAGGATACCGATGATGCCCTGAAGCGAGGCCAGTTTGTCCGCAAAGCTGGCACGTTGTGCCGCCGGGCCGATGGAGGGGTTAAAACGTACCCAGACCGAGATCGCCGCCATGTAGAGCACGATTCCCAACAGGCCGGGCAACACCCCGGCGGCAAACAACGCGCCGATGTCGCTTTCGGTCATGATCCCGTAGAGCACGAGCGCGATGCTGGGTGGAATGAGGATGCCAAGTGTGCCCCCTGCCGCCACCGATCCCGCCGCCACGGCATCGGAATACTGGTAGGATCGCATCGGCGGCACGGCGACACGCGCCATGGTGGCCGCCGTTGCAAGGCTTGACCCACAGACCGCGCTGAACCCGCCGCAGGAGGCAATCGTGGCGATGGCAAGCCCGCGGCGCATCCCGCCGAACCAAGTCTGCGAGGCGGCGTAGAGATCATCGGAGATGCCGGAGCGCGCAATGAGATTGCCCATCAGGATGAACATCGGGATGACGGCGAAATCATAGCTCATCACCGTGTCTGAGGCGACGGTGCCGATGCTTTTCAACGCGGGTGAAAGGCCGACGATCCACCCGAACCCCGTCGCGCCGACAAGACCAAGCGCAAAGCCGATCGGCACCCGGATCAACAGCAGGGCAAAGAGACAGATAAACCCAATGAGAACGATCATGTGTTGCCCCCCGTTGAGCGGGGATGGCGCGTGGGAAAGACGCGCGAAAGCCCCTGAACCAGACAGATCATGGCCGTGAGTGCCGCCAAAACCGCCATGACGCGTACCATCGGCGCAATCGGCCAGCGGGTGAACATCATCACCGTGTTGAACATCTCCAGCGTCTGCGCCTGTGCCCAAAGCTGTTTGGCGACCAGGGCAATCAGCCCGGCCGAGAGCAGATCGACAGCCGCCGTGACACCGATCCCGAGTTTCGATCCCGGCGAGATTGGCACGAGATCCACGCAGATATGTTCGCGGCGCAACGTGACCAGTGGCAATCCGACGTAGAACATCGCGCCCACGCAGACCTTGGTGAATTCGAAGGCAAAGGCAATCGGGTGGCCGAACTGGAGTCCGACGACATCGACAAAGGTGATGACCACCAGCATGGCCATCAAAACACTTGCGGTGATGCGCCCGGCCCCTTCAAGGGACCGGACGGCTTTCGGAAAGATCTGTGTCATGGTCATGGCTTGTCCGACACCGATGCCGCGCGGTAGGCTTCCAGGGCTTGGGCCCCGTCAATTCCGGCGGCCTTGGCTTTGGCCAGCCAGGCGTCCTCAAACGGATCAAGCGCGCCATGGATAAAGTCGAGCAAGGCCCCGTCCGGCACGGAGATGGCAATCCCGTCGGCGATGGATTTGGGGACCGAGGCATCGTGTTCGGCTTGCCAGACCTCGCCCATCTTGCGCGCCAATGCTTCGCCTGAGATGGCCGAGATGGCGGCCTGATCTTCGGGCGAAATCTTGTTCCAGGTCGCCAGGTTCATCACCAGGAACATGCTGGCGTTATAAAGCCCCCCGGGAATGGCCATTTCGTATTTCACGAATTCTGACACCCGAAAATTGTAAATCGCATCGTTGGACAGCGAGACCCCGTCCACGATGCCCTTTTCAAGAGCTTCGCGCATTTCGGTCACTGGAATGCCGATCGGAGTGGCCCCGAGATTTTCCAAGGCGCTCGCCACGGAGCTATTGGTCGATCTGATTTTCAAGCCGACAAAATCTTTGGGGTCTTTGATGGGCCGGACACTGTTGAACATCTGGCCCGGCGGCTGGGTGTGCACCGCCAGGGTATGAACGCCGGGGTGCATATTGGCGGGTTCAAGAATGTCTTTGAAAACCCGCCAATAGGCGACCGAATTGCTGGCGGCATCGGTGGAATGAAACGGCAGTTCGACCATTTCGCTCAGCGGGAAGGTCCCGGGGGTGAACCCATGCACCCCCCAGGTCATATCCGCGATTCCATCCATTGCCATCTGATAGTTGCGTGGGGGCGGTCCAAGCGGACCAGCAGAAACCTCGACCACCACGCGGCCTTCGGTCACTTTTTCGATCTCCTCGAAATACGGGTACAGCACCCGTTCGTTGATGAAATAGGTGGGCGGCAACCACTCGCTGTAGCGAATGGTCACCTCCTGGGCAAAGCTGGCCCCTGCGCTCATGGCAGCCAGCGCGAAACCAAGCAAAAATCCGCGTCGTTTCATTGCCGTTCTCCTCCCTGATAGCGACGTTATGATATGTGCCTATGCGTCGTTTTATTGCGCGGCGGTCGCGATATTCTCCCCTATCGCTTCCACCGACCCGTCATCACGCCACGTAGGCGAGATGTCATAGATCCAGCTCATTCCCAGATAGTGTTTTTCAATCGGCCAAGAGCTGATTTCAGCGTTGCGCATGTCGCGCGTTGCGCCACTGGCGTGATAGACCTCGCCATAGAGGCGCGCGGTCATCTGAACCCGTGTCGTGCGCAGATAGCGCGCGTCGCGATACCGCAGGAAAGCGGCTTCGTAATTGCCATTCTCATTGACCAGCATGTCGGCCAGACAGACGGCGTCCTCAATGGCCATATTGGCCCCCTGCGCCAGGTATTGCAGCATCGGATGCGCCGCATCGCCCAGAAGCGCCATCGGTCCCTTGACCCACTCGCGGATCGGATCGCGGTCGTTGAGCACCCACATGCGCCAGTTTTCGATCTTGTCCAGCAGGGTGCGCACTTCGGGGCATTTGTCGGCAAAGCGCAGTTTCAGCTCTTCGGGATCGCCGAAATCGTTCCAGCCTTCGGAAAAACGGTCCGAATGGAACACCGCGACAAGGTTATACAATTCCCCGCCGCGCAGCGGATATTGCACCAGGTGCGCCTTTTCCCCGGCCCATAGGCACATGGAATTGGTGCGCAGCTCTTCGGGCACGTCCTCGGTCGGCAGAACCGCGCGATAGGCGATATGGCCCGACACGCGCGGCGGCCCGTCGTTGGCGATCAACTCGCGGGTTTTCGACCAGATGCCATCGGCCCCGATCAGCGCGTCGGCGTCGATCACCAGCCCGGCTTCGGTCGTGACACGCACGCCGGTTTCGGTTTCCGTGATCCCGGTCATTTTCGAATTGACCCGAAGATCGACATTCGCCGATGCGAGGCATTTGTTCAGAAAGGTCTTGTGCAGATCGGCACGGTGGATCACCGCATAAGGGAAGCCGAACCGTTTGCGAAAATCCTCTGCGGCCGGGATCTGGGCGATGAATTCGCCGGTGATGCTGTCGCGCATCCGCAGATCGTCGGGAAAGGCCGAGATGGCGTTGACGTCATCGACAATCCCCAGTCGCTGAAACATTTTATAGCTGTTCGGCCCAAGCTGGATGCCCGCTCCGATTTCGGCAAATTCCGGCGCCTGTTCCAGCACACAGACCGATTTGCCGATCTGCGCCAGGGCATAGGCCGCCGCAAGACCGCCGATCCCCCCGCCAATAATGACAATTTCTGTTGAAATCTGTTCACTCATTTTCTTGCTCCTCCGGGCCGGCTCTCGCTTAGGCGACCCCTGTCACTTCGACGGTCAATTCGCCAATTTGATCGATTTGCGCGTGCATGGTGTCGCCCGCGTGCACCTGGCCCACGCCTTCGGGTGTGCCGGTGAAAATCACATCGCCCGGGTGCAGCGTGTAAAAGCTCGAGGCGTATTCGATCAGCTCGGGTACGCTGAGCACCAGATCGCTGGTGTGGGCTTTCTGCCGGGTCTCGCCGTTGACCGTCAGTTCAAAGCCAAGCGTCGCGGGATCGGGGATCTCGTCGGCCGTGACCAGCCAGGGGCCGAGCACCGAATAGGTATCCAGCGATTTGCGAAAGCTGCGATCCTCGGGGCCGCGCACGGTCATGTCCAGACCGATCGTATAGGCCGCGACATAGTCCAGCGCGTCGGCGGCACTGATGTTCTTGCCGGTCTTGCCGATCACCACGGCCAGCTCGATCTCGTGATCGTTGCGGCGATCCGGGCGGGAAATCTCAACCGCCTTGCCGGGCCCGATCAGCGAGCTGTTGGCCTTGAGGAACAGACCGATATCTTTGATCTGGCGCATATGCGCCTCGTTCGCATGGTTCAGCTCGGCCTGATCGCGCACCTCTTGCAGATGCTTGGCATAGTTCACCGGGGCGGCCACAAGCTTGCCGGGGTTGGCAACTGGCAAGTCCAGCTTGATCTGATCCAGCGGGATCACATCAGCGCCCTCGACGAACTTTGCCAGCTTGGGCAACAGGTCGGGCAGCGCGGCGATCATCACATCGTGACGCGGAAAGGGGTATCCCGATGCAGGCAGCGCTGCGAACACCTCGGTTACATCCACGACGCCATCAGCCGTGACCACGCCAAAACGGTTTTCGCCAAAACGGCAAATCTTCATAGTTTCCTCCCGGAGAGTTTCTTGCTGCGCGTATTCGACAGCATACTGTCAATTCGACGCTTGTAAAGCGACAGAATGCTGTCGGTCTGATGTTTCAATGCGCTGTTTCTTGGCAAAGGGGCGCGCGCTGGTGTAGACAATTGCGAAAATCAGATAGGGCCAAGATGGAATTCTGGGACGACGCAGTGGTTAAGAACACCCCGCCGACAATCGAGGACATTTACCGGTCCCCGGGACACTTGATTCGCCGCTGTCAGCAGATTTCCGCATCGGTTTTCGCTGACGAGCTCGGTGAATTCGGCCTGACACCAGTTCAATATGCCTCGCTTCTGGCAATTCGGGACCGGCCGGATATCGACCAGCGGAGTCTCGGCCGGATGATCGCGATCGACCGCTCGACGATCGGGACGGTGATGAAGGGGCTGGAAGATCGGGAACTGATCACCCGGACAACCCCGCCCAATAACCTGCGCATCAAGGTCATGCGGGTGACCGAGCGCGGAGAAACGTTGTTGATCAAGTCGGTTAACGCGATTGCGAATGTCCAGAAACGCCTGCTTGCCCCGCTGTGCCCCGAGGATCAGAAGACGCTTCTCAGGCTGCTCTCGCAGGTTGTCGATGTGAACAATTCCCAAAGCCGCGCGCCGCTAGAAATCAAGAAAGAGCCATAGGAACAAGCGGCTTCGGCGTCGCACCCTTCCGATCCAGGTCACTAAAAAATATTGACAGCACTCTGACGTTAGCGGTAGTGCAAGTGACAGTATGCTGTCGTTTCCCGGCCTCTCAAGTGCCGAACCCAAAGCGCATTGCGTCGCGCCGAGGGTGCAAGAGAAAGGAGCGCAGCTGTCTAAGGGAGGACGACCAATGGCCAGAACCAAACCACGCAAGTGGATTGCCAAAGAAATTGCCGCGCTTGATCCGGCCAAGGATTATGCCGAAATCTGGAAGCTTGCGGTGATCTACCGGTCCAATGACACGTTCATGGATCTGATGTATTCGATCACCTTCCCCAACTTCGTCGTGCCCAACCACGGCGCGATCGCCGTGCTGCGCGATGGCAAGGGCAAGGTGTTCAAAAGCGCCGAGCGCAGGATGGACGACACCGGGCGTCACATCCTGATCTGGTCGGAATATGGCCCCGATCACCCCTACACCAGGAAATCCGTCGATGCGCTGAACAAGCTGCATACGTTCTATTCGAAAAAATACCCTGGCTCGTTCCGGCACAACCAGGATTACCTTTACACGATGTGCTACGAGGCCACCCTGTTCCATCGTCTGATGCAGCGCGTCGGCCTGAAAGGCATGACCGAGAAAGAACAGATCGCGGCGTGGGAATTCTGGCGGCGCATGGCGACGCTGTTCATCAACGCCGAGACCGGCGGCCCGATCACCGGCTTTCCCGACAGCTTTGACGGGTGCATGGACTTTGTGGAGTCCTATGAGGCCGAGCGTCGTCCGCCAAACAAATATGCCGATCAGATCGACGAAACGATGATCCAGGCATTCGGCAAGCGCTATTTCCCCAAGCCGCTGCAACCTGCCGCGCGGACCCTGGTGATGTCGCTGCTGCCCGAAGGCACCGTTCGGGGGCTGGGGCTGAAACCCGCATCGCCGGTGGCAAAAGCGATCTGCCGGTTCGGCTTCCGCTGTTTCCTGTGGGTCGGCGACAAGATTATTCCCGACCCCGATGTTTCGCATCCCGAACTGATGCGCAAACGGCTGCGCCTGCCCGAAGAAGCCTATACCGACGAGGTTTCCGACGGTGTGCCCTATGCCCACGCGCCCGGCGAAGCCACGGCCTAGAGCACAAGGGTCTGCCGGGGAGGGGCAGAGCCTGACACCCGCGCCTTGACAGCGAAGCGTCTTCAGAACCGCCGCCACGGGACATCCAATCCCGGTGCCCTGCGGGCGCATTGCGCTCTCATGTCAGCGTAACCACGGCACGTTTTCCCATCTGTGGGGAACGTCTTCAGACCACCAT
This sequence comes from Actibacterium naphthalenivorans, assembly GCF_014196965.1. GTDB lineage: Bacteria > Pseudomonadota > Alphaproteobacteria > Rhodobacterales > Rhodobacteraceae > Actibacterium_A > Actibacterium_A naphthalenivorans. Next base: position 475,067 of record NZ_JACIEQ010000003.1, on the reverse strand, counting down.
GAATACGACAAAAAGGCGCCCGTGACACGGCGCGCCATAGGGAGGGACCATGACCAATATCTATAGGAACATCGCACTTTCGGTGCTTGCTGCGTCGGCGGGCTGTGCGCTTGCTGGATCGGCGCAGGCCGCCGAAGTCTTTCAGCCGACCACTCCGGGCGGAAACCACGATATCCGTGCCGCCGAATTGCCCCCCGAGCCGGGCCTGTACTTTCTGGGCGCCTTTGCGCGCACCAGTAACGACAAGATTACAGATGACAGGGGCAATGCCATTTTCCCTGACACGGATCAGACCGTATCGGTCGGCGGTCTTGGCGCGCTTTATGTGTTCCCCGACGAAATCGCGGGCGGGCGGCTGGGTGCGAGCCTCGTCTTCGGCTATGGCACGAACGATCTGGTGGTGACCAATCTTCCGGTGGGGCCAGGCGGTACGCCGATCAGGGGCGACAACACCGGGCTCTTCGATCTGACGGGCGAACTGGTCTGGTCCAAAGCCCATTACAACCCCCCAAACCCGGAGGCCGGCCCGGTTCCGATCCCGTCGGGGTTCGCCTATAGTTTCGGCCTTGGGTTCACCGCCCCGATCGGCGCTTTCGACGGCGACAAGACCGGCAACCCCGGTTTCAACAACTGGGTTCTGTCGCCTAGCATCGCTGCGACCTGGCGCTCCGATCCGATCTGGCTCCATGGCACCGAACTTTCGGTGCGTGCCTCGTATAATCACAATTTCAAGCGGGAGGATTCGACTGGCGGCTTCGAGTACAGCGACGGCGACTATGTAATTGCCGATGTCGCGCTGACCGAGCGCTACAACATGTTCCAGTTCGGCGTGGCCGGCACCATGATCAAACAGATCGAGGACGACGAAGGTTCGCTGGCGGTCCCCGATGGGACGCGTGGACGCGTCAGTTCGCTGAAGGCGGGGCCGATCGTCGCCATTTATCTGCCCGACACCTCGATCGTGAAAATGAAGTATCTCGTGGATATCGACACCGAAAACACCTTTGAGGGTAATCGTTTTCAGGTGGCCTATATCAAAAAGTTCTAAAGGGCCGGTCCGGTCCTGAAAGCACAGTTGAGGTGGCCTTTGGGCCTGCCCCAACCCAGCGCGCGGCGGTCAGTGATCGCGGCGCGCATTTTTTGGCGCAGGCGCCGCCTCCGACGGGCTATCACGCTGGTCAAGAAGTAAAATTGTGGTGTAGTTGTTGCCCGGCGGACGACCGAACGCGCCGTGACGAACGCATGCCCTTGTTGTGGGGCTTGGGCCCTTTACAAGGCAATCCGCCGCCCGCGGCGACATCGGCAGCGGGCCTTGCCCGACGGATCTGGTTGCCGGGCAAACTGGAACTATTCTGAGGTCTTCGGTGAAGCAGTTTCAACTTCCTTTTGCAGCGCATACCACGATCGCCGCGCTGCTTGCCCTGACCCTTTCCGCCCTGCTTGGGCTTGCGCATCCGTTCTGGGCCGCGATGACCGTCTGGCTGGTGGCACAGGCCAATCGCGGCTTGCTGTTCGAACGCGCGGTAGCCCGGTTGCTGGGAACCTTCACCGGTGCCTGTGCGGCTTATGTGATCTTTACCAGTACCAATGGATCGCTTGTGCTGATGCTTGCGGCGCTGTCGTTCTGGGTGGCCACCTGTTCCGGCGTGGCCAGCCTGTTTCGCCATTTTCTGTCCTATGGCATCCTTCTGGTGGGCTATACGACGGCGATCCTTGTGCTGCTTGGCGTCACGGATCCGGCTTTGCAAAACGATCTGGCGGCAAGCCGCATTGCCTGTACGGTGATTGGCATCCTGTGTTCGGCGCTGGTGTCGGGGCTGTTCACCGCCAATGCCAACCCGGGGTCTGTCCGCGACCACCAGGACGATATCACGCAGCAGGTGCTGCGCGCCGCTGCCGCGCCAGCGCTGGCAGCCGACTGGCCGCTGGGTCTGCTGCGCCAGATCGGCGCGATCGAAGCCGAAAGCGATGCTCTGGCGGCGGGGTCTCTCAAAGGGCACAAGCAGGCGCGGCTTGGGCGCACGCTGCTGGCGGCGCTGACCAATTTCATGGCCGATATCAGCCAGAACGATGCCGCGCGCCCCGGTCCCGAGCTCCTGACCGCATTTGCGGACGCGATCGAAGGCGGCGCCGGCGCGCAAGAGGCCGCGCGCCTGCGCAGGCTCGATCTTCCCGCCTCGTTTCGGGCCGTCCTCGCGGCCTATGCCGCCGTGACGGATAGCGAGGCGGACGGCGCATCGTCCCATGGCGCCTATAACGACCAGACGCTGCCCGACTGGCAGGCGTTTCACCAGAACGCGACCCGAACGGGATGCGCCCTGACCCTCGCCAGCGCGGTCTGGCTGATCAGCGGCTGGTCGCAAGGCCCCTATATGGTGATGACCGCGGCCATCTTCACCACGCTGTTTTCCAACTTTCCGAACCCGCAGCTTGCCGTGCGCGATACCATGCGCGGCTCGATCGCGGGTGCCGGGGCGGGGCTGTTGTACAGTGGCGCCGTGATGCCCCATATCGACGGGCTGGCGATGACCATTCTGGCGATTGCCCCGTTGCTGCTTCTGGGCGCCTGGGCCATGAGCCGCCCCGGCACGGCGAAAGCGGCGATTGATCTGAACATGACCTTCCTGCTGACCGTGCAGCCGGGCGATGCGATGGCCACGTCCGGCTGGCTGCATGCGCTGAACCAGTCGGCGGCGATCCTTCTGGGCGTGACGGTGGCCACGTTTGCGTTCCATTTCCTGTGGCCGCGCAATCCGGCCCGCAACGCCCAACGGCTGAAAGAGGTCATTCGCCGCGATCTGGATGTCATGACGACCGAGACCACGGCAAACACCGCGCTGCGGCGCCGCGGCCGCATCACCCTGTCGCTGCTGCGGCTCGCAGCCATCCCCGATGTCGACCAACGGGATGTGAAAGAGGGATTTGCCATGCTGGTCCGCGCCTATGCCTACGCCTCGAGCAAACTGAGCGCGCGCTAGACTTGCCGTTGAACGCCTACATCGAGGCCTTCGACGGCAAGTACCCTCCTGCATGCCTGAACGCCCCTTGGTTCGTGCACCTTGAAGATACGGCCGAAAAGCTGGGGGCCTGAACTACCAGCTTTTCGCGCCGAGGGTCAGGGCCGGGGGGTGCCGGCGGTTCGGGCCTGCATCGCCGAAAGCTCGGCGCGATATTGCGCGTTCTGGTGTTCGAGCTGCTCGATCCTCCGGATCGCGTCGCCGGCTGTGAAGCGGCGGGGGATGTGCCGGGGGCAGTTCCAGTCGAATGCCTCGACGCGAATGACGATCAGCCGTTCCGCCTTGGCCGGAAACAGATCGGGCGGCATGGCCCGGCCCGCCAGCGTATCCCTTTCAATCACGTGCACATGCCCCCAGATCTTGAGCCGCCGCGCATGGGCGTAATCCATCAGGAACAGCGATATCCGGTTGTTGGCAGCCAGATTTCCGAGGCTGATATACTGGCGGTTTCCACGCAGGTCGGCATAGGCGATCGTCCGGTCGTTCAGCACCCTGAGAAAGCCGGCGGGGCCGCCGCGAAACTGGACATAGGGCCAGCCGGTTTCAGATGCCGTCGCCTGGTAGAACCCGTCGCGTTCTTCGATGAATGCGCTTTCGGCAGGGCCGAGCGTATCGCCGCCGGTTCGCTCCGGCGACAGGAGGTTGGCATAGTTTCCGGACCCCAGGCGCTGCTGCTGGTCACGGACGGACGGGGTAAAAGCGATCTGGGCAAATGCGAGGGCCATCTGAGGTCTCCTACAGGTTGAAATGGTCAAGGCCGGGATGATCGGCGGGGCGGGTGCCGAGCGGCCAGAGGAACAGGCGCTGCTCGGGGCGGATCGGCACGTCGTTGATCGAGGCGATGCGGCAGCACATCCGGCCGTTTACCGCAAATTGCCAGTTCTCATTCCCGAGCGAGCGAAACCATTGGCCGCTGTCGTCACGCCATTCATAGGCAAAGCGCACGGCGATGCGGTTTTCGGCGAAGGTCCAAAGATCCTTGATCAGGCGGTAATCCAGCTCGCGTGCCCATTTGCGGGTCAGGAAAGCATGGATCTGGTCATGGCCGCGGATGAATTCCGCCCGATTGCGCCAGCGGCTGTCATCGGAATAGGCCGGGGTCACGATATCGGGGTCGCGGCTGTTCCAGGCATCTTCGGCGGCGCGGACCTTGCGCAGCGCGCTATCATGCGAAAAGGGCGGAAGCGGGGCGCGGCGGTCAGTCATCGGTTTTCCTTCGGGCGGGTCCCGGTTGACGGGCAGGTTATGGTGTACAGGTCGGTAAATGTTCTGTCGCAAAGGTGTACAGATCGGTAAGTCATATCAAGGGAAAATTTGCCTTCTCACTAGTCTCGATCTTTCCGAGGGCAAAAACAGTATGGAAAAACAATCTTAATCAGTGGGTTGCTTGCCCCTCGCGGTGCCGATAAATATGTACCGATCAGTTAATGAGGGATGCGAGATGAGCCAGAGCAAGCGTGCGGAACTGATTCGAAAGGCGCTGATGCTGTTTTATCGAAACGGCTTCCACGCGACGGGGATGGACCTTGTCGCGAGGGAAACGGGTGTTTCGAAAACCTCGATCTACAAGCACTTTCGCACCAAGGAAGAGCTTATCCTCGCGGTGCTGCGCCTGCGGGACGAGAACTTCCGCAACTGGCTCTACAGACGGATGGAAGAACTGGCGGATACGCCCAAAGGCCAGCTTCTGGCCATGTTCGATGCGTTGGGCGAATGGTTCCGCGAAGATAATTTCAAAGGCTGCATGTTCATCAAGGCGAGCGCGGAATTCCAGGAACATGACCATGCGATCAATGCGCAGGCATATGCGCACAAACAACTGCTTGTCGATCATTTCGAAGCGCTGGCACGGCAGGCGGGGCTGTCCGACCCGCATGTTTCGGCGCGTCAGTTGCTGATCCTGAAAGAGGGCGCAATCGTGATTGCCGCAATGTCTCACACGGACACCAGCGCGAAAGAGGCCAAGCGCATCGCGGAGGATCTGCTTGCCTGATCACGATGGCGGCGGCTCATCTTTCGTGGGAGTCGCGGCGATGTCTGGCGAGGGCTGTGAGCGGCCCGGTCTGATCCGGTGTTAGCGCCCGGCCGGCCGTGCGGTTCAGCGCTTGCGCATCAGGTAGATATCCATGATCCAGCCGTGGCTGGCGCGGGCTTCGGCGCGGCGGGCGAGGATGGTATCGCGGACGTCGGCCAAAGGGCCGGAAATGCGGATTTCGGTTTCCATTCCGGCATAGGCCGACCACCAAATGTCGATGCCGTGGGGAAGGAGGGCTTCGAACGCCCCGCCGCTGTCGAGCATCACGATGATGGTGTCGGCCCCTTCGGGCCAGCCGCTCTCACGCAGTTTTCGCCCTGTGGTGACGATGAATGGCGCGCCGACCGTGTTGAGCGGAATGGCGTGGCCGGCGGTGAGGGCCTGCATCGCGGTGATGCCGGGGATCACGCGGACCTCCATCGGCATCCGGCCCTTCAGGCGTTCGGCGATCCTCAGCGTGCTGTCATAGAGCGAAGGATCACCCCAGACCAGAAATGCCACCGTGCCGCCGCCGGGCAGCGCGGCGGTGATTTCTCTGAGCCAGACGTCGGCGATGGTATCATGCCAGTCTTCGACCCGCCGACGATAATCCGGTGTCGCCGGATCACGCACGGGCAGATCGAACTCGCGCAGCTCCGACCCCGGCGTTTGCAGCACTTGCGCACAGATCTTGCGGCGCAGGCTGGCAAGGTCGTCTTTGCCCGGCCCTTTGCGCGGGATCAGGATGACATCGGCGGCGTTCAGCGCCTTGATGGCCTGCAGGGTCAGGTGCTGCGGATTGCCGGCACCGATGCCGACGAGGGTGAGCGTGATCATGTGGGCTCCGGCAAGGTGTGCGGCCCCGTTGCCGGGACCGCGCACGTTGGTTCGGGCGGTTTCAGCCCGCGTTGTAGACGCGCGAACTCAGAAGCGGGGTATTCGACAGGCCGCGCAGCGCCTTGGCCCCCGCCAGTACCGCCAGATCCGCCAGCGGTTCGATGATCACGACCAGCATGTATGCGCCACCGAACGTCAGGACCGAGGCGATGTTTTCGGCGCCGAAGCCCTGGCCGTAAAGTGCCCAGAAGGCCACCCAGGCCACCACGCCGCCCTGATAGGCCGTCGAAAGTGCCAGCGCCTGGCCGTATTTCAGGTCAACATAGGCGGTGCCGGGCGCGATGATCCGCTTGGCCAATGCGCTGACCGCATAAAGCGGCACCAGCAGGGTGGTCACGTTGATGAAATACTGCGGCAGATCGAACGGGGCAAAGAACACGCCCTGCGCCAGCAGGCCAAGGGCCAGCCCGATCGCGGCCGGGCCCGCGCCGAACAGCAGGAACAGGGTGGAGCCAAGGATAAAGTGCACCTCGGACACGCCCACCGGGTAATGCGGCATCAGTTCAAAGAAGGTGAAGACCAGCAGCGTGCTGATCGCGCCGCGCAGCATCAGCGCGGGCACGCCCGACTGACGAATGGTGTCGATGGACAGTTTCAGGCCATAGGCGGCCGCACCGGCGGCAGTGGCATAGCTCAGCGCCATTTTGGCGCCGGCGACGAGTCCGGGTTCGATATGCATCGGTTTTTCTCCCTGCCGTCTCACCCGACGGCGTTGCAAAGGGGTTGGTCCGGCAAAAGCCGGGTCAGGGTTTCGGGGCGCATGCCCCTGACGGCAGGTCTCCTGACTTGCGGGTCCGTGCCGTTCCGGGCCTTCCCAACCCTTGCGGGGTCAGTGGCATTGTCCGGGCGGGCTCGCCGCTTACAGTTGCGGGGGCAGTCACGGGTTTGGCGCCTGATGGCTACACCGCACCGTGTTCCCTTTTCATCCCGGGCGCTTTGCGCCTTTGGGAACCGTCATGTAAATCTTGTCGGTTTGTCCGGCTGTGGTCAATCCTCCTCGGTCAAGGGGCCATAGAGAATAAGGGCAGGGGCGTCCGTGCACCTGTCGGGCAACAGCGCCGCAAGCTCCGCCACCGTGTGGCGGCCGAGCGCCTGCTGCGGTGTCGAGACGCCTTCGGCCAGCAAGGCGGGGGTGTCGGGCGGCAGCCCCCCGGCGATCAGCCGCCCGGCCAGTTCGGCAAAGGTGCGCCGCCCCATATAGACGGCGGTGGTGGCGGTGGCGTCGGCCAGCGCCGCGATGTTGATCTCGCCGGGCAGGGCGCCGGTCACGTCATGGCCGGTGATGAACTGAAGCCGCCGCGCTGTCAGGCGCCGGGTCAGGGGGATGCCCGTGGCGGCGGCGGCCGCGCTGGCGGCGGTAACGCCGGGGATGATCTCATACGCGATCCCGGCGGCGCGCAGGGCGCAGATCTCTTCCTCAAGCCGGCCAAAGATGGCCGCGTCGCCGGATTTCAGCCGCACCACCTGCGCGCCGGTGGCGGCATACTCGACCATCAGGCGGCTGACGTGGTCCTGTTTTGGCGAGGGTCGGCCCGCGCGCTTGCCGACACCCACCAGATCGGCATCCGCGCGGGCGTGATCCAGGATCGGCCCCGACGACAGATCATCGTAAAGCACCGCATCGGCGGCCTTCAAGCGCGCGACCGCTTTGAGCGTCAGAAGCTCCGGGTCGCCCGGACCGGAGGATACGAAGCTGACGAACCCGCTCATGTTGCCTCCGCGATCATGTGAAAGAAAGTGCCGGTGGCCTGGCCTCTGCGGGAACCGGTCTCCGCCACCTCAGCCCCGTTGGCGTCGAACACCTTGGCCAGCGGTGCATCGGGTTGGTCGACGATGGTGGAATAATGAAACTCGTGCCCGCGCAGCCGGGCGCCGGTGGCGTGGCCGGAGACGGGCGCGAGAAGCTCGGCAAGCCGGTAACCCAGGTGCATCTTGCGTTTCTGGTACGAGGTCACCAGCCCCAGCAGCCCGGCCATTGCATGGCGCTGTCCATCCTTGTCAGTCAGGCCGGCGCCCATCGCCATGTAGCCCCCGCATTCGCCATGCACGGGCCGGGTTTCGGCAAAGGCACGCAGCCCCGCGCGGAACCTTCGGGCGGCGGCAAGGGTGCCGGCGTGCAATTCGGGATAGCCGCCGGGAAGCCAGCAGATATCGGCCTGCGGGTCCGGCGCCTGATCGGCCAAGGGCGAGAAGGGCAGGATCTCGGCCCCCGCAGTGCGCCAGCTGTCCAGGACATGCGGATAGACGAAGGAAAAGGCGGCGTCGCGTGCCAGCGCGATCCGCTGCCCCGGCGGGCGGGTGCGCCGGGGCGATGCTATCATGGGCCGGGTCACGCGGGCGGCGGCGCGCAGGCGCGGCAGGTCGATATGATCGGCGACAAACCGGGCGGCCTCGGACAGGATATGATCAAGCGCGTGATGCTCCTGGGCCTGCACGAGCCCGAGATGGCGTTCGGGCATCTCGATGCTGGCCCGGCGTGGCAGGGCACCAAGCACCACGATCCCCGCGTCGCGCATCCCGGCGCGCACCAGCGCCTCGTGCCTCGGGCTGGCCACCCGGTTCAGCACCACGCCCGCCAGCGGCACATCGGCGCGCAGATCGGCAAAGCCGCGCGCCACGGCCGCCGCCGATTGCGCCTGGCCCGAAACGTCGAGCACGAGCACCACAGGCCAGCCGGTCAGCGCGGCGATGTCGGCGCTGGCGCCGCTGCCGCTTTCGCCCGGGCAGGCGACCCCGTCGAACAGGCCCATGGAGCCTTCGGCCAGAACCAGTTCGGCGCCCTCGGCCGCCTGCAGCAGATGCGCCAGCAGCGCCTCGCCCATCGCCCAGCTGTCGAGGTTGACAGAGGCCCGCCCGGCAGCCGCCCGGTGAAAGCCCGGGTCGATATAATCGGGGCCGCTCTTGAAAGGCTGCACCGCCACGCCCTGATCGGCAAAGGCGCGCAGCAGGCCCAGCATCAGCGTCGTCTTGCCCGTGCCCGAGGCGGGGGCCGAAATCAGCAGGCCGGGGGGCAGGCTCATTCGCGGCCCTCCGGGAATCTGGGGCTGGTGCCCACGGGGCGGAACCGGCGGTCGTAATCACCCGCGTAAAGACAGCTTTCGCTGAACTCCCGCGAGTCCAGCGCCGGGCCGACAAGGATCAGCGCGGTGCGCCCGCGTTCGCCCCCCGTGGCCGCCTCGACCGTGCCAAGCGTGGCGCGCACGATCCGCTGGTCGGGCCATGTGGCGCGCCAGACCACCGCCACCGGGCAGTCGGCGCCATAGGCCGGGGTCAGGCGCGCCACGACATCCTCCAGCACATGCACCGACAGGTGAATGGCCAGCGTCGCGCCGGTGGCGGCGAAATTTTCCAGCGCCTCCCCCGCTGGCATGGCGCTGGCGCGGCCCGAGGTCCGGGTCAGCACCAGAGATTGCGCCACGCCGGGCAGGGTCAGCTCGGATTCCAGCGCGGCGGCGGCGGCAGCGAAGGCGGGCACGCCGGGGGTGATGTCAAAGGGGATGCCTTCGGCGCGCAACCGGCGCAACTGTTCGCCCATGGCGGACCAGACCGACAGATCGCCCGAGTGCAGCCGCGCCACATCCCGCCCGGCGGCATGTGCGGATTTGATCTCGGCGATGATCTCGTCGAGTGACAGCGGCGCGGTGTTCACGATCCGCGCGCCGGGCGGGCAATGCGCAAGCAGTGCCTCGGGCACCAGCGAACCGGCGTAGAGACAGATCGGGCAGGCGGCAATCAGGTCGCGCCCGCGCAGGGTGATCAGGTCTGCGGCACCGGGGCCGGCGCCGATGAAATGCACGGTCATCTGTCTGTTCCTTCTGCGATTGCGGCGGTGGCCGTGCCGTCCGCGGAATGCACACGCGGGCCGATCAGGCGCGCCCCCGGTCCGGCGGCAGCCAGCGCGGCCGCCTCGGCCAGGCTGCCGGTGCCCCAAAGAGCCTCGACGCGCGGCGATCGGCTGAGCGTTGTCTGGCGGGCGAGTTGAGCGGGGAGTACCGACAGAACGGGCAGGCAAAGAGCCTCGGCCAGGGCCATCAGGGCGGGGGCGGTTGCCTTGTCGGCGGCGGTGGCCAGCGCATCGGCCCGCCCGCCCGCGCGTTCCACGGCCTCGCGCAACGCGGCCACCGGGGCACCTGCCCGAAATCCGATACCGGCCACTCTCATCTGACCACGCTCCACTGAACGATCGGGCGCGCGCGGTCCCAGCCGCGCATCCGGCCAAGCGGTGCCGCCTCGGCCAGATCAAAGCGCAGCAACTGGCCGCCCTTGTCCGCGTGCCATCCGGCCAGAAGAGCCTCGGTTTCCAGTGTCACGGAATTGGCGACGATCCGGGTTCCGGCGCGGAGATCGGCCCAAAGCCTGTCGAAAAGGGCGCCATCAGCGCCGCCGCCGATGAACACCGCATCGGGCGCGGGCAGTTCGGCCAGCGCATCGGGCGCGCGGCCTTCCACCACCTCGATCCGATGCGCCACCCCAAAACACTCGGCATTGGCGCGGATGTTGGCGCATCGCCCGGCGCGCGGCTCAAGCGCGATGGCGCGCGCACGCGGCGCGGCCAGCGCCCATTCCACAGCGATGGAGCCCGAGCCGCTGCCGATATCCCACAGCAGCTCGCCGGGGCGCGGTGCCAGGGCCGACAGGGTCAGCGCGCGCACCGGGCGTTTGGTGATCTGCCCGTCCGAGGCGAACAGCGCATCCGGCAATCCGCTGGCCCGGGACAGGCCGGACCCGCCGGCACAAGAGATGGCGACCGCCACCGGGGCCACGACCCCGACCAGATCAAAGCCATCCGCCTGCACCCTGCGGATCCGTTCGCGACCCCCGCCGAGGGCCTCCAGGACATGCAATTCCGAGGCGCCAAAGCCTTTGTCCGTCAACCATGCTGCCAGCGCCCCCGCCGCAGTGCCGCCCCGCAGCAGGCAGATCGCCTGTACGCCGGGGGCCAGCACCGGCACCAGCCGTTCGAACGGCGCGGCATGAAGGCCGAGGCACACGACCTCTTCCAGCCGCCAGCCCAACCGGGCAGCGGCCAGCGAGAAGGCCGAAGGCGCAGCAAAGCACTGCCATTCCCCGGGCGCCAGATGCGCCGCCAGTGATCCGCCCGCGCCGTGCCAGAACGGATCGCCCGAAGCCAGCACCGCCACCTTCCGCCCGCGACACGCCAGCACCGGTTCCACGCAAAAAGGCGATGGCCAGGGGCGGCCCGCCTTTCGCACCTGCGCCAGTTCCAGATGCCGCGACCCGCCAAAGACGATTTCCGACGCCTGCAGCGCGGCGCGGCTTGCGGCGGGCAGGCCGTTCAGGCCATCTTCGCCGATACCGATGATGCTTAACCAGGGGTCAGACATGCCGCGCATCCTTGTTCTCGGGGGCACTACCGAAGCCAGCGCGCTGGCCCGCGCGCTGGCCAAGGCCGGTGCGGACGCGGTGTTTTCCTATGCCGGCCGTACCTCCGCGCCGGTTGCCCAGCCTCTGCCCACGCGCGTGGGCGGGTTTGGCGGGATCGGGGGGCTGGTGGAATTTCTGCGCGAACAGGGGATCACCCGCGTCGTCGATGCCACCCACCCCTTCGCCGCGCAGATGAGCACCCATGCGGTGGTGGCCTGCGGGCAGGCCGGCGTGCCGCTCTGCGCGCTGGAGCGGGCGCCCTGGAAGGCAGGGCCGGGCGACCGCTGGACGCATGTGCCGGATTTCATCGCTGCGGCGCAGGCATTGCCGGCCAGCCCCGGGCGTATCTTTCTGGCGATCGGGCGGCAGCATCTGCAGGCATTCGCGGCACGCCCCGAGCATCTCTACCTGCTGCGGCTGGTCGATCCTCCGGAGGGGCTGTTGCCGCTGCCCCGCGCCGAGGTGGCGGTTTCGCGCGGCCCATTCACACTCGACGGGGACCGGGCCCTGATGGTGCGCCACGGCATAGATCTGGTCGTGGCCAAGAATGCGGGCGGCAGTGGCGCGCGCGCCAAGCTGGACGCCGCGCGCATGCTCGGCCTGCCGGTGCTGCTGATCGACCGCCCCGCCGTGCCGGACCGGCCCGTCGCCCACGAGGTGGCGGGCGTTCTGCGCTGGCTCGGTCATCACGCCGACCTCGGGGTATAGATAAAACGGCCCAGCCGCCGGGTTTGCGCGTTGCCGACGATCACCACGGTGCGCATGTCGGCCATCTCTGCTGTGGCCTCGGCCAGCGTGGTGGTCAGCAGCCGCTCGTCGGGTTTGCAAACGTCGCGGGCAAAGGCAATCAGGCGCGCACCGCCGCATTCCGCGCGCAGGATATCCAGCGCCTGGCCGAACTGTTGCGGGCGTGACCTTGAGCGCGGATTGTAGAACGCCATCGCGAAATCGCCCCGCGCGGCCATGCGCAGGCGATGCTCGATCACCGACCAGGGCTTGAGATTGTCGCTGAGGTTGATGGCGCAGAAATCATGGCCCAGCGGCGCGCCAAGCCGGGCGGCGGCGGCCAGCATGGCGGTGATGCCGGGCAGGACGCGGATATCCAGATCAAGCCACGCGGGCGGCCCGTTTTCGACAGCCTCGAACAGCGCCGAGGCCATGGCGAAGACCCCGGGATCACCCGACGAGACGATCACCACCCGGCGGCCGCCGGCGGCCATCCGCAGGGCATGGGCGGCGCGATCCAGCTCGGCCCGGTTGTCCGATCCGTGCAGGATCAGCCCGTCACGCGGGGGGATGCGGGCGACATAGGGGAAATAGCCCACGATATCGGTGGCACGTTCCAGCGCGGCCTGCACCTGCGGCGTGATCAGCGCATCGTCGCCCGGCCCCAGCCCGGCCACCGTGATCCAGCCGCTCATGGCCGCCTCCCGTTGCCATGGACCACGGCGATGGTGAAATAGGGAACCGGGGCCTCGACCCCGCAAAGCGGCTGCACCTTCTGTCCGGGCATGGTGCCACGCTCCACCAGCCAGGCGTCTTGCAGCCGCCCGGCACGCGCGAGCGCGCGTTTCAGTTTGGGCAGGTTGCGGCCGATCTTCATCACCACCAGCGCGTCGGTGTCTGCTGCGCGGCGGGCCAGATCGTCTTCGGGCAGTGTGGCCATCAGCACGGTCAGCACGTCGTCGCCCCAGGTGATCGGCTGCCCGGTGGCCGTCCAGCAGCCCGACATGCCGGTGATGGCGGGAACGATCTCGATCCGGGTGCGGCCCTGCAGGCGGCTGTGCAGATGCATGAAGGAGCCGTAGAAGAACGGATCCCCCTCGCACAGAACCACCACGTCGCGGTCGCTGGCCATGGTGGCCAGCCGTGTGGCCCAGTCGTCATAAAAGCCGGCCAGCAGACGGTTGTATTCGGGATCGGCGACCGGGATCTCGGTCGTCACCGGATATTCCATGGAATGCTCGACGGCGCTGGCGTCGAGCATCCCCTCGACAATCTGACGGGCCTGACCGGGGCGGCCGGCTTTCCGAAAATAAGCCACGTCGCGCGCCGTGCGGATCAGCCGGTCGGCGCGGACGCTCATCAACTCGGGATCGCCGGGGCCAAGCCCGACGCAGATCACCTTGCCCATGGTCATTCCTTTCGACTGGCCAAAGCGTTGACGGCGGCCACGGTGATGCCCGAGCCGCCCAGCCGGCCCCTGACGATCAGCGCGGGCAGAGGCGGGGCCAGCATCAGCGCATCCTTGGATTCCGCCGCGCCGACGAAACCCACCGGGCAGCCGATGATCGCCGCGGGGCGCGGGCAGGCGGGATTCTCCAGCATGTTCAGCAGGTGAAACAGCGCGGTGGGCGCGTTGCCGATGGCCACCAGCGCGCCGTCCAGATGCGGGCGCCACAGTTCCAGCGCGGCGGCCGAGCGGGTGTTGCCCATCTCGCGCGCCATTTCGGGAACGCGCGCGTCTTGCAGGGTGCAGATCACCTCGTTGCGGGCGGGCAGGCGCGCGCGGGTGATCCCTTCGGAGACCATCCGCGCATCACACAGGATCGGGGCGCCCTCGGCCAGTGCCTCGCGGGCTGTCCGGGCCATGCCGGGCGAAAACCGCACGTCGCGCTCCAGCCCCACCAGTCCGGCGGCATGGATCATGCGCACCACCACCGGTTCTTCATCGGTATCGAATCGCGCCAGATCGGCCTCGGCCCGGATGGTGGCAAAGCTCTGCGCGTAGATCCTGGCGCCGTCGGTTTCATAGCTGTGGGGCATTCAGGTGCTTTCGGTCATGAGGTCAGGAGACATGAACAGCTGCGCGGTCGTCACTCCGTGCCGGGCGGGGGCATCGCCGGCACGGCCATGGCGGATCAGGCTGAAGCGGTACGGCGCGGTGGCGGTCAGGGTGATGTCGGCGGGGCCGGGATGGGCACAGCCCTTCGCACAGCCCGAGACATGCAGCACCTTGCCCGCCGGCAAAGTCCTGGCCAGGGCGGTGGCCACGTTGCGGGTGGCAGACAAAGCCTGCGGGCAGCCGGGCGCGCCGGTGCAGGCAAAGACTCGCCTCATCGGATCTTGGCTGGCGGTGATCAGATCCCCGGCGGCCCTGATCTCGGCCGCACCGACGGGCAGGCACAGGTGAACCATGCGAAAGGGCGTGACGAACAGTCCCCTTTGCGCCCGGTCCACCAGCCAGCCCAGCCGGTGGGCGGGCAACTGGCCAAAGGCCGCCCCCACGCACAGGCCGCCGCCATAATAGCCCGGATGCACCGGCTGCGCCGGCGGGTTGGGCGCGGTGTCGCCGGCCAGCCCGTCCGGCAGCCGCGCGCCGCCGGCCAGGTGGCGGTGCATTCGCCCGCGCCCGTCGGCACCGATCCCGCCCGAGGCGGCGAACCAGCGGGCGATGTCCAGCGCGAGCGCGACGGCCGCGCCCTCATCCGCGACCCTGCGGCCCAGCTCGGCCCCGTCTGCGCGCACGATCAGATCGTCCCAGGCGGATTCGATGCGAATGTCGCCGCTGACGCCGGCGAGGTAGCGGATACGCACATCCGCATCCACGACGAAACCGAACTTGCCGGGCAGGCGGGGCATTCCGGCGGTGGCCAGCCCGCGCGCCAGCCCCTGTGCCATCGCTTCGTGATCGCGGAACCACGCGTCACGGGTGACGTTGCGGAAGGGGTTCAGCACGATGTTGCGCCGGGCCTCGGCCTCGGGGGTGTCATCCAGCAGGTCCACTGCGCGCAAGTCGGCCTGCAGGGCAGGCAGGGCGGCCTCGCTCACACCCCGGATCTGCAGGTTGGCGCGGCTTGTCATCTCGATCACGCCGTTGCCGTGGGCCAGCGCGGCATCCCCAAGGCCATGCGCCTGCGCGCGGCTCAGCCGGCCCATCCGGGGGCGCACCCGCACCACCAGCCCATCGCCCGCGGCCATCGGGCGCAGCGCGCCGGGGCACCATCCGCGGATCAGGGGATCGCTCATCCCCGGCCCTCCATCGTGGCGCTGATCGAGTTGCGCGTGGTTTGCCAAAGGCCCGCCGCGCGCAGGGCCGCGAAACGGTCGCGCAGGGCCCGCAGCGCCTCGGGGTTGGCCTTGTCCATAAAGGCGACCAGATCGTCGCGGCCCAATGTGGCCTCGAAATAGAGATCGAACAGATGCGGGCCCACGACGCCCGCCAGATGCGCGAAGCTGGCCATGTGATCCAGCGTTGCCGCGATCTCGGCCGCGCCGCGAAAGCCATGCGCGATCATGGCGGTGGCCCAGTCCGGGTTTGCGGCGCGGGCGCGCACGGTGCGGGCGATCTCTTCGGCCAGGCTGCGGGCGCGCGGAGCGTCGGGGCGCGTGGCGTCGAGATGATAGAGCGCAGGGGGCCGGGCACCCAGCCGTGCCATCGCGGCGGCGAACCCGGCTTCATGCGCGGCGTAGTCGGAGGCCATCAGCAGATCGGTTTCCGGCAGATCCTGCAGATGCACGAAGCTGTCTGCGGCCTGCAGCCGGCTTTCCAGCGCGTCGCGGGCAAGCGTGATCCGGCCCTGCGCGTCGATCGCGTGAGACGAGGCCGCCAGCCAGGCCTCGCCGGCCAGCTGCCGGGCCGCTTCGGTGCCATCGCCGAGATGGGTATCCATGTTCAGCCCGTACTGGCCCGGCCTTGGGCCGAAAACCCGCGCCGTCTGGTGGAGGTAGGGATTGTCAGAGTCGGCCTCGTCGCGCCGGGACAGCGCCGCCGATGCGGCCTCGAACATCTGGGCAAGGCCCGGAAAGACATCGCGGAACAGGCCCGAGACCCGCAATGTCACATCAATGCGGGGCCGGTTCAGCAGCGCCAGCGGCACCACCTCGAACCCCGAAACCCGGGCCGAGCCTTCGTCCCACGTCGGGGCCAGCCCGGCCAGATGCAGGGCCATGGCGAACTCTTCGCCCGCCGTGCGCATGGTTGCCGATCCCCACAGGTCGATCACCAGCCCGCGCGGCCAGTCGCCATGATCCTGCAGATGCCGGCGCAGCAGTTCCTCGGCCAGCTTCACGCCCTGGGCATGGGCGGCGCGCGAGGGCACGGCGCGCGGATCGGTGGTATAAAGGTTGCGGCCCGTGGGCAGAACATCCGCCCGGCCCCTGAAGGGCGAGCCGGAGGGGCCCGGGGGTACGAACCGCCCCGCCAGAGCGCTCAGTAGCCCGGCCCGTTCCGCGGCACCGCAATCGCCCGTGCCGAATATGTGCAGCCCCTCCGAAAACTGGCTTTCCTTGATGTCGCAGACGAAGCGGTCGATCCGGGCAATCGCCTCGGCCGCCGACGCGCCGGCGGGCAGGCCCAGATCGGACTCGACGCCGCGCCCCCGCGCCTCGGCGCGAATATCGGCGATCAGCCGGTCGCGGCGCGCGGGATCAAGGCCATCAGCGGCGGAATATTCATCCAGCAGATGCTCCAGCCGGCCAAGCCCTTCGGGCAGCACGGTCTGCGCCAGGGGCGGCGGCAGGTGGCCCAGCGTCACCGCGCCAATCCGGCGCTTGGCCTGAGCGGCCTCGCCCGGATCGTTGACGATGAAGGGGTAGATCACCGGCAGGGCCCCGGTCAGCGCCTCGGGCCAGCAATCGTCTGCCAGGGCCACCGCCTTGCCTGGCAGCCATTCCAGTGTGCCATGGGCGCCGATATGTACCAACGCGTCGACCTGCCCGCGCAGCCACAGGTAAAAGGCGACGTAGCCATGGCGCGGGGTGCGGCTGAGATCGTGGTAGTCGCCGTCACGGGCCGTGACCTCGCCGCGCTCGGGCTGCAGCGCGACAAGCACCTTGCCGGCGCGCAGGGCGGAAAATTGAAACGCGCCGTCGCGGGCAATCGGGTCGTCTTCGGGGGTGCCCCAGGCGCGCTGCAGATCATCGCGCAAGGCGGCGGGCAGGGCGGCCAGCGCGGCGTGGTAATCTTCCAGCGGCCAGCTCAGGGTTTCGCCTGTCAGCCGTGTGCCCGGATCATGGATGGGGGCGGCGGCGTATCCTTCATCCTTCAGCGCGCCCAGGATCGCCTCGCAGGAGGCGAGCGCGTCCAGCCCCACCGCGTGGGCCATCTGATATCGCTTGCCCGGATAGGTCGACAGGATCAGCGCCAGCCGTTTGTCGCCGGGCGCAAGCGCCGACAGCCTGTGCCAGCCCGCGACCCTGTCGGCGATGGCATTCACGCGCGCGGGATCGGCGCAATGGGCGAAGCGGGAATATTGCAGGTCCGGGTCACGGGGCGAGGGTGACTTGAAACTGGTGACACCTGCGAAAATGCGCCCGTCCACCTCTGGCAGCACCACGTGCATGGCCAGATCGGCGGGCGAGAGGCCGCGCTCCGTCTTGGCCCAGTCCTCGCGCCGGGCGGTCGAGAGCGCGACCTGAAACACCGGACAGCCTGCCGCCTCGAGCGGCGAGGGCGCGCCGTCGGCGCCCTGCGCGGAAAAGGCCGTGGCGTTGATGAGGGCGGCAGGTGCCAACCGGGTGATCTGCGCGCGCAGCCAGCCGACCACGGCGGGCGCCTTCAGGCTGGGGGCGAAAACACCAACGGCATCAAAGCCGCGCGCCTCGACTGCCGTGATCAGCGCATCCACCGGGCCGGTGTCGGCCGAAGTCAGGTAAGAGCGGTAGAAGGTGATCAGCGCCAGCGGTTTGTCACCCGGCGCGGGCGCCGGGATCACCCCCGCGCCGGGGCGATAGAAGCCCGCGTCGGGCACCGTCTTGGCCCCCGCGACCGGCCCGGCATACAGCCCGGCCGCCAGCGCCAACTGCGCCAGCGCCGCCTGCGCGGCGACCGCGCCGCCTTCATCGCACAGCAACTGCAGCCGCCGCAGGGTGCTTGCCGGCAGGGTCGACAGCGTATCCAGCCGCGCGTCGGGCCGACCGTCGCCGGGCAGCACGGCCAGCGCGATGCCCTGCCGCCGGGCCAGATCCTGCACCGCCGCCAACCCATAGGGCCAATAGCTCTCGCCACCGATCAGGCGCAGCAGAATCCCCTTGGCCCCCTTCAGCGTCTGCCCGGCATAGACATCCACCGACAAGGGATGTTTCAGCGCCGCCAGATTGGCCAGACGTAGCGTCGGCAGCGTGCCGCCCGCCCGATGCCAGCCTGCCGCGAAAGCCCCCAGATCGCTGTCGGAAAACGACAGCACCACCAGTTCCGCAGGCGTCTGCCCCAGATCCTGGGGGGTGTCGGCCGCGTCCAACCCGTGGCTTTCGCGAAAGATGACATGCATCTTGCGTTACACCCCAAGGGCCGTGCGGATCGCGGCGGCGTCGATGTGATCATGTTCGGCGATCACCACCAGTTGCGAGCGGCGCTCCGCCGTGCCCCACGGCCGGTCGTATTGCGCGCGCACCCGCTCGCCCACCGCCTGCACCAGCAGGCGCATCGGCTTGCCCGCCACAGCGACATAGCCCTTCACCCGCAGGATATGCTGCGTGCGCGCCATGCTGGCGATGGCCTGTTGCAACGCCTGTGCATCGGCGACCTCGCCCAGTTCGATCACCAGGCTATCGAAATCATCATGCTCGTGATCGCCGTGATCATCGTGATGGCTGGGCCGGGCGGCCAGATCGTTCTCGGCACCGGCGTTGAGCCCCAGCAGCACGCGCGGGTCGATCACGCCGTCGGTGACGGGCAGAACCGGCAGGGCCCTCGGCGCCTCGGCCTCGATCGCCGCGCGGGCCTTGGCCAGGCCCTCGGCCCCGGCCAGATCGGCCTTGGTCAGCAGCACGATATCGGCGCAGGCAAGCTGATCCTCGAACACCTCGGACAGGGGCGTTTCATGATCAAGGCTTTCGTCCGCCGCGCGCTGAGCCTGCACGGCATCCAGGTCGGCGGCGAACTGACCCTTGGCGACGGCCTCGGCATCGGCCAGGGCGATCACCCCGTCCACGGTGATGCGTGAGCGGATCGCGGGCCAGTCGAAGGCCTTGAGCAACGGCTTGGGCAGCGCCAGCCCGGATGTTTCGATCAGGATGTGATCGGGCGCCGCGGGCAGCGCCATCAACGCCTCGATCGTCGGGATGAAATCATCGGCCACGGTACAGCAGATGCAGCCATTGGCCAGTTCGACGATATTTTCGGCCGGGCAGTTCTCGTCCGAGCAGGATTTCAGGATATCGCCATCCACCCCGGCGGTGCCGAACTCGTTGACCAGAACCGCCAGCCGTTTGCCCTGCGAATTGGCCATCAGGTGGCGGATCAGCGTGGTTTTTCCGGACCCCAGAAAGCCGGTGATGACGGTGACGGGGATTTTCGAAAGATCGGGCACGGGGGCTTACTCCTGCGGGGGGATGCGGGCGACGGATTGCTTTCGAAACACCTCGGGGCGCGCGCGCCAGGGCACGAGGCCGTCACTGGTGGCGGCATAGGCGGTGACGCCGGTCAGGATTGCATCGACATGCGCGTCGGGGTCGAGATCGCCGTAGACATAGCTCCAGCGCCGCGCCCCGCCGCTGAGCGCGATCGAACAGCCCCGCGAACAGGCCGACAGGCATTCGACCGGGCGCAACGTCACCCCCTCGGGCAGCGCGTGGGCCTCTAGCGCCGCGAGCATCCGGGCGCCGGGGCGCGGCTCTTCCTCGCAGGGGGCGCCGCCGGCGGTGCGGCGGCAGGTGGTGCAGACGGAAAGTGTCACGTTGGCCATGCAGCCTGTCCTCGTGGTTCGGCTGCAGGGGGGGAGATGGGGCAACAGAAACGCCGAACGGCAGGCGTCTTCCGAAGCCGGCCGCGACACACCCCGTTCGCCCGTTGCATTACGTCGTGTTGGCAGGTCTCCCGGCTTGCGGATGTCGGGGCCTGAGGCCCCGGCGGTCTGCCCACCTTCCCGGCCCATGCAGGGCCAGTGGTCGGGCGACCTCTCCGGTCACGGTCGCGGGGGCGGCTGCGCTTCGGCTCTTGACCGGGGATGGTCCCGGCGCCTATCGCATTCCCTCTTCGCCTGTCCTGAGACAGGAACCAACGAAGACTCCTCTGCGGCAAAACCACTTGCCTTGTCAACGAAGGAAACGCGCCATGACTGATACCCCGCTCAGCGACGAAGCCCGCCATGCGGTTAAAATGGCTAAGAAAAAAGCCGCCCGCGACCGAATGATGGAAAAGAAGGAAGGCGAAAAGGGGCTGATCATCGTCCACACCGGAGCCGGCAAGGGAAAGTCCTCCTCCGGCTTCGGGATGATTCTGCGCTGCATCGCGCATGAGATGCCCTGCGCCGTTGTGCAATTCATCAAAGGCGCATGGGATACCGGTGAGCGGCGGTTGATCGAAGGCCGGTTTTCCGGTCTGTGCCAGTTCCACGCCATGGGCGAGGGGTTCACCTGGGAAACCCAGGACAAGGCGCGTGACATTGCGATGGCGCGCAAAGGCTGGGAAAAGGCCATGGATCTGATCCGCGACCCCGAGATCAGGATGGTTCTGCTGGACGAGATCAACATCGCCCTGCGCTACGACTATCTGGACATCGCCGAGGTCGTAGCGTTTCTGGAAACCGAAAAACCGCCGATGACTCACGTGGTTCTGACCGGGCGCAACGCCAGGGAAGAGCTGATCGGGATCGCCGATCTGGTGACTGAGATGACTATGGTCAAACACCCGTTCCGATCCGGCATCAAGGGGCAGCCGGGCGTCGAATTCTGATCGGGGCGGGGGCTCTGCCCCCTCGCGGCCGCTGGCCGCTCTCCCCCGAGGTGGTTGGACCAAGATGAGGGAAAGAGTTTGTTAAGGATGCGCATGCATGCTGGACATGCGGTACAGGGAGAGGTCCCGATGACCGCCCAAGGTGAAGGAAGCACCGCGTCTCGCCTGCTCAGGCGGCTCGGGACGCGGTGCGGCACGCTTGCCCATTTCATCTTGGCGCAAAATACCTCCGCCGGAGGCTCCTGCGGGTTGCGTCCGGAACAAGGCGGGGGGGCGGAATGACCGCGTTGATGATCCAGGGAGCAGGGTCGAACGTCGGCAAATCCTTGCTGGTGGCCGGGTTGTGCCGGGCGGCGCGGCGGCGCGGGCTGCGGGTGGCGCCGTTCAAGCCGCAGAACATGTCGAACAATGCCGCCGTGACCGTCGATGGCGGTGAGATCGGGCGGGCGCAGGCCTTGCAGGCGCTGGCGTGCGGGCTGGAGCCGGTGAGCGACATGAACCCGGTTCTGCTGAAGCCTGAAACCGATGTGGGGGCGCAGGTGGTCGTGCAGGGAAAACGCCTGACCACGACGCAGGCGCGTGAGTACCGGACATTGAAGCCGCAGCTGCTGGCGCGGGTGCTGGAGAGCTTTCACCGGTTGCGCGCGTCGCATGATCTGGTGATCGTCGAAGGCGCGGGCAGTCCGGCCGAGGTCAACCTGCGGGCCGGTGACATCGCCAACATGGGGTTTGCCTGTGCGGCGCATGTGCCCGTGGTTCTGGTGGGCGACATTGATCGCGGCGGGGTGATCGCGCAGATCGTCGGCACCCGGGCGGTGCTGCCGCCGGGCGACAACGCGATGATCGCGGGGTTTCTGATCAACAAGTTCCGCGGTGACGTGTCGCTGTTCGACGATGGCTATACGCTGATCGCCGACCGCACCGGCTGGCCCGGTTTCGGGGTGCTGCCGTATTTCCCTGACGCGGTCAGGCTGCCCGCCGAAGACGCGCTGGACCTGCCGCGCCGGGCGCGCGGGCAGGGGGTGCGGGTCGTCTGTCTGGCGCTGTCGCGCATTGCCAATTTCGACGACCTCGATCCGCTGGGGCAGGAGCCGGGCGTCGACCTGACGTTGCTTGGCCCTGGCGAGGTGATCCCGGGCGATGCCGATCTGGTGATCCTGCCCGGCACCAAATCCACGCGCGGCGATCTGGCCTTCCTGCGGGCGCAGGGCTGGGACGTGGATCTTGCCGCCCATGTGCGCCGCGGCGGCCATGTGCTGGGCATCTGCGGCGGCTATCAGATGCTGGGGCGGGTGATCCGTGATCCGCTGGGGATCGAGGGCGCGCCGGGCGAGACGCCCGGGCTGGCGCTGCTGGATGTGGCCACCGAAATGACTGCGGACAAGCGCCTGACCCGGGTGGCCGCCACATGCGCCGCCACCGGTGCCGACATGCAGGGCTATGAGATCCATATCGGCCGCACCGAGGGGGCGGACCGGGCGCGTCCCTTCGCCCATGTCGATGGCGCGCCGGAGGGCGCGGTTTCGGCCGACGGGCGAATTATGGGCAGCTACCTGCACGGCATCTTCGCCGGTGACGGTTTTCGCCGGGCCTTCCTGCAGGGGTTCGGTGTTGCAGGCGGTGGCCTGTCCTATGGCGCGGTGGTCGAGCAGACGCTGGACGCGCTGGCCGACCACATGGAAACCCATCTCGATGTGCCCGGCCTTCTGGCGTTGGCGCGCTAGGTGAGCGCAGTTTCCAGCCGCGCCCATTCGGCGGCGTTGCCCGGAAGGCCAAGGCGGATCAGCTCTGGCGACCACGGGAAAATCCGGCTCCAGATGCGGGCGCGGGCGAGGCGTGCCTGCGCGGCCTGCGCGTCGGGTGTGGCATAGAGGCGGAACAGTTCGGTGCCACCGACATTGCGCCACCCCGCGCGCAACGTGAGGGCGTCGATCCGCGGCAGCTCTGCCCGGAGCCGCGCGGCGGTGGCGCGGGCCCAATCGCGATCCGCCAGGGCGGCCTGCCCGATCTCGATCGCCGCGCCCGAAACAGGCCAGGGCCCGGCCATGGCGGAAAGGGCCGCGATGTCATCCGCGTGGCCGAGCGCGAAGCCCAGCCGCACCCCTGCCAGCCCGTAGAACTTGCCGAAAGAGCGCAGCACCAGCAGACCCTGTTCACGCCCCGCCGACGGGGCCAGCGACAGAGCGGGGCGGGGGTCGGCGAAGCTTTCATCGACCACCAGAAGGCCGACCTGCCGGGCCAGCCGCAGAAGCCGCGCGGGCGCGGTTTCCCGCCCGTCGGGGTTGTTGGGGTTGACCACCACCGCCAGTTCGGCCCCGGCAAGGGCTTGGGGGTCGCCGACCTCGTCGACCGTCCATCCCGCCGCGCGCAGGCTGGCGGCGTGCTCGTTATAGGTGGGGCCCAGCACCCGGGCGTGGCCGGGCGGGCGCAGGCGCGGGACCATCTGGATGGCGGCCTGCGCGCCGGCGAGCGGCAGGATCGCGGCTGCTGTGCCATAGGCTTGTGCCGCCGCCCGGATCAGCGCCTCCTGCGCGGCGCGGGTGGGCAGGCTGCGCCATGCGGCGGCGCTGATTTCGGGCAGCGGATAGGGCGCGCGATTGATCCCGGTGGACAGATCGATCCACTCTTCGGGCTTTCCGCCGAAGCGGGCAATCGCCCCGTCGATGTTGCCGCCATGGTCACGCATGCGCCGCCCCCTTCAGAGAAGCGCCAATAGCCCGAGGCAGCAAGCCAGTGCAACCATCGTCCGAAGATAAAGGCCGAGCCCGCGGCCCAGGTCATCCGGGCGGGGATCGGGCGCCGCGCCGTTGATCCAGGGCTCTTGCGAGATCCGGTCGCCATAGGCGCGTGGGCCCGACAGGCGCAGTTGCAGGGCACCGGCCAGCGCCGCCTCGGGCCAGCCGGCATTGGGCGAGCGGTGGTGGCCTGCGTCGCGCGCCATGCAGTGCAGCGCGGCCAGCGGCTGGGCGCAGAGCAGCGCGAACATCAGCCCGGTCAGCCGCGCCGGGATCAGGTTGGCGATGTCGTCGATCCGCGCGGCGGCCTTGCCAAACTGCTCATGGTGGGTCGTGCGGTGGCCGATCATCGAGTCGAGCGTGTTGATCGCCTTGTAGGCGGCGATCCCAGGCAACCCCAGAAAGGCACCCCAGAAGAGCGGCGCCACGATGCCATCGCTGGTGTTCTCGGCCAGGCTTTCCAGCGCGGCGCGGGCGACGCCGGCCGCGTCCAGGCACTGCGGGTCGCGGCCCACGATCATGGAGACGGCGCGGCGCGCGCCGGACAGATCCCCGACCCGCAAGGGGCGCGACACCGCCGAGACATGGGCATACATCGAACGTGCCGCCACCAGGGGCCAGGCCAGCACGCCGGCCAGGACGGTTCCCGCCCATCCCCCGGGCAGCACCCGGCACAGCGCCAGCGCCGCGCCCGTGGCGAGCGCGATGACGATCAGCGTCGTGGCGAGGCCAGCGCGGAACCGGGCCGGGCCCGTCGCCGTTTCGCGGTTCAGCCGTCGATCCAACGCGGCAATGAGGTGGCCCAGCCATGTGACCGGGTGACCGATGCGCCGGTACAGCCCGTCTGGCCAGCCGATCGCCGCGTCCAGCCCCAGCGCGATCAGCATCGACAGCGCGCCGCTCATGCCGGGCCTCCGGCCGTGAAGCGCACGATCTGCCGTAGCCCCGCCGCGCGCAGCTGTGCCGCGCCTGTGGCGGGAACGCTTCCCGGTGCGAAGATCAGCCCCCGGGCCGAGCCGGTGTGCGCGATGACAATCCCCAGCGCGCCCAGATCGCGGGCCAAAGCCTCTGTCGGGTCATCCGCCGGACCGCGCCGTGCCAGTGTCCGCCGTGCCGCGCGGCTGGAAAGCCGGGCCAGAGCCGTCAGGTCGCCCGCTCCGGCGGCCGCCTGCCAGCGTGGCACCAGATCCGAGATATCGGCGAAGTTACTGTCGGCCGGCCATGTGCGCCGGGGCGGGCCGTGGAATCCGCCCAGCACCTCGCACCGAGGCAAGATGGGCATGTGGCCCGCGATCTCGGCCTCGCGCGACGCCCAGAGAATGCGCTCTGGCGCCGGGAACATCAGCGGGTCACTGGCGCCCTCGGCGGTGACGCAGGCGCGGGCGAGTTCAAGGGGCGGGCAATCCGGCGCGGCCAGCCGGGCCAACGCCACCAGCGCCGCGGTGGAGGCGCCCGCGCCCCCGCCCGCGGGCATCTCGGGCCGCAGGGCGAAACGGCCCCGAGGCCGGCCCCCGACGAGGGCCAGAAACCGCCGCGCCTGTGCGCGCCAAACCAGGCGCTCCGGGCTGTGAACCCTCAGGTCGCCGCCGGGGCTGTACCAGCCGCGCAGGCGCAGGGCCGGGCAGGGCAGCGTGATTACGACGACCGGCCCCGCCGGGCCGAGGCGGCCCTGCAGCAACTCGCCGAAATGCCCGCAAACGGCGGTTGTCAGCGCGCCGGTGCTGCGCATGCGTTGACCTCCCGGATGATGAAGTTGCCATCGGTCAGGCAGGCGATGCGGGTGACCGACAAGGGCGCAATCTCGAAGGCCAGGGCACCGGAAACCGCGCCGAGGGCCAGCGCCAGCGCCGCGCGAATCGTGCCGGCGTGGGCAACGACAGTGGCAGGGCCCGCCCGGGCCAGCTCCTCCAGGGCCGGAGCCGCCCGGGCGCACAGATCGGCAAAGCTTTCGCCGCCCGGCGGGCGATGGTCGCACAGCTCTTGCCGGGGCAGCGGGCCCAGATCGGGCAGATCGGAATAACAGAGCCCTTCCCATGCGCCGAAGTCCTGTTCGCGCAATGCGGGGCAGGGGGTTGCGGCGGCGCCTGGCCACAGGGCGAAGAGCGTCTGCACGCAGCGCAGCGCCGGGCTGTGGATCAGCCGCCCCGGCACGGGGATCTGCGCGCGGAGCGCGTCAAACATCGCCCAGTCGCTGCAATCGGCGGCCAGATCCCGGCGCCCGTAGACCCGGCCATCGGGCACCACCGGCGCGTGCCGGATCAACGTCAGTTCCGCCGCCCGCGTGGTCTGCATCGCCCGATTGCCCCTTCCGTCCGCTGCCCATATCTGCTTTTTCTGCGCCCCATGAGCAAGACGATACTGATCACCGGGGGCGCGCGTTCGGGCAAGAGCGCATTGGCCGAGCGCCATGCGCTGACGCTTGCTTCGCAGGCCGTCTACATCGCCACCGCCGAGGTGCGGGACGACGAAATGGCAGAGCGGGTGGCCCTGCATCAGGCCCGGCGCGGAGACGAGTGGCGCACCGTTCACGCCCCTCTCAACCTTCTGGAAACGCTTCGGAAAACGGATGGATGCGGGGTGCGGCTGGTGGATTGTCTGACGCTGTGGCTCAGCAATCTGATGCTGGGCGGGCACGACTGGCAGGATGCCGTACAGGCGCTGGCCGCAGCCCTGCCCGAACAGCGCGATCCGGTGGTGATCGTCACCAATGAGGTGGGGGCGGGGATCGTGCCCGAAAACGCCCTGGCGCGCGCGTATCGTGATGCCTCGGGGCTGATGAACCAGATCATCGCGGCCGCGGCCGACGAGGTCTATCTGGCCGTCTGCGGCCTTCCGCTGAAAGTGAAACCGAATGAGCAACATGCCTTTTGAGCTGTCGGCGCTGGCCGATCTGATTTCCCTTCCCGCCCGTCTGCCACAGGGCGATCCGCAGGCCGCCGAAGCCGCGCGCGCGCGCCAGAATGCGTTGACGAAACCGCCCGGCTCGCTGGGCCGGCTCGAGGCGCTGGCCACCTTCATGGCCGCCTGGCACGGCACCGACCGGCCTGTGATCAACAAGGCGCAGGCCCTGGTCTTTGCCGGCAACCACGGCATCTGTGCGCAGGGCGTAAACCCTTATCCGCAAGATGTCACCGCCCAGATGGTGGCCAATTTCGAGGCCGGAGGTGCCGCGATAAACCAGCTGTGCCGCGCGAACGGGGCCGATCTTTCTGTGGTGGCGCTCGACCTCGACCGGCCGACCGGCGATTTCACCGAAGGCCCGGCGATGTCCGAGGCCGAGACGCTGGCGGCGATGAACCGGGGCGCCGCGGCGGTTGACCCCGGGGCCGATGTGCTGATCCTGGGCGAAATGGGGATCGGCAACTCGACGATCGCGGCGGCGCTGGCGGCGGCGATCTTCGGGGGCGACGTCGCGCGCTGGGTCGGGCCCGGCACCGGCGCGGATGCCGAAGGGCTCAAGCGCAAGGTCGACGTGATCGAACGCGGGCTGGCCCGGCACGACGGGCTGAAAGGCAACGCACCGGCGCTGTTGGCCGCACTTGGCGGGCGCGAGCAGGCCGCGATCTGCGGCGCGGTTCTCGCGGCCCGCGCGGCTTGCATCCCGGTGATCCTTGACGGTTTCATCTGCACCGCCGCAGTTGCGCCGCTGCATGGCGCCAGCCCGGCGCTGCTCGACCATTGCCTGGCTGGCCATGTCAGTGCCGAACCGGGCCATCGCCTGCTGCTCGAGGCAATGGGAAAGGAGCCTGTTTTGTCGTTCGACATGCGGCTTGGCGAGGGATCGGGCGCCGCGCTGGCGCTTGGCATCCTGCGCGCGGCGCTGGAGTGCCACAACGGAATGGCGACCTTCGGCGAGGCCGGGGTGTCCGAGGCATGAGCCTGCGCCCGCGCCTTGCCGAGTTTCAGGTCGCGGTGATGTTGCTGACGCGGTTGCCGGCGGGCCGGATCAGTGGCGCCGCGCCCGGCATGGCCGCCTCAAGCTGGGCCTGGCCGCTGGCGGGGGCGCTGGTTGGCGGCATCGCGGCGATGATCTTCGCGGGCGCCAGCGCGCTGGGCCTGCCGGCGCAGGTCTCGGCGCTGCTGGCGCTGACGGCGGGGATTCTGGCCACAGGCGGGATGCATGAGGACGGGCTTGCCGATATGGCCGATGGTTGTGGCGGCGGCCGTGACCGGGCGCAGAAGCTGGAGATCATGCGCGACAGCCGGATCGGCAGCTATGGCGTGCTGGCCCTGCTGGTCAGCGTCGGGCTGCGTGCCGCTGCCATGGCTGCGCTGGGCGCGCCCGCCGTTGTGGTGCCGGCGCTGATCGCGCTGGCGATGGCCAGCCGTGCGGCGCTGCCGCTGTGGCTGGCGCTGTTGCCGCCGGCGCGCGCCGACGGGCTGGGCCATGGCGCGGCCCGTCCGAAGGCGGGGACCGTTGCCCTGGCCCTGATCCTGGGGCAGGCCGGCTGGCTGCTGTCGCCCGCCGGCTGCTGGCTTCCTGTGGCTGTGGCCGTCGTTTTCGGCGGCGCGATCGCGTCCCTCATCGCTTTGCGCCAACTGGGGGGGCAGACCGGCGATGCACTGGGTGCCGCCCAGCAAGGCGCCGAGATTTTCGGCTGGCTGACCCTGACCATCCTGGCGCGCTGAACGGCGCCGCCGCTATCCGCGCGCGTTGCGGGCGGCCGCTTCAACCTCGTTGCGGGTGAGCACGCCGTTCCCGTCGGTATCGGCCTGATCGAAAGCCGGCGTGGGCCCGTTGACGAACTCGGCCTCGGAGACGACGCCATCTGCGTTGGTGTCAAAGACAGCGACCCCGGCGAAGCGGCCGTTGGCGCGGGCCGTGCCGAAACGGGGGAAATCTTTCTGCGACAGGACACCGTCGCCGTTACGGTCCAGCCGGGACCATTGCGCGGCGCGGAATGACAGGAATTCCGCATGTGAGATGGCGTTGTTGCCATCGGCATCGACTTCATCAAACACGGTGGCGAGGCGGGTCATTGCCCGGTCCTGTGCCAGCGCGGTGCCGGCGGTCAGGCAAAGCAGGGCGGCTGCGATCGGGAGGTATTTCATTGAGAGCATCCTTCATGTTGAAACCGGCACGGCCGGTTCGGGCCGTGCCAGGGGGGCGCGCTATTTGGCGCAGGCAACCGCCTCGCCCGAATCCGTATAGCAGGTGCCGGTATGCGTAACCGTGCCCGTCACGGGATCGACCGTGGTCGAGCCCTGATAGCTGGTCCCGGTGGTGGCGCTGGTGGCCGTGGTCGAGCGGGCGCCGCTGGCGGTGCCATCTGCGTCGACGGCAAGCGAACCGCTGCTCTGGACATTGCCCTTCTGTCCGCTGGCGGCGAAACCACCACTATGGGTCAGCGATCCGTCCGCGCCGCGCGTGGTGGTCGAGGCGCGCCCGGCAACGCTGCCCTGCGGCGTGCGCAGGACGGTGCCGCTGGCGCCGGTGACGGAGCCGTCGGAATTCTGCTGAACGCCACGGCCGCTTACGATGGCGCCGCCGTTCGGCCCCCTCGCGGCGACGGCGCCGCCATTCGCGCCACGTGTGCGCAGCACGCCCTGCTCGGCCAGAGCGGCGTCGGCGGCGAGCGCACAGATGCCAAGCGCCAGCAGCCCCGGAATTAACTGTTTGCGTTTCATGACTGTCTTTCCTTTCCTCTGGGGCACAGCCCCGGTTGAGACAGGTCGATGATGCCGGGCGCATGTTGCAGGCCGATGTCGCAAAACCGCGAAGGTGCTACAAAGGATTGCAACCCGTCCGGGCTGTCACGGTTTGTCACATATTTCCCGCTGACTTGCCCGGGGTGGAGTGCCAACATGCCTTCCATGGACCCCAAACCCGCCCGCATCATCGTGGTTGACGACGACCTTGAACTTCGCGCGCTCCTGCAGCGGTTTCTGGGCGAACACGGTTTTGGCGTGCGCGCCGTCGATGGCGGGCGGGCGCTGGACATTGCCCTGATGCGCGAACCTGCCGATGTGATCGTGCTGGACCTGATGATGCCGGGCGAGGATGGCCTGACCATCTGCCGCCGCCTGCGCGCGGCGGGGGACACGACGCCGATCATCATCCTGACGGCCAGGGGCGATCCGGTGGATCGCATCCTGGGGCTGGAAATGGGGGCCGACGATTATCTGGGCAAGCCTTTTACCCCGCGCGAACTGGTCGCCCGGATCGCGGCCGTGCTGCGGCGGGTCGCGCCAGAGCGGGCCGGCCAACGCGACGAAACGGCGAACATCGGCCCTTTCGAGATCAACTTCTCCGCCATGACCATCCGGCGGGGCGGCGAGCCGATCGGCCTGTCTTCCCGTGAGTTCGCACTCTTCGCCGCGCTTGCCCGCAGCGCCGGGCGCCCGCTGAGCCGCGCGCAGCTGATCGAACGCGCAATTGGGCGCGATGCCGAGGTCACGGACCGGGCGATCGACGTGCAGATTGCCCGCCTGCGCCACGCGCTTGGCGAGGATACATCCGCCCCCCGCCACATAAAGACGATCTGGGGCATCGGATACGCATTGGTCGCGGGCGATGCTGAATAGCCTGTTTCGCCAGAACATCGCCCTTCTGATCGGTGTCGTACTGGTTGGCCAGGTGCTGACCACGGTCCTGATCGCCTCGGTGATCGTCAGGCCGCAGACGGTTCGTCTGGCGCATGCGGCGGCACAGGTCATCGACGCCTTCGCGGTGGCCGCTGACGGAATGACACCGCAGAGCCGCGATGCCTTCCTTCAGGTTCTGAACAGGGAAGGCGGGGCGCAGATCATCGCCGCCACGACACCGCCCGAAGATGGCCTGCGCTCGCCGAAGTTTCTCGAACGGCGCTTCATGCGGGCCCTGGCCGACGAGCTGGCGTCGCAATCCGAACTTCAATGGCAGACCGACAATAACGGCCATTTGTGGATCAGGGTCGTGACCGGCGGCACGCCGCTGTGGCTGACCATAACCACGCCCGAGCGCGTCGGGCCGCTTCACGCGCTTCTGCTCGCCGTGGCGGTGGCCTGTGCCGTCGCGCTGATGGGCGGGGTGGTGATCCAGCGCAGGCTGGCGCGCCCTTTGCAGGAACTGGCGGCGCGGGTCAGGGATTTCGACCCCGCATCGGAACCTGCCCGGCTCAGCGAAACCGGCCCCGATGAGATCAGGGCCGTTGCCCGCGCGTTCAACGACATGGCCGCGCGGCTTTCGGCGATAGAAACCGACCGTGCAATGATGCTGGCCGGGGTCAGCCATGATCTGCGGACGCCGCTCGCCCGACTGAGACTGGCGCTGGAGATGATCGCCACCAGGGATCGGGATCTGATCGAAAGCGCCGATCGGCAGGCGGTGCAGATCGACACGATGCTCACCCAGTTCGCCGATTTCGCGCGCGGGTTCGAATCCGAGGAACGGTCTTTGGTGCCGGTTTCCGGCCTGCTCGCCGAGGCGGTCGAACTGGCTGGACTGGGGGGGGATATCTTCGTCACGTGCCAGCCCGATCTCGTGTTTCACCTGCGCAAGGGGGCGGTTGTGCGTGCCCTTGCCAACCTGCTGACAAACGCCGCCCGGCACGGCCGCCCGCCGATTGCATTGAACGCGGAGGTAACGGGCGAAGTGCTGCACCTGACCGTGACCGACGCCGGCGACGGCATTCCGGCGGCGACGGCGCAACGGATGCTGATCCCCTTCGTGCGGGGCGATCACGCGCGTGGCGGCGGCGGAACGGGGCTTGGCTTGTCCATCGCCGAGCGGGTGGCGCGCGCGCATGGCGGGATGGTGGCGTTCACATCCGGGGGGAAAGGTTTTTCCGTCACGCTGAACCTGCCGGGATAGGGCTTGGAGTGTCCCCCGGGTTGGGGTGCTCGCAACGTCTAGCCGCGATATGGCCGCTCAAACCTGCCATTTACAGCCCATCCACCGACTCAAGCTCCCGCGATGGCAGTTATTTTCAGAGCCTCGGCGAGAAACGGCAACCGGTCCTGCCCAATTCAACCGCCACGTCGGTTTGCGCCACTGCCTATGCCACCACCGCCGGCTCTGCGGCAGCGACCAAGACGCGATCAGCCTCCAGATCATCCAGCGCCAATCTTTGCCTCCGCACAATACTTAAAAGTATTGACTGGAGAAATGGATTGTGTCTTTTTGGGTTTGCGAACGGGAGGAGCACAAATGAAATCGTTGGACTGTCTCGACTGGCGCGGGACCGAGCCCGCGGGCAGCCTTATCGAAATCTTTGAGAATCGTGTTAATCAGCACCCGAATCGGCTGTTCATTGCGGATATGAGTATTCGTTTGACATGGGGTGAGGTCGCGCAGGCGCTGCGGGGGTTTGCTTCCACATACGGCGAACAGCTACGCGACAAAGATGTGGCCATGTTCATGGGTAACGGTGCGCCTTTCTTTATAACATACCTTTCAGTATTGTTTTGCGGTGGCCGAGTGGCTCTGCTCAATGCTGCGATGCCGCGCAAGTCCGGCGCATTGCTCATGGAAAGCCTCACGCCTGAAATGGTCTTTGCGGACCATCCTCTTGAGTTCAAGCCCGACGCGATCGTGGTCGATAACGCGATGATTGCTGGCTGGGTCGCCTCCGACGCTGAGGCGCAAAGCGCCTGTGGCACAGGGCATACCCCTGCCACCTATCTTTTCTCTGGCGGCACCACCGGCATACCAAAACGAATCCTTTACTCTCACCGCAAGCTTGTCTCAGCCGGTGCACGGATGCAGTGGGGCTGGCCGACACGCGAGGCTGACGTGTTCCTACCCATCGCGCCCTACAGCCATATCTACGGATTTCTCGCGGGGATCTGCCTTCCGCTGCAATCGGGTGGCAGTTCGATCGTGCCAGAGCGGTTCCACCCGGCCGGCGTGCTCGACCTGATCGAGCGCGAAAGGGTTTCCGTGCTCGGCGGCGGCCCTCCTGCCGTCTATCAGGCGCTGATGTCCGATCCCGATCTTGACCAGCGCGATCTCAGCTCGCTGCGGGTGTGTCCCGGCGGCGGCGCGGCGTTCCCGGTCGAAGTGCACCGTCGCTGGGAGAAGCTGACAGGCCTGACCATCTACGAAGGCTACGGCATGACCGAAGTCGCCCCGATCACGGCAAACACGGACTCGCGCGGAAGCCGCCTGGGTGCGGCAGGCAAGCCGGTGCCAGATACCGAGGTCGATATCGTGGATCTGCAAACCGGGAGCCGTTCTCTGCCGCGCGGCGAGGCCGGCGAGATCCGTGTGCGTGGCCCGCATGTCATGCCGGGGTATTGCGACAACCCCGAAGAGACTGCGCTCGTGTTGCGCGACGGGTGGGTCCATACCGGCGACATCGGCGTGATTGACGAGGAAGGCTTCCTGACGATTACGGACCGAAAGAAAGACGTGATCATTCACAAGGGTTTCAACGTGTTCCCCCGCGAAGTGGAGGAAGCGGTGATGTCGCACCCCGACGTGGCCGGCGTTTGTGTTGTCGGCGTGCCAGACGCGCGCTCGGGCGAGGTTGTGGTTGCCTATGTGGTGTTGCGCGCGGGCGCTCAGGTTGACGCCGAGATGCTGTGCGAAAGCTGCAGGCAATTCCTCGTCCCCTACAAACTGCCAGGCCGGATCGAATTTCTCGGGGCGTTGCCGCTGACGCCCGCGGGCAAGGTTGACCGGATGGCGCTTCGTGCGCGGGCGCGCGGGGCGCGGGAATCCGAAAACGCTTAACTGTGTAGGGGAGGAGACACAGATGACCCAGGGAAATTTCGCGCGGCGTTCGGCGCTTAAAGGCGCGCTGTTTGCGGCCGCGGTGGCGATGAACAGTTTGCCCGCGCGGGCCGCTGACACGCTCGTCCTGAACTATAACCAGTGGTTTCCGAGCGGGCACTGGAGCCAGGCGGACGGACTGTACAAGTGGTTCGACCAGATCGAGGAGGTGACGGAGGGCCGCGTGAAGGTGCAGGCCTCTGCCAAGCCGCTCGCCCCGCCGAACCGCAACTATCAGGCCGTGGTCGATGGCGTCGCGGATATCGCCTGGGGTCCGCATGGCTACACCCCGGGCGTATTCCCGCTGACCGAGATGGTCGAACTGCCGTTCATCACCAAGGACGCCGGCGCATCGTCGAAAGCCTATTGGCAGCTCTGGAAAGAGTATTTCGAGCCGACCGGGATGCAGTCCGATGTCGTGACGCTCGCCATGCATGTGACGGCCGGCGGCAATATCTCGATGCGCAAGGAGCCGGTCACCTCTATGGCCGGTCTAAAGGGCAAGAAGATGCGCGTGCCGACCCCGGTAGTGGGCCGCGTGCTTCAGCAGCAAGGCGTGGTGCCGGTATCTGGCTCGCTCACCGAACTGCGCGAAATGCTGTCGCGCGGTATCATAGACGGGACGGTGATCTCCGACGAACTGGTGACCGGTTTCAAGGTGGATGAGGATATCCACGCGGTGACCCAGGTTCCCGGCGGCATTTTCTCGAACTCTGCCTTCATTATCATGAACAAGGCCAAGTGGGAGAAGATCAGCGCCGAAGATCAAGCCGCGATCATGGGCATCTCGGGCGAGGTTCTCAGCGAGAAGATGGGTGCGCTCTGGCATCAGAACGACATTGCCGCGCGCGAAATTTTCAAACAACGCCTTGGTGAAAACTACCTTGTCGCCGATGTCTCTTTCATGGCCGAGATCGACGCCGCCTTTGCCGGTGAACTTGGCAAGTGGAAAGAAATGGCAGCCGAGATGGGTATCGATGCCGATGCCGCCCTGGCTTTTTACAACGGCGAGATCGAAAGGCCGAGCAACTGATGCGCTCGCGGTCTTATATCGCATCCATTCAGCGCCGTTTCCGCCTTTTGGCGGAAACGGCGCTGGTCGGCCTCGTGGTTGTCACTGCGGTCGATGTGATCGGCCGGGTGGTGTTCAGCAGCCCGCTCGGCTTTGCCTATGAACTGGTCGGGCTGCTTCTTGGTGTCTCCGTCTATGCCGGCCTGATCGGTATGAACTGGACGCGCGATCATATCCGCATCGACCTGATCGAGCCGCAACTGAGCCGCATGCCGCGCTTTGACCGCATTCGCGCGGGCGTGGTCTGGCTGCTCGAGGTGGTGTTTTTCACCATCCTCGCGATCTTTCTGGCCCGACAGTCAATGATCATGCAGCGCTGGCACGAAACCTTTCTGTTTCTGCCGCTCGAAAAATGGGTGCCGTTGTCGATCTATGCGGTGTTCGCCGGATTGGCCGCAGTGAGCACGGTTCTGGCTGTCGTCCCCACCCTCAAAGCCAGCAAAGGGGATCTGAAATGATCGCCATACTGGCCTTTCTCGCGCTCATGGTGCTGCTGTTTCTGCGCACCCCGATCGCGGTGGCCACGGGGCTTGTGGGCCTCGTGGGGCTTGCCGCCTTTCAGGGCTGGACGGCCGCTTTTTCGCAGGTGGGTATCATCGCTTCGGAAACGGTGCTGACATATGAGTTCGCGGTGATTCCGCTTTTCATCGTGATGGGCGCTTTCATTGCCCATTCCGGCATCGCCGATGAGCTGTTCCGCGCTTGCTATGCTGTCGTCGGCCATTTGCGCGGGGGGCTGGCGCTCTCGACCATCGTTGCCTGCGGCGGCTTTGGTGCCGTATCGGGCTCATCGCTTGCCACTGCGGCCACCATGTCGCGCATCGCCTATCCGCAGATGAAGGGCTACGGCTACAATACCTCCCTTGCCACGGGGGCGATTGCGGCGGGGGGCACACTTGGCATCCTGATCCCGCCCTCAATCGCACTCGTGTTCTACGGCATCATGACAGAGACGGATATCAGCGCGCTTTTCATGGCGGGGATCGTACCGGGCGTTCTCGGGATCGTCCTTTACGCAGCGGCGGTGTTCTGGACAGTGCTGCGCGATCCCGAGGCTGGCCCTGCCGGTGACAAACCCACGTCGAAGGAACGCCTGCAGGCGCTGGTCGGGGCGTGGCCCGTAGTGTTGCTGTTCGGCGTGGTGATGGGCGGCATCTATGGCGGGTTCTTTTCGCCAACCGAAAGCGCAGGCATTGGCGCTTTTGGCGCGTTGGCCCTTGCCGCGCTGCGTGGCCGGATCAGCGTGCAGATGCTCAAGAGCTCGCTCGCCGATGGTATCTCCACCACCGTTTCGCTGATGATGATCCTGATCGGCAGCTTCTTGTTCGCCAATCTTGTGAACGTCGCAAGGGTGCCGCAGGCACTTGTCGCGATGATCGAGACACTGGCCGTGCCGCCGCTTCTGGTGATCTTTCTGATCATCGCGATCTACGTGGTGCTTGGCTGTGTACTCGAAAGCATCTCGATGATGCTGCTCACCGTGCCGGTGTTCTATCCGCTGATCATCTCGTTGGGCTTCGACCCGATCTGGTTCGGCATCCTTGTCGTGGTTGTCGTGGAGATCAGCCTCATCACCCCGCCCATCGGGCTCAATGTCTTCATTCTCAATGCGGTGTTGCGCGACGTTCAACTGACGGAAATTTTCCGCGGTGTGGTGCCCTTCATCGTCGCGGATGTGGCGCGGGTTCTGCTTGTTGTCTTCATTCCCGCTCTCTCGCTCACATTGCCCTATCTGCTGAAATAGGAGGTACTCATGCTGGACACGGACGTCCAAACTCTCACAATCACCGCGGCCGACCACCGTACCAACCTGCATCGCGCGGGAGAGGGCAAGCCTGTCGCGCTGCTCCATGGCTCCGGGGCGGGCGTGTCTGCCTGGGCCAACTGGCGCAAGGTGATCGGGCCACTGTCGGAGAGCTTCAGCATCGTCGCTCCCGATATCGCGGGCTTTGGCGCGACCGAACTGAAGCCCGACACGAAATACAACATCATGCTCTGGGTCGAGCATTTCGTGGCTATCCTTGACGAACTGGGCATCGAAAAGGTCTCGGTGGTGGGCAATTCCTTCGGCGGTGCCCTGGGGCTGATGACCGCGATCAACCATCCCGACCGGATCGACCGGCTGGTGCTTCTGGGCACGCCTTGCGGACATTTCCCGATCACCGACGGGTTGCGGGCGCAAGGTGAGTTTGACGGCACGATGCCATCCATGCGCCGCGCGATCAGCTATTTCCCCCATGACGAGAGCATCATCACCGAAGAGCTCATCGCCGCACGGTTCAACGCGGCCACGCGCGACGGCGCGCTTGAGGCCTTCCGCAAACTGATGCCCCCCCCCGAGGGAGAAAATCCGATCGTGCGCGGCATTCCGGAAAAGCTTCTGCGCAAGGTCGGGCACAGGACCCTGATCCTGCACGGCCGCGAGGATCGCGTTGTGCCCTACGCCCGCGCGCTCGACATGCACCAATGGGTCGAAAACTCCGATCTGCATTCCTTCGGCAAGTGCGGCCATTGGGTGCAGATCGAACGCGAGGCCGAGTTTCTGAAACTTGTCAAAGACTTTCTGGGAGGTGACGCATGAGCCGGAACACGCTCGAAAAAGTGCTTTACGACCTGTCCACCTCGGGGACGCACAAGAAGAAGTTCTCCGAAGATCCGAACAAGTTCCTGTCGCGCTATCAGCTCGATGACAAGGAGCGCGCGCTCATCCGCGAATACAAGGTCCGCGAACTGGCGGATCTGGGGGTGAATACAATGCTGACTTGGGGCTTCTGGCTTCAGGCCGGGAAATCGAACCGCGATTATCTGAAGATCATGAAACGCGAGGAGGCGTAAAATGGCACGAATCGTCGGGGGCTTTGTCGCCCCGCACAACCCGGTCATGTATTTCAACCCCGAGGGCGCGAGCAAGCAGCAGTCCGATGCCTGCTATGCCGCCTACGGAATAATGGCCGATCGCATCAAGGAGCTTGAGGTTGACGCAGCCATCGTGATTGGCTGTGACCACTACATACTCTTTGGTACTGAATGCCTGCCGCCCTATGTGATCTCCACCGGCGAAATCGAAGGGCCGGTCGATCAGTTGCCGGGGCTCAAGCGCAAGCCGCTGGCTTCGCATGGCGCGCTTGGAGAGCATATCGCCAAAGTGGGCCGGGAGACCGGCTTCGACTGGACCGTGGGCCGCGCCCTCAACGTCGATCATTCCGTCGCCGTACCGCATCACTTGATGCTGGAGCCGACGGGCAAAGATATCCCGATCGTCGCGGTGATGCTGGCGTGCGGTGTGGATCCCTATCTGCCGATGAAGCGCGCGTGGGATCTGGGCGAGCATATCGCCGAGGCCGTGGCAAGCTTCCCGGGCGACGAGCGCGTCGTGGTGATCGGCTCGGGCGGGATCTCGCACCATGTCGGCGACGAGCGCATGGGCGAGGTGAACCCCGCGTTCGACCGCAAGGTGCTTGATATCGTTGCCCGTGGCGACAAGGCGGCGATGCTTGCGCTGACGGACGAGGAAATCCTGCGCGACGGCGGCAACGGCGCGATGGAAATCCGCACCTATGCCTGCGCCATGGCCGCAACCCGCGCCGCAGGCGGCCGGGTGATCGGCTACGAGCCTGTCGCGGGCTGGGTCACAGGCATGGGCTTTGCGGAGCTGGAGGTGGCCGCATGATGATCGAGCTTTGCGACAGCGCGGATATCGGTGAGGGCGAGATCATCCGTGTGGATGTGCCGGGTTGTCCGGCCATCGCCATCGCGCGTCACGAAGGCGCGCTCTACGTCTTCCCCGACCGCTGCCCTCATGCGGATGAAAGCCTCTCCGAAGGCTGGCTGGAGGATGGCCGCGTGGTTTGCGGCGTGCATTTCGCCGAATTCGAACTGGGCTCTGGCGCGGTGCACAACCCGCCCGTCGGTTGCCCCAATCTTTCTTTCTTCAAATGCGAAGACCGCGACGGAAAGGTTTTCGCCACCCTCACAGGAGGACCCGAACATGTGTGATGGAGGATGCAAGGGCGGGGCCCGCGGCCGCCCGAACATGGCGCCGGTCTATCCCAAGGCCGCAAGCTATCCCGAATACGCCCAGCTCGTGAACCGCGAGAACGCGCAGGTGGATCGCCGCCTCTTCGTGGACGAGGCGATCTATCAGGCCGAGCTGCAGCAGATCTTTGCCCGTTCCTGGCTGTTTCTGGCCCATGAAAGCCAGATCCCAAGTCCCGGCGATTTCATCCGCACCTCGATGGGCGAAGATGACGTGATCGTCGTGCGCCAGCGCGACGGTTCGGTAAAGGCGTTCCTGAATTCCTGCCCGCATCGCGGCAACCGTGTCTGCATGGTGGATGCCGGCACGAAGGCGCGCGGTTTTATCTGCAATTACCATGGCTGGTCCTTCGGGATCGATGGTGGGCTGCGCGGAACCGATGGCAAGGTCTACGAAAAGGACCAGGCGTTCGAGAAAGCCCAGATCGGCCTTACCCCGGTGGCGCAGATCGACAGCTACAAGGGCCTGATCTTCGGCACGTTCGATCCCGCCGCGCCGTCGCTTCTCGATTTTTTCGGCCCCTTTACCTTCTACCTCGACATCATGCTCGACAATGACGAGGGCGGAACCGAGTTTATCGGCGGCGCGATCAAGTCCGAGATCGACTGCAACTGGAAATTCCCGGCAGAGAATTTCGTGGGCGATATCCTGCACGCCTTCTGGACGCATCAATCCGGCGCGCAGGCGATCCTTGGTGCTGGCGTCGATCTTGGCAAGCGGTACGATGAGCTGGCGTTCCAGGCCTCCGTTTACGGGCACGGAATAGAGACCAATCTCGACAAGGTCGGCAACACCCGCACCTTGGGTTATCCGGAACTGGTCGACTATGTGTATGACCTTTCGGAAAAGGCCAGCGCCCGTCTGGGCGATCTGCGCGCCCGCGCGATCGGGGCGATTTCCTCATGCACGGTATTTCCGAACTTCTCCTTCCTGCCGGGCCAGAACACCTTCCGCGTTTGGCATCCGCGCGGTCCCGGCAAGATCGAGCTGGTCGTCTGGACGCTGGTGAACAAGAACGCGCCCGAGCACATCAAGGAAGCTTACCGCAAGGGCGTGATGATGACCTTTTCGCCGGGCGGCGTCTTCGAGATGGATGACGGCGAGAACTGGGAATATTCGACCCGCGTCAACCAGGGTTTCGTGACCCGCCAGCAGCCTTTGCACTATGCGCTGGGCCTGGAAAGTACCGATCTGGAACGCGAATTGCCCGGCCATATTCACAAGGGGTCGATGAACGATGCCAACCAGCGTTTGTTCTATACCCGTTGGGCGGAATTCATGGAACATGACAACTGGACCGATCTGCAGAACGGCGACACCGCGCCGCCGCAGAAGTCCGTGAAAGCGGCGGAGTAACCCCTATGCTCGACTTTCTCGATATCTCCAAACCTTTCGACCGTCTCGACAATCCGGTGACCCTCGAAATCGAGCGCGCGATCATCCGCTGGGTCCACGCCGAGGCGCGCCTTCTCGATGCCGAGCGGTATCAGGAATGGCTCGATGGGTTCATCGACCCCGAGATCCATTACTGGATGCCGGATATGGAAACCCGCCGCCGCGACGATCCGCGCGGCACGTTCAAATACGGCGAGTCGGCCTATTTCGACGACAACTGGAGAGAGTTGGAAATCCGGGTAAAACGCTACAACGAGCCCTCGGCCTGGGCCGACAATCCGGCGACCCGGCACGTGCATCTCATCTCGAACATCGAGGTGAACGCGACCGACGACCCCGCGCTTTTCGCGGTGTGTTCGGCTTTCACCAATGTGCGCAACCGCAACGAGGCCGATCAGGACATCATCCATGGCCGCCGTGAAGACGTTCTGCGCGCTGTGGATGGTGGATACCGGCTGCTGCGACGGCGCGTTCTCATCGTGCAGAACGTGCTTCTGTCGAAAAACCTCAACACGTTCTTCTGATGGGGCGGCTTGAGGGATATGCCGCGCTGGTCACCGGTGGCGGCAAGGGCATCGGGCGCGCGGTCGTGGACCGTTTCGTCGCCGAGGGCGCGCGGGTTGGTGTGCTGGTGCGTTCGGCGGCGGATATGGATGATCTCAGCGCCGCGCATGGCGACAAGGTCGCGCCCGTTCAGGGCGATGTGCGGTCCTGGCAGGACAATGTACACACGGTCGAGACGGTCGTGGCGCGTTTCGGAAAGCTCGACGTGCTGGTGCCAAACGCCGGCGTCTACGATTTTTCGGACCCGTTCGAGAGCATCGAGGGCGCCGACCTGGAGGCCCGCTATCGCGAGCTCTTCGACGTCAACGTTCTGGGCTATCTGCAGGCGGCGCGTGCCGGGCTCGTTCCGCTGCGCGAAAGCCGCGGGTCCATCATCTTCACACTGTCCTCGTCATCATTCTTTTCGGGCGGTGGTGGTACATTATACGTCAGCTCAAAACACGCGCTCACGGGCACCCTCAAACAGCTCGCCTATGAGCTGGCGCCGGACATTCGCGTTAATGCGGTCGCGCCCGGAGGTACACGTACGGGGCTGGGCGGCCTGCCGAGCGATGCCAGGGAGCTCAATGCCATCGACGGATTTGAGGAGATGGTGGCGCGGACCACGCCGCTTGGGTTCCTTTCGGAACCCGAAGATCATGCTGGCCTCTACGTCACCCTCGCCTCGCGCGAAGAGAGCCGTTTTGTGACCGCCGAGATCATCCGCTCGGATGGCGGGCTCGAGGTGCGGGGTCGCAGGCGCAGGAAGGAAGCTGAATGACTGCCAAAGAGAAAATCGCCGCTTTGAAGGCGCGCCTGCGCCTGCCTGTTGTGGCGGCGCCCATGTTTCTGGTTTCGGGGCCGGAGATGGTCATTGGCGCGGCCAAGGCTGGAGTGATGGGCGCGTTTCCCGGGCCCAACGGGCGCACGATCGACGATTTGCGGCAATGGTTCGGGGCGATTCACGCCGAACTCGGACCGAAGAACCTGCCTTTCGCGTTCAACATGATCACCCATTCGAGCTATGGCCGGTTCGATCAAGAACTGGCGCTGGTTGCCGAGTTCCGACCCGAGATCGTCATCACCGCTCTGGGTGGGCCACATCGCATCACGCAGGTGGTACACGGCTATGGGGGGCTGGTCTTTGCCGATGTCAACAGCCCGACCTATGCGAGAAAAGCTATCGACAAGGGGGCAGACGGGCTGGTGCTGGTCTGCTCCGGCGCGGGCGGGCACACCGGGCAATACGCGCTCGCGCCTTTCCTCGATGAGGTACGGCAGTTCTTCGACGGCCCCATCGCGGTGGGCGGCGGCATCTCCACCGGCGCGGGTGTGCTGGCGGTTGAAACGCTGAGCGCCGATCTGGCCTATGTCGGCACACGGTTTCTTGGTGCGCGCGAAAGCCTCATCTCCGAAGGCTATCGCCAGATGATCATCGACAGCGGGATCGAGGATCTGATCGCCTCCAAGGCTATCACCGGCGCTCTGGGCAACTGGATGCGTGCATCGGTGAAGGCTGCCGGGCTCGACCTTGATGATATGAAGGCGGAGGCCAAGATCGACTTTTCCGGCGACATGCATTCGGGCGCCAAGGCGTGGAAAACCGTCTGGAGCGCCGGGCAAGGTGTCGGGCAGATCCACGGGATCGAACCGATCGCCGAAATAGTCGCTCGAATGGCGGCGCAGTATGACGCCGCCGGCGCAGGCATGGCCGCGCGCTTTGCCAGGAAAGGGGAGCCCGCATGACGCTGGACGAAATCGCATCGGCCCTGCGCGACGCCGAAAAAACCGGGGTTCCGATTGCCCCGGTCCGCGCGCATCTCGCGGGGGCCGAAGAGGCATATGCGGTGCAGGAGATCAACACCGTGGCAAGGCTTGGCGCGGGCGGGCGTCTCGTGGGCCGCAAGATCGGCCTGACAAACCCGGCGGTGCAAGCGCAGCTCGGTGTGGATCAGCCCGACTACGGCATGCTCTTTGCCGACATGGATCTTCCCCATGGCGCGGAGTTGCCCTGGTGTGAAGGTGCGCAATGGAAAGCGGAGGCCGAGTTGGCCTTTGTCATGGGCCGCGATCTCTCAGAACCCGATTGCACCACGGCCGAGGCGATGTGCGCCGTCGAATATGTCGTTCCCGCGCTTGAGATCGTCGGCAGCCGGATTGCCGACTGGGACATCCGTTTCGTGGACACTGTTGCGGACAATGCCTCGTCCGCCTTCTTCACCCTCGGCCCTTCGGCCCGGCGTCTCACCGAGATCGACCTGCTCGATTGCCGGATGGAGATCCGCGCCGGCGACGAGGTGGTTTCCCGGGGCTCGGGCCGCGCCTGCCTTGGCTCCCCGCTCAACGCGCTTGTTTGGCTGGCGCGTGTGATGGCCAGGGCCGGGCGCCCGCTTGGCGAAGGCGATGTTGTGCTCTCGGGCGCGCTCGGCCCGATGGTCGCCGCCGCGCCGGGGGCCGTGTTTACCGCATCAACCGAAGGGTTCGGCGAAACCGCCATCCGTTTTGGAGACTGAACTATGAACAAAATCAAATGTGCGATCATCGGGTCGGGGAATATCGGCACTGATCTGATGATCAAGATCATGCGCACCTCGGATGTGCTGGAAATGGGCGCCATGGTCGGGATCGATCCAGAGTCCGACGGTTTGGCCCGCGCCGGGCGTCGGGGCGTTGCGACCACCCATGAGGGGCTCGACGGGCTGCGTGCGCTGCCCGGATATGCCGACATCCGCATCGTGTTTGACGCCACTTCCGCA
This sequence comes from Actibacterium naphthalenivorans, assembly GCF_014196965.1. Taxonomy (GTDB): domain Bacteria; phylum Pseudomonadota; class Alphaproteobacteria; order Rhodobacterales; family Rhodobacteraceae; genus Actibacterium_A; species Actibacterium_A naphthalenivorans. Next base: position 431,907 of record NZ_JACIEQ010000003.1, on the reverse strand, counting down.
GGCGCGCACAAGCGCCATTCCGAGGTGTTGCTTGCCGACGGCAAGCAGGTAATCGATCTCACGCCCGCGGCCATCGGCCCCTTCACCGTTCCATCGGTCAACATAGACGCGCATCTGGAAGAGATGAACGTCAACATGGTGACTTGCGGCGGGCAGGCGACGATTCCGATGGTGGCTGCCGTCAACCGCGTGGCAAAGGTGCATTACGGAGAGATCGTCGCCTCCATCGCCTCGAAATCCGCGGGCCCCGGCACACGGGCCAACATCGACGAGTTTACCGAGACCACGGCCCATGCGATCGAAAAGGTCGGCGGAGCCAGCTGCGGCAAGGCTATCATCATCCTCAACCCGGCAGAGCCGCCGCTCATCATGCGCGACACGGTCTATTGCCTTTGCGACAGGGCGGATGAAGACGCGATCCGCGCCTCGATTCTCGAGATGGAGAAAGAGGTGCAGAGCTACGTGCCGGGCTATCGCCTCAAGCAGGAGGTGCAGATCGAGCATGTGGGCAACAATGCGCCGCTGCACATCCCGGAAATGGGCGGCAGTTTCACCGGTCTGAAGGTCACGGTCTTGCTCGAGGTCGAAGGCGCGGCTCATTATCTGCCGGCCTATGCGGGCAATCTCGATATCATGACGAGCGCGGCTCTTCGAACCGCCGAACGGCTCGCGATCAAACGCAACTGGGTCGGGGAGGCCGCTTGAAATGGCAAAGGTATACATTCAGGACGTGACGCTGCGCGACGGGATGCACGCCGTTCGTCATCAGTATGATCTGGGCCATGTACGGGCCGTCGCGCAGGCGCTGGATGAGGCCGGTGTCGATGCGATCGAAGTGGCCCATGGCGACGGGATCGCCGGCTCCACTTTCAACTACGGTTTCGGAAAATGCACCGACGAGGCGTGGATTTCGGAGGCGGCGAAAGTTGTGAAGAACGCGAAGCTGACCACCCTTCTGCTTCCCGGCATTGGCACCATCGAGAACCTCAGGCGGGTGCGCGATCTGGGGGTCGTTTCGGTGCGCGTGGCCACCCATTGCACCGAGGCCGACGTTGCCGCGCAGCATATCGCGGCGGCCAAGGAGATGGGCCTGGATGTTTCGGGCTTTCTGATGATGTCGCACATGAGCACGCCTCAACATCTGGCGCAGCAAGCCAAGCTCATGGAAAGCTACGGCGCCGATTGCGTCTATTGCACCGACAGTGGCGGGCGTCTGACGATGAAAGAGGTGGCCGCCCGCATCGACGCCTACAAAACCGTGCTTTCCCCGGAAACGCAGATCGGCGCACATATGCACGAGAACCTGTCGCTGTCGGTTGCCAATTCCGTGGTTGCGGTCGAACATGGCGCCTACCGCGTGGATGCCTCACTCGCCGGGATGGGCGCCGGCGCCGGCAATACGCCGATCGAGGCATTCGTGACGGTGGCGGATCTTTACGGCTGGGATCATGGCTGCGATCTGTTCAAGCTGCAGGATGCCGCCGAAGAGCTCGTGCGCCCGCTTCAGGATCGCCCCGTGCGCGTGGACCGTGAAACCATCACGCTGGGCTATGCCGGGGTCTATTCCTCTTTCCTGCGTCACGCCGAACGCGCGGCAGAAACCTATGGGCTCGACACGCGCGAAATTCTTGTCGAGTTGGGCAGGCGCGGTATGGTCGGCGGTCAGGAAGACATGATCGTCGATGTCGCCCTTGATCTGGTGCAACTCAAGAAGAGCGCCGCCTGATGGAAGCTATCTTAGCCCTGCGCAACGCCTGTGGTCATCGCGAGTGCCTTTTCAAGGAATTCCTCCTGCGACATCGGATCAATCGAGCTGTGCAGGATCGAATCCCCCATGATCAGGCAATAGGCCAGATACGCGCGTTTGCGCGCTTCCTCAGGGGGGTGGCCCATATCGCGAAACAGCTTGGTGATGTAGTCAAAGCGGATTTCGTCAACCTCCGCCACCGCCTTGCGCGGCATCTCCACACGCCGCGCCCAATCTCTGATCGAGGTCTCGATCTGGGCAAAGCCGGGCGAATTCTTGCGCCGGGGCAGCGAAAACAGGCTGCGCAGCCGGGCGCGCGGATTGTCGCCGGAAATCGAGATCGAGCGGATCACATTCAGCGTCATCTTCTTGCGCCAATGGCTGAGCATCGCGCCGAGCAGGTCGCTGCGGGTTTTGAAATGCCAGTAGAAGCTCCCCTTGGTCACGCCGAGCTTGGCGCAGAGCGTATCGATCTTGATACCCCGCACGTTCTCGTTAATCAGAATCTGGAGTGCGGCCTGCACCCAATCCTGTTCGTTCAGAGGGCTTTCCTTGTGCCGGCTCGTCGGGCGGCGCTTGGTTTTGGCTTTCGTGGTTTCCGCCACTGAGATCTCCCTGCTACATCACAATACCTTACGGCACTGGCCTATCGATATGAAGAGGGCTCGGACATGAAAAAAATAGCGATTATCGGCGCGGGCCAGGCAGGCGCGGGCGCCGCGCTCAAGCTGAGAGAGCTGGGGTTTGAGGGCGAAATCACCTTGCTTGGCGATGAGGCATATCCGCCTTACGAGCGGCCGGAACTATCCAAGGGATATGCGCTTGGAAGGGTGGCTTTCGACAACCTGGTCGTGCTCACTCCCGCAGCCGCTGAAGAAAAAGCGATCGACCTGCGACTGGACTGTCGCGTGCGCAGGATCGACCGTGCCGCGCGGGTGATCGAAACCGATGCCGGCGATCTGAGCTATGACATGCTGATCCTCGCGACCGGCGGCGCGGCCAAACGTCTGCCCCTGCCGGAGCCGCTGCGCCGCAAAACCCATTCGATCCGCACACGCGACGATGTGGACGCGTTGCGCAATGCGCTGCCGGAGGCGCGTTCGGTCGTGGTGATCGGCGGCGGCTGGCTTGGCACCGAGGCGGCCATCAGCGCACGCGCGCTTTGCCCGCAGGTCGATCTGATCGAGGTCGCACCGCGCCTTTGTGCCCGCGTTGCGCCAAGCTGGCTGTCGGACCGTCTCTCGGAAACGCAGATGCGCGCGGGCGTCACGCTGCATCTTGGTACGGTGCCTGTGTTCGCCGAGGACGGCACGATCTCGGTCGGCGGCGCGCGGCTGGCTCCGGATCTGATGATCGAGGCGATCGGGATGCGTGCCATGGACGAGCTTGCGGTGTCGGCGGGGCTTGCCTGCGACGACGGTGTCCTGGTCAGCCCGCAAGGGCAGACAGAGGATCCGGCGGTGTTTGCCATCGGTGACTGCGCGCGCCTGGCAAATGGCGAACAGGCCCGGCGCGAGAGCTGGCAGTATGCCAATCAATCGGCCGAAGACGTCGCGCGGCTTTTGACCGGACAGATCGCGCGAATGCAGGAGCCCGACTGGTTCTGGAGCACACAGGCCGATTTCAAGGTGCAGATGCTGGGGAGTTGTCCGGACGAAGCTGTTCAATTGGAACGTGTCGGGCCGCGCGGAGGCGTGAGCCGCCTGTTTCTAAAAGGCGCTCGGTTGGTTGGCTGCGTGGCAATAAACAATCCTCGCGAGATCGCCGAAGCACGGCGGGTGATTGCTTCGCGCCAGGCAATAGATTCCGAACGCGCCCGTGACGGGATGGTGCCATTGTCCCGCTGTATTGTTGATGCTCGCGAGGCTGTGCGTTAACGGAAAAAGGACGCGGGCGTACTTGGGGGCGGTCGACGGGAGCGGCCTGTGGCGTGGCCATAACGCCCTCAGGATCTACCAATGACCATCAAGGGAGTGAGCCGAAGCGAGCGTTGTATGTCACGTGGCGGTCACAGCCCAAGTTCGGAGAACAACGTTTCCCTTTTAAAGGCATCGAGGCCGCGCCACGCATTCGGGGTTTGGTGGAACTGCTTTTTGAACGCTCGGACAAATGCTGCTGACGACCCGAAGCCGATCGCTTCCGCGATCTCTCCAAGCGGTGCGCGGGAACTCAACAGCATCTCGGCGGCAAGCCCCAAACGTATCCGATTGATCATTCGCAGCGGGGGCTCGTTAAACGCTTTGCGAAACCGATCCACGAAGGCTGTGCGGCTGATGCCTGCCACCTCGGCGAGCGCGAGCACCGTCCAGTTTGCGCTTGGCGTCGCAAAGAAAGCGCTGAGCGCCCGCAGCAGATACTCGTCGTGAAGGGCTGCGCCGGCGATCGAGCGAAGCGGGATCGTTTGCGAACGGGCAAATGCGACAAGTTCGAGCATTATAACCTCTGCCAAACGCCGCGTGATCCCGAGGTCCGGGTTTTTCTTTCTTTGGTTCCGATCAACCAAATCAACACAGCTACGGATCATATCAGCGTGCGGCTTCGCCGTGGGAGGGATAATGATCGCCCCATGCTTCAGGCGCTGAAGGACCGCAGTGCGCCGGTCGACGCTGCTCAGCACGATTTCCACCGGAGATTCACTGCCTGTCGCAACGCCTGACTCGGGGCGAAACATGACATCCTGCGTGGCGTGGCTTCGATCCATCAACTGATGCGCTCTCCCTTCGACCGCGACGGCCGTTCCCGCAGACACGTATTGCAGATCGTCTTTCTCCGGGCCGGTACGGATGAATGCGGCGCCGCGCTTGACGTAATAGAAATAGGCGCGTCCCGTATCCGTGAAATTCAACAGGAACGGGCCTTCCCCCTTCCAGCTCTCCCAATTCAGGTTCGCAAATCTCACGTCGGGGCTACGCAGAAATCTTGCATAATCCCCGACCTCGGGATCACTTTTGCCGGCGTTTGGATCAATGACAGGTTGTTCCATACGCCGTATTTTAACAACTGGGAGTGCGGCGGACAAGCCGTAGGAGAGCTTAGGGAGGAAGTGATGACTGCTTTGTCATCTGGCTGCGCCGCGTCTGCGGGCAGGACAATTTTCATATCGACCATGCCGCCTGAAAGGCGTTCGTTGCCAGCCGATGGCTGAGCGCGTCTAGAGCCGAGCAATCTTGGCGCTGCGCTGTAGATTCAGCGGGGCGCCGGATTTTCAGAACAGTCAAGCCGACCCCGGTCTTGCCGGGGTTGAAGGTGTGCTTTTGTCCCGCAGTCCGGGCAGTGCAACCATTTTCACGTAAGGGAGAGAGACCATGCAAGAAGGTCAGTACGCCGATATCGGCGGCGTCAAACTGCATTACCATGATGTCGGCGAAGGGCCGGCGCTCGTGTTGCTTCATGGCTCCGGGCCGGGCGCGTCCGGATGGTCGAATTTCAATCGCAATATCGAAACGCTTTCGGGGAAATTCCGGGTGATCTGCCCCGACCTTCCAGGCTTTGGCGGATCCGATATGAAGCCGGTCGATGCTCCCATCCCGGGGTGGTGGGCCGATGTGATGTTGGGGCTGCTCGATCATCTGGGGATCGCGAAGGCGCATTTCCTTGGCAATTCGATGGGCGGGATGATCACGCTCAAGATCGCGCTCGAACACCCGGAGCGGATCGACCGAATGGTGCTGATGGCACCGGGTGGCGGCACGGCGGTGACCAGCATCTTCCCTTCCGAGGGCATCAAGACGCTCATAGGCTTCTACGATGGGCCGGGCCCTTCGATTGAACGGCTGCGCGGTTTCATTGACCAGTTCGTCTATGACCCTTCGGCGATCACCGAAGAACTGGTGCAGGAGCGGTTCGAGGCCGCGATGAACCCCAGGATCGTGGCTCAGCCGCCCATGCGCCCGGGCCCGGCAGGGATGCCCGAAGAGTTGTGGCGCGACGCGCGCCTCACCCGGCTGCCGCATGAGGCCCTCATCCTGTGGGGGCGCGAAGACAGGGTTCTTCCCGTCGATACCGGCTTCACCCTGATGAAGCAGATTCCAAATGCGCGTTTCCTTGTCATGCCGCGGTGCGGCCACTGGATCCAGTGGGAGAAAGCCGACGAGTTCAATGCCATCGTTTCGGAGTTTTTGAGCGAATGAACAAGAAAGAAAAGTTCGACGCTGACGTCGGCATCGTCGGCTACGGGCCCAGCGGCGTATCTGCCGCGAATTTCCTCGGAGCCTTGGGCGTCAGCACGCTCGCCATCGAACGATATGAGGACATCTATTCTCGCGCCCGCGCAATCACCGTCAACGATTGGACCATGCGCATCTTTCAGTCGGTCGGGCTCGACGAGGCGCTCGAGAAAGGGATGGATATCACCCACTCCCTGCGCTGGATCGATTACGACGGCAACGAACTGATGCGCATGGGGTTTCCGCCCTCGGACATGGGCCATGCAAGCGCATATTCAATCTACCAGCCCGAAATGGAGAAAACCCTGCGAGAGGGCGCAGAGCGCTTCGCCGATCACGTCTCCGTACAATTCGGGCAGGAGGTCACGGGCATAACCCAGGACGCCGAGGGGGTGACGCTGGAGCTCACCGATTGCAAGACCGGCGCCCGGGAAACCAAGCGGGTGCGCTATGTGCTGGCTTGCGATGGCGGGTCGAGCACCATGCGCGAACAGCTTGGCATCCAGTTGGTCGGGGATACGCTGCAAACGCGCTGGATCGTCATCGACGCGCAGGTCAAGCGCTGGTGGCCGGATCGCCATGTGCTCACCTTCTGGTCGGACAAGAAGCGCCCGGTTGTGGATGTGGCGCTTTCGATGGGCAATCACCGCTGGGAAATTCCGCTTGGGCCGAATGACAAGGATTCGGATTTCGCGACCCATGATCAGATCTGGAGATTGCTCGAAACGCTGGGCGTGTCGAAAGACAACGTCGAGATACACCAGCATGCCTTCTACAACCACCACATCCGTCACGCCGAGCGCTGGCGCGATGGGCGTGTGTTCCTGCTGGGCGATGCCGCGCACATGATGCCGCCCTGGGCGGGTGCGGGGATGCAATCGGGCGTGCGCGATGCGCAGAATATCAGCTGGAAACTGGCCGGGGTGCTTGGCGGCACGTTGCCCGAGAGTGTTCTCGATACCTATGAGGCCGAACGGGCCCCCGATGTGGAACGCTACACTCAGATCGCAATTCAGCTTGGGCGCATCATCAAGCAGGAACTGACCGAGGAAGAGCTTGCGGCGATGCAACCGCCGCCCGATGCCGAACCCGAACTGCCGCCGCTTCTTCAGCCGCCTGCACTGGCCGGAGGCTGGTTGAGCACCGGGACAAATCCGGCGGTTGGCGCACTGCTTCCACAACCGCGCGCAGCGGGCAGCGATGGCAAGCTCGGGCTGCTCGATGACGTGTTGGGATCGGGCTTCCTGGTTCTAGGGACCGATCTGGATCCTGCCTCGGTGCTCTCGCCAGAGGAAAAGCGCGGCTGGGAGGCGCTGGGCGCACGGTTCATCGCGCTGCGTTCGGCCGATCAGCACAGCCAGAGCGAGACGGACGTGATCGATATCGACGGCACGCTGATCGCCTGGCTGCACGCGCGCGGGGCCGACGTGGTGGCGCTGCGGCCCGACCGTTTCATCGCGGCAGCGAGCGGGAACCTCGCCGTGCCGGGCTGAACCCGGCCGGCGCCGGACACGGCATCCCGTCGAAACCATCACCTGCCCCCGCAGGGGGCGGAAACAGGAAAGCTTTCCTGCGCCGCAATGCGCTTGGGAATCTGAACTTCACTTTCAGGAGGAAACACCAAATGTCCAAATTTTCCGACCGCTACGATCCCGGTCCGCAGATCGCGCAATGCGGGGCGATCAACCTCGGCACGACCGATCTTGAAAAGTCGCTGTTCTTCTTCCGCGATACGCTGGGCATGGAAGAGGTCGAGCGTCGCGGCAACGAGGTCTATCTGCGCTGCTATCAGGAACTCGGCCATCATTCGCTCGTGCTGACACAGCAGGACGAGGCGATGGTCAACTCCTACAGCTTCCGGGTGAAGCGCCCTCAGGATGTGGAGCTTTTCCATGAGGAGCTGAAACGGCAGGAGATCGAGGTGCTCGAGCTGGCCGCAGGCTCCGTTGCTGGCCGGGGCACGGCAATCCGCTTCCTTCTGCCGGGCGGCGATCACCCGTTCGAATTGTATCACGACATCGACAAACCGATGGCGCCCGAGGCGTTGCGCTCGCGCCTGCTTTCAAACAGTTCCAAACGCCGTGGTCTGGCCACGCGTCGGATCGATCACTTCAACATCCAGACCTCGCCCGAGACGATCAATCAGGCCGAGCAATGGGTGCGTGACACGCTGGGCTTCAAGCGCCGTGAATTCGCGCATATCCCCGAACATCCCGATACGATCCTGGCGTCCTGGATGTCGGTGACGCCGCAGGTCCACGACCTTGCCATTGTCGCGAACCCCGAAGGGAAGAAGGCGCAATGTCATCATGTCGCCTTCAACATGCAGGACTTCTCGGACGTGTTGAGCGCGGCCGACACGCTGAAAGATCTCGACGTGACCTTCGACGTGGGGCCGGGCAAGCACGGCATCGGTCAGGCGATGTATCTCTACGTGTTCGATCCGGGCTCGGGCCACCGCGTGGAGCTGTATGCCGGCGGCTATCTGATCTTCGACCCCGATTGGGAAGCGATCGAATGGAAGCGTGAAACCTTCCCCGACGGGCTGACCTATTACGGTGACACGATCGACCCGTTCCCGCCCAGCATCTCTGCGGTCACCACCAATTCGGCGGGCCTGATTCTCAAGTGAGCCGGAACGGCCGGGACGCCCCGGCCGTCCCCCTCTGCTCACCCGACAGGTTCTCATTGAAGGAAAACAGGATGTCATCCGAAGAGCTGATTGCCGCGCTCGCAGCCGAATTGAGACAAGCAGAAGAGACCCGCCGGCCGATCGCTCCGATCCGATCGCGCATGCCCGATGACGAGGGCGCAACCGCCTATGCCGTGCAGCGTGCGAATGTGGCGCATTGGCAGGCGCGGGGGCGCCGTGTTGTCGGTCGCAAGATCGGGCTGACAGCGAAGCCTGTGCAGGCGCAGCTTGGCGTCGATCAGCCGGACTTCGGCACGCTCTTCGCCGATATGATTTATGGCGATGACGAGGAGATCCCCGCCGGCCGTCTGCTGCAGCCCAAGGCCGAGGCTGAAGTGGCGCTGGTGCTCAAGCGCGATCTGCCCGCCGCGGATGTGACGTTGACCGAACTCATTCAGGCCGTCGATTTCGCGCTGCCAGCGATCGAGGTGGTGGGCTCGCGCATCGCCGGTTGGGACATCCGTTTCAACGACACGGTGGCTGACAACGCCTCTTCCGGCCTCGTCGTGCTCGGCGCTGTGCCGGTGCCCCTGGCCGGGCTCGACCTGAAGCTTCTGCCGATGGTCATGACGCGCGACGGCGCGATCGTCTCGACCGGATCGGGCGCGGCCTGTCTGGGCCATCCGCTCAATGCCGCGCTTTGGCTTGCACGCAAGATGGCGGGTTTCAAAACCCCGCTGAAGGCGGGGGATCTGATCCTGACGGGCGCGCTCGGGCCTATGGCGCCAGTGATGCCCGGCGCGCGGTTCGAAGCGAAAATCGAGGGGCTGGGCATCGTGCGCGCCACCTTCGGGCCCGAAGCCTAGGGCCGCAAAAAGGGAGTCCGGCGGCGCCACGCCGCCGACCCGGGAAACCAGCGAAAGGACCAAACAAGATGGAAAAGGTCAAATGCGCGATCATCGGTTCGGGCAATATCGGCTCGGACCTGATGATCAAGGTGATGCGCAACGCGAAGAACATCGAGATGGGTGCCATGGTCGGGATCGACCCCGCCTCGGACGGGCTGGCGCGGGCCAGGCGGATGGGTGTCGCCACCACCGCCGAAGGTATCGAAGGGCTCCTGAAACTGCCCGAGTACAATGATATCCAAGTGGTTTTCGACGCGACGTCGGCCAAGGCGCATCTGCATAACAACGAACTTCTGCAGCGCGACGGCAAGAAGGTGATTGACCTGACCCCCGCCGCCATCGGCCCGTTCACAATTCCCGCGATCAACGGGGATGCCAATATCGACGAGCCGAACGTGAACATGGTGACCTGCGGCGGGCAGGCGACGATTCCGATGGTCCATGCCGTCGCAAGGGTTTCGAAACGCACGATCTATGGCGAGATCGTAGCCTCGATCTCGTCGAAATCCGCCGGCCCCGGCACCCGTGCCAATATCGACGAATTCACCGAGACCACCTCCAGGGCGATCGAGCTTCTGGGCGGGGCCGAGCGCGGCAAGGCGATCATCATCCTCAACCCGGCCGAGCCGCCGCTGATCATGCGCGATACAGTGTTCGTGCTCTCGCAGGGAGGTGAACCCGCAGCTATCGAGCGCTCGATAGCCGAGATGGTGAAAACGGTGCAGGCCTATGTTCCGGGCTACCGGCTCAAGCAAAAGGTGCAGTTCGAGGTGATCGGCGACAATGCGCCGGTGCGCATTCCCGGCATCGGCCCGATGAGCGGGCTCAAGACAACGATCTTCCTCGAGGTCGAGGGCGCCGCACACTACCTGCCGGCCTATGCCGGCAATCTCGACATCATGACCTCCGCCGCGTTGGTCAGCGCCGATCACTGGGCGGCGAAACTTCTGGAAAAGGAGGCTACGCAATGACCCGCCCGAACCCCAACAAGCTTTATGTGCAGGATGTGACGCTGCGCGACGGCATGCACGCCGTGCGTCATCAATACAGCCTCGAGGATGTGCGCAGGATTGCCGCGGCGCTTGACGCCGCCAAGGTCGATGCCATCGAAATCACCCATGGCGACGGGCTCGCCGGATCGACGTTCAACTACGGTTTCGGCGCATGCGACGATGCCGAATGGATCGCGGCCGTGGCCGAGGTCTGCACTCAAGCGGTGGTCACCGTTCTGCTTCTGCCGGGTATCGGTACGTTGCATGAACTGAACGAGGCCCATCAGGCGGGCGCGCGGTCGGTACGCGTGGCCACCCACTGCACCGAGGCCGATGTCTCTCGCCAGCACATCGAGTCGGCGCGCGCCCTTGGCATGGATACCGTGGGGTTCCTGATGATGGCGCACATGGCCGATCCCGCGAAGCTTCTGGAACAGGCCAGGTTGATGGAGAGCTTCGGCGCCGAATGCGTCTATGTTACCGACTCGGCAGGTGCGCTGCTGCCCAGGCAATACGCCGAGCGGGTGAAGATACTCCGCGATGGGCTCAGGCCCGAGACCGAGATCGGCGTGCATACCCACCACAACCTTTCGCTCGGCGTTGCCAATGCGGTGGCGGGGATCGAGGAGGGTGCGGTGCGCGTCGACGCGTCGCTGACCGGGATGGGGGCGGGCGCAGGCAATGCGCCGCTTGAAGTGCTGATCGCCGTGCTTGACCGGATGGGGATTGAAACCGGCTGTGACCTCTATCGGCTGATGGATGCGGCCGATGACCTCGTGCGCCCTCTGCAAGACCGCCCCGTCCGTGTCGATCGCGAGAGCCTCTCGCTCGGATATGCAGGCGTCTATTCGAGCTTCCTGCGCCATGCCGAAAGCGCTTCGAAGCTTTACGGCGTGGACACCCGGGAAATCCTGATCGAGCTGGGCAAGCGGCGCATGATCGGCGGTCAGGAGGATATGATCGTCGATGTCGCGCTTGACCTGGTCGATACCAAGGCGCGCGAGAGTGCTGGCCACTAGGCACCCGCCCACGAAATCAGCGCCTTGTGGCAACCCTGCAGAGGAGATCCGCGCCGATGCACAATGACTGATCCCGGGCGAAAAAGACGGGCTGTTTTCTGGGGAGGAACAATGGCCAACCGCAATTGCAAGCGCGCCAGCCGGGCGCGCATCTCCGGCCCCCTGGTCGGTGTGCCCGGCAGGTCGGCCCTGGGCATCGGGTGGAAATCCCGCCCGGGGTTCAAGGGCGCGACTTGGGCAATTCGGGAAACTGATCGCCGGGTCAAACCTGGCGTCTGATGAATACGAACAAGGTGGCGCAAAGGTCACGGGCTGGCCCGCCGGAAACGGCGACACGACCGTGTTTCGACACGTTGGCCCAACCGCGAAGAATGACCGACCCGCCATCGAGATGTTTTACAGAGGAGGAGAAAACTATGAAATCAAATCAACGATGGTCTCTGCCTTTCGTCGTGGGCTTGTCGCTCGCGGTGCAAAGCGCTGACGCCCGCGAGCCAGGCGTTCCGACGTCGGTCCCGCCTGGCAACACGATAGGGGCTGCCGTCGGCGCAAGCTTCCCCCCGGGGTTTTATTTCAGCAGCCGCTCCGGCTATTGGGACGCGGAGCTGAAAGATGGCTCCGGAGACTTCGGCGGTCAGACCAACACATTGACGGATACCGCCGCGCAATTCCTGTGGGCGCCCGGCACGACCCTGTGGGGCGGTGACTATAAGGCGTTCGTGACGATCCCCCTGCTGAACAACGAACAGGATCGCACATCCCCCTTTCCTCCGCCCTTGCAGGGTTCGTCCAGCAAGCTTTCTCTGGGCAATATCGAAATCTCACCGGTCAGCCTTTCGTGGCAACTTGAACCGGGAGTCTTTGTCAGTGCGGGGATCAACGTGTATGCGCCGACAGGCGATTTTGATCCAAACGCTCCCATCAGCAGCGGTGGTGATTTTTGGGCGTTCGCGCCCTCGCTGGGCTTTAGCTATCTGCGAAACGGCTGGAATACATCCATCTTCACGAGCTACTTCACCAACACTGAAAGTAGCTCCACGGACTACAAGTCCGGCGATGAAGTCCTCGTGAATGTATCTGCGCTGAAGGATTTCGGAGGTTGGAGCTTGGGGCCCGTCGGCTACTATCGAAAACAGATCACGGATGATGAAAACAACGGATCCTACTACGGCGGAACGACCCTGGAAAAAGCAGAGCAGGCGGCCTTGGGCATCGGGTTCTCCACCCGCTTGAGCAAGGTTGAGACCAATATAAATCTGACACGTGATTTCCACGTCAGAAACACGGTTGGGGGGGCCAAGCTTTGGGTTAACTTTTCGATGCCGATTGGCGGAAAGCCGTAGCAAACAGGGCGGGCCGGCCACTTCCATCGCCGGCCCGCCAGAAGTCGGGACGAGGTTCATTCGCCAATAGCGGCGTTCATTGCGATCTTCACGTTCTCAAGGCAGGTCCGCCCTCTCTGCCGCGATCGGAAGCATCGCGGCCACATGCATCGTCTCCATGACGAACTTCGATACGATACTCTTGCATGGCAGGGTTTCGGACAGATCGCGATAGAGCCTGTTGAAACAGCCCATGTCGGGCGCGATGATCCGCAGAAGATAGTCGGTTTCGCCGGCCATTCTGAACACCTCCATGATCTCGGGCATCTTTTGAACCGTCGCCAGAAAGCGATCGCGCCAGTCGGCAGTGTGGTCGAGTGCGGTGATCTCGATGAACGCGCACAGGCTGAGGCCGACGCGCGCGGGATCGACGATCGCCGTTCGCCTGAGGATGACGCCCGCGTCTTCAAGTTTGCGGATGCGCTTCCAGCATGGGGTCGCCGACAACCCGACCCGGTGCGCCAGCTCTGCCACGGGCGTCGTTGCGTCGCGCTGCAGTTCTGCCAGTATTTTTCGGTCGATCCGGTCCATGGTGTTCCCTTACGCTCTGCGCCGGGTCAGACGCTGATGAACGCGCGCACGAAATCCGTTGCTGGCCTTGCACTGATGTCGGTCGGCTTGCCGATCTGCTCGATCCGGCCCATCGACATGACGACGACCAGATCGGCCAGTTCCATCGCCTCTTCCTGATCATGCGTCACGAAAACCGTGGTCAGGCCGGTCTGGTCGTGAATGTCGCGAAGCCCCTGACGCAGTTCCTTGCGCACCCGTGCATCCAGAGCGCCGAAGGGTTCGTCCAGCAGCAGCATCCGCGGTTCGATGGCGAGCGCGCGCGCCAGTGCCACACGCTGCCGCTGGCCGCCGGATAGCTGGGCGGGATAGCGTTTGGCGATGTCGGGCAACTGTATCAGTTCCAGCAGCTTGTGGACGCGGCGCTCGATCTCGGCATTCGTCGGGCGGGATTTGCGGGCGCGGGCGCGCAGGCCGTAGGCGATGTTCTCGAACACGGTCATATGCCGGAAAAGCGCGTAGTGCTGGAACACGAAACCGGCGCGCCGTTCCTGCACCGAAAGCCCCGTGGCATCAAAGCCATCGAATAGAACCCGGCCCGAGGTTGGAAACTCCAGGCCGCCGAGGATGCGCAGCAGCGTGGTCTTGCCAGACCCCGACGGGCCGAGAAGCGCAACCAGCGCGCCTGACGGGATCGTCAGGCTGACGGGGTGCAGGGCGGTCGTGGCGCCGAACGTCTTGGCGATATCGTCGATTTCAATATGCATCTCGGCCTCCTTCAATGGCGGGATGAGGCGGCGAGCTGGTCGGCGAAGCGCCATTCCAGTGCCGATTTCAGGGTGAGGGTGACAAGGGCAAGCAGAGCCAGCAGGGTGGCCATCGTGAAAGCCGCCACAGAAAGGTATTCGTTGTAGAGCATCTCGATCATCAGGGGCATCGTGCTGGTCTGCCCGCGGATCTTGCCGGACACGACGGCGACGGCGCCGAACTCTCCCATCGCGCGGGCATTGCACAGCAGTACGCCATACAAGAGCGCCCAGCGGATGTTCGGGACGGTCACGGTGAAAAAGATGCGCCAGCCCGAGGCGCCCAAGGTCAGGGCCGCTTCCTCCTCGGCGCGGCCCTGTTCCGTCATCACCGGGATCAGTTCGCGCGCCACGAACGGAAAGGTGATGAACATCGTGGCCACAACGACACCGGGCACGGCAAAGATCACCGGATGACCGGCGGCGACGAGCCAGCCCCCGATGGCCGAATTGGCGCCGAACAACAGCACGAAGCACAATCCCGCCACGACCGGCGAGACGGAAAACGGCAGGTCGATCAGCGTGATCATGAACGCCTTGCCGCGCCAGTCGAACTTGGTGATCGCCCATGCCGCCGCGATGCCGAACGCGGCATTGAGCGGCACGGATATGGCGGCGACGGTCAGGGTCAGCCTGATGGCCGATTGCGCGTCGGGGTCGGTCAGGCTTTGCAGCGCGAAGGCCAGCCCGCGTTTGCCTGCTTCGGCAAAGACCGCGATCAGGGGGGCGAACAGCAGCACCGTCAACAGGGCGATGACCAGCCCGATCAGGATGCGCCGCATCCAGTCGGGTTCGGTTGTCGCCGGGCGGAAGGTTGCAAGGGTGGGATGTGTCATCGGGTTTTCCTCATGCGGCACCCATGCGGCGGCGGCTCCAGACCTGTATGAGGTTGATCGCCAGCAGCATGAGAAATGAAATGGCCAGCATCGCCAATGCGATGGCGACAGCGCCGTTGTAGTCGAACTCTTCCAGCCGGATCACGATCAGCAGGGGCGCGATTTCCGTCTGCAGCGGCAGGTTGCCCGCGATGAAGATGACCGATCCGTATTCCCCGACCGACCGGGCCAGGGCGAGCGCGAGGCCGGTGAGCAGGGCGGGCGTCAGCATCGGCAGGATCACCTTGCGCAACGTGCGCATTCGGCTTGCCCCCAGCGTGGCCGAGGCTTCTTCGATCTCGCGGTCGATCTCCTCGATGACCGGCTGGACGGTGCGCACCACGAAAGGCAGGCCCACGAAGATCAGCGCGATCCAGATGCCAAGCTCGGTATAGGCGACGCGCAGCCCGAAGGTATTCATGAGGATTGCCCCGAAGGCGCCGTTGGGCGCGTAGATGGCCGTCAGTGCGATGCCTGCCACGGCCGTGGGCAGGGCAAAGGGCAGGTCGATGGCGGCGTCGATGATGCGCTTGCCCCAGAAGTGATAGCGCACCAGCACCCACGCCAGAATCAGACCAAACACGAGGTTGAACAGGGCCGCGATCAACGAGGCGCGAAACGATAGCGCGAGCGCGGCCCTAACCCGTTCGGTGTTGACGATATGCCAGATCTCTCCAAGCCCGATATGAGCCCCGCGCAGCAACAGCGTGCCGATGGGCATCAGCACGATCAGCGACAGCATGAGCACCATCACCCCGAACGACAGCCCCCACCCGGGCATGGGTGAGGGCGATCTGAATGCAAGCGCGCGCATCACTTCGCCCCGTAGATCTGGTCGAAGAAGCCGCCATCGCCGAAGTGTTCCGGCTGGACCTTGGCCCATCCCCCGAAATGGCCGATGTCGACCAGTTCAAGCTTGGGGAAGCGGGCCAGATCGTCAGGGTTGGCCGCCGAAGTGTCCCAGGCGCGATAGAAATTCTCGAACGCGATGGCCTGACCTTCGGGGCTGTAGAGATATTCCAGATAGGCGGTGGCCAGCGCGCGCTGTTCGTCGGTCCTGATGTTGCCCTCGACCAGTGCCACCGGCGGTTCGGCCCGCACCGAGATCGAAGGCACCACGATGTCGAACTGATCCTCGCCCCGTTCAGCAAGGGCCAGATAGGCTTCGTTTTCCCAGGCGAGCAGCACATCGCCGATGCCGCGCTGTGTGAATGTGGTGGTCGAACCGCGCGCCCCGCTGTCCAGCACCGGCACGTGTTCGTAAAGCGCCTTCACGAAGGCCTGCGGGTCCTGACCGCTCTGTTCAGCCCACGCCCAGGCGGCCAGATAGTTCCACCGCGCGCCGCCGGAGGTTTTGGGGTTTGGCGTGATGACCTCGATGTCATCAGCGATCAGGTCGCCCCAGTCCTTGATGCCCTTCGGGTTTCCCTCGCGCACCAGAAACACGATGGTGGAGGTGTAGGGCGATGAGTTGTGCGGCAGCATGGTCTGCCAGTTCTGCGGGATCTTGCCGCTGCGCTCGGCGATGGCGTTGATGTCAGAGGCCAGCGCCAGAGTGACGACCTGCGCGCCGAGCCCGTCGATCACCGCGCGTGCCTGGCTTCCCGAACCGCCGTGGCTGGTCTTGATCTCGGGCGCATCGTTCCCGAGCGCCACCCAATGTGCCGTGAAGGCCTCGTTGAATTCGCGGTAAAGTTCTCGGGTCGGATCGTAGCTGACATTGAGCAGTGTCTGCGCCTGCGCGTTCGTCGGCAGCCCGACGACCATCATCAGCAGCACGCCGGCCGCCCTGAGCCTGTTCCGCACTGGGCGTGCAGGCGGCGGGGCCAGCGTATTTCGCGTGGCGATGGGGGCACCCGCGATTTCGCGTCCGCCCGCCTCGATGACAATTTTTCCATCGCGCCGCGTCCGAAGGTATGGGCCCTGCGCCGTGACGGAGCCTGCAACCCGAACGGTCTGATATCTTTGCATGTGTCTCTCCTCGCACTGATCGCAGCAGGCGTGCCCTGCCGATACGATAATAACGACAGAGTTAATCGTGTTAATCAACGAAATAATCACGTTAAACTTTATCGTGTTTATAGATTATTATTCTCCGGGCATTCCGGACGGCATCAAGAGCCCGACGCCGGCGCCGTCAGATATGTTCGAAAATTTCAGATTTTTAGGGCGTCAGGGCGCGGAAGGTGCGGCAAGCAGCAACTCGTCGGCGACAGCGGGATTCCCGACCATATCTTCCAGAGTCAGCGATTCGATCAGCAGCAGGTACGACCAGAACACCTCGGCGAAAACCTTGCGGATGCGACAGGCCGCTTCGTCTGTGCAATCGTCGCATCGCTGATAGGCCCGCCGGGACAAACAGGGCAACGGCGCGATCGGGCCGTCGATCATCCGAAGCAAATCGCTGAGGGGGATTTCGCGCGGTTCCTTGATCAGGACGTAGCCACCGTTTCGCCCTCGTGTGCTGGCGATATACCCCGCATTGCGGATTTCCAGAAGGATATGTTCCAAAAAGCGTTTGGGCGCTCCTGAACGGCGGGCAATCTCCTCAATCCGCAATGGCGCCCCGTCGCCTGCCTTTTCATCGGCAAGAGCCATGAGTGCCTTGAGCGCATACTTCATCTTTTGCGTAATCATTGTCGAATTCTAGGCAGGGCGGGCGGCAAATTCAATAAATTACGACTGGTGTTGTCGTGTTTTATCCGTTGCGGCACGCGTGCGGCGGGGACCGGGTTCATTTGCGCCACGCAGCAACCGGGCCCGAAGTGCCACGGCAGTGCGCAACACCCGCTGGTCAACGCGCGGCGCGGGATGACCTGATGTAACGATCCGCGAATTTCTCCGCGATCGCCATGACCGCCGCGTGGATCGGCCCCGCCGTGATCGAGGGGATCACCGAAGCGTCAACGATCCACAGATTGTCGAGCCCCCGCATCGCCAGATCGGCATCCACCACCGCCGCGTCATCCTTGCCCATCCGGCAGGTCGCAACCGGGTGATGATGGGTGATCGCCGCGCGTGCGATGAACGCATCGAGCGCGGCGTCCTCCTGCACCTTGGGGCCGGGAAGCACTTCTGCGGCGATCCAGTCGGCCAGCGCCGGGCTGTGCCCGATCTCGCGCGCGCGCCGCAGCGCGACGCGGAACAGCCGCCGGTCATGTTCGGTTTGCAGATAAGCGGGATCGATCATCGGTGGGGCGCCGATTTCGGGTCCGGTGATGTGAAGCTGCCCGCGACTCGTCGGGTTGGTCACGCCGAACAGCAGCGTGAAGCCTTCGCCCGGCGGCGGCGCGGCGAACCCTTCGGCAGCGGTTGGCGCAACGACACAGCCGACCACGATCTCGGGCCTTCCGGTGATGCGCGCGGGGTCGGCCGCCTGATAGCTGAGCGATTCCGAGATCTGCAACCGGGAGGGGGCCACGGGTTTGCGGGCGCGATAGAGATTGCCCGCGCCCAGCAGGTGATCCTGCAGGTTGCGGCCGATTTCGGGGCGTTTAAACCGGCAGGGAACGCCCGCGGCGCGCAGCAGCTCCGGGTCGCCCAGGCCCGAGCGCATCAGCAAAAGCGGGCTGCCTATCGTGCCGAGCGACAGGATGACCCGCCCGGCCTCCAGCAACAGCGATGCGCCCGCGCGCGTGACTTCGGCGCCGGCAACGCGGCGGCCTTCGATACGCAGGCGGTGCACCTGCGCCCCGTCCAACACGGTCAGGTTCGGCCGGGCCAGCACCTCGGGGGTCAGCCATGCGTCGGCCACGCTCACCCGCTTGCCATCACGGATCATCAGCGCATTGGGCGCCGTGCCGATCAGCTCGCGCCCGCAATGGTCGCGCAAGCGCGGCATCCCAAGCGCGCCCCAGCCGCGCATGAAATCGCGCACCAGCGGATGGGTCTGCTCATCCGGCAGCAGGATCGGCATCGGCCCGCTGCCGCCATGCAGATCATCCGCGCCGCTCGACCAGGCCTCGGTCGCCCTGAAATGCGGTAACAGCGCGTCATAGCTCCAGCCGGCCGAGCCTGACGCGGCGACCCAGTCGTCGTAATCCGCCGGGTGGCCGCGAACGTGGAACATCGCGTGCAGGTTGCTCGATCCGCCAAGCGCCTTGCCCCGCGCCCAGTGATGGATGCGCCCCGCAGTGCCGGGCTGCGGCGTGGTGGTGAAATCCCAGTCATAGGCCCGGCCCTGAAGAAACGGCCACATCTCGGGGCGCGCGATATCGGGGTCTGTCGCTTTGGTGCCCGCCTCGACCAAGGTCACATGGCAGGCCGGATCGGCGCTGAGCCGCGCGGCCAGAATGCAGCCGGCGGAACCGGCGCCCAGAACGAGGATATCGGTCAGCCTGCCACCGTCACGCCGCATCGTTCGGGCGTTGGCCAAGCCTTCCGGTCAGCTTGCGCTGGGTGCGGTCAAGGTGGTCATACATGGCGGCTTCGGCGCGGTCGGGATCGCGCGCGGCAATCGCCTCGGCGATATTACGGTGCTCGGTGTCGCGGATCCGCACCCGCTCTTCGGTGGTGCGGCTGTCGGTATCGCTGTCGGTAAACCGCAGCCGCGCGTCGTTCTGCACCCGGTGCAACAGGATATGCAGCTCCGACGCGAGGCTGTTGCGCGAGCCGGCGGCGACGGCGCGGTGAAACTCCTGATCGGCCTGGCTCGGGCTTTGGCCCGCGGGGGATTGCGCTGTCTGCAGGATCCGCGCGATTTCGTCGGGAGAGGCCCGCAACGCGGCAAGGCGCGCCAGCGCGGGCTCGATCATCATCCGCATCTCCATCACCTCGATCGGGTTGGTGGACTGCACGAGACGGGCGCTGGAGCTCGCCTTTTCCGACGCTGCGCGCCGCCCGCTTTTCGCCGGATCCAGCTCGCCCGAGGCGCGCAAGACCTTCAGCGCCTTGCGCAGCGTATGACGCGAGACATCAAGCCGCTCGGACAGGGTGCGCTCGGGCGGCAGCTGGGCGTTTTGGGCCAACTGCTCGCGCAGATGCGCCAGCAAGCCGTCATGCATGTCATCCGGCCCACGATCCGCCCGGGGGCCGGAAGTCTCGTCTTCGTCGGTCATACGTCACTCGCCTCCTGCCGGGGTCTGGGCGAAAATTGCCCGACCCGGTCTCCTCCCGCGCCTGTACCTGAAGCCGCTGCACAACAGTCAGGGCGCGTTGCCTGTTGCCGATCCTGCGAGATACACAAGGCTGATGCAACCAAAAAATGGAAAATGGTAAGAGATTGGTTGCGGTTGCGGTTGGCCTATGGTTGACTTTGCCGAAACGCCGGCGGTGCGGTTGCGCCCGGTCATTCCCACGCACAGGACAGGGCAGATGAAAGACACTCGCGCAACCGCCGGCACCCCTACTCTTTTCACCCTGACGACCGGCCCGGTGAACTGCTACCCCGAGGTGCTCTCGGCGATCGGCCAGCCGGTGCTCTACGACTACGACCCGGCCTTCCTCGCGCAGTATGAAACGGTCGTTCTGAAGTTGCAAACGGCCCTGGGCGTCTCCACCATTCCCGTGATCTTGCAGGGCGAACCGGTGCTGGGGCTGGAGGCCGCCGCCCATTCGCTGATTGCCCCCGGCGACACGGTGCTGAACCTCGTCTCGGGGGTTTACGGAGCGGGATATGGTGAATGGCTGCGGCCGCGCGCGCAGGCCTTCCACGAAATCCGGGTGCCATACGACGATGTCATAGACCCGGCGGCCGTCGCGGCCTTTCTGGGCGCGCATCCGGAAACCGCCGTGGTTGCCGTTTGCCACCATGACACGCCGTCGGGCACGATCAACCCGATCGCGGAAATTGGTCGGGTGGTGCGTGATCACGGCGCGCTTTTCGTGGTCGACTCAGTGTCCGCGTGGGCGGGAATGGCGATCGACATCGAGGCGGCGGGTGCCGATCTGCTGGTGACGGGCCCGAACAAATGCCTTGGCTGCCCACCCGCGCTGTCGATACTGGCGGTGTCTGACAGGGCCTGGGCGAAGATGGAGGCCAACCTCGCCGTACCGCGCGGATCGATCCTGTCGATCCTTGACTGGAAAGAGGCCTGGCGGGCCGAGAACCCGTTTCCTTTCACACCTTCGGTGGCCGAGATCAACGCGCTGAATGCCGCGCTGGATCTGTATCTGGCAGAGGGCCCGGCGGCGGTTTGGGCGCGCCATGCACGCACAGCAGAGGCCACGCGCGCCGGGGTGAAGGCGATGGGCCTGGCGCTTTGGGCGGCGCGCGAAGAGATCGCATCGCCGACCTGCACGGCGGTGAAACTGCCCGAGGGCGTGGATGAGACCGCGCTGCGCGACCGGATGAAGCGTGATTACGGTGTGGTCATTTCCTCGGGCCGTGCCGAGACCTTCAATCGCCTGGTGCGCATCGGGCACATGGGGCCGACGGCGCATCCGATCTACGCGGTGATCGCGCTGACCGCGCTTGGCGGGGCGCTGGCGGGGCTGACAGGGCGAAACATCGACATCGGCGCGGGCATCGCGGCGGCCGAAGCGGTGATGCGGGGCTGAGGCCCCGGTATCCCAGAGCCGCATCGAGAAGGCGGCCTTTCGCCTGAACGGGCGGCAGCACGGATCAGGGCTGCACGATCTTGCCCTCTCTGGTCATCGCCACACCATCAAGCGAGAGCGAACAGCCCCGCAGCGGGATGTCGAGGTGGCAGGGCGTGTCGCGCGCGCCGCCGGCCTCGGTGTTGGGGCCGGTCGAAAACAGGAAATTTCCCTCAAAGCATCGGCTGTCCATGCTCAGCGCCGCTTCGCGGTCATACAGGCCCAGCGTTGTCCAGCTTGCGCGGTTTTCCAGGCCCCAGCCGACATGCGCCATGTAATAGGCGTCGGGGTCGTCGAAGGTTTCCATGAAGCTGCGGATATACTCGGCGCTGACCCCGCCCTCGATTTTCGTCACGATGCCCTTTTCGACGGTCAGAAACACCTTCTCGGTCGCGTAGCGTTTGAACGGCAACAGTATGTCGCCCTCATCGATCACGATCAGGCCTTCGGCGCTGCCCTCGTCGGGCCAGCGCGCGATCATGCAGCTTGGCCAATGGTCCCAGCGCCCCGGCACGTCGGCCAGCCCGTATTGCTGAAGCACCGGGTATTGGCCGAGCTTGCAGCGAAAATCCGTTCCGGCCCTCGAGGTCACGACCATCTCGCGCGCGGGCTCCATGAACCTGTTGGCGGCAATGACCTTGGCCTTCGCTTCGGGCGTCGGGATCATCCGCAGCATGGTTTCGGGCGGCTCGACCGCCAGCAGCATCCGTGTGCCGCCTTTCAGGATCTGCTCCTGCTCGGGCGAGAACAGCAACTGCATCGTGTCGATCACCAGATCGGCGGCCTTCAGCCCGGCCAGCGCCGCCGTGTTGAAGGCCAGTGGCGTTTTCCCGACATAGCCCGATTTGTCCCGGCTCAATGCCTTCTCGCCGTTGATCGCGGGCAAATTGATCATTGTCAGTATGCCGCCCAGAAGCGTGACCCCGATGCGCGCGCAGTTCACGATTTGCGGGTTGCTGTCGTCCGAGGTCAGGATCGCCACCTGTTCGCCAGGCCGCAGGTTGCATTGCTCAAGGACTTTCTTCCATGCGATGACGAGGTCGGCGTCGCTGATCGGCATTGGTTCGCTCCTGTCTGAGGTCGGTTACTGGCGGGCCCCAAGGTGATGAAAGCCGCGGTTGAAATGCAAAAGCGGCGCGCGGTCGGGATTGACCGAAATCTCTTCGACGCGCCCGATGAAGATACTGTGGCTGCCGATGCCGGTGGTCTGCACCAGGGTGCAGGCGATACTGGCCTGCGCATCCGCATAGGCCGGCGCGCCGGTGCGGGTTTCGATCCATTCGAACCCGTCAAACTGCGCCGCGCCGGCCTTGCCTGTCATCCCGGCGAAACTGGCCGCCAGATCGGTGGCCGCCTCGCACAGGATATTGACGCAGAAATGCCCGGCCTCTGCGATGGCCTCATGCGTCTGGCCATGGCGATTGATGCAGGCCAGCACAGTCGGCGGCTCCATCGTGACCGAGGTGAAGGCGGTGGCGGTAATGCCGCGCCGCGCCGTGCCCCGGCCGGCGGTGATCACGGTCACCCCCGAAGCATAGTGGCGCATCGCCGTCTTCAGGCCCTCGGCGGCGTCGGAGCGCGGAAAAAGCATCGGCATTGTCATGATCCGCTCCGGGTGTCGGCAGGCGCGGCCCGACGCCAGATGGGCAGGCGCAACAGGCGATCCACGATGAAAGGGCCGAACAGCACCACCGCGAACATCCGCACCGTCTGAAAGGCCAGCACGGCGGCAACATTCGCCTTGGTCGAAATGGCGACGAGGGCGACGGTTTCGATGCTTCCGGGCGCCGTGGCAAGGAAGGCCGTCTTCAGGTCAAGGCCCGAAACCGCCATCAGAAACAGGCCGAAGCAGCCGCTGACGCCGATCAGCACCGCAGTCGAAAGCAGCACCGCCGGGATCAGCCGCAGCACATGGCCCAGCACGCTGGGGGTGAACTTCAGCCCGACCTCGAGCCCGATCACCCCGAAGGTGATGATGATGATCGGTTGGGGCAGGGCCAGATGCATCCAGCCGCTGGCCTCGATCACCGCGCTCACGATCATCGGAACAAGCATCCCCGCCGCGGGCAGGGCCCGCAGCCGCGTGGCGAAAAGCGCGCTGGCGGCGATGGCGATGGCAATGGCGGCGGACAGGGGCGTGGCGGGGCGCGCCAGCGCGGCGGTATCGGCGGCGGTGGGCAGGAAGTTCGCCAGCACCGCAACCGAAACGATCACCGAGGCGAGGCGGACATATTGCATCAGCGCCACGATGCGGGCGTCCGCGCCGCGCTCTGTCGCGATGACGACCATCGCGCCGGACATGCCGGGCAGGCTGCCATAAACCGCGACATCCTCGGCGATGCCGGTCAGCCGGTTCATCGCCCAGCCGATCGCGAAGGCGGCGCAAAGGGTCAGTGCGGTCATCAACAGCAGCAGCGGCCAGTCCTGGATCAGATCGACAAGGATCGCGGGCGACATCGAAGAGGCGATGAACACCCCCGCCGCACCCTGCGCCAGCAGATACGCGGGGCGCGGCACCCGCAGCGGGCTGCCGCTGGCACCAAACACGATGCCTGCGGCCAGCGCCCCCAGCAAGGGCGCCGCCGGAAAGCGGATCAGGCCGAGAAGCGCCGCCAGCAACGCGGCACAGGCCAGAAGCACGGCCCATTGTCGCGCGCCGCGATAGCCATCCGTGCGCATAAGGTGCAAGCGGATCGGTGCGGTCACGGCGCGGCCCCCGGTGCATCCAGCCGCGCCTCGATCCAAGCGGCGGCGGCCAGCGTGCGGGCATCTTCGCCCACCCGCCCGATCACCTGCACCCCGACCGGCAAGCCGCCTGACAGGATCGCGGGCAGGCTCAGCGCGGGCATGTGCAAAACGGTCCAGGGCGTATTGAAAACCGGCGCGCCGGTCGCGCCCAGCCCCTCGGGCGCGGGGCCCGGCGCGGCGGGGGCAAGCAGCACATCGACATCGGCCATCGCATCGGCCAGCGCGGCCCGGATCCGGGGCAAAGCGGCGCGGGCGGCGTCATAGGCGGGGGCGTCGATCTGGGCCTTTTCGGCCAGAAACGCGCGCGTGACCGGGGTCAGCCGATCCCACAGAACCGTACGCTCGTGCGCCAGCGCCCGGGTAACCTCCCAGCCCATGATCGCGGCGTGAATATCATGCGTCGCGATGAAATCGGCGGGCGGGTCGATATCGACAACGCGGCCGCCCGCCGCCTTGATCCGCGCCACCGCATGCTCGAGCGCGGAGAGCGTGCCGGGCTCTGCGGCCTCGAACGGCGGCGTGCGGAACAGGCCGACTCGGGGGGGCGTGCCCGGCACCCCGTTCAACGCAAGCCCCGGCCGTCCGGCCAGAACCGACGCAATCAGCGCCGCGTCGCGCACCGAACGGGTGATGAGGCCCAGCGTATCCAGCGAATGCGCCAGCACCTTGATCTCAGCGGGCTCCAGCAGGCCGAAGCTCGGCTTGTACCCCACCACCCCGCAATAAGACGCCGGGCGGATGATCGAGCCTGCGGTCTGCGTGCCAAACCCCATCAGCGCCATGCCCGAAGCGACCGCCGCGCAAGACCCGCTGGAGGACCCGCCGGGGGTATGCGCGGTGTTCCAGGGGTTGCGCGTTTTGCCAGGGCTGGCCATGGCGAATTCGGTCGAGACGGTCTTGCCAAGGATCAGCGCACCCGCCTGTTTGCATTGCGTCACGCAGGGCGCGTCCCAGGCCGGGCGGGTGCCCGCATAGGCCGCCGTGCCATAGCCCGTGGGCATGTCGCAAGTGTCGATCACATCCTTCACCCCCACCGGCAACGCGGCCAGCGGCCCGGCGGCGCCGGCGGAATCCAGCGCGGCGGCGCGGCTCAGCACCAGCCCGGGGTCGAGGAATTCAAAGGCGCCGATCCCGGCCTCGCGCGCGGCGATGTGGTCAAGATAAGCCTCGGCCACCGCCCGGTGCGACAGGCGGGCGCCGCCAACCGCCGCGATCAGATCGGTCGCATCGAGGGCGAGAATATCGGTCATGCGCGATGCTCCGGAAGGGTGGGGCGCAGATGCGCCCAGGGGGCGGCGCGCTCGATCTGGCCGGCCAGCGCGAACAGCAGGTTGTCGCCGCCCAGAGCCGCGCCGAATTGTACGCCGACCGGCAAGCCTTGGGCGGACAGGCCGAAGGGCAGGCTCATCGCCGGAAAGCCCGAGGCGTTGAACGCGCAGGTGAAAGGGCTGTGCGCCCAGAACCGATCATAAAAGGCATTGAGACCCGGCGTGGTGCTGGCCATCTCGCCGATCTTCGGAGGCAGCTCGGCGCTGGCGGGCGACATCAAAATGTCGAACCGTGCGAAAAAGCGGCCGAGGTCGCGCGCGGTCTGGTGCAGGCGGTTGACGGCGGCAAGGTAGTCCATGCCGCTGAGCCCTATCCCCTCGCGTACCCATTCCTCGTTCACCGGCTCCAGCGCCGCCGCCGGATCGTCAAGCCCCAGCGCCCGGCCGCGCGCCAGTACCGCCGCGGCCACGTTCACGCCCGGAATCACGCGCCAGGCGGTTTTCAGCGCCTGCGCGTCATAGCCCGCATCGGCCACCTCTTCGACCTCATGGCCAAGGTTCTCCATCAGCCGTGCAGCCTCCAGGCACCGCGCGCGGACCTGCGGATCGACGGGCGTGCCAAGCGGAGAGTCCAGCGTAAGCCCGATGCGCAGCGAACCCGGATCGCGCGCGACCGAGGCAAGAAAGCTGCACTCTTGCTCCGGCTGGGCGTAGGGATCGCCTTGATCGGCCCCGGCGGTTGCATCCAGCAGCGCCGCACTGTCGCGCACCGAACGTGTCAGCGCGTGCGGGGTGGACATGCCCGCGATCGCTTCGACCGCGACAGGCCCGAGCGGGTTGCGCATGCGGCTGGGTTTGAAGCCGAACAGCCCGGTGTGCGCGGCGGGCAGGCGCGTTGATCCGGCGCCGTCAGAGCTGTTGGCGAAGGGCACCAGCCCCGCGGCCACCGCCGCCGCCGATCCGCCCGAAGACCCGCCCGGCCCGTGCTCGAGGCTCCATGGGTTGCGCGTGGCGCCGAATTCGCGCGGCTCGGTCGCGAAGCTGAGCGCGAATTCGGGCGTGTTCGATTTGCCCAGCAAGACAAGGCCCGCCCTGCGATAGCGCGCGGCAAGTGTGCCGTCGGCATGATCGACAACCCCGGCAAACAGGCGCGATCCCGTCGACAGTTCCATCCCCCGTACCGCAAACCCGGTGTTCTTGAGCAGGAAGGGCACACCGGTGAACGGCCCGTCGGGCAGACCGGCCTGCAGATCCGCCTCGGCGAGGTCGTAATGCGGATGCACGATGGCGTTCAGCATCGGCTCCAGCGCCGCGATCCGGGCGAGCGCGGTTTCGAAAACCTCGTGTGCGCTGACCTCGCCGGCGCGGATCAGCCCGGCGAGGGCGGTGGCATCCAATGTGTGATATTCGGCCAGCATCATCTCACCTGATCTGGGCAAGGAACGCGTCCTTGTCCCAATAATCGCGCGTGCATCCGATCGCACCATCACGCAGTTGCACGAGATGCAGCCCGTCCAGCGCCACCGCGCGCGGGGCGGGGGCGGGGTCTGCCTCGTTCGGGCGCGGGGTGAAGCTGCCTGTCATCCGGTAGCTGACCGCCAGCCAGTCGGCCGAACGGATCACCGCGCCGGGTTGCCAATGCACATCCGGCAGCATCCGGAAAAACCCCTCCAGCCCCTCGGCCAGCGCGGCATGGCCGGCGCGGGTCTTGGCCATGGCGATTTCCTCGTGGCGGCCGTCAGGAGTATAGAGCGCGGCGGCGGCCTGGGCATCATGCGCATTGTAAGCGGCATAGAACGCTGCCAGAACAGGCGTGTCGGGCATTGCGGGTATCGTCTCGCATCAAGGGGCGGGCGTACCGCTCGGGCGGCGCGCCCGGAGTGATCTGGCTACCAGTCCATTCCGGCGATGGTCTTCACCTGATCGACGAACGCTTCGCGGTTGACCTCTTCGAACAGGCGCGCCCGCAGGCGCGGCGCGGGCGAGGCGTTGACGTTCTCGAACAGTGCGACACGCCCGGCCAAGGCGCCCGAGGTCATATCCCATATGAAGTTCATCAGCAGTTCCTTCTGCATCGCCGTCACGCCGTGACCGGGCAGAAGTTCATTCAGGTAATGGCCGATTTCCGGGTTCTCGAAGGCGTCTTTGCCGAAACGCATCACCAGACCCTGACCGCAGATTTCCTGCAAGATATGGATGATACGCGGATAGTTCTCGATCGAATAGAGCCGCCCGGCCGTCAGCATCGAGACATCCGGCGTCATCACGCCCGAGGCCGTCATGCTGGCCTTGTGCTCGGCGGCATAGATGAAGGCGCGCAGCGTTTGCGCATATTCGATCAGCTCGCCCAGCATCAGTTGCACCGCCGGGATCTTGCCGGTGCCCAGCACGTCCAGCACCAGCTGCCCCGCGCCGACGAACAGTTCCGCCTTTACCGCAAGCCGGGTCAGTACGTGCCAATGCGCGAACACGCAGACCGGCCCGTACCACGACATCCCCGTCGGGTCTCCGAGGTTGAAGATCTTGTCCTTCGGCACGAAAACATCGTCAAAGACGATGAACTGGTCGGCCTCCTCGCCCAGCGACGAAACAGGATGATCGAACTTGCTCGCGCCGGGCTGAGAGACCATCTCGCGCGAGATCATCTTGATCCCGTCGGTATTGATCGGCACGGCCCCCCAGACGCAGGCCTCAGGTGGCGTGGTGGTCAGCCCGCCGAGGTTGGTGAAGAAGATGTCATTCGCCTGCGCGGCGATCGAGCCCACCGTCTTGGCGCCCGACACATAGACGCCGTCCTTGGTCGCCTTTTTCACCCGCAGAAAGGCCATTTCGGCGGCCTTGGGGTTGGAGCGGTCGGTCTGCGGCCCGGCAAGACTTTCCGAGGCGGTCAGGTTGTTGGCGCGGCCAAACGCCATATAGGCTTCGATATTCTCGCCGAAATCGGGGCTGCAGCCCTCGATCATGGATTTCTTTTCTTTGAAAACATCCACATGCGCCATCAGCCCCGCAACGATCGCGGGCGCCAGATCCGGCGGGCGTCCGAAGGTGCCTGCGGTTTTCAGGCTGGTGTATTCGATCATCTTGCGCCGGTCCGTCAACTCCTCGGATGAGCGGGGCACCTGCCAGGCGCGGCTCGCCAGTTCGCCGGTCGTGGGTTCGACATAGGTCGTGGCCTCGGCGAATTCGGGTTTGAACTGATCGTCGAACATCGAGGCGATCAACTCCACCCCCGCCGCCAGCGCGGGCTCGTCGGTGACCTTGTCAAGCTTCCGCCCGCCCAGCCAAAGCTGACGGCCATCATCAAGCGTTGCCTTGAATTCGGCGCCTGTCTTCAGCCGATGGGCCGGGTTCGGCGCATCCGTCGTCTTTTGCTGCATGGTCATGGCGTCATTTGAACCTTCCCTGTCGGTGGGCCGAGGCCCGCTCCGGAACTGCGCGGCGTGGTAAAGGCGGTCCGGTCATGTCATGAGAGCAAACTATGGCCGCCAACCAAATCTTTGCAACCAAAAATAATGGTTGCGTGTGGAAAAGCCATTTTGGCGGAGCGATTCACCGCCTGACGCCTTCGATTTTTGGCATAGAGATTCATATATCGCACTGAAAATAGCAGAATTTTAAAGAATTGGCGCGATATCAGCCCAAAATGAAGGCTTCTTTTGCTTTGCCGGGCTGCTTGATCAATCTCAACCATTAAATCGGTTGAGAGTTGTTGGCGGAAAGGTCGCGGCGGATATGGTCGAGATCAGGGTGGCTGGTTGCAAAGGGCCGACCCCGATTTCTCATGCAGCACCCGGACAGGGGATGCGGTCGCGCCGGCGCGCCGCATCCGCTCCGGGCATGACCGGAGCACAGGCGATGACAAAACCCCTTTCGGGGCATCACGGCAGGGCAGGCGGGCGGCAGGCCCTTCAGGGCGCGCTGCAGGTGATCGGGGCCGCGTCTTTGGCACCGCTGACGCAGGAAAAGCGCAGCGGCGCTTCGGCGGTTCCGGCGGCGCGCGCCAGCGGCATCTCGAAGCGGGTGTCCCAGCTCCGCCCCTCGACGCCGCACCAGATCCGCTCGACCGGCATCTGGTCGCCGATCCGGTTCAGCAAAACCACCGCGCCGCTGGACGGATCGGACCAGAGCGTGGCCGAAAGCGTCACGCCATATGCCGCCGTGCCAAGTGCGAAGGAATACCAGTGCGCAAGCTTCACCTCGCAGCTCAGGGTCAGGTCTCCGGCATTGGTGACCTCGAGGGGGACGGCCACAAGCCCCTCGGTGCCGCGCTTCGGTGATGGCGCGGTCGCCTCGGCATGTGCGGGGGGCAGCGCGGGCGCGCCCAGCAGCGCCAGCGCGGCGAGGGTCAGGACGAAACGTTGGGGAAGGTCGGTCACGGCAGCCTCATCGGAAAGAAGGGGGCCCGTCCGGATATGGGCGGGTCTGCAAGCCCGGTAACGGAAAACCAACCGGGCGGAATGTCAACACGGGAGCAAGACATGACGAAAACTGCAAACAAGCGACTTGCCCGGCTGATCTCCGTCGTGGCGATCTGTGCCGGGCTGGGATTGCCGGTTGCCGCCGAGGAGATCACCTCGATCGCGATCCTGACACCGGAGACCGGCACGGATTTCGGCTGGAACCAGCAGGGCATAGAAGGCGCGAAGGCCGCGGGCGAGGCCGAGGGGGTCGAAGTGATCGTCGCCGAAAACCTCGGCTACGGCGACGTGCGCCCGACGTTGCGCGAACTGGCCGAGGAAAAGCCCGGCCTGATCATCGCCCATGCCGGCGGCTACAACACCGCCGCGCCCGAGATCGGGACGGAAGCCGGTGTGAAAGTGGCCATTGTCGACAGCCCCGACGCGCTCAAGGCGGGCATGGTGGCCGACTACACCGCCTCGGGGCACGAAGGTGCCTATCTCGCGGGTGTGCTGGCGGCGAAGATGACGCGCTCGGGGACCGTGGGTATCGTCACATCGGGCGAGCCGCCGTCGTGGAACGCGCAATCGGCCGCCTTTGCCGAGGGTGTGAAAGCCACCAGGCCCGACGCCGTGATCCGCTACGCGGTGATCGGGCCGGCGGCTTATTCCGACGCGGCAGGCGGCAAGCGAGTGACGGAATCGCTGATCGCGGCAGGGGCCGACATCATCTTCGGTCAGGGCAACGGCTCGTCCTTCGGGATGTTGCAGGCGATCGAAACCACGCCCGCCGGTGATGGCGGCAAGGTGACATTCATCGACGTGATCGGTGACAAGACCCCGATCGACAAAGGCTATCTGCTCAGCTCGGTGCTGTGGAACCTGACCCCTGTCTATCAGGCGATGATCGAGGATATCAAAGCCGACGCCTACGGCAGCCGCAACTATGACATCAACCTCAAGGACGACTCGGTCGCGCTTCTGAAAACCGACCAGATCCCGGATGATATCTGGGATGAGGTGATGGCGGTGCGCGAGCAGATCGTGTCGGGGGAGGTGAAGGTCACTCCGAAATTCGATGCCGATTCCGTGCATGCGCTGGTCAGCGGAAACTGATCCTGACCCATCGGGCGGGTCCCCGCCTTCGGGCCCGCCCATCCTTTCGGAGAGAAACATGCCAGACGGACAAGCGATTCCTTCTGCCGCGCGGCCGATCTCGGGTGGCGCGCCCATCGTCAGGCTCGAAGGCGTGACCAAGCGCTATCCGGGCGTCATCGCGAACGACCGTATCGACATGGAGTTTCATGCCGGCGAGGTGCACGTTCTGCTGGGCGAGAATGGCGCCGGCAAATCGACGCTTGTGTCGATGCTGTCGGGGCTGCAGCAGCCCGACGAAGGGCGCATTCTGATCGACGGCGACGCACGGCCGATCGCGTCGCCCGCCGGGGCGCTGGACATCGGCATCAGCACGGTGTTCCAGCATTCGATGCTGGTGCCCAGCCTGACGCTGGTGGAAAACGCCGTGCTGGGCCGTGCCTGGTGGCGGCGGCCGGATCGCGAGGGCACCGCGGCCCGGATGGCGGCGATGGCGGCGCGGATCGGGGTGAGCCTTGATCCGATGGCGCTGACGGGCGATCTGTCGTTGGGCGAACGCCAGCAGGCAGAGATCGTGCGCGCGCTGATGCGCGGGGCGCGTTTTCTGATCCTCGACGAAGCAACCGCGATGCTGACGCCGCATGACGCGGCGCGGCTGGGCCAACTCATGCGCCGGCTGGCCTCCGAGGGCGTGGCGGTGGTCTTCATCACCCACAAGCTGAACGAAGCGGTCGAATATGGCGATCGTATCTCGGTGCTGCGGCTGGGCAGGAAAGTGGGCGGCATCGCCCCCGAAACGCTGCGGCAAATGGATCCGCAAGCCGCCACCGGCGAAGTGGTGCGACTGATGTTCGGCACCCATGACATGGCGTCTGGGGCGGCCGCGCGGGTCGATCCGGCCACGGTGGACCGCGCGGGCGACCCGGTGCTCGAGGTGCTCGCGCTCTATGCCGGGGCCGCGGCGGTGCCCCTGCACAACATCGAATTCAAGGTCTGGCCGGGCGAGGTTTTCGGCATCGCGGGCATCGATGGCAATGGCCAGAAACAACTGGCCGAGGCGTTGGCGGGCCAGGAGCCGATTTCCGACGGGCGGATCCGGCTGGATGGCGCCTTTGTCGATCGTCTCTCGATCGGCGCGCGCCGTGGCAAGGGGCTGCGCTATATTACCGACGACCGGCTGGGCGAGGGCACGGTGGGCAGCTTTTCGGTCGCCATCAACCTGCTGCTGAAAGAAATCGGCGCGGCGCCATATTGGGTTCAGGGCTTTGAAAAACCTGCGGAGATCACCGAGAATGCCCGCGAAAAGATCCGCGCGTTCGACATCCGCACGCCCTCTGCCGAAACGCCGGTGGGCAAGCTTTCGGGCGGCAATATCCAGAAAGTGCTGCTGGCGCGCGAACTGACCGGCACGGCGCGCGCGGTGATTTTCAACAAACCCACCTACGGGCTGGATCTGGCGAATATCGCCGCAACCCGGCAGCGTATTCGCGATACCGCCGAGGCCGGGGCCGCGGTGGTGCTGATCTCGACCGAGCTTGATGAGCTTCTCGACCTGAGCCACCGCATCGCGGTGATGGATCGGGGGCACCTGGCGGGGATCGTTGCAAATGATGACGCGGCACGCCGGAAAATCGGCGAGTTGATGAGCGGGGTCGGCGAATGAGCGTGGAGGCGATGGATGAAATCGAAAAGCCCCGCGCCCTTGCCGCGCGGCGGCGCGAAATTCTGGATCTGCTGGTGGCAAGCCTTGGCCCGGTGCTGGCGGCTTTCGTGATATCGGGGGTGATCCTGCTGCTGATGCAGGTGAACCCTGTCTCTTACTACGGCTATGTTTTCGGTCGCGGCTTGTTCTCGCCCACGGGCGTTCAGGCCACGCTCACGCGCATGGGGCCACTTCTGCTGATCGCGGCCAGCCTGATCGTCGCCTTCCGGGCCGGGATCTGGAATCTGGGCGGTGATGCGCAATTTCTGATCGGCGCGGTGTTCAGCGCCGCGGCGACGCCCCTGATGGCGCCGCATCTTCCCGCAGGGTTGGCGCTGGTCATCGGCATGGCTGTTTCCGCGGGTTTTGGCGCGATCTGGGGGCTGATCCCGGCGTTTCTGCGCGCCTATCAGGGGGTGAACGAGATCATCACCACGCTGATGATGAACTTCCTCGGCATCTCGCTGGCCAGCGTTCTGGTCAAGCTGCTGTTCCTTGATCCGGCCACCACCGTGCCGCAAACCCGCACTCTGCCGGTCGAGGATCGCCTGCCCAGCCTGTTCGGCACCACGATATCAAGCGGCGTGCTGATCGGCCTTGCCGCCGTCCTGCTGGTGCATTTCGTGATGACGCGCACCGCCTTCGGGCTGCGGCTGCGGGTGGTGGGGGCCAATCCGGGGGCCGCGATCCATGCCGGGCTGGCGGTGCCCGGGCTGACCATCGCCGTCTTCGCGATCTCGGCGGGCTTTGCGGGGCTGTCGGGCGGGGTCGCCATTCTGGGCCAATATGGCAACGTCCGGGCCGACTGGAACCCGGCCTATGCGATGTCGGTGGTGCCGCTGGTGTTTCTGGCGCGGTTCAACGGGTTTGCCTCGATCGGTTTCGTCGCGCTGTTCTCGATCCTGTCGATCGGGTCGGAAAGCGCGGCGCGGCGGATGGGTGTGCCGAACTACTTCACGCTCGTCACGGTGGCCATTCTGCTGATCCTGCTTGGGCTGAGCGAATACCGGGGCGCGCGGCGCCGCCAGAGGGCAGGAGCCTGAGATGACCCTTTTCACAGACACGTTCCTGATCGCGCTGCTCGCCGGCGTCGTGGCGGCGGGTGTGCCGTTGCTGCTGGCGGGGCTGGGCGAGCAGCTTTCGGAAAAGGCCGGTGTGCTGAACGTCGGCATCGAGGGGATGATGCTGGGCGGCGCCTATGCCGGCTTTCTGGTCGCCTGGGCGACCGAGAGCATTGGCCTCGGCTTTCTGGCCGGGGCTTTTGGCGGCCTGCTTGTGGCGGCGCTGATGGTGCTGTTTTGCGTGCGCCTCGGCCTCAATCAGGTTGTGATCGGCATCGCCCTGACGCTGGGGGCCGAAGGGACAACCGCGCTGTTGCATCATGTACAGTTCAGCCGCCTGTATCCGCGCCTGCCCGAGGTGCCGACATGGCGCATCCCCGGCCTTGCCGATATCCCGATCGTGGGCCCCGCGCTGTTCGACCGTGAGCCGGTGGTCTATTTGGCCCTGGCGTTGGTGCCGCTGTTCGCCTGGCTCTATCGGCGCACGCATCTGGGCCTTGCGATCCAGGCCGCTGGCGACAAGCCCGCCGCCCTTGATTCCGCGGGCGAGAACGTGCTGGCGATCCGCGCGCTGGCGGTGCTGGGCTGTGGCGCGCTGGTCGGGCTGGGCGGCGCCTTCATGTCGATCGCCGGGGCCGGGGTCTTTGTGCCGTTCATGACGCATGGCAACGGTTTCATCGGCATCGTTCTGGCGATGCTCGCGCGCGGCCGGCCGCTTTGGGTGCTGCTGGGGGCGGCGCTGTTCGGCGCCTGTCTTTCGGGCTCTACCGCGTTGCAGGTGGCGGGCGTGGATATACCGACCGACGTGGTGCAGATGCTGCCCTTCGCGGCGGTAATGCTGGTGCTGCTGATCGCGGGGCGCAATGCGAAACTGCCGAGCGCGCTTGGCGCGGCCTATGTACGTGGCGAGCGCTGAATCCCGGGTCGCAACGGCCAGAACCAGGCGCCGGGGCGGCTTGCTCCGCGCCAATTTCCGTCTGAACGCGGCGGCCTGGTGCCACCATCCCGTTTTGGCGTTTCAAACCGCCTCTTGCCGTTTTATGCTTCCCTTCGCAGGCACAACAAAGAATGAACGGGCATGGCCTCTTCCAGACCCAAGCCGAAACCGGCGCACCGCGAATTGCACAGCACGATGATTGCATCGCAGCTCGAGAACGAGATCGTTTCCGGGCGTCTGAAGGCGGGCTCCAAGCTTGACGAACAATCGCTGACGCAGCGTTTCGGCGTGTCGCGCACCCCGATCCGCGAGGCGCTGCATGTGCTGGTGGCGCGGTCTCTGGCCGAGCGGGTGCCCTATCGCGGGGTGCTGGTTGTCGACATCACTCGCGACCGGATCGAACAGATGTTCGAGGCGATGGGCGAGATCGAGGCGCTGTGCGGCCGGTTCGCCGCCGAGCGCATGACCATCGGCGAGCGGGGAGAGCTGGAAGAGCTGCACCGGCGCATGAACACGATGGCCGCCGATGGTGACAGCGAAGCCTACGAGGCGGCGAATACGGAATTTCACGGCCGGATTTTCGCCAGCACCCATAACGAGGATCTGATCGAGCTGGCCAATAACCTGCGTCTCAAGCTGGCGCCGTTCCGCCGGTCGCAATTGCGACAGGCAGAGCGCATGGCGCGCTCGTCGGAAGAGCACGAGGCGGTTGTGTCCGCCCTGCTGGACCGGGATCCCAAGCGCGCGGAAAAAGCCCTGCGGCGGCATCTGGTCAGCGCCGCGCGCGAGGTTCTGGCGCGGATGCCCTAGCCCAGCGAGGACATCAGCATGCGGATCGCGGTGATGCCCAGAAACACCGCGAACGCGCGTTTGATCCAGATTGTATCCACCCTGTGCGCCAGGGCGGCGCCGACGGGGGCGAAGCCCACAGTGAAGGGCAGGATGATGGCGGCGGCCAGCAGGTTGACATATCCCAGCGAAAACGGCGGCCGGCCCGGCACGCCCAGCCCCGAAATCACGAACCCGACGACCGCGGGCACCGCGATCATGAACCCAAATGCCGACGCCGTGCCGACCGCGCGGCGGATATCGACCGAGAACCCGGTCAGAAGCGGTACCGAAAGCGTTCCGCCGCCGATCCCCATCAGCGCCGAAATCAGCCCCGCGACATAGGAAATGGCGCCATTGATCAGCCGGCTTTCGGGCAGGGCCTTGCCGATCACCAGTGTTTTCGGCGTCGCCATGTTGATCGACACCAGCAGGGCGATGCCACCGAAGACCAGCTTCAGCCCGCCCGCCTCGATGTATTTCGCGGCCAGCCCGCCACTCAGCGCGCCCAGAATGATCCCCGGCGCCCAGAGTTTCAAAAGCGACACGTCGACCGCGCCGCGCCTGTGGTGCGCGCGCGCCGATGAGATCGAGGTGAAGATGATCGTGGCCAGCGATGTTGCCACCGCCATGTGCATCGCGATCTCAGGCGGGAAATCGGTAAGCGACAGCAGCCAGAACAGCACCGGCACCAGAACGATTCCGCCACCCACACCCAGCAGGCCGGCCATGATCCCCGCCAGAACGGAGGCGGCCATGAGCCCGGCGAGGATCAGGATGATTTGCATGGTCGGAAGGTCTGTCATGGGATCAGTAACTCACTGCGGCGCCATCGGCGCGGGGATCGGAGGCGGCCTCGATCAGGCCGTCGGGGTGATGCACGACCGCGCCGGCATGGCCGGCAAGATCGGAGAATTCGGGCAGCATTTCCACCTGATGCCCGGCGGCGCGCAGTTGCGCGACCAGCGCGGGCGCGAACCGGCTTTCCAGCTTCAGCGAGGTGGAGTCGTCGCCCCAGGTCTTGCCCAGCAGCCAGCGCGGCGCGGTCACGGCCTGTTGCAGGTCCATGCCGAACTGGGCGTAGCGGGTGAAGACGGCCGATTGCGTCTGCGGCTGGCCTTCGCCGCCCATCGTGCCATAGGCCATCACCCGCCCGTCGGGCAGCTGCGCCAGCGCCGGGTTCAGCGTGTGGAAAGGCCGTTTGCCGGGGGCAAGCTGGTTCGGCCCCGGCGCCAGCGAAAAACCCGCGCCGCGGTTCTGGAAGAACACGCCGGTGTCGGGGCAGGTCAGGCCGGACCCGAACTCCCAGAACACGCTCTGGATAAAGCTGACGACGGTGCCGTCACGGTCGGCGGCGCCCATCCAGATCGTGTCGCCAGCCTTGGGCTCGTGTGGCCAGGGCAGGGCGGCCCGAGGGTCGATCCGCGCGGCCATCTCGTCCAGCCGGCTGTCTTTCAACCAGGCGGTGGCGGGTTCTTCCATGCTCAGCGGATCGCCAAGCCCCGCGTTGCGCAGCATGAACGCCTGCTTGGTGGCCTCGACCAGCCCGTGGATATGGTCGAACCCTTCGCCATGCGCGACGCCCAGCCGGTCGAACAGCCCCAGGATCATCAGCGAGGCCACGCCCTGCGTCGGCGGGATCATGTTGAACAGCGTGCCCTGCGAGGTTTTCAGGTTCAGGGGGGTGACGATATCCGCGCCGTAGCGCGCGAAGTCACCGGCGCGAAGAGGGCTTCCATGCTCACACAGCCAGGCGTCATGAGTGGTGGCAATGTCGCCTGCATAGAAGCTCTGGAGACCCTCTTCGGCCAGCTGCCCCAGCGTCGCGGAAAGCCCCGGCTGACGCAGCCGGGCACCGGGGCGGGGGGGCTTGCCCCCCGGCAGGAATGTTTCGGCAAAGCCGGGCACATCCCGAAGCCCGTCCAGTTTGTCAGCGGTGCAGGTCGCCTGATTGCCGGTCACGGCGATGCCGTCGCCGGCATAGGCGATGGCCGCCGACAGCAGATCGCGCAGCGGAAGGCGGCGCTTTGTCGGCACGAGCGAAAGCGCGCGTTCCCAGCCGCCGATGGTGCCGGGCACGGTCAGCGCCGCCTGCCCGCCGCGTGTGGGGATGGCCTGTGTATGGCCGCGCTTGGCATACCACTGCGGTGTCGCCAGCGCGGCGGCCTGTCCGCAGGCAGAAATGCCGACGGGGGCCTGACCGGGGCGGTGGATGATCCAGAAGCCATCACCGCCGATCCCGTTCATATGCGGATAGGTCACCGCGATCGTGGCGGCGGCGGCGACCATCGCCTCGATCGCGCTGCCGCCGGCCTCCAGTATGTCGCGGCCCGCGAAGGCGGCGGCGCGGTGAGGGGCCGAGATGGCGCCGTTAAATCCAAGTGCGGAATGAAGCATGTGTCACCAGCCGATCGCGCCGGGCAGCCAGGTGGCCAGGCCGGGGAAGGAAAAGACCAGCGCCAACCCGACCAGTTGCAGCCCGATAAAGGGAATGACGCCGCGATAGATGTCGCCCGTCCTGACGCTGGGCGGCGCGACCCCCTTGAGGAAGAACAGCGCCCAGCCAAAGGGGGGCGTCAGGAACGATGTTTGCAGGTTCACCGCCACAAGGATCGCGATCCAGGCCATATCCACGCCCGATTGCATGAAGATCGGCAGGAACAGCGGCAGCGCGATATAGGAGATCTCGATCCACTCCAGGAAGAAGCCCAGTACGAACAGCAGCAGCATCAGAAAGAAGATCTGCCCGTTCAGCCCGCCGGGCACCACGGCAAAGGCATCCTGCACCAGACGCTCGCCGCCCAGGCCGCGGAAGGCCAGGCCGAAGGGCTGGGCGAAGATCAGGATCAGGAACACCATGGCGCTGGTGATAAACGCGCCCCGCACCGCGTCGCGCAGCACCGGATAGCTCAGCCGCCCCGCCAGCAGCGCCAGAACGATGCTGCCTAACGCACCCATCGAGGCGGCTTCGGTCGGGGCGGCGACGCCGCCGATGATCGAGCCGAGCACCAGCACGATCAGCGCGATCGGGGGCAGCACCACCTTGACCAGTTTCACCGCCAGATCGCGCCCGGTATAAAGCGCGCGTTCCTCGGCCGGGATGGCGGGCACGGCATCGGGGCGGATGACGCCCAGCAGCAGCACATAGGCCACGAACAGCCCCGCCAGCAGCAGGCCGGGAAACAGCGCCGCGGCAAACAGCGTGCCCACGGATTCGCCCATGATGTCGGCCAGCAGGATCAGCACCAGGCTGGGCGGGATGATCTGGCCCAGTGTGCCCGACGCGCAGATCACGCCGCAGGCCACGCCCGCGTCATAGCCACGGTTGATGATCGGCCCCAGCGCGATCAGCCCCACGGTGACCACCGTCGCCCCGACAACGCCCGAAGCCGCGCCCATCAGCACGCCCACAAGGATGATGGCCAGCGCCATGCCG
Organism: Actibacterium naphthalenivorans; assembly: GCF_014196965.1. GTDB lineage: Bacteria > Pseudomonadota > Alphaproteobacteria > Rhodobacterales > Rhodobacteraceae > Actibacterium_A > Actibacterium_A naphthalenivorans. Next base: position 392,861 of record NZ_JACIEQ010000003.1, on the reverse strand, counting down.
CCCCGCAGGCCGCCCATGGCAAGGCCGATCACCTCCAGCAAATCTTCTGCGATCCTGGATTTTTCCAGCATGATGCCCATGAAGATGAACAGGGGCAGGGCGAGCAGCGTGTAATTCGTAATCACACCGAAGATGCGGGCGGGCAGCAGCGAGAACAGCATCGGCCCGAAGCCGACGTAGCCGAAGACAAGCCCCGTTACGCCCAGGCAGACGGCTACGGGGATGCCGGCAAGCAGAAAGATGAAGAAGGCCCCGATCATGCACAGGGCAAGGATTTCCGTGAAAGGCATCAAGTGTTCGCTTTAACTGGAGGACGTTCCGGGGCGGGGGCGGAGCAGCGCCAGAAGGCTTTCGCCCGTCATGGCCACGGCCTGAATGGCGAGCACGGCAAAGGCCACCGGCATCGCGGCCTTCAGCACATAGCGATGGCCCAGCCCGCCGGGATCGGGGGAGCCTTCGTTGATGGAATAGCTGCTTTGAACATAGGCGATGCAAAGCCAGGTGATGATCAGCGCCACGGCGCACATCAGCAGGGCGGAGATCAGGTTGATCAGCGCCTGCAACCGGGCGGGCATCCTGGCATAAAGGATATCAACCCGCACCTCGGCCCCCTGGTTCAGGCCGTAGGACATGCCGAACAGCGCGCCGACCGCCATCAGGTGCCATTCGGCTTCTTGCAGGGCGACGGTGCCGTATGAGAACAGATAGCGTGACAGCACGTTGAACGCGACCAGCAGCACAAGGGCCAGACCGCTCCACGCCGCGATCCGGCCGATGTGGCGAACGATGCCCGAGGCACCGTTCGCGATTTTTTCGATCACAGGGATCATTCGGATCAGCCCGGCAGGTTGTGATAGGGTTTTTCGGAAATCGCAGCCCAGCTTTGGTGCTCGGCCTTGAAGGCCATGAAGGCATCGTGAACCTTCTTGGTCGCGGGATCGGCGGCGGCGCCTTCGGCAAGCACCTTGTCGGTTACGGTTTTCAGCTCGGCCACAACCTCGTCGGGCAGGACATTGGCGATGACGCCGCTGTTTTCCACCAGATCCTTCAGCGCGGCGGCGTTGTTGGCCTCGCACCAGGTGTGGCTTTCAAGGTTGCACGCCATGGCGGCGGTCTGAACGATGGCCTGCAGATCGGCGGGCAGGCTGTCCCATTTGGCCTGGTTGATCAGCAGCTCGGTCACGTTCGAAGGCTCGTGCCAGCCGGTGGTGTAGTAGTATTTGGCGGCATTCTGCAGGCCCAGCCGGCGGTCCTGATAGGGGCCGACGAATTCCGCCGCGTCGATCACACCACGCTCCAGCGCGGGGAAGATCTCGCCGCCCGGCAGCAGTTTCACGTCGACGCCAAGCGCGGCGTAAACCTTGCCGGCCAGGCCGGGGATGCGCATCTTCAGGTCCTTGAAATCGGCCACGCTTTCGATCGGCTTGCGGAACCAGCCGGTCATCTGCACGCCGGTGTTGCCCATCGGCAGCGCCTTGAGGCCCAGCGGGGCATAAAGTTCGTCCCACAGCTCCATGCCGCCGGCGTGATAGAGCCACGCGTTCATGCCCTGAAAGTTCAGCCCGAAGGGCACGGTGGTGAAATACTGCGCAGCGGGCAGTTTGCCGGCCCAGAAATAGGCGTTGGCGGCGTTCATCTCGACCGCGCCCGAGCGCACGGCGTCAAAGCCCTCCAGCGCCGGGATCAGCTCGCCCGCGGCGAAATGCTGAATGTTGATGCGGCCGTCCGACATGGCGGTGACCTTCTTGCAGAAGTCGGTCGGGCTGCCCGGGCCTTCGACATAGAAGGGAGAGCCGGGGCCATAGGCGTTGGTCATCTTCCAGTTGAAGGTGGTTTGCGCCTTGGCGATCGACGGGGCGGCCAGCGGCGCCGCCGCTGCTGTTGCCCCCACGGCGAGAAATTTACGTCTGTCCATCGGTTTTCCTTTTCTGACGGTAAGAGTTCGACTTCTCTCACCGACGAACAGAAACAGCTCAAACAAGCCAATCCTTCATGGGATGTGGCAGGGCTTAGTAATCAAATTGTATACAAATAAGCAATAAGAAGATATAAAGAATACAAAATAGGCGAAATGAATGCGCATTTCTCCGCTATCAGCGGCGTAGCCAGCGGGAGATTCTGTGCGCGGGATCTGTGGGGCTGAACCTTTTTATCTTTCGTTCACTTCTGCTTGCCGAAGTGTTCGTAGAATTGTGCGTATTCGCCTGCAATTCATGACTATCGAGCGATCTGCGCAGTTTTCCCGGAAAATGAGAGAATCAGATGCACGACCCAATATCATTTTGGTTCGCCTTGTTTTTGATCGATGCCGGGGGAAATGCGCCAAATATGACGCCGCCGCAGGCTTGCCGGGGCTAGGCGTGACGGATCATCGGCAAAGGTCTTGACGCGGTTCGGCGGCAAACAGGAGGGTCTGGCGGTATTCACGGTCAAACCGGCCTGCGCTCCCGGCACATGTCGCCCCCGAAAGACGGAAAAACAGCGTGGTTTCGAAAGCAAGCAAAGCCAAAGCCCCGAACCCGCGCATCACGGCGGGGCTGAAGGATCTGTTCCGCCGCCCGCGTGCCCTGCTTGCCGCGGGCGTTCTTCTGATGATGGTTTTCGCAGCCGTCGCGGCGCCGCTTATCATGCCATATGATCCCAACGCGCAGATGTTCGAGGGGCTGAGCCTGGAGGGCGCGCCCCTGCCGCCCTCGGCGCAATTCTGGCTGGGCACCGACCTTCTGGGCCGCGATCTGTTTTCCCGCCTCGTTCTGGGCACCCGGACCTCGCTGATCATCGGCGTCGTTGCCAACGGAATCGCGGTTTTCGTGGGCGCCGCCGTCGGGATCACGGCGGGATATTTCGGCGGCTGGATCGGCGGTATCCTGATGCGCTTCACCGATCTGATGATGGCGTTTCCCGCATTGCTTCTGGCGATCGTGCTGGCCGCGATCTTCAAGCCTTCGCTGCTGATCGTGGCGCTGGTGATCGCGATGGTGAACTGGGTTCAGATGGCGCGGGTCATCTATACAGAAACCCGCGCGCTGGCGCAGCGCGAGTTCATAGAGGTGCAGCGCGCCATGGGGTCGGGCCCGCTGCGCATCATCGGGCGGCATATCCTGCCGCATCTGGTCTATTCCATCATCGTCTTCGGCACGCTGGGCATTTCCACGACCGTGCTGCTTGAGGCGACGCTCAGCTATCTGGGTGTCGGCGTTCAGCCCCCGACGCCGTCCTGGGGCAACATCATCTTCGAGAACCAGACCTATTTCGCCACGGCGCCGTGGCTGGTGTTCCTGCCGGGCCTGGCGATCCTGTTGCTGGCGCTGTCGTTCAACCTGCTGGGGGATGCGTTGCGCGACACGCTCGATCCCCGGCTGAAAGGGCGGCACTGATGTGGGGATACCTCTTTCGCCGGCTGATGCAGTCGCTGCTGATCCTGCTGGGGATCAGCCTCGTGACCTTCGTGCTGCTTTACCTCGTTCCGGCGGACCCCGCGCGCCAGATCGCGGGGCGCAGCGCCACCGCCGAAACGGTGGCCAATATCCGCGCGCAGCTTGGCCTCGATCAGCCGTTCTATGTGCAATACGGCCGCTATCTGGGCAACCTGCTGCAGGGCGACCTGGGGCGCTCCTACCTGCAGCGGACCGAGGTTTCGACCCTGATCTGGGCCCGGATGCCGGCGACGCTGCTGCTGATGCTGGGGGCCATCGTGGCCGAGCTGGTGATGGGGCTGACCATCGGCGCGGTCGCCGCGTTGAAGCGCAATACACCGATCGACCAGTCGCTGATGGTGTTTTCCTTCGTCACCATTTCGGCCCCGCAATTCGTGGTCGGCATCCTGCTGCTTTACGTGTTTGCGGTGCGGCTGGGCTGGTTTCCGATCGGCGGTTACGGCACCTTCGCGCATCTGGTTCTGCCGGCCCTGACCATCGGGTTGCTTGGCACGGGCTGGTACAGCCGCATGATGCGGTCGTCGATGATCGACGTGCTGGCGCATGATTACGTGCGCACCGCCCGCGCCAAGGGGCTGGGCAAGCTGCGCATCGTGACGCGGCATGTGGTTCCCAATGCCATTCTTCCCATCATAGCGATGATCGGTATCGACATCGGGATGTTCATGTCCGGCATTGTCGTCGTCGAAAGCGTGTTCGGCTGGCCGGGGATCGGCCAGCTGGCCTGGCAGGCGATTCAGCGCGTGGACATCCCGATCATCATGGGAGTGACGCTGATTTCGGCCTGCTTCATCGTACTCGGAAACCTGCTGGCGGATATTATCGCGCCGCTGGTCGATCCCCGGATCAAGCTCAAATAACCAACAACAGGAGAGAACGTTCATGAGATACAAGATGCTGACCAGCCTCGTTGCGCTGAGTACCGCGCTCGGGGCCGCCGCGCAGGCGCAGGATTTCATCGATGCCAAGCAGGGCGGGTCGATGATCGTCACCTACAAGGATGACGTCTCCACCCTCGACCCGGCGATCGGTTATGACTGGCAGAACTGGTCGATGATCAAAAGCCTGTTCGACGGGCTGATGGATTACGAGCCCGGCACCACCATCCTGAAAAAGGATCTGGCCGAGGACTACACGATCTCGGACGATGGCAAGACCTTCACCTTCACCCTGCGCCAGGGCGTCACCTTCCACAACGGGCGCGAGATGACGGCCGAGGACGTGAAATATTCGCTCGACCGCGTGACCAACCCCGCGACCCAGAGCCCCGGCGCCGGCTTTTTCGGATCGATCGAAGGCTATGACGACATGGCCTCCGGCGCGGCCGACAGCCTGTCGGGCGTTACCGTGATCGACCCCTACACGGTCGAGATCAAGCTTTCGCGCCCCGACGCCACCTTCCTGCATGTGATGGCGATCAACTTCTCTTCGATCGTGCCCAAGGAAGAGGCCGAGAAATACGGCCCCGATTTCGGCAAGAACCCGGTTGGCACCGGCGCCTTCAAGCTGGCCGAATGGACGCTGGGCCAAAAGCTCGTCTTCGCGCGGAACTCCGATTACTGGAATGCGGGCGTGCCGAAGCTGGACCAGATCACGTTCGAAGTGGGGCAAGAGCCTATCGTGGCACTCCTGCGGCTGCAGCAGGGCGAGGTCGATATCCCCGGCGATGGCATCCCGCCCGCGAAATTCCTCGAGGTGACGCAAGACCCGACATACAAGGATTTCGTGATCGAGGGGGGGCAACTTCACACCGGTTATATCACCATGAACGTCAAGATGCCGCCGTTTGATAACGTCAAGGTGCGGCAGGCCGTCAACATGGCGATCAACAAGGACCGTGCGGTGCGCATCATCAACGGGCGCGCCGTGCCCGCCAATCAGCCACTGCCGCCCTCGATGCCGGGCTATGCCGACGATTATGAAGGCTATGCCTTTGATCCCGAGGCCGCGAAGGCGCTGCTGGCCGAGGCGGGTTTCCCCGACGGGTTCGAGACCGAGCTGTTCGTCTACAACACCGATCCCAACCCGCGCATCGCGCAAAGCTTTCAGCAGGATCTGGCCGGCATCGGCATCAAGGCCGAAATCCGCAGCCTGGCCCAGGCCAACGTGATTGCCGCCGGCGGCGAGCCGGATCAGGCCCCGATGATCTGGTCGGGCGGCATGGCATGGATTGCCGACTTCCCCGATCCGTCCAACTTCTACGGCCCCATCCTGGGCTGTGACGGTGCGGTGCAGGGCGGCTGGAACTGGTCGTGGTACTGCAACCCCGATCTGGATGCCAAGGCTGTCGAGGCCGACGCGATGACCGACCCGGCCATGGCAACGGAGCGCGAGGCGAAGTGGCGCGAGATCTATCTGGCGATCATGGAAGATGCGCCCTGGGTGCCGGTGTTCAATGAACAGCGCTTCACCATGCGCTCGGCCAGGCTGGGCGGCCCGGACGAGATCTTCGTCGATCCGGTCCACGTTCCCGTCAACTACGACTATGTGTATTCGACCGATGTGCAATAACTGCGATTACACCATTCACGGTCGTCATCATCACTTCGGGTGGGATCGTTCGATCCCGCCCGTCGCGACCGTCGCCCCGGGATCGAACCTGCATTTCGAATGTCTGGACAGCTCGGGCGGGCAACTGACCAAGGACAGCACCGTGGCCGATATCGGCGCGCTGTCCTTTGACAAGATCAACCCGGTGACCGGCCCGATCCATGTGGACGGGGCAGAGCCGGGCGACATCCTGAAAGTGCAGATCGACGGGTTCGAACCGTCGGGCTTTGGCTGGACGGCGAACATCCCCGGCTTCGGCCTTCTGGCCGATCAGTTCGAAGACCCGGCGCTGAACATCTGGTCTTACGATGCGGATACGATGGCGCCGGCGCTCTACTGCGATATCGCGAAGGTGCCGCTGAAGCCCTTCGCGGGCACCATCGGGGTGGCACCGGCGGAACCCGGGCTGCATTCGGTCGTCCCGCCGCGCCGGGTGGGCGGCAATCTCGATATCCGCGATCTGGCCGCGGGCACCACGCTCTACCTGCCGGTCGAGGTGGCGGGGGCGTTGTTCTCCGTCGGCGACACCCACGCCGCGCAAGGCGACGGCGAGGTCTGTGGTACGGCGATTGAATCGCCGATGAACGTGACCCTCACGCTTGATCTGATCAAGCAGACGCCGCTGAAATTCCCGCGCTTCACCACGCCGGGGCCGGTGACGCGTCATCTGGATGCCAAGGGATACGAGGTGACGACGGGCATCGGAACCGACCTGATGACCGGCGCGCGCGACGCGCTGTCGGCCATGGTCGATCTGCTGTGCCGGGACTACGGGTTGAGCGCGGTCAACGCCTATATGCTGTGCTCGGTCTGTGGCGATCTGCGGATATCCGAGATCGTGGACATGCCCAACTGGGTCGTCTCGTTCTATCTGCCGCGTATCGTTTTCGAATGACGGGGCAGGGGGCCATCTCCGGGCGCGGCGCAGATCCGCGCCCGGTTCTCAGCGTTGCCGGGCTGACCATTCAGGTGGCCACGCCCACCGGCGCGCAAAGCGTGGTCGAGGATCTGAGCTTTGACCTGATGCGTGGCGAAACCCTGTGTCTGGCGGGCGAAAGCGGTTCGGGCAAGTCGATGACCGCGCTGGCGATCATGGGGCTGTTGCCGCAGCCGATGGCGCGGGTCGCGGGCGGCTCGATCCGGCTGGCGGATGGCACCGAACTCGCCGGCCTTTCCGAAGCCGCGTTCCGCAAGGTCCGCGCCAAACGGATTTCGATGATCTTTCAGGAGCCGATGACTTCGCTCAACCCGGTGATGACCATCGGGCGGCAACTGACCGAGGTGCTGCTGGAGCATGGCGAATGCACCGCGTCCGAGGCGCCGGGCCGCGCGCTGGCGCTGTTGCGCGATGTGCGCATCACCGATGCGGAGCGACGGCTGAAGCAGTATCCGCATGAGCTGTCGGGCGGGATGCGGCAGCGGGTGATGATCGCCATGGCGCTGGCCTGCAACCCAGAGATCCTCATCGCCGACGAGCCGACCACGGCGCTGGATGTGACCGTTCAGGCCGAGGTGCTGGATCTGATCCGCGCCTTGCAGCGCGAGCATGGCACAACCGTCCTGATGATCACCCATGACATGGGCGTTGTCGCGGAAATGGCGGACCGCGTCATCGTGATGCGTGACGGCCGGCAGGTGGAATCCGCCGAGGTCGGCCCGCTTTTCGCGGCGCCCGACACAGATTACGCGCGCCGTTTGCTGGCGGCTGTTCCGCGCCTTGGCCAGGCGCCGCCCCGCCCGGTGCCCGACCGGACGCAGGCGGTTGTCGTCGCCGACGATCTGTCGGTGCGCTTCGACCTGCGCGGCGGGATTGTGAACCGCGTTCAGGCGCGGGTGCATGCCGTCGAAGGTGTCAGCTTTCGGATCGCGCCGGGAGAGACCCTTGCACTGGTGGGGGAATCCGGCTGCGGCAAGTCCACGATCGGCAAGGCCCTGCTCGGGCTGGTAGACTGGACCGGCAGTATCCGTGTCGCGGGCCAGCAGATGCGGGGGCTGTCGCCCGCCGGACTCAAGCCCGTGCGCCGCAACATCCAGATGGTGTTCCAGGATCCCGGCGCCTCGCTCGATGCGCGGATGACAGTGGGGCAGCAGGTGGCAGAGCCGCTGGTGGTGCACGGTCTGGCGTCCGGCTCTGAACTGACCGACCGCGTGGCCGCGTTGTTCGGACGCGTCGGCCTGACGCCCGATCACATGGCCCGCTTCCCGCATGAATTCTCTGGCGGGCAGCGGCAGCGTATCTGCATCGCCCGCGCCCTGGCGCTGCGCCCGAAGGTAATCGTCGCCGACGAGGCCGTGTCGGCGCTGGATGTGTCGGTGCAGGCGCAGGTTCTGGATCTGATGCGCGAGCTGCAGCAGGACGAGGGGCTGGCCTATCTCTTCATCAGCCATGACATGGCGGTGGTCGAGCAGGTGGCCGACCGTGTGTCGGTGATGAACCTCGGCCAGATCATAGAGACCGGCAGCCGCGAACAGGTTCTGGGCAATCCGCAACACGCCTTCACCCGCCGCCTGCTGGCGGCTGTTCCGGTGCCGGATCCGACCTATCACCGCCCCCCGGTTCCGCCCCGCGGGGCTGCCCCGGTTTCGCCGGTGTGGCCGATCGGGCAGGAACCGCGGCGGGTTCATCTGGCCGATATCGGCGGCGGGCATCGGGTTGCCGAAGACGATCCGCAGCTTGAGCTGGCGCACCGGGGTTACGCAAGTTGATCTGTTGCCGCGGCGTGGGTTCAAATGAGAGTCGAACCATTGATGATATTGTTCAAATTCGCTCTGTTTGCATGCCGAAGGCGTGGTGTGCCGTCTATTGTGTCAGATCTCGGGTTACGCTTAAAAATTGCGCTTTGATAGGCTGATACCTTGGAGTTTGACGCGGTTGTTCTTGACTCCGCAGGAATGATAGCCGGACAGTTCGGATGAACCAATATATAATTGATACATCAAGGTGCGTGAGGCATGACGCCGAAAGACAAGGTAAACGACAACTCTTCTCTCGTTCTGCGCCGGCTTCGCCTGATGATTGCAGGCGGTGATGTCGGCCCCGGGGGGCGGCTTCCGACAGAGCGGGAGCTGTCCGAAAAGCTGGGCGTGGGCCGGCGCACGATACGGCGCGCGCTTGAGGTGCTGGAGGCCGAGGGCCTGTTGTGGCGCCGCCAGGGCAAGGGCACCTTCATCGGCCAGCCGCCCGATCCGACCGGCGTCCTCGCGGCCGAAATCGCCGGCGAGGCGCGCGTTTCCGAAGTGACGGAAGCCCGGCTTTACATCGAACCCGCGCTGGCCGGGCTCTGCGCGGCGCGGGCAAAGCCCGATGATGTTCGCCGGATGCGCCAACTGGCCAACCGGATCATCGAAACGACCGATCCCGACAGCGTCGAGCTGTGGGATGGCGCCCTGCACCGGCTGATCGCGCGCACCGCGGGCAACCGGGTTCTGTTGACCGCCTTTTCGCTGCTGGATGAAATCCGCGCGTCGGAGGCCTGGCGCACGCTGCGCGAACAGGCGCGCTCCGGCAATTCGGTGGATCTGTACCACAGCCAGCACATGCGGCTGATCGACCGTATCGAGGCCGGCGATGTCATTGGCGCGGAAGAGGAGATGCGCGCGCATCTCAACACCCTGTCCGACTGTATCGGCCGGGTGCTGGACCGGAAGGCGGCCGAAAATGCCTGAGGACGCCCCGCTCCTGCAGATCACCGATCTTTCGATCCGTTTCGGGGCGGCGGCGACCAATCTCGTGGATGGCGTGTCGCTGTCGCTCGACAGGGGTGAGACACTGTGCATCGTGGGCGAGTCGGGCTGCGGCAAGTCGCTGACGGCGTTGGCGCTGATGGGGCTGTTGCCGACCCCGCCGGCGCGGCTCATGTCCGGCACCGCGATGTTCGAGGGGCGCGATCTTCTGAGCCTGTCACTGCAGGAGCTGCAAAACGTTCGGGGCGACCGGATGGCGATGATCTTTCAGGAGCCGATGACCTCGCTCAATCCGGCGCTGAAAGTGGGCGAGCAGATCGCCGAAGCCGTGCGCCGCCACAAGGGCGTCAGCCGGGATGCCGCGCGGAACCGCGCGCTGGACATGCTGCAAAAGGTGCGGATCCCGGCGCCCGAAAAGCGGTTGGATGAGTACCCGCATCAGATGTCAGGCGGGATGCGGCAGCGCGCGATGATTGCCATGGCGATGGCGAACGACCCGGCGCTTCTGATTGCCGATGAGCCGACCACCGCGCTGGATGTCACCGTGCAGGCCCAGGTGCTGGATCTGATGCGCCAGTTGCAGGATGAAAGCGCCAGCGCGATGATCATGATCACCCACGATCTGGGCGTGGTGGCCGAAATGGCCGACAAGGTGGCGGTCATGTATGCCGGCCGCATTGTCGAGGCCGGCCCGGTCGCGGCAGTGTTCGAAAACCCGCAGCACCCCTATACGATCGGGTTGATGAGCTCGATGCCCTCGCTCGGCGACCGGTCGGGCAAGCTGGTGACGATCCCCGGCATCGTGCCGCCCGCCGATGCCATGCCCGAAGGCTGTCGTTTTGTCTCGCGCTGCCCGTTCGCGCAGCCGGGCTGCGCGCTTGCCCCGCCGATGCGGGAATTCGACCGGGGGCATGCCGTGGCCTGCTGGCGCGCGCCGCTTGAAACCGGCGTGGATGCGCCATCCCCCGAAATCGCGGGGGCCGCGTGATGGGAAAGCCGGACCTGATCATAGAGACCCGCGCGCTCAGGCGGCGTTTCGTGACTCACAAGCCGCTGGTCGGGGCGCAGACAGAGGTGCGCGCGGTCGACGGGATCGACCTGCGTATACGGCGCGGCGAAACCTTTGCGATCGTGGGCGAGTCCGGCTGCGGAAAATCCACGCTGGCGCGGCTTCTGGTGCGGCTGATCGACCCGAGCGAGGGATCGGTGATTTATGATGGCACCGACATTTCCAGGATCAGCGCGGACAAGATGCGCGGCCTGCGCCGGGATCTTCAGTTCATCTTTCAGGATCCGTTCTCGTCGCTCAATCCGCGCATGACGGTGGGGGCCCTCGTCGAAGAGCCGATGCGCGCGCACCGGATCGGCACCCGCCGGGAACGCCGCGCCAGGGTCGCCGCGCTGTTGGAACGGGTGGGGCTGATGCCCGAACACGCCAACCGCTATCCGCATGAATTTTCCGGCGGGCAGCGCCAGCGCATCGGCATCGCCCGCGCGCTGGCATCGGGGCCCAAGGTTCTGATCGGGGATGAGCCTGTGTCGGCGCTGGATGTGTCGATCCAGGCGCAGGTGGTCAACATCCTCGAGGATCTGAAACAGGAGTTCGGCCTGACGCTGATCGTTATCGCCCATGATCTGGCGGTGATCCGGCACATGGCCGATCGGGTGGCGGTCATGTATCTGGGCGAAATCGTCGAGGAAGCGCCGGTGGCAGAGCTGTTCACCGCCCCGCGGCATCCTTATACCGAGGCACTTATTTCGTCGATCCCGGTGCCGCGCGTCGGCGCGCGGGCCGGGGTGGCGACCATCGACGGGGAGCCGCCGAACCCGATCGCACCGCCGCCGGGATGCCGTTTCCATCCGCGCTGTCCCTATGCCCAGGCGGTCTGCCGCGCCGAGCGGCCGAAGCTGACGCGCGGGCCGGATGCGCGCAGCGTCGCCTGTCACAGGCACGCCGAACTTTCCCTGACCGGGCTGGCGCCCGACATCGCCGCCCGCTCGCCCGAAGCAGAGCAGCGCTTTTCCCTTTATCGTGCGGCGCGCGCAACCAGAGAGGGCGCCAAGCCTTCCGGATCTTTCCCCCAACCACTCACACCCGACAAGGAGTAAGCCCCATGGCACTGTCCAAGAAACTCGCTCTCGCCCTGGCCTTCGGGCTGGCGGCAGGCGGCGCATCCGCCGCCGACCTGCGCATCGGCCTTCAGGAAGACCCCGATATCCTCGACCCCGATCAATCGCGCACCTTCGTGGGCCGCATCGTCTATGCCTCGCTTTGCGACAAGCTGGTGGATATCACCCCCGGCCTTGAAATCGTGCCGCAGCTGGCCACCGGCTGGAGCTGGTCCGACGACGGTATGGCGCTGACCATGACCCTGCGTGACGGCGTGACCTTTCACGACGGAACGCCGTTCAACGCCGCCGCCGTGGCCGCCAATATCGAGCGCAGCCAGACCATGCCGGAAAGCCGCCGCAAGTCCGAGGTGAAATCCATCGCCTCGACAGAGGTGGTGGACGACTACACCATCAAGTTCAACCTGACCGCGCCCGATGCCACCCTGCTTGCGCAGTTCGCCGACCGCTCGGGCATGATGATGTCGCCGACGGCGGCGGCCGAGACGGGCGCGGATTTCGGCCTGACGCCGGTCTGCTCGGGCCCGTTTTCCTTCAAGGAGCGTATCCAGCAGGACCGGATCGTGCTGGAGAAATTCGCGGGTTACTGGAACGCCGACGAGATCAGCTTCGACAGCGTGACCTTCCTGCCGATCCCCGATACCACCGTGCGTCTGGCGAACCTGCGCTCGGGCGACCTGGATATGCTGGAGCGTCTGGCCGCGACCGATCTGGGCTCGGCCAAGGGCGACGACGGGCTGATCATCGAACAGGCGGTTTCGCTGGGCTATCAGGGTATCACCATGAACCTGGCCAATGGTGAGCGTGCCAAGAACCCGCTGGGCGAAGATGCCCGGGTTCGCAAGGCGCTGTCACTGTCCATCGACCGCAATGTGCTCAATCAGGTGGTGTTCGAAGGCGCCTTCGCGCCGGGAAATCAGCCCTTCCCGCCAACCTCGCCCTGGTATGACACCCGTTTTCCGGTGCCCGAACGCGATGTCGATGCGGCCAAGGCCCTGTTGGCCGAGGCCGGATACGAGAGCGGCCTCGAGATCGAGATTCAGGTGACCAACAACCCGGTTCAGATGCAGATGATGCAGGTCGTTCAGGCCATGGCCTCAGAGGCCGGCATCGACATAAAGCTGGTGGCCAAGGAATTCGCCACGCTGCTGAAGGATCAGTCCGCCGGCGATTTCACCGCCAGCCAGATCGGCTGGTCGGGCCGGGTCGATCCCGATGGCAACATCCATCAGTTCATGACCTGCAATGGTGGCATCAACGATTCCAAGGTCTGCATCCCCGAGGTCGACGCCCTGCTCGACAAGGCGCGCGTCTCGACGGATATGGCCGAGCGCAAGGCCTCCTACGATGCCGCGCGCGAGATCCTGATCGAAGAGCTGCCGATCCTTTATCTCTATCACGTCACGTGGATCTGGGCGCTGGACGACAAGATCGCGGGTTTCGTGCCCTATCCCGACGGCATGATCCGGCTTGAAGGCGTGTCCTTCACCGAATGATCCGACATCCGGCCCGGCGGCGCGCGTCGCCGGGCCGACCCCACCCATGCCCCCGATGGAGCCCCCGACATGCTCGGCTTTCTTGCGCGCAGAATTCTGATCGCCATTCCCACGGTGATCCTGATCTCGGTCTTCGTGTTCACGCTGCAAAAGCTCTTGCCGGGCGATCCGGTGCTGGCCATGGCGGGCGAAGAGCGCGATCCCGAGGTGCTGGCCTTCCTGCGCGAGAAATACCGCCTCAACGATCCGCTCTACATGCAGTATTTCCACTGGATCGGCGGCGTGCTGCAAGGTGATCTGGGCATTTCGCTGCGCACCCGGCAGCCGGTGCTGACGCTGATCGGCGAAAAGCTTCCGGTGACGATCCAGCTTGCGGTTATGGCGCTGATCATCGCGGTATTCATCGGGGTGCCCACCGGCATCCTCTCGGCCTATCGCAAGGGCACCTGGATTGACTGGCTTGCCAATATCGTTGCGCTGTCGGGGCTGTCGATCCCGAACTTCTGGCTCGGGATCATGCTGATCCTGCTGGTGTCGGTGAACCTTGGCTGGTTGCCGGCCTCCGGCTATGCGCCGCTGAGCGAAGATCCCCTGCGTTCGATCCAGACCATGATCATGCCGGCCTTCGTGCTGGGCACCGGGCTGGCTGCCACGCTGATGCGGCACACCCGTTCGGCCATGCTGGGGGTGCTGAAATCCGACTATGTGCGCACCGCCCGCGCCAAGGGGCTGAACGAGCGGGTGGTGATCCTGAAACACGCCCTGCGCAATGCACTGGTGCCGATCGTCACGGTGGCCACGCTGCTGTTTGGCGAGTTGCTGGCCGGCGCGGTCCTGACCGAGCAGATCTTCACCATTCCCGGTTTCGGCAAACTGGTGGTCGATGCTGTCTTCAACCGCGACTACGCCGTGGTGCAGGGCATCGTGCTGTGCACCGCCGTCGCCTTTATCGCCATGAACATTCTGGCCGATGCGGCCTACCGCATCCTCAACCCCCGCATGAGGGATACATGAGCGCGCTTTCCGATACCGCCGGCATCGCCCCGGGCCCGCAAAAACGGATGAAAAGCCGGGTCTGGGCCAAGTTCCGCCGCAACCCTTCGGCGCTGCTCGGGGCTGTGCTGGTCGCGTTTTTCGTCTGTGTCGCGCTTCTGGCGCCGGTGCTGCCGGTGCCCGGCCCGTTGGAAACCGACTGGCTGGCCGTGCGCAAACCGCCGTCGGCCGCGCATCCGTTCGGCACCGACGAGATCGGCCGCGATGTGCTGTCGCGCATGATCTGGGGCGCGCAGGCCTCGCTCATGGCGGGGGTGGTTTCGGTGTTCATCGCGCTCTTGCTGGGGATTCCGCTGGGCGTTGCCGCAGGCTATCGCCGGGGCTGGACAGACGCGGCCATCTCGCGCGTGACAGAGGCATTGCTGGCCGCGCCCTTCCTGATCCTCGCGATCGCGCTGGCGGCCTTTCTGGGCCCGTCGCTGACCAATGCGATGATCGCCATCGGCCTTTCGGCGATGCCCGCCTTCATCCGGCTGGCCCGTGGCCAGACCCTCAGCGTCATGACAGAGGATTATGTCGAAAGCGCCCGCGCCATCGGCCTGACCGATCTCGCGATCATCCGGCGCTATATCCTGCCCAACATCTTCCCGCCCCTGTTGGTGCAGGCCACCCTGACGGTCGCCACCGCGATCATCGCCGAGGCGTCGCTGTCGTTCCTCGGGCTGGGCCAGCAGCCGCCGGCGCCCTCTTGGGGGTCGATGCTGAACATCGCCAAGAATTTTCTGGAACAGGCGCCGTGGATGGCGATGTGGCCCGGCATCGCGATCTTTCTGGTGGTGCTGGGTTTCAACCTTCTCGGCGACGGGCTGCGCGATGCGCTGGACCCGCGGGAAACATGACACGCCGCGCTCGGGGGCCACGCGGGCCCCGAGCAGAGAATGAACAGCCGCGCGGAACGGCGCCGCCCGCAGGGATCGGGCAACAGTGGAAAGGTAACCCATGAACTTCACGACACGGCCCGAGATCGCCGGCACATTCGGTGTTGCCACCTCGACGCACTGGATTGCTTCGGCGGTGGGCATGGCCCTGCTTGAAAAGGGCGGCAACGCCTTCGACGCGGCGGTAGCCATGGGGTTGGTTCTGAATGTGGTTGAGCCGCATCTGAACGGGCCGCTGGGCGATCTGCCGCTGATCTTCTGCCCGGCGGGGGCTGATGCGCCCACCGTGATCTGCGCCCAGGGCGTGGCCCCCGCCGGCGCCACGATCGCGCATTACAAGGCGCAGGGGCTTGATCTGATTCCGGGTTCGGGGATGCTGGCCACGGTTGTGCCGGGCGCGTTCGATGGCTGGATGCTTTTGCTGCGCGATCACGGCTCGATGACGCTGCGCGAGGTGCTGGAACCCGCGATCCATTATGCCGAAGCCGGCCACCCGTTGCTGCCGCGTGTGGCGGCCACGATTGCCGGACTGGCCGATTTCTTCCGCGATGAATGGCCAACCTCTGCCGAGACCTGGCTGCCGGGCGGCAAGGTGCCCGAGGCGGGCCGCCTGTTCAAGAACCCCGATCTTGCCGCCACCTGGCGCCGCCTGCTGGACGAGGCCGAGGCCGCCGAGGGCCGCGAGGCGCAGATCGAGGCGGCGCGCGGTGCCTTCTACAAGGGCTTCGTGGCCGAGGCGATCGACGCATGGGTCAGACAGGCCGAGGTGATGGACGCCGCCGGGGGCCGCCGCAAGGGGGTGCTGACCGGCGACGACATGGCCAACTGGCAGGCCAGCTACGAGCCGCCGCTGTCGGTGGATTATGGCGACTGGACAGTGTTCAAGACCGGGCCGTGGGGGCAGGGGCCGACGTTGCTGCAATCGCTGCGCATCCTCGAGGGCAGCGGGATTGCGGACATGGACCCGGCCGGCCCCGATTTCGTACATCTGATCATCGAGACGATGAAACTGTCTTTCGCCGACCGCGAAGCCTATTACGGTGACCCGAATTTCAGCGACATCCCAATGGATACGTTGCTTTCGCGCGATTATGCCGCCACCCGCCGCGCCCAGATCGGGGCCACCGCCTCGCTGGAACAGCGCCCCGGCGTGATCGAAGGTTACGGCGCACAGGCCGCCGCCGCGATCCGGCGCGGCGCAATGACCCCCGAGGCGGGGCCGGGGGCCGGGGCGGGCGAACCGACCATGGCGCATCTGTCCGAAAAGCGCGGCGATACCGTGCATATCGACGTGATCGACCAATGGGGCAACATGGTTTCGGCCACGCCGTCGGGCGGATGGCTGCAATCCTCGCCCGTGGTGCCGGGGCTGGGGATGCCGCTCAACAGTCGCGCGCAAATGTTCTGGCTGGAAGAGGGGCTGGCGACCTCGCTGGCGCCGGGGCGGCGCCCGCGCACCACGCTTTCGCCGTCGATGGCCAATCTGCACGGCCGGCCGGCGCTGGCCTTCGGCACGCCGGGCGGCGATCAGCAGGACCAGTGGCAGTTGATCTTCTTCCTGCGGCTGGTGCACCAGACCCGCAACCTGCAAGAGGCCATCGACGCGCCGCTGTTTCACACCGCGCATTTTCAGGCCTCGTTCTACCCCCGCGCCACGCGCCCCGGCCATCTGATGATCGAGCCCGGTTTCGGCGCGGCCACGATCGAAGAGTTGCGCGCGCGCGGTCATGATGTGGAGGTTGCGGAGCCCTGGAGCGTCGGTCGTCTGACCGCGGCGCAACGCGATGCCAGCGGGTTGCTGCGCGCCGCCGCCACGCCGCGCCTGATGCAGGCCTACGCGGTTGGCCGGTAAAGCGGCCCTGCGGCAGGAACAGGTTCCTGCCGCAGGGCACGGGATTTGCAGCCGTCAGGCGTTGAGGATCACCTTCATCGCCTTCTCGCGCGCGGCATTGCCGAAAACCTCGTAGGCGTCGAGGATCTCTTCGAGCTTGAAGCGGTGGGTCACCAGCCTGCCCGGATTGACCTTGCCGGAATTCAGCGTCTTGAGCAGCATCGGCGTGGTATTGGTGTTCACCAGCCCCATCGAGATATTGATGTTCTTGATCCAAAGCTCCTCGATATGCAGCTCGACGGGTTTACCATGCACGCCGACATTGGCGATGGCGCCGCCGGCCGAAACGATCTTCTGGCAGATGTCGAAGGTCGCGGGCACGCCCACGGCCTCGATGGCCACATCGACGCCGAGATCATCGGTCATCTTCATGATCTCTTCGACCACATCGACCTCTCCGACCTGAAGCGTATCGGTGGCTCCGAATTGTTTCGCGAGTTCGAGCCGCGCCGGATCCATGTCGATCATCACGATCTTGCCCGGAGAGTAGAATTGCGCGGTCAAAAGCACGGACATGCCCACGGGCCCGGCGCCGATGATGGCGATGGTGTCGCCGGGTTTGACCTTGCCGTATTGCACCCCGATCTCCAGCCCGGTCGGCATGATGTCCGACAGCATCACCAGCGCCTCTTCATCCGCGCCGTCCGGGATCGGGTAGAGCGAATTGTCGCCATGCGGGATGCGCACATATTCGGCCTGCGTGCCGTCGATCAGGTGGCCCAGAATCCAGCCGCCGTCCGAGCAATGCGCATAGAGCTGGCGCTTGCAATTCGGACAGGCGCCACAGGAGGTCACGCAGGAGATCAGCACCGGATCGCCCGGTTTGAAATTGCGCACCGCGGGGCCGACCTCTTCGACCACGCCGACGCCTTCGTGGCCCAGCGTGCGGCCCGGGGTGACGGCGGGAACGTCGCCCTTCAGGATATGCAGATCGGTGCCGCAGATCGTCGTCTTGGTGATGCGCACGATCACATCGGTGGGCTTGTCAATTCCGGGTTTTTCTTTTTCGACCCAGTCTTTCTGACCCGGCCCGTTATACACGAGAGCTTTCATCACATGCCTCCTCTTTCAAAGTCTCGATCGCAACGTAGCATCCCGCCAAACTACGGAAAGGTTGCTCACGTGGTTGCAACTGTCCGATTTTCAGACAGTTTTCACCAGACAGCGCCCGAAAGCGGGGGCTGCCGCAGCGCCGCCCCCGCAAATCATTTTCGGAAACCGGAATCCGAAGGCGATCAGGCCCGTTCCGGCACCTTCATCCCCAGCCAGTCGCGGTAGAAGGTTTCGATATCCGGCTCGAAGTCATGGATCACCGGATACCAGGGCGTCGGCGCCTCGACATCCAGCAGATCGCCGGAGAGCGGGCAGAAATACTCGCGGATCACCTGCCAGTCGGTCGAGGGGGCCATCAGGCGGGGGTAAAGCTCTTCCATCTGTTCGGGCGTGTCGCGCACCCGCACCCGGGCATGCAGTTTCCAGTTCTGATCCCATTCGCAGAAATCGTGGCCGGCCTGCGAACGGATCATCCATTTCATGTCTGACTGGCGCTGCACGATATAGAGCTTGGGCCCCAGCGGCAGGATGATCGGATCGTCCCATTCCACCTGTTCCTGCAACACTTCGAGATAGATCTGGAACCGCTCCTGATCCTTCGGGGTCGAGAGCATGGTATGGAGCGTGTCGCGGTCGATCTTGCCGTCGACGAGGTCTTTGATCTTGGATCTGGTATAGGCCATGATGTCCTCCCTGTGGATTGACCTTGAAGATGAGAGGTCGCGCCCGGTGTCTTTTAAGGGCGCGGCCTGTGCTGGGCTTATTCCTCGACGAACTGGACGGTTTTCACGTCCGGGAGTTCGGAAATATCCATCGAGTATTCGCGCCCGTAGGATGGGATCGGCAGGTCGGCTTCCATCAGCTTCCAGTCGTCCGGCAGGGTCCAGAAGTCGCGGAACTCTTTCTCGAAACGGGGCCCGAGCTTGAAGGAGGCGGCGAACATCTGCTGCACATGGACACCGGCATCCTTGGCGAGGATCTTCTCGCGCTCTGCGGCCATCCACTCCTGCGTCGGCACCGATTGCGCCAGACGGTCCTTGCGGATCTCCGCGCGCCTGGCCCCGGTCGCGGCCATGTCCACGCCCTTCATGCCATCGCCCGCGTCCGACAGGACAACGCCGTAGACGCTCGCGGCGAAACGTTCGAGCAGATAGCCGCCGTTCACGTCATCGGCCACCGACTGCGGTTCGCGGTCCAGCGGATCGCCGAAGCCGGGACCGCCGCGCATGTAGTTCAGGTAGAGGTCGTAATCCTTGAACATCGCTTCGGTGGTGATCGCCTGCTTGTCGCGCTTGATCCGCGCCCCTTCGAGCATGCTTTCATAAACCGGATTTTCCGGGTCGGTATCACCGCCAAAGGGGATCGGGTCGCCATTGGCGATCTTTTCCTTCAGCCCGGTGTCATGGGCCTCGAAACGATAGCCCGAGGCCGCGGGATACCCACCCATCAGACCCCAGTCCGAGCTGATATGGCCGTTGCCCATGAAGAACATCGTCCAGTCCTTGGCGTTCCACACCATGCGCAGGCTTTCGAACCCGCAGCCGCCGCGATACTTGCCCGCGCCGCCCGAGCTGGCCTTGATCTGCCGGCCCAGATAGACCAGCGGCTCGGCCAGTTCCCAGATTTCCATGTCGCCCATGTCGCCCTCGGGGTTCCAGACCGCCGCCGCATGGCTGATCCCGTCGCTATGAGCGCTGGCGCCCACCCCGTTGGCCGCGCATTCGAACGAATTCACCGCATGGATTTCGTCATACTGGTTGAACCCGCCGCCCTGCAGCCAGTTCGAGGTGTTGGCATTGCCCGCGTTCACCTCTTCGAGGTAGCCGCGCCCGAAATAGCTGCGCGACAGCCCGCGCCAGAGCGCCGTCCACGAGGACACGAGGAAGTGCCAGGAATAGCTGAACGCCACCCGCCGGTCGTCTGGATTCATCCACGTTCCCTTGGGCAGGCGAAACTCTGTCCCGTAAGCCGCGCCATCGTTGATCATCTCTGTGGGAATGAGGCTTTGCGTCATCATCACCCAGATGCCGGAGGTAAAGCTTACCTGATGCGCGTTGTACGTGTGCCAGCCCCAGCGGGACGAGCCTTCGAAATCGAGCCGCCACGTGCCATCGCCCCGGATCGTGATTTCCGAGGGCGTGTGCATGATCGTGTCGAGCTTGGCGAAGTCAGAGGGCACGCGCACATCATCATGCGCATAGGGTACGTCGACAAATCCGACCTGGCGGTATTTGCCCGGAATGGTCATCGCCTTGATCCGGTTCTGCAGGCCGACCCGGCCGTGCTCCACCGCCTCGTAGGCGAATTTCCAATAGGCGTCGATGCCCTCGTCTGCGATCACCTCCTGCACCAGATCGCGGATCATGTGGCAGCCGGCGACGCGGGTACGCTCGTCCAGCATCCAGTAGCGGGTGGTGCGTACCATCCGCTGGCTCTCATGCAGCCAGTCACGGTTGAGTATGTCGTTTTCGCCGATCTTGCGGCAGGTGATCGAGTAACCGTCGCCAAAGCGCTGCACCTGCCCGGTGGACATGGACCCCGGCCCGACCGAGCCGGTATCGATCACGTGGGTGACCCCGCCGACCCACCCGATCAGCATGTCCTCGTGGAAGATCGGAACGATGGTGTGGATGTCGCAGGGGTGCACATTCCCGATCAGCGAGTCGTTGTTGCAGAAGATGTCCTTGTCGCGGATGCCGGGATTTTGCTCCCATCCGTTCTCGATCATGTATTTGATCGCCGCGCCCATGGTGCCCACGTGGATGATGATCCCCGTAGACGTCAGGATCGAGTCGCCGGCCGCGTTGTAGAGGGTGAAGCAAAGCTCGCCCTCCTGCTCGACGATGGGGGAGGCCGCGATTTTCTTTGCGGTCTCGCGGGCGTCCACCACACCCGCGCGCAGCCGTGAGAACAGCTTGTTGTACATGATGGGGTCGCTGTCGCGCAGCTCCATCTTCTTAAGCCCGGCGTAGTGGCCGGTGGCCTTGGTCGCCTCCATCAGCCGGTCGCGGTGTTGTTTCAGGGTCTCGCCTCCGCGGACGATGCCGCGGGTCTGGACTTCGGATTGAATGTTCATTGTGTTTCTCCTCCCTGAGAAATCAGACTTCCTTGAGATGGAACAGCCGGTGTTGGTCGAGCCAGGTCTCGAAGCCGCCGGGCACGACAAAGGTGGTGGCGTCGGATTCGATGATCGCGGGGCCGACAACGTGGTTGCCGGGCAACAGGCCCTCCATCTGGAAGATCTGCGCATCCACCCATTCGCGGTGGCGGTAGAACTTGCGCGTGCCCAGCCTGGCCGCGTCCGGGGGCGTTTCCGGGCCGAGCTCTTCCTTCGGAATCCTGGGTTTCTGGATCGGCACGGTGCCGCGCATGATCGCGCCGGTCACCGAATAGCCCAGCTCGGGCGACCGCGCCGAGGCGGAATAGACCCTGCCATAGGTGGCGTTGAACGCCTCGACCAGACTGTCCCAGTCGCCGGCGGTGTGGGCCTGCATGATCGGGCTTTCGATTTCCAGATCGTTGAGCTGGCCGCGGTACTGCATGCGAAAACCCGGCTGCAGTTCCACCTTGTCGGCGGAATAGCCGTTGATTTCGAACTCTTCCAGAACGCGCTCTTTCAGCTCCTGCCAGGCCGCCTGAAGCGTTTGTTCCTGGTTGGCCTTGAGATCGTCGCTCGCGTCCACCGAGATGTTGATGTCCAGTGACTTGTCGTAGCGGTATTCGAAATCCGCCGCAGCACAGCCGAAGGCAGAGAACCCCGCAGCCCATGCCGGTACGATGATGTCCTCGAAGCCAAGCCCCTCGGTGTAGCCGTAGGTGTGTACCGGCCCCGCCCCGCCGTAGGAGAAGCAGACGAAGTTGGCCGGGGTCGAGCCCTTGCCCGAGATCATCGAGCGCAGGTAGTCGCGCAGGTCGCTGTCGAGCAGCTCGATGACGCCGGCGGCGGCGTCTTCGACCGTAAGCCCGAGCGGATCGGCGATCTGTTCCTTCATCGCGTTCCAGGCGCGTTCGCGGTTCAGCTTGACCTGACCACCCAGGAAGTTGTCGGGGTTGAGATAGCCCAGGATCACGTGACAGTCGGAAATCGTGACGGTCTCGATGCCGCTTTCCTCCCAGCAGACCCCGACGCGATATCCCGCCGAATCCGGCCCCAGCTTGATCGCCTTGGTATAGGGATCGAGGCGGATGAAGCTGCCCGCGCCCGCGCCAACCGAATCCATCGCCACAAGCGGCAGGGACAGCACCAGGCGCGCCATATCCGGGTCATTGCGGATGGTAAGCTCATTCTCGGTGATCAGCGCCACGTCGAAGGACGTTCCGCCGATGTCGGAACAGGCGATGTTCTTGTACCCGAGCACCTCGCCCAGATACTTGGCCCCGATCACCCCACCGATCGGCCCCGACACGATGGTTCGGGCCAGTTCCTTGGCCTTCCACGAGATCGTGCCGCCATGGGTCGCCATCACCCGGAAATCGAATTTCGAGCCGTTTTCCTTGAAGGCGCTCGTGATCTGCTGAAGCGTCTGCCGCGAGGGTTCGGCGGCGAACGCCTCGAGGATGGTGGTATTGGTGCGGTGGCTTTCCTTGCGCACCGGGTAATAGTCGGTGGAGGCGAAGACAGGAATTTTCTTGCCCGATTTCTCGATCTCCTCCAGCACGATGTCGCGCACCCGGCGCTCGTGTTCGGGATTGCGATAGCTGTGCAGAAGCGAAATCACGATGCCCTCGACATCCTGCGCGATCAGCTCTTTCGCCGCCGTGTGCGCGGTCGTTTCGCGCAGCGGGATCACCACGTTTCCCGACATGTCGATGCGCTCCATCACGCCGCGCGTCAGCTGACGCGGCACCAGCGGATCGTCGTAATAGTGGGTGTTGAGGTGAATACGGTCCTCATAGGCAAAGCCCAGATAGGCCTGAATGGCGCGGCCCATGCGGTGGAAATCCTCCATCCCCGCATTGACGATCAGCCCGCAGCGCAGGCCCTTGCGCTGCACCACGCGGTTGAGCATGGCCGTGCCGGAATAAACGCCCGTCTGGATCCCCGAGAGCGCTTCCTCCAGCGTCAGCCCCCAGTGTTCCAGCCCCTCACGCGATGAGGCGATCAGCCCGAGCGCTTCGTTGTCCGGCGTGGATTGAGATTTGCCGACCACGAATTCGCCGTCGCTGTCGACAAAGAACGTGTCGGTCATCGTGCCGCCCGCGTCGATGCCAAGCACCTGCACGCTGCGTTTGTTGGATTTGTCCAATGGCATGGTTTTCCTCCCATTGCGCCACCTTTGCCGTGGCATGGGAAAAGCATGCCGCCGGATGCGGGAGTCGTGTTGTTCGAATATCGGACAATCTGTCGGACATGCTGCGGACGCTAAGCCGCAGACGCCGAGGGCCCCCCGGATCCGGCGGGAGCGGCGCGGCGCCCAGAGCGCCCGGCGTCAGTTCCGGCGGCCGCGTGGCAGGCCGTATTGATCGAGTTTGAGGTAGAGCGTGGAGCGCGAAATTCCCAGTTGCCGCGCGGCCTGGGTGATGTTGCCGCCCGCATCGGCGAGCGCATCCAGGATCGCCGACCGTTCGCGCTGGCGCAGCGTGTCGTCGCGTTTTTCGCCGGCTGGCGCGGTGATCTCGGGCGGCAGGTCCGGCACGTCGATCAGACGGTTCAGCGAAATCGCCGACAGCGTCTCCACAAGATTGCGCAGCTCGCGGATGTTGCCGGGCCATGGATGGGCCTGCAAGCGCATGATCGCCTTGGGGGTAAAACGCAGGGCCTTGTCCTGGCGTGCCCGCGCGCAGCTTTCCGAGAGCTGGCGCAAAAGCCCCGGAATGTCGGCGCGCCGCTCGCTCAGCGCGGGCAGGGCGAGCTTGGCCGCCGAAAGGCGAAAATGCAGATCGCCGCGCAGCTCGCCCGATCGCAGGCACTCTGACAGTGTCGCCGCGGACAGGGACATCACCTGCACCGCAGGCCGTTCGCGGGCCAGCGCGGCCAGAGCCTGTGCCAACAGCGCCTGCACCCCGGCGGGCGTTTGTCCCGGTTCATCGAGACAGAGTGTCCCCCCGGTTTCGGCGAGTTGCATGAAACCTGTGCCTGCGGCCTGATCGGCGCGCAGCATGTCCGGGTCGAGCAGGCTGCAATCGACGATCATGAACGGCCGCCCCGCCTGTGCCCCCGCCGCGTGCAGCGCCTGCGCCAGCGTTTCCTTGCCGGTGCCCGGCGCCCCCTCGATCAGCAAGGGCATTCCGCGTTCCACGAACCTGCCCGCCTTGTCGCAGATCTCGGCCATCTGGGGCCCGGTCGCGGCGATGTCGGACAGGGTGACGGCGCGGCCCGAAGACAGGGGCGTACCCCGCCGGTGTGTTGCACGTTTCAGCGTCACGACGACGCCCTGCGCCTCGCCCGGCGGGCCGACAATATCCACCCCCGCCTCGGGCAGGAGCACGCGCATCTGTTCGGCCATGGCGCGGGCGTCTCCCTCGCCGGGCGCGATCAGCCGGGTCACGTCGCCGACCCCGCCGGTCGCCTCCTCCGCTGCCCTGTCGAAGGCCGTGCTCGACCAGACCGGCTGGCCATGGCCATCAAGCAACAAGACTTCATCACCGCCCCAATGGCTGCGGCCAGACAGGAAGGACGCCATCAGACGCTGGTGTTCGCGCAGCCCGTTGCTGCGCATCACCTCTTCGATCTGAAGCGCGAGCGTCACCGAAAGTGCAGAGACCGGCCCCGACAGTTCGCCCGAGGCGCCGGAAATATCCACCGCCCCCAGCACCTCGCCGCTGGCCGGGCAACGCACGGGCGCGGCGGCGCAGGACCAGCGCTGGATCGCTTCGCAGAAATGCTCGACCCCGGAAATGGTGATGGGCTTGCCCATGTGCAGCGCCGTGCCGATGGCGTTGGTTCCGATCGCCCGCTCGTCCCAGCGCCCGCCGGGCTGCAGGTGATTTTCCTGTCCGCGCGCAAGCATGCGGGAATCCCCCGTCGCCTCCATCACGACGCCTCTGTCGTCGCACAAAAGCAGCATCGCGCCGGAGTCGCTGAGCATGTAGCCCGCCCGCTCCAGCACGGATTGCGCCGCCTGACGCAGCCGGGCGTTCCGCCGGCGGATGGTGCGCAATTCCTCCTGCGCCACGCTGGGCGCGAAATTGCGCGCGCCAAGCTGCTTGTCTTCCTGTGATCTGACCCAGGATCTGAGCACGACTTCACGGATGCTGGGGGGCACGCTCCCCAGCGCACGGAATCGCTCCCAGTCCTCCTTCTGGATGCTCTCCGGCATGTATAGCGCCTTGTATCGAGACCAGCGAATTGTAAGGTACCGGGTGCCCCTCATGTCAAGGGCAACTCCGAACACCCTTTGTGCTGCTGCTGGAGGGGGGCATCGGGATGCCCGTCTTCGACATGCGGAACTTTCGCAGCGACCTTCCGCGCTGCATTGCGGCCCGGGGGCGGCGCACGGCCCGTATCCGGGCGCGCTTGCGATCCGCTGTGGGATTAAGGTGAGCTAAACCAGAAGCCAGCTCAGCCCGGCTTGTGGTGACGATCCTGTTGCGCATACTGGCCGAAACGGCAGGATGGGAACGCGCAGATGGCCCGGACGGACAAACTCAAGCTCGGCACTTTCGTCTACACCTTCGGGTTCCACCCGGCGGCCTGGCTGCATCCGGGATCGGATGTGAACGGGGCCAATGATATTGCCCATCTGGCCAAGGTGGCCACGGTCTCGGAGGCGGCGAAGTTCGACTTCATGTTTTTCGCCGACAGCCCGGCGGCGGCCGTGGGCCACCCCGAGGCACTGGCCCGCCAGCCCACCAAGATGAACCGGTTCGAGCCGATCACCGCCATCACCGCGCTGAGCATGGTGACCGAAAACCTGGGCTTCGTCGCCACCGCCTCGACCAGCTACTACGAACCTTACAACATCGCCCGGCTCTATGCCTCCGCCGACCATATCTCGGGCGGGCGGATCTGCTGGAACGTGGTCACGTCGGACCATGACGAGACCGGCTATAACTACAACCGCCAAGGGCTCGATCCCCATGCCGACCGGTATGACCGGGGCGAGGAGTTTCTCGACGTGGTGTTCGGCCTGTGGGACAGCTTTGAAGATGACGCCCTGCTGCTGGACCGGGAAAACGGTCTCTATCATGATCACACCAAGCTGCATCAGCTTGATCACGCCGGCCCCCATTTTCAGGTGCGCGGGCCGCTGAACATCGCCCGTACCCCGCAGGGGCGCCCGGTAATCGCCCAGGCCGGCGGGTCGGAGCGGGGGCGCGAACTGGCGGCCCGGACGGCGGAGATTGTCTTTTCGCTGGCTTCGAACATCGACAAGAACAGGGCCTTCTACAAGGACGTCAAATCGCGCATGGCGAAATACGGGCGCGACCCCGGCGACCTGAAAATCATGCCGGGAATCGTGATCAACGTGGGCGAGACCCGCGCAGAGGGCGAGGCGCGGGCGCGCGAGATGGTCGACCTGATGCATCCCGAGGTGGGCCTGCTGATGCTGCAGGAATTCCTTGAAACCGATCTGCACGGCTCGGATCTGGACGCGCCGTTCCCGATGGAGCGGATGCCGGAAAAGGCCAAGGGTTCGGTCGCCATGTTCGAAGAGGTGAGGGAATTCGTCACCCAGGGCCACACGCTGCGCGAGCTGATCACCCATTACGCGCGGAAGCATACCGGCAACGGGCTGACCGGGTCTTGCATGGAGGTCGCGGATTTCATGCAGGAATGGTTCGAGGCCGAGGCCGCCGACGGCTTTATCCTGATGTGCCCGACGCTGCCTGCGAGCCTCGAGGATTTCACCCGGCTGGTGGTGCCCGAACTGCAGCGCCGGGGGCTGTTCCGCGAGGCGTATGAAGGCGCGACCCTGCGGGAAAACCTCGGGCTGAGCTGGCCGGAAAACCGCTATACGCTGGCGCGCGGGACCGCGGCGGGATAGGGCGCCATGCCCGCAAGCGTCTGGAGATGCCAATGACCCATCCCGCCCTGTCAGACCTTACCGCAAGATTCGGCGCGCGTATCGAGACCGGGCAGGCGATGCGCGACCAGCACGGCGCCGGGGATGGCTGGCACCCCGCCGCGCCGCCTGATGCGGTGCTGTTTGCCGAGACCACCGCGGATGTCTCGGCGGCGCTGGCGATCTGCAACGCGCACGGGTTTCCGGTGGTGGCCTTCGGCCACGGCTCGTCGATCGAGGGGCAGACACAGGCGGTGAAGGGCGGGCTGTGCATCGACCTGACCCGCCTGACCCGGATTCTGCGGGTCAGCGCTGCGGATATGGATGCGACCGTTGAGGCGGGGGTAACGCGCCAGGCCCTGAACGGGCATCTGCGCGACACGGGGCTGTTTCTGCCCATCGACGTGGGCGCGCACGCCACCATCGGCGGGCTGGCCTCGACCCGCGCCTCGGGCACCATGACGGTGCGCCACGGAACCATGCGCGACCGTGTGCTGGGTCTGACGGTGGTCCTGCCCGACGGTGAGGTGATCCAGACAGGGGGGCGGGCGCGCAAATCCGCCTCGGGCTATGATCTGACCGCGCTTTTTGTCGGGTCCGAAGGAACGCTGGGCATCATCACCGAGCTGACCTTGCGCCTGACCGGCATCCCCGAGGCCGTGCGGGCCGGGATGTACAGCTTCACCGATATCGCCGGGGCGACCGAAACCGTGCTCGAGGCGCTGCAAGGCGGGCTCTGCCTGAACCGGATCGAGCTGTTGGACGGGCTGCAGATGCGGGCAATCAACGCCTATAACGGCACCGAGCACCCCGAGACGGCGACCTTGATGATCGAAATGGCCGGGTCCGGGGCGCAGGTGGCCGCCGATCTGGAAATGTTCGGCGCGCTGGCCGCGGATCACGGCGCGGCGGCACGGCCCTGCCGGACGCCGGAGGAATACTCCGCGCTCTGGGCATTGCGGCATTCGGCGCTTTATGCGGCGCGGGCGCTGCGCCCGGGCTGCAAGAGCCTTTCCACGGATGTCTGCGTGCCTGTCTCGGAACTGCCGGGGATCATCGCCCGGATAGAGGCCGAGATCGCGGCGGCGGGTGTCGTCGCCCCGCTACACGGCCATGTGGGGGACGGGAATTTCCATCTGGTGATGCTGTTCAATCCGGAGAAACCGGACGAGCAGGAAGCGGTGCGCCGGCTGAACGCCCGGCTGGTGGAGATGGCGCTGGACCATGGCGGAACGGCGACGGGCGAGCATGGCGTCGGGCTGGGCAAGAAAGCCTTCATGGAGGCGGAGCATGGCGCCGCCCTCGGCCTGATGCGGCGGCTGAAACAGGCCGTCGACCCCAAGGGCATCCTGAACCCCGGCAAGATTTTCGATCTTTAGGGGGTGCCGCCCGCGCCGACATGTCTGTACATATTCGGATGGATGAGGGATCTTGCGGCCCATCACGCCCCGGATCGGCAGCCGCTCGTCCACTCAGACTTAAGGTATATGCGCCAGCATGGCTTCGACACGCTCGACAGAAACGCTCCACTCCAGAATTCTCGAGGATATCCGGAAAAAGATCGTCGATGGCGTGTGGCGACCCGGGCATCAGATGGCCAGAGAAACCGATCTGGCCGAAAGCTACGGCGTCTCGCGCATGACCATGAACAAGGTTCTGACGCAGCTTGCGGTGGAAGGGTACGTCATCCGCCGCAAGCGCAGCGGAACCTTCGTGGCACGGGCGCGGGCGCAATCGGCGGTGCTTGAGATCAACAATATCGGCGATGAGGTGGCAGCGCTCGGGCGCAGCTATCGCTGGGCGCTGGGGCGCTGTGAACGGCGCCATCTGGATCAGGCGGATTTGCGGCGGTTCGGCATCCGGCGGGAGGTGATCGAAGACGAGGTTCTGTATCTTCAGGGCGTCCATTTCGCCGATGATGCCCCCTTCTGCCTCGAGACCCGGGCCATCAACCTGAGCGTTGTGCCGCAGGCTTGCGATATCAATTTCGCCGCCGAGGTGCCGGGAAGCTGGCTTTTGAAAACCATGCCGTGGAGCACCGCGCGCCATCAGGTCCGGGCGATCAACGCCCAGGGCGAAGAGGCGAAATTGCTGGAACTGCCGGTCGGCGCGGCCTGTCTCGAAATCCTGCGGGAAACGAAGATCGACGCCGATTGGGTGACCTGTGCCCGGTTTCTCTATCCGGGCGAGGCGCATCAACTGGTCGCGGAGTTCGAAGCCCGGGCAGGGGGCGAGGGGCTCAACCCGCGCCCGGAGTCCTGAGGATATCGACGATCAGGCCATTGTCGCCGGTCACACCTTCCGGCACGTCCAGATCCGGCGCGAGCGTGGCCAGGTCGTGGCGCACCATGCCCAGGGGCGGGATATCCGCGCAGGCCAGAAGATAGCGCGCGACGGAGGCGTCTGGCTGACAAGGCGCGCCGGACGCCCGCCAGACAGCGCAGGCATGGGGCGCGCGGACCATGACGTTCAGTACAAGAAGGGCCCCGCCCGGCACGACCGCGTGGCAGGGCGCCGCGCCGGAAAAGACCGCCGGGCCGCTGCCCGCCCCGGTGGTGATCCGCGAGCCGTCGGCGAATTCGAGCGTCATCGGGCCACCTTCCAGCACTGTCAGCGATCGAGAGACGCCGGGAAAGGTCGAAAACGGCACTGATTGCGCGATCCTGGCGGTGCTGATCCGCCAGTGAAAATCCTCGAACCCGGCGCCGTGTGGCATGCTCAGGATTTCGGCGGTTTGCCCGCCGCCGTTTTTCCACGGGGCGAAGCGGCGCTCTGCCGTCCTGTGCAGGGGGATCATGTGCCCAGAATGCGGGGCAGTTTCAGCCCGTGTTCACGGGCGCAGGCGATCGCCTCGGGATAGCCCGCATCCGCGTGGCGCCAGACGCCCGAGGCCGGATCGTTCCACAGCACCCGCTCCAGCCGTTTCGCGGCCCCGCGCGTGCCGTCGGCGCAGATCACCACGCCCGCATGCTGGGAAAAGCCCATGCCGACGCCGCCGCCATGGTGCAGGCTGACCCAGGTCGCGCCGCTGGCCGTGTTGACCAGCGCGTTCAGAAGCGGCCAGTCCGACACCGCGTCGGAGCCATCGCGCATCGCCTCGGTTTCACGGTTGGGCGAGGCGACGGAGCCCGCGTCGAGGTGATCCCGCCCGATCACCACCGGGGCTTTCAGTTCGCCCGAGGCCACCATCTCGTTGAATTTCAGCCCCGCCCGGTGTCGGTCGCCAAGGCCGATCCAGCAGATCCGCGACGGCAGGCCCTGAAAGGCGATCCGTTCGCGCGCCATGTCGAGCCAGCGGTGCAGATGGGTGTTTTCGGGAAAGAGCTCTTTCATCGCCTGATCGGTCTTGTAGATGTCTTCCGGGTCGCCCGACAGCGCCGCCCAGCGGAACGGGCCGATGCCCTTGCAGAACAGCGGGCGGATATAGGCGGGCACGAAGCCGGGGAAGGCGAAGGCATCCTCCAGCCCCTCGTCCCTGGCGACTTGGCGGATATTGTTGCCGTAATCCAGCGTCGGCACGCCCGCCGACCAGAACCCGACCATGGCGGCCACGTGCTCTTTCATCGACGCGCGTGCCGCGGCCTCGACCTCCTTGGGCGCCGTTTCCTGCCGCGCGCGCCAGTCGGCGACGCTCCAGCCCCTGGGCAGATAGCCGTGCAGCGGGTCATGGGCCGATGTCTGGTCTGTCACGATGTCGGGGCGGCCATTGGGCAGGGGTTCGCCCGCCTGCATGCGGCGCAGGATCTCGGGGAAGATGTCGGCGGCATTGCCGATGAGCGCGACCGATTTCGCCTCGCCCGCCTCCGTCCAGCGGCCGATCATCGCCAGCGCCGCGTCCAGCGAATGGGCTTTCTCGTCGCAGTAACGGGTGCGGATGCGGAAATCGGCGCGGGTCTCGTCGCATTCGACCGTCAGACAGCAGGCCCCGGCCATCACCGCCGCCAGCGGCTGCGCCCCGCCCATGCCGCCCAGGCCGCCGGTGAGGATCCATTTGCCGGTCAGGTCGCCGCCATAGTGCTGACGCCCCGCCTCGGCGAAGGTCTCGTAGGTACCCTGCACGATGCCCTGGGTGCCGATGTAGATCCAGGACCCGGCGGTCATCTGGCCGTACATCATCAGGCCCTTCTTATCGAGTTCGTTGAAATGATCCCAGTTGGCCCAGTGGGGCACGAGGTTCGAATTGGCGATCAGCACCCGCGGTGCGTCCGCATGGGTGCGGATCACGGCGATTGGCTTGCCCGACTGGACGATCAGCGTTTCATCGGCTTCCAGCTCGCGCAGGGCGCCCACGATCGCGTCGAAATCCTCCCACGTGCGGGCGGCGCGCCCGATACCGCCGTAAACCACCAGCTCATGCGGGTTTTCGGCCACATCCGGGTGCAGGTTGTTCATCAGCATCCGCATCGGCGCCTCGGTCTGCCAGCTTTTGCAGGTCAGTTCGGTTCCGGTGGGGGGGAATACATCGCGGATATTATGGCGGGGGTCGGTCATGGCGGGGTCCTTCTAGCGCGGGATCTGTGGCGCAAGGTCGATCAGGTCTTGCAGGATGGGTTTGAGAGTGGCGCGCAACTGCTCTGCCTTGGCCGGGTCGAGCGCGAAATCCGGCTCTTCCAGCGCAAGATGGGTGGATTGGGCAAGCTCCATCTGGATCGCGTGAATGCCGGTTTCGGGCCGGCCGTAGTGGCGCGTCGTCCAGCCGCCCTTGAACCGGCCGTTGGTCACGGTCGTGCGGCCCGAGGCGTCGCAGTGGCGGCGCAGAGCGGCGGTGACAAGGGGATCGCAGGTGGCGCCGCCGTTGTCGCCGATATTGAAATCCGGCAGCGTACCCTCGAAAAGCCAGGGGATCACCGAGCGGATAGAGTGACAATCATACAGGATCGCCACGCCGTGAAGGGCACGCACGCGCGCCAGTTCTGCCTGCAGCGCGGCATGGTAGGGGGCGTGCCATCTGGCCAGCCGCGCGGCAATGGCGGCGGCGTCGGGCGGGCTGTTCCAGATGGGGGCGTTGTCGAAGGTGGTTATGGGCACCAGCCCGGTGGTGGTCTGGCCGGGATAGAGGCTGGCCCCGCCGGGATCGCGGTTGGCGTCGATCACATAGCGGTGGAAATTGGCCGCCACCGCCGTCACCCCGGGCACCAGATCGCGGTAGAGCGCATCCACATGCCAATCCGTGTCGCGCAGGGTCAGCCCTTCGGCGTTCATCTCGGCACGGATGGCGTCCGGCACCCAGGTTCCGGTGTGGGGGAAGCCCAGCACCAGGGGGCTGTCGCCGCGCGTTACGGTCACGGGATGCATCAGAAGACCCCCGGCAGGTCGAGGCCCGCGCTATCGGCCAGCGCGCCGCTTTGCACGAGTTGCGCGGCGGCTTCCAGATCCGGGGCCATGAAACGGTCATCGCCCAGTTCCGCGACCCCGCCCCGCAGCGTCGCGATGGCCGCGCTCAGCGCGGGCGAGGTGCTGAGAGGGCCGCGCAGCGCGATCCCCTGCGCGCCCGTGATCGCCTCGATGCCGATGATATGAAAAAGGTTTCCGGTCATCTGCAACAGCCGCCGCGCCCCGTGGCAGGCCATGGAAACGTGATCTTCCTGATTGGCCGAGGTCGGGGTGCTGTCGACGCTGGCGGGATGGGCGAGCTGTTTGTTCTCGCTCATGAGCGCGGCCGAAGTTACCTCGGCGATCATGAGCCCGGAATTCAGCCCCGGCTTGGGCGACAGGAAGCCGGGCAGGCCATAGCTCAGCGCCGGGTCCACCAGCATGGCGATCCGCCGCTGGGCGATGG
Source organism: Actibacterium naphthalenivorans (assembly GCF_014196965.1). Taxonomy (GTDB): domain Bacteria; phylum Pseudomonadota; class Alphaproteobacteria; order Rhodobacterales; family Rhodobacteraceae; genus Actibacterium_A; species Actibacterium_A naphthalenivorans. The sequence continues at coordinate 359,965 of NZ_JACIEQ010000003.1, read as the reverse complement.
CGCCGATCTCGGCCACGGCAAGCGCGATCTGGTCGGCGGCGAAGGCCACCGGTTCGGCATGGAAATTCCCGCCCGACACGACGGCGCCGTCGGACAGGACCAGCGGGTTGTCCGTGGCGGCATTGGCTTCGATTTGCAGGGTCCGGGCGCATTGCCTGAGCAGATCCAGGCAGGCGCCGGTCACCTGGGGGTGACAGCGCAGGCAGTAGGGATCCTGCACGCGTTCGTCATCGTCGCGGTGGGCTTCGCGGATGTCGGAGCCGTTCAGCAGCGCGCGCAGGGCCGCGGCCACCTCGATCTGGCCGGCATGGCCGCGCAGGCTATGTATTTCCGCACGGAAGGGCGCGGTCGATCCCATGGCCGCGTCGGTGGAAAGCGCCCCGGTCACGATGGCGGCCTGCACGGCGCGGGTGGCCCGGAAAAGCCCGGCCAGTGCCAGCGCGGTAGAGACCTGGGTGCCGTTGATCAGCGCCAGCCCCTCTTTCGCCGACAGCTCGATCGGGGCCAGCCCGGCACGGGCCAGCGCCTCGGCGCCCGGCAGACGATCACCGTTCAGCTGAGCCTCGCCGGCGCCGATCATCACCGCCGCCATATGCGCAAGAGGCGCCAGATCGCCCGAGGCCCCGACCGATCCCTTTTCGGGGATCACCGGCAGCACACCCCTGGCCAGCATTCCTTCCAGCAGGGCCACAAGCTCGGGCCGCACGCCCGATGCGCCCCGGCCCAGCGACATCAGCTTCAGCACCATGATCAGGCGCACGATCTCGGGGGGCAGCGGTTCGCCCACGCCGCAGCAATGGCTGAGGATCAGGTTCCGCTGCAGCGTGGCAACGTCTTTGGCGGCGATCCGGATCGAGGCGAGCTTGCCGAAGCCGGTATTCACGCCATAGACGGGTGCATCGCCGGCGGCCACTTCGGCGATACGGGCGGCGGCGCGTTCGATCCCAGGACGGGCATCCCCCGACAGGGTTACCTCGCATTGCTCCCAATAGATGCGGGCAAGGGTGTCGAGCGTCACCGTGCCGGGTGTGAGCGTTTCAGTCATGTGTGACGGTCCCTTGGAAAACACGCGAATGCATGGGGTTCAGCCCGAGCCGGCCCACCAGTTGCGCCGCCGTCTCGGCGTTCCAGACGGTGAAATCGGCGGACATGCCCGGCGCCATGCGCCCGGTTTCCCCGGCAAGGCCAAGCGCGCGGGCGGCGTGGCGCGTGACGCCGTCCAGACATTCGGCCACGGTCATGCCGAAAAGAACGGCCCCCATGTTCATCGTTAGAAGAAGCGAGCTGACGGGCGAGGTGCCGGGGTTGCAATCGGTGGCCAGCGCGATCGGCACACCGGCCTTTCGCAGCGCGTCCAGCGGCGGCTTGCGGGTTTCGCGCAGCATGTAGAACGCGCCGGGCAGAAGAACGGCGACAGTGCCGGAAGCGCGGATCGCCGCCACATCTTCGGCGGTGGCATATTCGAAATGTTCGACCGACAGTGCATTGAAGCGGGCCGCCAGCAGGGTTCCGCCAGAGCGGGTGAGCTGTTCGGTATGCAGCTTGACCGGCAGGCCCAGAGCGGCGGCACGGGCGAAGAGCGGCTCTATTTCGGCGGCGGAAAACGCGATGCCTTCGCAGAACGCATCGACCGCGTCCACCAGCCCCTCGGCATGGGCCCGCTCGAGCCCGGCGATGGCCACGTCCTGAATATATCCGGTTTTTCCGCCCGGATAATCTGGCGGCATCGCATGAGCGGCGAGCCAGGTCGTGCGGATCCGCACCGGGCGCAGTTCGGCGAGCTTTCTGGCGGCGCGGAGCATGTTCAGCTCGGTTTCGATTTCCAGCCCGTAGCCGGATTTGATCTCGACGGTGGACACGCCCTCGCCGAGAAGCGCGTCGAGCCGGGGCAGCGAGGCGGCGATCAGCCCGTCCACATCAAGCGCACGAGTCGCTCGCATGGAAGACACGATCCCGCCACCCGCGCGGGCGATGTCCTGATAGCTGGCACCTTCGAGCCGCATCTCGAATTCCTGCGTCCGGTCGCCGCCGTGCACCAGATGCGTGTGGCAATCTATGAACGCGGGGGTCACAAGCCGGCCTTCACAATCGATTGTCCCGGCGCCGTCCCGCGGCAGAGCCGGGGCGATGGCGGCGATGCGCCCGTCTTCGACAAGGATATCTTGCAGCGGCCCGGTGCTGCCGGCCGCCTCGCCCAGCCGGGCGTTGATCCAGAGCAGTTTCTGCGGCAACTCGCTCTCCCCATCCGTCTTGGATATTGCGTCTCCGACAAATAAGTATATACATAAAAACAGGCCCTTTGGAAGTGGAATTTTCACCCCGGCAAGGTCCACCATGTCGATGTGAGCGAAGGAGCGCATGATGATCTTTGCCAAGCAGGCCCTGCTGCCCGGCGGATGGCAGGCGAATATTCGCCTGACGTTGGACGGCGGGCATGTTCTGAGTGTTGAGACAGGCGCAGCGCCATTCCACGGCGATGTGACGGTCGATTGTCTTGTGCCGGGCATGCCCAATGCCCACAGCCACGCGTTCCAGCGCGGGTTTTCAGGTATGACAGAGCGGCGCGGCGCCGGGCGCGACAGTTTCTGGACCTGGCGCGAGATGATGTACCGCTTCGCCCTGTCGGTGCAGCCGGAGGATGTGCAGGCGTTGGCCGAGATGGCGTATGTGGAGATGCTGGAGGCGGGGTATACCCGGGTGGGCGAGTTTCACTATCTGCATCACGATACCGACGGTTCCTTCTATGACAATCCCGCGGAACTCTCGGCGCGCATCTTCGCGGCGGCCCATGAGACCGGGATCGCCCTGACCCATTTGCCGGTTTTCTACGCGCACGGCGGCTTCGGCCCGGTTCAGGCCGATGACGGCCAGCGGCGGTTTCTGCACGGGCTGGACACGTTCGGCGAACTGGTCGAGGCCTGTGACGCGATGGTGACCCGGCCGCAGGATCGCGTGGGCTATGCGCCGCATTCCCTGCGCGCGGCCAGCCAAGAAGAGTTGGCCCGCCTTGCGCAAGCGTTCCACGGGCGAAAGACCCATATCCATATCGCGGAGCAGATGAAGGAGGTCGAGGATTGCCTGGCCTTTCATGGTCAGCGCCCCGTGGCCTGGGCGATGGACAATCTGCCGGTGGATGCGAACTGGTGCCTGATCCACGCGACCCATCTGACTGATGAGGAAAGGCGCGCGATTGCGTCTTCCGGCGCGGTGGCAGGGCTGTGCCCGGTGACCGAGGCCAATCTCGGCGACGGGATGTTTCCCGCGATTTCATATCTGGCCGAGGGCGGCCGGATCGCGATCGGAACGGATTCAAATATCCGGATCGATGTGGCCGAAGAGTTGCGCACGCTCGAATACGGCCAGCGGCTTTTCCATCGCGCACGAAACATGCTGGCCGGAGAGGGCGGTTCCACCGGGCGGCGGTTGTTCGAGGCCAGCCTGACCGGGGGCGCGCAGGCCCTCGACGCGCCGCCGCCCGTGATCGCGCCCGGGATGCCTGCGGATCTCGTGGCGCTTTGCGATCCGCTGACGCTCGTCGCCGAAGGGGATCAGATGCTCGACCGCTGGATCTTTGGCCGGGACATGGCCGTTTCCGATGTCTGGGCGGGGGGGCGCCATGTGGTCACGGACGGGCGACATGTGTGCCGTGATCGCATTCAGATGCGCTTCGCCGAGGCGCTCGGGCGGGTTCTGGCCTGAACCTATAGGCTTTGGGCCAGCGCCTCCAGAAACTGATCGTTCTCGCGCGGCAACCCCACGGACACGCGAATGAAGGTCTCATAGCCGGCCTGTTTCCACGGTTTCACGATCACGCCATGGTCGATCAGCCGGTCGGCGACCTCGACCGAAGCCTTGCCAGTGTCGACAAACAGGAAATTGCCCTTCGATGGCAGAACCTCCAGCCCGCGCCCGATCAGCGCGCCGGTCATCCGGGCACGCTCTTCAAGGGTACGTACGACAGCGGCGCGCATGGCTTCGGGGTGGCGGATGACGGCAAGCGCTGCGGCCTGGGCAACGGCGTTGACGTTGAAAGGCGTGCGGACAAGGTTCATGCCCCGGATCAGATCGTCGCAATTCGACAGACCATAGCCGATCCGCAGCCCGGCAAGCCCCCAGGCCTTGGAGAAGGTCCGCAATATGAGCAGTGGCTTGTCATGATCCTTCAGCAATTCGGTTCCCGGCTGATAGTCAGCGCCCAGAGCGTATTCCACATAGGCTTCATCCAGGCACAGCACACTTTCAGGATGCTGTGCCCGGAGCAGCGCGGCAAGCTCATCGGGGTGCAGCCACAGGCCCGCAGGGTTCATCGGGTTGGCCAGAACTGTCAGGCGAACCGGGCGCGCCACGGCGGCAAGCAAGGCCGCGACGTCGATCTCGCGGCCCTCGGTCAGCCCGACCCGGACGACAGCGGCCCCCATCATCCGCGCGTAATCCTCGTGCAGCGGGAATGAGGGGTAGAGCGTCACGGCCTGATCCCCCGCGCGCAGGGTGGCCCGCGCCAGCACGTTCAGCAGATCCTCCGACCCGCCGCCGAAAATCACTCGCTCTGCTGGAATACCCGCCTGCCGCGCCAGCAGACCGGCCAGCGCGCGGGCCTCCGGGTCGGGATAGAGATGCGCGTTTCTGATTGCCGCGCCCATTGCCGCAAGAGCTTCTGCGGGCAAACCGAAAGGGTTCTCGTTCGAGGCCAGCTTCGCGATCGGCTGCCCGCCGCAGCGGCGCGCAACATCCTCCAGCGCCAGACCGGCATTATAGGGCCCGATACCCGCAAGCTCGGGGCGCAGCGCGAATTTCGGTGCGGGCATGGGGATCTCCGTTGGCTCGTTCTGGCGTCGAGGGCATCACTTATGTATAGACAAGTCAAGATCGAGGTGGGGGAGGCGTCGCCCGCCGGCACTCAGGCCCCGGATCTGACTGCCTCGGCCATCACGCACAGCAGCTCGAACATCACCGATACGCCCGCCAGCGCGGTCAGCCCGCCCAGATCGAAGGGGGGCGAAACCTCGACCATGTCGGCGCCGATGATGTTCACGCCCGAGAGCGCCCGGACCACTTCGAGGGCCTGACAGGTGTTCGGGCCGCCCACTTCGGGGGTGCCTGTCCCCGGCGCAAAGGCCGGATCGATGAAGTCGATGTCATAGCTCACATAGCTCGGGCCGGTGCCCAGAATCTCGCGCGCCTCGGCCATCACATCGGGCACGCCCCGCGCGAAGAATTCGCCGATCTCGATGATGCGGATGCCCACTGCCTTGGCGAAATCGCGGTCTTCGGTGTCGTACATGGTGCCGCGAATGCCGATCTGGACCATCTTCTTCGGGTCCAGAAGCTCCTCCTCCACCGCCCGGCGGAAAGGGGTGCCATGGGTATACCTCTGCCCGTCGAAATAGCTGTCGAACAGATCCGTATGGCTGTCGAACTGGATGAAGCCGAGCGGCTCTCCGGCCACGGCCCGCAGGATGGGCAAGGAGCTGAGGTGATCGCCCCCGGCGGTCAGGGGGCGGATCCCGGCCTTGACCACCTGCCCGTAGAATTCGGTGATCCTGGCCATGCTGTTTTCAAGGCTGGCCGGGTTGGGCGGCACGTCGCCCAGATCGGCGCAATTGACCATCTCGAAGGGCCGCAACCGCGTACTGCCGTTCTGCGCACGCATCATGGTGGAGGCGTCGCGCAGCGCTCTGGGCCCGTGGCGGGTGCCCGGGCGGTTGGTGGTGCCGCCATCCCACGGCACGCCGATCAGTCCGATCTGAACAGCGTTCAGGCGCGGATCGTCGAGCGGCACAAGGGGCAGGCGCATGAAGGTCGGAATTCCGGCATAGCGGGGCAGGTCGAAGCCGGAGACGGGCGTGAAATCGGACATTGGTGTGTTCCTTTTTTCGGAGTGTGCTCGGGGCTGCCGGGCAGCCGTTTGTGTTTCGTCATATTGGGCGTTCAGGCTGGGCTGTTGGCATCACGGTTCATCCCGGGCTTTTGCGCAAAGCCGCGGCCTGCTGACGGCCCCGCGCCAGGAGCCAGTCGCGAAGCGCCGCGCCGCCGGGCTTTTCCAACGCCGCGCGAGACCAGCAGAGGCTGTAGGGCACGCTCAGCGGCAGGCAACGCTCAAAGGGCACGACAAGCTGGCCGCTTTCCAGTTCGCGGGCCATCATGGCGACCTGGCCCAGCACCACCCCCTGACCGGCCACGGCGGCGTCGATGGCGGTGGCGGTCAGGGCAAAGCAGAGCACGGCGGGTGATGCCGGGGTGCCCCCCACGCCGTGGTGCGCCGCCCACCGCTCCCAGCTTGGCGGATCGAAGCGGTCATAGCGGGCGCTCCACCGAATCTGCAAGCGGGGCAGGCGCAGCAGATCTGAGGGGTCTTGCAACGGCATCCCCTGCACCAGATGCGGCGCACAGGCAGGCACCACCTGATCGGTGAAAAGCTCCGCGCCTGCGTGGCCGGCGGCAGGCGGCCCCAGGAGCATTGCAAAATCCACGCCGTCCCGGTCGAAATCCGGCGTGTCTTCGCTGCTGATCAGCCGAAGGGGCCAATCGGTATTTTCATCGCCCCAGGCATACAGGCTGCGGCCCAGCCATTTCGCGGTAAGGGTGGGCAACCCGCTGACGGTCAGCGTCTCGCTGTCCCGCGCCCGGGTCAAGGCATCATCGGCGCCGGAAAGCCGGGCGAAGCCCGCCGCCAGTTCGGTGTGATAGAGCCTGCCCCAGCGGGTCAGCACCAGCCCGCGCCCGCGCCGCTCCAGCAGGGTGACGCCCAGATGGGTTTCGAGCCGCCGCACCTGCTGGCTGACAGCACCGGGCGATACGCCCAGCTCTGCCGCCGCCGCCTGCATCGAGCCGCGCCGCCCGACCGCCTCGAAGCATTCCATCGCGCGCAGGTAAGCGGGCCCCGCCATCGCGCCCTAGCCGTGGGCCGGGGTGAACCGGGCCTGCATCTTGTGCTGCGCGCCGGGATAGGAAAAGCTTGCCATGGTCACCGCCTCGCCGTTCTTCCATGTCCGCCGTGTCATGGTCAGGCAGGCGGCGCCGGGGCTGATCTTCAGCAGATCCGCCAGGGCCGCATCGGCATTCACCGCAGCGATCTCGTTGACGGCCTCGCTCCACGGCACATGCTCCAGAAGCCAGACGCCGGGCGCGGTATCGGTAAAGGTCTCTGCTTTGGCCTCGGGCACCGCATCCAGAAATATCATCCGGGCTTCGAGGCAGAACGGCATGTTGTCACTGAAATGCAGGCAGGTGACATGCAGGGCCGGCGCTTCCTCCGAAAGCGCCTCTCCGGGCCAGATCCTGCCCGCGCTGCCGTATCGCCGGCTCAGGATCTGATGCCGGTACCAGCCGCCGCGCGACAGGACCTCTTCCTTCACGTCATGGATTTCCAGCACCGCATTGAGCGACTTTTGCGGCAGCACCACCGAGCCGACGCGCCGCCGCCTGAGGATCAGCCCCGCCGCGGCGAGCTGGGTCATGACCTTGTTCACCGTCATCCGGGAGCAGCCATAGATCTCGCTCAGATCCAGCTCCGACGGGATCTTGTAGCCGGGCGGCCAATCGCCGGAGAGGATTCGCCTTTCCAGATCATGCCGGATCGTCTCGTGCAGGGATTTGGGTGCGGATCTCGGGCCGTCGTCTTCCATGGGTTATTTCAGCATCGATGCGCCGCGGTCCAGGTAGGTATCCAGAAACTGTTCCAGCCGCGGATGCCGCGGGGCGGCAAACACCTTTTCAGGCGTATCATGGAACAGCAACTTGCCCTGATCGAGAAAGCAGACAGTGTTGCCCACAGACGCGGCAAAGCCGATCTCATGGGTCACAGCCACCATTGTCATGCCCTCATCGGCCAAGGCGCGCATCACGTTCAGCACCTCGCCGGTGAGTTCGGGATCCAGCGCCGAGGTCGGCTCGTCAAACAGCATGATCGTCGGGTCCAGGGCCAGCGCCCGCGCGATCGCCACCCGTTGTTGCTGACCACCCGAAAGCTGGGAAGGATAGTGCCCCGCGCGATCTTCCAGCCCGACCTTCGTGAGCTGGGCCATGGCGCGCTCTTCGGCCTCTTTCCGAGGCATCTTTCGCACCCGGCGCAAGGCGGCCGAGACATTGCCGAGGGCCGTCATATGCGGCCACAGGTTGAACTGCTGGAACACCATGCCGACCTTGGAGCGGGTGGCGCGCAGCTCGGACGGGCTTTGCGCGCGGCGTTTTCCGTCTTTTTCGATGAACCCCAGCGGCTCCCCTTCGATCAGGATGCTGCCGCTGGTGGTCTCTTCCAGAAAGGCCATGCAGCGCAGGAGCGTGGACTTGCCCGAACCGGACGGGCCGATCAGGCAGGTGACCTCTCCGCGCGGGATTTCCAGATTGATGTCCCGCAAGACCAGCGTCTCGCCATAGCGTTTGGAGACGTTCTGCACGGAAATGGCGGGTGTGGTCATATCAGCTACTCAGTTTGGACAGGCGGCGTTCGGCGATCCGGCCAAGGAAATTGGACAGCTCGACCAGCCCCCAATAGACAAGGGCCAGCACCACGATGGCTTCGACAAAGGCATATTGCTGAGAGCCGATCGCCTGCACCGTCATGGTCATTTCGGGAACGGTGATCAGCGATAGCAGCGCGGTTTCCTTCAACAGGATCACCGCCATGTTGTTGGCGGGCGGCAACACCAGAAGCGCCATTTCCGGCAATTGAACGTAAAGGATGGTCTGCAACCGGGTGAACCCCACGCAATCGGCGGCCTCGGCATGGCCGGTGGGCACGGAATTGTAGCCGGCGCGGAAGATCTCGGCGTAATAGGCTGCGCCGTAGATGCTGAGCCCCAACAGCCCGGCCGGTATCGGATCAAGCCGGATGCCGATGTAGGGCCCCCCGAAATAGAGCAGGAAGATCTGCACCAGAAACGGCGTGCCCCGCAGGATCTCGACCGGGACAGAAAGCAGCTTGTCCATCAGTCGCCCGCCATAGCGGCGCAGGGTGGCGACGAGAAACCCGATGGCGGCGGCCAGTATCGTGCCCACGATCCAGATCAGGATCGTGACGCCCAGCCCGGCGATGATTTGCGGGCCCTTGGCGAGAATGACGGCGAAATCGAAATTCATGGGCGGCCTCGAAACCGAAGGGGGGCGGGCCCGTTCATTTGGCGGGCAATCCCGGAAGCGCGACTTCGGCCCGGCGCCCGATCGCGGCGACCACGAGGTTGATCGCCAGATAGATCAGCCCGGCGGACGCAAAGATCGGCAGCGGCATATAGGTGGAGGCGGCAAGGTTCTGGGCCATCTTGGTCAGCTCGATCAGGCCGACCACCGAAACCAGCGACGAGGCCTTCAGGATCAGGATCGCCTCATTGACCAGCGCCGGAAAGGTCATGCGCAAGGCGATGGGCGTGCGGATATGAAGGAAGGTCTGGGTCGGGGAAAACCCCGCCATTTCGGCGCTTTCGATCAGGCCGGGGGGCACACCTTCGAAACCGCCGCGCAGGTTCTCCGCCTGATAGGCGGCGGTGCACAGTGACAGGCCGATCAGCGCCGTTGCCAGGCTTGACAGGCTCAGCCCCAGCGCGGGAAGCAGATTGAAGATCAGCAGAAGCTGCACCAGAAGCGGCACGCCGCGGAAGAACGAGATGAACACCCGCGCGAAGTTGATCAGCACCAGATTGCCCGACATCCGCATGGCCGACAGCAGGATGGCGAAACCCAGCCCCAAAAGGATCGAGATGCTGCTGACGAAGATCGTCATCACAGATGCCTTGAGAAGCAATTCAAAGAGTTGCCAGGTCATGGTCTCGTTTCGGCTGAAAGGGGGGGGCGGAAAGGGCGGCGCGACCGGGACAGGGAGGGGACACGCTCCCACCCCCGGCCGCACCTTATCTGAACGTCAGGTCAGATATTCGGCTCGGTCACGTAGTCGGGCATGTCGAAGACGGTGCCGAACCATTTTTCCTGCAATGTCCCCATGCGGCCGTCGGCCTTCATGGCCAGCAGGATTTCGTCGATCTTGTCCATCAGCGTGGCGTATTCCGGCTCGATCCGGCCGGGGTAGCCGAAATAGGTGGGCGTGCCGAATGCGGGCTTGACCACTTTGAAGACTTCCGGGCGCTGGCTGGCCACGAAGGCGATGTTGGGCAGGGAATTCGCAACGGCTTCGATCCGGCCGGCGGCAAGGTCCGCGTAGGATTCGTTGAAGGAGACGTATTCCTTGATGTCCGACGGAGGGGTCGGCAGGGTTTCGGCAAAGGCCTGAAGCTGGGCGAGCTGAGCGGTGCCGGTGCCCGACCCGACCGGCTTGCCGCCGATGTCCTCGGGCTTTTCGATCTCGCATTTGGCGCAGGCCAGAATGGCAACCGTGGCCTCGGCGATGGGCGAGGAGAAGCGATAGCGTTCCATCCGCGCCTGGGTGATGGTGGCGGGGCCGGCGACCACGTCAAAACGACCGGCCTCGAGACCGGGCAGCACGCCGGTCCAGTCCAGAGTGATCCATTCCAGTTCGACGCCCATATCCTTGGCGATCTCTTCGAAAACCTCGACGTTGAGGCCGGTATGGGTGCCTGCGTCAATGAAATCGAACGGGGCAAAGGCGGTCTCTGTGCCGACCTTCAGCACGCCGGCGGCCATGACCCGGTCCAGCGCGTCTTCGGCCTGGGCGATCATGGTGGAACCAAGGGTCAGAGCGGCACCGGCAAGGGCCGCAAGAAAGTGTTTGCGCATGAGCATGCTCCCTGTGCGCCCCGAGCGGGGCAAAAGCTGTTTGTGGTCTGTCATCGGGCCGCTCTTCGGCGGGCCTGGCTATATGTGTATACAAATGAGCCGAGTCTCAAAGCCCCGACGCTTGCGGGATGGGATTCGCGGGTGACTGATCGGAAGTTCACCATATTCCAGGGTGTATGCACAAAATTTACGTGATTTAGGGCTGGCGTGCGGATTTGGGAAAGCGGCGCTGCAGTGGTGGCGGCAATCATAGCACAGGCTGCGCGACTCACGCGGCGCCTTCACGAGCTTGGGACCAGGATCGGCGAGGAATGATAGAAACACCCTGAGCGTGATTGGCGACGTCAGACGGGCACGCCGCGCCGCCGTTGTCGTCACGTCGCCTTCAGATGTCCGGGGGTGCCCGCGAATTCGATCAGTTTAAGGCGAAGCTAGCCCCGGTCTGGCTGCCGTGGCCGGATTGCCGTGCCCCAACGCGCGCAGGAGCACTGCCTCCGGGGTGGCCGCTTCGCCCGTCGCGCGCCAGGCGACGTGCAGATCGGGCCGCACCAGAACCAACGGGCTTTCATAACACTCCGGAACATCGGCGCCGTCGGCGGTGACAATTTTCAACGGCACGCCGAGCCGTTTCGCGACGCTCGTAAAGTCTCCAGGATCGGCGCCCCCGAAAACCAGAAGCGTGAACCACGGTCCGAGCATATCGTAGATTGCCGTGCCATCAGGCAGAAAGAGGCTTGGCAGTCGCGCGCCCGGCCGCGTGGTAGGCACATAGCGCGCAGGGTCCCAGTCTGGGGCGGGGCTTTTCTCGGGCCAGATCGCGGGAGAACCAGCATAGGTAAAGCCATGCTCGATTCCCCAGGCCTCGTTTTCAAGATTTCCGATTTCGGCGATCCTGGCTGTAGCGCGGCTACGTTGGGCGGCTCCGGCCTCGGTGTCTTCGAAGATATCTGGCGTATAGAGCGCGGAAATATCCTGGCGCACTTGATTGTTCTGGCCCGCCGCGTCGCAATTGCGCAGCCCGACGGGCCGTCGCTCCAGGCTGTAGCTGTTCAGAAGGGCAGGGGATGCAATCCCGTCGATCACCGCGGCCAGTTTCCATCCCAGATTGGAAGCGTCGCCGATCCCGGTATTCATGCCGTATCCGCCCGTCGGAATGTACTGATGCGCCGCATCCCCGGCCAGGAAAACGCGACCACCGCCATAGCTGTCGGCCACCAGAAGATGCGGCGACCATTCGTTCGCCACGAGGATTTCGCAGTCGATGTCACGTCCGACGAATTTGCGGACAAGGGCCTTGGGATCGCTCTTTCCCGGTCCTTCCGCGCCGAAGCGGGAATGCAGTGTCCAGATGTCGCGGTCATTCTGCGCGATCAATGTTCCGTAGGGTGACTGATAGTGCCAAGCGATGCCCCAGCGCTGCAGCAGCTCACGTTCGGGCGAACGGAAATGTGTCATGAACCGCTCCATGATATTCGCCTGACCCTGCAAGCCGATACCAAGGTGGCGACGCACCCTGCTGCCGCCACCATCGCAGCCGACCAGATAGCGGCAGGTGTAGCGGTGCGCGTCGCCGGTCGTGGTATCGGCTACGGTTACTTCGACGTGATCTTCCCGTTCGGAAAAAGCTTCGTAGGCAGTGGAAAATCGCAGATCGACCAACGGCTCGCGTTCCAATGCCGTTCTCAAGACCGGTTCGATTTCTGTTTGAGACACGCGCATGGGCGGTTCGCGCATTTGGCTGCCGTTGTTGCATTCGCGGATACGCACCCGCATTTCTGCCGCGCTCGGATAGGCGAAACGGTAAAGTTCGTGCCCAGTGAACCCCGTGATCCACGAGACATCGAACGGATGCGATTCCGGGACGGCGACCGCGCGCAGCTCTTCCGCGATGCCGAGGTGGCGGAAAATCTCCATGCTGCGAGCATTGGTGATGTCCATCTTGGGGTGGCGGGTCGTTGTTTCGTTACGCTCGACGATCAGCGTACGAATGCCGCGCTTGCCCAGATCGAGGGCCAGGGTCATTCCAACAGGTCCTGCGCCCGAGATTACCACATCGAAATCAAACATCTTTCGAAACCCTCGATGACGTGAAGTAAAATAATACGCCCCAGTCGCATTCTAGAATGTCAGAAAAACGCCAAAAAAGTCCGAAGAGTGTTCTCATGTCACGGCTGCTCCTTAAGCTTTGATTTTGCCGGCCGCATCCGGTGCCCGTTCGGGGCCGTTGATGCGTTCTTCAATGTGCAGGATGTGCTGTTTCATCACCGCGCGCGCCTGATCGGGGTCGCCTTTGCGAATGGCGTCAAGAATTGCTTCGTGTTCCTCATGGGCCGACTCCAGCCTGTCCGAGAAAATCGGTCGCGCGGAAGCGGCGACAAAAAAATCGCTCCGGTCGCCGAGGTTTTCCACCACCTCCGCAATGGGCGCGGACCGCGCCGCCTGGCGCATTTCGAAATGCAGCTTCCGGTTCAGCACGCGGTAATTCTGATTGAGCTGAGTTACGGACAGATCGGCGCCGCGCAATTCTCCGATCTGAAAGGAAATCGCGCTGAGTTTGGCGATATCCGCCGCGTCGGAACGTTTTGCTGCAAGCTCTGCGATCAGCGCTTCGCCTTCGGCAAAAAGAAGAAAGAAATCGGTAATCTCGTTAGGCTCGTACTCGCGGATGCGGCAGCCGATTTGCGGCAGGATCACCAGGAACCCTTCGATGGACAAACGTTTCAAGGCATCCATGACGGGTTGACGGCTGACGGATAGCTCCTCGGTGATCCTCTCGACGGGAATGCTCTCGCCGTGATCGAATTTTCCATCAAGAAGCAGTTCCTTGATGTGGGAATACACATGCTCCGCCAGTCCGCCACGGCGGATTGCCATTTGTCGTGTCCGTGTATTCGATTGGTTTTTCATGTTCGAGTGCCGTGGTTCCGTCGGTAAAATCTGCTCCCTTGTTAAGACGCGGCGGAGCGGGTGTCATCATCCGCGATGAAGTTGACTAGGGTGCCGATCCCCGAAATTTCAACCTCAACCTGATCTCCCGGCGCCATCCAGACCTTCGGGTCTCGGAAGGCCCCGACGCCGCCGGTCGTCCCGGTAACGATCACGTCGCCGGGGGCCAATGGTGTGAACGTGGAGCAATAGGAGATCAGCTCGCGCACTCCGAACACCAGGTCGGAGATGGGCGCCTCTTGCATGACATCACCATTCAGCCGGGTCGTCAGGTGCAGCGTGGACGGGTCCGGCACCTCGTCGGCTGTGACCAGCCAGGGGCCGAACCCGCCGGTACGAAAGAAGTTCTTGCCGGGAGCGAACTGGCTGGAGTGGCGCTGCCAGTCACGGACGGATCCGTCATTGTAGCAGCTGTAGCCCGCCACTGCATCCAGCGCGTCTTCCGGTGTGACGCGGCGGATCGGCTTGCCGATGACGACGGCCAACTCTCCCTCGAAGTCGAATTGCTCGGATTCCTGCGGGCGGAGCAGCGGCTGCAGATGCCCCTGCTGGGATTCGGCGACGCGCATGAAGATCACCGGTTTCGTCGGAAAATCCCGCCCGGTTTCCGAGATATGGGTGGTGTAGTTGATGCCGATGCAGAAGATTTTTCCGGGATTGGGTATGACGGGCAGAAAGGTGAGGCTGTCGAGCGCATGGCGAGGCGCTTGCGCCAGGGCAGCGGAGATATCCATCGTCAGGCCCGATTTCAGATCCGGCGCGAGATGGCCAAGATCGGCCACCTTGTCGCCCTCGACGGCGCCCCAGCTGTCCTGCCCGTTCCGAGAGAATGAAATCAGTTTCATATATGGTTCCTTGTCATTTTCGTGTTTCCGGCCTTGTCTGCATCAGAACCCGTATGGTCCGCCCAAGGACCGCCCGCCATCTACAGCCAGCAATTGACCGGTGATGAAGCTGGCGCCCGGCGAGGCCAGGAAGACGATGGATGCGGCGATGTCTTCCGGCTCGCCCAACCGTCCAAGCGGTTGATGTTTCAACATTCCGGCAAAGTCCGTGTCCGGGCGCGAGGCCAGCATTTCGGTCTTGATCGCGCCGGGCGATACCGCGTTGACCCGGATCCGGCGGTCCGCCAGTTCCAGCGCCATCGCGCGGGTAAGTCCGACAATAGCGGATTTGGATGCAATGTAGTGGGCATAATTCATCGCACCTTGAATGGACCGCGACGAGATGTTCACGATGGCAGCCCCCTCTGGCATCTGCGGGGCAAGGCGGCGGGTCAGCTCGAACACCGACACGACATTGACCTCGTAGGTTCGGCGAAAATCATCGGCGACGATATCGAAAAACGGTTTAATCCCGAAGATCCCGGCATTGTTTACAAGAACATCCGCCCGCCCCGCCGTCTCGGCCAGCCGATCAAGATCCGCGGGTATGGTCACATCAACCCGGATGGCCGCCGCGCTGCCGCCGCTTGCCTTGATCTCTTTCGCGACGCTTTCACCGGCGGTCGCGTCACGCTCTGCAATGATGACGTGATCTCCCTGCGCCGCAAAGGCCAGCGCCGTCGCTCGCCCGATTCCCGCGCCGCCTCCGGTAATGATTACATTACGTGTCATTGTCCGCCCGCCCTGTCCAGGGTCTGCCACAGCCAAGGACAATCAATCATGGGCGGGGCCTGTTTGCCGTGCGCGGCCGCACTGAGCCGCATCTCCTCAAGCCGTTTGCGCTGCGGTTCCTCCATATAGGTGCGGTCGTGCCCCCAGAAGCTGGGGCCATCGAAGGTCTCATGCGGTTCCCATGTATTCGGATCGATCAGGCGCCCGCCCCATCCGTTCTCCACGAAAAAGCCGGACGGGGAGTGGGCGTAGAAGGAGGTCATGTAATCATTGGTGTGCCGCCCGAGCGTATAGGCGATGCGGCCCTCTTCCAGCAGGGCCAGGTCATATCCCTGCCCGACATCGTCCAGAGCGCCGAATTCCACCATGAAATGATGCAACCCCGAGGCCGCAGCGCCCACCATTGCAAAACTGTGATGCCGTTCATTCAGGTGGAAGAAATAAAGTGGATAGGGGGTGCGTCCGAAATCAGAGACCGCAAAGCCCAGCACGTCCCGGTAGAACGGCACCAGTAAATCGACCGAGGGCGATTTCAGCACCACATGCCCCATCCCCAGGGGGCCGGTCTTGAACCCGGAAATGGGCCGGCCCGGCACGAAAGGGTCGGACGTGGTTTCCGGCCCGAAGAACAGTTCCACATGGTTGCCAGCCGGATCGTCGAAGGCCAGCAGGTCGGTGACGAAACGGCGTGCGCACAGATCCCTGAACGCGCGTGCCACGCGGGTGCCGGCGTTCTCAAGCCGGGCGGCGATGCGATCCAGGGCCTCCGGCGAGGCGGCTTCGAACCCCAGAAAGGCGAGCGTGTCGCCCGGTTCGTCCAGCACAAGCAACCGCTGTTTCCGGTCATCCATGCGAAAGGACGCTTGGCCCGCGCCCCGGTCGACCGACTGCATTCCCAGCAAGCCGGAGGCAAATTGGCCCCAGTCTTCCAGCAGGCCCGACCGGACGCCTATATAGCCCAGTGCGATGATGTCCCCCCGCATGTCAGGCCCCTGTCCAGTCTATATCCAGCGGATGCATCAGGTATGTTTGGGACTGATCAAGGATCGGGCGCCCCAAGCTTCGGGTCTGGTCCTGCCGCCGCGCCGTCAACGCCGGATCGGCATCGACGCGTGACAGCGCCGCCGCATGAGTCTGTGCATCCGGCCAGTGCATCAGGGACACCATCAGCGGCAGGCGCGGCCCGGTCATGGCCAGAAAGACCGCGTTCAATGTGCCGCCGCATCGCGCACGCGCGGCGAGATCATGATGTATGAAATCTTCCTGCATATCGGCGGTGCGCCCGTTGGCGCTCGGCTGGAGGGTCAGTTCGTAGATCCCGCCCGCGCTCAGGTCCATCGGCGCCGCGATCTGCGGCTCGGTGAGGGCGCGCATGAAGCGGATATCGAAATGTTCGACAAGTTCCGAACCGGCATTCGTCCGGTCGCGGGCCTCCTGCCAATCCGGATCCTGCACGAACCCGGCAAAGGCCGCGTCCCGCTCCTCCAGCGACACCCAGCGCATCAGGTAGACGAACGTGGGGATCTGCGGGCCGGAAAACGCGGTCCAGCTGCCGACGATGCGGACGCCGTGCCGGGGAAACAGGACGGATAGATCATTGCGGAACCTGTCGGCCATGTCCTGCGTCCGGCCGACGGCGATCGTGTAAATGCGTAGCTCGTATATATCAGTGCTCATGTCTTGCCCGCCTCCCTTCGGTCGGTGAATGTCCGGGGGCCGTCACGGCCCCCGGCTCTTTCGGTCCTATTCGGAAAGAACCCATTTCCCGTCACGCACTTCCACGAGGAACGCAGCATCGTCGCCGACACCCCAGGGCCAGGACGGGTCCTTGAAGGTGTAGATCGAATGCGTTCCCGGAACACGATCCAGCGCACGCATGGATGTGACGATGGCCTCGCGGAACTCCTGCGTGCCCGGTTCAGCCTTCTGCAGCGCGAGTTTCAAGGCATCGGTCAGCAACAGGCCCGCGTCATACCCGAAGCCGGAAATCGCATCGGCAGAGTTTTCGCCATATTTGGCGTTGTAGGCCCGGATGAAATCCAGCGTAACAGACTTTCGCGGCTCGTCATCCGGAAGGCTTTCGGGAATGGCGATGGCGCCGATATTGCCGTGCAGGCCTTCCAGAGCATCCCCGCCCAGCGTCAGAAAGTCCGCGTTGAAGACACCGTTGGAGTTGTATATCGGGCCTTCGTAGCCGCGATCGACGATTGCCACATTGCCCAGCACACCCGCAGACCCCGAAACGCCCAGGAAAATGGCGTCCGGATTGGCGGAAATCAGGCGCAATACCTGCCCGGTCACCGAACTGTCGGCGCGCGCGTAACGCTCCTCGGCCACGACCTCATACCCGCCTTCGGCGGCGTGTTCTTTCAGCGCGGCCAGTGTCACATCGCCCCAGGCATCGGAAAAGCCCAGGAAGCCGACCGTCTTGACGCCGCGCTTCTTCATGTCGGTAACCGTCGGAATGATCCATTTCACCGGCGGGGGCGGGACGTTGAAAAGGTAATAATCGCGATCATCCCCCAAGCTGACCGGAGCACCTGGAAACAACGGCACTTTCTTTTCCGTCGCGACCTGTGCCATGGCGATCGCGCTTGGCGTCGCGGTCGGCCCGAGGATCACATCGACGTTCTCTCCATCGATCAGTTTTTGTGTGTTGCGCACGGCGACGGCCGGGTCGGTGGCGTCGTCCAGGACGATGACCGTGACCTTCTCGCCGTCGATCTCGTCCGGCAGCGCCAGTTCGATCGCATTGCGCTGTGGAATGCCCTGCGACGCCGCCGGGCCGGACAGCGAATGCACGACCCCGACCTTGATTTCCGCCAGCACCGGACCAGCCAGCATCACCGCGGCCAATGTGGCTGTAGCCAAAGTGAATTGTCTCACGTTTTTTCCTCCTCCCATAATCGGATTGCCAGAATCCCGACTCCGGCTCCGATTAGATATACTAACATTTTAGGCTCTGTAGATAAATGATTTTGTTTGATTTCCTTTCGTTAGGCTGTTGCTGATGTCGGTTTTTTACCGCCCAGATATGCGTTGATCAGCATCGGATCGGCCAATAGCTCTGCCGATGGCCCCGACCCTGCGATTTCGCCGGTTTCAAGTACGTAGCCATAGTCTGCCGTCTGAAGTGCTGCCCGGGCATTCTGTTCGACCAGCAGGACGCTGACGTCCAATTCACGCAGTCGCGCAATGATCCGGAAAATCTCGCGCACGACAATGGGTGCCAGGCCAAGGCTGGGTTCGTCCAGCATCAAAAGCCGCGGCGCGGACATCAGCGCACGGCCCAGAGCCAGCATCTGTCGTTCTCCGCCCGACAGCGTTCCGGCCGCCTGTCCCATCCGCTCGCGCAAGCGGGGAAACAGATCGTAGACCTGATCGAGGTCACGCCTGATATTCGCGGCGCCGTCACGGCGGGCATAGGCTCCGAGGTCGAGGTTGTCCTGCACACTCATCTGCGTGAACAATTCCCGGGACTCGGGCACCAGAACCATGCCGCTGCGCACACGCGCCTGCACGTCGAGTCGATCAACCGAACGTCCCTGAAACGCCACCGACCCGCTGTAGGGCAGGAGGGCGGCAATGGATTTCAGCAAGGTGGTTTTACCTGCGCCGTTCGGGCCGATGACCGTGATGATCCGGCCGGCCTCCATGGTGAAGCTGACGTTGCGGATCGCACTGATCGCGCCGTAGTTCACGCTGACGTCGTTGATTTCAAGCAATGACATCAGTCAAGTCCTCCGAGATAGGCTTCCTGAACCTTGCTGTTCTGCCGGATCTCGTCGGGCAGCCCCTCGGCCAGATGCTGCCCGAAGTCCAGCACCACGATCCGGTCAACAAGGCCCATGACAAAATCCATGTCGTGTTCCACCAGCAGGATCGTCATTCCCGCCTCGCGCAACCGAGACAGCAACGCCGCCAGTTCCGCCTTTTCACCCGTCCGCAGGCCTGCCGCCGGTTCGTCGAGAAGAAGGATCTCGGGGTCGGCGGCCAGGGCCCGGGCGATTTCAAGCTGGCGCTGCTGGCCCAGCGACAGCGTGCCCGCCTCGACCAGCGCCTGATCGGCAAGCCCGACCGCCTTGAGCGCCAGCAATGCGGTCTTGCGATAGGCCGCTTCCTCGGCACGGTCGAGGCGGAGGATGCCAGCCCAGAACCCGGACGTCAGGCGCCAGTGCGCACCTTGCATCACGTTGTCGAGCAAAGTCATTTGCGGCCGGATCCGGACATGTTGAAAGGTCCGCGCCATGCCCCTGGCGATCATGTTGCGCGCCGGCGTGTGTGTGACGACGGTGCCGTTGAATTGAACTGTTCCGCTGGTCGGCGATTGCAGGCCGCTGATCATGTCAAAGGTGGTGCTTTTGCCCGCCCCGTTCGGCCCGATCAGCGCATGAATGGTTCCGCGGTGTACGTCAAAGCTCAGATCCTTAACCGCCACCAGGCCGCCGAAGCGCTTTTCCAGACCATCAACAGACAGGATCACCGCGTCGTCATTGTGCTCTTTGGCCCGCCCGAAGCGGAGGACTTCGTCATGCTTTATATCGGGCAAAGCCGGAGCGGGGCGGGGTGGCAGCCAGCGCGACAGAAGCGGCGAGAGCCCTTTGGGAGAATATTGCACGAGGACGATGAAAATGGCCCCGAAGACCACGATCTCCAGAGACCCCGCGTCCAGCGCCAGCATCGGCAGCACATCCTGAATCAGATTTCGCCCCACCATGACGGCGCCGGCTCCCACCAGGGCGCCCAGTACGCTGCCGACCCCGCCGAGGACCGACATCAGCAAAATGTTCAATCCATTAGTGAGGTCAAAGGAA
The DNA here is from genome assembly GCF_014196965.1 of Actibacterium naphthalenivorans. Taxonomy (GTDB): domain Bacteria; phylum Pseudomonadota; class Alphaproteobacteria; order Rhodobacterales; family Rhodobacteraceae; genus Actibacterium_A; species Actibacterium_A naphthalenivorans. The sequence continues at coordinate 339,906 of NZ_JACIEQ010000003.1, read as the reverse complement.
GACGGAGAGATAAAATTCTGCGTATGCGCGAAGAGCCAGCCCCCCACACAGGCCAGTTCCCCTGCCAGCACGAACAGCATCATCCGCGTGCGAAAGGCACTGATCCCCAGTGCTTCTGCCAGAAGAGAGCCGCCCCTTAGTGCGGCAATCGCCCGGCCCTGGCGAGAACGCAGCAGGTTGGACGCCGCGAAAAGAAACAGGATCAGAGTAACCCATATCATGTAGAACGCCCGTTCCGGCCGGTCCATCGCCACACCTGCTATGGAAATCGGAGGCAGGCCGCCAATGCCGCTGTGCGCGCCAAGCCCGTCCAGTGTCCCGAAGAGCATGTGGATGGCGACGGCCCACGCAAGCGTCGTGATCGGCAGGTAGTGGCCTCCGAGGTGTAGCGTTACATATCCGATCGCCATCGTTACAACGAACACAAGCGCAAGCGCTGCCGCCAGGCCCAGCCAGGGACTTAAGCCCAATCTGAGCGTCACATAGGCTGACGTATAGGCGCCGAGCCCCATGAAGGCGGCTTGTGCAAAGGAGGTGACGCCGCCGGAACCCGTCAGCAGAACCAGGCCCAGAGTCGCCATCGCGAATATTCCCACCATGTTCAGCAGCAGGATATTGAACGAAGTCAGAAAGAGCGGCAGGGCCAGCAAAACAGCGATGGCCACTCCGGTCACTGCCATATAGCTTGAGGCGCGTGCGTCCATTTTTATGGGCTCCTGATCGGCGATTGTCATGCGGTTTCCTCCTCTTCTTCTTCCGGCTCATGCCGTGCGCCGAGCCACCGAAACAGGACCACGGGGATGATCGACAAAAAGACGATGACTTCCTTGTATTCGCTGGAAAAGAACGAGGCGTAGGATTCAACGAGGCCCACAACAAGAGAGCCGACTGCTGCGACGGGGTAGCTGATGAAACCACCCACGACGGCCCCGACAAAGCCCTTGAGGCCGATCATCAGGCCGGAATCGTAGTAGACGGTAATGTTGCTACTGACCAGAATGCCAACGATGGCAGCGATGATCCCCGCAAGAGCAAAGGCAACACTGCCTGACGCACGCGTCGAAATCCCGACCAGCCGGGCTCCGTCCCGGTTATAGGCCGTCGCGCGCAGCGCCTTGCCTGTCATCGTCTTGCTGAAAAATACTGCCAACGCGGTCGCAAGAATGATCGCGGTGACAACCACCACCACGAGCTGCGCCTGCATCTGAAAGCCGAGCAGATCCCAGGTGCCGCGAAACAGCGGCGCTGTCCGAATGCCCTCGGGTCCGAAGAACAGCAGCGCCAGCCCGGCGATGGCATAGTGCAGCACCACCGCCACGATCAGCAGCGTCAGGGTTGATGCCGTTTCGATCGGCTGAAAGATGATGCGATAGAGCAGTGGCGCGATCGGCACCACAAGCGCAATTGTCAAAACAAGACTGATCCACGCTGGCAAGATCATCCCGCCAACCATCAAAGCCGCCGTGGCGGGCAGGATCGGTAATACCAGCCAGATGACCAATATGCCCGGAATCCGCCGCGCCGTGCCCTGTTTCAGCGCAGAAACCACTTCAAGCACAGTCGCAAGAACGGCCAGGACCATCAATAGATAGACCGTCCCCGGCAGCGCTCCTTTTTGCAGCGCGTGGAGTGTCAGGGCCGAAAAGGCGATCAGATCACCATAAGAGGCAAAAATAATGCGGGTTGTCGTGAACACGAGCACGAAACCGAGCGCCAGCATCGTGTAGACTGCGCCCGTCAAGACGCCATCCTGAAATAGAATGGCCGCAATCTGGAAATCCATAGATCCTCCCTGCGCGCACTCTGTGGCGCGCTTCCCTGATGGATAAGTTATACTAAAATTCTAGCATGTAAACACACAATTGGGCGCGGCAAGATTTGCCGTGCCTCAGCGTTCGGCGCGGTCCAGGAAGGCTTGCTTCCAACGGGAAATCGTAACGTCGCCAAACAATCCGGCGTCACTAAAAGGGTCAGCGCGCAGAAACTCCTCGGCCTCTTCGCGCGTGTCCACGTCTATGACAATCAGGCCGCCATTGAATTCCCCATTGTCGTCCTGCAAGCCGCCCGAAGCTATCAGGATATTTCGGTGCGAGCGCAGGAAGGCATAATGTGCAACCCTGTTCGCTGCGCGAATCTCCTCCGCTCCGGGTTTGTCCCGCGTCATGATCATGTAGGCCATTGGATGTTCTCCCTTATACTGCGGTCAGACGACCGGCCAGGTCCCGCCCGATGAGGTATCCGAAAGTCAACGCCGGGCCGAGCGTGATACCGGCAGCCGGATAGGTTCCGGCCATGACGGAATTCATGTCGTTGCCACAGGCATAAAGCCCCAGGATAACAGCTCCGTCCTGATCGAGTACATGTGCGGTGCCGTCAGTCACCAGTCCACGCGTCGGCCCAATATCACCGGGATGGACTGTGATGCTGAAGAACGGTGCTTTTGTGATCGGGCCGAGACACGGGTTCGGCCTGTGTCCGGCGTCCCCCTGGGCACGGTCATAGGCGTTGCTGCCCTTGCCGAAATCCGGGTCTTCGCCTGCTGCGGCAAATCGGTTATGTTTTTCGACCTCATCCACTAGCGCGGCGGGGGAAACCCCGATCTGGGCGGCAAGATCCGTGATAGTGTCAGCCTTTTTCAGATAGCCGGACGCGATATATTTTGCCCGGGCTTGCAGGCCCGGGCGGACCAGTCCCATTCCGTAGCGGCGCAGGAATGCGGCGTCGCACACAAGATGAGCGGGCAGCGCCACAGCATCTGGCGCGTTCAGCATGCCCTGCACGAACGCGTGATAGGATGAGGCCTCATTCGTGAATCGGCGCCCGTTCCGGCCCACGGCGATCAGGCCCGGTTTGGGGCGGTCCAGAAAAAGGTGGGGGAAGCGGATTTTCTGACCCTGGGGTGTTACATGTTGAGAGACCGGGGCGTAGTTCGCTCCGTCCTCGACATTATCGTCCAGCACCGCCCCCAGTTTGAGGGCCAGGCGGATCATCTCTCCCGTATTTTCCTTGGGGGCCATGGTAAGATGCATATCGGGCGTTTTCAGATCCGGCGCCATCATCTGCGCGTTGGCAGCCGCGCCGCCGGTTGCAAGAACAATGCCAGTTCTGGCGCGGACGGTTGCCTCCTGATGATTGCGGCGCACCTTCAAGGTATTGGCACGGCCATCGTGGCGCTGAATCTCTAGCGTCTCGGTCGCGTTCCAGAACTCGACCCCGGCATCCAGCGCTGACTTCATCAATTGCGCGACAAGCGCATTGCCCATCAACACGCGCGTCCCGCGCCCATAACGCAGCCTGTCCCGCAAGAAGCCGGCCATCAGCCCAACAGATTTGGCGAAATCCTGCGGTGTGCGGAACGTGCCAAGCAGGTGATCGATCTCGGCCCGGCCGACCATAAGCCCGTTGAACACCATGAATTCGCGCAGGGGGAAGCGCACTTTGCGGAACCATTTCCCAAGCCGTCTGCCGTCATAGACTTGTGGGTCCATCGCTCGCCCGCCCAGAACCGCGCCCTCCAGATCCGGGTAGTAGTCCGGCGCCAGGGCGCGCGGCACCAGGCGCAATTCGGAATGGCGGTGCATGAAGTTTACCATTTCCGGCCCATGTGCGAGGAAGCTGTCCACCAGATCTTCCCGGTACCGATTTCCGAGTACGTTGCGCAGATAGGCGCGTGCCGCATCCGGTGAATCGTCGATCCCGACATCCTTCATTCCGGCATTGCACGGAATCCAGACGACACCGCCCGAAATCGCCGTACTGCCGCCGAAGACCGGGGCCTTTTCGATCACCAACACCTTGCATCCGCCCTGGGCTGCGGAAAACGCTGCAGCCAGGCCGGCTGCTCCGGAGCCCAGCACACAGACGTCGAATTCATGTAGTTCCTGTCTCAAGTCATTCCCCCCGCTCATCGGTGTGTACTGGCGCGTCCGATGAGAATTCGACTTAACAAGCGTAAAATTCTAGAATATGTCAAGTGGGGAGAGGGGGAAATCATCATGCGGACAACACTTGTAACTGGCGCAGCACGAGGGATCGGGCGTGCCATCGCCGAACGGCTCCTGGAGGATGGCCACAATATTCTGGCCAGCGATATGCTGTCGGACGCGCTCGACAGCCTGCGCGACACATATCCGGATCGGGTAGAGGTGATCCGTCAGGACATTACCGAAGCGGATGCTCCCGACGCTGCCGTGACACTTGCGATGGAAAGGTTCGGAAGGCTTGACGGGCTGGTGAACAACGCAGGAGTGGGGCATTCCAGGCCGGTTCACGAAGTCGATGACGAGATGCTTGACCGGTTCCTGGCGGTCAACGTACGCGCCCAATTCCGATTTGCCCGCAGCGCCCTGAATGCATTCGGCGCAGGCGGAAACATCATCAACATTGCATCCATCTTCGGTTTGCGCAGTAGCGTCGGCTCCGGGCCCTATGCCATGTCAAAAGCCGCCATCGTGGGCCTGACGCGGCAACTGGCAACCGACTACGGGCCGCGAGGTATCCGCGCCAATGCCGTGGCGCCGGGCTTGATCGAGACGCCGATGACAGCCGATCGTATTCAGAATGACCGGGAGTTTCGGCGGATCATGGTCGATACGACCCCGTTCCCACGCGTGGGAACGCCAAACGACATCGCGAATGCGGTCGCCTTTCTCGCCTCTGATCAGGCCGCCTTTGTTTCGGGCCATGTGCTGGTCGTCGATGGCGGCTGGCTGGCCGGAAACAACCCACGGGACACTGGAGCGGAGAATATTCATGTCAGTTGAGCTTGATATGACAGGGCGCAAGGTCGTTGTCGCCGGAGGCGCCTCGGGGATCGGTCGCGCGACGGTGACATTGCTGCGGGCCGCCGGGGCACGCACCTGTATCCTGGACCTGGCGCCGGAAGACGCGGGCGGCGCACAGGACGAACGTATCGCGATGGATATCGCCGATGAATCTTCCGTCCAGTCGGCGCTGGGCCGCGCAGCGCAGGTGATGGGCGGGCTGGACGGTCTTGTGAATACGGCCGGTATATTTGATCCTTCAACCATTTCCGACACCGACCTTTCCTTGTGGAACCGGATGATCGCGGTGAACCTGACCGGGACCTATCTGCTGGCGCGGCACGCCATTCCGCTGCTCAGGAAACAGCAATCGGGCAGCATAGTCTTGCTGGCGTCGGGCGTTGCGCTTGTTCCGCCGGGACCGGGCTCCGCAGCCTACGTGGCGTCCAAGGGGGGTGTCCTTTCGCTCGGCCGAAGCCTCGCACGCGAGGCGGCACCGAAGATCCGCGTCAACTGCGTCTGCCCCGGCATGGTAGACACCCCGATGACCCGCACTGTCTTGCATGACAACAACAAGGTCCGGCCGGAGATCGTGGCGAACTACGCCCTGCAGCGCGCCGCAACGGCTGAAGAGATTGCGCAGGCGATCCTCTGGCTGACATCCTCTGCATCTTCCTACGTCACCGGCATCGCCATGCCGGTCGACGGAGGTCGGACCTTTCATTGACGACGGTTCAAAGGAAGCGCACCGTGCTGCTCAGGCAGCATCAGGCGATGGACAGGGCGGCGTTCAGCCATCATTGGCTGACCGTGCACGCCGCATTGGCCACGCGGCTGCCGGGTCTGGTGCGCTATGTGCAGAACCATGTGATCCGGGATGTATTTTGCCTGACCGGCAGGTGGTGCCGGCACGCCGGAATTGCCGAAATCACCTATGCCAACGATACCGCACTGGCGCTCGCGCAGTCCAGCCACCTCGGGGCTGTCCTTCTGCCCGCCGACGAACAGCGGTTTCTCTCGGAATGGACCGGCGCGATCACGACCCCGTCCGCGGCGCTGGACTCTGCGATGCCGGACAAGACCGTCCTCCTGCTCAGCGCTGGTAACGACCGACTGATCGACTCTTCCGGGGTGCGGAGTTTGCGCAGGTTTCTGCCGTCGGGCGCGAGGATCGAGATCGAGCCCGTCGAGGCTCACCTGACGCGCATGACGCTTCCGGCCGATCCGATCCGGCCTCGAATGATCGTCTATTTTCAGGGACTGGACCCGGACATCTGGCGGGACGGATCAGATCTTTCCGCTGCGGTCGCGCATCTGGTTGGTCCGCAAGGGGATGCAGTGGCCTATCTGGTTGACGAAAGGGTCCTGCTGGGCGGGTGAATGCGCCCCTGCGGACGGGTCAGGCGGAGCATTCTCACGGGGCGGGTGCGGCCTGCGGAGCAGACATGATCAGCTGTCGCGGTGATGTGCCGGGACCTCGGCCATACGCATGGGCGCGGGAACATCACCGCCACCGGCCTGTTTAAAGGCAACCGGGTCCAGAATGGTCCCGAACCGAGGAGGACGAACCATGAAAGTATCGGAAATCATGTCTCGGCACCCGATCACGGTCGCACCCGACCAGACGCTCGGCGAGGCTGCGGAACTCATGCAACGAATCGACGCCGGATTTCTGCCAGTGGGCCAGGACGACCGGCTTGTTGGAATGCTGACCGACCGGGACATCGCCATTCGCGGCATCGGCGCGGGCAAGGGCCCCGACGCCAGGGTCAGCGACGCGATGACCAAGGATGTTCGCTATTGCTTCGAGAATGACGAGATCGAGGCGGTGGCGCGGAACATGGGTGACCAGCAGGTGCGCCGCGTGCCAGTGGTCGACGAAGGCAAACGGCTCGTGGGCGTGCTCTCCGTCGGCGACATCGCGGTGCGCCGGGATGCCCTGACCGCAGGCACCACGCTTGAGGATATCGCCCAGCCGGCCGGTTCGCATGACTGATGGCGAGCCGGGAACGGGGCGCGGCTCGCTGCCGCGCCCCGCTCTGCCTGTCGGGAAGGCTTGCCTTGCCGTCCTGACACGGGGGCGAAACGCCCGAGGTTTCGATCATGTCCGACATCCCTGATCCCGCCGGCAACGTCGCTCGGCGCCTGCCGCCTTTTCCCGACTGGAAGGACCACGCGCTGTTTGTGGATTTCGACGGAACGCTGGTGCCCATCGTCGAGCGGCCGCAGGATGTGCGCCTTTCCGACTCGACGCGGCAGCTGCTCCTGCGTGTGATCCGCGCATCGGATGGTGCCGTCGCCGTGCTGTCGGGCCGCGCGCTCGAAAGCCTTGCGGGACATCTGCAAGGGCTTCCGCTGGCGCTGTCGGGGTCTCACGGTCTGGAACGTCTTCTGCCGGACGGTCGGTCGGTGATGGCGGAAGACGGCGCGCCCGCCGAAGCGCTGGAGAGGGCCTTCGCCGGGCTCAAGCCGTTCGCGCGGAGCGAGGGTCTGCTTCTGGAACACAAACCGGGCGCCGTGGCGCTGCATTACCGCAACAGGCCGGATCGCGCAGAGATCTGCCAGGCCGCCGTCGCCCGGGTGGCCGAGGCGCAAGAGCTGCGCGTCCTGCATGGCAACATGGTCAGCGAGGCGGCGCTCGCCGGTGTGGACAAGGGCCACGCGTTGCGCGGGTTCCTTGCCGAGGCGCCCTTTGCGAACCGCATCCCGATCATGGTCGGCGACGACACGACCGACGAGGACGGCTTTCGCGCGGCCCAGGAACTGGGCGGGTTCGGGGTGCGGATCGGGCAGGCCGGCACCGTGGCACGCTTCCAGGTGCCCCGGATGGAGGACGCGCTGTCCTGGCTTTCGGCAAGCCTGGAGGCAGAGCCTGAGCGGCGGTGACCGCCCAATCATTTCCCGGGCGCGACGACTGACTGTGCCGGCGCTGGAACATCTCGCCTCCGCGCCGGTTAGACAGTTCAGGGACCGTGGAACTCCATGGTCACTGCGAAAGGGGAGCAAATGCCGCCGAGACTCATCGCCGTTTCCAACCGGATTCCGACAGGGAGCCCTTCCTCCGGCGGGCTCGTCGTCGCGCTCCGCGATGCCCTTTCCGCATCGGGGGGGCTGTGGATCGGCGCCCATCCCGATCCGGGAACCGGATTGGAAGAGATGGAAGAGGTCTCCGGCGGGGGCTGCAGGTGCCTGGCCTTTCGCCTCAGTGAAGAAGAGATTTCGGATTATTACCTGGGCTACGCCAATTCGGTGCTCTGGCCGCTTTGTCATCGGCGGGTTGATCTGGTCGAGATGCCATCCACCTACGAGGAACGCTATCGCGCGGTAAACGCCCGGGTTGCGAAGTTGATCGCGCAGGTGGCGCGGCCCGACGATCTGATCTGGGTCCATGATTATCACTTTTTCCCGCTGGCCAGCGAATTGCGGGCGCTGGGTCTGGCCAACAGGATCGGGTTCTTTCTGCACATTCCCTTTCCATCGCTGGGCGATCTGTCCGTGCTGTCGCAGCCAGAGGATTTCGCCGACTGGCTGGCGGACTACAATCTGCTGGGCTTGCAGACGCGCGGCGATGTCGCGCGGTGCCTGGAAATGTACCGCGCCGATCCTCGTGCCGAATTCATGCCCGACGGCACGGTGAAGATGCAGGGTCGCATCACCTCGGTCCGGTCCTTCCCGATCGGCATCGACGTCGACCATTTTCGTGAACTGGCCGGGGTCGGGGGCCGCAACCCCTTTGGTCGCGAGGCCCCAGACGGCTTCGTCATCGGCGTTGACCGCCTCGACTATTCCAAGGGCATCCCCAACCGCTTCCGCGCCTTCGGCCGCTATCTCAAAACCCGGCCCGAGGGCACCCGACCTTGCCTGGTGCAGATCGCGCCGCCGACGCGGGAAAGAGTGCAGGCCTATCAGGACATCACCAGCGAACTGGAAGAGATCGCCGGGCGCCTAAACGGCGCATTCGCCGAGCTGGACTGGACCCCGATCCGCTATATTCACCGCAGCATCGACCGTTCCGTACTGGCGCGGCTGCACCGGATGGCGCGGGCCTGTGCGGTCACGTCACTGGCCGATGGCATGAACCTCGTGGCCAAGGAATTCGTCGCCGCCCAGGATCCGGAGGATCCGGGCGTGCTGATCCTTTCGCGTTTCGCCGGCGCGGCGGAAGACATGACCGAGGCGCTTCTGGTCAACCCCTACGACATAGAGGAGATGGCCGCGGCGATCCATCAGGCCCTCGAGATGCCGTTGGACGAGCGCCGGGCCCGCCACGCCGCCTGCATGGAGGTCGTAAGGCGCACCGACGCCACGCGCTGGGCCGCACAGTTCCTGGCTGCCCTGCGCACCTGTATGCCCACGCTGAGCCCGCAGGTCGCGCGCCTCTCGTCGTCGCATCGCCGCCATCGGGCGGTGCCGGACGAGAAGCCGGACAGGGTGGACGAGCCGTTGAAATGAGCTGCCCCGCCCGCCGGCCGGAAAGCGGGCTCCTCCGCCTGGAACACTTCCCGGCCTGGCGTGTTTGTAGGGCAGACAGACTCGGAGTTCGCATGACCTTTTCCCAGATGCCTCCAACAGCACTGCATCCGCCCCGGCTTTTCCGGCAGGCCGGGGCACCGCCCCAGCACCCGCCGGCCGGAATCCCGCCGGTCCCGGGGCCGGATATCATGCCGCCGCCCGAGGCGCCCGATCGGCCGGACCTGCCCGAGTACGAGCCGCCGGGGCCCGACGAACTGCCCGAGCAGGAGCCGGACCTGCCACCCGAACTGCCACCCGAGCAGGAGCCGGACCTCCCGCCGGACCCGCCGCCCGAGCAGGAGCCTGACATTCCGCCGGAATTGCCGCCCGAGCGGTTGCCATTCAGCAGCCGGCGGCTTTCGCCCGGCGGGGGAGAGACCCATGCGCGAGGCTGAGGACAGGCTGACTGAACTGGAAGGCCGGCTCATCTCGCATCGCCGCCTTTTGGCGCACCTGCTGACCGGCATGGATCCCGCCGTGCGGGCCGGTCATCTGCGCTGGATCTCCGAACGCGAGATCGTGCATGACGGGCAGGAAGATCCCGGCGCGGTGCCCACCGGTACCGAAGCGTTACCCCTGAGCATCGCCGATGAATTCCGGGAAATCGCCGCCCTCGTCCGCCTGCGGTCTTCTGACAACGGATGATGCTCGCGGCTGCCACCGATACTTCAGGGAGCATGATGATGGGCCGACTGGAATTTCGGGTGTTCGGCGACGATCTGGGCAATTCGCGCGCCACGCTGCGGCAGGGCTATCGCGTCCGGGGTCATGAGATGCGCGACGATCTTTACCTCCTGGGCGGCGACCCGGCTCTGGTCTTCAAGCTGCGCGGTGCGTCGGCGCTCGATCTGAAAAGACATGTGGCGCGGGACGCTGCGTTCGACAGGTGGGAAGCGGTCGGATGCGTCACTCTGCCCGCCACTGGCGCCGATCTCGCCGCCACCTTCACCGGCCTGCCGCCTTTCGATCCGGCGCGGGGTCATGACGCGGAGGCGGTCGTCGCGGCCTTCGTCCACGCGGGCCATCGCGCCATTCCGGTGCGAAAGGAACGGACGCAGTACGAGGCGGATGGCTGTCTTGCGGAAATCACCAGGGTGTCAGCCGGCCCTGGCGTGACCTCCTGGACAGTCGCCATCGAAGGCGAGGACAAGGCGGCGCTCGAGGATCTCAGGCAGCGCCTCGGCCTGACGGCATTTCAGAACGTCAGCTATCCGCAATGGCTCGGGGCATTGACGCAGCGCGAGCGTCACTGAGGCCTCGGGCGGCATATCCACATCACGGTCTCGCCGTTCCTGCACGGTCGCCGAAACCGCGGCGGATTTCAGCATCATCAACGGGAACACTTCGCCGTCTGGCGGGTTGAGAACCGCATGACCCGCACAAAGCCGCTCGGAACAATCGCGTCGGACGCCTCCGGCCCTGCACTGGCCGGACATCTCCTCGCTCCCGCCGCCGGGGCGAGGCGCCGTGGGTTTACCCTTGTGGCCGTGGCCCTGTTCACCGCAGGATGCGAAGGGCGTCAGTCCGCGCTGGCGCCGGCCGGCGCGGATGCAGAGGCGCTGCATCTTCTGTTTACCTCCATGCTGGCCGGAGCCGCTGTGCTGTGGCTCGGGATGAACGGTCTTTTCTACTGGTTCAGCCGGCGCAGCCCCGCCGCCTTTCCGGAACATCACGCGCGGCGTCTGATCCTGTTCGGCGGCGTCTTCGCGCCCACGCTGATCGTGGGCGGTGTGCTGGTCTGGGGTCTCTCGCTGCTGCCCGACCAGCGCGCGCCGGGAGAGGGGCTGCGCATCTCCGTCACCGGCGAACAATGGTGGTGGCGGGTTGAATACCTGCCCGAGGGGGACGCCGGGCCGGTGATTTCGGCCAATGAGATCCGGCTGCCCGCCGGAGAGCGGACCGAGTTCCTGCTGACCGCCGACCGCTTTATCCATTCCTTCTGGATTCCCGCGCTCGGCGGCAAGATGGACATGTTTCCCGGCCGCGAGACGCGGATGAGCCTCAAGCCCGAAACCCCCGGCACCTATCGCGGCCAATGCGCCGAGTTCTGCGGGGCGAGCCATGCCTGGATGGCCTTCGAGGCCGTGGTGATGCCGCCAGAGGATTTTGCCGCCTGGCTCGAGGCCGAGGCACAGGATGCCCGCGCGCCGCAAAGCGAGTCCGCACGCAGGGGCCTCGAGATTTTTCGCCGCGAGGGCTGCGGAGCGTGCCACAGCATCCGCGGCACCGAGGCCGTCGGCCAGGTGGGCCCGGACCTGACCCATGTCGGCGCGCGTCACTCCATCGGCGCGGGGCGGCTTGGTGCCTCGCTCGACGACATCGCGCTCTGGGTCGCCCATACCGGAGAGCTGAAGCCCGAGGTCCAGATGCCAGCCTTCCCGCATCTCGAACCCGCCGAGTTGCAGGACCTCGCCCGTTATCTGAAGGAGCTGGAATGATCCTCCGCCGCACGACCCCGCCCCGCCGTCCGGAGCCGCAAGGCACCTATCCGCCGACCGAGGCGATGCTGGACGAGCCGGTTCCCGAAGACCTGCGCAAGGCGCAGGCGGGGCGCCTGCGCGCGGCCTGGAAGGCGCCCGAGGGCTGGCGCTACTGGTCGGCGGTCAACAACACCGAGATCGGCAAGTGGTATTCGCTGACCGCGTTCTTTTTCATGCTTTGCGCCGGTGTGCTCGCGCTGATCATCCGCCTGCAACTGGCGGTGCCGGAAAGCGGCCTGGTTTCCTCGGACCGGTTCAGCCAGCTTTTCAGCATGCATGGCTCGGCCATGATGTTCCTCTTTGCCGTACCGATGTTCGAGGCGATCTCGATCCTGATGCTGCCGGGCTTCCTGGGCTCGCGCGACATGCCGTTTCCGCGCCTTTCCGCCTTCGGCTACTGGTGCTTCCTGATCGGAGGCGTCTTCGTGCTGGGCTCGGTCCTTTTCGACGCCGCCCCCCGCGCGGGCTGGTTCATGTATCCGCCGCTTGCCACCGAGGACGAAGGCCCGGGCAGCGACATCTGGCTTCTGGGTCTCAGCTTCATCGAGATCGCCTCGATCGCGGCGGCGGTGGAGCTGATCGTCGGGGTGCTGAAATGCCGCGCGCCGGGAATGCGGGTCAACCTCATGCCACTCTATGCCTGGTATGTGCTGGTGGTGGGCGGCATGATCCTCTTTGCCTTCCCGCCGCTCATCGCGGGTGACTTCCTGTTCGAGCTCGAGCGCAGCTTCGACTGGCCGTTCTTCGATCCCGAACGCGGCGGCGACCCGATGCTCTGGCAGCATCTGTTCTGGATCTTCGGCCACCCGGAGGTTTACATCATCTTCCTGCCCTCCATCGCCATCGCCGCGATGATCGTGCCGACCGTCGCGCAGCGGCCCATCGTCGGCTATTCCTGGATCGTGCTGTCGGCCGTCGGCACCGGCTTTCTCAGCTTCGGGCTATGGGTGCATCACATGTACACCACCGGTCTGCCCGGCCTTTCGCTGGGCTTCTTCTCGGCCGCCTCCGAGGCGGTGGTGATCCCCACCGGCGTCCAGCTCTTCGCCTTTCTGGCGACGCTCGTGGCCGGGCGCATCCGCATGATCCTGCCAATGCTCTGGATCGCGGGGGCGCTGGCGATCTTCACCATGGGCGGGCTGACGGGGATCATGCTCGCCCTCGCGCCTTTCGACTTTCAGGTCCACGACACGTATTTCGTTGTCGCCCATCTGCATTACACGCTTTTCGGCGGAATGGTCTTTCCGGTGATCGCGGGGGTCTATTACTTCTATCCGTTCATCGCCAAGAAGATGCTTTCCGAGCGATTGGGCCGCTGGGCCTTCTGGCTGATCTTCACGGGCTTCAACGTCACCTTCCTGCCGATGCATTACACCGGGCTTATCGGGATGCCGCGGCGGGTCTTCACCTACCGCGAGGGACTGGGGTGGGAGATCCCGAACCTGATCTCCTCGGTGGGGGCCTTCGTTATCGCCGCAGGTTTCGTGGTCTTCGTGTGGGATCTGATCCGCCCGAAGGGTGATCAGCCCCGGATCTCGCGCAACCCGTGGAAGGCCGGTACGCTGGAATGGGCGCATGACGTACCCGAGGAGTCCTGGGGCATCCGCTCCATCCCCCATGTAACGACCCGTTATCCGCTCTGGGATGACCCGAAACTGCTGGACCGCGTGGATGCGGGCCGCTTCTATCTGCCGGACGCGCAGGAGGGGCACCGCGAAACGCTGGTGACCTCGGTGATCGACGCCGAGCCGATCCTGATACAGCGGGTCAACACACCCACATGGATCACCCATCTCGCAGCGATCTTCACCGGCGGCGCCTTCATCTTTCCGACGTTCCATCTCTACACGCCCGGCATCGTCTCCGGCCTGCTCGCGGTCGCGTCGATCATCTGGTGGCTCTGGACATCGACCGCCCGGCCACCAGAGGCCGACAGCAAGGACGCGGGCCTTGGCCTGCGCCTGCCGACCTATGTATCGGGGCCGGATTCGACAGGCTGGTGGGCGGTCTGGATCACCATGCTGGGTGATGCGACGGCCTTTGCCTCGATCGTCTTCGGGTATTTCTTCTACTGGACGGCGCAACCCGATTTCCCGCCACCGGGCGCGCGTCACGCGGGGGCGGGCGCCGTCGCGCTGGCCTGTGCCGGGTTCGTCGCGGGCTGGGTGTTCACCGTCGCGGCGCGCCGGCTGAACCGCGCTGGCCGGATCGGCGCGGCGCGCGGGGCGCTGGCGCTCGCGCCGCTGTCCACGGCGGGCGGCATCGCGGCACTGATCGTCGCGGTTCTGCCGCTGGAACCCGCCACCCATGTCTATCCGGCACTGATCTGGGCGCTCGCGGTGTGGATCGCGGTCCATGCCGCTGTCGGGATCGTGATGCAGCTCTACTGTCTCGCGGGCAGTTTCCTGGGCAAGCTCACGCCCCGCTATGACGCCGATATCTGGAACGTGTCGCTATTCTGGCATTTCTTCGTGCTCTCCGCGCTTGTCGCCTGTGCGCTGGTGGGCCCGGTCGCGAGGCTGCTATGACGGAACAGGAATATCAGCCCCACGCCGAAGAGGAGCGCCGGGAGTTCGCCGCGGAATCCGAGAGCCTCTGGCGGCTCACCCTCGCGCCCGTGACCTGGGCGCTGCATCTGGTGCTGTGCTATGCCACGGTCTCGCTGGCCTGCGCCCGTCAGCTTTTCCCGGTCGATACCGCGCGGATCTGGCTGATCGGCGCCACGGTGCTGGCGCTCGCCCTGATCGGCTGGCAGGGCTGGCGGGCGCTGCAGCAATGGAACGTGCGCAATACTGGCGCGCTGTCGCATCCCGAAGGCAAGGCGGAAGACCGGCACCAGTTTCTCGGCCACGCAACCTTCCTTATCGCGCTGATCTCCGCCATCGGCACGGTCTTCACCTCGCTGCCGCTCCTGCTGCTGGAGGGTTGTCGATGAAGCCTGCGGCGCTTCTCTCCGGCCTCGGCCTGCTTGCGCTCCTTTGGGCGGCGCCGCTCGAAAGCTGGCTGCCCGCTTTCCCCGTGCACATGCTGCGGCACATGGGGCTGGTGGCGGTGGCGGCGCCGCTGCTGGTGCTGGGCCTGCCGGGGATCGCGCGGCATATCGCCCTTCAGCCGCTGCCCGCCGCGGCGCTGGAATTCGTCGTGGTCTGGGCCTGGCATCTGCCTGCCGCACACGGGCTGGGGCGCGCCGGCCCCACGGGTTTCGCTCTGGAACAGGCGAGCTTCCTTGCGGTCGGCGCGCTGGTCTGGGCCGGCTGCCTGCACGCGGGATCCGCGCTCGCGGGGGCGGGCGGGCTGCTTCTGACCTCGATGCATATGACGCTGCTTGGCGCGCTGCTTATCCTCGCCCCGCGCGATCTCTATGCCGGGATCTGCGGAACGGCGCCCGATCTGACGGGGCAGCAGGCAGGCGGCATGCTGATGCTCGCGATCGGCACACCCGTCTATCTGCTGGGCGGGCTCTTGCTGACCGGTCGGGCGCTGGCGGAGGAACCGGCATGAGACGCACCCTTTTCATCCTGGCGGCGCTGGCCGTGGCGGGCTTGGCTGCGGCGGGCTCGGTCGTGTCGCTCGGGCTCTACAATGTCTCCGCCCGCGCGGGGCATTTGCCGGGCGTGAGCTGGGTGCTGCACACCACCTTCCGCAACGCTGTCCGCTTGCGCGCCCCGGCAGAAGACGAGGTACCCGACCTGTCAGACCCGGCGCTGATTGCGCTGGGGGCAGGGCACTACGCCACCGCCTGCGCGCCCTGCCACGCGGGCCCCGATGGCAGCCGCACGGCGACCATGCGCGCCATGCTGCCTGTTCCGCCGCCGATCCGCGAGGCGGTGGCCGGCTGGCAGCCATCCCATCTGCACTGGATCGTCGAGAACGGCGTCAAGATGACCGGCATGCCCGGCTGGCCCGCAGGCGGCCGCGCGGATGAGGTCTGGGCGGTCGTCGCCTATCTGGACGCGGTGAAGCGGCAGGACGCCCCGCCGCTTCCGGAGGTGTCGGAGCAACAGCAGTCCGCACCGCCCGGCGCCGCCTATTGCGCAACCTGCCATGGCAGCATATCGGCCCACGTGCCACGGCTCGACATTCAGCAGCCGGGCTATCTGGCCGACACCTTGGATGACTACCTGACGGGTGCGCGCGCCAGTGGGATCATGCAGCAGGCCGTGAGCATGGTCCCGCCCGAGGCGCTTCCGGGTCTCGCCGCGCATTTCGCCGCCGGGCCAGCCGCCACCGCAGCCGCCGCAGTCGGCCCCACCGCCGGGGCGGCACTCGCCACCCGCGGTACGCGCGAGGTGCCCGCCTGCACCGCCTGCCACGGACCAGGCGCGCCCGTCGCGCAGCCGGAGGCCCCGGCGCTGGCCGGTCAGGATCGTGCCTTTCTGGCGGCCCAGCTGCGCCTCTGGCGCGACGGGGTGCGGCGCGGCTCTGACAAGATGAGCGCCGCCGCGCGGTCCCTTTCGGACGAAGAAATCGCGCTTCTGGCCGATTGGTACGCTGCGCTTCCACCTGATGGAGAGATAGAAGAATGACCCAAACGACCGGATCAGACGGTAACAAGGCGCCACCCGCCACCGTGCGGGAGGTGGTGGACCGTCTGCGCGACGCGGCGCAGGGCGACGAGACCTCTTTGGATGATGTGGTCAAAGGCCTTGGCCGGGCCTCCTTCGTTCCGGTTCTGATGGCGCCGGCCCTGGCGGTGGTCACCCCGCTTTCCGGCATTCCGCTGTTTTCGAGCATTTGCGGGATCATGATCATGCTGGTGGCCGGCCAGTTGCTGCTCGGGCGCAGCCACCTGTGGCTTCCGCGCTGGCTGACCCGACAGACAGTGCCGTCGGAGCGTCTGCGCGATGCGGCCGGGTGGTTGCGAGGCCCGGCCGACTGGATCGATCGGCACACCGGCAAGCGGCTGACGGCTCTGGTGTCGCCCCCGGCGCACCGGCTGATCTATCTGGCCTGCGCGCTTTGCGGCGCGGTCATGCCCCTGCTCGAGGTGGTGCCCTTTACCTCGTCTATCCTCGGGGTGGCGGTGACGCTGTTGTCGCTGACGCTTCTGGTGCGCGACGGCCTGCTCGCCGTGCTGGGCCTTGCTGTCATCGCGGGTGCCGTCGCGGTGGGCGTGACGATCGTGTGACGCAGCTTTCCGGGCCCCGTCGGCGGTGTTTACTGATAGGCCAGTGACCCCAGCGCCGACCACGCCTCGTTCATATCATCGAGGCGCCGCATCTCGTCCTCGGACAGCTCGAAATCGAAGACGGCGAAATTCTCTTGGATATGGCGCGCCGCGTTCGCCTTGGGCAACGGCACGGTTCCGCGCTGCAGGTTCCAGCGGATCATGACCTGCGCCGGGGTCCGGCCGTGGCGCCCGGCGATCTGCCCGAGTTGGGCGTCACCGAGCCGTTCGGCCCGGGTCAGCGGGCTGTAGGCCATGAGCACGATATCGCGGTCCTGATGATGCGCCTGCAGGTGATCGCTATGACCGAAGGGGCTCCATTCCACCTGGTTCACAACCGGCGCCTCGCCGAGCGCGACGGTCAGCTCGTCGACGAGGCCGGCAGTATAATTGCTCACGCCGATATCCCGCACAAGGCCGCTTTCCCGCGCAAGGATCAGCCCTTCCCACAATGCTTCGCCGGCCCCGCCCGGAGGCGGGCGGTGAATCAGCGTCAGATCCGCATGGTCGAGCCCGAGTTCGTCAAGATCCCGCCGCACCGCATCAAGAGGCACATCGTCCTCCTCGATCTTGGTGACGATGAAGATATCGTCGCGGGGCGCGCCGCTGCGCCGCAAACCTTCGCCAATGCCAGACTGGCTGCCATAATCGACAGCGGTGTCGATCATGCGGTAGCCGATCCGCAGCGCCTCTTCGACCGCACCTGCGGTGTCGTTCGTCAATTTCCAGGTTCCCAGGCCGAGGCACGGCAGCCGCCGGCCCGTCCTGAGCGCGATCGTGGAATGGGACATCGTGCTGTATCTCCTGATTGCGCGGCCGGCCTTGAGCGCCGGACCCCGCATTGCTGAACCGCCCAAAGCGCCCGGCGTTCCCGGTGCCCGGCGACGAAGGGCGCTTGTTCGCCGATCTATTTCGCGTCGGTCGGGTCCGGCGCCGGGCGCCGCAGGCCGGGCTGTTTCATCGACGACTTGCTGGGCGCGTTGACGTCGACCCGGTGATGACCGGCCGGGTCGATCTGCTGTTGCCGCTGATCAATGGTGCCGTCTTCGCGCTCCCGCTGCTCTCGGCTGTTCCGCGCTGTGGGCTCTTGCTCTGTCATGGCGTCCTCCTTTTCTTGGACTGAACGGCAAACAGCCTCTGCCCGAAAATGTTCCCGCCGGCAGGGCGCGGGAACATCGCACACGCCTTCCTGTTAAGAAGCCGAACGCGATTTGCGGCGCGGCTTCCGCACCGCCCTCCGGTAAAGGACCCAGCCATGATCCGAGACATCTGCCTTCAACTCGCCATTGGGATGCTGCTGGCCTCTGTGTTGTTGATCTTCGGTCTTTGCTACACGGGAGCCGGCGCGGGTGGCCTTTTGCGGGAAGCGCTGCGCCGGCCCGAGCAGATTCCGGCGATCTGGCTGGGCGCCGTCACGCCGTTCGCGATCGGCTTTCTGGCAACCGGGCTCTGTCTTTCGAACCGAGGCCCAAGCGGAGGTGCGCAGGCCGGGTGGCCTCGTCGAAGGCCGCGCCCCGGATCGCGAAAAGCGAGTTGCCGACGGGCAGAATGGCCCCGCGTTCCAATGAGCGAAAGAGGCACCAAGCGCGCGATTGCGGAACTCGGTCAGGGATAAATCAAATCGTCCCGCAATCGGGCCGGCGCATTCGCACCTGCTGCATCTCCGATGTTATCATTGATCAGCCGCGCGTCCGCGGGCAACGCTGATCTTCATGCCGTCCCGCGGCCATGTGGGAAAGTGATCCAGCGGGATGCGCAGATCCTGATCCGGCACGTCATAGGTCATCGCCGCCAAAAGCCCGATGGCCTCCGTCAGCAACGCGGTGCTCAGGTGTTCGCCGGGGCAACGGTGACCCGTTGCGAGGTCGCCGCCGCCCTGCGGCACCATCGCGTGATCCGGGCGGCCGGGGGCCAGATGCCTGGCGGGATCAAAGGTTTCCGGCTCTGCCCAGACAGCCCCGTCCCTGCAGGTGCCGTAGAGATCGAGGACAACCCAGTCGCCCGCGCGGAACGACCTTCCCCGCCAGTCGAAGGGCGCGCGCACCTTGCCTCCGATCACCGGGAAGAACGGGTAAAGGCGCCGGACCTCTTCTCCAACGGCGCGCGCGCCCTCTGCTTGGTTCGACGCCAGGAATGGCTTCACAGTCGCGGAGTGCACGTGCAGCGCGTGCGCGGCAAAGACGATATAGCGCCCGACGGCAACGATCGGACGCAGCAGGTTCAACAATTCCACCGCCGCGACCGCGTCGGAAAGATGCGAACCGTCGGCATCCTCGTGATGGGCCACCCGCCCGAGCGCCCCGTCACGGATAGGCCCGGTCCGGGCGTGCCGGATCTGCCGTCGCGCCCAGGTTTCCGAGCGATGGCGCAGGCGCAGCGCCCGCAGATAAGCCGGCCCGATGGAGCCGGCGGCCTCGATCATCGTCGAAAGCTCCTCGGCCCGCTCCGGAACGTCTTCTTGCTCCGGCGGAATGCCGCACCAGCGCAGGGCGGTGCGTGTCATGACCTCGGGCAGCGCATCGCGCAGGGCGATGGTGCGGCCTTGCCAATCGCGCATCGCCGCCGCCCACTCCTCGGCCAGAACCCAGCGCGCCAGATCCAGCCGCTCAGGCGTCATCAACTCCAGAAACATCGCCTTGCGGATGTGATGCGCCCTGCCGTCCAGCCCCTGTACGCTGCCACGATCCTGAAGCAGCGACACGACCGACCGGGGCATGGCGCCATTCCGGGTCATCCGACCGGGATGATAAAAGACATCGGCCGCTTCGGCGCCGCGCAGACATGTCACGGGGCGCAGCATCAGCCGCGTGGTGAATGTATCGCTGGCAAGCTGCGCACAGCGGTTTCCGATAAACGCATAGCCCTCGCGCAGAAAGCCCAGCGTGCTGTCGAACCCCGGCAAGGCCGGAATGCGCTGTTCATGGTGCATCGGGTCTTGCATTGTCTGTCTTCTCGCATGATGGGCAGGCGGGATGTGCCGCCTGCCCTGAAAGGTTACGCCGTGACAGTGGGACCGGCGGCTCAGGCCGCTTTGTTCAGCCGGCTTTCCGCGATTTGCGTCAGTTTGGAGTCGGCTGCCTTCTCCTCTTTCAGTGTCTGCGTCAGCAGGCTGACGCAGGAGTTCAGGTTCATCTCCTGCGACCAGGCGATAAGTGTGCCGTAGCGGGCAATCTCGTAGTGTTCGACGGCCTGCGCCGCCGCAGCGAGCGCCGCATCCAGCACGTCTTTGTCAGCGACATCTCCGGCCACTTCGTTGGCTTCCTTGATGATCCCGTCGATGGCGGGGCAGGTCTCGGTCTTCGGGTCTTTGCCCAGCTCGCCGAACACTTTTTCAAGCCGTTCAACATGGCCGCGGGTTTCTTCCAGGTGGTGTTCGAACCCCTCGCGCAGGCCCTGGTTGCTTGCCTTTTCGATCATCTTGGGCAGTGCCTTGAGGATCTGCTTTTCCGCATAGTAGATGTCCTGCAACGTGTGCAGATACAGATCTTCCAGTGTTTCGATATCCTTGGAGAACAGTGCCATGGTAATCGCTCCTTCCATTGGCGTTGGCTTTTATGGCACTGAAACAGAGCACATCGAACCTTGTTCCAGAGAAAGTTGCGACAGAAGAAGGAGTGTCATAAGGCAAGGCAAATCCACTCGCGGTTGTCGTCCGTATCGAAAGGGAAGACCGTCATGCGAAAGCGAAATCCATGATCGACAAGAACTGCCCGCAAGAGGCCGATGACAGGATCGAGCATGAGTTGCACCAACAGCTCAAGGCGATCCGCGACGAAACCGTACCGCAGCGCCTTCTCGAACTGGCGCTTGAGCTTCAGGCGAAGCTGAAGGACCGCGACGCCGGGGCCAAGTGACCCTGTCGCCGTCCAATGCCCCGCCGCTCGGAGGGGAATCTACCGCCGCGGGCCGTTCCGCGTGGTAGACCTCTGGCGTGCGATACGCGACGAGGCGGCTCTGAAGGGAGCAGACGACGAAGAACTTGGAAAAGCGCGTTGTCGGCACCAAAAGCTGGCCAGTCAACTGGAAGCGATCCGCCGGGAAGATACGCCCGACAAACCGCTTGCCCTCGCCCGCCATCTTCAGGAACGTTTGGCCTGCCAGTCGGAAAACAACTGACACGGCAGCGGTCAGCGGAGTTCTGCCACTTGCCGGGGGCGTCCGCCCGCAATCCTGTATCTTGCTTCGAAATTATCTTCTCAAGGGAGATAATCACTCTACCATCGCGAGAGAAACGATAGAAACGAGTGTTCATGATGGTGATGACACCATTGCACAACCGTCGCGTATTGATTGCTGAAGATGATTTCCATCTCGCCTGGGATCTTGCACGCTGCTTTGAGGAAGCGGGGGCGGAAATTCTCGGGCCCACGCCCACGCTCGGGCGCGCCGAACGCCTTGCGCCATTCGCGGAAGCTGCCGTGCTGGACATCAATCTGAGGGGCGAACTGGTGTTCCGGCTGGCAGACGGGCTGAAATGCCATGGCGTGCCCTTCGTCTTCTACTCGGCCAGTGACGAAATCGAATTGCCATTGCGCTTCAGGTCGGTCGACCGGCTGCACGAACCGAACGAGGCGGTCGCTATGGTCCAACAGCACCTTCTTGCGGCTACCGGCGACGATGTCGTTGATCTGCTGCCAAAGCTCCGGCTGATGGCGCGCTTGATATACAACGACGCGGATATCGCCGATCGCCTGGTCGAACGTTGCCTGCGACTCGCGATCACGCGCCAGTCCGAAAAAGTCCCCACGGAACCGACTGAGGACTGGCTCAGCGCCCTGTTGTTGGAGGTTGCCGGCACGTCAGGCCGGACCCTTTTGAACTGACACCCGGCGCTCGCAGGCTGGCGCGGCTGTATGGGCGCCGGGCGGGCGTTTCGAACCGAAGTTCAGACCAGCACGGGCTGTCCGTTTCCGGCGGTGATTCCACCATCCACCGGCAGGGCGACGCCGGTAATGAAGCTTGCCTCGTCGCTGGCGAGAAAGGCGATGGCGGCCGCCACCTCATCGGCGGCGCCGATGCGTCCCAGCGGGATGCTGGCGCGCAGCTTTTCCATCAGATCGCCGCGGCGCTCGACCTCGCGGCTCATCTCGGTATGGGTGATCGTCGGGCAGACGGCGTTCACACGCACACCGCGCCGACCGAAGTCGATGGCCTGCGCGTTCGTCAGCCGGACCGCGGCGCCCTTGGCGGCGTTGTAGGCCTGCATCGCACGGTCTCCGCCCAGCCCCGCCACCGAGGTGACGTTGACAACGGCACCGCCGTGTCGCTCCAGGTGCGGGCGCGCCGCGTCGGTGAGGAAGTGGATGCCATGCACATCCGCCTCGAAATGCGCGCGCCACACCGCTTCCGGCATCTCTTCGGACGCCTCGGTCACGGGGTAGCCGGCGCAATTGACCAGTACATCGAGCCGTTTCTGCCACCGAAGGGTTTGGTCGACGATTTCATCGGCGGATTCCGAACACGCGACGTCGCAGCGCAACTGCTTCATTTGCCGGGCGGGAAGATCGCGCAGGCTCGGCTGCGACGGCTCCTTGTCGACCAGCATGACATGCGCGCCTTCGCGTACCAGCCGCCGGGCCGTCGCGGCCCCTATCCCAGAGGCCGCGCCCGTCACGATGGCGGCGCGGCCCTTGAATCTTTCCGGCCAGACCTGTGTCATTCGCGGATCTCGAATTCACCGCAGGCGATCCGGCCGCCGGCGTCACCGGAGGGCTGGGATTCATAGTCGTCCACGCCCTCGTGAATTACGAATGCCGCGCCGTCGCTGTCCATCAGGTCGCGCTCCACCTCGAGGAATGGCAGAAATATCTCCTCTTCGCCGGTGCTGTCGCTGGTCACCGTCAGGTTCGGCATGTCACCCGGATGAGGGCCGCCATCAATCTCGACACCATGCGAGCGATCACCGGCGATATGCCCACCGGCGGATTCGAAACCTTCCTCCGAACAGTCGCCTGTCTCGTGCAGATGGATGGCGTGGATGCCTTGCGGCAGCCCCATGAGCGTGAGCGTCGCGACAGCCACGCCCGAGGAGGTGTCGCGAACATGCACGGCGCCCAGATCGTTGCCGTCACGGTCCCGGACTTGCGCGGTCACTTCGGCGGCACCGGCCGCCGTTGCAAGGAACCCGGAGGCGAGAACCGTAGTCAGAATGAATTTCATCACAATCTCCTTTTCGGCTGGCTCCCCGGCGGGCCGGACTTGGCCGCCGGGGTAGCACTGCACAAACAGCCGGTCCGCCTCGATGTTCCCGAAGCGGGGCCGATCCGGTTTCGCGCGCAAAAAAACGCGCAAAAGGGGCCATGCCCGGAACATTGCGGCCCCGGCCATGTTGACGGCCTGAAAGAAGGAGCCCCGACATGGCGGAACATGAAAAACGAAAGACCGACCGGCAAAGAGCGTCCGGAGCTGCTGCGGCGGATCGCCTGCGTGATCGCATCGACCGGGGCGGCACCGGCGACAAGGTTGCGTTCACCGACCCCGCCGCCGCGCCGCTGGGTACCGACGACGAAGCCGCCGGTACCGCGCCGACCATGGCGCAGGTGGACATGGCCGAAGCGCATGAAGCGTCGAGGGGGGCGCCACGCTCTGGAAAACCGACGATCCCCGAACGCCAGAACAGGGCATCCGGTCGCACAACCATCATCGCGATGGTTGTGGCCGTAGGCCTGGCCGGCGTCGCGCTGGCGCTCTGGTTCGGGTGACGCACCCCCTGCAAAGGAAGGAAAGAACGTGACACAATATTCGACTGACCGCGTACAGGATCAACAACCGGGCCTCGAGGCCGAAATGTCGCCCCGGCCCGAATACGCGCCGCGTTACCCCGGCTCCGGGCGTCTCGAGGGGAAGGTCGCGCTGATTACCGGCGGGGATTCCGGGATCGGCCGCGCCACGGCCGTTCTGTTTGCGCGCGAGGGCGCCAAGGTGGCCTTCGTCTTCAAGACGGAAGTCGCGGATGCCGCAGAAACGGTCGGAGCCATCTCGGAGGAGGGCGGCGGAGCGCTCTCGATCCAGGGGGATGTCGGCGACCGGTCTTTCTGCCATGACGCGGTGCGCCAGACGATCGACCGGTTCGGCAGGCTGGACATACTCGTCAACAACGCGGCGGAGCAGCATGCCCAGGAGGCCTTCGAAGATGTCTCCGAAACCCAGATCGAACAGACCTTCCGCACCAATATCTTCGGGCAGATGTTCATGGTGCAGGCCGCGCTGCCGCATTTGCCGCGAGGGGCCTGCATTATCGGCCTCACCTCGGTCACGGCATATCGGGGGCAGGATCTGCTGATCGACTATTCCGCGACCAAGGGCGCCATCCTGTCGTTCATCCGCGCGCTCGCCCACAAGCTGGCGGATCGGGGCATCCGGGTAAACGGTGTGGCGCCGGGCCCGATCTGGACCCCGCTGATCCCCGCGTCCTTCCCGCCCGAGAAGGTGGAAAGTTTCGGCAAGAACAGCACGCTCGGCCGGCCCGGGCAGCCCAACGAGGTTGCCCCGTCGCTGCTGTTCCTGGCTTGTGACGACAGTTCCTACATGACCGGGCATGTCCTGCACCCGGACGGGGGCGAGGCCGTGGCGGACTGAAACAGGGCCGGTGTATCGCTCTGGAAAATATCGAGGGCGGTCTTGTTCAGACCGTCCGCACCGAAAATGTGAAACAGGCCACCGTCGGCAGATGCCACGACCAGGACAGGGCGAACCGCCGCATCCATCCCGACCGCAGCCAAGGCGATGCCCCCCGCAACTGTCAGCGTTCTGGCGCGCGCCAAGCGCCCGACGATTGCGCGGTCAGCCTCCGCGTCCTGACCGTCTGTGTGACCCCGTCGCCGGCGCCCCGCGCCGGCGAGTGAGGCCCGGGGTGCTTGCCGGCATTCATTTCCGCGATCTCGATCTGCCGAAGAATAATGCCGGGGCGTAGCGCCTTCGCGGGCCTCTCCGCTCTGCCGTCCGCGGGTGTGCCCGGTCGGCGATGTGCCGCCCATGCCGAAAAGGAACGGAACCATCGGTGCGATGTCACGTTCCGGACTCGATAGGTAGGGAGATGGCCAATGTCTAGAATCACCAGTGAGGACACGGTTTCTGGCGCAGTCGTCGACTATATCCCCGCGCTTCGATCTTACGCATGGTCGCTGACCCGCCGCTGGGAAGACGTTGACGATCTGGTCCAGGACACATTGACCAAGGCAATCGCGAATACGCACCGCTTCCGCGAGGGCACCAACCTGCGCGCCTGGTTGATGACCATCATGCGCAATACTTTTCTGAATCAGATCGCGAAATCGTCTCGCGAAAGAACCGGCGCAGCGGAATGTGTGTCGAGCATACCCACGGTTCCGGGAACGCAGGAATGGTACATCCGCGGGAATGAGATGATGGCCGCCATAACGCTGCTGCCCGCGCACTACCGCGAAATGCTGATTCTGGTCGTGATGCTCGGCGAAAGCTATCAGTCCGCCGCCGAGATTTGCGGTGTCGCCGTGGGCACCGTCAAAAGCCGGGTCAACCGGGCACGCGCGCTGGTGCTGGAGCAAATGGGGGAAACCACGCTCGAAGACGGCTGAACCCTGTGATCGGGTCATCTTGGAACAATGCCGCGCGCTGCCGGTTCCGGGGATGACCGCCTTGGAAACCTGCACAAGGAGATTACGATGAGCGAAGCAACAGCCACCACCGATCATCAGGCGATCCGCGACTGGGCCGAAGCACGCGGCGGCCATCCGGCCCGCGTTCGCGGCACCGGCGGCAGCGGCGTGCTGCGCATCGATTTCGATCCGCCGGAAGACGACCTCGAAGCCATCCCGTGGGATGAGTTTTTCGAAGTCTTCGACGATCGCCGCCTTGCGTTCCTGCATCAGGACAAGACCGAAGATGGCGCCACCAGCCGGTTCAACAAACTCGTAAACCGGGACACGGCCGATACCGGCTAGGCGCTGCCGTGAAACGGCCCTTGCACGCGCCCGCGAAGGGCGCGCGTGAATTCAGAAAACAGATTGATCGGAAACATTCGCCCGACACGCTTGTTGTACCCGTACAAGCCCGAATTCCCGGGCTTCACATCCAACGGGAGATCTGCCCCATCCGACCCTGCGCGCGGCCATATGCCCAGCCCGATTTTCGCCCCGGCGAACGCGGCCCTCCGCCGAGAGCATCTTCCGACGGTGCGCCTGTCGCACCCACGTCCCAGGAAAATCTCAACAGGAGCGTTCCCCAATGACACCTAAATTCCTTCAATCATCCCGCCGCGGCTTTCTTGGCGGCACGGCCGCCGCTGCGGCATTGACGACGCTGGCTGTTCCGGCGCGCGCGCAGGTGGAGGTGGTTCCGCTCGACCGCTACCAGCCCGACTACCTGACCGCCGGCGAATGGGCCTTCGTCATGGCGGCCTGCGCCCGGATCATCCCGTCTGACGGCGACGGGCCCGGCGCGATCGAGGCGCGGGTGCCGGTGTTCATCGATCGCCAGTTGGCAGGCGATTTCGGCGCCGCCGCCGATCTCTATATGGAGGGGCCGTTCAACCCCGGCTCCGACGCCTATCTGGGCACCCAGACCCCCCTGACGCCGGCCCGGATCTACCGCGACGGTATCGCGGCGGTCGATCAATGGTGCACCGACAACCTTGGCAGCCCCCTCGCCGAGCTGGAGCCCGAGGATCAGGACACGGTCCTGCGCGCGCTTTCCTCGGGTGACCTGAACCTGGGCGACGAGCTGCGCGAATTCTGGGCGCTGCTGGTCCAGAACACCAAGGAAGGCTATTTCGCCGATCCCAGATATGGCGGCAACCACGGGATGCAGTCCTGGATCTATATCGGGTTTCCAGGGGCGCGGGCCAATTACCTGGAGTGGATCGGCCGGAACGAGGCCTATCCCCTCGGCCCCGTCGACATCGCCGGCGAGAGGGCCTGAGACATGGCACGCACAGATCCGAAAAGAGACGTCGTCATCGTGGGACTGGGCTGGACCGGGTCGATCCTCGGGATCGAACTGGCGCAGGAAGGGCTGGACATTCTTGCCCTGGAACGGGGGGAGGACCGCAGCACCGTCCCGGATTTCAGGTATCCGCAGGTGATCGACGAACTGAAATACGGCATCCGCTTCGGTTTCATGCAAAAGCCGCGCAACTCCACCATCACCCTGCGCCGGACGCTGGACGAAGAGGCGCAGCCGATGCGGCGTCTCGGATCGTTCCTGCCGGGTGACGGTGTCGGCGGCGCGGGGATCCACTGGAACGGCCAGACCTGGCGCCCGATGGAGAACGAATACCGGCTCCGGTCCTATGTCGAAGAGACCTTCGGCGCCGAGATCATCCCCGAGGACATGACCATCCAGGATTGGGGCGTCACCGCCGAAGAACTCGAACCCTTTTATGACCGCTTCGAATACATGGCCGGAATTTCCGGGCAGGCGGGCAATATCAAGGGAGAGATACTGGAAGGCGGCAACCCGTTCGAAGCGCCGCGCAGCCGGGATTACCCCCTGCCGCCGCTGCCCCAGACCACCGATGCGCTGATGTTCGAACAGGCCGCGAAGGCCATGGGCTATCACCCGTTTCCGCGCCCCGCCGCCAATGCCTCGGCCGCCTATACCAACGAATACGGGATGCAACTCGGACCCTGCAATTTCTGCGGTTTCTGCGAACGCTACGGCTGTATCAACTATTCCAAAGCCTCGCCCCAGACCTGCATTCTCGATGCTCTGAAACGCTACCCCAACTTCGCCTATCGGGTGAACTCCGAGGTGTTGCGCGTCGATCTGGCGAACGACAGGAAAACCGCCACCGGAGTCACCTATTGGGACGAGGAGGCGCAGGAGGAAGTGACCCAGCCCGCGGACCTGGTGATCCTCGCCGCCTATTCGCTGCACAACGTCCACCTGATGCTGCTGTCGGGGATCGGCGAACCCTACAATCCGCAGACCGGCGAAGGTGTGACGGGCAAGAACTATGCCTACCAGATGAATGGTGGCACGACGCTGTTCTTCAAGGATGTCGAATTCAACCCGTTTGCCGCCGCCGGATCGTCGGGCATCTCGATCGACGATTTCGCGATCAACCAGATCGACTTTGCGGCCGAAGGGTTCATCGGTGGCAGCTATATCACCGCCGGGCAGTCAAACGGCCAGCCGATCCGGGGCATCGCACTTCCGTCCGGGGTGCCGTCCTGGGGTGCGGAGTGGAAGAAGGGCATCGGCGACTGGTACGGGCATTCCATGTCCATCGGGTCGCACGGGTCGAACCTTGCCTATCGCGACTGCTTTCTGGATCTCGATCCCACCTACAAGGATCGGCACGGTCGCCCCTTGATGCGGATGACCTTCAACTGGAAACCGAACGACATCCGCATGACGCAGTTCATGCGCAGCAAGATCGAACCCATCGCGCAGTCGATGAACCCCGATAGCTGGAAATCGAGCTACAAGGGTGACGGCGCGCGTTACGATATCCGCCCCTATCAGACGACCCACAACGTCGGCGGGGCGATCATGGGAACCGATCCGAACGCATCGGCGCTCAACCGCTATCTGCAGGCGTGGGGGCAGCACAACGTCTTCGTCATGGGGGCGGGCGCCTTCCCCCAGAACATCCAGTACAACCCCACCGGCGCGGTCGGCGCACTGGCCTATTGGGCCGCAGAGGCGATCCGCAAGGATTACCTGCCGAACCCCAGGCCGCTGGTATGAGGTGACGACATGCGGAATTTCATACATATCCTGTTCGCCGCGCTGCTGATCACGGGCCTGGGCTTCCTGGCCTTCATCACCGTCCCGGTCCAGCGCACCGAACCGCAGACAGCCCTGGCCGACGACTGGCGGCCGGAGGAGGGGCAGGGCGAGTATGCCATGCGCCTCGCCGATTGCGCCGCCTGCCACACCGCCCCGGATGGAGAGCTGTTCGCCGGCAATCGCCCGATCGAAAGTCCCCTCGGGACCATCTATTCGTCCAACATCACACCGGACGAGGCCACCGGTATCGGCGGCTGGAGCCTCGATGATTTTCGCGCCGCGCTCTATGATGGGGTGCGGCCTGATGGCACCCATCTCTATCCCGCCATGCCCTATGAAAACTATCGCAAGCTGACCGAAGAGGACATACGCGCGCTTTATCACTACTTCATGGAAGAGCTGGAGCCGGTCGAGAACCGTACACTGCAGTCGGACCTGTCGTTCCCCTTTGATCAGAGGTGGGGCTTGCGGGCGTGGAAATGGGTGGCGCTGGGTGATCCCGGGTTCGTCGCCGACACCGATGATCCGGTCCTTGCGCGCGGCGAATACCTGGTCGAAGGGCCGGGCCATTGTGGCGCGTGTCATACGCCTCGCAATAACCTGATGGCCGAGGCTGCGCTGGAAACCCCTGACGAGGCGTTCCTGTCGGGCGGTGAAATCGACGGCTGGACAGCCCCGCCCCTGCGGGGGCCCGACAGTGCGATCCGCGGCTGGAGCGCGCAGGACATGGCGGCCATCCTCGCCACCGGCCGAAACGCGCATGCCGCGATCAATGGCGAAATGCAGCTCGTCGTGCGCGATTCCACCCAGTTCATGAACGATGAGGATCTGCAGGCGCTCGCCGCCTATCTCGTCAACCTGAACGATGGCAGCACAGCCCCCGACAGGGCCGAGGAGACGGAAACCGAAGCCCTGCTTGTTTCGGCAGATCCCGACATGCCGCTCGGGCCACGTCTCTACCTCGACAATTGCAACGCCTGCCATTTCGCCGACGGGCGCGGCGCGGACGAGGTGTTCCCCGAACTCGACGGCAGTTCGCTGGTCACGGCGCAAAGCCCGACCGGGCTGATATCGATGATCCTGACCGGCTCGGAATTGCCCTCGACGGCCGAACGGCCCTCTTCCCTGCGCATGCCGGGTTTCGGTGACCGGCTGTCGGACGAGGAGGTGGCCGAGCTGGCGAGTTTCGTCCGCAGCGCCTGGAACAATGGGGCGCAGCCGGTTACGCCTGCCCAGGTGGCCGAACTGCGAGGAGACGCGGAAGCAAAGCGGGACTGAGAATCCGCGCGGCCCGCGGGCCCCGCGCAATTGGGGTCCGCGGTGACCGCTCTGCCGGTGCAAAATGGTCAACAAAGGCAATGCGAACCGGCTGCCGCGCGAAAGGCCGGGCAATCGCAGGCTGATCGTGCGCTATCCGTTGTCCGGTTCGACCTGCCCGCCGTAACCCCGCAGGGAAACGGCGGTTTGCTCCAGTTCGGCCTCGTTTGCGCAAAGCACCACATCATGTCCGCCTTAAACGCAGATGCCGGCCAGTTCGTGGCCGGCACCGGTGGGCGCGCCCGTTATCACGGCAAGGCGTTTCGCCCAGTCATCTCATCTCTTCTGTTCGGGGATGGTCATGGCGTCATGACCACCTTGGTCCATTCGTTCTGGTTGCCGTGAAAGTTGCGATAGCCCTCCGGCGCCTCTTCCAGCGACAGGCGGTGCGAGATCAGGAACGTGGTATCAACCTCGCCTTCTCCGATCCGTCGCAGCAGATCTTTCGAATACTTCTGGACATGGGTCTGCCCGGTGCGCCACTGCAGCCCCTTCTCCATGAAGGCGCCAAGCGGAAACTTGTCGAGAAAGCCGCCGTAGACGCCGGGCATCGAAATGCGCCCGCCCTTTCGGCAGGCCAGGATCGCCTGGCGCAGGGCATGGCCACGGTCCGCGCCGATACCGACCGTCTGCTTCGCCCTGTCCAGCACGTTGTCGGGTGTGAGGCCATGGCTTTCCATACCCACGGCATCAATCACTGCATCGGGGCCAAATCCGCCCGTCATTTCCATCAACGCCTCCAGAACATGCGTCTGGCGGTAGTCGATCACCTTGGCGCCGAATTTTCGCGCCAGTTCCAGCCGATGCGGGTAATGGTCAATGGCGATGACCTGATGCGCGCCCATGATCAGCGCGCTCTGAACCGCGAAAAGGCCTACCGGACCGCAACCCCAGACGGCAACGGTGTCGCCCTCTTCGATGTCGCAATTCTCGGCCGCCATCCACCCGGTGGGCAGGATGTCGGACAGAAACAGAACCTGTTCGTCCTCCAGCCCGTCTGGGATGACGATCGGCCCCACGTCGGAATAGGGCACACGGACATACTGGGCCTGTCCGCCGGGATAGCCGCCGGTGAGATGAGAATACCCGAAAAGCCCCGAAAGCGCGTGGCCGTAGAGCGGCTCGGTCAGATCTTGCGTCTCCACCGGGTTGGAATTGTCGCAGGCCGAATATTGCTGCTTCATGCAGTGAAAGCACTTGCCGCAGGAAATGGTGAAAGGCACCACGACCCGCTGGCCCTTCTTCAGCGTACTGGCGGGCCCGGTCTCGACGACCCGGCCCATGAATTCATGGCCAAGGATGTCGCCGGGCATCATGCCGGGGATCACCCCGTCATAAAGATGCAGGTCCGATCCGCAGATCGCGGTGGCGGTCACTTCGATCACCGCGTCGCGGGGATTGATGATTTCGGGGTCGGGTACCGTCTCGACCCGGACGTCATGTGTTCCGTGATAAGTCAGTGCGCGCATTGTATCCTCCCTTCAGGCCAGCTTGCGGTTGTTGGCGGTCGCAACCTCGCCCGTTTCCATCAGCATCTTGAAACGTTTGAGTTCGTGGCGGCCCTGCACCGCAGGTTCGCGCCGGAACAGCCTGGCGATCGCCCGGCCCGCTGCGCCGCCGGGGGGAACATAGGCGATGATCGCCTCCACCTCCGTACCGCGCCCGCCCGGAGCGTCGCGGAACATCACCTTGCCCTCGGTATCGATGTCCGACCCATCGATCGAGCGCCAGGCGATCTGCTCGTTCTTGCGATCGCTGATGATCCGGGTGCGCAACGTGTAGCTGCTGCCGGCCGGCCCCCTTATGGTCCACACAAGCGTGTCGCCGCTGGCCTCGACCGCCTCCACGTTTTCCATGAACCGGGGCAGGTTCTTGAATTCGCGCCAGAACGCATAAAGTTCGTGGCGCGGGCTGTTTATGGTCACGGTCTTCCCCACCACGGCATAGTCGCCGTACCGGGGCAGGCGGCCGGTGCGGCCGGGGGCGTCATCCGCCCGGCGGTCTTGCCGGTTCCTGCCGGATGACAGCCAGAGCGAGGCGGCACCGGCGGCCAGCAAGCCGACGCAGACCGATACAGCGACGGCGCGAACGGCCGAGTGCGGAGGTGTGTTTTTTGGCGGCATCTGAAATCTCCTTTGCGGACTACGGGAACCGGCGCAGGGAGGGATTGTTCCCAGATTTTCACGCGTGCAGAGGCGGGTCGGAAGACGGGCAAACCGTTCCGTGAGCATCGTTTCCGAAGAGCGAGAAAGCTTGGCGGCGTCTCATACATGCGTCGGGCTGAACCCGATTTTCGGCCCGGCCGAAGAAAATCCCATGCGCCGGGAACTCATCGATGGGGTCGTTCAGGACCTTCTGACGCTGGTGCACTGGGGCTTCGGACCATCATGAACGGCTCGGCCCTCGGCCCAGACACTCACCTGTCTGGATTACAGTCTCGTGGGCGCGCCGACCCGATCTTGAGGGAATGCGATGGCGGGCGTCGGCGGCTGGCGCCGGGCCTTTGCCTGTTCAGCTCAAGGTCCACCCGCTGGCGTCGGCAAGACGGTCGCGGACAAAGCCAATGAACCGGGCGGCTTTGGCCCCGTCGATCACCCGGTGATCATAGGACAGCGACAGCGGCACCATTGTCCGCAGCGCGATCTCCCCTTCGTGTTCGACGGGTTTGCGCTGCGCCCGTGAGACGCCCATGATGGCAACCTCGGGGGCGTTGATGATCGGCGTGAACGCCGTTCCGCCGATCTTCCCCAGGCTGGTGACGGTGAAGGTTCCGCCCTCGGTATCGGCATACCCAAGCTTGCCGCTGCGCGCCTTTTCGGCCAGGGCAGCGACCGCCGCGGCCAATTCCGAAAC
The DNA here is from genome assembly GCF_014196965.1 of Actibacterium naphthalenivorans. Classification (GTDB taxonomy): domain Bacteria; phylum Pseudomonadota; class Alphaproteobacteria; order Rhodobacterales; family Rhodobacteraceae; genus Actibacterium_A; species Actibacterium_A naphthalenivorans. The sequence goes on along the minus strand of NZ_JACIEQ010000003.1, from coordinate 307,102 downwards.
GCTCAGGCTGTCGGCGTCTTTCAGCACCGGAACGATCAGCCCGGCGGGCGTGTCCACGGCGATGCCGATGTTGTAGTATTCCTTCAGGAATAGCGTCTTTCCCGTGTCGCCCAGCGACGCGTTGAAATCGGGAAATTCCTTCAGCCCCGCCAGACAGGCCATGACGATGAACGACAGCGCCGAAAGTTTCGGGCCGTCGGGGTTGGAGGCGTTAAAGTCATGCCGCGCCGCTTCCAGGGCGGTGATGTCGGCCTCATCGTGATGGGTGACATGGGGCACGTTCTGCCAACTCGCGGCCATCCGGCGGCCGACGATCTGCCGGATGTTGTCGAGCGGGCGCTCCTCGACCTTGCCGAACAGCGAATAGTCATAGGTCGGAACGGTCAGACGGGACGTCGAACCCTGATCGGATGAAGTCATTTTTCAGCTCGCTTTCTTTGCGCAAGGCGATTGGCAGAACGTTGTTTCCGGCCTACCCGAACAGGGTGTCGCCGCTCACGTTTCCGATGCCCGGGTGGATATCGAAGCGGACCACGCCGATGGCCGCCTTTCCGCCGACGGCCTGGCGGATCCTCTCGGTCCCCGAAATGCCGAAGCCGCCGCACAGTTCGATCGCGCCGATGCCATCGGCGACCAGTTCGGCGGCAACGGCCTCGGCCTGGGCGTAGTTCTCGACGCCGACAACCGTAAGATTGACGGTCGGGGTGGACACGACCTGCCGGTGGGTATCCGCATCGGCCCCGCCGGCAAGGAAGATGAATGCTGCTTTCAGGCTCATGATGTCACATAGAGGGTGGCCGCGTTCGGGCGGTCACGCCTCCTCCTCTGCTTTGAAATTTGCGACGAAGGCGTCGATATCGGCCTCGGGCGTTTCAGCCTGCGCGATCACGCCGATGAGCGCGCCAACCGCAAGCGTATCGCCATCATGGGCGACCCGCCGACGGAATACGCCGTCGGCCGGGGATTCGCAGATGTTGGTGATCTTTTCGGTTTCGATCCCGACAAGCTCATCGCCCTCCATCACCTCGTCTCCGGCCTCGACATGCCAGTCGACGACCTTGCCCTCGGTCATCGTCATGCCGAGTTTCGGCATGACGACAGCGGTTATCCTGGCCGGACTCATCAGTCGGCACCTTCAAGCACGCGCGCGCTTGCGCCAGAGCCCATCACCGAACGGACGCTTTCCTGAATGTCGGCGACACTCGGGACGTAAGCATCCTCAAGCACGGGCGAGAACGGCACCGGCGAATGCGGCGGCGTGACCCGCTTGATCGGCGCCTTCAGCGCGTCAAAGGCGTCCTCGGCGATGATGGCCGAGATGTCCGAAGCCAGGCCGCAGCGGGGCGAGGCTTCGTCGACCACGACCAGACGCCCGGTCTTGCGCACCGATGCGATGATCGTTTCGCTATCGAGCGGCGAGGTCGTCCGCGGGTCGATCACGGTGCATTCGATGCCTTCCTTGGCCAGCGCATCGGCCGCCTGATTGGCAAAACCGACCATCCGCCCGATCGCCACCACGGTGACATCCTTGCCCTCGCGTGTGAGGTTGGCCACCCCGAACGGGATCGTATAGGGCTCGTCCGGCACCTCACCGGTTTCGTCGAACATCGCCTTGTGTTCGAAAAAGATCACCGGATCGTCATCCCGGATCGCCTGGGTCATCAGGCCCTTTGCCTCATAGGCGGAAGAGGGGATCACGACCTTGAGCCCCGGGAAATGGGTGAAGACCGGATAGACGCACTGACTGTGCTGGCTGGCCGCGCGCGTGCCCGCCCCATAAAGGGTGCGGATGACGCAGGGCGTCTTGGCCTTGCCGCCGAACATATAGCGGAACTTGGCCAGCTGGTTGATGATCTGGTCGCCGCAGACGCCGAAGAAATCGACGAACATCAGCTGGGCGATCGGGCGCAGCCCGGTCATGGCGGCCCCGGCGGCGGCCCCGATAAAGGCGCTTTCGCTGATCGGGGTGTCAAGCACACGCTCGCGCCCGAATTCCGGCATCAGCCCCTTGGTCACGCCCATGACACCGCCCCAGGCATCCTGTTCGCCGCCGGCGCCCATGCCGCCCGCGACATCCTCGCCCATGATGATGACGGTCGGGTCACGGCGCATTTCGTCGCGCATGGCCTCGTTCAGGGCTTCACGAATTGATTTAACAGACATTTCGAGTCTCCTCTTCAGAGGTCAATAGGAAAGATAGACGTCGGTCGTGAGCGTCGACAGCGCCGGGGGCGGCGCCGCTTTCGCTTCGCGGACGGCTGCGTCGATCAGCGTATCGACCTCGGCGTCGATGGCATCCAGATCTTCGGCTTTCAGCATTCCACCGCCCGTGGTGCGGGCCCGGAAGAACTTGAGCGCATCAAGATAGCGCCGCTCGTCCTGCACCTCGCCCGGCTTCTTGTAGGTTGCCGCGTCGCCTTCGAAGTGGCCGTAATAGCGCGTGAACTCGATATGGATGAAGCGCGGGCCCTCGCCGTTGCGGATCGCGGCGACAGCCTCTTCGGCGGCGCGGTAGACGGCGAAGTAGTCATGCCCGTCAACCCGTGCGCCCTTGATGCCGAAGCCTTCGGCGCGGCGCACCGGATCATGGCCTCCGATCGACCACGAACTTGCCGTCGACTCGGCATAGCCGTTGTCTTCGAGCACGAACAGAACCGGCAGATCATAGACCCGCGCGAAGTTCATCGATTCCAGCGTGGTTCCCTGGTTGAACGCGCCATCCCCGAAAAACGCGACCGACAGGCCGCCGGTCTTCAGCGTCTTGGCCGTCAGCGCCGCACCACACACCAGCGGCGCACCGCCGCCCACGATACCGTTCGCGCCAAGCATCCCGACATCGAGATCGGCGATATGCATCGAGCCGCCCTTGCCACCGCAAAGCCCGCCCTCGCGGCCATAGATCTCTTTCATCATGCCCATCACGTCGCAGCCCTTGGCGATCGAATGGCCATGCCCGCGATGGGTGCTTGCAACAGTGTCATATTCGCCCAGCTGCTGGCACACGGCCGCCGCCGAGGCTTCTTCACCCGCGTAAAGATGGACGAAGCCCGGAATTTGCCCGGTCATGAACTCTTTGTGCACCCGCTCTTCGAACTCCCGGATAACGCGCATGGTGCGATATCCGTCGAGTAGCCGCTGTTTGTCGATCTTCATGGGAAATACCTCCTCGGTATCGGGGATGAACGTAGAACTGTCCCGCGTCTGACGTGCCTTGGCGGACGCGCGGAAAGCAGGTCATGAACCCGCCCTGCGCCGCGCCGGCATCTGGCGATTTGCTGGCAAACAAACCTGTCCCGGTGGGTCGTTTTTTGTACCGTCACCGAGAGGCTGTTCATGTGTTTGCTCCACCCTTCGCCTTGGAAGACAGGCTGTCACGGGATGCAGAGCCGGGCGTTGATCCAAATCAATCTTGGCGCGGGGGCCGGATCGGCGGCCGAAAACGGCCGCTCATGTTTCGCCCTGACGGATTTCGTGCGCGCGCTGACAGAGCCGCTTTTTCCTGTCGGCACGTGGCGCCGGGTAAAGAGGCGCAAATCGTGCCATCGGTCGTTCTCGTGCGGATTGAGCTTTAAGAACAATGCCATGGCTTGCCAGTGGCATCACGATCTCGTCCGGGCGATCTTCGGGCTGATCGCTGCGCTTGGCGGGCGGTTCTTCAGAAAGCCCAGGCAATTCCGGAACGGTGCGACACGATATGCGCAGGCGGCGCGACATTATCTCGCGGCCGCCCGCGTCGCCTCCTCAGCACTCTGGACGCGGTTTTGCGAGTCCGCGTGTTTGCCCCGCGCTCAGTTCTCCGTGAGCTCTTTGCTGGCGACCATGTAGCCCTCCTCCTGCTCGGCGCGGATCGCGATATCGGAGAAATCATAGTCGCGCGAAGGATGCTCGCCCGAGCGTGCCTCGCGCACGAAACGGGTGATGCTTGTCGGCGCGCCGCGCCCCATGAGCTGGATATAGGATGGCAGATGCCTGATCCGCGATGCTTCGGCCGGTTCGAGATGGGAAAGTACAAAATCGGTCAGCCGGCGATAGGCGGCAGAGGTCTCGCGGTGGCGCAGATCGCTCCGCACCCGTTCGGAATAGATGATCTCGTCGCGCCGGGCCATGACCTCCATTATGTTGGAGGGAAGCTCGCGCTCATTGGAAAAGAGATCGACGATGAACACGCGTTTGCCATCCGGCCCGCAGCGTTCGTTCACCAGATCAAGCGGCGAGTTGCTGATGATGCCGCCGTCCCAATAGGCCTTGCCGTCGATGACGGTCCAGGGAAACCCCGGCGGCAGGCTGCCGCTGGCCAGGATGTGATCGGGGGTCAGATCATCGACATAGCTGTCGAATATCTCCAGCTCTGCGGTTGCCACGTTGATCGCGCTGACCAGCAGCCGCACCGGGCTGGACTTGAGGCGCGGGAAATCGACATATTTCATCAGAAGGGCGCGCATCGGCGCCGTGTCGTAAAAGCTTTTCCAGTTCACCGGCAGGTCCAGCATGTTCTGGAACGAGGGCATCCAGCGCGGCCGGAAGAAATTCGGCACCCCGAGCGCGAGGATCCTCATCGCGACGGCGGTCTGGCTGGCCCAGGCGGCGGGCAACGGCGGCGCGGCGACGGCCAGTTCCTCCCAGAAGGCTTCCAGCGCTTCGGTGGCGCCATGCGGATGGCTGGCGATGATCGCGCCGTTGAACGCCCCGATCGAGACACCGGCGACGATGTCGGGAAAGATCTGCTGTTCCTCGAGCGCTTTCACCACGCCGCATTCGAATGCGCCGAGCGCGCCGCCGCCTTGCAGAATCAGCGCCGTCTGAAGCGGAAGGTGCTCCAGATCGAAATCGGAATCGGGCAACCTGTCCTTCACCCCCTGCAGGTTGATCCGGTAGCGGATCATATCCTCCGCGATTCGCGTCTCGTCTGCCGGGCGTCCGATCGAAAACAGCGCCCGCGGCACGTCATCCTTGAGGTAGAACAGCGCAAACGAGCGTTCTGCGGGATCGGGATCGCCCCGGCCGATCCATTCATCCGCCCCTTCGGTAACCCCGAGCACGTTGAACCCGACATCGCCGATCTCGCAGAAAAAATAGGAAACCTCGTCATAACGCAGGCGGCGCCCCATCATGTTGCGCGCCGCGAGCCGCCCCTGTTTGACGGCATTGTCCCAATGTTCGATGTGGCGGCGCTGGGCGAAGACGGGATCGTAGAACGCCGTGACATCGCCCGCGGCGAAGATATCCGGCACGTTGGTTCGGAGCTGATCGTCGGCGACGATATAGCCATTCTCGAGCGCGATCCCGCTTCCGGCCAGGAATTCGGTGGTCGGCGTCACGCCGATGCTGACCACCACCAACTCGCAGGGCATGCGTATTCCGGTCACGGTCTCCAGCTCGCGCACGGCATCCCTGCCATGCAGCGCGGCGGTGGTGGTGTCAAAGAGCAGCTTCAGGCCGCGGCTTTCCACATGCTGCTGAAATCGCTTTGAAAGGCCGGGCGCTTCGAGCCGGTACAGCAGCTCCGGGCCGCGCTCGATGATCGTGACCTCGAGGCCCAGTTCGCGCAGGGCCATCGCGATCTCCAGGCCCAGAAAGCTGCCGCCGAGCACGACGGCATGCTTCGCACCCGCCGCCGTCTGCCGGATCGCTTCGGCATCGGCGACCGTGCGCAAGGTATGCACCCCCCGCAGTTCCGCCCCGCGCGCCTTCAGCGGCCGCGGGGTGCTGCCCGTCGCGATCAGCAGCCGGCGATATCCGATCTCCTCGCCCGCTTTTGTCGTCACGATCCGCCTTTCGGGATCGACCGCGCGCACGGTCGTGCCAAGGCGCAGCTCGATCGCATGTTCGCGATAGAACTGTTCGGGGTGGACCAGGATCTGGGGCGCCACCGCTTCGCGCATCGTGGGCGCCTTGGACAGGGACGGGCGGTGGTAGGGTGGCAGGTTTTCGGCGCAAAGCATCATCACCGATCCGGTGGCGCCCTCGGCCCGCAGCGTTTCGGCGGCGGATGCCGCGGCCAGCCCGCCGCCAATGATGAGATACTCCGCCCGCAGCGGTTCGGTGCCCTCCGGCGCCGGGTTTTCAATGCCTGCCATGTGTGCTGATCCTTGCGCGGCTCATCAGTGCCAATTGTGTTCCGTTTCAATCGCGCCTGCTCCGATGACGCGCCCGAGGATGACGGCGGCCCGAGCCGCGACCGGGATTGCAGGCAAAGGCTACCGCGTCTTCGCGCCCAGGTAAAAGCAAATGATTGCCGCAGCGTGTCCGGTGTGGTTCAGCAATGCCCCCGGTACTTCTTGTGCTCAGGCCTCACCCCCGCTTGACCGCCTTCGAAATCCACATCATATCGGCGCAATGACCGACCTGAAAAACATCCGCAACTTTTCCATCGTGGCGCATATCGACCACGGTAAATCCACGCTGGCCGACCGGCTGATCCAGCTTACCGGCACCGTGGCCGCGCGGGACATGAAGGCGCAGCTTCTCGACAACATGGATATCGAGCGGGAACGCGGCATCACCATCAAGGCCAACACCGTGCGGATAGAATATCCCGCGAAGGACGGCCAGACCTATATCCTGAACCTGATCGATACGCCGGGCCATGTGGATTTCGCATATGAGGTCAGCCGTTCGATGCAGGCGGTCGAAGGTTCGTTGCTGGTGGTCGATGCCTCTCAGGGGGTCGAGGCGCAGACGCTGGCCAACGTCTATCAGGCGATCGACGCGGATCACGAAATCGTGCCCGTTCTCAACAAGGTCGATCTGCCCGCCGCCGATTGCGACCGCGTGGCCGAACAGATCGAGGATGTGATCGGCATCGACGCCTCTGATGCCGTGCGGATCAGCGCCAAGACGGGTCTCGGCATCCCCGAAGTGCTGGAGGCGATCGTGACCCGCCTGCCGGCCCCCAAGGGCGACCGTGACGCGCCGCTGAAGGCGATGCTGGTCGACAGCTATTACGACGCCTATCTGGGGGTGGTGGTGATCATCCGCGTGATCGACGGGGTGATCAGGAAGGGCGACAAGATCAAGATGATGCGCACGGGCGGCACCTATCCGGTGGATCGCCTCGGCGTGTTCCGGCCCAAGATGGAGAATATTCCCGAACTGGGCCCGGGCGAGATCGGCTTTCTGACCGCTTCGATCAAACAGGTGCGCGACACCCGCGTGGGCGATACCATCACGCATGAGAAAAAGCCCTGCGCCGCCGCTCTGCCGGGCTTTAAACCGGCGCAGCCGGTGGTGTTCTGCGGCCTGTTCCCGGTTGATGCCGCCGAGTTCGAAGATCTGCGCGATGCGATCGAGAAGCTGGCGCTGAACGATGCCTCCTTCAGCTACGAGATGGAAACCTCGGCCGCGCTCGGCTTTGGCTTTCGCTGCGGTTTCCTCGGCCTGCTGCATCTCGAGGTGATCCGCGACCGGCTGGAACGCGAATATGACATCGATCTGATCACCACGGCGCCCAGCGTGATCTATCACGTCTACCTGCGCGACGGCACGATGATCGAGCTGCACAACCCCGCCGACATGCCCGACATGACGCTGGTCGATCATATCGAGGAGCCGCGCATCAAGGCGACCATCCTGGTGCCCGACGAATACCTGGGCGATGTGCTGAAGCTGTGTCAGGATCGGCGCGGCATCCAGATGGATCTGACTTATGCCGGTACCCGTGCGATGGTTGTCTATGACCTGCCGCTCAACGAGGTGGTGTTCGATTTCTACGACCGGCTGAAATCGGTGACCAAGGGCTATGCCAGTTTCGACTATCAGATGATCGGCTACCGCGAGGATTTCCTCGTGAAGATGCAGGTTCTGGTGAATGACGAGCCTGTGGACGCGCTGTCGACCATGGTGCACCGCGACCGGGCAGAGCTGCGCGGCCGGGCCATGGTCGAGAAGCTGAAAGAGCTGATCCCGCGCCACATGTTCAAGATCCCGATCCAGGCGGCCATCGGCGGCCGGGTCATCGCGCGCGAAACCCTGTCGGCGATGCGCAAGGACGTGACCGCGAAATGCTATGGCGGCGATGCGACGCGGAAAAAGAAGCTGCTGGAAAAGCAGAAGGCGGGCAAGAAGAAGATGCGCCAGTTCGGCAAGGTGGAAATCCCGCAGCAGGCGTTCATCAACGCGCTGAAGATGGACGATTGAGCGCCTTTGCCCTCACAACACGCCACCTGCGCGATCCCGACCCCGCCCGCTTCGGGGCCCGCTGAACCGGAGTTGCGCTAGCTGCGCGCCCCCTTGCGATCGGCCGGGTCCGGCTCTCCGGCAAGGGGTCGCGCGTCGAGTTCGGCGGCGATATCCTCGTCAAGCGGGGTGTCGCAGCTGTTCAGGATGTACCCCAGGGTCGAATAGAACCCCACTGTCGCGATCACGTCGAACAGTCCCGCCGTGCCGACCATATCCACAAGCGCCGCCTGAATGGCCGGCGACAGGCGCTTTTGGTCGAACAGCTCGTCAACCGCGCGGGCGATCGTGGCATCCTGCGGCGCCATGCCCTCGGCCCGGCCGCGGATCGAGCCGATGCGCGCATCGTCCATCCCGCAGGCACGGGCGCGCACCACATGCTGCCCCCATTCGTAGGACGAGCCCAGCCGAACGCCCGTGCGCAGGATCGCGACCTCGCTGAGCTGCGCGCCAAGGGCGTTGTCCAGCACCACATGCTGGCGCAGCGGTGCCCATGCCTTCAGCAGGGCGGGGTTGTACGCCATGGTGCGATAGACATTCAGCCGCCCGGCAAAGCCATCCTGCATGCCATCGGCAAGGGCGGGCCAGTCGGCGTCGGACAGGGGCGGGAACACGGGCATGTCGGGCATGGTTTTATGTCGTTTCGCTTGGCATGGCGCCGGTGCCGAAACGCCCGGCGCCGGCGCGCTGTGTCACAGAACCTGGCGCATCGCCGTTTCCAGCTTGGTAACGATCTCTTCGACATGGCTGTCGTCCAGGATAAAGGGCGGCGCCAGCAATATGTGGTCGCCGTTTTTCCCGTCGATCGTGCCGCCCATCGGATAGCAGATCAGCCCTGCCTCGAAGGTCGCCTTCTTCAGCGCCTTGGCGATGCCGCGTTCCGGGGCGAAGGGGCGTTTGCTTTCCCGATCCTCGACCAGTTCGATGCCGCGAAACAGGCCGCGCCCCCGGATGTCGCCGACATGGGGGTGCTGGCCGAACGCATCGGCAAGCGCGGCCTGGAGCGTCTCGCCCATGGCCTGCGCGCGCCCGACCAGGCCGCCGCTGGTCAGCTTGGTTACCACGGCAAGGGCGGCGGCGGCGGCCACCGGATGGCCGATGTAGGTGTGGCCATGCTGAAAAAAGCCGGAGCCATCCTCGATCGCCTTGTAGATCGCGCCGCTGCACAGCATGGCGCCGATCGGCTGATACCCCGCGCCCAGCCCCTTGGCGATGGCGGTGATATCCGGCGCGATGCCGTCCTGCGCGCAGGCGAACAGCGTTCCGGTGCGGCCCATGCCGCACATCACCTCGTCGAGGATCAGCAGAACACCGTATTGGTCGCAGATCTCGCGGATACGTTTGAAATAGCCCGGCGCAGGGGGCACGGCGCCGGCGGTGGCGCCGACCACGGGCTCGGCGACAAAGGCCATGACCGTTTCCGGCCCGAGGCGCAGGATTTCGGCCTCCAGCTCATTCGCCGCGCGCAGGCCGTAGGCTTCGGCGCTTTCGCCGGCTTGCTGGTGGCGATAGGCATAGCAGGGGGCGATATGGCTGGTGTCGATCATCAGCGGCGCAAACGGCTCGCGGCGCCACATGTTGCCGCCGGTGGCCAGCGCGCCAAGCGTGTTGCCGTGATAGCTTTGCCGGCGGGCGATGATGCTGCGCCGCGCCGGCTGGCCGATTTCCAGATAATATTGCCGCGCCAGTTTCAGCGCCGCCTCCATCGCCTCCGATCCGCCCGACACCAGATAGACACGCTCCAGCCCCGCAGGCGCATGCTCGATCAGAAGATCGGCCAGCGCCTCGGCCGGTGCCGAGGTGAAAAAGCCGGTATGGGCAAAGGCCACCTGATCCAGCTGCGCCTTGATCGCGGCGGTCACATCGGCATCGCCATGGCCCAGGCAAGACACGGCCGCGCCGCCCGATCCGTCCAGATACTGCTTGCCCGTCTGGTCATACAGATACACGCCCTCACCGCGCGCCACCGTGGGCGGGGCCGATTTCGTGTGGCGGGGAAAGATATGTGACATGGGGGCTTCCTTTCGTGCGAATCCCCGGCGGCCATGCTGCCGTCCATCATTTTTGGAACATATGTTTCATTTATTGACAACAAATAAAACACGTGAAACGCTCCGTTTCATCGAATCCTTGGGGGGCTCATGCCCGACGCTGTGTCGATTGAGGAAAAGATCGCGGCCGAATATGGCGGCCTGAGCGCGAAGCTCAGGGTCGCGGCGGATTTCGTTGCCGCAAACCCGGTAGAGGTCGCCACCCGGTCGCTGCGCGCGATCTCGGCCAGTTCGGGGCTTGCGCCATCGACGTTTTCGCGGCTGTCGCGGGCGCTGGGATTCGACAGCTATGAAGACATGCGCGAGCTGTCGCGCAATGCCATCGGCCGCCAGGTCATCAGCTTTTCGGAAAAGGCCCGCCGGTTGCAGGCGGAAAAGGCCAATGGCGAGTCGGCCCCTTTCCTCGAGCGTCAGGGCGCGGCCTGCATCGCCAATATCGAAGCGGCGACCCGCCTGATCGAGCCTGCCCGGCTCGAGGCCGCGGTCGACCGGCTGCATGTGGCGCGCAACGTGGTTCTGTTCGGCGCGCTCGGGTCCACCGGGCTGGCGGAATACATGGCCTATATGGGCAATTACTTTGCGGCGAACTGGTCGATGGCGGGGCGCATGGGCGCGTCGCTGTCTTCGGCCATGGCCGATCTGGGGGAGCAGGACGCGCTGATCGTCGTCACCAAACCCCCGTTTGCCCGCCGCGCCATCCTTGCCGCGGAAATGGCATCGCAAAAGGGCGCCTATGTTCTGGTCATCACCGACACCCACACATGCCCCGCCCTGCAATATGCGTCGGCACAGTTCATCCTGCCGTCAGACAGCCCGCAGTTCTTTTCGTCCTATGCCGCGACGCTGGTGCTGATGGAAGCCATCATAGGCATGCTGGTGGCCCGCGCCGGGCCCGAGGCGAAGGCCAGGATCGAAGAGATCGAGGCCCGCAGCCACATGCTGGAAGAATTCTGGGCATAACCGCCCTGAGTATCAAACCCAAAACCAACCACGGGAGTTCACGATGTTTGCCAAACTGAAATTCACAGCCGCCGCCATGGCGGTGGGCCTGATGGCCGCGCCGGCGGCGCAGGCCGAAGAGTTCATCACCATCGGCACCGGCGGTGTGACCGGGGTGTACTACCCCACCGGCGGCGCGATCTGCCGTCTGGTCAACAAGGGCCGCAAAGAACATGGCATCCGCTGCTCGGTCGAATCCACCGGCGGCTCGGTCTATAACATCAACACCATTCGCGAGGGCGAGCTGGAATTCGGCGTGGCCCAGTCCGACTGGCAGTACCACGCCTATCACGGCACCTCGAAATTCGAAGAGGCCGGCCCGTTCGAAGGCCTGCGCGCCGTCTTCTCGGTGCACCCCGAGCCCTTCACCGTGGTGGCCCGCGCCGACAGCGGTATCAAGACCTTCGACGACCTGAAGGGCAAGCGGGTGAACCTGGGCAACCCCGGCTCGGGCGCGCGCGGCACTTTCGAGGTGGTGATGGCCGAAAAGGGCTGGACCACCGATGACTTCGCGCTGGCCGCCGAGCTCAAACCGGCAGAGCAGGCCGCGGCGCTGTGTGACAATCAGGTGGATGCGATCGTCTTCACCGTCGGCCATCCCTCGGGCACCATCCAGGAGGCGACCACCGCATGCGATTCCGTCATCGTGGCGGTCGAAGGCACCGAGATCGACAAGCTGATTTCCGAAAACGCGTTCTACCGTTCGGCCACCATCCCCGGCGGGATGTATCGCGGCTCGGATGAGGATGTGAAAACCTTCGGCGTGGGCGCCACTTTCGTGACCTCTGATGCGGTGTCGGAAGAGGCCGTGTACACGGTGGTGAAATCGGTGTTCGAAAACTTCGAGGATTTCAAGAAGCTGCACCCGGCCTTCGCCATTCTGAAGCCCGAGGAAATGGCCACGGCCGGCCTTTCCGCCCCGCTGCACCCCGGTGCCGCGAAATATTACAAAGAACAGGGCTGGATTGAATAACCAACTGTGACAGTATGACGACAGGGCCGGGGGCGCATGCCGCCCCCGGCCTCTCTGAACCGACGGGCGGATGAACCGCCCGCGCCCGGAGACAGGCCCGCAACAGGCCGGTGTGTAATGATTGCCGCAGAAACGCGGCCCAACGGGGAATCTGGGACATGACGGACAAGTCGCCGAGCAATGGCCGCGCACTTTCGGAAGAGGAACTTCAGGAGCTGGTCGCCGCCTCCGACTCCGGCGCGCGCAACCCGGCCGGGCCGGTCGGGATCTTCCTGGCGGTTGTCGCGGTTGTCTGGTCGCTGTTTCAGGTGCTGCTGGCCTCGCCGGTTTCGAATGTGATCCTGCCCGGCGACGTGATCAACAACTCGCGCCAGATCCATCTCGCCTTTGCCATCTTTCTGGCCTTCTGCGCCTATCCCGCCCTGCGCACCAGCCCGCGCAGCTATATCCCCGTTCAGGATTGGATCTTCGCCGTCACCGGCGCCTTCATCGCGCTTTACGGCTATTTCTTTTATCAGAAGGTCGTCAATTCCGGCGGGCTGGCCGACGATACCGACAAATGGGTGGCGCTGGTCGGGCTGATCCTGTTGTTCGAGGCCGCGCGCCGCGCGCTGGGTCCGGCCATGGCGATCATCGCCACGATCTTCCTGCTCTACGTGTTCTTCGGCTCGTCGGAGATCGTGCCGGAGGTGATCCGCTGGAAGGGCGCCTCGCTGAAAAAGGCGATGAGCCACATGTGGATCACGTCAGAGGGCGTTTTCGGCATCGCGCTGGGCGTCTCCACCAAATTCGTGTTCCTGTTCGTGCTGTTCGGCGCCCTGCTCGACAAGGCCGGGGCGGGCAACTACTTCATCAAGATGGCCTTCGGCGCGCTGGGCCACCTGCGCGGCGGCCCGGCCAAGGCGGCGGTTGTGGGCTCCGCCGCGACGGGCCTGATCTCGGGCTCGTCCATCGCCAATGTCGTCACCACCGGCACCTTCACCATTCCGCTGATGAAGCGGGTCGGGTTCAGCAGCGAACAGGCCGGCTCGGTCGAGGTGGCAAGCTCGGTCAACGGCCAGATCATGCCCCCCGTGATGGGCGCCGCGGCCTTCCTGATGGTGGAATATGTCGGTATTTCCTATGTCGAGGTCATCACCCACGCCTTTCTGCCCGCCGTGATTTCCTACATCGCGCTGGTCTATATCGTGCATCTGGAGGCGGTGAAGCGGAACATGCCCACGCTGGGCAACCGCACCACTTCGCTGGCCAGGACGATCGGCGGCATGTTCGTCTTCTTCGCCGGTTTCGCGGCGATGTGCTACGGCGTGCAATATCCGGTGCGCTGGGTTGCCTCGGTGGTGCCCGAGGGGGCGGGCTGGGTGCTGGCGGCGCTGGTCTTCGTGGCCTATGTGGCGCTGTTGTGGCTGGCCGCGCAGGTGCCCGATCTGGAACCCGACGACCCCAATGCCGAGCAGGTGGAACTGCCCGAGGTGGGCAAGATCTACAAGGCGGGGCTGTATTTCCTGCTGCCGATCGTGGTGCTGGTCTATTTCCTGATGATCGAACAGAAATCGCCGGGCCTGTCGGCCTTCTGGGCGACCGCGCTGTTGTTCGCGATCCTGCTGACCCAGCGCCCGATCAAGGCGATGTTTCGCGGGCAAAGCGAAACCGTCAACGCCTTTCGTGCCGGCGTGGGTGATCTGATCCAGGGGCTGATCGACGGCGCGCGCAACATGATCGGCATCGGCCTGGCCACCGCCACCGCAGGGGTGATCGTCGGCACCGTCACCCTGACAGGGGTGGGGCAGGTGATGGCCGATCTGGTAGAGTTCCTGTCGGGGGGCAATCTGATCCTGATGCTGGTGATGGTCGGGTTGCTGAGCCTCGTTCTGGGCATGGGGTTGCCGACCACGGCGAACTATATCGTGGTCAGCTCGCTGATGGCCGGGGTCGTGGTCGAGCTGGGCGCGCAATCGGGGCTGATCGTGCCGTTGATCGCGGTGCATCTGTTCGTGTTCTACTTTGGCATCATGGCGGATGTGACGCCGCCGGTGGGGCTGGCCAGTTTCGCCGCCGCCGCCGTTTCGGGCGGTGATGCGATCCGCACCGGCTTCATCGCCTTTTTCTACTCGCTGCGCACGGTGGCGCTGCCTTTCGTGTTCATCTTCAACACCGATCTTCTGCTGATCGACGTGGGCTGGGCACAGGGCATTCTGGTGTTGGTCACCGCGACGATCGCCATTCTGGTCTTCACCGCCGGAACGATGGGCTATTTCGTCACCAAAAGCCGCATCTATGAAAGCATCGCGCTGGTGCTGATCGCCTTTGCGCTGTTCCGGCCCGACTACGTGATGAACAAGTTTCAGCCCGCCTATGAAACGATCGCGCCCGCCGCGCTCGAACAGGCGATGGGCGCGGCGGATGAGGGGCAGGAGCTGCGCATCGTCGTGTCGGGCCCGGATTTCGATACGGGCGAGATCAAGGAAACCACCCTTGTGCTGCCCGCCGGCCCGGAGGAGGGCGGCGCGGCGCGCCTGCAGGCGCTGGGGCTGACCGCGATCCCCGAGGGCGACGGGATGCTGCTGGAAGAGCCGTTCCCCGGCACGCCCTTCTTTGAAACTCTTGGCTCGTTTGACTTTTACGGCGATACGCCGGTCAGCGTGGCCTCGGTTCAGGCGGCGGCGGATCAGGCGCCGAAAGAGCTGATCTTCATTCCGGTGCTGCTGTTGCTGGCGGGGCTGGCGTTCATTCAGCGGGCGCGGGCCCGCACTCAGCAAGGAGTTCCCGCATGAGCACCTCGATCCTTTGCGCAATCGACGTGAGCCAGCCCGAGGTTGACCGCAACGTGCTGCTGACCGCCGACAAGCTGGCCCGGCTGGATGACGCGCGGCTTGATGTCATCACCGTCGTTCCCGATTTCGGGATGAGCGTGGTGGGATCCTATTTCGACAACAGCTTTCATGACAAGGCGGTCGCCAAATCGCGGGAGATGCTGAACGATTTCGTGTCGTCCACGATCGGCGCCGAAGCCAACGCCAAGGTGCGCCACATCGTGGCGACCGGCAAGGCCTACGAGGAAATCCTGCATGCGGCGCGCGAGGCGGGGTCGGATCTGATCGTGATCGGCTCGCACAAGCCCGAGCTGCGCGATTACCTGCTCGGGCCCAACGCGGCGCGGGTGGTGCGCCACTCCAAATGCTCTGTCTATGTGGTGCGCTAGCTAGCGGGCCGCCAGCGCGCGAGCGATGGTTTCCGACAATTGCCGCAGCGCGTTCGCCTGTGCCGCGGCGATCGCGCCGGGGGTTGCGCCCTCCAGCGGCACCGGAATGTCGAACCGGCCGGCGGTGTTGTCAAACGGCCGCCCTTCGCCGCTGACGTAATACATCCCGCTCAGCCGCAACACACCGTCGGCCCCGGCCAGCAGCCGTTCGGCCCGGATATCGACGCTGACATCGGGCAATGCGTCAAGCGGCCAGGGTTCGGCGGCCACGGTGGCCGAGGTGATCTCGGCCAGGTGGCGGGCGATCACCAGCGTCGCCGCACGCTCGGGCGTGTCGGCCCAGAGCCCGCCGGGGGTTTCGATGGCGCCGGTGGCGCTCTGCAGCGCGATCTCGTCGGCCGCGGCATAGGCCGGCAGGGAAACGGTGCGCACCACCACGGAGCGGACCGCCGGCCTGACGCGCAGGTCCGAGGTGACCGGCTCCATCTGATAGCCCGGACCGGTCGCGGAACAGGCGGGAAGCAGCAGAACGAGGGCGACGGCCAGGGCGCGCAGTGGGCTCATGTCATTTTCCAAACAGGATCGAGTTGGGGTCACGCTCCAGCGTCCGGGCCAGCGTGCGTATGGCGTTGGCCGCGGATTGGATGTCGCGGAAGGTGGCAAGTGTTTCGGCGTTGAAACGGGATCGCTCGCCGTAGCTGCCAAGCAGGGCTTCGGCCTCGGCCACGACCCGGCTCAGACGTTCCGACAGGGCGGGCAGGCTGGCGGCGGCGTTTTCGACGGCATCCGCCGCCGCCTCGGCCGATGCCAGCGCGGAGTTGACGTTACCGATGGCGCCGCCTTCACGCAGTTCGGCCAGAAAGCCGCGCACCTGGTTCAGCGCGCCGGTCAGGGCCGGAGGAAGCTGCCGCGCATCCTCGGTGCCGATCAGCGCATCGATCGAGGCCAGCGCCCTGGTGGCGGCGTCGACCAGCTCTTCCACGGCCAGGCTGTTGGCCTTGTCGCCCAGCGCCTTGACCTGTTCGGTGATCTCCGGAAGGTCGGCCGCGGCCGTGTCGATATTGGCGGCAGCCGAGGCTGCGCTGTCGATCGCGTCGTTCAGCTTTGCCACCGTGCGGGCCTGTTCCAGCTCGTCGGTGATCTTGCGCAGATCGCCGATCGCGGCCCGCACCTCGCCCGGCACCGCCTGGGTGTCGGCCGATCCGATCAGCGCGCGCGCCTCGTCCAGAAGCGCGTTCATGGTGCGGGGCGTTTCCTGCAATGCCTGATCGTTGGCCAGCCGCTCCAGACTGTCCATCAGCGATATGGCCGAAGACAGAAGCTCTTCGACCGGAAGCGCGTTGATGCGTTCGAATACCCCCTCTGCCGTCGCGTCGAAATCCGAAAGCTCGGCTTCGGTGGCGGGCAGCACGGGATAGGGTTTCGCCTCCATGTCGATGGTGGCGGGGGTGTACTCGGTCAGCTCGACGAGTTCGACGATCAGCGCGCCGGTCAGGATGCTGCTGGTCGCGAGCCGGGCGCGCAGGCCGCGCGCAACGTAATCCTGCAACAGCGTCATCACGCCTTCGGCGCTCAGATCATCGCCAAAGCCCAGGCGGCTCGGCTTGATCGTGAGGTTGACCAGAAGCCGGATGCGGCGCCGCCCGTCAACCTCTTCCACCTGCGCGATCAGGTCTGACACCTCGCCGATCCGAACGCCCCGAAAGCGCACATCGGCGCCGGGGGTCAGCCCGCTGACCGACCCGTCGAACAGCACCGACAGGTGCAGATCGTCCGGCGCGGCGGTCGCGTCGTTGAACAGGCTTTCGCGGGCGGCAGCCTCGTCTTCATAGATGTCGAACACCTGCCCCTGGGTGATCGGATCGCCACCCGAGATCAGCGTGTCGAAGCTGACCCCGCCTTCCACCAGCGAGGCAAGGCTGCTCATGTTCAGCGTCACCCCCGCCGTCCCGAGCGAGACGGAAAATCCCGACGTGTCCCAGAACCGCGTGGCCGAGGTGATGCGCCGGTCATGCGGGCCTTCGATGAAGGCCTGAACCACCACCCCATCGCCCGACGGGCTCAGCCGCGGTTCCTCGATATAGCCCACCTTGACCCCCTTGTGCAGGATCGGCGCCCCGGCGGCCAGCTTGTTGCCGTCGCGGGCGTGCAGTTCGATCTGGGTGCCGGGCTGGCCCGGGCGCACCAGCGGCGGCTCGTCCTGCCCCGTAAAGCTGCGCCGCGCGGTACCTCTCTGTGAATTCCACGATCCTTCGATGAACACGCCCGACAGAACCGTATCGAGCCCCGAGATGCCGCGCACGGAAACCTGCGGGCGCACCACCCAGAACCGCGCGTCTTCGTCGAGAAACGGGATGACATCCCTGTCGATCCGGGCGGTGATGATGACGCGCGACAGGTCGCCGGAAAAGCCGACCTTCTCGACCGTGCCGACCGTCACGTCGCGAAACTTGATCGCGGTGCTGCCGGCCACCACGCCGGTGGCATTGGCGAAAGAGATTTCAACCAGCCGGCCGCGATGCGAATAGTTCTGCCAGGCCACGCCCAGCGAAATGGCCAGCGCCAGAACCGGCACCAGCCAGACCACCGACAGCCGCTGCCAGAATGCGGGCCGTGCCGGCCGGATCTCGGGTTCAGGGGGGGTAACGTCGTTCATTCCGCGGGTCTGTCACTGTCCCAGATTGTTCGTGAATCGAAACTTTGGGCCGAAAGCATCGTGAAGGCCACCGATAGTGCAAAGCTGACGGCGGCGATGCCGGGGTTGATCGTAGCCACCGTATCCAGTTGCACGAGCGATGACAGGATCGCAACCACAAACACGTCGATCATCGACCAGCGGCCGATGAAGTCTGTCACTTCGTACAGCCTGTGGCGCAAATGGCTGTGCTGGCGGATGGGCCACTGCACGCTGAGCGCCAGATAGCTGATGGCGATGAACTTGCCGATCGGGATCATCACGCTGGCCACGAACACGATCAGCGCAACCCCGTAAGACCCGTGATGCGCCAAGTCTATCACGCCGCCGATGATCGTGCTTTCGCGTTTGCTGACCAGGGTCGAGGTCAGCAGCATGGGATAGATATTGGCGGGAATGTAGAGGATCATGCCGGCAAACAGCCAGGCCCAGACCCGTTGCAGGCTTTTGATCTCGCGGCTGGAAATCGGCCCGCCGCAGCGCTGACAGATCTGCGCCCCGCCCGGATGGACGCGGCCGCAGCGGCGGCAGGCCACCAGCCCCGCCGCGCGGGCGGTCAGGGGGCCCGGTTTTCCAGCGATTTCCATATCGAATACCTGCACATGAAATTGTCCTGAAGTACTGTGACGAGAACGAGGCCGACAAACGCCCAGAACGCCGGCCCGAGCGAGACCGTGGCCAGCCCCGACACCTTGATCAGCGCGACCGCGACGCCGACGATGAAGACCTCGGCCATCGACCAGGGTTTCAGCGCCTCGGCCAGCCGGAACGCGGCGCGGGCATGGACAAGCGGCGCGCGCCCGAGCGCCATCGGCGCCAGCGTATAAAGGATCGCCGCCAGCCGGGCGAGCGGGATCAGCACGATCAGCCCCGCCACCGCCACCGACAGCGGCAGCATCAGCCCCGAGGAAAAGGCGCGCACCGCATCGAACACCGAGGCAAAGTTGTGCAGCCCGGCGGCATCGAGCGCGAGAAACGGGAAGAACACCGCCGCAACCATCAGGACGACGGCGGCAAGCGACAAGGCGGTGATCCGCGCGAAGGCCCCCGGCCGAGGGGTGATCAGAACCGCGCCGCAGCGATTGCAGCGGGCACGCGCATTGTCGGGCACATCGACAACCCGGTAGAGGGCGTCGCATCCCGGGCAGGCAATCAGCGGCGAAAGCGGGTCGGGATCATCGGGCTCCATTCTGTGCCTCCTTCTGTGGCCGGGGCAACGGGCCGCCGGGGCGGGCGCGGCGGCGGTTCACTGCGACGTGCCGTCGCCCTGCGCGGCCTCGACCTCGGCGGCAAGCAGGTACCCGCTGCCATGCACGGTCCGGATCATTGAATCCGCCGCATCGCCATTGTCAATCTTGCGCCGCAGCCGGACGATATGCGCGTCGATCGCCCGGTCGGTGATCGAGACCGCATTGCCATAGACGGTTTCGAGGATACGCTCGCGGGTCTGAACCTCTCCGGCGCCCTGGGCCAGCGCGCGCAGCAGCGCGAATTCCGTGCTTGTCAGATAGACATCTTCGGCCCCGCCGTCACGCGTCAGCCGGCGCTCGACCAGATCGAGCGTCAGATCGCCGAACCGAAGAAAGCGGACCGGCGGCAGGGCGCCGGCGAGTTCGGCATCGGCGGGCTTGCTGCGGCGCAGGACCGAACGGATGCGCGCCAGCAACTCGCGCGGCTCATAGGGTTTGGTGAGATAATCGTCGGCGCCCAGTTCCAGCCCGATGATCCGGTCATAAACCTCGTCGCGGGCGCTGAGCATGATCATCGGCACCCGGTTGTCGCGCCGCACCTCGCGGGCCATTTCGAACCCGTCCACATCCGGCAGGATCAGATCGAGGATGATCAGGCTGAACTCGTGCCGGGCCATCGCCATGCGCATCTGTTCACCGCTTCCGGCCGAGGTGGCGCGAAAACCCTGTTTCGCAAGGAAACGTTCCAGAAATGACGTCAGCTGCCGGTCGTCATCCACGATCAGGATATGATCCTGCATCGGTCTTTTTCCTTTTATTTACAGACTTTATCTTGCACAGTCAGGCTGCATTCGCAACAAAAGACCGCTGTCGGGAGCCATCTTGTGGACGGGTCGAACACCGGCAAATCCCTTGCACGATCCTACGCAATCGGTGTCGCCGCGCTTTTCCTGCTGCTCGTCACGGTGTCGCTGGGCCCCTATCTGGGCATCCAGACCCGCGCCCAGTTCCGCGAGATCGAGGCAAGCTGGCTGAACTATTCCGGCGATGCCGGGAAGAAGGGCGTCTGGATCAGCTCGATCCGCGGCTATCTGGGATACGGCGGCGTCATCCACGATTTCAAGAATTACATTCTGCGGCAGGACCCGTTCTGTCTGGATCAGACCAGGGTGCAGCTCGAGCAGTTCCAGGCGGTGATCGAGGATTACCTGGCCGCACCCATCGGCCCCGAGGAACGCGCCGCGCTGGAGGTGATCGGCGCCACGGTGCGCGAATACGAGGTCAAGCTGCCCATCGCCGTGCAGGCCGCGCAGGAAGGCTGGGACGTGGCGCGCACCGACCGGCTGGTGCGGGTCGATGATACCGCGGCGATAGAGGCACTGGGCCAGCTTGAACGCCTGTGGCAGGCCAACCGACAGAAAAGCACCGAGCGGATCATTCAGGCGGTCGGAGAAGGCGAGCGGCTGATCTGGGTCGGTTTCCTGTCGGTCGTCTCGCTGGTGGTGGCGGCGCTGACGCTGGGGGTGCTGTTCGCGGTGCTGTTGCTTGATATGCGCCGGGCGATGCACCGTCTGGCCGATGAACTGCGGGTGCGTCGCCGGCTGGAAACCTCCGAGGTGCGGCTGGCCACCGCTGTCGAGCAGAGCCCGGCGACGATCTTCATCACCGATATGGATGCAAGGATACTCTATGCCAATCGCCGTTTCGAGGATATCACCGGCTGGACGCGCGCCGAGGTCGAGGGCAAGACGCCGCGCTTTCTGCAATCGGGCGACACCCCGCCCGAGGTCTATCGCGAGATCCGGGAAAGCCTCGCGCGCGGGGAAACATGGCAGGGGGTGTTCCGCAACCGGCGCAAGGACAGTGGCAGCTACTGGGCGGAAACGACCATCCTGCCGCTGATCGGACCCGACGGAACGGTGCAGAACTTCATCGGCATTGCCGAGGATATCACCGAAAGGCGCCATGCGCGCGATCAGGTGGTGCGCGCGCAGAAGCTCGAGGCCGTGGGCCTTCTGGCGGGCGGCGTGGCGCATGATTTCAACAACATCCTGACCACCATCGTCGGTGCCGCGCATCTGGCCGCGCTGGACGCGCCCGCAGGCAGCGCGATCGCCGGCGAGATCGAGCAGATCGACATCGCCGCGCGGCGGGCGCAAAGCCTGGTGAAAGAGCTTCTGACCTTTGCCCGGCGTCAGCCCGGCCGGCCGCAGCCGACCAACCTGACCACGCTGATGCTCGAGGTCACGCGCCTGATGCGCGCCTCGATTCCGCCCACCATCGCGCTCGATTGCTGCGACGGCGTCGAGCCCTTCATCGTGATGGCCGACCCCACGCATCTGCACCAGATCCTGATGAACCTGTGCCGCAACGCGGCCGAGGCCATCGGCGGCGCAAGCGGAACGATCCGCGTGTCGGCCCATGCCGTTACCGAGGATCTGCCCGAGGGGCTCGCGCCACGGCCCGACGGCTGGGTCCGGCTGGAAGTGACAGACGATGGGCCCGGAATGTCCGCCGATACGCGGCGCCAGCTCTTTGATCCGTTTTTCACCACAAAGCCGCTGGGCAAGGGCTCCGGCCTTGGGCTGGCCGTGGTCTCGGCGCTGGTCGAGGAGATGGGGGGCGGGATCGCGCTTGACAGCGCGCTTGGCACCGGAACCACCTTCGCGATCTTCCTGCCCGGCGCGCGCGAGGCCGAACTGGAAAGCGAGGCCCCGCCCGACGAGATCCCGCGCGGCCGCGAACGGGTGATGCTGATCGACGATGAAAGCGAAGTCGCCGGAACCTTTCGCCGGATGCTGCTGCGGCTTGGCTATCAGGTCGAGGCGTTCACCTCTTCGGTGGTCGCGCTGGAGCGGTTCAGCCGCCGCCCCCGGCAATATGATCTGGTGATCACCGATGTCGTCATGCCCGGCCTGAGCGGCGAGGAACTGGCCGAAGCCATGCGCCGGCTGCGCCCCGATGTTCCGATCATCTTCTGCACCGGCTACGCGCCCTCGGGGATCACCCTGTCCGGTCCCGCGCCCGACGTTCTGGACAAGCCTGTCGATCCCGCGCTGCTGGCCCGGCGCGTGCGGGCAATGCTCGATACGCGTGGCGCATGACGGGGGCGTTTTCGGCGCCATCACATTTCGTCACAAAAAGTTCCAAACCGCCACGCCGCGCGCAACATCTGCAAATACCGAATCCGCTAGCCTGACCGCAGATCATCATGCGCGGCGGTCGTCCGGGTGAGCCCCGGCTGAAACCCCACCGCGCGCGGGCCTTTTAACGGGCGGAGGGGTGCGACATGCGCAAGACGAATTCAGGCAATCACACACGGAATCGGAGCGGGGCGATCGCGGCCCTGTGCGCCGGCATCGCGCTGGCGGCACCGGCACAGGCACGCGACGTGGCGGCGGGTGAGAAGATCTTCAAGAAATGCGCTGCCTGCCATCAGGTGGGCGAGGGCGCGAAATCCCGGGTCGGCCCGGCTTTGAACGGTGTCGTGGGCCGCGCGGCGGGAAGCTATGAGGGTTTCCGCTATTCCGACGCGATGAGCGGCAGCGGCCTGATCTGGACCGAAGAGGCGCTGGCGGACTATCTGGCCGCTCCGCGAAAATTCCTGCCGGGCAACAAGATGAGTTTCGCGGGGCTGCGCAAGCCCGAGGATGCGGCGAATGTGATCGCCTATCTCGCCTCCTTCCAGGCCGACGGAACCCGGATCAGCGAATGAACGCGCGCCGGCCCCGCGTTGTGGCCGGCCGCCGCGCCGAAAGGACGACACCATGACACAGGACAAGCCGCAAACAGACCGCGACGGGCGGATGTGGCACAGGCCGGTTGCCGGTTCGGGCAGCCGGAAAGGAGGCTGGCAATGATGCTGAGAACCGCTTTTATCTGCGTGCTGCTTTCGGGCACCGCCGCAATCGCCCAAGACAGCGCCCCCATCGCGCCGATGGATGTCAACGCGGCGCGAGCCGAGTTGGGCAAGCGTCTGTTCTATGATTACCGTCTGTCAGGCGACACCGCGCTTGCCTGCGCAAGCTGCCACCAGCCCGACAAGGCCTTTACCGATGGCCAGCCGCTGTCGGACGCCTATAGCGGCGCCGCGCATTTCCGGAACACGCCGACGCTGGCCAATGTGGGCTATCGCGACGCCTGGCTGCATGACGGGCGCCTTGGCACCAACCTCAACGACGTCGCGCGCGAGATGATCACAGAGACCTATCTGATGAACATGGACATGCGCATCATGCAGGAGCGGCTCAAGCAGGACCCGGTCTATGTCGAGATGTTCAGGGCCGCGGGCATGAGCGAGCCGTCGAACGGTGGCGCGCGCAACGCGCTGATGGATTTCATGAAAACCATCGTGTCGCGCGGGGCGCCTGTCGATACCGGTGCTCTTTCGGCCGCCGCGCAGCGCGGGCAGGGCATCTTCGAGGGCAAGGGGCAATGCGCAAGCTGCCATTCCGGCCTGCGCTTCACCGACGACCGGCCCCACAACACCGGCGTTGCCGACAACCCCGAAATCTGGGCCGACCCGGAACGGCATTCGGCCTTCGTGACCTATGCCAAGTTCATGGGCATCGAGAATTACATGAACCTGCGCGAGGATCCGGGCGCCTATATCCGCACCCACAACCCCGACAAGGCCCGCAGCTTTCTGACGCCGAGCCTGCGCGAACTGACCTGGACAGCGCCCTACATGCACAACGGCACGCTGGAGACGCTGGAAGAGGTGGTGGATTTCTACAACGCCGGCGGTGGCGACGACCCGCTGAAGGATCCGCGCCTGAAGCCGCTTGGCCTGGTGCCCAGCGAGAAGGCCGATCTGGTCGCCTATCTCGAAAGCCTTTCGGGCGAGAGCTTCGACACCGACGCCTATGTCTGGCGCGAGGACGATTACGATTACTCGCTGATCGAAGACTGGCGCAACGTGAACAACTGAGGAGGCCGGCACAATGACACGCAAATTCCTTTTGGCCCTGGGTCTGGCGGCTGTGGCCGCCGCGCCGGTGGCCGCGCAATCGGATCGCCCGGCCGCGCTGGCCCCGCTTGGCCCGCCGCCGATCCCCGCGGATAACCCGATGACGCCCGCGAAGATCGAACTGGGCAAGAAGCTCTATTTCGACCCGATCCTGTCGGGCAACTACGGCATGCCCTGTTCGTCCTGCCACCGCCCCGAGGCGGGCTGGGCCGTGCAATCGCCGATCAGCTTCGGCTATCCGGGCACGACCCACTGGCGCAACAGCCAGACGGTGATCAACTCTGCCTATTACGGCAAGACCTTCTGGGCCGGCGCCTCGGGCTCGCTCGAGCATCAGGCCCGTTCGGCCGCGCGCGGCGGGGTTGCCGGCAATGGCGAGGATGACATGATGGAGGCCCGGCTGGCCTTCGTGCCCGAATACCGCGCAGCCTTCCGCGAGGTGTTCGGCGACGACTGGCCCAGCATCCGCCACGCCTATATGGCCATCGCCGCCTATGAGCGGACGCTGGTGCAGACCGACACGCCGTTCGACAACTACATGCGCGGCGATGACGATGCGCTGACCGATCAGCAGAAGAACGGGCTGGAGCTGTTCACCGGCAAGGCGCAGTGCGTAAGCTGCCACAACGGGCCGCTGCTGTCGGACGAGAAATACTACAACACCGGCGTGCCGCCCTATGACGGTTGGGAAGACGACCCGATCGCCCAGATCACCTTCCGGTTCGAGCTTTACGGAAAAGGTTCGACCGAAGAGATGTATCGCCACACCAAGGACGACCCCGGCCTCTATTTCCGCACCAAGGAAAAATCCGACAAGGGCAAGTTCCGCACCCCCAGCCTGCGCTACACGCAATACACCTATCCCTACATGCACAACGGCATGCTCGAGACGCTGCGCGATGTGGTGGTGTTCTACAACGAAGGCGGCGGCGAGAATGAATTCGCCGCGAACAAGAGCCCGCTGATCCAGCCGCTCGGCCTGTCCGACGCCGAGATCGACGATCTTGTCGCCTTCCTCGAAAGCCTCAGCGGCGAAGAGATCCTGACCGACGATCCGGAGCTTCCCGAAATGGAACCGCTGCCCGTGGCGCAGAACTGAAAAGGAGACCGGAGATGACCAAAGTCGATCCGAATATCGCCGCCGCCATCAACGGCGCCCAGGGCGAGGCCGCGCAGGCCGGCACCCGCAAATGCCTGATGAACCGCCGCCAGTTCCTGCTGACCAGCGGCATCGCCACCACCGTGGTGATGGTGGGGGTGCCGGGCATGCCGCAGGCACAGACGCCCGCCGTGATATCCACCTACGAGCGCAAGTTCATCGCCAGACTGTCGGAACTTGCGCAGGATGAACCGTTCGATTTCACCTATCCCGACGAGGGGCTCTACGCGGAATCCATCCTCGTGAAACTGGGCAAGGCCGCCGGGGGTGGTATCGGCCCCGAAAAGGATGTGGTGGCCTTCAACTACACCTGCACCCATCAGGGCGGGCCGCTGCAGGGCACCTACCAGGCCGCCGACAAGGCGCTGGGCCCATGCCCGCTTCACCTGACGACGTTCGATCTGACCCGCCATGGCATCTTCATCTCCGGGCAGGCCTATCAGTCGCTGCCGCAGGTGCTGCTGGAGCTTGATGGCGACGATATCTACGCCGTCGGCATGTTCGGGCTGATCTACGGCCGTTTTGACAATCTGCAGGGCTGAGGAGGAACCGACATGTCCACACCGTATTACGTTCCGGAAGAAACCGTTCCGCTGCCGCCGCCCGACGCCGATGTGATCTCCACCGCCTGCGACTATTGCATCGTGGCCTGTGGCTACAAGGTTTACCGCTGGCCGGTGCGGGGCGGCCACCAGGGTGGCCCGCTGGCCGATCAGAACGCCTTTGGCGAGGATTTCCCGGTCAACCCGCTGGGCCCGTGGATCGCGCCGAACCAGCACAATATCGTGCTGCACAACGGCGAGCCGCACCATGTGGTGATCATCCCCGACAAGGATACCGAGTTCGTCAACTACACCGGTAACTCGTCGATCCGGGGCGGGGCCATCGCGCAGAAGGTCTATAACCCGCAGACGCCCACCCGCGACCGGCTGAAATCACCGATGGTGCGCATGTTCGGCGTGCTGATGCCTGTGACCTGGGATTTCGCGCTGGATATCGCGGCCGAGGTCGGCAACCACGTGCTCGAAAAGCACGGCACCAACGCCTATAACGTCAAGACATTCTCCTATGGCTACATGGAGAATACCTACGCCATCACGAAATACGCGCTGCGCCACGTGCGCACGGCGAATTTCACCTTCCACGACACCCCGTCAGACGTAACCTCGACCCCCGGCTTCCGCGATGCGGGTTTCGACAATTTCGGCCCTTCCTATGATGA
This sequence comes from Actibacterium naphthalenivorans, assembly GCF_014196965.1. Lineage (GTDB taxonomy): Bacteria > Pseudomonadota > Alphaproteobacteria > Rhodobacterales > Rhodobacteraceae > Actibacterium_A > Actibacterium_A naphthalenivorans. The sequence goes on along the minus strand of NZ_JACIEQ010000003.1, from coordinate 280,467 downwards.
CTGGGCCGAGGCGGATACGCTGCTGATCTGCGGCACCGATCCCTACGAAACCAAGACGATCCTGTTCACCGATTTCATCATGCCCGCGATCCAGGGCGGGCAGAAGGCGATCTTCATGGTGCCGCGGCGCACCACGGGCGTGGCCTTTGCCGAGAAGAATGGCGGGCTGCTGCTCGACATTCAGCCGGGCACCGACCTGCCGGTGGTTCTGGCCATCGCGCGGGTGATCGTCGAAAACGGCTGGCAGGATGACGCGTGGATCAGGAACTGGGTCAACAGCAAGTGGGAGTCGTCTTCCGGCTTTGGCCAGGGCACCCGCAACACGCCGTGGCAGTGGCGCACGACCTGGGGCATGTTTCAGACAGACGGTTTCGAAGACTGGAAGGAATGGCTGCTGGCGCAGGATTACGCGGTGCCCGAAAAGGCCGCCGAGATCGCCCAGATCGACGTGCAGAAGATCTATACCGCCGCCGAGTGGATGGCCAAGCCCAAGGCCGACGGCACCCGGCCCAAGACCTCGGTCATGATCGAAAAGGGGTTCTACTGGTCCAACAACACCGGCAACACCAACGCGATTTCCGCGCTCGGCATCATCGTCGGTGCGGGCGGGCGGCCGGGCCAGGTGATCGGCCGTGCCGGTGGCCACCAGCGGGGGGGCCTGCGCGGTGGCGGCTATCCGCGCAACAAGTCGCCGGAAAAGCTGCCCGGCCGCCGGCGCCGCGCGATGGATACCGACCGCTATCTGATGGGGGGCCACACGCGGCTGGCGCATGTGATCGGCACCACATGGGTGCAGGCGATGTGCGGGTCGCAATCGCTTCAGGCCAAGTTCGACGAACTGACCACGCGCAACCCGCATCAGGTGATGAGCTTTGACAAGAAAGACATCATCGATACGCTGAAGCGGCGCGCCGACAGCGGCGGCATGGTGGTGTGGAACCAGGATATCTATCTGGTCGATCCGATCGGGGCGCGCTACGCCGATATCGTCTTTCCGGCCTCTGGCTGGGGCGAAGAGACCTTTACCCGCGCCAATGGCGAACGCCGGCTGCGGCTCTATCCCAAATTCTACGACGCGCCGGGCGAGGCGAAGCCGGATTGGTGGATCATCGCCCAGCTTGCGCGCAAGATGGGCTTCGAAGGCTTCGACTGGCAGACCTCCAACGACGTGCTGGAAGAGGGCGCGCGCCATTCGCGCGGCTCGCGCAAGGATTTCAACATGGTTCTGGTGGCCGCGCGACGCGAGGGCAAGACCCTGCATGAAAAGCTGGGCGAGTTCGGCACCAACGGCATTCAGGGCCCGGTTCTGATGCTGGAGGATGGCAGCCTGCAGGGCACCAAGCGCCTGCATGACACCACGCGCACGCTGCCCGAAACCGGGCCGAGCGGGGCGAATGTGTTCAACAAGAAGCTGACGCATTTCAATACCCAGACCGGCAAGTGCAACCTGCAGAAGGCGCCATGGGGGCTGTTTTCCAGCTACTGGGAATGGCTCAAGCCGCGCGAGGGTGAAATCTGGATCACCTCGGGCCGCATCAACGAGCGCTGGCAGTCGGGCTATGACGATCGCCGCCGTCCCTATATCGTGCAGCGCTGGCCCGAGAACTGGATCGAGCTGCACCCCGGCTTTGCCGAGGCCCACGGCATCGAAAGCGGTGACTATGTGCAGGTCTACTCCGACCGGATCCCGGTGCAGACCGATACGATCGTGGGTGTCGAGGGCGATGATTTCGATTTCGCCAAGCTGCTCAAGAACGGCCATATCGAACTGACCCGCGCCTCGATCACGGCGGTGGCCATCGTTACCCCGGCGGTGAAGGAGAACATGGGCTACATGGATTTCCTGCACACCGCGCAGCCGGCGAACGCGCTGTCGGGCCGGGTCGTCGACTGGATCAGCGGCAACTACAACTACAAGATGGGCGTGGGGCAGGTGCGGCGCATGGGCGAGAGCCCGTATAAAAAGCAGTTCCGCTCCATGTCTTTCGCCCGCCGCGATATCGCCTGAACGGCATGGCCCAACGGCCCCGGTGGTGCAATGCCGCCGGGGCTTCCTTCATCAGGAAAGGAACACTTCATGTTGCAACGCCTCACGCCCCGGCCCGCCGCGCCTGACCTGACGCCCGCGCTTTTGCATCATCTGGGCACCGGGAACGACGTGCTGCGCACCGCCGCGGTGCGGGCGCTGGCGGCGCAATCGTCCGGCGACGAACGCGCCCGTGCCGCGCTGCTGGATGCGCTGGTCGACGAAGACCCCGATGTGCGCTCCGACGCGATGGAGGCGCTGTTCCGTTTCGCCGCGCCCGAGGATGCGCCGGCGATCCGGCGCTCGCTCCAGGGCGATCCGGTGCGCGAGGTCAAGGTCGCCGCCGTGCACCTGCTGGCCGAGCTGGGGGATGGCGGCTCGGTCGATCTGCTGCGCGCGCTTGTGACCAGCCGCTGTGACGACCGTGTCGCGTGGGAAGATGAGGATGACGTCTGGGACGATTGGCTCGACGTGCAGATCGCCGCGATAGAGGCGCTGGCCCGGCTTGGCATCGCGGATGCGGTGCAAGACATGCTCGCCGCCCGCGATGACGAGTTCGGCCAGACCCTCGACGCCCCCGTTTTCGGCGCGCTGGCCCGGCTTGGCAGCGAAGGCGCCGCCTGGCTTCTGGCCGTGGCCCAGACGGAGGAGGGGCTGGGGCGCAAGCGGGCGCTTTCCGCGCTGGCCGCGACCGGCGCCGAGGCGCTGGCGCCGCATCTGGATCACATTCTGGGCGATGACATGGCCGCGCTGCGCGCGCTGGGGTTGCCCTTGCTGGATGCGGGCGATGACAGGGCGGCGGCCCTGGCGCTGAAAGATCCCGATGCCGGCCTGCGCCGCGCCGCCGTTCTGCGGTTCGCGGCCGGCCGGCCCGAACTGGCGATCGCGGCCTTGTCCGACGCTGACGAAAAGGTTCAGGCGGCCGCGCTGGACCGGCTGCAATTGCCGCTGGAGCATGAGCTTCACGCCGCGCTCGTGGACAACCTGCTGGCATGGCTGCGCAGCGCCGGCGCCACGCTGGCCGCGGCGGCGGCCCTGTCGGTTGCCCGGCTGGCGCCGAACCGGGCCGATCTGGCGCTGGTCGAACTGGCGGATGACGCCACCCGCCCGCTGGAGGCACGGATCGCGGCGGTAGAGGGGCTGGCGCGCCTGGAAGATCCGCATGCCACCGGACGGCTGATCGCGCTTCTGGCGAACCCGTCGCAGCAGATCCGCATGGTCGCACTGACCGCGCTTCGCAGCCGCGCGGGCCAAGGGGAGGTCGGCGCCGAAGCGGCGCTGGCCAAGGCGATGACCGGACGCTTGCTGCCCGCCACCGCCGCGACCGTTGCCCATGCGCCGGAACCGGCCACCGATCTGGGCGCCTCGCGGATGGATGAGGGCCCGGCGCCATCGGTCCGGATTTCGCCCGACGGCGACATCATCGAGGCCGGGGCGCAGGGCGCGGATGCGGCCATGGCCTCGACGCTGGCGGCGATCCAGTATCAGCCGGGCGCGCCCGAAGCCGCCGAGGAAACGCCGGAGGAAACCGCCCCCAAGCGCCGCAAGCGCCGTGCCGTCGAAGGCCCCGAGACAGTGGCGGATGATCTGGCGCGGCTCGCCATGGGGATCGCGGCGGACCTTCCGTCAGACCGGATCGGGGCGGCGCTGATGGTTCAGGCCACGGCCGAAGACGACATGCTGCGCGCTGCGGCGTGGGAGGCGATGCGCAAACGCTACACGGATGCCGTGCCTTGCGGTGACGTGGCCCTGGCGGCGCGCGTGGCCCTGCGCGATCCGCTGCCGGTGGTGCGGGCGGCGGCGGCGCAACTGGTGCTGTCGGATCCCGACCCGAAACCGGAGTTGCGCGCCCTGTGCCTGCGCGATGAGGATGCGCTTGTCCGCGCCATCGCCCTGCGTATCGATAGCGGCGAAGATGCGGATGCGTTGCTGCCCTTTCTCAACGATCCGGCCCGGATCGTGCGCGACGCGGCGCTTGACCGCCTGTCGCAGGGCGATGCCGGCGGCCGGGCGGAGACCATTGTCGATGCGCTGATGGCCTCGGATCATATCGACACGCTGGCCCGGGCCATCGGCCTGTCGGCCGATCTGCACGCCTGCGCGGCCGGGCGCCTGCTGGAGGGCGGGCTGGGCGGCAAGCAGGCTTTCGTGCTGCTCGAGGCCTTTGCCGCCGTCCGCGATCCCGCCGCATCACGCCCGGCGGGTTGAACTCCGGCCATTTTGCCATAACTGAGGCTCCAGACAGAAAGCCCGAGATCATGAACATAGCCTATATCACCTCCACCCAGAGAGGAGAGGCCGACCGTGCCCTGGCGCAGTTCGCCGCCCGGCTCGCCGCCCGTGGCACGCGGGTTGCGGGTGTGGTGCAGATCAACACCGAGAGGCAGGGCGACGGGCCCTGCGACATGGATGTCAGGGTGCTGCCGGACGGGCCGGTCATCCGCATTTCGCAATATCTCGGGCGTGGCGCGAAAGGCTGCCGGCTGAACGCTGCCGCGCTGGAACAGGCGGTCGCCGAGGTGGCCGCGGGTTTGAGCGACGAGACCGGCATCCTGATCCTGAACAAGTTCGGCAAGCATGAGGCAGAGGGCAGGGGGTTTCGCGAACTCATCGGCGAAGCCCTGATGCGCGACATCCCGGTGATCACCGGTGTCAACGCGCTGAACCTCGAGGCGTTTCTGGAGTTCACCGGCGGGCTGGCCGCGCCATTGCCGCTGTGCCAGGACGCGTTGACCGGCTGGTTCGATGCGCTGAGCCGGCCGGTGCGCCGGGTGGCCTGAACAGGCGGCCCAGGGCGCGGGCTTTTCGCGATTGCACGTTTGCCGGCATGGATACATCTTCGCCTTTCGCACCGAAACGCATGGAAGCCGAAACATGGCAGAGCGAGCTGATTTTCGGCCTCGCCCGAGAGGATTTCCAGAATCGGCGCGGATACCGTGCCCTGGCGCTTGACCTGGAACTGCACAGCGCGCCGCTCTGGCGGGTCGGCGGTTTCGACATCGCCCGCGCCGGCGCGATAACCGCCGATGACGAGGGCGATATCTGGACCGGTATCGGCCCTGCGGTGATCAGACGGTTTGCAAGCCGGTATTTCTTCGAGGCGAGCCTCGTGACCGGATATTACGACCAGTCGCCCGGAGGGATAGAACTGGGGCCCGGGCTGGAGTTCAGGACCCTCGGGGGGATCGGTATGCGCCTGCCGAACGGGGCGGACCTGTCGATCGCGACGGATCACAAGTCCAACCGCGACACCGGCAGTTTCAATCCCGGCGTCGAAAAGCTGAGCCTGCGTTACCGGTTCGGGTTTTGATCTTCGTCCTTGCCGCATCTGCCCGTTGTGCGGACGGCTTTCGCAGACACGCCGCATGAAATGGGCAGCGGCAGCGGCGCAACATTGCGGCGCGATTGGCGAAGCCGCCTTGTTCCCGCTGCGCGGGGCCTCTACATCCACCTTATGAAACGCTGGCTGCCCTTCGTGAAATCCGACCCCGTGGTCGCTGTCCTGCGTCTGGCCGGCCAGATCGCGGCGGGCGCGCGTGCCCCCGGCGGGCTGAACGATTTCGGCCTGGCGCCGATGGTCGAACGGGCCTTCCGGCGCGGCCGGCCCGACGCCGTGGCGCTGGTCATCAACTCCCCCGGCGGCTCGCCCGCGCAAAGCTCCCTGATCGCCGCGCGCCTGCGCCGACTGGCCGAAGAGAAAGAGCTGCCCGTCTATGCCTTCGTCGAAGATGTGGCGGCCTCTGGCGGCTATTACCTAGCGGCGGCGGCGGATGAGATCTGGGTGGACGAACATTCCATCGTCGGGTCGATCGGCGTGATTTCCTCGGGCTTCGGGTTTCATGATTTCATCGCCCGGCACGGGGTCGAACGGCGGGTCTATACCGCCGGACGGTCCAAGAGCATGCTGGACCCGTTCCAGCCCGAAAAGCCCGACGATATCGCGCGGCTGAAACAGCTTCAGCAGCAGATACACGACGGGTTCATCGCCCATGTGCAGGCACGGCGTGGGGTCCGGCTGGCCACCGGGACGGATCTGTTCAACGGCGACATCTGGGTGGGCCGCGGCGCGGTCGATCTGGGGCTGGCCGACGGGGTTGGCCATCTGGTGCCGAAGATGAAAGAGCTTTATGGCGAAAAGGTGCGGTTCCTGCCCTATGGCATGCGGCGGCCGCTTCTGCAGCGGCTCGGCGCGAAGATGCTGGGCGGACTGGCCGACGAGATAGAGGAACGCGCCCATTGGGCCCGGTTCGGTCTGTAACGTGATCATCAAGATTGTCAGCCTGTTTCTGATCGGGATGCTGGTGCTTGCCATGTTCGGGCGGCTGCGGATGCCGGGCGCCGGGGCGCGCGGGATGACAATGAAGAAACCGGCCAAGTGCCCCCGCTGCGGGCGCTACAGGCTTGGCAAGGGGCCGTGCCCCTGCAGCAAGGGGTAAACGCCTGGAATGACTGCCGATCTGCTTTATGCCGCCCTGGGGCTCGTGATCCTTCTGCTTGCCGGCGATTCCCTTGTGAAAGGGGCGGTGAACCTCAGCCTGCGCCTTGGCATTCCGGCGCTGATCGTCAGCCTGACCATTGTCGCCTTCGGCACCTCGGCGCCCGAGCTTCTGATCGCGGTCAAGGCCGTGCTGGACAATGCGCCGGGCATCGCCTTCGGCAATGTGGTGGGTTCCAACACGGCCAACGTGCTGCTGGTGCTGGGCGTGCCGGCGCTGATTTCCGGATTGAAGACCGATGAATGCGACACGCGGCGCAACTATGTGTTCATGCTGGCCGCGACGGCCCTGTTCATCGCGCTGTGCTTTGCCGGGCCGCTGACCTGGGTGCATGGCCTGATCCTGCTCGCGGGGCTTTCCTTCGTGCTCTACGACGCGTTCGTCAGCGCCCGGAGCCACCGGCGCGATGCGATCCGGGGCGCGGCAGACGCCGCGGCCGAGCAGGGTGAAGAAGACGAAGCCGAAGAGGAAGAGGAGGAGATCGAGGGCGCCGACCCCACGCTCGCGGGCTGGAAGATCGGCATGTTTCTGGTGCTTGGCCTGATCGGATTGCCGCTGGGCGCCGATCTTCTGGTCGACAGCGCGGTGAACATCGCCCGCGTGATCGGCGTCAGCGAGACAGTGATCGGCCTGACGCTCGTGGCTATCGGCACGTCGCTGCCGGAACTCGCGACAACCGTCATGGCCGCGCTGCGGCGTCAGGCGGATGTGGCGCTTGGCAATGTGATCGGGTCGAACGTGTTCAACCTTCTGGCCATCATCGGCATCGCCACCTTCGTGGGCGACATGCCTTTGCCGCCCGAAATGCTGCGCTTCGACATCTGGGTGATGCTGGCATCCTCGCTTCTGCTCATGCCCTTCGTGTTCCTGGGCTGGAACATGACCAGGATCTGGGGCGTGGTCTTGACCGGGCTCTATTTCGTCTATGTTCTGATCCTGCTGTTCTAGGGAGGCAATCATGAGCAAGGGGCGGGCGCTGGTCACGGGCGCGGCAAAACGGCTGGGCCGGGCGATGGCGCTGAGCCTGGCGCGCGGCGGTCATGACGTGGCGGTGCATTACGCGACCTCGCGGGACGATGCCGAAGATCTGGTGGCGCAGATCACCGCGATGGGGCGCCGGGCGGTCGCGCTTCAGGCCGATCTGCTGGAGGGCGCCGCCTGTGACGCGCTTGTCGGGCGCGCGGTGGCGGGGCTTGGCGGGCCGCTGACGGTGCTGGTGAACAACGCGTCGATCTTTGAATATGACAATATCGAAAGCGCGACCCGCGACAGCTGGGACAGGCATTTCGATTCAAACCTGCGCGCGCCTTTCGTGCTGACCCAGCATTTCGCCGCGCAGGTGCCCGCGCCCGACCACGATGACCGGGGCGAACCGGTGGCCAAGGGGCTGGTGGTGAACATGATCGATCAGCGGGTGCGAAAGCTGACGCCGGAGTTCATGACCTACACGCTGGCCAAGATGGGCCTCTGGGCCTTTACGCGGACGGCGGCGCAGGCGCTGGCCCCCGCGGTGCGGGTCAACGGCATCGGCCCGGGCCCCACGCTGCGCGGCGCGCGCCAGAGCGAGGCGCATTTCACGGCGCAGCGCCGGGCCACTGTCCTGTCGCGCGGCGCGGACGAAGCGGATGTGACGGGGGCGCTGGAGTATCTGCTGAAGGCCCGCTCTGTCACCGGGCAGCTGATATGCGTCGACGGGGGTCAGCACCTGGGCTGGCAGACGCCGGATGTGCTGGGAAAAGAGTGACCCGGGGGCAGGTAATTGCCCCCACGCCGCAAGTTTTCCACCCTTAACATTACCTTCACAAAATGTTTAAGAATTTTATAGTGTTTTCAATAATTTGGCACAGTTCAAAAATTTATTCCCGGAAAACAATGCCTTGCAATATCGCCCAAAAAGCGGGCAAACCGACGAAGTTACACGAAAACAAGGGAAAATCCGGCTGCTCGAATAGTTACCCGCAGAGTTATCCACAGAAGTCGTGGACAGGTTTTTTCTTGCCCCCGCCCGGGTAACATTGCAGCTACGCCATGGAATCACGATCTGAAGCCTATGCCGGAAGATAGCACGAACCGCACCGCCCACACAGCGCCCGACCGCCCGTCGGGCCATGCCTGTGTGCAATCCTATCTGCCCACGCTGGACAACTCGCCCGGCGTCTACCGGATGCTGGATGCACAGGGGCGGGTGCTGTACGTGGGCAAGGCGCGCAGCCTGAAAAAGCGCGTGTCCTCCTACGCCAAGCCCACCGGGCACACGCCGCGCATCGCCCGGATGATCCGCGAAACCGCGTCGATGATGTTCCTGACCACGCGCACGGAGACCGAGGCGCTGCTGCTGGAGCAGAACCTGATCAAGCAGCTCAAGCCGCGCTACAACGTGCTGCTGCGCGATGACAAAAGCTTTCCGAACATCCTCGTGGCCAAGAACCACGCCTTTCCCCAGATCAAGAAGCATCGCGGCGCCAAGACCGAAAAGGGCGGCTACTACGGCCCCTTCGCCAGCGCCGGCGCGGTGAACCGGACGCTGAATCAGTTGCAGAAGGTGTTTTTGCTGCGCAGTTGCACCGATGCCACCTTCGAAAGCCGCACCCGGCCCTGCCTTCTCTATCAGATCAGGCGTTGCAGCGCGCCCTGCGTCGGAAAGATCTCGCAGGCCGATTACCTTGCCACCGTCGCCGATGCCGAACGCTTTCTTCAGGGCAAGAGCACCGGCGTGCAGGAACAGCTTGCCCGGCAGATGGAAGAGGCGTCCGAGGCGCTGGAGTTCGAGCGCGCCGCCGCGCTGCGCGACCGTATCCGCGCGCTGACCCAGGTGCAGCAGGCCCAGGGCATCAACCCGCGCGGCGTGGCCGAGGCCGATGTCGTCGCCCTGCATATGGAGGGCGGGCAGGCATGTGTGCAGGTCTTTTTCATCCGCGCGCATCAGAACTGGGGCAACCGCGATTACTATCCGCGCACCGGCGCCGGCGCGGATGAGGCCGAGGTGCTGCAGGCCTTTCTGGGCCAGTTCTATGACAACAAGGAGCCGCCGCGCCTGATCCTGCTGTCGCACGGGATCGAGGATGAAGACCTGATGGCACAGGCGCTTTCGGAAAAGGCCGGGCGCAAGGTCGAGCTGTCGGTTCCGCTGCGCGGCGAAAAGGCCGAGCTGGTGGCGGGGGCCGCGCGCAACGCCCGTGAAAGCCTGGCCCGCCGGATGGCCGAAACCGCGACCCAGGCCAAGCTGCTGGCTGGCCTGGCCGAGGCCTTCGCGCTGGACGGCCCGCCGCAGCGGATCGAGGTCTATGACAACTCGCATATCCAGGGCACCAACGCCGTCGGCGCGATGATCGTGGCCGGGGCCGACGGTTTTCTGAAAAGCCAGTACCGTAAGTTCAACATCAAGGGCGAAGAGCTGACCCCGGGCGATGATTTCGGGATGATGAAAGAGGTGCTGACGCGCCGGTTCAAGCGCCTGCTCAAGGAAGACCCGGATCGCGAAAGCGGCGCCTGGCCCGACCTTTTGCTGATCGACGGCGGCGCCGGGCAGATCAGCGCGGTGGCCGGTATCATGGCTGAACTGGGGGTCGAGGATATTCCGGTGGTCGGCGTGGCCAAGGGCATCGACCGTGACGCCGGCAAGGAAGAGTTTCACCGCCCCGGCGCCCGCCCCTTCGCCCTGCGTCACAACGACCCGGTGCTGTATTTCATACAGCGCCTGCGGGACGAGGCGCACCGCTTTGCCATCGGCGCGCACCGCCAGAAACGCGCCAAGGCCATCGGCGCCACGCCGCTGGACGAGATTCCCGGCGTCGGCGCCACGCGCAAACGGGCGCTGCTGGCCCATTTCGGCTCGGCCAAGGCGGTCAGCCGCGCCGGGCTGGCCGATCTCAAGGCGGTGGAGGGGATTTCGGATGCGATGGCCGAAACCATCTATGGCTTCTTCCATGCGACGGGCTGAGCGGGTAAAGCTGGCCCCATGACCTGGAACATCCCCAATATCCTGACCGTGCTGCGCCTGCTGGCCGCGCCCTGCGTGGCCATCGTGTTTCTGCTGCTGCCGCGCCCGGTGGCCGACTGGGCCGCGCTGATCCTGTTCGTGGGGGCGGCGGTGACGGATTGGTTCGATGGCTATATCGCCCGCAAATGGAACCAGCAAAGCCGCTTTGGCGCGATGCTGGATCCGATCGCCGACAAGGCGATGGTGACCATCGCGCTGCTGACCGTCACCAGCCTGTTCGGGATGAGCTTTGCCATCATGCTTCCCGCCGCGCTGATCCTGTTCCGCGAGGTGTTCGTTTCGGGCCTGCGCGAATATCTGGGCCCCGCCGCCGGGTTGCTGCAGGTCACGAGGCTGGCCAAGTGGAAAACCACAGTTCAGATGGTGGCGATTGCGGTGCTGCTGGCGCAGGGGCTGTTCGAGCATTACTTCGGCATGGGCAGCTTCGGCATGGACGCGGCGACGGTGGCCGAGATTCTGGCCGGGCGCGTGGAAGACGTCGGCGGGCTGGTCTGGACATATCGCGGCGCGGTGGGCACGCTTTACCTGGGCGTCGCGCTGCTGTGGCTGGCCGCGATCCTGACGCTGACCACCGGCTGGGACTATTTCATAAAGGCGCTGCCCTATCTGCGCGACGACGAGGCACAGCCATGATCGAAATTCTGTATTTCGCCTGGGTGCGCGAACGCATCGGCCTGCCGAAAGAGCGGCTGGAGACCTCGGCCGCCACCGTGGCCGATCTGGTCGAGGAACTGAAGGCCCGCGAAGAGCGCTATGCCGCCGCCTTTGCCGATCTGACGGCGCTGCGCGTCGCCGTCGATCAGGAACTGACCGAATTCGACGCGCCGCTGGACGGGGTGCGCGAGGTTGCGTTCTTTCCGCCGATGACGGGCGGCTGACATGGCGGTGCGCGTTCAGCACGAGCCGTTCGATTTCGGCGCCGAGGCGAATGCCTTTGCCGCCGGGCGCAGCGATGCCGGCGCGGTTGTCACCTTCACCGGCATCGTGCGCGATCTGGCGCGCGGCGATCTGGACCGGATGGAGATCGAGCATTACCCCGGCATGACCGAACGCGCGCTGGGCGGGATCGAGGCCGAGGCCCGCGCCCGCTGGGATCTGCGCGATTGCCTGATCATCCACCGCTTCGGCACGATGGTGCCCGGCGACATGATCATGATGGTCGCCACCGCGTCGCCGCACCGCGCGGATGCGTTTCAGGCGGCGGAATTCCTGATGGATTACCTCAAATCCCGCGCGCCCTTCTGGAAGAAGGAATACACCCGCGACGGCGCTCTCTGGGTCGACAGCAAAGACGCCGACGAGGCCGCGCTGGGGCGCTGGGCAAAGGGGTGAGCGGGGGCAGGCGATGCTGCTGCTGAGCGTCGCCCTTGCGGCCGCGCTGATCGTGGCGCTTTTCGTGATCGGCCTGCGGCTCGTGCCCCGGTTTGTCGCCCGCGCCGGCCGGCTGTCGGCAAGGCTTGACGCCGCGCATGGGGCGGCGGGCACGGGCGCCCAGCCCGCGCTTTGCCGCCTTGTCCGGGCCCGTACCGCGCCGACGCGGTTCCGGGGCCTGCCGCTGACCTTGCTGACCGCCGCGGCGCTCTACCTCGCGGCGCTGATGCTCGGCCTGACCGAGGATGTGCTGGAGGCCGACAAGGTCGTGACCCTCGACCGGATCATCAGCGCGCTGTTCGATCCGTGGCGGGCCGCGCCGGTGATCACCGTGTTCCGCTGGATCACGGCGTTCGGGGCCAGCCCGGCGATCGTGGCCAGCATGATCATCGCCACCGGCTTCCTGTTCGCCGAAGGGCGTCGGGCGCCGATCCTGCCGCTGTGGATCACCCTGGCCGGTGCCGAGATCACCATGTCTCTGGGCAAGCTGATCGTGGCCCGCCCGCGCCCTGGCGCGATGCTGGACAGCGCCACGTTCTGGTCGTTTCCAAGCGGCCATGCCACGGTGGCGATGGCGGTTTACGGCTATCTGGCCTATGCGATCGCACGTGATCTGCCGAACCCGCACGCCCGCTTTGCGATTGCCTATTGCACCGCCGTGATGATCGGGCTGATCGGGCTGAGCCGGGTCATACTGAACGTACACTATGCCTCGGATATCGTCGGCGGGTTCCTTGTGGGGGGATTCTGGCTGCTGATCGGGGTGATCGCGGCAGAGTTGCTGCGCCCGCACAAGCGGCCGGGCCAAGCGGCAGAGGAGCGGGAGCGGAGATGAAGAACCAGTCTTTTCATTGCAGGGCCGGGTTCGCCCTGCTGGGCCTGCGCACCGCCTGGCGGCGCGAACGCAGCTTCCGCGCCCAGACCGTCTGCGCGGCGCTGGCCATCATCGCCCTGATCGTGACCGGGGCGCAGACGGTCTGGTGGGCGCTGTTTCTGGTGACCATCTCGGTGGTTCTTGCGCTGGAACTGGTGAATTCGGCGCTGGAGGCGCTGATCGATCACCTGCACCCCGATACCCACCCCGAAGTCGGCGTGGTCAAGGATATCGCGGCGGCCGCGGTTCTGGTTGCCAGTCTGGGTGCGCTGGCGGTCGGCGCGCTGTTCGTTTTCGCCCTGATCGCGGGCTGACGGCGCGGGGCCTCAGCCGGCGTTCTGGCGCTCCACCCAGGCGCGCAGCTCTTCTGCCTCGTGCCGGGCCTCGCGCAGCCCGTCCATCGCGGCGCGCAGCTCAGCCTCGGTCTGGCTGAGCTGGCTGGTCAGTTCCGCCTCGCGCTGCTGCAGATAGGCGATGGCCTGATCGCGGGTTTCCTCGGCCTCGTGCAGCTCATGCGCCATCTTGTCCAGCTCGCCCATCTCCGACTGGGTAACGCGGCTGACGCGGTGAACCAGCCATGCGGCGAACCAGCCCAGAAGGAAGGCCACGAACAGGATGACCGCCGTCACCAGTATGAATTCAGTCCTGTTCATCGGCAGTCTCCGTTTCTGGTGCACCCGCCTCTTCGGGCGTGTCCGCGTCCGTTTCCGGCGCTTGTGAACCATCCGGCGCCTCCGCGCCATCGGTTTGCGCGGCCTCTTCCGGTGCGGCGTCGGTTTTCGGCGTTATCAGCCTGAATTCGATCCGCCGGTTGGCCTCGCGCCCGTCTTCGGTGTCATTCTCGGCGATCGGCACGGATTCGCCATAGCCCCGGGCCGTCAGGTCCGTGGTCAGGATGCGCCGGGCGATCAGCGCGGTCAGCACCGCTTCGGCGCGCTGCTGGCTGAGCTGTTCGTTCATCACCTCGCGCCCCTGGCTGTCGGTGTGGCCGCCGATCTCCATCCTCACGCCGGGGCAGTCGCGCAGCGCCGAGGCGATGCGGTCCACCACCTTCAGCGCGTCGCCCTCCAGCGTGACCGATCCGGGCGCGAAGGTGATCTTCTGCTCGGCGAGGATGGCGTTGATGCCATCCACGCATTCCTGCGGCGTGGGCATCGAGGCGACCGGATCGAGCCGTTCCTCATACGCCACCTCGATGCTGAAATTCTGCGCCTCGCCCAGCTTCTCGCCGAACAGCCGGGCGATGCGCGCCCTGGCCTCGGGGTCGCCGGTGGCGCCGCGCAGGGCGACGAATTCGGGCTGCACGATCACCACCCCGTTGCTCAGCTCGGCCAACCCCTCCAGCCCGGTCAGAACCCGGCGCGGCCAGCCGTCGGGCAGCGTCTCGTCCAGGTTCATCGCGGAATAGACATTGCCCAGCCCGAAGCGTGACCGGGCATAGCTTTCGGCGGCGGTGCGCATCACCTCGTCGGTGACGCGGCCGCGCAGCTGGGTTTGCCCCTCCGGGCTGAGCGTGGCCACGAACTCCGGCGGCCCCTTGGGGTCGCCCGACCCGTCCAGCTTGACCGGCTCGGGCAGCACCGCGTGCAACGAGAAGACCTCGGGCAGGTCTGCCTCCAACTCTGCGGTTACCGTGTCGAACAGGCTGCGCGGGGCGTCGTCCAGCGCCACGAGGGTTACGTCGGCATCCGAAAAGGTCAGCGCGCCGCCGCCCAGACGCGCCAGCGCCGCGATGCCGGTTTCCACTGCCGCCGCCCAATTCGGCGACGGCACGCCCAGACCCAGGGTGCAGCCGCCGGCGTCGTCCGGCAGACCGGCGGCCCGGGCCGCGGCCAGAATGCGCTCGCGCCCCTCGGCCGTGTGGGCCGAGCAGGCGTCGAACCGCGCGCCATCGGGGCCGATCACGAAGCGCAGGGTGAAGGGGGCGATCACCGGGCGCGGCGACGAAATGTCAATGTGCGCGGCGATGCCGTCGGGGGCCTCGCGCGCCAGCGCCGCCTCCAGCTTGCGCTTCTGGGCGGGGCTGTCCGAGATGGCGGTGACGGCGACCTGATCCGCGGAAATCGAGATCTTGGAGCGGGGCAGCAGCCGCATCGCCTCCAGCCCGAACTCCAGCGCGGCATCCCAGCCTTCGGGCCGCTCAAACTCGGCCACGTCGAGCATATCGGTGATCCGGGCGCCGTCAGCGGCCTTCTTCACCGATTTGATGATCGTCTCGCGCTGATCGCCGCCGGGGATCAGCCCGATCATCGACAACCCGTCATTGTTGCGCAAAAGCTCCAGCGAAAAGCGCGGTGGCGCGACCGGGCTGGCGGGGGTGACATTCATCTGGTCTATCACCCGCGCGGCATCGACCACGGTACCGGTGATCGTGAGCGCGCGAAAGCGGATCGCCTCGGTCGGCGCGGTGCCGTAGAGCCGCACCTGAAGACCGTCAGTCTCGACCCCGGCCCATGTGATTCCCTCGGCGGCCAGCGCATGGCGGATCTCGGTGGCGGAGCGGCGTTCGATCAGGTTGGCGGCATAGACGGCGCTCAGCCCGGCCAGAAGGGCGGCAAGCAGAATCGCCGACAGGGCAATCATGTTGGAGGCTTTGCGCATGGATCCGTGGTTACTCCGCGTCTTGTTTTTCTTGTGGGACGTCTTCTAGTTGCCCGGGCGTCACTGTGCAATCACAGCACGATGGCGGCGGCAAGAAACAGCGCAGGGATCAGCCCCGTGTTGCGGTTGATACGGAACAGCATCAGGCAGGTGTCGCTGTCCTCGGTGTCCAGCACCGCCAGTTGCCAGGCCATGTGCCAGCCGAAGGCCGCCACCCCGGCAAGGCCCAGTACAAGGTTCAGCATCCCGGTGCCGATCAGCGCCATGACCACGGCCGCCGCCATCAGCATCACGCTGACCATCAGGAACAGCCGCAGCCAGCCATGGGTATCGTCGCCGAACAGGCGGGCGGTGGATTTCACGCCGATCATCGCGTCATCCTCCTTGTCCTGATGGGCATAGATCGTGTCGTAGAAGATCGTCCAGGCGATGCCGGACAGGTAGAGAAACACCGCCGGCAGGGCCAGCGCGCCGGTATGCGCCGTCCAGGCCAGCAGTGCGCCCCAGTTGAAGGCCAGCCCCAGAAACACCTGCGGCCACCATGTGAAACGCTTGGCGAAAGGGTAGATCGCGACCAGCACCAGCGACGCGACGCCAAGCGCGATGGCGGCCCGGTTGAACGTCAGCAGAATGGCGAAGGCCAACAGCGCCTGCGCGCCCATCCAGATCGCGGCCTGCCTTGCCGTCACCTGCCCCGACGGGATCGGGCGCGACCGGGTGCGCGCCACCTGCGCATCGAACTCGCGGTCGGTGATGTCGTTCCATGTGCAGCCCGCCCCGCGCATCAGCCAGGCGCCGAGCGCGCTGCCCGCGATGATCCACAGATCGAACCAGCGCCAGCCGGTGCTGGCCGCGGCCAGCAGCACGCCCCACCAGCAGGGCAGCAGCAACAGCCACGTGCCGATCGGCCGGTCGGCCCGAGACAGGCGCAGATAGGGGCGGGCCTTTTCGGGGGCCAGATGATCAACCCAGTTGCCCCGCACCGCATCCGCGACCTGGCCCGCGGCCTCTGGCATTTCCCTCGTTCCGGTCATATCGTCCGCCCCCATGAACACGCGCGCACCCGCCAAGATACGGCTGTATGTAGAGCACCCGCTCGGGGCGGGGCAATCCATTCCTCTGACCCGCGATCAGGCGCATTACCTTTTCGGCGTGATGCGGCTGGGCGAAGGCGCCGCTGTGCTGGTGTTCGACGGGCGCAACGGCGAATGGCTGGCCGAGGTCTCCGAGGCCGGCAAGCGCGGCGGAACGCTTGTGTGCCGCGAGCAGACGCGCCCGCAGCAAAACCCGCCCGACCTGTGGCTTTTGTTCGCGCCGATCAAGAAGGCGCGCACCGACTTCATCGTCGAAAAGGCCGCCGAGATGGGGGCGGCGCGGATCTGTCCGGTACAGACCGATTTCACCAATGCCGAACGTATCCGGCGCGACAGGCTCCAGGCCCATGCGGTGGAGGCGGCGGAACAATGCGGCGGCACCTTCGTCCCCGAGGTGGCCGAACTGGCGCGGCTGGACCGGGTGCTGGCCGACTGGCCCGCAGACCGCCGCCTGATGTTCTGCGACGAGGCGCTGTCGGGCCGCGCATCACGCCTCGGGGCATTCTTCGCCGACCAAGGCGCGCGGGCGGCCCCCTGGGCCATCCTGATCGGCCCCGAAGGCGGCTTTTCCGAAGCCGAGCGCGCCCGTCTGGCGGCAATGCCCCAGGCCGTCGCTGTCAGCCTGGGCCCCCGCATCCTGCGCGCCGATACGGCGGCGGTGGCGGCGCTGACCCTGTGGCAAAGCACCTTGGGGGATTGGGGATGACCCTGCGCCGGGCGACACCGGGCGATGCCGCCGCGATCGACCGGTTTCTGCTGGGCCGGGCCGAATCGTCGATGTTTCCGCTGACCAACCTGCGCGAACACGGGATCGACGGCCCCGCGCCCCGGTCGATGCGGTTCTGGCTGAACGAGGGGCCCGCCGGCCCGCGCCGGGTGCTCGGCCTGACGCGCGAAGGCATGGCGATGCCGCAGATGCCGGGCGCGGCGGTCGCCGATTGGCGGGCCGTCGCGGCGGCGCTGGCCGGGCGCCGTCTGATCGGTGTGCTGGGCGAGGCCGGGCAGGTACGCGCCTGCCTCGCCGCGACAGGGCTGACCGGGGCGCCCACACTTCTCGATCACGATGAGCCGGCCTTCACCCTCGATCTCGGCGATCTGCATATTCCCGCCCGCCCCGACGCGCGGCTCGATCCCGCGGGGCAGGCCGACCGGGCGCTGCTGGTCGGCTGGCGCCGTGCCTATCATACCGAGGTTCTGGGCACCCCCGCGGCAGACGCAGAGGCCCGCGCGGAGCAGGACATCGCCAGCTTTCTGGGGCGCGGCACGCACCGCATCCTGCGCATCGGCGCACAGCCCGTGGCAATGACTGGCTTCAACGCCACCCTGCCCGATACGGTGCAGATCGGCGCCGTCTTCACCCCGCCAGAGCTGCGCGGGCGCGGCTATGCGCGCCTGGCGGTGGCCTTGCATCTGCAGGAGGCGCGCCGCGCCGGTGTCACCCGCGCCGTGTTGTTCGCGGCCAGTGACGCGGCGGCCAAAGCCTATCGCGCCATCGGCTTCGCCCGCTGGGGCAGCTTCGCGCTCGTCCTGTTCGACGGCGCGCAGCAGGTGGCCCCGTGCCCGGCCTGATCCGCCCCGAACTGCGTGCCGCGCTGGCCCGCTGGCGCGAGGTGCTGATCGGGCTCGGGGTCGTGCTGGCGGGGCTCTGGCTCTTCGGCCTCGGCGGGCTGTTCTTTCAGGCCGCCGGGGCGCTTTCTTGCGCGCTGGGCCTGGCGCTCGGCCTTGTGGCGCTGCGGCGCCTGCGCTTTCGCCGCGACGGGTCTGCCCCCGGCGCTGTCGAGGTGACAGAGGGGCAGATCACCTATCTGGCGGCGCGGGGCGGCGGGTTTGCCGCGCGCAGCGAGATCACGGCGGTCGCGCTCGGCTTCGCGCCCGGTGGACAGGCACAGTGGCGGATCAGCCAGACCGGCGCGCCGCCGCTCGCCATCCCCGTGGCGGCGCTGGGGGCAGAGGCGCTGTTCGACGCGTTCGTTGCCCTGCCGGGGGCGCAGCCCTCGCGGTTTCTGGCCGCGCTGGACCGCAACCCGGCGGATGGTCCCGTGATTGTGTGGCAGCGGAACGCAGCCCCGGCCTTGACTTGACCGGCGCAACGCCGCACCTCTTGGCCCCACGCGGATGAACAGATCGGAGCGCCTTACATGTCAATTCCCCAGTCCGGCGGCGGACCGATCGAAAGCTTCGACCAGCTTGCCGAATAC
Organism: Actibacterium naphthalenivorans; assembly: GCF_014196965.1. GTDB lineage: Bacteria > Pseudomonadota > Alphaproteobacteria > Rhodobacterales > Rhodobacteraceae > Actibacterium_A > Actibacterium_A naphthalenivorans. Next base: position 261,807 of record NZ_JACIEQ010000003.1, on the reverse strand, counting down.
CTTGACGATGGCTGCAAGCCGAAGACGGATTGGCGCATCGGCACCGAGCATGAGAAGTTCGGATATTGCAAGGATACGCTGAACCCGATTCCCTATGCCGGGCCGCGATCGGTGCTGGCGGTGCTCGAGGGGCTGCGCGACCGGCACGGCTGGAAGCCGATCCACGAGGGCGACTATCTGATCGGGCTGGAAAAGGACGGCGCCAACGTCAGCCTCGAACCGGGCGGCCAGCTCGAACTGTCGGGCGCCCCGCTCGAGAGCATCCATGAAACCTGCGACGAGGTGAATACCCACCTGCGCGAGGTGAAGGGGATCGCCGACGAGGTCGGCGTGGGTTTCATCGGGCTGGGCGCGGCGCCGATCTGGACCCATGAGCAGATGCCGGTCATGCCCAAGGGCCGCTACAAGCTGATGACCGAATATATGGACAAGGTCGGGACCATGGGCAAAACCATGATGTACCGGACCTGCACGGTTCAGGTGAACCTGGATTTCGGGTCAGAGGCCGACATGGTGCAGAAGTTCCGCGTGGCGCTGGCGCTGCAGCCGGTGGCGACCGCGCTCTTCGCCAATTCGCCGTTCCTCGAGGGCAAGCCCAACGGCCACAAAAGCTGGCGCAGCCGGGTCTGGCGCGATCTGGACGCCGACCGCACCGGGATGCTGCCCTTCGTCTTCGAAGACGGGTTCGGGTTCGAGCGCTATGTGGACTACGCCCTGGATGTCCCGATGTATTTCGTCTATCGCGACGGCAAATACATCAACGCGCTGGGCCAGTCGTTCCGGGATTTCATGAAGGGCAGGCTGCCCGCGCTGCCGGGCGAAACGCCGACGCTTTCGGATTGGGCCGATCACCTGACCACGATCTTCCCCGAGGCGCGGATCAAGAAATTCATGGAAATGCGCGGTGCCGATGGCGGGCCCTGGCGGCGGCTCTGCGCGCTGCCCGCCTTCTGGGTCGGGCTGATGTACGATCAGGGCGCGCTGGATGCGGCCTGGGATCTGGTAAAGGGCTGGGACGCGGAAACGCGCGAGGCGCTGCGGGTCGCGGCGTCGAAGGATGCGCTGCAGGCGCAGGTGGGCGACATCAACATGCTCGAGCTGTCGCGCCAGGTTCTGGCAATTTCACGCGAAGGGCTGAAGGCGCGGGCCAGGCCCGGCGCCGGCGGCATGATCCCCGACGAGCGTCATTTCCTGCACGCGCTGGAGGACAGTGTGGAGGATGGCCGCGTACCCGCCGACGAGCTTCTGGAGCATTACCACGGCGACTGGGCCGGCGATCTGAGCCGGATCTACGCCGAATACAGCTACTGAGCGGCGCGCCTTCGGCGCAAGAGACATGCACTTCGTGCGATGCCTCCGGCGGGAGTATTTTTGCCAAGAAGAAAGCTCCGGCCTTCTTTTCCGCCGGAAATATCCCCGCCGGAGGCAGCGCGCCGCAGGCGCGAACCGGACTCAGCCCTTGCCGATCTTCGGTTCGGTGCCCGCCTTCAGGCGTTCGATATTCGGCCAGTGGCGGGCATAGATCAGTACGGTCAGCACGATGCCCAGCATCACCATCTGCCCGTGACCGAGGAAGATCATGTAAAGCGGTGACAGCGCGGCGGCCATCAGCGCCGAGAGCGAGGAATAGCGCGTTGCCAGCGCCACGATCAGCCAGGTGGCGCAGGCGGCCAGCCCGACGGGCCAGGCCAGCGCCAGCAGGGTGCCCAGAAACGTGGCCACGCCCTTGCCGCCCCGAAAGCCGAGGTAGACCGGGAAGATGTGGCCGGTGAAGGCGGCCAGCCCGGCGAGCTGTGCGGCATCCTCGCCCACCGCGGCGCGGGCGATCAGCACGGCAAAGGCGCCCTTGCCCGCGTCCAGCACCAGCGTCAGGAAGGCCGCCGGCTTGTTGCCGGTGCGCAGCACGTTGGTGGCGCCGATATTGCCCGAGCCGATCCGGCGCAGATCGCCCAGCCCGAAGATCCGGGCGATGACGATGCCGAAGGGCACCGCCCCGGCGAGATAGGCGAGCAGCGCCACGAGGGCCAGTATCGGGGGTGGGGTGACGAGATCGGGCATGGGTCAGAGCTCTCCGAAGACCTGAGTGCCGGCGACGAAGGTGGCCAGCACCCGGCCCTGCATCCGCGCGCCGTCAAACGGCGTGTTCTTGGATTTGGAGCGCAGTTTGAACCGGTCGAGCACGAAGGGTGCGTCGGGGTCGAACAGCACCAGGTCGGCGGGGGCGCCCACGGCCAGCCGCCCGGTGTCGAGCCCCAGCCGCCGGGCCGGGTTCAGCGACAGGGCGCGCCAGAGCGCGGGCAGGGCGATCGCGCCGGAATGGACGAGGCGCAGCGCGGCGGGCAGCAGGGTTTCCAGCGCCACGGCGCCCGACGCGGCCTCTTCATAGGGCAGGCGCTTGGATTCCTCGTCCTGCGGGGTGTGCATCGACGAGATCACGTCGATCAGGCCGCTGGCCACGGCCTGCACCATCGCCACCCGGTCGTCTTCGCTGCGCAGGGGGGGCTTGACCTTGAAGAAGGTGCGGTAGTCGCCCACGTCGAGCTCGTTCAGCGCCAGATGGTGGATCGAGACGCCGGCGGTGACGTTCAGCCCGTTTTTCTTGGCCCGTTCCAGCGCGGGCAGGGCGCGGGCGGTGCTGATCTGGTCGGCGTGGTATTTCACCCCGGTCATTTCGACCAGCGCCATGTCCCGGTCCAGTGCCATGCGTTCGGCCATGGGCGAAACGGCGGGCAGGCCGCGCAGCGAGGCGAATTTGCCCGAGGTGACGGCGGCGCCCTTCGACAGGCCGGGCTCTTGCGGGTGGGCGATGACCAGCGCGTCCAGCGATCGCGCGTAGGTCATGGCGCGGCTGAGCACCTTGGTGTTTTCGGTCACCCTGTCGCCATCGGTGAAGGCCACGGCGCCGGCATCGAGCAGGAAGCCGATCTCGACCATCTCGCGGCCTTCGCGGGCCTTGGTGAGGGTGGCCATGGGCTTGATGCGCACGGGGGAGGCTTCGCGGGCGCGGCGGGTGACGAACTCCAGCACTTCGGGCGTGTCGATGGCGGGCAGGGTGTCGGGGCGGGTGACCATGGTGGTGACGCCCCCGGCGGCGGCGGCCAGGCCGGCGGATTTGAACGATTCCTTGTGCCGCTCGCCGGGTTCGCAAACCTTGACGCCGATATCGACAATGCCGGGGGCAAGGCATTTGCCGCGGCAGTCGATCACGGTGGCGGAGGCCTTTTGTTTCGCGCCTTCCGGGGGGCCGGGGGATATTTCGGCAATCTTTCCGCCCGAGATCCGAACGGTGCCGGGCGTCTCGGTTCCGGCCTCGGGGTCGATCAGCCGGGCGTTGGTGAGCAGGATGTCGGTCATGCCCAGACCCCCTCGGCCTTTTGCGCCCGCAGGTTGCGGGCCAGCAGATCCATCGCGGCCATGCGCACCGCCACGCCCATTTCCACCTGTTCCTGAATCACCGAACGGTTGATGTCGTCGGCGATCTCTCCGTCGATCTCGACGCCGCGGTTCATCGGGCCGGGGTGCATGACGATGGCGTCTTCCTTGGCATAGGCGAGTTTTTCGGCGTCGAGCCCGAAACGGTGGTAATATTCGCGTTCCGAGGGGATGAAGCCGCCATCCATCCGCTCGCGCTGCAGCCGCAGCATCATGACCACGTCCACGTCCTGAAGCCCCTGTTTCATGTCGTCGTATACTTCGACCCCGAATTCGGCGATGCCGGCGGGCATCAGGGTGGGCGGGCCGATCAGCCGGATGCGGTTTTCAAGCTTGCCCAGCAGCAGGATGTTGCTGCGCGCCACGCGGGAATGGGCGATGTCGCCGCAGATGGCGATGTTGAGCCGGTGCAGCCGGCCCTTGGCGCGGCGGATGGTCAGCGCATCGAGCAGCGCCTGGGTGGGGTGTTCGTGCCGCCCGTCGCCGGCGTTCAGCACGGCGCAGTTGACCTTTTGCGCCAGCAGATCCACCGCGCCCGAATGCGGGTGGCGCACCACCAGAAGATCGGGGTGCATGGCGTTCAGCGTCAGCGCCGTGTCGATCAGGGTTTCGCCCTTCTTGATGCTGGAGGCCTGCATCGACATGTTCATCACATCCGCGCCCAGCCGTTTTCCGGCCAGTTCGAAGCTGGCCTGGGTGCGGGTGGAGTTTTCGAAGAACATGTTGATCTGGGTGAGGCCAGACAGCACATCGGAATGTTTCAGCGCGCCGCGGTTGAGATCGACATACTGTTCGGACAGGTCGAGGATGGTGCGAATCTCGTCCGGGGCGAGGGGTTCGATGCCCAGCAGGTGTTTCGCGCGGAATGTCATGGGGCCTCCGTCCTGATCGGTTTGCTTATAGGAAGCGGCGGGTGCGGCGGCAAGGGATTGCCGGTGCTCGGGCATGCGGCGCGTGCCGCGCCATTGCTTTGGGGCCGCCTGCGGCGGCCCGTCTGCCTCCGGCGGGGATATTTGGCCGAAGAAGAACGGGGTATTCTTTACCTTTGGCTGTGGCGGTCCTAGCGTGCGGCCATGGATTCTGCACTGGATTATCATACCGCGAAGGCGCTGCTGGCCTGGCAGGTCGAGCTTGGCGCGACCGAGGCGATCGGCGAGGTGGCGGTGAACCGCTACGAGGCGGCGGCGGAGCCGGTGCCCGCAGCGGTGCCGCCGGTGGTGGCGCCTGTGGCCGCGGCGGAGGTGGATCCGGTGGCGGTGGCGAAAGCGGCGGCGGCTGCGGCGGGCGATCTGGAGGGGTTGCGCGCGGCGCTGGAGGCGTTCGAGTTTTGCGAGTTGAAGAAGGGCGCGCGCAATCTGGTGTTTGCCGATGGCCGCCCCGGCGCGGGGGTGATGGTGATCGGCGAGGCGCCGGGGCGCGAGGAGGATCAGCAGGGCAGGCCCTTTGTCGGCCGGGCCGGGCAATTGCTGGACCGGATGTTCGCCGCGATCGGTATGGGGCGCGATGCGCCGGATCCGGGGGCGGCACTTTATATCACCAATATTCTGCCCTGGCGGCCGCCGCAGAACCGTGATCCGAAGCCCGAGGAGGTGGCGATGATGCTGCCTTTCGTCGAGCGGCATGTGGAACTGGCGGATCCCGATCTGCTGGTGCTGATGGGCAATCATTCCTGTCAGGCGCTATTGGGCCGCAAGGGGATCACCCGGTTGCGCGGCCACTGGATGCAGGCGCTGGGCCGCCCGGCCCTGCCGATGTTCCACCCGGCCTATCTGCTGCGCAACCCCCATGCCAAGCGTGAGGCCTGGCACGACCTGCTGATGCTGCAGGCGAAACTGAGAGGCGCGTGATGTCATCCATCGACGAGAACAAGGCGTTCGTGCCGGTCCGCATCGCGGTGCTGACCGTATCCGACAGCCGCAGCCTGGCGGAGGACCGGTCGGGCCAGGTGCTGGTGGAGCGGATCGAGGCGGCGGGGCATGTGGTGGCCGCGCGCACGATCCTGCGCGATGAGCGGGCGGAGATCGCGGCGCAGCTGCGCGATTGGTGCGCGGCGCCGGAGATCGATGTGGTGATTTCGACCGGCGGCACCGGGCTGACCGGGCGCGATGTGACGGTCGAGGCGCATCGGGATGTCTATGAGAAAGAGATCGATGCGTTCGGAACGGTGTTCACGATCGTGTCGATGCAGAAGATCGGCACCTCGGCGGTACAGTCGCGGGCCACGGGTGGGGTGGCGCAGGGCACCTATCTGTTCGCGCTGCCCGGCAGCCCCGGTGCCTGCAAGGATGCCTGGGATGAGATCCTTTCGCTGCAGCTCGACTACCGTCATCGGCCCTGCAATTTCGTGGAAATCCTTCCCAGACTGGAAGAACACAGGCGGCGGAAATGAATGATCTGACAGAATTCGAAACGCTGGGCGCCGTTCCGGCCGTGCCCAGCTATGTGGCGGCGATCGTGATTGCCGAGGATGCGGCGGGCCGGGTGCTGATGCAGCTGCGCGACGACATTTCCGGTATCGCCGCGCCGGGGAAGTGGTGCCTGTTCGGCGGGGCCATCGAAGCGGGCGAGAGCCTGGTGCAATCGGCGCAGCGCGAGTTTGCCGAAGAGACCGGCGTGGATCTGGCGCCGGAGGAGTTGCGCCCCTTCGTGCGCATCGAATCCTCGGCCACCGAGGGCGGTGTGCTTTATGTTTACCGGTCCTTGCGGGTGCTGCGGCCCGAAGAGGTGGTGCTGGGCGAAGGGGCCGGGTTCGCCTTTCTGACCCTGGCGCAGGTGCGGGCGTTCGACACCGTGCCCGCGATCCGGGCCGTGCTGGAGCGGTTCGGGGCCGGACGCTGAACTTTGCGGCAGAACCGCGGCCGGTGCGCGCGGAAAAATCACCTTGGGTGCGACGGAATGCGGGGTGCTGTGCGTAACACAGATGTGGTTTGCGCCGGGCATGGCGCGCGCTATCATCACGGCGGCGTGAGTTTCCCGTGCGCCGAACCCGGTAAGGACCCGATTGATGCGTTTTCTGCGCCGAAGCCTTGTGGGGCTTTTTCTTCTGGCGGCGACCCTGGGCCTGCTGACCTTCGCGGGCCAGTCTGTCTATTCCGCGCTGGTCACCCGCTGGGCGGAGCAGGAGCCCGCGCGCCCCGCCCGCGAACGAGTGTTCGCGGTGAATGTGGTGCCCGTGCGCGCGCAGGATGTTGCCCCGGTGCTGACCGCATTCGGCCAGGTACGCAGCCGCCGGACGCTGGATCTGCGGGCCAAGGCGGCGGGCACGGTGGTGGTGCTTTCGGACGGGTTCGAAGAGGGCGGGCGCGTTGACGCCGGGCAGCTTTTGTTCCGGGTCGATCCCGCCGATGCGCAGTCGGCCGTCGAAGTGGCGCGCGCCGATCTGAGCGAGGCCGAGGCGGAACTGCGCGACGCCGAGCGTGCGCTGGTTCTGGCGCGGGACGATCTGGCCGCGGCGCAGGAGCAGGCCGCGCTGCGGACCCGCGCGCTGGAACGCCAGCAGAGCCTGCAGGAACGCGGCTTTGCCACCGATGCGCTGGTCGAAGAGGCGGAGCTGGCAGCGGCCTCGGCGCAGCAATCGGTGGTGTCGCGGCGCCAGTTGCTGGCCAGCGCCGAAAGCCGGCTGGATCAGGCCGGAACACAGCTTTCGCGCGAGCGGATCAATCTGGCCGAGGCCGAGCGGCGGCTGGCCGATACCGAGCTTTACGCCGAATATTCCGGTACGCTGAGCGAGGTGTCGATCGTCGAGGGCGGGCTGGTGGCGCATAATGAGCAGGTGGCCCGGCTGATCGATCCCGACGATCTGGAAGTGTCGTTCCGGATCTCGACGCCGCAATACCTGAATCTGCTGGATGAGAGTGGCGCGCTGGTGCCGGCGCCGGTGGCTGTCACTCTGGATGCCTATGGTGCCGATCTGGTGGCGCCCGGGGTCATCACCCGCGAAAGCGCGGCCGTGGCCGAGGGCCAGACCGGGCGGCTGCTGTTCGCGCGGCTGGAGCAGGCCAAGGGGTTTCGCCCCGGCGATTTCGTGACCGTGCGGGTTGAAGAGCCGGTGCTTGGCGATGTGGCGGTGTTGCCGTCGACGGCGCTGGACGCGGCGAATACGGTACTGGTTCTGGCCGGTGACGAACGGCTGGAGCAGGTCGGGGTGACGTTGCTGCGCCGTCAGGGCAACGATGTGATCGTGCGGGCGCCGGGCCTTTACGGGCAGGAGGTGGTGGCCGAACGCTCTCCGCTGCTGGGCGCGGGCATCAAGGTGCGCCCGGTCCGCCCCGAGGCCAGCGCCGACGGCGCTCTGGCGGTGCCGGAGATGGTGGAACTGTCGCCCGAGCGCAGGGCGCAGTTGATCGCCTTTATCGAAGCCAGCCAGTTCATGCCGCCGGAGGCCAAGGAACGGGTGCTGGCGCAGTTGACGCAGGACAGGGTGCCCGCGGTCACGGTCGAGCGGATCGAGAGCCGCATGGGGGGCTAGGCGATGGCGGGGCGCATGGCCGGGGCGGCCGGAGGGATCCTTTCCTATTTCACCCGGCACGGGACGGCGGCGAACCTGTTGCTGGTGATCCTGATCGCGCTGGGCCTGGCGGCGGTGCCGCGGATGCGGGCGCAGTTCTTTCCCGATGTGATCGTCGATGACGTGACGGTGAATGTGACGTGGGACGGCGCCGGTGCCGATGACGTGGATGCCGGCATCACCCAGGTGCTGGAGCCGGTGCTGCTGGCGGTGGAAGGGGTGGAAGACGCCACCTCGCGCTCGACCGAGGGGCGGGCGAATATCGATCTGTCGTTCGAGCCGGGCTGGGACATGGCGCGCGCCGCGTCCGACGTGCAAGCGGCGGTGGACGCCGTGACAGAGCTGCCCGAAGAGGCGGATGAGCCCACCGTGCGCCGCGGTGCCTGGCGCGACCGGGTGACGGATGTGGTGATCACCGGGCCGGTGGGGGTGGATCAGCTTGGCCGGTTCGCCGATGAATTCGTCACCCGGCTGTTCGCGGCGGGGGTGACGCGCACCACGATCCGCGGGCTGGCGGCGCCGAATACGATTGTCGAGGTGCCCTCGGCCGCGCTGGTCCGGCATGACGTGACCATGGCCCAGATCGCCGATGCGATCGAGGCGGCGGCCGAAACCTCGCCCGCCGGGGACGTGTCGGGCGGCAGCGCACGGGTGCGTACCGGCGTGGCCAAGCGCAGCGTCGACGAGATCGAGGCGGTGGTGCTGCGCGCCAATGACGACGGATCGAACCTGACGGTGGGCGATGTGGCGCGGGTGATCGTCGAGGGGATCGACCGCGAGCGCGCCTATTACGTGGGTGCGCATCCGGCGGTGTCGGTGCGGGTGGACCGTTCGGACCGGGGCGATGCGATCGACATTCAGAACGTGGTGCAGGACGTCGCCGATGAAATGGTGGCGAGCCTGCCCGCCGAGGTGCGGATCGACCTGATCCGCACCCGCGCCGAGGCGATCACCGGGCGCCTGAACATCCTGCTGGACAATGGGCTGATGGGGCTGTTGCTGGTGGTGGCGCTGCTGTTCCTGTTCCTGAACGCGCGCACGGCCTTCTGGGTGGCGGCGGGGATTCCGGTTTCGATGTTGGCCACGATTGCGCTGATGTACGCGTCGGGGCTGACGATCAACATGATCTCACTGTTCGCGCTGATCATCACCACCGGGATCGTGGTGGATGACGCGATCGTGGTGGGGGAACATGCCGATTTCCGGTCGCGGCGGCTGGGCGAAGGCCCGGTCGAGGCGGCAGAGAATGCGGCCCGGCGGATGGCCCCGCCGGTGATTTCGGCCACGATCACCACGGTCATCGCCTTTTTCGGGCTGACCGCGATCAGCGGCCGGTTCGGCGATCTGATTTCCGACATACCGTTCACCGTGATCGCGGTGTTGATGGCCTCGTTGGTGGAATGCTTTCTGATCCTGCCCAACCACATGTCTCATGCGTTGGCCCATTCGGCGAAGGAACATTGGTATGATCTGCCCTCGCGGGTGGTGAACCGGGGGTTCGGCTGGGTGCAGGCGGCGCTGTTCCGGCCGCTGATGGCCGGGGTGATCCGGGCGCGCTATCCGGTGATGGCGCTGGTGCTGGTGGTGCTGGCCACGCAGGTGGCGCTGCTCATCCGGGGCGATGTGCAGTGGCGGTTCTTCAACTCGCCCGAACAAGGCTCGATTTCCGGCAATTTCGCGATGGCGCCCGGCGCCCGGCGCGAAGACACGATGGCGATGATGCGCGAGATGCAGCGCGCCACTGCCGCCGTGGCCGCGCGCTACGAGGCAGAGCATGGGCGCAATCCGCTGGTTTACGTGCTGGCGGAGGTCGGCGGCAACACCGGCCGTGGCCTGTCGGGCGTCGGCACCAAGGACGAGGAGCTGCTGGGCTCGATCGCGATCGAGCTGATCGACGCCGATCTGCGGCCCTATTCGTCATTCCGCTTTCTGGCCGATCTGCAGGAAGAGGTGCGCAGCCATCCGCTGGTCGAGGTGCTCAGTTTCCGGGGCTGGCGCTCGGGGCCGGGGGGCGACGCGCTGGATGTGGAATTCTACGGCGCCGATTCCGAAACGCTGAAGGCGGCGGCCGAGGCGCTGAAGGCCAGGGTTTCGCAGTTCCCCGAAGTATCGGCGCTCGAGGACAGCCTGGCCTATGACAAGGAAGAGCTGATCCTGGAACTGACGGCGCAGGGCACCGCGGTGGGTTTCACCATAGACGGGCTCGGCCGGGTGCTGCGCAACCGCCTGAACGGGATCGAGGCCGCGACCTACCCCGACGGGCCGCGTTCGGCCGCCATTCGGGTGGAACTGCCCACCGGCGAGCTTACCGCGGATTTCCTCGACCGCACGCTGCTGCGCTCGGCCAGCGGGCAATACCTGCCGCTGGCCGATATCGTGACGGTCGAGCGGCGCACCGGCTTCTCCACCATCCGGCGTGAGAACGGGCTGCGCGTGGTGTCGGTCACCGGCGATATATCGGAGGATGATCCGGCCCGGGCCGAGGCGGTGATGGAGGCGCTGGAGCGTACGATCCTGCCCGCCATCGAAAGCGAATACGGCGTCGCCTGGCAGCTTTCGGGCCTGGCCGAGCAGGAAAACGAGTTTCTGGCCGACGCGATGACCGGGCTGATGCTGTGCCTTCTGGGCATCTACCTGACGCTGGCCTGGATCTTCTCGAGCTGGACCCGGCCGGTGGTGGTGATGGCGATCATTCCCTTCGGACTTGTCGGCACGATCTATGGCCACGCGCTGTGGGAGATTCCGCTGTCGATGTTCACGGTCGTCGGGCTGATCGGCATGACCGGGATCATCATCAACGATTCCATCGTGCTGGTCGGCACGGTGGATGAATATTCGCAGACCCGCGGGCTGGTGCCCGCGATCATCGACGCGACGGCCGACCGGCTGCGGCCGGTGTTCCTGACCACCGCGACCACGGTTCTGGGCCTCGCGCCGCTGCTCTATGAAAGCTCGCAACAGGCGCAGTTCCTGAAACCCACGGTGGTGACGCTGGTCTACGGGCTTGGCTTCGGCATGGTTCTGGTGTTGCTGATGGTGCCGGCGCTGCTGGCGATGCAGCAGGATGTGTCGCGCCACATTGCCGCCGCGCGGCGGGCGCTGGGGCAGCCTTCGCGCGCGCGGGCGATGGGCGCGGTGATCGCCGTGGCGGCGCTGGGCCTTGGCGGGCTGTTCGGGCTGACGCTGGGCCATGCGGTGGTGACGGGCGCCCTGCCGGGGATTGTCACCGGCGCGTTTCCCGGGCTGGCGGGGGTGCCGGCGATGCCGGCGGCGCTGGGCCTGTTTCTGGCCGGGGCGGCGGTGCTTTTGCTGATCGTCTATACGGTTACGGCGCTGGTCTATGCCCGGCGCAGCGCGGGGGCCTAGCCGCCTACGCAGCCCTGAATGTCGATCGCCCGGCTGTCCGACAACAGCGTGATGCGCACGCCGGACCGGTCCAGCGCGAAGGGGGCGGCATTGGCCGGCACAAGATCGGTTACCGCCGTCAACTCATTGCCCCGGCGCGACACTTCGGCCTCGGCCACCCAGATCGACGGATCGGCCAGTTCGACCACGGCAATCTCCTTGCCCCCAAGCGGCGGCACGGTGATGCGCGTGGTCAGGCGCAGCCCGTCGGGCAGCGGTGTGGCGCTGCAGATCACATCGCCGACCCCGGCCTGATAGCCGGGCACGGGGCGCTGCGCCAGCGCGGCCCGGATCGGCGCGGGCTCCGGCGCGGCGGGAAGATCGGCGTGCAGCGCAAGTTCCATCGGCATGCAGATGTCGAGGCACACGCCCAGCTCGACAACCCCGTTCAGGGTGATCGGCGCGCCGGGCCTCTGCGGCGTCAGTTCGATCGGCAGCACCACCTCGTGCTTGTAGGCGATGGTGCGCATGCCGTTCTGATAGATCACCTCGGGCCGGGGCCAGAACAGATCGGCCGAGCGAAGGTTCTCGGAGCCGGACCATTCGAACCGCGGCGGAATGCCGGCATCGCCGGGCGCGCGCCAGTAGGTTTTCCATTCGGGTGCCAGTTTCAGCCGCAGCCCGACCATCTGGGTGCCGCGGGCGGTTTCCCAGCCGGGCAGGATTTCCGCCGTGATGACAGACGCGTAGGGGCTTTCGGCCCGCGCCGGGGACAGCGGGGAAAACGCCAGGCCGGCAGCAAGCGCCAGGCAGGTGAGAACGGATTTGACCATGGCGCAGAACATAGGCATCGGCGGCCGCGAACGAAATCACAATTGGGCGATGGCGGCGCGAGTGTGGCTTTTCGTACCACCCGGCGCGCGTGGCCCTTGCGCCAAACCGGTGCAACGACCACCTTTGGCGCATGGATATTTCAGGCAGCGAACTGGACCTCAGCGGCAAGCTTCTGATCGCGATGCCCGGCATGGGCGATCCGCGGTTCGAGAAAAGCGTGGTCTACATATGCGCCCATTCCGCCGAGGGCGCGATGGGGCTGATCATCAACAAGCCGTCGCAGGAACTGCGCCTGTCCGACATGCTGGAACAGTTGCAGATCCCGCGCGGCACCGGCCGTGACATCCGGGTGCATTTCGGCGGCCCGGTGGAACACGGGCGCGGCTTTGTGCTGCATTCGTCCGACTATCGTTCGAACAGCGCGACGACGCTGAAGGTGGATGCGCAGTTCGGCCTGACCGCGACGCTGGACATTCTGGATGACATGGCGCGCGGCACCGGGCCCGACAACACGCTTCTGGCGCTGGGATATTCCGGCTGGGGGCCGGGGCAGCTCGAGGCGGAGATCGGCGCCAACGGCTGGCTGACCTGCGATGCCAGCCCCGAGATCGTGTTCGCCGGCGATGATGACAGCAAATGGGGCCGGGCGCTGAACGTGCTGGGCGTCGATCCGCTGTCGCTTTCGGCGGCCTGCGGCCACGCCTGAGCGCGGGGGGGTTCAGGGCCGGGGGGCAGCGGCGCGGCGCAGCCTGTCGTTGATGGCCCGGCCCAGCCCGTGTTCAGGGATCGGCGCCACGGCAATCACCTGGCCCGTCTGCGCCAGTGCGTCCATCGCGCGCAGGTGGTGAAACAGGTTGGCCGCGGCCTCGACCAGATCACCGCCGGGCGACAGGTTCATCGCCGCCCCCTCGCAGCCCGGCCCGAACCCCAGCCAAAGCTCGCCGGCACGCGGCGCGCGCGCTTCCAGCCTGATCCCGGCCTCCGGCGCGTAATGCGAGCCAAGCTGCCCCGGCGCGGAAATCGCCGCATCCTCGCCGCGGCGGGCCAGAGGGTGACCAAGGCAATCCTCGATCACCTCGACGGGCAGGCCACCCGGGCGCAGCAGGGTCGCGGCCCCGTCCGCGCCGATGCCGACGATGGTGGATTCCAGCCCCACGTCGCAGGCGCCGCCATCCAGCACCGCCTCGATCCGTCCGGCAAGCCCTTCGGCCACATGTTCGGCGCGGGTCGGGCTGACCTTGCCCGACGGGTTGGCCGAGGGCGCCGCCACCGGGCCGCCGAACCGCACCAGCAGCGCGCGCGCCACCGCATGCGCCGGCAGGCGCAGCGCCACCGTATCATTGCCCGCCGTCACCAGCGGCGAAAGCCCCGCATCGGGCCGCAGCGGCAGCACAAGCGTCAGCGGACCGGGCCAGAAGGCGCCCGCCAGCCGTTCGGCCGCGTCTGGAAACAGCGCGATGCGGCGCGCGGCGGCGATATCGGGCAGATGCACGATCAACGGGTTGAACCGGGGGCGGCCCTTGGCCTCGAATATCCGGGCGACGGCGGTATCGTCGCGCGCATCCGCGCCCAGCCCATAGACCGTTTCGGTGGGAAAGGCGACAAGCCCTCCCCGCGCAAGGAGTTCTGCCGCGCGGGCCAGCCCCTGCGGGTCTGCCTTCAGGGTTTCAGTGGGGATGGCGCGGTTCATGTGACGCTGCGTCTGCCTTGATGGGGAAACCTGGTGCAATAGGTTTTGTCAGGAATTCCGTTGACATACAGCCGCGCCGCCGCGATCTCAAGGCACGGGTTGAGGAGGGATGCCATGCCATATCGCGCGCCGGTCGGCGAATTTCAGTACATCTTCGATCATGTGGTGGATCTGGGCAAGGTGGCGCAGACCCCCATGTTCGCCGAGGTCACCCGCGACGTGACCGACGCCATCCTGTCCGAGGCGGGCCGGCTGAGCGAAGAGGTCATAGCCCCGGTGCAGCGCAACGGCGATCTTGATCCGGCGGTTCTTGAAAACGGCGTGCTGCGCAGCTCGCGCGGGTTTGCCGGGGCCTATGCGCAGATCGCGCTGGGCGGCTGGGTCGGCATGGCGGCGGACCCGGAGCATGGCGGCATGGGCCTGCCGATGACCGTGGCCACTGCGGTGAACGACATGATGAGCGCGGCATGCCTTTCGCTGCAGCTCAACCCGCTGCTGACCCAGGGCCAGATCGAGGCGCTGGAACATCACGCCTGCCCCGAGATGAAGGCGCTCTATCTGCCCAAGCTGATATCGGGCGAATGGAACGGCACGATGAACCTGACCGAACCGCAGGCCGGGTCCGACGTGGGCGCGGTGGCGGCAAAGGCCGTGCCGAACGGCGATGGCACCTACGCGGTGACCGGCCAGAAGATCTTCATCTCCTGGGGCGATTGCGATTTCACGTCGAACACCTGTCATCTGGTGCTCGCGCGGCTGCCCGACGCGGCGCCGGGCACGCGCGGGATCAGCCTGTTCATGGTGCCCAAACTCATCCCCGACGCGCAGGGCAGCCCCGGCGTGGCCAACAGCCTGAAGGTGGTCAGTCTGGAGCACAAGCTGGGCCTGCATGGCTCGCCCACCGCGGTGATGCAGTTCGACGGCGCCACCGGCTGGCTGGTGGGGGAGCCGCACAAGGGCATGGCCGCGATGTTCACCATGATGAACAACGCCCGGCTGGGCGTGGGCGTACAGGGCATCGGCGCGGCCGAGGGCGCGTATCAGCACGCGCTGGCCTATGCGCTGGAGCGGCGGCAGGGCAAAACGCCGGTGGTGGAGGGTACGGGCTGTATCGTCGATCATGCCGATGTCCGCCGGATGCTGACCACGATGAAGGCCGAGATCTTCGCCGCCCGCACGCTCGCGCTGTCTTGCGCGCTGGCCATCGATCTGGCCCGGGCCACCGATGATGCCGACTGCCTGGCGCGCGCCGCGTTTCTGACCCCGATCGCCAAGGCCTATGGCACCGATACCGGTATCGATGTTGCGTCCATGGGCATGCAGGTGCATGGTGGCATGGGGTTCATCGAAGAGTCCGGCGCCGCCCAGTATCTGCGTGATGTGCGGGTGACGGCAATCTACGAAGGAACGAACGGTATTCAGGCCATGGATCTGGTGGGGCGCAAGATGATGGATGGCGGCGAAGCGGCCTTCCGCCTGATGGACGAGGTCGAGGCCAGCGCCGAGGCGGCGCGCGGCATCCTGCCCGATCTTGCCATCGCGGTCTGGGCCGCCGCCGAGACCTTGCGCGAGGCTACCGAATGGCTGGCCGCCCAGCAGATGAACGACCGCTTCGCCGGTGCGGTGCCGTTTCTGCGCGGCTTTGCCCGTGTTCTTGGGGCGCATTTCCACCTGAAGGCGGCGCTGGCCGAAGGCGGCAGCGGGCCGCGCACCGCGCTGGCCACGTTCTTCATCCGGCGGCTTTTGCCAGAGCATGTGGCGCTGCTCGCCCACGCGCGCGAAGGGGCGGCGGGGCTCTATGCGCTCAGCCCCGAAGACTTGGTGGCATGATGGACGGGAACTCCCTGATTCACTACCCTTGGGCGGAGCCTCCGGCCGGGAGCGAGGCGATAGAGGTGGCACCCGGTGTGCTCTGGATGCGGCTGCCGCTGCCGATGAGGCTGGACCATGTGAACATCTTCGCGCTGGATGACGGCGATGGCTGGACCATCGTCGATACCGGGTTCGAGATGGCCCAGCACCGGGAAATCTGGGGCGCGTTGCTGGCCGGGCCACTGCGCGGCAAGCCGGTGAACCGGGTCATCGTCACCCATCACCACCCCGATCATATCGGCCTTGCCGGCTGGTTCCAGGCCGCGCATGGCGCCGAGCTGTGGACGACCCGTACCGCCTGGCTGATGACGCGGATGCTGATTCTCGACGAACAGGACGCGCCGGACGAAGAAACGCTGGCCTTCTGGCGCGCCGCCGGGATGGACCGCGAGATTTATGAAAAGCGTCTGGCCGAGCGCCCGTTCAACTACGTCGATCTGGTGTCGCCGCTGCCGCGGGGCTATCGGCGGGTCAAGCAGGGCGATGTCATCCGCATCGGCGGGCGCGACTGGGACGTGCGCATGGGCGATGGCCACGCCCCCGAACACGCCACGTTCTGGAGCAGGGACGACAACCTCGTGCTGGGCGGCGATCAGCTCTTGCCGTCGATCTCGCCCAATCTCGGGGTCTATGCCTCCGAGCCCGACGCAGACCCCGTGGGCGACTGGCTGGAAAGCTGCGAGCGGCTGCTGGCCCATGCGCGCGACGATCAACTGGTGCTGCCGGGCCACAAGCTGCCCTTCACCGGCCTGCCGGCGCGGCTGTCGCAACTGATCGACAATCATCACGGCGCGCTGGACCGCCTTGTCGCACATCTGCAAACGCCCCATACCGTGGGCGGATCGTTCGCGCCGCTCTACAAACGCAAGATCGGGCCCGATGAATACGG
Source organism: Actibacterium naphthalenivorans (assembly GCF_014196965.1). GTDB lineage: Bacteria > Pseudomonadota > Alphaproteobacteria > Rhodobacterales > Rhodobacteraceae > Actibacterium_A > Actibacterium_A naphthalenivorans. The sequence continues at coordinate 245,238 of NZ_JACIEQ010000003.1, read as the reverse complement.
GCTGGCCCTGGTCGAGGCGATCGCCCATTTCAACCACCTGTATCAGGCGGGCCGGATCAGCCGCCGCATGGGCGACGATGGCGCATGGCTGTGGCAGGCCACCGATGACTGAGCGGTTGCACGATGCCCGTCCGCGGGCGCGGGTGGTGCACGCGGATCCCGATGCGCCCGCCTCGCCCGAGCAAAAACCGCTGCCCGAAGCGGTCTGCCGCAAGCCGGTGGAGCAGAAGAGCGCGGCCGAATGGGCCTATGAGCGGCTGATCCTCTATATCCAGAACTTCGAGGAACAGCTCGCCGCCGAGGATGAGATCGCCATCGGCCTGACCGGCGGCAACACCGGCATCCTGCGGATCGAGGGGGTGGGCTATTTCGACCCCGATATCGTTACCTTCTACGGTACCGACCAGACGGGCGCGCGCACCCAGCTCGTGCAGCACGTCAGCCAGCTCAACGTGATGCTGCGCGCCATGCCGAAAGAGCCGGCAGCCCCCGCCGCCCGGCGCATCGGATTCCGCCTGGCCGAGGATCTGGAGCACGACACCTGACAACCGCCCGGTCGCGGCGAACAGGGCCGTGACAGCCGCCGCGAAATCGGCTATCCGGGCTTCGCACGATCAGGGAAGGGATACCCCATGGCAGAATACAAGCACGGTTCGATGGACATCACGGATCACGAAAAGACCTATGACGGGTTCATCCGCTTTGCGACCATCGTCGCCGGTCTGGCCATTCTGGTGATTGTCTTTATCGGTCTTGTGAACGGGTAACGCCCCGGCGGGCGCCTGCCCGCCGACATGCCCGTTGAAAGCCAAGCGACATGCGCATCCCGCTGCTTCTTGCCCTTGTGCCGCTTGCCCTGTCGGCCTGCACGGCCGACCCCGTCTGGGCGCCCGACGCGGCGGTCGAGGCCGCCGTCTATCGTGACGACAGCCCGCCGTCGATCACGCTGTTCACCATGATCAACAACCGCTCGAACGAGGGCGGGCACAGCGGGCTGATGATCAACGGCGATCAGCGGGTGATGTTCGACCCGGCCGGAAGCTGGTGGCACCGCACCGCGCCGGAACGCAATGATGTGCTTTACGGCATGACGCCGCTGATGCTGAAATTCTACATCGACTACCACGCCCGGGAAACCTATCGCGTGGTCAGTCAGACCGTAGAGGTCTCGCCCGAGGTGGCCACGCGGGCGCTGCAACTAGCCGAAGCACGTGGCGCGGTGCCCAAGGCGATGTGCGGCAGCGCCACCAGCGGCATCCTCAAGCAGCTTCCCGGATTTGAGTCCGTCTCGCAATCGCTGTTTCCCGCCCGGATCATGGACTCCTTCGGCCAGTTGCCCGGGGTCGAGACGGCTGTCTATTACGACGACGATGCCGACGACAACACCGCCGTGCTGATGACCCAGCAGCACGGGGCGCCGGCTCAGCCCAGCAGATAAAGCGCCAGATAGAGCGTGGCCGCGCCGCCGATGATGGCCAGCAGGACATTGCGGGTGAGGATCCCCACCCCCAGCGCCGCGGCCGCCGCCAGCATCCGGGCCAGATCGGGCTGGCCCCCGGTCGCGGCGGGCCAGACCACCAGCGGCGCGATCAGCGCGGGCAGCACGGCCACCGGCGTATAGCGCAGATGGCGCAGCACCCATTCGGGCAGCTTTCTGTCGCCGATCAGCCCAAGGAACGAAAAGCGGATCAGGAAGGTGCCGATGCCCAGCCCGACGATGATGGTCCAGATTTGGGCGCTGCTCATGTTCATGCCTGACGCCCCCGCATCCACAGCTCGACCTGTGCGCCGGCCATCATCGCAGCCAGCGCCGCGACGATCAGCCCACCGTTATAGGGCACGAAGGCCAGCGCCAGCGAGACAGCCACCGACACTGCCGCCGCCGCCACATGGGCCAGCGTGCGCAGCGCCGGTGCGATCAGCGCCAGAAAGGTGATCGGCACCGCGAAATCCAGCGCGTATTCGGGCGGGATCTGTTGCCCGGCCAGCGCACCGATCAGGGTCATGGTATACCAGAACGGGCAGATCAGGGTGATGGTGCCGAAGAAATAGGCCGTCTTCTGCGCCAATGGCATGCCGGGGTGGGTTTCGAACCGGGCGACGCCGACGGCATAGGACTGATCGACCAGGAAATAGGCCATCAGCGCCCGCTGCCACAACGGCGCGGCGCCCAGATGCGGGGTCAGCGATGCCGAATACATCGCCATGCGCAGGTTCACCGCCAGCGCCGTGGCCAGAATGATCACCGTGGGCGCGTTTTCCGTCATCAGTTGCAGCGCCGCGAATTGCGACGCCCCGGCGATGACCAGCACCGAAAAGCCCATGACCTCGGCGATGTTCAGCCCGGCCTCGGTGCCGACCACGCCGAACAGCAGTCCGAAGGGCGACACCACGAAGATGAAGGGCAGGCCGTGGCGGGCGCCCAGCCAGAATGCCGATTTGGTGGTGGAGGATGCCATGCGCTGCCCCTAGACTGTGCCTTGCCCCTTCGCCCTTAGGCCGTCAGGGGTGCGGATGCAACCGCCCTGAAAACCAGGCAACGGGAGAGGCCATGGAAATTTGCGGTGTGATCCTCGCGGGGGGGCAGGGCACGCGCGCCGGGGGGCGCGACAAGGCGCTGATGCGGCTGGGCGGGTGCAGCCTGCTGGCGCGCGCGGTCGAACGGCTGTCGCCGCAGGTGGCCGCGCTGGCGCTGAATGCCAATGGCGATCCGGCGCGGTTTTCCGCTGCGGGCCTGCCGGTGATACCCGACACCGTGCCGGGCCAGCCGGGGCCGCTGGCCGGCATTCTCGCCGGAATGGACTGGGCGGCGGGCCGGGGGGCCGATGCCATCGTCACTGTGGCGGTGGATACGCCGTTCTTCCCTTGCGATCTTGTGCCCCGGCTTCACCTGGCCACCGAAACCGCCCATGCGCCGATCGCCCTGGCAACAAGCCATGGCCGGCCCCACCCGACCTTTGGCCTGTGGCCGGTCGCCCTGCGCGAGGAACTGCGCGCGGCCCTTGCGCAGGGCACGCGCCGCGTGCGGCTCTGGGCCGAGGCGCATGGCGCCGCCATGGCGGAATTTCCCGCAGGCCGTATCGACCCGTTCTTCAACATCAACACCCCGGAGGATCTGGCACAGGCCGAGGCGCTTTTGCAGGCGGTGAATTAGTCGAAGGTGCCCGACACCCGCCCAAGCAGCATGAAGGCCCGCGCGGTGCGGGTGTCGGACAGATCATTGATTTCCTGATCCGACGCGGTCTTTTCAAAGGCGCTGAACGTGTGGTCGAACTGGCGCAGAAAGTGATGCGCGGCGTCGCGGAAGATCGGGTCCTGCCGCATCCGCCCCGAGGTCAGCGCCAGGCACGAACGGTCGCGCACCCCGCCAAGCGCGGCGATGGCCGCGCCACGCTCGCCCTGGGCGAAGCGGCGCCACAATTCGGGGCGCGAACGGTCGGGGTTCAGGTCATCCATATAGATGCCATCCTGGCTGAGCAGGGTCAGCACATCCTGTGCCGAGCGCACGAGCTTGGCGGCGGTGCGATCCTGCAAGGCGCGGCGCAGCGCGCGAAAGCCTTCCTGATCATCCGCCGTTTCGGGGAAATTCAGCGCGCGGATGAAATCCTCGACCGATAGGGGGGGCTGCATCTCTTCGGCGGGCGTGCCAAGCGCGAGCGAGGGCTGCGCGTCATCCACGGGCGCGCCCTGCGGCGCGGCGGGCGGCGGGCCGGCCTGGCGGCTGCGGACGCTGGCGAAGGTTGCCATCGCCGATTCCGCCTGTTTTTGCGCCGCGACAAGCTGATCCAGCTTTTTCTCGACCGTGGGGCGCACGCTCATGTTCGCCATCTGCTGCTGCTGGATATAGGTGTGGCGCATCGCGTCGATGGCCGATTGCAGGCGCGTCGATTCCTCGCGCATGATGCGCGCGCTTTTCGCCGCTGACGCGCCGACCCAGAACAGGGCGACAGGCATCGTCACCGCGATCAGAATCAGAACGAACACGATCGGATCAAACCGCGGGTTCGCATCCGGCGATCCGGCAAACAGAAAGAACAGCCCCGATCCGGCAAGCCACAGCAGGCTGAGAGACGCGGCGATGATATCGGCTGCGGACCAGCCCTCCGGCACCCGTTTCTTTCCGTAAATGCCGAGCTTGATCGGCGCGTCCTGATTCTTGTCTGCCATTTGGGATCGGTCTCAGCCCTGCGCTTCAGACATATTGAATGCTCAGAACCTCATAGCTTTTTTCGCCGCCCGGCGTTCTGACTTCAACACTGTCACCTTCCTCTTTGCCTATCAAGGCGCGCGCGAGGGGGGACTTGATGTTCAGCAGCCCTTTTTCGATGTCGGCCTCGGCCTCTCCGACGATCTGATAGGTCTTTTCCTCATCGGTGTCTTCGTCCACCAGCTTTACCGTGGCGCCGAATTTTATCGCGCCGGACAGTTTGGTGGGGTCGATGACCTCGGCCAGCGACAGCAACGCCTCAAGCTCTTTCACCCGGCCCTCGATGAAGCTCTGCTTTTCGCGGGCGGCGTGGTATTCGGCGTTTTCAGACAGGTCGCCATGTTCGCGCGCCTCGGCGATGGCCCTGATCACGGCGGGGCGTTCCACCGATTTCAGGGTCTTCAACTCGGCCTCGAGCGCGGTATGGCCCGCGCGGGTCATCGGTATCTTTTCCATAGCTCACATCGGACTTTTGAAAGCGGCGCGTCCGGACCCGGCGCGCCGCTGTTGGATGAATTTACTCAACTGACCTTAGTGCAGGCCGGATTGCAAGGGGCCGCATGGCACGCGGGCGGGGCATCGCCGCAGCGCAAAGATTCATGGGGCGCGCCGATTGACGCTTCGCGCTGCAGTGAGATAACGCTTTGCAGGAGATTTCAAGGGAAGAGGAAGCGCAGGGAGCGCGAGGGGAGAAGTATGTCCGAAGTTGAACGTGAATCGATGGAATATGACGTTGTGATCGTCGGCGCGGGGCCTGCTGGGCTTTCGGCGGCGATCCGCCTCAAGCAGCTCGATGCCGATCTGAATGTCGTCGTTCTGGAAAAGGGCTCCGAGGTGGGCGCGCATATTCTGTCGGGCGCGGTGCTGGATCCCTGCGGGCTGGATGCGCTGATCCCCGACTGGAAGGAAAAGGGCGCGCCCCTGAACGTGCCGGTGACGAAGGACAATTTCTATGTCCTGGGCGCGGGCGGGCAGATGCGGGTGCCGAACTGGCCGATGCCGCCGCTGATGAACAACCACGGCAACTACATCGTGTCGATGGGCAATGTCTGCCGCTGGATGGCTGAACAGGCCGAGGCGCTGGGCGTCGAGGTTTTCCCCGGCATGGCCTGTTCCGAGCTGGTCTACGGTGACGACGGCGAGGTCAAAGGCGTGGTCGCCGGCGAATTCGGCAAGAACCCCGACGGGACGCCGGGCCCTGCGTACGAACCGGGCATGGTTCTGTACGGAAAATACGTTTTCCTGTCCGAGGGTGTGCGCGGCAGCCTGTCCAAGGAAGTGATGGCGAAATATGACCTGTCCAAGGGCCACTGCCCGCAGAAATTCGGCCTGGGCATGAAGGAAATCTGGGAGATCGACCCCGAAAAGCACCGCGAGGGTACCGTGACCCACACGATGGGCTGGCCGCTGGGCAGCAACGCGGGCGGCGGGTCTTTCATTTATCACCTTGAGAACAATCAGGTTTATGTCGGGTTCGTGGTGCATCTGAACTATGAGAACCCCTATCTTAACCCCTATATGGAGTTCCAGCGGTTCAAGCATCACCCGATGGTGGCCGAGCTGCTGAAGGGCGGCAAGCGCGTGGCCTACGGCGCGCGCGCGATTTCCGAGGGCGGCTGGCAGTCGGTGCCCAAGGTGGTGTTCCCCGGCGGGGCGCTGCTGGGCTGTTCGGCCGGTCTGGTCAACGTGCCGCGGATCAAGGGCAACCACAACGCGATGCTGTCGGGCAAGGCGGCGGCCGAGGCCGCGCATGAGGCGCTGAAGGCCGGCCGCGCGGGCGACGAGCTGACCGCCTATGAGGCCGAGCTGCGCAGCGGCCCGATCGGGAAGGATCTGAAAAAGGTCCGCAATGTCAAACCGTTGTGGTCGAAGTTCGGGCTGAGCACATCGCTGGCCCTGGGCGGGCTCGACATGTGGACGAACAACCTCTTCGGCCTGTCGCTTCTGGGCACGCTGAAACATGGCAAATCCGATGCGGCGGCCACCGGCGAGGCGGCGAAGTTCAAGCCGATCGACTATCCCAAGCCCGACGGGGTGCTGTCATTCGACCGCCTGACCAACGTCAGCTTCGCGATGACCAATCACGAAGAGCAGCAGCCCTGCCACCTGCAGCTGAAAGACCCGTCGGTGCCGATCTCGGTGAACCTGCCGAAATACGCCGAACCGGCGCAGCGCTATTGCCCGGCCGGCGTCTATGAGGTGGTCGAGGAGGCGGGCAAGGATCCGCGCTTCGTGATCAACTTCCAGAACTGCGTGCATTGCAAGACCTGCGACATCAAGGACCCCAGCCAGAACATCAACTGGGTCACCCCGCAGGGCGGCGACGGGCCGAACTACCCGAATATGTAACGCTTGCGTCATGCGGGTGGCGAAAGTGCCGCCCGCGCATTGCCTTGGCTGCAGCGCTTGGATAGGTTTCGGAGCAGTCAAAGCGGAGTTGCCTCTTGCGCGTGTTTTCCATCCGGTCTTTCGGCCTTGCGGCCTGTGTCGCGCTCAGCCTCGTTGTCGCCGCGCCCGTCTCGGCGCAGAACGGTCTGGCCGGCGCCTATCTGGCCGCACGGCACGCGAGCTATTTCAGCGATTACAAGGCGGCGGCGCAGTATTACACCCAGGCGCTGGCGCGGGACCCGTCGAACCCGAACCTGATGGAAAGCGCGCTTCTGGCCTTTACCGGGCTGGGGCAGGTGGAGCGCGCGGTGCCGATCGCCCGGCGCATGGTGCAGGGTGGGCTGAACAGCCAGGCCGCGCATCTGGTGCTGATGGCCGATCAGTTGAAGCGGGGCGCGTTTGATGCCGTTCTTGAGGATGCCGAGGCCGGGCGCAGCATCGGCCCGCTGGTCGACAACCTGATCAGCGCCTGGAGCCATTTCGGCGAAGGGCGCATGTCCGAGGCGCTGGCCGCCTTCGACGCCGCCGCCGGGCAAGCCGGGCTGGCGGTGTTCGGCCTGTATCACAAGGCGCTGGCGCTGGCGGCCGTTGGCGATTTCGAAGGCGCGGCAGAGCTGTTTTCCGGCGATGATGGCCGCGCGCTTCTGGTGACGCGCCGCAGCGTGCTGGCCGATGTCGAGATCCTGAGCCAGCTGGAGCGCAACCCCGAGGCGGTGACCCTGATCGACGATATCTTCGGGCTGGAGCTGGACCCCGGTCTTTCCGATCTGCGCGATCGTCTGATCGCGGGCGAAACCCTGCCCTTCACCACGATCCGCAATGCCCAGGATGGTGCGGCCGAGGTGTTCTTTACCGTTGCGGGGGCGCTGAACGGCGAGGCCAACGACACGTTCACCCTGTTGTATTCCCGGATCGCGGAATATCTGCGCCCCGATCACGTGGATGCCATGCTGCTGACCGCCTCCCTGCTGGAGGCACAGGAGCAGTTCGATCTGGCGACAGCCGCCTATCTGCAGGTGCCCAATGACGATCCGGCCTTCTATGCCGCCGAACTGGGCCGGGCCGAGACGCTCGAGGAATCGGGCCGCACCGAGGCCGCGATCGAGGTTCTGACCCAGCTTTCCAAGAGTCATTCGGGGGTCGTGCTGGTGCATGTCTCGCTTGGCGACATGCTCAGCCGGCTCAAGCGTTATGGCGAGGCGGTCGTGGCCTATGATCAGGCGGCGGCGCTGTTTGGCGAGCCGGAACCGTCGCAATGGGTGGTCTATTACGCGCGCGGCATCGCGCTGGAGCGCGAAAAGCGCTGGCCCGAGGCCGAGGCGGATTTCCGCAAGGCGCTGGAGCTGCAACCGGATCAGCCGCGCGTGCTGAATTATCTGGGCTATTCCTATGTCGAGATGGGCACCAATCTGGACGAGGCGCTGAGCATGATCGAGCGCGCGGTCGAAGGGCGGCCCGATGACGGCTATATCACCGACAGTCTGGGCTGGGTGCTGTACCGGCTTGGCCGCTACCAGGAGGCCGTGGCGCCTATGGAACGCGCCGCCGAACTGTTGCCGATTGATCCGATCGTGAACGACCATCTGGGGGATGTACTCTGGGCCGTGGGCCGCCGGCTCGAAGCCGAGTTCCAGTGGAAGCGCGCGCTGTCTTTCGACCCCGAAGAGACCGACGCGCAGCGCATTCGCCACAAGCTGGACGTGGGGCTGGACAAGGTGCGCGAAGAAGAGGGGCTTGCCCCCATTTCGGTCGCCAATGGCGATTGACGCCTTCGCGCCTGCCAAGATCAACCTGACGCTTCATGTCACCGGTGAGCGGGCCGATGGCTATCATCTTCTGGACAGTCTGGTGGCCTTTGCCGATGTGGGCGACCGGATATCGCTGCGCCCGTCGGCGGCGCTGTCGCTGCAGGTCACCGGGCCAGAGGCTGCGGGCGTGCCGGTGGATGACAGCAATCTTGCGCTCAAGGCGGCGCGGTTCTTCGGGGCCGGGGGCGGAGCGATCGCGCTGGAAAAGAACCTGCCGGCGGCGGCGGGGATCGGGGGCGGGTCATCCGATGCCGCCGCCGTGCTGCGGGCGTTTTCCGACATGACAGGGCGGGAGATTCCTGCCGGTGCTTCGGCTCTGGGTGCGGATGTGCCTGTGTGCCTGCGGGCCGGGGCGGTGCGCATGGCCGGGATCGGTGATCTGCTGTCGCCGGTTCCGCCGTTGCCGCCGCTCTGGTGTGTTCTGGTGAACCCGCGCCTCGTGGTGGCCACGCCGGATGTGTTCAGGGCGCTGGCGCAGAAAGCCAACCCACCGATGCCCGAAGCCATCCCCGCATTCGCCACCGCGCCGGCGCTTGGCGCGTGGCTGAAGGGCCAGCGCAATGATCTGGAGCACACGGCCATCCGGCTGCAGCCCCGCATCGCCGTGGTGCTGAATACGCTCGCCACCCTGCCCGGCGCCATGCTGCACCGCATGTCGGGTTCGGGCGCCACGTGTTTCGCGCTGTTCGCCGATGACGCCGCCGCGCGCGCCGCCGCCACGCGGCTGTCACACGAATTTCCGGGGTGGTGGGTGCGCGCCGCCGCGCTTAGCTGACGCGGGCCACGACGAAATCGGCGATATCGCCCAGCAGATCGCGGATCGGATCTGCGGGCAGGCGGGTCAGCGCGGTCTTTGCCGTCTCGGACCAGCGCAGCGCCTCGGCCCTCGTATCCCGCAGCGCGTTATGCTTGTTCAGCAACGCCAGCGCCTGGTTCAGGTCGCCCTCGCGCTGATCGCCCTTTTCGATGGTGCGGGCCCAGAACGCGCGCTCTTCGGCATTTGCCTTGGCCACGGCCTTGATCACCGGCAGGGTCAGCTTGCGCTCGCGGAAATCGTCGCCCACATTCTTGCCGGTGGCGTCCGACCCCCAGTAATCCAGCAGGTCATCGACCATCTGAAAGCTGATCCCCAGCGCATCGCCATAGTCACGCAGCGCGTCGATTTGTTCTTCTGGCGCGCGGGCGACCACGCCGCCAACCTCGGTTGCCGCCGAAAACAGCGCGGCGGTCTTGCCCCGCACGATCTTGAGGTAGACAGGCTCGTCCGTTGCCAGATCCTGCGCGGCGGTCAGCTGCAGCACCTCGCCCTCGGCGATGGTGGCAGAGGCGGCGGACAGGATGTCGAGCACCCGCAAAGACCCGGTTTCCACCATCAGCGTAAAGGCCCGGGCCAAGAGGTAATCCCCGACGAGAATAGAGGATTTGTTATCCCACAGCAGGTTGGCGGTGGGGCGGCCGCGCCGCTGATTGCTTTCGTCGACGACATCGTCATGCAGCAGCGTCGCGGTATGAATGAATTCGACGGCCGCGGCCAGTTTGATGTGCTGGTCACCGTCATGGCCGCAGAGCCGCGCCGCGGCGAGGGTCAGCAGCGGGCGGATACGCTTGCCGCCCGCTTCGATCAGATGGGCCGTGACCTGGGGGATACGGGGCGCATGTTCAGAGGCCATGCGCGTCTTGATCACCGCGTTGACCGCATCCATCTCGGGCGCCAGAAGGGTGCTCAACTCTTCGTGCGGTGCGCTGGCGTCGGCGCGCTGCCCGATCACGCTCTCGTCACTTCTCTCGACAATCGCCACGGGGTGTCCTTAAGTCCATGTTCATGAAAGAGCTGTTACGCACCAATGACCCAACCCTCGTCGCATTTGCAACAACGCTCCTACGGGGCGAGGGAATAAACTGCTTTCATATGGATGTCTACATGAGCGTCCTTGAAGGTTCGGTCGGCATATTGCCACAGCGGATGATGGTCCGCGATGCGGATCTGTTTCGGGCGCGGGCCATTCTGCGCGACAATGACATCCCGCTGCCGGAGGAGCGTTGAATGCCCTTCGCCGTTGAGGATCTGACCTGCGACAGTTTTCTGGGCGGGCGGTTATCGGTTCTGCAGCCGCGCGGGGGCTATCGCGCGGGGGTGGATCCGGTGCTACTGGCTGCCGCGTCACCGGTGCGGGCGGGGCAAAGCGTGCTGGAGCTGGGATGTGGCGCGGGGGTGGCGGCCTTGTGTCTGGGCGCGCGGGTCGCGGGGCTACGCCTGACGGGGTTGGAGCTTCAGCCGCGCTATGCGGCACTGGCACGGGAAAACGCCGCGCGCAACAGGATCGCGTTGAGCGTGGTGGAGGGTGATCTGGCTGCCCCGCCACAGGAGGTGCGGCAGCAAAGTTTCGATCACGTCATTGCCAACCCGCCCTATTTTCTGCGCGCCAGAGGCAGCGCCGCCGCTGATTCCGGGCGCGAGCGGGCCTTGGGCGAGGAAACGCCGCTGGCGCAGTGGGTCGATGCCGGATTGCGCCGGCTGGTGCCCAAGGGGCGGCTGACCATGATCCAGCGGGCAGAGCGCGTGCCAGAATTGCTGGCCGCGCTTCAGGATCGCGCCGGCGACGTGGAGCTGCTGCCACTGGCGCCGCGGGCGGGCCGGCCGGCGCGGCTGGTGCTGTTGCGCGCCATCAAGGGCGGCGGGGGGCCGTTCCGCCTGTTGCCGCCCATGACGATGCACCAGGGCGCGGCGCATGACGGTGACCGCGAAAGCTATACCCCTGCGATCGGCGGAGTTCTGCGGAATGCTGCGGCGATCGAATGGCCGATTGCCTGATGTTTCGGCCAGATCCGCATTTGCGAAATATTCTGTCGGATTACTTTGCGCCCGCAGCGTGACACGACTCGATTTCTGTGCTGGACTGTAACGGCAATATGTCAGAAACCAGTGAGAGGAGGTCTCCCATGACCATGAGTTCGCACTTGCAGGAACTCCGCCGGAAACACCAGAACCTCTCGGAACGCGTTGAACATGATCAGCGTCACCCGGGTGTCGATGACCTTCAGATTGCCGAACTCAAGAAACAGAAGCTTCGATTGAAAGAACAGATCGAACGGCTTTCTCAGGGCTGAGAATCTCACCTGTCAGACACGAAAACGGGCCGCTTCTGATCAAGCGGCCCGTATTTGTTTGATGCCGCGGGCGTCAGGCGAAATACTGGCCGCCATTGGCCGAGATGGTCGAGCCGGTGATGAACGCCGCCTCGTCCGCGGCCAGAAAGACCACACAGCGGGCGATTTCGGCAGGCTCGCCAAGGCGGCCGACCGGGATTTGCGCGATGATCGATTCGCGCACCTTCTCGGGAACGGCCATAACCATGTCGGTGCCGACATAGCCCGGGCAGATCGCGTTCACCGTGATTCCGGCGCGCGCGCCTTCCTGGGCCAGTGCCTTGGTGATGCCCAGATCACCGGCCTTGGCGGCGGAATAGTTCGACTGGCCGGCCTGGCCCTTTTGCCCGTTGATCGAGCTGATGTTGATCACGCGCCCGAACTTGCGCTCGCGCATGCCGGGCCAGATCGGGTGGGTCATGTTGAAAACACCCGACAGGTTGGTGTCGATGACTTCGCGCCATTGCTGCGGGGTCATGCGGTGGAACATCGCGTCGCGGGTGATGCCGGCGTTGTTGACCAGCACGTCAATCGGGCCAAGCGCGTCCTGAACCTGGGCGATACCGGCGACGCAGGCGTCGTAATCGGCGACCGACCATTTATAGGCCGGAATTCCCGTTTCCTCGGTGAATTTCGCGGCGGCTTCCTCATTGCCTGCGAAATTCACGGCAACGCTATAACCTGCCTCTTTCAGCGCAACGCTGACTGCCGCGCCAATGCCGCGGGTGCCTCCGGTAACGAGTGCAACTCTGGCCATGATTCCTCCTCGGGATTCCAAAGTATTCGGTAATCTTAATATGAAACTGATCTCGAGGGCGCAAGATTATTGCGCCCTCAGGCGGTGATATTTTCGGGTTATGTCGGTTACGGGCGTTCCAGACACATGGCTACGCCCATGCCGCCACCGATGCAGAGCGTGGCGAGGCCCTTCTTGGCATCGCGGCGCTGCATCTCGAACAGCAGCGTGTTCAGGATGCGGCAGCCCGAGGCGCCGATCGGGTGGCCGATGGCGATGGCGCCGCCGTTCACGTTTACGATCTCGGGGTTCCAGCCCATGTCCTTGTTCACGGCGCAGGCCTGGGCGGCGAAGGCTTCGTTGGCTTCGATCAGGTCCAGATCGTCGGCCTTCCAGCCGGCTTTTTCCAGCGCCTTGCGCGAAGCGAAGATAGGCCCGACGCCCATGATCGACGGGTCAAGCCCGGCGGTGGCATAAGAGGCGATGCGCGCCAGCGGCGTCAGCCCGCGCTTTTCGGCGTCATCCGCGCTCATCAGCAGCACGGCGGCGGCGCCGTCGTTGATGCCCGAGGCGTTGGCGGCTGTGACCGAGCCATCCTTGGTGAAGGCGGGGCGCAGTTTCTGCATGCTTTCGAGGGTGGCGCCATGGCGGATGTATTCATCCTCGGACACCACGGTTTCGCCCTTGCGGGTTTTCACGGTGAAGGGAACGATTTCATCCTTGAACTTGCCGGCCTTCTGCGCGGCCTCCGCCTTGTTCTGCGAACCGACGGCGAATTCATCCTGCATGTCGCGGCTGATCTGCCACTGCCCGGCCACGTTTTCGGCGGTCTGGCCCATGTGATAGCCGTTGAACGCGTCCCAGAGGCCATCCTTGATCATCGAGTCGATGAACTTCATGTCGCCCATCTTGTGGCCGGCGCGCAGGTTGGCCACATGCGGCGACATTGTCATGTTTTCCTGGCCACCGGCGGCGACGATCGCGGCATCGCCAAGCTGGATGTGCTGGGCGGCGAGGGCGACGCTGCGCAGGCCCGAACCGCAAACCTGGTTGATGCTCCATGCCGCCGATTCGATCGGCAGCCCGGCGTTGATATGCGCCTGACGGGCCGGGTTCTGACCCTGGCCGGCGGTGAGCACCTGGCCCAGGATCGTTTCCGACACTTCGGATTTCTCGATGCCGGCACGGGCAACGATGGCCTCGAGCACGGCCGTGCCGAGATCCTGTGCCGGCGTGTTTGCGAAGGCGCCATTGAAACTGCCGACAGGCGTACGCGCGGCCGAAACGATCACTACATTGGTCATGGGTTGTCCTCTCCCCTCAGGTTAGGTGGGGGCGGGATGCACCGATGACAGGGTGCCATGCCCCGCGTGCCCCACCGGGTCGGTCAAAGAGGTAAGCCTTCGGTGGGCACGGCGCAACATTCATATTGCGCTGCGGCGAATTATGCCGCAGTCAGGCGGTTTTCTTTTGCTTTGCGCCGTTGCGCCAGGGCGGGTTCAGGCTTGGCGCCCCGAAAAAATACCCTTGCATACAGTCGATGCCCGAGTCCTGCAGGAAGGCGGCATCCTGCGCGTTCTCGACGCTTTCGGCGATGGTGAACATGTCGAAATGCTGCGCGATGGAAATCAGGGCGTTGGCCAGGATCTGATTGTCCGGGTTGGTGCCGATGCCCCGGATGAACTGCCCGTCGATCTTGAGGATGTCGAAGTAGAAATCCCGCAGATAGCGGAACGCGGTATAGCCGGCCCCGAAATCATCCAGCGCGAAGGAGATGCCGCGATACTGCAGGTCTTTCATGAAGACGGTCACGAGATCGGGCATCAGCATGGCCGAGCTTTCGGTGATCTCCAGGATCAGCCGTTCGGCCACGGTATCGTCCTGCGACAGCCCGTGGTTAAGGGTCTGCGTCCAGCGCGGGTATCCGATCGACCGGGCCGACATGTTGATCGACAGTCGCAGCGCGGGCGTGTCGGCCAGCGCGGCAAGGCCCATTTCCAACGCGAGACAATCGATCATGCGGCCCATTTCGGTGGTTTCCACGGTGCCGATGAACTCGCGCGCCGGGATGATCCGTCCGGTTTCGTCCAGCACCCGAATCAGCCCCTCGTAGAAGGCCGGCTGCGGCGATCCGCTGGCGCGCATCACCGGCTGATAGGCCAGCGCCACGTCATGTTCGCGCAGCGCGCGGCGAACCATGGCCAGCGTGTCACGATCGCGCGCCGAGATGGCCGCCATCAGCGGGCTGTCATCCTCGCCCGCCGTTGCCCGTTCGGTAATGTGATCGCCTGAATGCATCTGATCCTCCGTGCCGGATGACCATCACATTGCCGCCAAACTTTCTAACAACGGCTTAATATTCGCATTTTGTTCTAATTGTGCTAAATCTCGCCGCGACCGATCAAACCATTGAGAGGATGGGCGTTTCATGGCGGAGAGATGCGGCTGGTGCGGGCAGGAGCCACTTTACGTGGCGTATCACGACACCGAATGGGGCGTGCCGGAGCATGACAGCCGGGCGCTCTGGGAAAAACTGATTCTGGATGGGTTTCAGGCCGGGCTGAGCTGGATCACCATCCTGAAAAAGCGAGAGAATTTCAGGGCCGCCTTTGCCGGGTTCGAGCCCGACGTGATCGCGGATTGGGGTGCCGAGGAGGTGGAGCGCCTGTTGGCCGATCCGGGTATCGTGCGCCATCGCGGCAAGATCGAGGCCACCATCGCCAACGCCCGCGCCTGGCGCGAGATCGAGGCGCGCGAGGGGTTCGACCGGTTTGTCTGGGCCTATGTCGATGGCGCGCCGCTGCAGAACCGGTTCGCCACGATGGCGCAGGTGCCGGCGCAAACGCCGCTGTCGCAGCAGATATCGAAGGATCTGAAGAAGGCCGGGTTCAAGTTCTGCGGGCCGACCATCGTCTATGCCTTCATGCAGGCGGTGGGGATGGTCAACGATCACATCGTGACCTGCCCGGCGCATGACAGGGTGGCCGCGCTGGCCGCGCGCGGCGCCTAAGAGCCCGCGATCAGCGCCGCGATAATGGCCTTGGCGCTGTCGCTGTCCCATTCGGCATCGCCCTGAAGCCGCGCGATCTCTTCGCCTTCGGGAGAGACGATCACGGTGATGGGCAGGCCCAGCACCGCCATGTCGCGGGCCAGTTTCTGGGTCGGGTCGCGCAGGGCGGCGAGATGGGTCACGCCGGTCTCTTCAAAGAACCTGCGGATACCCTGAACCGAATTGCGCCCGACGGCGATGGTGACCACCTGAAACGCGTCGCCGCCCAGCTCCGCCTGCAGCGCGTCGAGCCCCGGCATTTCCTTGCGGCAGGGCGCGCACCAGGTGGCCCAGAAGTTCAGCAGCACGTATTGGCCGCGATATTCGGTCAGGGAATGCGGGCTGTCGGCGAGATCGAGCAGCGGCAGGTCGGGGATGGTGGCGGGGGCGGAGTGGAAGTTGAGCTTCTTCATCGTGCCGTCGCGCAGCGCCTCGAGCGTGGCGGTATCGGCGGCGGCGGCATTTGCACCAAGCGCAAGGGCCGTGTAGAGGACGACGAAACGCAACCAGTTCATATTTCCCTCCGAGGGTATCGCATGACCAAAGACAGCTCGAATGCCATGTGGGGCGGCCGCTTCGCCGCCGGACCGGACGCGATCATGGAGGCGATCAACGCCTCGATCGGGTTCGACAAGCGGCTGGCCGCACAAGACATTCAGGGCTCCCGCGCCCATGCCGCCATGTTGGCGGCAACGGGCATCATTACCGATAGCGATGCAAACGCGATCCGGGAAGGGCTGCTCACGGTCTTGTCAGAGATCGAGGCCGGGGAATTCGCGTTTGCGACCGCGCTGGAAGACATCCACATGAATGTGGAGGCCCGGCTGAAGGAGCTCATCGGCGATCCGGCGGGGCGGCTGCACACCGGGCGCAGCCGGAATGATCAGGTGGCGACCGATTTCAAGCTCTGGGTGCGCGATCAGGCGGATGCCGCCATCCAGGGGCTGGAGGCGCTGATCCGCGCGTTGCTCGCCCAGGCGGAGGCGGGCGCTGACTGGGTGATGCCGGGCTTCACCCATCTGCAGACCGCGCAGCCGGTGACATGGGGCCATCACATGATGGCCTATGTCGAGATGTTCGGCCGCGACATGTCGCGCTTTCGCGATGCCCGCGCGCGGATGAATGAATCGCCCCTGGGCGCGGCGGCGCTGGCCGGCACCTCCTTTCCCATCGACCGGCACATGACGGCACAGGCGCTGGGGTTCGACCGGCCTGCCGCCAACAGCCTCGATGCGGTCTCGGATCGCGATTTCGCGCTGGAATTCCTTTCGGCCGCGTCGATCTGTGCCATGCACCTGTCGCGCTTTTCCGAAGAGCTGGTGATCTGGTCCTCGGCCCAGTTCCGGTTCGTGACCCTGTCGGACCGGTTTTCCACCGGCTCGTCGATCATGCCGCAAAAGAAGAACCCGGACGCGGCCGAGCTGATCCGCGCCAAGATCGGGCGGATCATGGGGGCGATGGTGGCGCTCTTCACTATCATGAAGGGCCTGCCGCTGGCCTATTCCAAGGACATGCAGGAAGACAAGGAACAGGTCTTCGACGCGGCCGACACGCTGATGCTGGCGCTGGCCGCGATGGAAGGAATGGTGCGCGACATGGCCGCCAACGTGCCCGCGCTGGAGGCCGCCGCCGCCAGCGGCTTTTCCACCGCCACGGATCTTGCCGACTGGCTGGTGCGCGCGCTGAACATGCCTTTCCGCGAGGCGCATCACGTGACCGGTGCGCTGGTCGCTCTGGCCGAGGCGCGCGGCTGCGATCTGCCGGAACTGACGCTGGAAGACATGCAGGGCGTGCATGGACAGATCACCGCCGACGTGTTCGAGGTGCTGGGGGTGCGCAATTCCGTTGCCAGCCGGGTCAGCTATGGTGGCACGGCGCCCGATCAGGTGCGCGCGCAGATCGCCCGCTGGAAAGAGGTGTTGGGATGAGGTTTTTCGCATTGCTCGCCGCGCTGGCCCTGGCCGCCTGCGGCGCCGACGGCCCGCCGGTGAAACCGTCGGTGAACACGGGCATCCGCATCGGCACGGATGGCATCCGGTCCAGCACGTCGGTCGGCGTGGACAGCGGCAATGTCGCTGTGCGTGTGGGGCTGTGAGGGCCACGGTGCGCACCCTTCTGTGTGCGCTGACGCTGGGCGCCTGTGGCGATCATGTGCCGTCCGCGGATGAGAGGCCCGCGCCGGGGATCACGATTTCGGGCACGGCCGAGGTGGGTGTCACCGGTCGCGCCTGCGGCGGGCCGCTTAACCTTTTCCTTTGTTCGAAGGCGATCGACTGATGGATCATTTCCTTTACCGCAATGGCATCCTGCATGCCGAAGACGTGCCCGTGACGCAGATCGCCGAAGTGGTCGGAACGCCGTTCTATTGCTATTCAACGGCCACGCTGACCCGGCATTTTCGCCTGTTTGACGAGGCGCTGGAGGGGATGGATCATCTGGTCTGCTACGCAATGAAGGCCAACTCAAATCAGGCGGTCCTGCGGCTGATGGCGGGGCTGGGCGCGGGGGTCGATGTGGTGTCGGGCGGTGAATATGCCCGCGCGATCGCCGCCGGCTTTCCGGGCGAGCGCATCGTGTTTTCCGGCGTCGGCAAGACCCGCGAAGAGATGCGCGCCGCGCTGACCGGCGGCATCCGCCAGTTCAACCTGGAATCCGAGCCCGAGATGCTGGCGCTGAACGCGGTGGCGCTTTCGCTGGGCAAGGTCGCGCCGGTGACCATCCGTGTGAACCCGGATGTGGATGCCAGGACGCATGAGAAGATCTCCACCGGCAAATCGGAAAACAAGTTCGGCATCCCTATCGCCCGGGCGCGCGAGGTGTTCGCCGAGGCCGCCGCCCTGCCGGGGCTGGAGGTGGTGGGCATCGACGTGCATATCGGCAGCCAGCTGACCGATCTGGACCCCTTCGCGCTGGCCTACCGGCGGGTGGCGGAGCTGACCCGTGTGCTGCGCGACGACGGCCATGATATCCGTCGGCTTGATCTGGGCGGCGGGCTGGGCATTCCCTATGAACGGTCCAACAGCGCGCCGCCGCTGCCGGTGGAATACGGCGCGATGGTGCGGCAGGTTCTGGGCGATCTGGATTGCGAGATCGAGATCGAGCCGGGCCGCCTGATCGCCGGCAACGCCGGGATTCTCGTTTCCGAGGTGATCTACCTGAAATCGGGCGAGGGGCGCGATTTCCTGATTCTCGACGCTGCGATGAATGATCTCATCCGCCCGGCGATGTATGGCGCCTATCATGACATCATGCCGGTGATCGAGCCTGCCGCCGGGGCCGAACAGGCAGCCTATGATATCGTGGGCCCGGTCTGCGAATCCGGTGATACTTTTGCCAAACAACGGCTTATGCCCCAGGTTGCCCCCGGCGATCTGGTCGCCTTCCGCTCTGCGGGGGCTTACGGGGCGGTCATGGCGTCGGAATACAACAGCCGCCCGCTGATCCCCGAGGTTCTGGTGCAGGGGGATCAATTCGCTGTCATTCGTGCGCGTCCGACCTTTGACGAGATGATAAACCGCGATACCATCCCGGAATGGCTCTGACCCGCAGTTCCGCGGCGCCGGGCCCCGGATCGGAGCATGACCCAGACACCCCGCACCGCTGATGCCGCGCTGAAATCCCTGGCCCGCCCGATGCGCCTGACGCGCATGGGCATGGTGGCCGAGCGTGCGACGCGCGCGTTCTGGCCACTGTCGACGGTGCTTTTGCTGATCCTGGCGGCGCTGGCCTTCGGGGTGCAGGATCATCTGCCGGCCGAGGCGCTTTGGGCCGGGCTTGGCCTTGGCGCGGCGGCGGCGCTCTGGGCGCTGGTTGCCGGTGTGCGGCGGTTCCGCTGGCCGTCCTCCGCCGAGGCGCTGGCCCGGCTCGACCAGACCCTGCCCGGCCGGCCAATCACCGCGCTGGGCGATCATCAGGCGATTGGCGGCGGCGATGCCGGATCCGAGGCCGTGTGGCGCGCGCATCTGGCGCGGATGGCCGAGCGGGTGAAGCAGGCGCGCGCGGTGCGGCCCGATCTGCGTGTCTCGGGCCTTGACCGGTTCGGGCTGCGCTATGTGGCGGCGACGCTGTTCATAACGTCGGTGATCTTCGGCTCGCTCTGGCGGGTGGCGGATGTGGCGGTGCGGCCCGGTGGGCCCGAGGCCGCGCTGGCCTCCGGCCCGGCATGGGAAGGCTGGGTGGAGCCCCCGGCCTATACCGCGAAACCAACGCTTTATCTGAACGACATTCCCGCCGGCGAACTTGCCGTGCCCGAGGGCAGCCGCGTGACCCTGCGGTTTTACGGCGAGGTCGGCGCGCTGGCGCTGCGCGAAACCGTGTCGGGGCAGGATGCGGCCAGCGATGGCATGGGGCCAAGCTTTGACATAACGCGGGCCGGCCGGATCGCCATAGAGGGGCCGGGCGGGCGCGGCTGGGATATACTTCTGTCGCCCGACACACCGCCGATCGTCGCCTTCAGCGGCGAGATGCAGCGCAAGGCCGATGGCGAGATGAACCAGCCCTTCACCGCCTCGGATGACTACGGCGTGGTCTCGGGGCTGGCGACGATCACGCTGAACCTGGAAGCGGTGGACCGCCGGCATGGCTTGACGGCCGCGCCCGAACCGCGCGACGCTCTGGTGCTGGACCTGCCGATGCCGATCAGCGGCGATCGCCAGTCCTTTGACGAGATGATCGTCGAAAACCTGTCGCAGCATCCTTGGGTGGGCCTGCCGGTCAGCATCGTTCTGAGTGTCGAGGACGCGCAGGGCCAGCCCGGCCGGTCCGAGGCTCTGGCGACCACGCTGCCCGGCCGCCGCTTTTTCGACCCGCTGGCCAAGGCGATCATCGAACAGCGGCGCGATCTGCTGTGGACGCGCGCGAACGGTGCCCGCGCCGCGTCGATCCTGCGCGCGGTCAGCTTTCAGCCCGAAGAGGTGTTCCGCGACAGTTCGGCCTATCTGCGGCTGCGGGTGGCGATCCGGCGGCTGGAGGCGGGGGTGGCCGATGGTCTGACCCCCGAGGCGCGCGACGAGGTGGCGCAGGCGCTGTGGGACATCGCGGTGCTGGTCGAGGAAGGCGATCTGTCGGACGCGCTGGAACGGTTGCGCCGGGCGCAGGACCGGCTTTCGGAGGCGATGCGCAACGGCGCCAGCGACGAGGAAATCGCCGATCTGATGCAGGAAATGCGCGAGGCGATGCAGGACTACATGCGCCAGCTTGCCGAACAATCGCAGCAGGATGGCCAGCAGCAGGCAGAAAACCAGGACACACGCGAGATTACCGGCGATCAGTTGCAGCAGATGCTCGACCGTTTGCAGGAACTGATGGAGCAGGGCCGCATGGCCGAGGCGCAGCAGCTTCTAGAACAGTTGCGCCAGATGATGGAGAACATGCAGGTCACCCAGGGGCCCGGTGGCCAGCAAAGCCCCGGGCAGCAGGCGATGGATGGTCTGGCCCAGACCCTGCGTGACCAGCAGGGGTTGTCGGACGAGGCGTTCCGCGATCTGCAGGAGCAGTTCAATCAGAACGGCCAGCAGGGTGAGCAGGGCGAAGGCGAGGGGCAGCAGGGCCAGGGAGAAGGTCAGGCGCAGGATGGCCAGGGTGGTCAGCAGCCGGGCCAAAGCCTTGCCGAGCGGCAGCAGACGCTGCGCGACGAGCTGAACCGGCTACAGCAGAACCTTCCCGGCGTCGGCGGTGCCGAAGGGCAGGCCGCGCGCGATGCGCTGGACCGCGCCGGGCGTGCGATGGACCGCGCCGAAGACGCGCTGCGCGGTGATGATCTGGCCGGCGCGCTCGACGATCAGGCCGAGGCCATCGATGCGCTGCGCGACGGAATGCGCAACCTGGGCGAGGCGCTGGCCCAGCAGCAGCAAAACCAGCAGGGCGACCAGGGCGAGGCGATGGGCCGGGCCAACGCCGATCAGCAGCGTGACCCGCTGGGGCGTGATCGCGGCGCGCAGGGGCAGATCGGATCGCAGGAGGATATGCTGCAGGGCGCCGATATCTATGGCCGCGCGCGCGAGCTTCTGGATGAAATCCGCCGCCGCTCGGCCGATCAGCAGCGTCCCGAGGCGGAGCTGGACTATCTCAAGCGGCTGCTGGACCGGTTCTGAAGGCCGCTGCCGCGGTCAGCCTGTCAGCCCGTTCAGCGCCGCCGTGAGTTTCTGCACCGTGCCGCTTGTCCAGGAATTTATGGCGGTGCGCAGCTCGTCCGCCGTCGTGACATAGGCTGCCATCATTGGTTCGGCCGGCGGGAATACAGCCGAGATTGTCGGGGCGAACACATAGAGCGCGACGACCAGCGCGGCGACCAGCATCACAAACCCGAAGCCAAAGCCGAATCCGCCGCGCCGGCGCGGCAGCTCGGTATTCTCCAGCACGGGACCGTCGGGAACCCGCCCCTGATCCAGATTGTCCGATGTGGCGCGCAGGGTGGAATTGATTTCCTCGATATCGGGCAGAAGGTCGCGCCGCGGGCCCGCGCTGGTCGTGTGGGGCTGAGGATCGGGCGGGACGCCGCGCAGCCGCGCCATCCGCTCCTGCAGGCCGCTGCGAAAGCCGCCCGCCCCGGCGGCGGCGCCGGCCTCCAGGCCCAGGTCGGGCTGGCTTTCCAGTGTCTCGCGCTGCGCCTCGGCCCGCCGTGCCCGGGTTTCGCGCTCGGCCTCTTCGCGCAGAACGTCCAGAACGGACTCGTCCAGCACTGTCGAGGCGGGCGCATCGCCTGCATGCTGAGGGGGGCTGTCTTCTTCCTCTTCCGGTTCGTCCTCGTCGTCTTGATCGTGATCCGGAAACTGAAAGAACTCCTCCTCCTCCATGGTCTCGATGATCGCGGTGTCGGCTTCCGCCGGCTCTTGCGGAAACACGTCCTGTTCCGGCGGCTGAACCTCTTCGGTATAGGCCGGCTCCGGATCTTCGTCGGGGGTGAAGGCGCCGGGTTGAAACCAGGTGTGGCCGCAGCTCGAGCATTGCACATCGCGACCGTTTTCCGGGATGACAGCGTCGTCAACCTCGTACTGGGCATCGCAATTCGGGCAGATCAGTCGCATCTCGTCCTCTGAGCGCGTGGAAGACGCACCACACCATTTAATCAATTTCCTGCATGTTGTACCACTCGGTTCAGAAATTCAAAGCATTTGCGTCTTCGCCCGATTGAAACCTCATGCTGTGTCGGGCAAAACACTGTCATCAGGGATCGGAGAGGCGTGTGATCGAGCTGGACAAGGTGGCCCATAGCTACGGTGGCGGCGAGCTTCTGTCAGGGATATCGCTGACGCTGATGCCGGGCTCGTTCCATTTTCTGACGGGGCCCTCGGGTGCCGGGAAATCGACCTTTCTGAAACTGTGCTATGGTGAACTGATGCCAAGTGCGGGGCATGTGCAACTGTTCGGGCGCGACGTCGGCGCGATGAGCCGCGATGACGTGGCCCATGCCCGGCGCCGCATCGGCGTGGTTCATCAGGATTGCCAGTTTCTGGATCACCTGCCGCTGGCGGAAAACGTGTTGCTGCCGCTGACCGTCGCCGGGCAGGATACCGGGGCCGAGGCGGACAACCTGATAGAGCTTTTATCCTGGGTCGGGCTGGCGCGTCAGGCCGCGTCGCGCCCGCCCGAGCTTTCGGGCGGCGAGAGGCAGCGCGCCGCGCTGGCCCGCGCCGTGATCATGTCGCCCGAGGTCATCCTGGCCGACGAGCCGACCGGGAACGTGGACTGGGACATGTCGCTGCGGTTGCTGCAATTGCTGGTGGAGCTGAACCGCATGGGCAAGACAATTCTGATCGCCACCCATGATCTGAACCTGATCCGGGCCGCCAAGGCGCAGGTCTCCGCGCGGGTGCTGCGGATCAAGGACCGGCGGATCCAGCTTGCGGGGGCCGATCTGTGAGCCCCGCGCTGATCCGCCTCAGATCGTTCCTGCTGGGCGACGGGCAGGCCGACCGGGTGGTGCCACCCACCGGGTTCACCGTGCGGCTGACGCTGTTCACCTCTGCTGCGATGGGGTTTCTGGCGGTGTTCGCGCTGGCGCTGTCGCTGGCCACCGGGCGGCTGGCCGACCGCTGGTCGGAGGCGCTGGCGCGTACCGCGACGGTGCGCATTTCCGCCCCCGAAGGCCAGATGCAGGCCCAGACCGACGCGGTGATCGAAGTGTTGCGCACCACACCCGGCGTTGTCGGCGCACGGGTGCTGAGCGTGCAGGAGCAGCGCGATCTGCTGGCGCCCTGGTTCGGCCCCGACCTTCCGATCGACAGCCTGCCGCTGCCGCAGCTGGTGGAGTTGCGCGAGACCGGCAAGGGCTATGACGCCGAGGGGCTGCGCCTGCGCCTGTCGGCCGAAGCGCCGGGCGCGGTGCTGGACGATCACGCCCGCTGGCGCCGGCCGCTGGTGCGGGCGGCCGACAGGCTGCGGCTTCTGGGGCTTGTCTCGATCGTTCTGATCGGGATGACAACGGCGGCGATGATCACGCTGTCGGCCAATGCGGCGCTGGCGGCGAATGCGAAGGTGATTCAGGTGCTGCGGCTTGTCGGGGCGCGGGATGTCTATATCGCGCGGGCCTTCGTGCGGCGCTTTACCGGCCGGGCGCTGCAGGGCGCGGCGGCGGGCACGGCGCTCGCCATGCTGGCGGTCGCGCTGCTGCCGGGGGCCGATACCGCGGGCGGGTTCCTGACCGGGCTGGGGTTTCAGGGGGCGGGCTGGCTGTTGCCGCTGCTGATCCCGCCCCTGGCGGGGATCGTCGCCTTCTGGGCGACCCGCGCTGCGGCCTTCCGCACATTGGGCGAGGTGACATGATGGCCCACGCCTGGCGCTGGTTCCGGTCGCTGATATTCGTCGGGCAGATGTATCTGATGATGCTGGTCTTCGGGATTGTCTTCACGCCTTTCGCGCTGGCCTCGCGTCCCTGGGCGTTCCGGGCTGTTCATACCTATTGCAACTGGGTGCGCTGGACCGCGCGCTGGATGATCGGGCTGCGCTCCGAAGTCCGGGGCGAGGTGCCGCGGGACGAGGTGCTGATCGCGGCCAAGCATCAGTCTTTCTTCGACATCATCATGATCGTTTCGGTGGTGCCGCGCCCGAAGTTCATCATGAAGCAGTCGCTGCGCTGGGCGCCGATCCTGGGATGGTACGCGCAGCGCATCGGCTGTGTCGCGGTCGACCGTGGCCAGCGCGGGCTGGCGATTCAGAAGATGGTGGATGATGTTCACAAGGGGCGCGAGGTGCCGGGGCAGCTGATCATCTATCCGCAGGGCACACGGGTGGCGCCGGGGGTGGACAAGCCTTTCAAGATCGGTGCCGGTGTTCTCTACGCCCAGCTCGGGCAGGATTGCGTGCCGGCGGCCACCAATGTCGGGGTGTTCTGGCCGCGCACGGGGATCTACCGCAAGCCGGGGCTGGCGGTGGTGGAGTTTCTGCCGCGCATCCCGGCGGGCAGGCCGACCGCCGAATTCATGGCATCGCTGAGGGAAACGGTCGAGGAGGCGTCGGATGCGCTGATGGCCGAGGCGGGGTTCCGCAAGGAGGGCTGAAATGGAATATGTCACGTCGCTCGAGGCGTTGCAGGCGCTTTACGGCGCGCCGGGGCAGCCGGCCCTGCGCAAGGTCGCGCGGCGGATGACGCCGCAGTATCGCCGCTGGATCATGGCCTCGCGGTTTTGTGTGCTGAGCACCGTGGGGCCGGAGGGCACCGACGGCTCGCCCCGCGGCGACGACCGCCCGGTCGTGGCCGAACTGGACCCGCAGACGCTGGCCCTGCCCGACTGGCGCGGCAACAACCGGATCGACAGCCTGCGCAACATCGTGGCGGACGGGCGCGTGTCGCTGATGTTCATGGTGCCGGGATTGAACACGGTGGTGCGGGTGAATGGAACCGCGAAGCTGACGCTGGACGAGGGGCTGCGCGCGCGGTTCGGGCGGGATGGCAAGGTGCCGCGCAGCGTGATCGTGATCCGCATCGCCGAGATCTACACCCAATGCGCCCGCGCGGTGATGCGGGCGGGGCTGTGGACGGCGGGTGATCAGAGCGCGGGCCTGCCCACGCCCGGCGACATCCTGACCGAGATGACCGAAGGCGAGATCGACGGCGCGGCCTATGACGCGGAATGGCCGGGGCGGGCAGCGACCTCGATGTGGTAGGGGCCGGAGCAGAGAGTTTCATGCCTCCGGCGGGGATATTTTCGGAAAGATGAAGCGGGCGAGCGCTCAGGCCGCCAGCCCCTTGGTGCCCATGCCGAGGAATTTTTTGCGGCGGTCGGTGATCAGCGCCTTGCGGTCCTTGCCGTCAAGCTCTTTCAGCATGTCCGAGATCGCGCGCCCGACCGAAGTGATCGCGGCGTCGCGGTCACGCTGGGCGCCGCCCAGCGGTTCCGGGATGATCCTGTCGATCACGCCGAGCTTTTTGAGATCCTGTGCCGTCAGGCGCAGCGCTTCGGCCGCTTCGCGCATCTTTTCGGCGTCTTTCCACAGGATGCTTGCGCAGCCCTCGGGGGAAATCACCGAATAGACCGAATGTTCCAGCATCGCCAGACGGTTGGCCGTGGCGAAGGCCACCGCCCCGCCCGAGCCGCCCTCGCCGATGACGACCGAGACCAGCGGCACGCCGATTTCGAGGCATTTCTGGGTGCTGCGCGCGATCGCCTCGGACTGGCCGCGTTCCTCGGCGCCCTTGCCGGGATAGGCGCCGGGGGTGTCGACCAGCGTGACCACGGGCAGGTTGAACCGGTCTGCCATATCCATCAGGCGGATCGCCTTGCGATAGCCTTCGGGGCGGGCCATGCCGAAGTTGCGTTCGATCCGGGTTTTGGTGTCGAACCCCTTTTCCTGGCCGATGACCATCACCGGGCGATCATCCAGCCGGGCCAGCCCGCCCATCACCGCGTGATCGTCGGCGAAGTTCCGATCACCGGCCAGGGGTGTGTATTCGGTGAACAGCGCCTCGATGTAATCCTTGCAGTGGGGGCGGTCGGCGTGGCGGGCGACCTGACATTTGCGCCAGGGCGACAGGTTCTGGTAGAGGTCGCGCAGCAGGTCGGCGGCCTTTCTGTCGAGCCCGGCGGCCTCTTGCTCGACGTCCATCTCCTTGTTCGCGGCGGCCAGCGCGCGCAACTCTTCGGCCTTGCCTTCG
This sequence comes from Actibacterium naphthalenivorans, assembly GCF_014196965.1. Taxonomy (GTDB): domain Bacteria; phylum Pseudomonadota; class Alphaproteobacteria; order Rhodobacterales; family Rhodobacteraceae; genus Actibacterium_A; species Actibacterium_A naphthalenivorans. Next base: position 218,811 of record NZ_JACIEQ010000003.1, on the reverse strand, counting down.
ATTTCGGCCAGAGGTTTTTCGAATTCGAGGTAATTCATGCCGGTCTCCGCTATGCTCGCGCGTTATATGACCTTGGAACAGGCGATTTGCAACACGGGCTGAATGGCCCGGCAACGGATTTGGAACTGCGGTTCGTGCCGGATATCGAGGATCATGACGAGCGTTTGACGGGCGCGCGGACGCCCCCGGTTCCGGTCCTTGTGCGCGGATCGGAGGGGGCCTGTCGCAGCCAGGCCGGCGCAAGGTGGCCACGGGAACACCAGCCTTGAGATATATCTGAATGGTCCGGTGAAAAGGCCCCTGTCGTTTCGCTGACCAGGCCGGTGGCGGCCGATCGAACAAGGTACCGGTTGGCGCCCCGGCCGGGGTGCAGGAATGGCCGGGGCGCCTGCCGTTACTGCGCCTTCGCGAGGTTCAGCAACGTTTCGAACTGGTCCGCGGTCAGCACGCTGCGCCAGTGATCGGTGCAGTTCGACCGCATCATCACCAGCCTGGTTTCATTGGCGCCGACCTCTTCGGCCAGAGCCTGACGCTCTTCGACCGGGGCGCCGGAGATGATCGCCGCGCGCAGTTTCGCGCGGGCTTCTGTCGCCTGTGCTTCCAGTGCCTTGCGCTGGGCGGGCATGGTTCCCAGCCAGGCCTTCACATCGGCGCGCTGGGCGTCGTTCAGCCCGAGAGCATCGGCATTCTTCGCCACCAGCGGGGTGAAGGCGACAATGGGCAGCGACAGCTCGCTGCGCCGGTTCTGCTGGGCGCCGACGGCGGTGGCGCAGGCCAGAACAACGGCGGCGGACAGAAGAAGCTTTTTCATGAGGGCTCCGGTTTGGGCTGAAAGAGATCAAGGCAAACATTCCAGTGTGGGAATGTTTGCGCCTTGATCGAAATCAAGACAGCCCGGATCAACGCAAAGCGGGGCCAAACGGCCCCGCCCCGCAGCCCCACAGATGTTTGCTCAGGCCCCGCCGATCATTTCGGACTGGCGCACGATCACCTCGGCCTGCTTGATGCTGGCGATGTCCACCAGGCGGCCCTTGTAGACGGTGGCGCCTTCGCCATTGGCCTTGGCCTGTTCCATCGCGGCCAGAATCTCGCGCGCTTCAAGCACCTGTGCCTCGGAGGGGGTGAACACCGCGTTGGCAAGGGCGATCTGCTTGGGGTGGATCGCCCATTTGCCGACCATGCCCAGCGTGGCCGAGCGGCGGGCCTGGGCACGAAAACCCTCATCGTCGCTGAAATCGCCGAACGGGCCGTCGACCGGCAGCACGCCATGGGTGCGGCAGGCGGCGACGATGGCGGCCTGCGCCCAGTGCCACGGGTCCGACCAATGCCTGGCGCCCTCGTGCAGCATGTAGTAGTTTTCCTGCGTGCCGCCGATGCCGGTGGTCTGCATCCCCATCGAGGCGGCGAAATCGGCGGCGCCGAGGCTCATGGCCTGAAGCCGGGGCGAGGCGGCGGCAATCTCCTCGACATGGGCGATGCCGGCGGCGCTTTCGATGATCACCTCGAAGCTGATCGGTTTGGCGCGGCCCCTGGCGGCCTCAATCGCGGTGACCAGCGCATCCACCGCGTAAACATCCGCCGCGCAGCCCACCTTGGGGATCATGATCTGATCCAGCCGGTCGCCTGCCTGCTCCAGCAGATCGACGACATCGCGGTACCAGAAGGGCGTATCCAGGCCGTTGATACGGACCGACAGGTATTTGTTGCCCCAATCCACATCGCCGATCGCCTCGATGATGTTCTTGCGGGCCTGCGGCTTGTCGTCGGGCGCCACGCTGTCTTCCAGATCGAGGTTGATCACATCGGCCGCGCTGCCGGCCATCTTTTCGAAAATCGCGGGGCGCGAGCCGGGGCCGAACAGCTGGCAGCGGTTGGGGCGGGCCGGGGGGCTGGGCTGAATGCGAAAGCTCATGGGCGTGCCTTTCGGTAACGATGTTTCGTATATGGTTTGGTATTTGGTAGAATATTGCACGGACCTCTTCAACCTGTCTTTTGCTGGCGCAGAACGGGCGCTGCGATGCGGCGGATGAAAGGGGCGTTTTGCACGATTCTTCGACAACACTGCCTGCGATCCGAAGTTTCTTCCACCCGGCCCGTGCATGCGCAGCAAGATAGAGAGGACATTCCCGCGCGCGCTGTTAGCCTTGCCAGAACTTTTGCGGAGATACACCAATGATCGAAACACCTTATCTTTTGTTCCTGGGCGACGCGCCCGATCCGCTGGCCGCGAAGGTTGCGCAGGGCATCCGTGACTGGCGGCCCGATCACGCGGTGGGGCAGTACCGGATGGAAGGCTGCAAGGCCGATCTGGGGCTGGCCGACATGTCGCTGGCCGAGGCCAAGGCGGCGGGGGCCCGGACGCTGGTGATCGGTGTGGCCAACCGCGGCGGGATCATCTCTCCGGCGTGGAAAAAGGTGCTGGTGGCGGCGCTGGAAGAAGGTTTCGACCTTGCCAGCGGGCTGCACAACCTGCTGCGCGACGAGCCGGATCTGGCGGCGGTCGCAACCGCCTGCGGGCGGCAGTTGCATGACGTTCGGGTGCCGTCGGTGAAATATCCGATCGCCAGCGGGGTGCCGCGCAGCGGCAAGCGGTGCCTGGCCGTGGGCACCGATTGTTCGGTGGGCAAGATGTATACCGCGCTGGCGATGGACAGCGAGATGAAGGTGCGCGGCCTGAAATCCAGCTTTCGCGCGACCGGGCAGACCGGCATTCTGATCACCGGAGACGGTGTGCCGCTGGACGCGGTCGTGGCGGATTTCATGGCAGGCTCGGTCGAATGGCTGACGCCGGACAATGACGCGGATCACTGGGACATGATCGAGGGGCAGGGCAGCCTGTTTCACGTCTCCTATTCCGGGGTCACCATGGCGCTGGTGCATGGCGGCCAGCCCGATGCGCTGATCCTGTGCGACGAGCCGACGCGGCCGCATATGCGCGGCTTGCCGGGGTACAAGCTGCCATCGCTGGAGGATCTGCGCGATGTGGCGCTGACCCTGGCGCGGGTGGCGAACCCGGCCTGCCAGGTCATCGGCATTTCGGTCAACACCCAGCACATGACCGAGGAACAGGCGCTGGCGCATCTGGCCGAGGTCGAGGCGCGGATGGGCCTTCCGGCTGTGGATCCGTTCCGTCAGGGCGCGGGCCGGCTGGTCGATGCGCTGAGCGCGGTCTAGGCCGGGCATTCTTCGGGCCCTTGCGGGCTTTATCGCGGTGGGGCAGACAGGGCGGCAAGGCCCATGCGCCAAGGGGGCAAGATGAAACTGACCGTTACAGCCGACACGTTCCGCCTTGCGGAGGTTTTCACCATCTCGCGCGGGTCACGGACCCAGGCGCAGGTGCTGACCGTGCGCATCGGCGACGGCGCGCATCAGGGCTGGGGCGAATGCGTGCCCTATGCCCGCTACGGCGAAACGCTGGCAAGCGTGTCGGCCGAAATCGAAGCGCTGCCGCTGCCGCTTGATCGTGCCGGCCTGCAGCGCGCCCTTCCCGCAGGCGCGGCGCGCAACGCGGTGGATTGCGCCCTGTGGGATCTGGAGGCCAAGCGCGCCGGAAAACGGGTGTGGGAACTGGCCGGCCTGCCCGCACCGGGGCCGATGATCACCGCCTATACCCTGTCGCTCGACACGCCCGAGAACATGCGCGCGGCGGCGGCGAAACATGCCCACCGGCCGTTGTTGAAGATCAAGCTGGGCACGCCGGATGACATGCCCAGGCTGGAGTCCGTGCGCGCCGGCGCGCCCGCCGCCCGTATCATCGTCGATGCCAACGAGGGCTGGACGGCCGAGGTCTATGCAGAGCTTGCGCCGCATCTGGTGCGGCTGGGGGTGGAACTGGTGGAGCAGCCCCTGCCGGCGGGCAACGACGACATGCTGGCCGAGATCGCCCGGCCGCTGCCCGTCTGTGCCGACGAGGCCTGCCATGATCGCGCCTCTCTGCCCGCGCTGAAGGGCAAGTATGACCTGGTGAACATCAAGCTCGACAAGACCGGCGGGCTGACCGAGGCGCTGGCGCTGCGCGATGCGGCCCGCGCCGAAGGCTATGGCGTGATGGTGGGCTGCATGGTCGGTTCGTCGCTGGCCATGGCGCCGGCGGTTCTGCTGGCGCAGGGCGCCGATGTGACAGACCTTGACGGGCCGCTGCTTCTGGCCGAAGACCGGCCCGAGCCGCTGACATATGACGAGGCCGGGGTGCATCCGTCCGCACCCGCCCTCTGGGGATAGGAGACAGACCATGAGCCGCACAGTTTACGTGAACGGAGAGTACCTGCCCGAAGCCGAGGCCAAGGTCTCGGTCTTTGACCGCGGGTTCCTGTTCGCCGACGGGGTGTATGAGGTGACCTCTGTTCTGGGGGGCAAGCTGCTGGATTTCGAGGGCCACGCCAAACGGCTGGAGCGATCGCTGGCAGAGCTGGACATGCCATCGCCGATCTCGATGGAGGATCTGCTGGAGGTCCACCGCGAACTGGTGCGGCGCAACGATCTGGACGAGGGAATGATCTATCTTCAGATCACCCGTGGCGCGGCCGGTGACCGGGATTTCGTTTTCCCCGACCCCGAGGTGACCCCGCCCACCATCGTGCTGTTCACCCAGTCCAAGACGCTGGCCGATGTGCCGGCCGCGAAAACCGGCATCAAGGTGATTTCCATCGACGACATCCGCTGGGGTCGGCGCGACATCAAGACGGTGCAGCTGCTCTACCCCTCGATGGGCAAGATGATGGCCAAGGCCGCCGGCGCCGATGACGCCTGGATGGTCGAGGATGGCGAGGTGACGGAAGGCACGTCGAACAACGCCTATATCGTGAAGGACGGCAAGATCATCACCCGCCACCTTGGCAGTGAAATCCTGCACGGGATCACCCGCGCCGCGGTGCTGCGCTTTGCCCGCGAAGCGCAGATGGTGGTGGAAGAGCGCGCCTTCACCATCGAAGAGGCCAAGGAGGCCGATGAGGCCTTCGTGACTTCGGCCTCGTCCTTCGTCATGCCGGTGGTGTCGGTCGACGGTGTTTCGCTGGGCGACGGCATGCCGGGGCCGGTCGCGGCCCGCCTGCGCGAGATCTATCTGGACGAAAGCCGCAAGGCGGCGGTCTGACCGGGCGGGCCGGTCCGCGGTCAGAAGCTGCGGACCAGCACCATCGCGGGATCGAATGTGGTGACGCCTTCCAGCAGCGCCACCTGTTTGCCCGCGACCGACAGCATCAGTGCGTTCTTGTCCTCCAGCACCTCATGGGTCAGGTCGCTGTCATCCAGCGGGCCGAAGGTGTCTAAGTCGAAATCGAGGAAGATGATTTCGCTCTCCGGGTCGAAATCGCTGACCGTCACGATCTCCGCGCCCGGGTCCGACGTCCATGCGACAAAGGCGTCATCGCCCGCGCCGCCGCTCATCACATCACCATCGTCGCCGAGCAGAATGTCGCGGCCATAGCCGCCGAACAGGGCGTCGGGCGTCTCGGTGCCGGGCGCGTCGGTGGCGTCGAGGTAATCCCGGCCGGTATCGCCGTGGAGCGTGTTCGAGCCCATATTGTCGACGATCAGATCGTCACCGGCGCCGCCTCGGATCAGGTCGTCGCCCTCGTCGAGCGGCGGGTCCGTGTCGGTCACGTTGAAAGAGGCGTCGTCGCCATCCGCCAGGAACACCTCGTCATCGCCGGGGCCGCCCGTCAGCAGGTCGTCGCCCGGGCCGCCGAACAGAACATCGTCGCCCGCGCCGCCGGTTCCTTCGTCGTCGCCCTCTTCGAACACGACCCGGTCGTTCCCGCCCATGGCATCGACGAAGTCATCGCCCGCGCCCGCGTCGATCGAATTCGGCGCGTCATCGCCCAGGATGGTTTCATCGGCATCGGTGTAGATGTCGTATTCTTCGGGCGGCGCGTTCGGATCGTCGGAATCGTCGTTGTCTTCGCTAAGCTGATCAATCGCGAAAATGGTGCCGATCAGGGCGGGCAGGAAAAGCAGTGCGAGCATGGGAATCTCCAGTCATTAAGCCCGAGTTAACAGGGCTTTAGGCCGGGGTGCCAGAAGAATTCGGGGCCGTTGTTTCCGGCCGCCGGGCAATCGCGCGGCGGGGGCGGGATTGTTGCCAGACGGCCCGGAAATCGCGGGATTCATTCCTTGTCGGTGACATTCTCGCGAAAGGCGACCTCGAAATCGGCCTGCTGCTCGGGGCTGGCCTCGGCCTGGAACCGCGCCTTCCATTCGGCATAGGGCATGCCGTAGAACGTCTCGCGCGCCGCGTCCTGCGACATCTCGATGCCGCGTTCCTGCGCGGCTTCCATGTACCAGCGGCTCAGGCAGTTGCGGCAGAACCCGGCCAGGTTCATCAGGTCGATGTTCTGCACGTCGGCGCGGTCTTCCATCAGGTGGCGGCGCAGGCGCCGGAAGGCGGCGGCCTCCAGTTCTATGCGGGTCTGATCGTCCATGGGGCCTCCGACTGGTTTACAGGGTACGCTTGGCATAGGTCGCCGGGTTGGTGTCCTTGATGTCCACCGACAGGCTGCCCACGTCGGCGAGGCTGTCATCAAGCGTGGCAAGAATGGCCTGGGTGACGCGGGTTCGCGTCGCCTCGTCGCGCCCGGCCAGAAGATGCACCGTGACATGGGCAAAGCTTTGCGGCTCGGTGCCGATCAGGGAAAAGGGGCAGGGCAGGGCGCGCACCTTGATCGCGGAGGGATCGGGGAACACCCCGGTCGCCTCGGCGGTTTCGAACACGCGGGCGCACAGCGCGGCCATGTCATGGGTGTCGCTGAGCGCGGCGGAATATTCGATGATGATATGGGGCATGGGGTCTCCTTACACGCCGGATCTTTCCAGAACCTCTTGCAGGATCGGGACCAGACGTTCGGCCCAGGCATATTGCTGGGATTGGTCCACGATCAGATCGTTGCGCAGCTCTATCAATGTGCTGGGGCGGCCCGGAATCTCGGCGTGGCGATCGATGGAATCGCCGGGCAGGTGGCCGCCATAGGGCTCGTTCTCGCCCACGCACAGATCGGGCTCCTGCCGCAGCCGCCAGATCAGCGGGCGTGCCAGCCGCTGGTCGGCCGCATGCAGGATGCCGATGTGCCAGGGCCGGGGCGGGCGCCCCTTCAGCCGTTCGGTATAGCTGTGGATGGCCAGGATCACCGTATCCTCGCGCCGCGCCGCCAGCCGCGCCAGCGCATCGTGATAGGGGCGGTAACAGCGCGCCAGCCGCCGCTCCAGCTCTTCGGCGTCGGCGCGGGCGTTGCCGGGGATGATGGTGCCATCATAAAGGCGCATCAGAAGGGTCGGGTCATCCTCGCCCCGGTTGGGGTCGATCACCAGCCGTGAGAAATTGGAGAGGATGGCCGGAGAGTCCAGCAGTTCGGCCAGCCGCGTCGTGACCCCGGCGGCGCCCGGATCGAAGGCGATGTGGCGCGCCATGTCTTCGGGATGCACGCCCAGCGTGCCGCCGCCGACAAAGGGGGGCACGGTGTTGGCGGCATGGTCGCAGGTCACCAGCCAGCGGCCGGGGCGATCTTCGCCAATTATCTGAAACGGTTCGTAGGTCATGGCCCTGTCATCTTTTCAGGTCACACCCCTCTACGCCAGCCGCGCGGAAAGCGCCAGTTGTCAGTGGCTTCGCGGCGGCCTAACAATGGGGAAGAGTTCGCCCAGATCCCGCCCCCTCCAGATGAAAGAAGAGACGCGCCCCGCATGAGACGCCACCGCAATGTCAAAATCGTAGCCACACTTGGCCCGTCCTCCAATGATTACAATATGATACGGGCCCTGTTCGAAGCCGGCGCCGATGTGTTCCGCCTGAACATGAGCCATGGCTCGCACGATGAGATCCGCGAACGGCACACGATCATCCGGCAGATCGAAAAGGATCTGGACCGCCCGATCGCCATTCTGGCGGATTTGCAGGGCCCGAAACTGCGGTGCGGCGTTTTTTCCGGAGACAGCGAAGAACTTGTCGTGGGAGAGCCGTTCCGGTTTGATCTGGATCCCGCGGAGGGGAACGCCAGGCGGGTCTGCCTGCCGCACAAGGAGATCTTCCAGGCGCTCAGACCCGGCGCGACCCTGCTGGTGAATGACGGGAAGATCCGGCTCAAGGTGGAAGAATGCGGCGCCGATTTCGCCGAGTGCACGGTCATGGTCGGCGGCACGATTTCCAACCGCAAGGGCGTGAACGTGCCCGATGTGGTGCTGCCGCTGGCCGCCCTTTCCCCGAAGGACAGAAAGGATCTCGAATTCGTCTGCGAACTGGGCGTCGACTGGATCGCGCTGTCCTTCGTGCAGCGGCCCGAGGATGTGCTGGAGGCGCGCACGCTGGTCAGGGGCCGTGCCGCGATCCTGTCGAAGATCGAAAAGCCGGCGGCGGTAACGGACTTCGCCGAAATCCTCGAGGTCTCGGACGGAATCATGGTGGCGCGCGGCGATCTGGGGGTGGAACTGCCGGTGCAGAACGTGCCGCCGATCCAGAAACGTCTGGTGCGGGCCTGCCGGGCCGCGGCCAAGCCGGTGATCGTGGCCACCCAGATGCTCGAGAGCATGATCGAAAGCCCGGTGCCGACACGGGCCGAAGTATCGGATGTGGCAACAGCCATCTATGAAGGCGCGGATGCGGTGATGCTCTCTGCGGAATCCGCCGCCGGTGCCTATCCGATCGAGGCGGTGACCACGATGAACAACGTCGCCGAAGAGGTCGAGCATGACCCGACCTACCGCGAGGTGATCGAGGCCAGCCGCGGCGCATCGCGGCCCGGCGTGGCCGGCGGCATCGTGGCCGCCGCGCGCGAGATCGCCGAGACCGCCGATATCAAGGTGATCTGCTGCTTCACCCATTCCGGCACCACCGCCGCCCTGACCGCGCGGGAACGGCCGCGGGTGCCGATCCTGGCGCTCACGCCGTTCGCCGCCACCGCGCGCCGGCTGTGCCTGACCTGGGGCATCCAGTGTTTCTTCACCGGCGAGGTCGATCGCTTCAAGATGGCCGTGGTCAGCGCCGCCCGCGCGGCCCGCGAAGGCGGCTATGCGACCGAGCAAGACCAGATCGTCGTGACTGCGGGCGTGCCCTTCAACGAACCGGGCACGACCAACATCCTGCGCGTCGCCCCCTGCGAGGAACGTTTGATTTTCCGCACCGACCCCGAGTAACCCGCCCTCAGGGGAAAGGGGGCATGAGGCGGTGCGCTGGCTCTTGTCATCGGCCGCACGGTCGGCATTCCGGCCCGGCGCCGCTGTCGGGCGCCTTCGCCCGGGTGCCGGGGGCTATGAACTAATCGCTTGCCAGCCCGGGCGGCGGGCTTTATACGGCGCTCTCCATCCGGCGCGACCGGCCAAAGTGGCATGCCGAGTCGCGCTTACACCGCTCATGAATTCGAGGAGACGGAAATGCCCAAGATGAAGACGAAATCGAGCTGCAAGAAGCGGTTCAAGGTCACGGCCAAGGGCCGCGTTGTCGCCGCACAGGCCGGCAAGCGCCACGGCATGATCAAACGCACGAACAAGTTCCTGCGCAACGCGCGCGGCACCACCACGCTGTCGGCCCCTGACGAGAAGATCGTCAAGTCGATGATGCCGTACGCACGCTAAGGAGGTTCTGATATGTCCCGAGTCAAAGGTGGCGTTACCACTCACGCCCGTCACAAGAAGGTCATCAAGGCCGCCAAGGGTTACTACGGCCGCCGCAGCACGGCGTTCAAGACCGCAACCCAGGCCGTCGACAAGGCCAACCAATACGCCACGCGCGACCGCAAGAACCGCAAGCGCAACTTCCGCGCCCTGTGGATTCAGCGGATCAACGCCGCCGTCCGCAACCATGACGAGGCGCTGACCTATTCGCGCTTCATCAACGGCCTGTCGCTGGCCGGGGTCGAGGTTGACCGCAAGGTTCTGGCCGATCTGGCCGTGAACGAACCCGATGCGTTCGGTGCCATCGTCGACAAGGCGAAGGCCGCGCTCGCGTAAACCTCTTTCAGAGGGTCAGTTTGAAAGCCGCGAGCCCGGAGACGGGTCTCGCGGCTTTTTCGTTTCAGCGGCGCATCTCGCGCGGGGCGGCGAAGACGCCCGTCAGGGCGGATGAGCGGCTTGCATTCAGGGGGGCCTGTGATAGCAGGAACCCGGACAAAATCAGGGGGGTCCGCATGGACGATCTGAGGCAGAAATATCTGGACGCCATCGCAGGCGCGGCCGACGAGGCCAGCCTGGAGGATCTGCGGGTGCAGGCCGTCGGCAAGAAGGGCGAGATCAGCCTGAAGATGCGCGAGCTGGGCCGCATGACGCCGGAAGAGCGCCAGGTCGCCGGCCCCGCGCTGAACGCCCTGAAAGACGAGATCAACAGCGCGCTGGCCGCCCGCAAAGCCGCGCTGGGCGACGCCGCGCTCGAGGAGCGGCTGCGCTCGGAATGGCTGGATGTCACCCTGCCCGGCCGCCCGCGCCGCGCCGGCACCATCCACCCCGTCAGCCAGGTGATGGAAGAGGTCACCGCCATCTTCGCCGACATGGGCTTTGCCGTTGCCGAAGGCCCGCAGATCGAAAGCGACTGGTATAATTTCGACGCGCTGAACATCCCGCCCGAACACCCCGCGCGGCAAGAGCATGACACGTTCTTCATGCACCGGGCCGAGGGCGACGACCGGCCCCCGCATGTGCTGCGCACCCATACCAGCCCGGTGCAGATCCGGGCGCTGCAAAAGCAGGGCGCGCCGATCCGGGTGATCGCGCCGGGCCGTGTCTATCGCATGGACATGGATCAGACCCACACGCCGATGTTCCATCAGGTCGAGGGGCTGGCGATCGGCCGCGACATTTCCATGGCCAACCTGAAATGGGTGCTGGAAGAGTTCTGCCGCGCCTATTTCGAGGTCGACGAGGTGGAGCTGCGCTTCCGCGCCTCGCATTTCCCGTTCACCGAACCCTCGGCCGAGGTCGACATCCGCTGTTCCTGGGAAGGCGGCAGCCTGAAGCTGGGCGAGGGCGACGACTGGATGGAGATCCTGGGCTCCGGCATGGTGCACCCCAAGGTGCTGGCCGCGGCGGGGGTAGACCCCGATCAATGGCAGGGCTTCGCCTTTGGCCTGGGCATCGACCGGATCGCGATGCTGAAATACGGCATCCCCGATCTGCGGGCGTTCTTCGATTCAGACCTGCGCTGGCTGCGGCACTACGGGTTCAGCGCGCTGGATGTGCCGACGCTGCACGGGGGGCTGTCGCGGTGACACCAGAGCTTTGCGGAACAGAGGATCGCAAGCGATCCGGGGGTGACGTTTCTGACCGGGCTTCGCTCACGTCTGAACATGTCCAAAAGACGCTGCCGATAAAGGACTGAACCAATGAAATTCACCCTCTCCTGGCTGAAACAGCACCTCGACACGCAAGCGTCACTGGATGACATCCTCTATGCCCTGACCGACCTCGGGCTGGAGGTCGAGGGCGTCGAAAACCCGGCCGAAAAGCTGCGCGCCTTCACCCTCGCCAAGGTCAAGAGCGCCGAGCAGCACCCCGATGCCGACAGGCTGCGCGTCTGCGTCGTGGAAACCGACGAGGGCGACAAGCAGATCGTCTGCGGTGCGCCCAACGCGCGGGCGGGCATCACCGTGGTGCTGGCCAAACCCGGCGACTATGTCCCCGGCATCGATGTGACGCTTTCGATCGGCAAGATCCGGGGCGTCGAAAGCCACGGCATGATGGCCTCCGAGCGCGAGCTGGAACTGTCCGACGAACATGACGGCATCATCGAGCTGCCCTCGGGCGAGGTGGGGCAAAGCTTTGCCGACTGGCTGGCCGAGAACGATCCCGCCAAGGTCGATCCGGTGATCGAGATCGCCATCACCCCCAACCGCCCCGATGCGCTGGGCGTGCATGGCATCGCGCGCGATCTGGCGGCGCGGGGGCTGGGCACGCTGATCCCGCCGGTGGCCACGCCGGTGCCGGGCACGTTCAAATGCCCGATCCACGTGACCATTGACCGTGAAACCCAGCACAAGGCCTGCCCGGTGTTCTACGGCCGGGTGATCCGGGGCGTGAAGAACGGGCCGAGCCCGCAATGGCTGCAGACCTTGCTGAAGGCGGTCGGGCTGCGCCCGATCTCGGCGCTGGTCGATGTGACCAACTTCTTCACCTATGACATGAACCGCCCGCTGCATGTGTTCGACGCCGACAAGGTGAAGGGCGCGCTGCGGGTGCATGCGGCCGAAGGCGGAGAGAGCTTCGCGGCGCTGGATGACAAGACCTACACGCTGGCGCCGGGGATGACCGTGATTTCCGACAGCCGCGGCGTGGAAAGCCTTGGCGGTGTGATGGGCGGGGCCGCGACCGGCTGCACCGAAGACACAGTGAACGTGTTCCTCGAGGCCGCCTATTTCGATCCGATCCGTACCGCGATGACGGGCCGCGCGCTCAAGATCAACTCCGACGCGCGCTACCGCTTCGAACGCGGGATCGACCCGGAATGGACGCCCGCAGGCATGGAGCAGGCCACGCGGATGATCATGGATCTGTGCGGCGGCGAGGCGTCGGAGGTTGTGGTGGCCGGGCACATGCCCGATGTCAGCCGCGCCTATCGTCTGGATACCGACCGGGTGCAATCGCTGGTGGGGATGGAGATCGACGCGGATGAACAGCGTTCAACGCTGACCGCGCTGGGGTTCCGCCTCGAGGGTGACATGGCGCATGTGCCGTCCTGGCGGCCCGATGTGCTGGGCGAGGCCGATCTGGTCGAAGAGGTGGCGCGCGTCGCCTCGCTGACCCGGTTGCAGGGGCGGCCGCTGCCGCGCACCCATGTGGGCGTGCCCAAGGGCATCCTGACGCCGATGCAAAAGCGCGAACAGATCGCGCGGCGCAGCATCGCGGCGCTGGGGTATAATGAATGCGTCACCTACTCGTTCATCGATCAGGGCGCCGCCGCGCTGTTCGGGGGCGGCGATGACGCCACCATGCTGCAAAACCCGATCTCGTCGGAGATGAGCCATATGCGCCCGGCGCTGCTGCCCGGTCTGCTGCAGGCCGCCGCCCGCAATCAGGCGCGCGGCTTCATGGATCTGGCCCTGTTCGAGGTCGGCCCCGCCTTTCACGGCGCCGAGCCGGAAGAGCAGCACCTGCTGGCCTCCGGCCTGCTGGTCGGCCATTCCGGGCCCAGGGATGTGCACGGCGCCCGCCGCCCGGTGGATGTCTTCGATGCCAAGGCGGATCTCGAGGCGGTGCTGTCGGCCATCGGCGCGCCGGCCAAGGCGCAGATCCTGCGCGGCGCGCCGGATTTCTGGCATCCCGGCCGGTCGGGGCAGATCTGCCTTGGCCCCAAGAAGGTGCTGGCCGCGTTCGGCGAATTGCACCCAAGGGTGCTGGCCGCGCTGGATGTAAAGGGCCCCGCCGTGGGGTTCACCCTGTTCCTTGAACAGCCGCCCTTCCCCAAGAACAAGGCCGCCGCCCGCCCGGCGCTCGCCGTCAGCGATCTGCAGGCGGTGGAGCGCGATTTTGCCTTCGTGGTCGATGCGGGGGTAGAGGCGCTGACGCTGGTCAACGCCGCCGCCGGGGCTGACAAGGCGCTGATCGAAGAGGTGCGGGTGTTCGACGAATTCATCGGCGGCGCGCTGGGCGAGGGCAAGAAATCGCTCGCCATCACGGTACGGCTGCAACCCACCGACGCGACGCTGAAGGAAAAGGATATCGAGGCCGTGGCCGCCAGGATCGTCGAGAAGGTCGGCAAGGCCACCGGCGGCGTACTGCGCGGATAAGCCCCGCCGCGGCGGCTATGCAAGAGCGCGGCACGGGGGCATACTATACTCCGTGCTGCTGCCGCTGCGGGGGATGCGATGTTTCAGGATCGGGCCGAGGCCGGAGAGATGCTGGCCGACGCGTTGGAGAAGGCCGCGCCGGCGGCGCCGGTGGTTCTGGCGCTGCCGCGTGGCGGGTTGCCGGTGGCGGTGCCGGTGGCCAGGCGGCTGTCTGCGCCGCTCGACCTTCTTCTGGTGCGCAAGATCGGGATGCCAGGCCAGCCGGAGCTTGCCGCCGGCGCCGTGGTCGACGGGCCGGCGCATGAGGTGGTGTTCAATGACGGCCTTCTGCGCTCGATGGGCCTGACAGAGACGGACTTCGCCGACAGTATCGCCGCGAAGCTGGAAGAGATCGAAAACCGCCGGAAGATGTATCTTGGCGGCCGCACGCCGGTCACGGTCGAGGGGCGGACGGCGATCGTGGTGGATGACGGCATCGCCACCGGCGCCACCGTCAGGGCGGCGCTGAAGGCGTTGCGCAAACGCGGCCCGGCGGCGATCTGGCTGGCGGTGCCGGTGGCGCCCGGCGATTCCCTGGCCGAAATGGCGGCGCTTGTCGACAAGGTGATCTGCCTGGAGGTGCCGCGCCCGTTTTACGCGGTCGGCGCGCATTACCGGGTGTTCGATCAGGTCAGCGACGCCGCGGTGGTCGAGGCGCTGCGCTCGGTCTGGGATAGCGCGGCGCCGTCGGCGAACGGCTGAGGTGCGTCAGCCTCGCGGCGGCTGCAGCAGGCCGCGCTGCACCGCCGGGCGGGCCATGAAACGGTCCAGATAAGCGGGCACGTTCGCCAGCGTGTCCCAGCCGACCAGCGGCCCGGCCTCGTAAAACCCCGTTACCGTGCGCAGCCAGGGGCAGATGGCGATATCGGCGATTGAGTAATCGCCGCAAACCCAATCCCGCCCGTCAAGCTGCCTGTCCAGCACCTTGAGCAGGCGGATGCTTTCCTGCACGTAGCGTTCGCGCGGGATGGGGTCGGCCACATCCTTGCCGCCCATCTTCACGAAGAACCCCATCTGCCCGAACATCGGCCCGATGCCCCCCATCTGGAACATCAGCCATTGCAGAACATCGTACCGCCCGGCGGGATCGGCGGGCAAGAGCTGCCCGGTCTTTTCGGCCAGATAGATCAGGATCGCGCCGCTCTCGAACAGCGGCAGCGGCGCACCGCCGGGGCCTTGGGGGTCGATGATCGCGGGGATCTTGTTGTTGGGGCTGATCGCAAGGAATTCTGGGCTGAACTGCGCGTTCTCGGCGAAAGAAACGGTGTGGGCGTCATAGGGCAGCCCGGTTTCCTCCAGCATGATCGAGACTTTCAGGCCGTTCGGCGTCGGAAAGCCATAGTACTGGATGGCGGCGGGATCGCGCGGGGGCCAGCGTTTCGTGATCGGGAAATCTGCAAGCCGGGTCATGGAGGCTCCTTGCGGGTTTCGGGGACATCGGGGCGAGTATTCCCCTAAAAACTCCCGGGCGCCATGCAATATCGTGCTATGATGCAAAGGGGATCGCGCAAAGGCTTCTTGCGGCCCGCATTCTAAACAAACGCGAAACGCGGGGACAAAATGCTTAAGGAATTCAAGGATTTCATCGCCAAGGGCAATGTCATGGACATGGCCGTGGGTATCATCATCGGTGCGGCCTTTACGGCCATCGTCAGCTCGTTGGTTGCTGACCTGATCAACCCGATCATCGGCCTGATCATCGGCGGGATCGATTTCTCGAACATGTTCATCGTGCTCAAGGGCGAGGGCGACTATCCTTCGCTGGCGGCGGCGCGCGATGCCGGTGCGGCCGTGTTCGCCTATGGCGCGTTCATCAACGCCGTCATCAACTTCCTGATCATCGCCTTCGTGGTGTTCATGCTTGTGCGCTATGTCAACAAGATCAAGGACGCGGCCATTTCCAAGGGCGAGGTCGTGCCGGAAGCACCGTCGGGCCCCACTCAGGAAGAGCTTCTGATGGATATCCGCGATCTGCTGAAAAAGGCCTGATCGCCGGCACAGATCTGAAAAGGCCCGCCGTTTCGGCGGGCCTTTTGCGTTTCGCTCAGCCCTTCAGGGCCAGCGCCGGGGCCAGCACGTCGATCCCCAGCGCCTGGCCGGCCGCAAGGCAGGTCAGCCGCCCGGCGTGGGTGTTCAGCCCGGCCAGCAGATGCGGATCGTCGGCGCAGGCCTGCCGCCAGCCCTTGTCGGCCAGCGCCAGCAGGAAGGGCATGGTGGCATTGCCAAGCGCGATCGTCGCGGTCCGGGCCACCGCGCCGGGCATGTTGGCCACGCAGTAATGCATCACACCGTCCACCGCATAGATCGGGTCTTCGTGGGTGGTGGGGCGCGAGGTTTCGAAACATCCGCCCTGATCGATGGCGACATCGACGATGGCCGCCCCCGGCTTCATCGTCGAAAGCTGCGCGCGGCTGACCAGCCGGGGCGCCGCCGCGCCGGGGATCAGCACCGCGCCCACCACCAGATCGGCCTCGGCCAACAGTTCCGCCATCGCCCCGGCCGAGGAATAGCGGGTGCCGAACAGCCCGCCGAAGACGTCATCAAGATAGCGCAGCCGGGGCAGCGACCGGTCAAGCACGGTCACATCGGCGCCCATGCCCGCCGCCACCCGCGCCGCGTGGGTGCCGACCACCCCGCCGCCGATCACCAAAACCCTGGCCGGGCCGACGCCGGGCACACCCCCCAGCAGCACGCCGCGCCCGCCATTGGCCTTTTGCAGCGTCCAGGCGCCAACCTGCGGCGCCAGGCGGCCGGCAACCTCTGACATCGGCGCCAGAAGCGGCAGCCCGCCCTGCGCGTCCGTCACCGTTTCATAGGCGATCGCGGTCACGCCGCTTTCCAGCAGGTCACGGGTCTGGTCGGGGTCGGGGGCAAGGTGCAGATAGGTGAACAGCACCTGCCCCTCGCGCAGGCGCTTGCGTTCTTCGGGCTGCGGCTCCTTCACCTTCACGATCAGCCCGGCGCGGGCGAACAGCTCTTGCGCGGTGGCCACAATCTCGGCCCCGGCGGCGGTATAATCGGCATCGGTGAAGCCCGCGCCATTGCCGGCCGCGGTTTCCATCAGCACCCGGTGGCCATGGGCCACGGCCTCGCGCGCGGCGTTCGGGGTCATGCCCACACGAAATTCCTGCGGCTTGATCTCTTTCGGGCATCCGATAATCATTCAGGCATCTCTCCTTGTTTTCCGCATTCTGCACGCAACGGCGCAAAATTGCCGCGAAATATTTCGCATAAACCTGTCGGTCGGTGAAGAAATCATGCAGGCTTGGGCGAAATCACAGAAGGATCGTGCGCGCGAATGGAACTGGACGATACGGACCGGCGAATCCTGACGGCCCTGCAGAAAGCGGGACGCATGTCCAACGCCGAACTGTCAGAGCGGGTCAACCTGTCGCCCTCGGCCTGTCACCGGCGGGTGAACCGGCTGGAGGGCGAAGGCTATATCCGCGACTACGTGGCGCTTCTGGACGCGCGCAAGATGGGGCGGCCGACCACGGTCTTTGTCGAGATCACCCTGTCGGGCCAGGCGGACGAGCTTCTGGATGCGTTCGAAAAGGCGGTGGCGCGGATCCCGGACGTTCTGGAATGCCACCTGATGGCGGGCAGTTTCGACTATCTGCTGAAGGTCGTGGCGCGCGACAGCGAGGATTTCGCCAGCATCCACCGCCGCTATCTGACCCGATTGCCGGGGGTGGCGCAGATGCATTCGAGTTTTGCCCTGAAAACGGTGTTCAAGACCACGGCGCTGCCGCTCTAGCCCGCTACCAGCGCCAGAAGCGGGGCATCAAAAGCACGAAGATGGTCAGCAGGCCAAGCCGGCCCATCAGCATCGCCAGCACCATGATCCACTTTCCGGCATCGGGAAAGTCGGTCATGGTGCCGGTGCGCGCCACCAGCGGGCCGAAACCGAAGCCGATATTTCCGATCGAGGTCCAGACCGCGAATGTGGCCGATTCCGCGTCGACGCCGATCATGTCCATCGCGATGATCAGAACGCCCAGCGTCAGGATATAGCCGCCCACATAGAGCACGAGCGCGTCCAGCACGTCGCGGTCCACCGGCCGCCCGTCATACTTCACGGCCTGCATGCGCGAGGGGGCGTGCAGCCGCACGATCTGGGCCCGAAGCTCCAGAAAGGTCAGCTGCCAGCGAAACACGCTGATGCTGGCGGAGCTTGAAGAGGTGCATCCGCCGATCATCCCCACCAGAAAGGCCACGACAACGGGAAACGGCCCCCAACCGGCCACATCGGCCGAACCAAAGCCGGTGCCGGAGAAAATCGAGACGATATTGAACAGGCTCTGGCGCAGAACCGGTTCGGTGGCCTCCTCGCCTGTCACAAGGCGATAGGCCGCGACCATGCCCACCGCCACGGCCAGCCAGCGCAGATAGGCGTGCACCTGCGGGTCGGAGAGCAGTGGCCGCGGGTTGCCGGCGGCGAGCTGGACAAAGCGGATATAGGGCAGGCTGGCCAGGATCATGAACAGCGCGCCCACATATTCCGCCGGGCCGCTGTACTTGCCAAAAGAGGCGTCAGAGGTCGAAAACCCGCCGGTCGAGATCGTGGCGAACGCGTTGACCACCGCGTCCAGCGGGGTCATGCCCGCGGCGAGATAAGAGAGGGCGGCAAGGAGGGTCAGCCCGACATAAAGCACCAACAGCATGCGCGCGATGTCAGGCGCGCGGGGCAGCACCTTGCCCAAAGTGTCGAACCCTTCGGCACGGAAGAACTGCATGCCGCCCACACGCATCACCGGCAGAAAGATCATGGCGACAAAGGCGATGCCCAGCCCGCCCAGCCAGTTCAGGAGACCGCGCCACAAAAGCACGCCCATCGGCAGCGAATCGAGCCCGGTAAAGACCGAGGAACCTGTGGTGGTGATGCCCGATACCGCCTCGAAATAGGCATCCGTGAAATTGGCATGGGGGGCGCCTTCCACGAAGGGCAGGGCGCCGAACACCGGCGCGATCACCCAGATCGCCGCCGTCAGCAGAAAGCCCTGCCGCAGCGACAGGCTGCGCGTCAGCCTGCTCTGGCACGACAGCGCCAGAACGGCGCCTGTCAGCATCGTCTGGATCGCCGTTTCCAGAAACGCGTGCCAGTTGGTGTCATGCCGGGCCAGATCCAGCGCCATGGGCGCCAGCATCAGCCCGCCAAGCGCAACGAGCAGAAGACCGAGAACATATCCGACCGGGCGCAGATCAAGCATGATAGGCAGATGCATGGGCGCGCCGTCAGGCCGAGTCAAGCAGCGGCGGCGCGCCCTGGGCCGGGCGGGGCTGCCCCCGCGCCCGTTTTTCTGACACAAAACGTTCAAACAGCGCTGTTAGCGACGAGTCGTGCCGGACGCATCGCTCGCATGTCGCGGCAGATCACACAGGAGAACGCGCAGAATGGACAGGCCGGAAGAGGACATCACCAGGGACTGGCTGGAAGCCGAGCTTGAAGACACGCTGGACGAGGATTTCGAGATCGAATTCAGCGAGCCGATGCTGTCGATGGAGATCCGCAAGATCTACAACAAGCAACATCCCAACATGCTCGACCGCAAGGTCTATTTCCGCAACCTTCTGCGGCTTCAGGCAGAGCTGATCAAGCTGCAGGACTGGGTGCAGCACACCAACGCCAAGGTTCTGGTGATCATGGAGGGGCGCGATTCGGCCGGCAAGGGCGGCGTGATCAAGCGCATCACCCAGCGGCTGAACCCGCGCGTGGCCCGTGTGGTGGCCCTGCCGGCGCCGTCGCGGCGCGAACAGAGCCAGTGGTATTTCCAGCGCTACGTGCCGCACCTGCCGGCGGGCGGCGAGATCGTGCTGTTCGACCGCTCATGGTACAACCGCGCCGGGGTGGAACGGGTGATGGGCTTTGCCTCCGAGGATCAGGTGGAGACCTTTTTCCAGGACGTTCCCGAATTTGAGCGGATGCTGGTACGCTCGGGCGTGATCGTCCTGAAATACTGGTTCTCGATCACCGACGAGGAACAGCAGCTTCGCTTTCTGATGCGCATCCACGATCCGATGAAACAGTGGAAACTCTCGCCGATGGATCTGGAAAGCCGGGTGCGGTGGGAAAAATACACCAAGGCCAAGGAAGACATGTTCGCCCGCACCAACATCCCCGAGGCGCCGTGGTATATCGTCGAAGGCAACGACAAAAAGCGCGAGCGGCTGAACTGCATCGAGCATCTTCTGTCGAAAATCCCCTATGAAGAGGTCCCGAGCGAAAAGGTGACCCTGCCGGAACGGGTGTTCAACCCCGACTATGAGCGCAAGGTGCTGCCCGATGAGCTTTACGTGCCGAAAGTGTATTGAGCCGGTCATCACCAGCGCTCACGGGCGTCTTCGCGCGAAAATCGACCGCGACGGAGGGATGAACGCCGGGTGGATCGGATGCGATCCGCTGGAAAAGACAAACCCCCGGGCCTTCGCTCGGGGGTCATCAAGGGGCGTTGCCGCCCGGGTTCGCTGTCGAAAAGGGCCTCAGAGACCGCCTTCGCGCTGCGCCTTCTTGCGTGCGAGCTTACGGGCGCGTCGAATCGCCTCGGCCTTCTCGCGCGCTTTCTTCTCGGACGGTTTCTCGAAATGTTGCTTGAGCTTCATTTCGCGAAACACACCCTCGCGCTGCAGTTTCTTCTTCAGGGCACGAAGCGCCTGATCGACATTGTTGTCGCGAACACTGACCTGCATGTGGTTTTCACCACCTTTCTAGTCTGGAGTTTCATCAATTCGCAGGAGGGGGCCGTATAGCAAAGCAGCCCCGGCTTGTCTACACTGGTTTCAACCCGAAAGGAGGCCGACCATGCCCACCGACCCGCCGAAAACCGACGATCCCGGGATCGCACTTCTGGATGCGGCCCTGCCCCATGTCGCCTTCGATGGCTGGAGCGAGGCCACCTTCCGCGCCGCAGTGGCCGAATCCGGCGTGGAACCCGCGCTGGCGCGGGCGCTTTGCCCGCGCGGCGCCGTCGATCTGGCGATCGCCTATCACAGGCGCGGCGACGCTGCGATGGCGGCCCGGCTGGCGGCGGCGGATCTGTCGGCCATGCGTCTGCGCGACCGAATCGCCACCGCCGTGCGCTTCCGGCTGGAGGCGGTCGAGGATCGCGAGGTGGTGCGCCGGGGCACCGCGCTCTTCGCGCTTCCGCAACATGCGGGCGAAGGGGCGAGGGCCGTCTGGGACACCGCCGATCTGATCTGGCGCACCCTGGGCGACACTTCCGATGACGTGAACTGGTACACCAAGCGCATGACCCTGTCGGGGGTTTATGGCTCCACCGTTCTCTACTGGCTGGGCGATGACAGCCCCGGCTACAGCCGCACATGGGAGTTTCTGGATCGCCGCATCGACGGGGTGATGCGGTTCGAGAAGGTCAAGGCACGGATGCGGGACAGCGTGCTGCTCAAGCCGTTTCTCGCAGCCCCGGCCTGGATGCTGGGCCGGGTGAAGGCCCCGTCGAAACCGCCGCGCACGGACATGCCCGGCACCTATGGCGGCGAAACACAGGAGTGACGATGACCTTTCCCAAAACCATGCGCGCCGTGGAGATTTCACAGCCCGGCGGGCCCGAGGTGCTGCGCCTGACCGAACGCCCGGTGCCGGTTCCGGCCGCCGGCGAGATCGTCATCCGGCTCTCCTATGCCGGGGTGAACCGCCCCGATGCGCTGCAGCGGGCCGGGGCCTATGCGCCGCCGCCCTCCGCATCCGATCTGCCGGGGCTGGAGGGCGCCGGAGAGGTGGTGGCGATCGGCGCGGGCGTCTCGGGCCTGTCGGTGGGCGAGAGGGTCTGCGCGCTTTTGCCCGGCGGTGGCTATGCCGAATATGTGGCCACGCCCGCCGCCCATGCCCTGCCGGTGCCCGCCAAGATGGATCTCAAGGCGGCGGCCTGCCTGCCGGAAACCTTCTTTACCGTCTGGTCCAACGTGTTCATGCGCGGCGGCCTGAAAGCGGGGGAGCGGTTCCTGGTGCATGGCGGTTCGTCCGGCATCGGCACCACGGCGATCCAGCTTGCGAACGTGTTCGGCGCGCGGGTGTTCACCACCGCGGGATCGGCCGCGAAATGCGCCGCCTGCACCGCGCTCGGGGCCGAGCGGGCGATCAACTACCACAAGGAGGATTTCGTCGAGGTGCTGCGCGCCGAGGGCGGGGCGGATCTGATTCTCGACATGGTCGGGGGCAGCTATATTCCCCGCAACATCAAGGCGCTGGCCGATGACGGGCGGATGATGCACATCGCCTTTCTGTCCGGCCCCAGGGCCGAGGTGAACTTCGCCCAGATCATGGCCCGGCGGCTGACGGTCACGGGGTCCACCCTGCGGCCGCAATCGGATCTCGCCAAGGCCCGGATCGCGGAAGAGCTGCGGGCGCATGTCTGGCCGCTGCTGGCGGCGGGGCGGGTCGCCCCGGTGATGGATTCCGAGTTTCCCTTGGCCGAGGCCGCCGCCGCCCATACGCGGATGGAAGGCAGCAGCCATATCGGCAAGATCGTTCTGAAGGTGGGGTAGCGGCTTTGTTACGGTGTCGTGCCTGACGGGGGAAAGGCGGTGCGGATAGCTTCTTGTGCCCGAACCGATATGTCGGTCGAAGAGGGCGGCTCGCTGCCGAACAGTGTGCGCAGATGCCAGTCACCAAGCAGCACGCTGATCAAGACACCGGTCAACGCCTCCGTCCGCTCGGTCGGAAGGGATGCCGATTGCGCCGTGAGGCGCGCCGTGCTGTGGAAAATATAGGTGAAACCTTTTGTCATCACCTTTGCGTGAAACGATGCGGGCAAATCGGGTAACCGGCCGGCTTGAGAAATCATCAGTCTGGTCAGCATGATTTGCCGTGGAGACAAGATATACTGCGCCAGGGCGCAGAGCCGCAGGTGCAGTTCTGTTTCCGGGTCATCATGGCTGGTTTCCGCCTCTGTCCGGGCGTCCGGGAAGATGTCCAACTCAGTTATTAACTCTGTGAAAATATTATTTTTATCTGGGAATGCCTGATAGAGCGTCTTTTTTGACATTCCTGCAATCTGGGCGATCTGCTCCATCGTGGCGGCGTCATATCCTCGTTCTGTGAACGCGGCCTCCGCGGCACGCAGCAGAATCACGCGGCGCGACTGTTGATCCAGAACCTCCGGTCGCCCGGGGCTGCGCTTTTTGGGGGTTGATCTCGTGGTCCGCACAGTCTGCACCCAATGTCCCGTTGACATTTTGAAAACGGTATCGTTTCCTAAACTTGAAGTATCCGGTCTCTATTCTTCGCGCAAGCTGCCGCATAGTACAGGACATACTGAATGTGCACACAGGCCACCCCTTCAACAGCCGAGCAGCGCTATAGCGGGCTTGCTATTCTGTTTCACTGGCTGACGGCATTCTTGTTCATTGTGGCCTATGTGGCGGTCTACTACCGCATTTGGTTCACCGAACTTGGAACCCCCGAAAATCTGTTCGGGATCCGCACGCATACATTCGCGGGTTTCTCTATTTTGCTGATTGCCATCCTGCGACTGATTTGGCGCCGCGTCTCGCCACCGCCGCCGCATGTGCCCGGCGCCAAGATTGAGGTCTTCGCCGCAAAAGCCGTACATGTCGCATTGTACATATTCATGATCCTGATGCCGATCACCGGCTATATCGGCTTGCGTGCTCCGGCGTTTCCCTTGGATCAGTTCGGTTTGCCCCAGTTCTCCGAGACCGCGCTCTACACCATCATGGTAACTGAAACGCTGGGTCTGACATGGGAAGAATTTGAGAAGCCTGTCGATGCTCTTCATCATTTTCTTGGCAAGGCGGTCGTCTGGGTTTTTGTGGTCATTCACGCGGCAGCGGCGCTGTTCCATCACCTTGTGCGGCGCGATGCGGTGCTATCGCGGATGTTGCCCTTGCTGCGCCGGCCAGAGCGTTAGGGTATTTTCTCCAGCAACGCGTCTGTCATCCGGCAATCGTTTACCACGTCGCTGCCGCAGGTGCGGATCTTCAGATCGCGGGTCAGGCAGACCCGCGCTTCCTGTATCCGCCCGGCTTTGCAAGTGATCGTCACCATATCGGCCTGCCAGCCCGGATTGGCCTGCAGGAATGCCTCTTCGACCACCGAGGCGGGCAGCTTTACGGGCTTTGTCAGCTTGCGGAACACCTCGGGCCGGGTGACGGCCTCGTAGGCGCTGCGGGCGGTGGCGAAATAATCGCTCGCAGAAAGGCCGGAACAGCGGCCATGCTTTTTCCACTGATACCAGGCAAGCCCAGGCGTTCCCATGATGTCGGCCATCGCGGCGGTCTGCGCGCGCGACGGGTCGCGCTGCGCGGTGCGGCAGTAAGAGGGCCAGCCCGCTTCATATTGCGGCCAGAGCCCGTGCAGCACCCAGCCGAAATCCCGCTCTGGATCACATTGCGGTGAACTGCGCGCATCCCCCTCCAGCGCGCACCACGTGGGCGACCATGAAAGCGACAGCACGTAATAGTCGAACGCGCCGGCGCGTTCGCCATCGGCATGGGCCAGCCGCACCGAAAGCAGCAGGATGACAAACCAGCGCATTTTCTCTTTTCTCCGCGGGCAGGGGTGACTATATACGGGCCAAACCTCCCCGAAAACGAGGATAAGGTCCAGCCGGACCAGCCGTTTTCCCGGCGCGGGAGAGATTTGTGTAAAGGAGTAGGCCCATGGACAAACCGATCATGGCGAAGGCCACTGCCGTGTGGCTGGTGGATAACACAACGCTGACCTTCCGGCAGATCGCCGAATTCTGCGGTCTGCATGAGCTCGAGGTGCAGGGCATCGCCGATGGCGATGTCGCGGCCGGGGTGAAGGGCTTTGACCCGATCGCCAACAATCAGCTCGTGCAGGAAGAGATCGACAAGGCCGAGGCGGACCCGGCCCATAACCTGCGGCTGAAGTTCAACCCCTCGGCCGTGGGCGAGGAAAAGCGCCGCGGGCCGCGTTATACGCCGCTGTCCAAGCGGCAGGACCGCCCGGCCTCGATCCTGTGGCTGGTGAAATTCCACCCCGAACTGAGCGATGGCCAGATCTCCAAGCTGGTGGGCACGACCAAGCCGACGATCCAGGCGATCCGCGAGCGCACCCATTGGAACATCGCCAACATCCAGCCGATCGACCCGGTGGCGCTGGGCCTGTGCAAACAGTCCGAACTGGATGCGATTGTGCAAAAGGCCGCCGCCAAGAAGGCCGCCGAAGGCGCAGTGATGAGCGATGACGAGCGGCGCAAGCTGGTCTCGACCGAACAGTCGCTGGGCATGGAGCCCGAGCCGAAGCTGCCCACCGCGATTTCCGGGCTCGAGACATTCTCGCTCTCCAACGACGCCGAGGACGAGAAGGAAGAGCCGGTGCCGGACGCCGACAGCTTCTTCAACCTGCCCGACAATGACGAGGATGAAGACGAGGATTGATATCCTCGTTTTCGCCCGCCGTTAACACAAAGGCCCGGCCGTCTGGCGGGGCCTTTTTCACATCCGGTCGGGTCAGAACCGCTTGCGCGCCTTCAGCGCGGCGGTGATGGTGCCATCGTCGAGATAGTCCAGCTCTCCGCCGATCGGAACACCCTGCGCCAGAGAGGTGACGGAAACCCCCGTGCCCTCGAGCTGTTCGGCGATGTAATGGGCGGTGGTCTGGCCATCCACCGTGGCGTTCAGCGCAAGGATCACCTCGGTCACGCCCTCGGCGCGCACCCTGTCGAGCAGTTTGGGGATGCGCAATTCCTCGGGGCCGATGGCATCCAGCGCGGAAAGGGTGCCGCCCAGCACGTGATAGCGCCCGCGGAATGACGCGCCGCGTTCCATCGCCCACAGGTCGGCCACATCCTCGACCACGCAAATCTCGCCGGTGGCGCGTTTTTCGCTGCTGCAGATGTCGCAGATGTCACTGGTGCCGATGTTGCCGCAGGCCAGACACTCGCGCGCGGTGGCGGCGACCTGCTGCATGGCTTCGGCCAGCGGCATCATCAACAGCGCGCGCTTCTTGATCAGATGCAGCACCGCGCGCCGCGCCGACCGGGGCCCGAGCCCCGGCAGACGGGCCATCATCCCGATCAGCTCTTCGATGTCGCGGGTGGCGTTATCTGTCATGCGCGGTCAGAACGGAAGCTTCATGTCCGCCGGCAGGCCGAGCGCTTCGGTGATCTTGCCCATCTCTTCCTTGGCGCGGTCGCTGGCCTTGGACTGGGCGTCTTTCACGGCGGCCAGGATCAGGTCTTCGACCACCTCCTTGTCATCGCCCGAAAAGATCGATGGGTCGATGTCCAGGCTCAGCAGCTCGCCCTTGGCGGTGGCCACGGCCTTGACCAGCCCGGCCCCGCTTTCGCCGATCACATGGATGCTGTGCAGGTCTTCCTGCATCGTCGCCATCTTGGTCTGCATTTCCTGGGCGGCTTTCATCATCTTGGTCATATCGCCAAGCCCGCCGAGTCCTTTGAACATTGTTCTCTCCTCACTCTTCCTCGAAAGGGTCCCATTCATCCTCGACCTCGGGCAGCGCCTCTGCGGCGGCGGCCTCGGCGAGGGCGTCAGGGGTTTTGATATCGGTGATCTTCGCGTCGGGAAAGGCCAGCAGAACGGCCTGCACCAGCGGGTGTTCCTTCGCCTGCGCCTCCAGCGCCAGCCTGTCGGCGTTGCGCTCTTCGTCGATGGTGGCGCCGCCGCCGGTACCGGTGACCGACACCGCCCAGCGGGCGCCGGTCCAGGCCTGAAGGCGGCTGCCCAGCCGCGCGGCCAGATCGCGCGGGGCGTCGGCGGTGGGTTCGAACTCGATCCGGCCGGGGGCATAGCTGACAAGGCGCAGGGTGGTTTCCACCTCGACCAGCAGCACCATGTCGCGGTTGGCGCGGATCAGCGCCACCACCTGATCGAACCGGGCGAACCGGGCCAGCGCGTTTTCGGGTGCCTGCGCCAGCGCGGCGACCGGGCCACCGCCCGAAGAGGCCGGGACCCGCCCCCCGGAAAGGGCCGTGGCGCCGCCCTGCTGCGGGGCGGGCGCGGGTGCGGCGGGGCCGGGGCCGGGCGGCGGCGGGCCGTCCTGCAACCGGCGCAACAGATCCTCGGGCGCGGGCAGGGTCGAGACATGGGTCAGCCGGATCACCGCCATCTCGGCGGCCATCATCGCGTTGGGGGCCTGCGCCACCTCTTCCAGCGCTTTCAGCAGCATCTGCCACATCCGCGTCATCGCCCGCATCGGCAGCTTCTCGGCCATGGCCAGCCCGCGCGCGCGCTCGTCGGGGCCGATGGTCGGGTCTTCGGCCGCATCGGGGGTGATCTTGATCACGCTCACCCAATGGGTGATCTCGGCCAGATCGCGCAGCACCGCCATCGGATCGGCGCCATCGGCATATTGCGCCGACAGCTCGTTCAGCGCGCCGGCCGCGTCGCCGGCCATGATCATGTCGAACAGGTCCAGCACCCGGCCCCGGTCGGCCAGGCCCAGCATGGCGCGGACCTGCTCGGCGGTGGTTTCACCGGCGCCGTGGGAGATCGCCTGATCCAGCAGGCTCATCGCATCGCGGACCGACCCTTCGGCGGCCCGCGTGATCAGCGCCAGCGCGTCTTCGGCGATCTGGGCGTTCTCCTTCGCGGCGATGCCCTGCAGATGGGCGATCATCACCTCGGGCTCGATCCGGCGCAGATCGAACCGCTGACAGCGTGACAGGACAGTGACCGGCACCTTGCGGATTTCGGTGGTGGCGAAGATGAATTTGACGTGGGCGGGGGGCTCTTCCAGCGTCTTGAGCAGCGCGTTGAACGCGCTGGTCGAGAGCATGTGAACCTCGTCGATGATGTAGATCTTGTAGCGTGCCGAGGCCGCCCGGTAGTGCACGGAATCGATGATCTCGCGGATGTCGCCCACGCCGGTGCGGCTGGCCGCGTCCATCTCCATCACATCCACATGGCGGCCCTCGGCGATGGCCACGCAATGTTCGCATACCCCGCAGGGATCGGTCGTGGGGCCGCCGGTGCCATCCGACCCGATGCAGTTCATCCCCTTGGAGATGATCCGCGCCGTGGTGGTTTTGCCGGTACCGCGAATGCCGGTCATGATGAAGGCCTGCGCGATACGATCGGCGGCAAAGGCGTTGCGCAGGGTGCGCACCATCGCCTCCTGCCCGATCAGATCGGCGAAGGTGGCAGGGCGGTATTTGCGGGCGAGCACCTGGTAGCCGGTGTCAGGCGTATCGGACATGGGCCCTCTCGGATTCGATGCAAGGCGCAGAGTAGGCGCTGGCCGTTCCCGCGTCCAGCGCCGCGACGCGCCCGGTCAGCGCGGCTTCGGCTTGCCGCGCTTGGGGGTGGCGTTGCCGCCCTTGGCCACGCGCGGTTTGCCCGGGGCGGCAGCGGCGCGCCTGCCGCTTTTCGCCGGTTTGCCATCGGGGCTGAAGCGCTTCGAAAGATCGGTCGGATCTCCCTTGAAGCGCTTCGCGGGCGGTTTTGCCGGCGCGGATTTCGCGGGCGGCTTCGGGGTGGCCGGTTTCGCCTCGGGTTTGCGCTGGGGCTTGTCCTTGCCGCGCGGCTTCGGCGCGGGGCCGGGGGCCTCGGGGCGGTGGCGCGGCTTTGGCGGCGGCGCCACGATCCCCTCGGGCGGGGTCTGGTCGGGTTCCCAGCGCGGCGCGTCCGGGGCGGCCTCGGGCTTGCTGTGGCGCGGCTTCGGCGCGCGTTCGGGCCGGTCCGTTCCGCGGGGCGGTTTGCGGTCGCGCGGGGCGGGGCGGGGGGCGCGGGCCAGATCGGGCGCGGTATCGAGCCGCTTCAGCGCGGCGCCATCCTCCAGCTTGCCCCCGGGGCCGATGACGGCCAGAAAGGCGGCGGCGCTGCTTTCCCGGATCTCGACGAAGGTTTCATCGGGCTGAATGCGGATCGCGCCGATATCTTCCTTGGTGATGTTCCCGGCCCGGCACAGCATCGGCAACAGCCAGCGCGCCTCGGCCTTCTGGTTGCGCCCGACAGAGACGGAGAACCACGTGCTGGGCCCGAAGGGTTCGCGCACGCGGGTTTCGCGCGGGGCGTCCGGGGCGGCCAGTTCTTCGGGGGCCGACTGGCGGCTTTGAGAGAGGCGGACATAGGCCGCGGCGATCTGTTCGGGGCTGTGCAGGGCCACAAGCGTGTCGACAAGGGCGCGCGCGCTGTCGGCGATCGGCTCGGCCCAGATCGGATCGGCCAGCAGGCGCTCTTCGTCGCGTGCCAGCACCGCTTCGGCAGAGGGCGCATCGCCCCATTCGGCGGCAACCTTCGCCATCTTCAGCAACCGCTCCGCCTTGGCGCGGGCGCGGCCCGGCACGATCAGCGCGCTGACGCCCTTGCGCCCGGCGCGGCCGGTGCGGCCCGAACGGTGCAGCAGCGTTTCGAAATTCGACGGCAGCTCGGCATGGATCACCAGTTCGAGGTTCGGCAGGTCGATGCCACGGGCGGCCACATCGGTGGCCACGCAGACCCGCGCCCGCCCGTCGCGCATCGCCTGCAGCGCGTGCGAACGTTCGTTCTGCGACAGCTCGCCCGAAAGGGCCACCACCGAAAAGCCCCGGTTGGAAAACCGCGTGGTCAGCCGGTTGACCATGGCGCGGGTGTTGCAAAAGACGATGGCGTTCTGCGCCTCGTAGAACCGCAGAACATTGATGATGGCATTCTCGGCATCGCGCGGCGAAACGTTCAGCGCGCGATATTCGATATCGGCATGCTGGGTCTTCTCGGCGGTCGTGCTGACGCGCACCGCGTCCTTCTGATAGTTCTGCGCCAGCGTGGCGATGGCGCGCGGCACGGTTGCCGAAAACAACAGCGTGCGCCGGGTTTCCGGCGCCTCGCCCAGGATAAACTCCAGGTCCTCGCGAAAGCCCAGATCCAGCATCTCGTCCGCCTCGTCCAGCACCACGGCGCGCAGGCCCGACATGTCCAGCGATCCGCGCGTGATATGGTCGCGCAGGCGGCCGGGGGTTGCCACGACGACATGCGCCCCCCGTTCCAGCGCGCGGCGTTCGTCGCGCATGTCCATCCCGCCCACGCAGGAGGTGACGACCGCGCCGGTCTGTTCGTAGAGCCAGGCCAGTTCGCGCTTGACCTGCAGCGCCAGCTCACGGGTCGGCGCGATGATCAGCGCCAGCGGCATGCCCGCCGGGCCGAACTGCTCGGCCCCGCCCAGCAGGGTGGGCGCGATGGCCAGGCCGAAGCCCACCGTCTTGCCCGATCCGGTCTGGGCCGAGACCAGCAGATCGGCGGCCTCCAGCGCGGGGTCGGTCACGGCCTGTTGCACCGGGGTCAGGCTGTTGTAACCGCGTTTCTCGAGGGCATCGGCAAGGGTTTGGATCACGGCGGAACTATCTCTTTCGGGGGCGTCGTCCGGGGGCAATGGGCGCCGCCGCTGTTTTCGGCGGGGCACAAATGCCCGTACGTGCGCCGGGGAAACGGACGGGGAAGGGAGGCACATAAGGCCATTGGGCGAAAATGTATAGGAGGTTCTCGCGCCCAGGCCGGTGATGCGCGGCTATTCCCATTCCATCTGGCTGAACACCTCCTGCGCGTTGCGCCGCGACAGCATGTCGAAATCCAGCAGATAGGAAAACGCCTGTTGATCCACCGCCACCGCGCCGATGATGTCGCCGCCGCCCTCGATATGCCGCGCGATCTGGCTGCGCAGGTTGACCAGATAGTCATATGTGTCACGCGTTGCCGTGGGCAGGTCGGTGGCGGGGCCGTGGCCGGGCACGATATGGGCGGGCTGATAGGCGGCCATCGCCGCGAAACTCTCGACCCACGCGGCCGAGGACGAGAATTCCATCACCCCCAGGATGCGCCCGACATAAACGATATCGCCGGTGAACATGACAGAGGCACGGGGCAGCCAGGCGAAACTGTCGCCGGGCGTATGGGCGGCGCCGGGATGAATGATCCGCAGCGTGGTGCCGCCAAGGGCCAGAGTATAGTCGTCGGCAAAGGTGATGTCGGCATAGGCGGGTTCCGTGCCCGCCGTGGCGTCGCCCACCAGTTGCGACAAAGCACCGAGCTGCATCGAGGCGCGGGCGGTCTGATCGGCCACCGCGTCTTGCGAGGCGATGACGCGCGCCCCTTGTGCCTTCCAATAGGCGTTGCCCAGCCAGCGGTGATCCTGCCCGCCGGTGTTGATGACAAAGCGCACCGGCTGATCGGTCACGGTTTTCACCGCCGCGTGCAGCGCCATGGCCCCGGCGCGGGTGCCGCCCGCATCGATCAGCACGGCGCCGTCCTCGGTGACGATCAGCCCGAAACTGGCGTTGTTGCCCAGGTTTTCGGGATCGCGCTGGCCGAAGGGGCCGATGATGGCATAGGCGTTTTCCGCCACATGGCTGACGGCAAGCGGGGCCTCGGCCCGGGCAAGCGTGGCGGCGGCCGACAGGGCCAGAATGGCCAGGATGATACGCATGGTCTCCTCCCAGATGACCCGGCCAGCTTAGGGCGCGAAGCGGCGGCTGCACAGCTCGGCGATGTCGCACCGGGCAGGGCGCTGTGCTAGGGTGGCGGCATGAGTGTGAAACACGGCACCCGCCCCGCCTGGGGCTTCTGGCTGGCGCTGGCCCTCTGGGCGGGCGTTTTCAGCTATTCGCTGTGGGTCTATCAAACCACGCCGCCGCTGGGCGACGGGTTCACCCGCGGGCTGAACCGCGTGTCGGGGTTCCTCGGCTGGCAGGTGCTCGCGGCACTGCTGGCCTTTGCCGTCTTCAGGGCGGGGCGCGGCCTGCCGGCGGGAACGGCCCTGGCCCGGATCCGCCTGTTTCCGATGGCGCTGGCCCTGCTCATGGTGGCGGGGCTGGTCACGCTCACGCTCTGGTCGCAACTTCGGGGGATGGGGTGAGAGGCTGGACAACGACCCAAGCGGGGCTCGTTACGGCTGCTTCCTTCCGGACCTGACCGGGTTGGCGAGGCGCCTGCCCGCGCCAACCTCTCGGGGCGATACTTAGGCGCCGTGGCCCGGGTTTGCAAGGCCCCGCCGGCGGCTGACACGGGGGGCGCCATGCGCTAGGCTCCGGCCCGAACCTTCCTTGCCGCACGAGGACCCCCATGAAATCTTTCGAAGAGGCGATGCTCGCCGCCGTTCCGCCCCCGCCGCCGATGCTTGTCGCGTTGCATGAACAGCTGGCCGGCGGTACCGCGCCGGTGCGGGTGTTTCGCGAAAAGCGGAACTCGGTTTTCGACAACCTGTTCTACGACGTCGCCGGGCTGACCGGGGCCGAGCTTGCCTGGCTGCTGAAGGAAGCCAGCCCCGAGGGCGCGATTCTGAGCGTCTGGCCCGAGGGCGAGATGGGCGATCTGGGGGTGCGCAGGCTGAAGGATCATGACGCGCTCTGCGCCGAGCGGGGGTGCGTGCTGAACCGGTTCGCCATCGCCGGCGTCGGCAGTACCGATATCGGCGCCGCCGCCTTCGCGCGCTCCATCGCCAACCATTACGGCGAGCCGGTGGGGGCGATCGTCGCGGGCAACGGGGTTGCCGATCTGCTGGCCGAGGCGGTGGGCGGCTGGTGTTTCCTGAGCCTCGCCAACCGGGTGATGCACACCTATCACAGCCTGATTCCCACCGTGATGGAACAGCATCTTGCCGCACGGCTGTCGCCCAGCCCCCGGCTGCGCGAGGCGATCGACGCGGTCAAGGGGCGCGACGATTCCCAGACGCTGCTCGAGATCCTGCTGGACCCGGATCGCGAGATCCGCTCGATCACCGGCCACAGCAAGGGTTGCCTGGCCATCGCGGCGGCGCTGAACGCGCTGGTGATCAGCGGGGATGAAGCCCCCATCGAAAGGGTTCGGAATGCCCGCATCACCATGGTCGGCACGGTGGTTCCGGTGCCGTCGGCGTTTCGCAACGTGGATCAGTATCTTGGCGCGCTCGACATGTTCGGGTGGCTCAATTCATCCCTCGGCGCGCATTTCGCGCTGATCCCGGGGGCCGGGCATCACCTGAACCCGGCGCTGCCGCTGCATATGGACCTGCCCGCCCTGCTCGCCCGCGAGACGGATCAGCCGGGTGCGCGTTCGGCCCAGCCGGCAAAGATCTTCTCCAGCACGACGACGATGTAGTAGAGCACGATCCCCAGGAAGGCGAGCGCCAGCAGAACCGCGAACATCAGCGGATAGTCGGCGCTGATCTTGCCCGAATCGAACAGCGCGCCCAGCCCCCGGCCATGGGGCGAGACGATCTCCATCAGGTTGGTGCCGATGAAGGCCAGCGTCACCGCCACTTTCAGCGCGCCGAAAAACTCCGGCAGGGTCTTGGGCAGGGCGATCTTGCGGAACACGGTGAATTGCGACGCGCCGAGCGAGCGCAGGATGTCGCGGTATTCCGGCTCCAGCGTCGACAGGCCGATAGAGACCGACACCGCGATCGGAAAGAACGAGATCATGAAGGCGATCAGGATCGTGTTCAGGTTATGCTGGCCCACGAACATCAGCGCCAGTATGGGCACCACGGTGGCCTTGGGGATGGCGTTGAACCCCACCAGCAGCGGATAAAGCGCATCGCGCATCAGCCGCGAAAACCCCATGATCATGCCCAGAAACGTGCCAACCACAACCGCCAGCAACAGCCCGACCACGGTGCGCCACAGCGTCTGCCAGCCGTATTCGAAGAACAAGCCGCGGAATTTCCAGAAGGCCGGCACGATATCCGAAGGCGAGGCCATCTTGTAATTGGGCCAGCCGTTGACCCAGACGATCCATTCCCAGAACGCCAGAAACAGCGCGACGGCGATCAGCGGCACGGCGATCCGGCCCAGGTTGCGGCGCATCACGCGGCCCCCTGGCTGGCCGGGGCGCGGCCCTGCGCGATCTGGATCTGGCGGCGCAGCGTGGCCAGATAGTCTACCGCCTTCGGTGTGTAGAGAACCTCCAGCTCGCGGGGGCCGGGCAGATCGACATCCAGCACATATTGCGTGGTGGCCGGCCGCCCCGACAGCACCACAACCTCGTCGGCCAGAAACACGCTCTCGCGCAGGTCATGGGTGATCAGCAGCGAGGTAAAGGGCTCTTCGGCCCGCAGCGCGTGCATGGTCTGCCACAGATCTTCGCGGGTAAAGGCATCCAGCGCGCCGAAGGGCTCGTCCAGGATCAGCACGTCGGGCCGGTGCACGATGGCCCGGCACAACGAGGCGCGCTGGCGCATCCCGCCCGAAAGCTCCGACGGGCGCTTGTCCTCGAAGCCGGACAGGCCGACGAGCGCCAGCAGCTCCTCGGCACGGGCGATCCGCCTTGCCTTCGGCATCGTGGGGGCGACGATTTCCAGCGGCAGGATGACGTTTTGCAGGATCGTGCGCCATTCCAGCAGCACCGGGTTCTGAAACGCCATGCCCACCGTCCTGCGTGGCGATTTCACCCGCTCGCCGTCCAGCCAGACCTCGCCCCGGTCGGGGTGCATCAGCCCCGCGATCAGCCGGGTGAGGGTGGATTTGCCACAGCCCGACGGGCCGACGACGGCGGTGAACGCGCCCTCGGGCACGGCGATGTTGAGATCGCGCAGCACCGGCAGCGGACCGGATGCCGTCTTGTAGGCGTGGGTGACGCCCTTGATGTCGATAAGCTTGGTCATGGGGTCACGCGGGTTGCGGCGCGGGCAGCCAAAGCCGCCCGCGGCACGGGATTGCCTCAGTTCAGCGGGAAGTTGCCTTCCGGCAGATAGGCATCGGTGAAGTAGAGCGATGCGTCCGGCGCGGTCTTGAACTCATAGGTTTCGGCGATCTGCTCCAGCGCCTTTTCCATGCGCGCCGGATCGATATTGCCCATGCCGTTTGCCAGCGTGTAATCGGTGACGACATTGGTCTCGATCACCAGCTGCAAGCGGCGGGTTTCCAGCGCCAGATCGGCGGCCGGGTTGCGCTTGAGCACCATTTCGGCGCCGGCCTTAGGGTCGGCGATCGCATCTGTCCAGCCCTTGGCGATGGCGGCCAGGAAGCCCTTGACCAGATCGGGATTGGCGGCGGCGAAATCGGTGTTGACGATGACCGCGTTGCCATAAAGCGCAAGGCCGTAATCGGCCATCAGGATGGTGCTCACGTCTTCTTCCGGCACGCCCAGACGCCCGAGATTGAGAACGGAGGAGAAGGCATAGCCGGTCACGGCGTCCACCTTGCCCTCGGCCAGCATCGGCTCGCGGGTCGGAAAGCCCACGGGCTCGACCGTGATCTTGCTCATGTCCAGCCCGTTGGCGCCGGCAAAAACCGGGAACTGCGCCCATGCGCCATCGGGGGGCGGGGCGCCCAGGATCTTGCCTTCCAGATCCTCAGGCGTTTCGATGCCCAGCGATTTGCGGCCGATCACGGCGAAGGGCGGCTTGTCGTAGGTCATCATCACCGCGATCACCGGCGCGCCGGGGTTCTGATCCAGAAACTTGACCAGCGAGTTGATGTCGGCGAACCCGACCGGATAGGCGCCGGTGGCCACTTTCGGGATCGCATCGAGCGAACCCTGCCCGGCGGCGATTTCCACCTCGATCCCGGCCTCGGCGAAATAGCCATTGTCGGCGGCGGCGAAATAGGGGGCGGCGGGGCCTTCGAATTTCCAGTCCAGCGCAAAGGGCACTTTGGTGTCCGCCAGGGCGGCGGTCGCGCCAAGGGCCAGCGCGGCGAGCGTTGCCATTGATTTTTGCAGCATATGAATCGTCCTTGCGTGAAGTCCGGTGCAAAGCTGCCCCCTGCCGCGCGCCAGCGCGAGGGGGCGGGCCGTTGCAGCCGCAATTTGGCGCATGTTTGATTATTTGTTGGTCAAATGACCATCAACCGCAAATAAATTACGCAGGCTATGGGATCAGGCCGCAGGCGCGCGCGCCCTCAAGAAGGGATTCGGCGGTGTGATGGGCCCGGTTTTCGGACGAGGGCAGCAGGTCGGGCACCTGCACCACGGTCATGCCGGCGGCCAGCGCTGCGCGCACGCCGGTGTCGCTGTCCTCGAAGGCAAGGCAGCGTTCGGGCCGGGCCCCGATCGCCCCGGCGGCGGACAGATAGACATCGGGCGCCGGTTTCGGCTTCGGCACACTGTCGACGCCGGCGACATGGCCGAACCAGCCGCGCAGCCCGGCCTCATGCAGCTTGCCCTCGGCGGCGGCGGTGCGGCTGTTGGTGGCAACGGCGCGCGGAATTCGCGCATCGTCCAGATGCAGCAGCAGGGTTTCGACCCCCGGCTTCACCGGAATCCCACCGCTCAGACGCTTGCGGTAGGCGGTGTTCCACGCCGCGTCGAACGGGCCGAACGCCCAGTCCTCGCCCAGATGCGCGGTCAGGCGGCGGTGCCCCTCCTGCGCATCAATGCCCACGAGCGAGAGCATGAAGCCGCGATCGACGTCATGGCCAAGCCCGATCAGTGCCTCCAGCCCGCTTTCCAGCGCCAGGCGCTCGGTATCGAGCAGCAACCCATCCATGTCAAAAATCACCGCATCGAACATTCGCACCCCCGCAACGCGCCTCTCCCCAACGCAATGCGGCGGCCCCGGTCAGGGCCGCCGCAGCGATCATCTCTTACCGGATCACAGCGTGATGCGGAAGCGGGCAAAGCCGTCGGGGCCTTCGCCCGCCGGTTCGATCTTCACGCCGGGCACCTTGTCGGCATAGGCCGCGGCCTTGGGGCCGGTGTCGAACAGCACCGTGGTGCCCGGCAGCGGCGCGAAAGACCAGTTGGCATCGGCCGAAGGGTTGATCGTGCCCTGCTCGACGATATAGCGCACGATCACGTCGCGGTTGGTATCGGGCGCCTCGAACACGGTGGTGGAGCCATCGGCGCCCGGGAAATGCCCGCCGCCGCCCGCGCGGTAGTTGTTGGTGGCGACGATGAATTCCGCCTCCGGGTCCACCGGCGCGCCCTCATAGGTCAGGTTCACGATGCGGCGCGCGCCGGCGTTGATCTCCGTGCCCTCCCGGCTGTCGTATTTCGAGGGCTGGCTGAGGTCGATCTGATATTGCACCCCGTCGATCACGTCGAAATTATAGCTCGGGAAATCGGGGTTCAGCAGCACCTGATCCGCCACGCCCGGCGTGATCTGGTTGAACATCCCGGCCGATCGCTCCAGCCACTCCCTGACCTGCGCCCCCGTGATGCGCACGGCCCGCGCGGTGTTGGGGTAAAGATAAAGGTCGGCCACGTTCTTGATCGCCACATCGCCCGCCGGCACGTCGGTGTAATAGTCCGGCCCGCCCCGGCCCCCGGCCTTGAACGGCGCCGCGGCCGAAAGGATCGGCAGCCCCTCATGCGGGGTGCCTTTCATCATCTGTTCAATATACCATTTCTGCGCGATCGAAACGATCTGAACCGAAGGATCATCGGCGACCAGCGCGAAATAGGAATGCAGCGGGGCCGAGGTCTTGCCCACCGCGCGGCGCACATAGGCCAGCGTTTCGGCATGTTCCTGCGCGACCGCATCAAGCACATATTGCTCGCTTTCGACCAGCGCGCTGATCGAACGATCTTCGTTGCGTCTGGAAATCGGGCGCACCTCGGAGCTGTGGGCGACCACTTTCCATTCGTTGCCGGCGCGCTCCAGCATCAGGTCGATCACGCCCAGATGCGACCCCCAGAAGCCGCCCATCACCGCGGGCTTGCCGTGGATCGCGCCCTTGGCCACATCGACACCGGCATAGCCTTCATAGGTCGGCGAGGGGAACACGAGGTGGCTGTGCCCGGTCATCAGCGCGTCGATCCCGTTTACTGTCGCCAGCGGCACCGAGGCGTTCTCCATCCCGTCGGTATGGGTGGCCGAGCCGATGCCGGAATGCGACAGCGCGATGATGATATCGGCGCCTTCCTCCTTCATCTGCGGCACATAGGCCCGCGCGGTTTCCACGATGTCGCGCGTCGTCACGCTGCCCTCCAGATGGCGGCGATCCCAGTTCATGATCTGCGGCGGCACAAAGCCGATGAGCCCGACGTTGATCACATGGGTCTCGCCCGCGCCATCGGTCACCTCGCGCTTCAGGATGACATAGGGCTTCACCAGCGTGACATCCCGGGTGGGATCGCTGCCCGCCTCCTTGACCACATTGGCCGACAGCACCGGAAAGGCCGCGCCCGCCAGTGATTTCGTCAGGAAATCGAGACCGTAGTTGAATTCGTGGTTGCCCAGGGTCGATGCGTCGATGCCGACCGCGTTCATCGCCTTGATCACCGGGTGCAGGTCGCCTTCCTTCATGCCGCGCTCGTAGGCGATGTAATCGCCCATCGGGTTGCCCTGCAGGAAATCGCCATTGTCGAGCAGCATGGAATTTGTGGCCTCGGCCCGGATATCGCGGATATGCGCGGCGGTGCGGGCCAGGCCGACCGTATCGACCTCGCGGTCCGAGTAATAGTCATAGGGGAAGACATGCACATGCAGATCGGTCGTCTCCATCACGCGCAGATGCGCCTGATTGACAGCGGCGCGCGCCGAAAAGGGATGAAGCGCGATCAACGACGCCCCCGCGACAGAGCCGGTCAGAAACCCCCGGCGGTTGAGTTTCAACGTCCGATGGTGGGCCATGAGTGCCTCCGATGCTAGAGATGCGCTATCGGTAGGATACCACCGTGACGGCTTGGTGACACTAGCCGCTTGGCCCGGCCTTGGCGAGGCTCAAGTCGCCTTTAAGGCGAGTTTTCTTTCGTTGCTCCCGCCGCTCGGCCGTGGCAGTCAGCGCCCAGGCGCGGAGGGATGCGATGCGACATGCGGAAGAGGTGACATTCGGCGGCTCCGCCCTCGACAGGGCGGCGCATCTGCGCGGCGATTCCGCCCGGCTGGCGCGGCTGTGGGCCGACCCCGGCGCCCGGGTGCTGCCGCTGTGGCGGGGCAAGCCGCTGTTTCACGGCGACACGCTGGGCTGGCTGGAGGCCGGGCACGGGCTGGTCGCGGGCCGGCGCGACGGTGCCGTGTTCCTGGGGCTGGAGGGCGAGGCGGCGCGATTCGCGGTGGATCTGTCCGACTGGGAGCCAGCCCGGATGCCGGACACGCCGGGCGGGTTTTCGGACCTCAGCGAACAACGGCACCCCGATCTGCCCGATACCCATGTCTTTGCAGAGCTGCGGCGGCTCATGACGCTGCTTGGTGCGCGCGATGCCGAACTCGCGGCCACGGCCCGGGCCATTCTGGGCTGGCACCAGAGCCACGCCTTCTGTTCGCGCTGCGGCGCCAAGTCGCAGCTTTCGATGGCGGGCTGGCAAAGCACCTGCCCGGCCTGCGGCGGGCACCACTTCCCGCGCACCGATCCGGTAGCGATCATGCTGATCACCGATGGCAATTCGGTTCTGGTCGGGCGCTCGCCCGGCTGGCCCGAGGGGATGTATTCGCTGTTGGCGGGTTTCGTCGAACCGGGCGAGACGCTGGAGGCCGCGGTGCGGCGCGAAGTGTTTGAAGAGGCGGGCATAAGGGTGGGCGCGGTCGGATATCTCGCCTCGCAGCCCTGGCCGTTCCCGTCGTCGCTGATGTTCGGCTGCCGCGGCGTGGCGCTGAACCGCGAGATCGCCATCGACCCCGCCGAGATCGAGGATGCGTTCTGGATCACCCGCGAAGAGATGGTTTCGGTGTTTGCCGGCGGGCACGATCGGATGCGCCCGCCGCGAAAGGGTGCGATCGCGGGGTTTTTGCTGTGGAACTGGCTTGCGGATCGGCTGGATTAACGCGAAAACGAAAGCTGACCCCAGACGACTGGATCCATGAAGTTTTCAACGCGTGAAGATATCGCGGCGCCCGTGGCGGAGGTGTTCGCGGCAGTGTCCGACTTTGAGTCGTTCGAACGTGCCGCGCTGCGGCGCGGCGCCGAGGTGAGCCGTACCGACAGGCTGGGCGCGCCCGGGCCGGGCATGGCGTGGGATTGCGCCTTCACGTTTCGCGGCAAGGGGCGGCGCCTGTCGGCCGAGCTGCAACAGTATGACGCGCCCGAGTCGATGATCGTTCTGTGGAGCTCTTCGGGGCTGGTCGGCACGCTTGCGCTGGATCTTGTCCAGCTCTCGCCGCGCCAGACCCGCATGATGCTTCAGCTCGAACTGAAGCCGCGCACCATTCCGGCGCGGCTGTTCGTGCAATCGCTGCGGCTTGCAAAGGCCAGCCTGACCAAGCGCTTCAAACGCGGCGTACGCCGTTTCGCGCGCGACCTTGACGGGCGTCTGTCGGACGCGCGGCACCGCGTCTGATCGCGGTTACCGGCGGCGCGGATCGGCCGGGTAAACCCCCAGAAGCCCCACATGCGAGGTGAAGTAATCCAGCTCTTCCAGCGCAAGCTGGACGTTGCGATCGTCGGGGTGGCCCTCGATCTCGGCATAGAACTGGGTCGCGGTGAAATGGCCGTTGATCATATAGCTTTCCAGCTTGGTCATGTTCACGCCGTTGGTGGCGAAGCCGCCCATCGCCTTGTAAAGTGCGGCGGGGATGTTGCGCACCCGGAACACGAAGCTCGTCATCATCCCGGCCGACCCGCGCCGCTTCAGGTCGGGCTCGCGCGCCATGACCAGAAAGCGGGTGGTGTTGCGGTCGTGATCCTCGATATGGCGGGCCACCACGTCCAGCCCGTAGATCTCGCCCGCCAGCTCCGAGGCCAGCGCCGCGTTTTCCGGCTCTCCCAGCGCGGCGATCATCCTGGCCGATCCGGCGGTATCGGCGCCGGTGCGCCCCTCGATGCCGTTTTCGCGCAGGAACGCCCGGCACTGGCCCAGCAGAACCGTGTGGCTGGTGGCGGTGCGTACCTGCTCCAGCCGGGTGCCGGGCACGGCCAGCAGGTTGATATGAACCCGCACGAAGGCTTCGTCGATGATGTGCAGGCCAGAGTCGGGCAGCAGGTGATGAATGTCGGCGACCCGGCCATAGGTCGAGTTTTCAACCGGCAGCATGGCCAGATCCGCATCGCCCTTGCGCACCGCCTCGATCGCATCCTCGAAGGTCTTGCAGGGCAGGGCCTGCATGTCGGGGCGGGCTTCGCGGCAGGCCTGATGCGAATAGGCGCCGGGCTCTCCCTGGAACGCGATGCGTTGTGTCATGGTGTCTTTTCCGTTTCCTGTGTGCCTCTCCGGGGCTGGAGGCGGTAACTACACCTTGCATCCGGGCGATGGAAGCGCATAGATATCCGCGAATTCGGGACTAACGGGATCGCGACATGTTCGACACTATGACCTTGACCAAAATCATCGGCGGGTTCTGCGGCGCCTTGCTGATTTTCCTTCTGGGGGGCTGGGCGGCCGAGGCGCTGTACAGCACCGGTGGCGGTCACGGCGATCACGCCGAGCAGGCCTATGTGATCGACACCGGCGAGGGAGAGCCGGAGACCGAGGCGGTCGAGGTTGCCTTTGCCGACGTTCTGGCCGGCGCCGATCCGGGCAAGGGCGAGAAAGTGTTCGCCAAATGCAAGGCCTGCCACAAGCTGGAAGATGGCGCCAACGCCACCGGCCCGACGCTGTTCGGCGTGGTCGGGCGTGAGGTCGGCGTTATCGACGGGTTCCGCTATTCGGGCGCGCTGAAGGCGGTGGCCGATGTCTGGACGC
Organism: Actibacterium naphthalenivorans; assembly: GCF_014196965.1. GTDB lineage: Bacteria > Pseudomonadota > Alphaproteobacteria > Rhodobacterales > Rhodobacteraceae > Actibacterium_A > Actibacterium_A naphthalenivorans. The sequence continues at coordinate 177,664 of NZ_JACIEQ010000003.1, read as the reverse complement.
CAGAGCACCTGAACGACTTCCTGACCAACCCCAAGGCCTTCGCCCCGGGCACGGCCATGTCCTTCGCCGGCCTCAAGAAGGTCGAGGATCGCGCCAACCTGATCGCCTTTCTTGAAACGAATGGCTGATCCGCGCGTTCCGGGCTGAAGTTTGGGGTCGCTCCTGCGGGGGCGGCCCTTTTTCGTTGGCACGGGCGGCTCCGGCCGCGCGGGCGCAGCAAGGAGCACCGGAATGCACGATCTGCCGCTTGAAAACGTCTATCAGCTTCTGGAGCCGGGGCCGGTTGTCCTGCTGACAACGGCGCATGAGGGGCGCCGCAACGTCATGACCATGTCATGGCACATGATGGTGGAGTTCACACCGCCGCTTGTGGCCTGTGTCGTCAGCAGCGCCGATCACAGTTTCACCGCGCTGCGGGCCACGGGGGAATGCGTCATCGCCATTCCCGCGGTGGAGATGGCGCAGCAGGTGGTCGGGATCGGCAATTGTTCGGGGCGCGATATCGACAAGTTCGCGGCCTTCCCCGTCACGCCGCGCGATGGCAGGGCCGTCGCGGCCCCGCTGATCGAAGAATGCTTTGCCAATCTCGAATGCAGGGTGGTCGATACCCAGCTGGTGCAGAAGTTCAATCTGTTCGTCCTCGAGGTCGTGCAGGCATGGACCGACCCGCAACAGGCCGCGCCGAAAACGATTCACCATCACGGCTACGGAAATTTCATCGTGGACGGCGCCGCGCTTTCGATTGAATCGAAGATGCCGTAGCGCATGGGCTTCGTCGCGGGCCCCGCGAAGAAAGCCGCAACGCGCGGAGAGTGCCCGCCGCCGCCACACTATTGTGTCGTGCGCACGCCTGCTCACGGAATCTCAACTTGAACATCGGGGCACGAGGCCCTTAGCTTCGTGTAACGGATCTTTCATGGTTCCGGCCAACAGGAGGCGATTGATGACAAAGACCCGCACGGCCTGCGCGACAGCCCTTGTCCGGGGCGCCCATCCCCCGGCCCCTTTCCGCGCCGCCCTGGCCGCCACGGTCCTTGCCCTGATGCTGCTGATGACGGCGCTCGCCGCCCGCGCGCAGGATGGGGTCATCACATCCCACGGCATCTCGACCTTCGGCGATCTGAAATATCCCGCCGATTTCCCGCATCTCGATTACGTCAACCCCGAGGCGCCCAAGGGCGGCGAGATTTCGATCTGGGGCTTCGGCGCCTTCGATTCGATGAACCCCTTTTCCACCAAGGGCCGGGCCGAGGGGCTGTCGTCGCTCCCCTATGAATCTCTGCTGGCCGGCACCGCCGATGAAACCAGCGCCTCCTACGGCTTGCTGGCCGAAAGCCTCGAATACCCCGAAGACCGGCGCTGGGTGATCTTCAACCTGCGCCCCGAGGCGCGGTTTTCCGATGGCTCGCCCCTGACGGCCGAGGATGTGGTGTTTTCCTACGAGCTGTTCCGGGCCAAGGGCCTGCCCAGCTATCGCGCGGTCCTCGCCCGTCAGGTCGAAAGCGCCGAGGTGCTGGGCCCGCACCGGGTAAAATTCACCTTCAAGGAGGATGTGCCGACCCGCGACCTGCCGCAGATGGTGGGGGGGCTCTCGATCTTCTCCAAGGCCGATTATGAGGCCAACGGCCGCGACCTGGAGGAAAACTCGCTGGAGCCCTTCCTCGGCTCCGGCCCCTATGTGCTCGACGAGCTGGACGTGGGCAAGCGCGCGGTCTACCGGCGCAATCCCGATTACTGGGGCGCCGATCTGCCGATCAACATCGGGCGCAACAATTTCGACCGTATCCGCCGCGAATATTACGCCGATTACAACGCCGCCTTCGAAGGGTTCAAGGCCGGCAACTACACGTTCCGCGATGAAGCCTCGTCAAAGATCTGGGCCACCGGCTATAATTTCCCCGGCGTGGAAAAGGGCTGGGTGAAAAAGGCCGAGCTTCCCGACGGGGCCATCGCCACCGGCCAGGCCTTCCTGATCAACCTGCGCCGCCCGCAGTTTCAGGATCCGCGTGTACGCCAGGCGATCGAGATGATGTTCAATTTCGAATGGTCCAACGAAACCCTGTTCTACGGCATCTACAGCCGCGTCGATTCCCTGTGGGAAAATAGCTATCTCGCCGCCGAGGGGCTGCCCTCGCCCGAAGAGCTGGCGATCCTCGAGCCGCTGGCCGAGCTTCTGCCCGAGGGGGTGCTGGATGGCCCGCCGGTCTCGCCCACCGTGTCTTCGGCCTCGCGCCAGCTCGACCGGGGCAACCTGCGCGCGGCCTCGGCCCTGCTCGACGAAGCGGGCTGGCCGGTCGGGGATGACGGCATCCGCCGCAACGCCGCCGGAGAGACGCTGCGGGTGGAGTTCCTGAACGACAGCCAGACCTTCGACCGGGTGATCAACCCCTATGTCGAGAACCTGCGCCGCCTCGGCGTCGACGCGCGGATGGAGCGGGTCGACAGTGCCCAGGCCACCAACCGCGAACGCAGCTATGATTTCGACATCATCACCGATCACCTGGCGATGGGTTATGTGCCGGGCAACGGGCTGAAACAGTATTTCGGCTCGGAAACCGCCGATACCTCGGTGTTCAACAAGATGGGCCTGAAAAGCGCGGCGGTGGACAGCCTGATCGACACCGTGATCGGGGCGGAAAGCAGCGAAGAGCTGATCGTGGCCGTCAAGGCGCTCGACCGGGTGCTGCGGGCCGAGCGGTTCCGCATCCCGCAGTGGTACAAGGATGCCTACACGGTGGCCTATTACGACATGTACGAACATCCCGATCCGCTGCCGCCCTATGCGCTGGGCCATCTGGATTTCTGGTGGTACAGTGCCGAAAAGGCAGAAAAACTGAAGGCCGCAGGGGCCTTCTGATAAAAAGAGCAGTAAAAGCCAATGGGCGCCTATATCCTTCGGCGGTTGTTGCTGATCATCCCGACGCTGATCGGCATCATGATCATCAACTTCACGCTTACCCAGTTTGTCCCCGGCGGGCCGATCGAACAGATCATCGCCCAGGTGCAGGGCGAGGGGGATGTGTTTCAGGGCATCGCCGGGGGCGGCGATGTCGGCGAGACGATGGGGCAGGCGGCGGCAGACCGCTATGTCGGCGCGCGCGGCTTGCCGCAGGATTTCCTGGATGATCTCGAGGTACAGATGGGCTTTGCCCGCATCGTCTGCGCCGAGGGCTATGAGGGCGCGCCGGATATCGCCGCGCCCGAATGCGAAAAGCAGGACATTCCGATCGTGGAACGCTTCCTGATCCTGATGGGCAATTACATCACCTTCGATTTCGGAGAGAGCTATTTCCGCTCGGTTTCGGTGATCGACCTGGTGATCGAGAAAATGCCCGTCTCGCTGACGCTGGGCCTGTGGTCGACGCTGATCGCCTATCTGGTCTCGCTGCCGCTGGGCATCCGCAAGGCCGTCAAGGACGGCACCCCGTTCGACACCTGGACAAGCGGCGCCATCATCCTGGGCTATGCCATCCCCGGCTTTCTCTTCGCCATCCTGCTGCTGGTGCTGTTCGCGGGCGGCTCGTATTTCCGCTGGTTCCCGCTGCGCGGCCTCACCTCCGACGGGTGGGAGGATTTCAGCCTGCTCCACAAGATCGGCGATTACTTCTGGCACATCACCCTGCCGGTCGTCGCCTCGACGATCTCGAGCTTCGCCACGCTGACGCTGCTGACCAAGAACTCCTTTCTGGACGAGATCAAGAAGCAATATGTGATCACCGCCCGCGCCAAGGGGCTGAGCGAGCGGGCCGTGCTCTATGGCCACGTCTTCCGCAACGCGATGCTGATCGTCATCGCCGGGTTTCCGGGCCTGTTCATCAGCGTCTTCTTCGGCGCCTCGATCATCATCGAAACCATCTTCTCGCTCGACGGGCTGGGCCGGCTGGGGTTCGAGGCCGCGGTGGCCCGCGATTACCCGGTGATCTTCGCCACGCTTTACGTGTTTGGCCTGATCGGGCTGCTGGTCGGGATCCTGTCGGATCTGATGTATGTGCTGGTCGATCCGCGCATCGATTTCGAAAGCAGGGAGACATGAGCATGTTCGCCCTCTCGCCGCTCAATCGCCGCCGCTGGCGCAACTTCACGCGCAACCGCCGCGCCTATTGGTCGCTGATCATCTTTTCGGTGCTGTTCGGCCTGTCGCTCTTCGCCGAGGTGCTGGCCAACGACAAGCCGATCCTCGTGCGCTATCGCGGCGAAACCTTCGTGCCGATCTACAATTTCTATCCCGAAACCGCCTTTGGCGGCGATCTGCGCACCGAGGCGGTCTACCGCGATATCGAAATCCAGTGCCTGATCGTCACCGGCGGCCTGCTCGAGTGCTGGGACGACCCCGAGGCGCTGATCGAGGATGCGCAGGACGGCGCCATCGCTGGCGCGCCGATCGAAAAAGGGTTCCTGCTGTGGCCGCCGATCCCCTACAGCTATGCCACGATCAACGATATCGGCGGCACCGCGCCCTCGGCCCCCGATCGGGATCACCTGCTGGGCACCGACGATACCGCGCGCGATGTGCTGGCGCGGGTGATCTACGGGTTCCGCCTGTCGATCATCTTCACCCTGATCGTGACCACGGTCGCCTCGGCCATCGGTATCGTCGCGGGGGCGGTGCAGGGGTTTTTCGGCGGCTGGACCGACCTGATCTTTCAGCGGATCATCGAGATCTGGACATCGACCCCCCAGCTTTACATCATCATCATCCTGTTCGCGATCCTCGGGCGCAGCTTCTGGCTGCTGGTGTTCCTGACGGCGCTGTTCGGCTGGCCCGCGCTGGTGGGCGTGGTGCGGGCCGAATTCCTGCGGGCGCGCAATTTCGAATATGTCCGCGCCGCGCGCGCGCTGGGGGTGTCGAACCGGGTGATCATGTTCCGGCACATGCTGCCCAATGCCATGGTCGCCACGCTGACCATGCTGCCCTTCCTGATCACCGGCGGCATCGGCACGCTGGCCTCGCTCGATTTCCTCGGCTTCGGCCTGCCGTCCTCGGCCCCGTCGCTGGGCGAACTGACGCTGCAGGCCAAGCAGAACCTGCAGGCGCCCTGGCTGGCCTTCACCGCCTTTGTCACCTTCGCGCTGATGCTGTCGCTGCTGGTGTTCATCTTCGAAGGGGTGCGCGACGCGTTCGACCCCAGAAAGACCTTTCAATGAGCGGTGTGTTGCAGGTCCGCGACCTGAACGTCAGCTTCCGGCAGGACGGGCGCGATCATGTCGCCGTCAGGGGCGTGTCCTTTGATGTGAACCGGGGCGAAACCGTCGCGCTGGTCGGTGAAAGCGGGTCGGGCAAATCCGTCACCGCGCTTTCCACCGTGTCGCTGCTGCCCGAAAGCGCCAGCGTCAGCGGCTCTGTCACCTATGACGGCGATCAGATGGTGGGGGCCGATGCGGCCCGGCTGCGCGCGGTGCGCGGCAATGACATCAGCTTCATCTTTCAGGAGCCGATGACGTCGCTCAACCCGCTGCACACGCTGGAAAAGCAACTGGCCGAAAGCATCGTGCTGCATCAGGGCCTGCGCGGCCCGGCGGTGCGGGCGCGGATACTCGAACTGCTGGAAAAGGTCGGCATCCGTGATCCCGAAAGCCGGCTGGGCGCCTATCCGCACCAGCTTTCGGGCGGGCAGCGGCAGCGCGTGATGATCGCCATGGCGCTGGCCAACGGTCCGGGCCTGCTGATCGCGGACGAACCGACCACCGCGCTGGACGTGACCATCCAGGCCCAGATCCTCGAGCTTCTGGCCGGGCTGAAGCGCGAAGAGGGGATGAGCATGCTGTTCATCACCCATGACCTTGGCATCGTGCGCAAGATTGCCGACAGGGTCTGCGTGATGAAGGATGGCGAGATCGTCGAATCCGGGCCGACCTCCCGTATTTTCGACGATCCGCAGCACCCCTATACAAAGATGCTGCTGGCGGCAGAGGCGGCGGGCCTGCCCGGTCCGGTGCCCGAAGGCGCCCCCGAGGTGCTGCGCACCGATGCGCTGCGCATCTGGTTTCCGATCCAGCGCGGGCTGATGCGGCACGTCGCGGGCCATGTGAAGGCGGTGAACGAGGCGTCGATCTCGGTGCGGGCCGGCGAAACGCTGGGCGTGGTCGGCGAAAGCGGCTCCGGCAAGACCACGCTGGCGCTGGCGATCATGCGGCTTATCTCTTCCGAAGGGGGGATTCATTTCGACGGGCAGGATATCCAGGGCTGGAAAACCCGGCAGCTTCGCCCGCTGCGCCGCGACATGCAGATCGTGTTTCAGGATCCGTTCGGCTCTCTCTCGCCGCGGATGACGGTGGAACAGATCGTGGCCGAGGGGCTGGGCGTGCACGGGGTCGAGAAGGGCCAGGACAAGCGCCGGATGGTGGCCGACATCCTGACAGAGGTCGGTATGGACCCGGCGATGATGCACCGCTACCCGCATGAGTTTTCCGGCGGCCAGCGACAGCGCATCGCCATCGCCCGCGCGATGATCCTGCGGCCCAGGCTTCTGGTGCTCGACGAGCCGACCTCGGCGCTCGACATGACGGTGCAGGTGCAGATCGTAGAGCTGTTGCGGCGGCTGCAGCAGAAGTACCGGCTCGCCTATCTGTTCATCAGCCACGATCTGAAGGTGGTGCGCGCGCTGTCGCACAAGGTGATCGTGATGAAACAGGGCGATATCGTCGAGTCGGGCGACAGCCACACGATCTTCAACAATCCGCAATCGGCCTATACGCGCACATTGATGCAGGCGGCCTTCGATCTGAAGCCGGGGCAGGCGCTGGAGGCGTAACCGCGCGCCCGCTGCGGCTCAGATGGCCGAGCTGTGGCCCGCGTTCGACAGGTCATAGGCATCGAAGCCGCGCGCGATCATCCGGGTCAACGGCCGGGCATGGGGCGGAATGGCGAAGCCGCCGGATCTCAGGTCGATCATGTCGGGAAATCCGCTGGCAACCGTGCGGAACAGCTCTTTCAGCTTTTCCTCGGCGATGCCGAACCGCGCCCTGATCTCGGCCGCGTCGATGCGGAAGTCGCACATCAGCGCCTCGATCAGCCGCGCGCGCAGCCTGTCATCCTCGCTGAACACATGGCCGCGCCCGGTGGCGAAACGGCCCTCGCGGATGCGCCCGGTATATTCCGAGGTCGCGGGCAGGTTCTGGGCATAGCCCTCGGGAAAGCGCGAGATCGAAGAGGCGCCAAGCCCGATCAGCACCTCCGACGTGTCATCGGTATAGCCCTGAAAATTCCGCCGCAGCCGCCCCGTGCGCTGGGCGATCTCCAGCCCGTCGCCGGCGCGGGCGAAATGGTCGATCCCGATTTCGTGGTAATTGTCCCACAAGAACAGCCGCCGGGCGGTTTCGAACAGGCCCAGCCGCTCTTCCGGGGTCGGCAGCGCCTCCGACGGGATCATCTGCTGGCGCTTGGCCATCCACGGCACATGGGCATAGCCGTAGAGCGCCACCCGGTCGGGCGCGAGCGTAAGCAGCTTCTGCACGCTGTCGGCGATCCGCTCCTTGGTCTGGTGGGGCAGGCCGAACAGGATATCCGCGTTCAGGCTGGCGATGCCGCGGTCGCGGATCATCTGCGCCGCGTCGCGCGTCACCTCATAGCTTTGAATGCGCCCGATGACCGATTGAATCTCGGGGTCGAAATCCTGCACCCCGATCGAGGCGCGGTTCATCCCCGCCGCCGCCAGCGCGTCGAGCCGGCCGGCGTCGATCTCGTTCGGGTCGATCTCGACCGAGAATTCGGCGTTTTCGGCAAGCGGCAGCACGGCGAAGATCGCATCCGCCAGTTCGCGCATCATGTCGGCCGACAAAAGCGTGGGCGTGCCGCCACCCCAATGCAGCCGCGCCAGGCGCAGCCCCTCGGGCAGGCGGCGGCCAAGCTGCGCGATCTCTTCCTTCAGCGTATCCAGATAGGCCCGCACCGGCCCGACGCTGCGCGTTCCCTGTGTCCGGCAGGCGCAAAACCAGCACAAACGGCTGCAGAACGGAACGTGGATATAAAGGGAAACCTGCGACGCGGGCGGGATCTGGTCGATCCACCCCCCAAAGGCAGCCTCGTCCACCGACGCGGAAAAATTTGGTGCCGTAGGGTAACTGGTATACCTTGGGACACGCGCGTCAAATAGACCGAGCCGCATAAGTTGCGATTCTATAGTCATTGACTTACGTGTATGGGTGGAAAACGGTCACAACTTTGATCGAAATCAAGTGAGACACCGCGATGGCACTACAAGAAAATGTCCGCACACATATAGATTGTGGCGACTGCCCGATTCGCCACCGTGCCGTGTGCGCGCGCTGCGAATCGGATGAGCTGAAGCTTCTGGAAGAGATGAAGTACTACCGGACCTACGAGGCCGGTCAGACCGTCATCTGGTCGGGTGACAAGATGGATTTCGTCGCGTCGGTCGTCGAGGGGATCGCCACGCTGACCCAGACCATGGAAGACGGCCGCACCCAGATGGTGGGCCTGCTGCTGCCCTCCGATTTCGTCGGCCGCCCCGGCCGCGACCAGGCCGCCTATGACGTCACCGCGACCACCCGCCTGACCATGTGCTGTTTCCGCAAGAAGCCTTTCGAAGACATGATGATGAACACGCCGCATATCGGCCAGCGCCTGCTCGAGATGACGCTGGACGAGCTGGACGCGGCCCGCGAATGGATGCTGCTTCTGGGCCGCAAGACCGCGCGGGAAAAGATCGCCAGCCTGCTGGCCATCATCGCCCGCCGCGATGCCACGCTGAAACTCTCCAACTCCCGCGGCCAGGTCGTGTTCGACCTGCCGCTGACGCGTGAGGCGATGGCCGATTACCTGGGCCTCACGCTGGAAACCGTCAGCCGCCAGATCTCCGCGCTCAAGCGCGATGGCGTGATCGAACTCGAAGGCAAGCGCCACGTCACCGTTCCCGACATGGAGCGCCTGCTGGACGAAACCGGCGATGATACGGACGGCGGCGTTTTCGCCTGAAAAGCCGCCGGCCGCTGTGTCAGCGGCCCGGTCAGTGGGCCATCAGCACCGGAACCTCGGCGTTTTCCAGCATGCTGCGGGTCGCGCCGCCAAGGATCGCCTCGCGGAAACGCGAATGGCCGTAGGCGCCCATCACCACCATGTCGGCCTCGATATCCTGCACATGGCGGTTCAGCACGTCTGAAATGCGCGGCATGGTCTTGGCCAGCACCGCGATCTCGGCCCGCACCCCGTGGCGGCCCAGCATCTGCGACAGCAGCCCGCCGGGGTCCGACCGGTCCGGCCCGTGCTGCGGCGGGTCGATGACGGTGATGTTCACCACATCCGCCGCCTGCAGCATCGGCAGCGCCGCGCGCACGGCGGCAAGCGCTTCCGTGCTTTCGTTCCAGGCAACGACGACGCGCTGGCCCATCGCATCCGCGTCGGTCTTGGGCGGGATGATCAGAACCGGCGCGCGGCCGTCGAACAGCGCCGCCTCCACCGTTGCCTCGTCCTCGATGCCCTTTCCCTCGCCATAGGGTTTGGGAACCACCACGAGATCGGAAAACCGCGCCCGATGCGCCACCAGGTTCGACAGGCCGGCAATCTGCGCCACCGCCGCCTCGGATGACCAGCGCACGGTTTCCGGCGCCATCCGCGCCCGCACCGCCTTTTCGATCGCGGCGGAATCCTCCTGCGCCTTCTTCAGGGTTTCCTGCAGCAGCATCGCATTCGCGCCGGCGTAGTAATAGCCGGTCTGCGTCCGGTCGATGCCCAGACACAGGATATCCAGATGAGCATCTTCACGCGTGGCAAGCTGGATCGCCTGATCAAGCACGGCGGTTTCAAGTTTTGGGTCGGTCACAACCGTCAGAATCGTCTTGTAAGCCACCGGAACACTCCTTTGGGACTGGTTGACATCCTAGACATAACCTATCCCTGCGACGAATTGGCAGCCTTGACCGAGATCAACCGGCAACCCATGGCGCATTGACATGGATCAAGGTTGCCGCCGGCCCGGAGCGGCATACCACAAAATGTGGAAAATTGCCCCGTGCCGGGACGAATCGGAACGGGAAGGACGAAGGGACGCAGGATGTGGGATTATCTTAAACTGGCCATATTTGGCATTATCGCGCTGCTTGCCGCGATCGCTGCCAACTATGCCCGCGATGCCGCCTATCTGGTGAACGCGCTGACGGTGATGCTGGTCGCCGGCGGCATGTTCCTGTGGACGGTACGCACCACCGGAGAGCCGAAACCGGCGCCGGATACCGGCTACATGGACGGCGTCGTGCGGGCCGGTGTCATCGCCACCGCCTTCTGGGGCGTCGTCGGCTTTGCCGTGGGCACGTTCATCGCATTCCAGCTTGCCTTTCCGGCGCTGAACTTCGACTGGGCACAGGGCTATTCGAACTTCGGGCGGCTGCGCCCGCTGCACACCTCGGCGGTGATCTTCGCCTTTGGCGGCAACGCCCTGATCTGCACGTCCTTCTACGTGGTTCAGCGTACCTCGGCGGCGCGGCTGTGGGGCGGCAACGCCGGCTGGTTCGTCTTCTGGGGCTACAACCTGTTCATCGTGCTGGCCGCCACCGGCTATCTGCTGGGCGCCACCCAATCCAAGGAATACGCCGAGCCCGAATGGTACGTCGACTGGTGGCTGACCATCGTCTGGGTCACCTATCTGGCCGTGTTCATGGGCACGATCTTCAAGCGCAAGGAAAAGCACATCTACGTGGCGAACTGGTTCTACCTGAGCTTCATCGTCACCATCGCCATGCTGCATGTGGTCAACAACCTCAGCGTTCCGGTGTCGATCTTCGGCTCCAAGTCGGTGCAGGTCTTCGCCGGTGTGCAGGACGCGATGACCCAGTGGTGGTACGGCCATAACGCCGTGGGCTTCTTCCTGACCGCGGGCTTTCTGGGGATGATGTATTACTTCGTGCCGAAACAGGCCGAACGCCCCGTCTATTCCTACAAACTGTCGATCATCCACTTCTGGGCGCTGATCTTCCTGTATATCTGGGCCGGTCCGCACCACCTGCACTACACCGCGCTGCCCGACTGGGCCTCGACGCTGGGCATGGTGTTCTCGATCATGCTGTGGATGCCGTCCTGGGGGGGGATGATCAACGGCCTGATGACGCTTTCGGGCGCATGGGACAAGCTGCGCACCGATCCGATCATCCGCATGATGGTGGTCTCCGTCGGCTTCTACGGCATGTCCACCTTCGAGGGCCCGATGATGTCGATCAAGGCGGTCAACAGCCTGTCGCACTACACCGACTGGACGATCGGCCACGTGCATTCCGGCGCGCTTGGCTGGAACGGCATGATCACCTTCGGCGCGCTCTACTTCCTGGTGCCCAAACTGTGGAACCGCGAGCGGCTCTACAGCCTCTCCATGGTCTCCTGGCACTTCTGGCTGGCGACGATCGGCATCGTGCTCTACGCCTCGTCGATGTGGGTGTCGGGCATCATGGAAGGCCTGATGTGGCGCGAAGTCGACGCGCAGGGCTTCCTGGTGAACTCCTTCGCCGACACCGTGGCCGCCAAATTCCCGATGTACGTGGTGCGTGGGCTGGGCGGGGTGCTCTACCTTGCCGGCGGCATCATCATGTGCGTCAACCTGTGGAAAACCGTCACCTCGGTTTCGGCGAAAGCCGAAGCGCCCGGTGTGGTTCCGGCTGAATAAGGACGACAGCAATGGCTATCCTCGACAAACATAAAATCATCGAGAAGAACGCGTCGCTGCTTCTGGTGTTCAGCTTTCTGGTCGTGACCATCGGCGGGATCGTGGAAATCGCACCGCTCTTCTACCTCGAAAACACCATCGAAGAGGTCGAAGGCGTGCGCCCCTATTCGCCGCTGGAACTGGCCGGGCGTGATGTCTACGTCCGCGAGGGCTGCTATGTCTGCCACAGCCAGATGATCCGCCCGATGCGCGACGAGGTGGAGCGTTACGGCCACTACAGCCTCGCCGCGGAATCGATGTATGACCATCCGTTCCAGTGGGGCTCCAAACGCACCGGGCCCGATCTGGCCCGCGTGGGCGGCCGCTATTCCGACGAATGGCACGTGGATCACCTGCGCAACCCGCAGTCGGTCGTGCCGGAATCGGTGATGCCGAAATACGCCTTCCTCGAGCGCAAGATGATCGACGGCAAGTATATCGCCGACTCGATGAAGACGCATCGCGTGGTGGGCGTGCCCTATACCGACGAGATGCTGGAAAACGCGGTGGCCGATTTCACCGTCCAGATCGACCCCTGGGGCGATACCGACGGTCTGCTCGAGCGTTATCCGGGTGCGCAGGTGCGCAACTTCGACGGCGCGCCGGGCATCTCGGAAATGGATGCGCTGATCGCCTATCTGCAAATGCTCGGCACGCTGGTTGATTTCTCGACCTTCGAGCCTGTGGCGAACCGGTAGGGGGCGAAGATGGATACCTATTCCCTGCTTCGCATGTTCGCCGACAGCTGGGCGCTGCTTGCCCTGGCGCTGTTCTTCGTCGGCATGATCATCTGGGTCTTCCGCCCCGGCAGCACCGCCGAACATCTGGACAGCGCGAACATCCCGTTCCGCCACGAGAAGAAACCCGCCTGCGACGACGAAAAGAACGGCGCGCATATCAAGGAGGCGCGGACATGAGTACCGACAAGACCAACAACAAACCCGGAGAGGTCGAAACCACCGGCCATTCCTGGGACGGGATCGAAGAGTTCAACAACCCGCTGCCGCGCTGGTGGCTCTGGACCTTCTATGCCTGCATCGTCTACGCGCTGCTCTATTCGATCGCCTATCCGGCCTGGCCCCTGGTCAAAAAGGCCACGCCCGGCATCCTGGGCTATTCGACCCGCGCCAACGTGGCCAAGGAAATCGAGCGGTTCGACGCGATGAACGCCCCGATCGAGGCCAGGCTGGTCAGCGCCGAGCTGACCGAGATCCCCGGCGACCCGGAGCTGATGAACTATTCGGTCAACGCCGGCGCCGCCGTGTTCCAGACCTGGTGCGCCCAGTGCCACGGCTCGGGTGCGGCCGGGGTACAGGCGTCGGGCTATCCCAACCTGCTGGATGACGACTGGCTGTGGGGCGGCACGATCGAAGATATCCACCTGACCATCACACATGGTATCCGGAACGAGCAGGACCCCGATGCCCGCTATTCCGAGATGCCCGTGTTCGGCGAGATCCTTGAGGAGGGAGAGATCGCCCAGGTCGTGCAATATGTCCGGAAACTCTCGGGCCAGGATCACGACGCGGCGCTCGCCGCGCCTGGCGAGACGGTGTTCCTGGACAATTGCGCGGCCTGCCATATGGAAGACGGCACCGGTGACAGGTTCCAGGGCGCGCCCAACCTGACCGACGCGATCTGGCTCTACGGCGGCAGCGAGGACGCGATCACCTTTACCGTCACCAACGCCCGGTTCGGGGTCATGCCGACATGGCAGGCCCGGCTGAGCGAGGCCGACATCCGCGCCGTGGCCACCTATGTCCACCAGCTTGGCGGCGGCGAGTAAAACGGCTTCCGGGGGGCGCAAGCCCCCCGGTTGAAAGCACCGGTCCCCATCCTGTTCGCGCGTTTCCAGGGGGCCGGTGCGATTATTCCGGCAAATCGCAGGGCGGGCAGGCAAGGCGCGCGGCGGGAAACCGCGGCTTGACGCAAATCAAGGTCGGCTTCCCCGGCGGCACATAACATGGGAATACAACAGGGGGACCCAAGCTCCCGGTTGAAAACACCGGCCCCCGTCCTGTTCGCGCGTTTCCAGGGGGCCGGTGTTTATTTTCTACCGGACAAGGCCGGTTCTGTCCACCCGCGGGCCATGCTGGCGCGGCATCCTGACTTTGCGATACACCTTTGACTTAGGTCAATGTGACGCCCCCGTATCGCTGCGACAAGGGCCGAACCGCGAACAGGAGCCGGAGCACGTCCGTGAGCACGACAGAACCTACCGAAGAACCCCTCTATTCCGCGCGCGAACCGATTTTTCCGCGCCGTGTCAGCGGCCCGTTCCGTACCCTCAAATGGTGGCTGATGGCCCTGACCTTGGGCATCTACTACCTGACCCCGTGGGTCCGCTGGGATCGCGGCCCCAACCTGCCCGATCAGGCGGTGCTGGTGGATCTGGCCGACCGGCGCTTCTTCATGTTCTGGATCGAGATCTGGCCGCATGAATTCTACTTCGTCGCCGGGCTGCTGATCATGGCGGGGCTGGGGTTGTTCCTGTTCACCTCGGCGCTGGGGCGGGTGTGGTGCGGCTATGGCTGCCCGCAAACGGTCTGGACCGATCTGTTCATCCTTGTCGAGCGCTGGGTCGAAGGCGACCGCAACAAGCGCGTCAAGCTGTGGAATGCACCCTGGGACGCGCGCAAGGCGCGGCTGCGGATCACCAAATGGGCGCTGTGGCTGATGATCGCCGTGGCCACCGGCGGCGCCTGGGTGTTCTATTTCACCGACGCGCCGACGCTGCTGCGCAACCTCGTCACCCTCGATGCCAGCCCCGTGGCCTATGGCACCATCGCGGTGCTGACCCTGACAACCTTCACCTTCGGCGGTTTCATGCGCGAACAGGTGTGCATCTACATGTGTCCCTGGCCGCGCATCCAGGCCGCGATGATGGACGAAGACACCCTGACCGTCGCCTATCGCGACTGGCGCGGAGAGCCGCGCGGCAAACACCGCAAGGCCGCCGATGCCGATCAGCTCGGCGATTGCATCGATTGCAACGCCTGCGTCAACGTCTGCCCCATGGGCATCGACATCCGCGACGGGCAACAGCTTGCCTGCATCACCTGCGCGCTGTGCATCGACGCCTGCGACGACGTGATGGACAAGATCGGCAAGCCGCGCGGGCTGGTCGACTACATGGCCCTGACCGACGAGCCGCGCGAGCGCGCGGGGAAGCCGCCGAAATCGGTCTGGAAACATGTCTTCCGTCCCCGCACCATCCTTTACACCGCGCTGTGGTCCTCGGTGGGCGTGGCGCTTCTGGTGGCGCTGTTCATCCGCTCCGAGGTGGATCTGACCGTGTCGCCGGTGCGTAACCCGACCTTCGTCACCCTGTCCGACGGGTCGATCCGCAACACCTATGACGTGCGCCTGCGCAACAAGCAGGGCGAGGATCGGGCATTTTTGGTCACTGCGACATCGGATGCCGAATTCATCGTTGATCTGGAAGGCTCGGGCGATCAAACTGTGATCGTGCCCGCCGACGCGACCAAACTGCAGCGCGTCTACGTCACCGCCCCCGCAGGCAGCGCCGCCGCGCAATCGGCCCGCACCGATCTGCAGATCTGGGTCGAGGATGTGGAAGCGCAGGAGCGCGCCTCTGCCGGCACCGTGTTCAACGGGAGAGAGCAATGACCGACAAGCCGCTGACCGGGCGCACCGTTCTGATCATCACGGTATCGGCCTTTTCGGTGATCATCGGCGTCAACCTCGTGATGGCCTTTCTGGCCGTCGACACCTTTCCCGGGCTGGAGGTCAAGAACTCCTACGTCGCCAGTCAGGAGTTCGACACCCGCCGCGACGCGCAGGAGGGGCTGGGCTGGGTCGTCGACAGCGGCTATGCCGAGGGCGAGCTGGTGCTGAACTTCCGCCAGGCCAATGGCGGCACCGTGGTGCCCAGGGATTTCACCGTTCTGATCGGCCGCACCACCGAAGCGCGCGATGACATCCGGCCGGAATTCACCGGCTATGCCGGCCGCTACACCGCGCCGGTGACGCTGGGGCGCGGCAAATGGATGATGCTGCTCGAGGCGACCGCCGAAGACGGCACGCCCTTCCGCCAGCGGCTGGATCTTTTCGTGAAGGGCTGACCGCATGACCGCCGCCTTCCCCCCCCGCCCGGCTGCCTGCCCGGCCTGCGCCGTCGCCCCGGCCGCCGAGGCATTGGCAAAGGCCGACGACCCCACCGAGGCGCGGCTGCTGCTGTCACTGCCGACGATCCATTGCGCGGGCTGCATCTCTGCCGTGGAACGCGGGCTGGCCGCCGAACCGGGCGTCCGTTCGGCCCGGGTGAACCTGACGCTGAAACGCGTCAGCGTCGAGGCCGAGCCCGACGTCACCGCCGCCGGCCTGATCGCCGTGCTCGACCGTCTGGGCTATGAGGCGCATGAGCTTGATCCCGGCATGCTGTCGGCCACCGCCACCGACAAGGCCGGGCGCGACATCCTGATGCGGCTGGCCGTGGCGGGCTTTGCGATGATGAACGTGATGCTGCTGTCGGTCGCCGTCTGGTCGGGCGCCGCTGACGCCACGCGCGACCTGTTCCACTGGGTCTCCGCCGCCATCGCCCTGCCCACCATCGCGTTCTCGGCCCAGCCCTTCTTTCGCAACGCCTGGGGCGCGCTCGCGGCGAAACGGCTGAACATGGATGTGCCGATCTCGCTGGCGATCCTGCTGGCCGCCGGCATGTCGCTCTACGAGGTGACGCAATCGGGCGCCCATGCCTATTTCGACGCGGCCCTGTCGCTGACCTTCTTCCTGCTGGCGGGCCGCTATCTCGATCACCGCACCCGCGCCGTGGCCCGTTCCGCAGCCGAGGAGCTGGCGGCGCTCGAAGTGCCGCGCGCCCTGAAGATCACCGATACGGGCGAGCAGACCGTTTCCATCGCCGAACTGGCGGTGGGCGATATCGTCCGGGTGAAACCCGGCGCGCGCGTGCCCGTGGATGGCGTGATCACCGACGGGCAGTCGGAAATCGACCGTTCGCTTCTGACCGGCGAAAGCCTGCCCGCCTTCGCCGGGGCGGGCACCGTGGTCTGCGCCGGCGAGGTCAACCTGACCGGCCCGCTCTCGGTGCGGGTGACGGCGGCGGGCGAGGACAGCTCGCTGCACCGCATGGCCGATCTGGTGGCGATGGCCGAAAGCGCGCGCAACCGCTATACCTCGCTGGCCGACAGGGCCGCGCGGATCTATGCGCCGGGGGTGCATCTGCTGTCGCTCTTCGCCTTCATCGGCTGGCTGGTGCAATCGGGCGGCGATGTGCGGCTGGCGCTGAACATCGCGGTGGCGGTGCTGATCATCACCTGCCCCTGCGCGCTCGGTCTGGCCGTGCCGGCGGTCACGACGGCGGCCTCCGGGCGGCTCTTCAAGCGCGGCATGCTGATCAAGGACGGCACCGCGCTGGAACGTCTGGCAGAGGTCGATACCGTGGTCTTCGACAAGACCGGCACCCTGACCCTCGGCGCACCCGAGGCCACCAATCTGGGCGATCACCCCCGGCGCGAGCTGGAGGTGGCGCTGGCGCTGGCCGCAGGATCGGCGCATCCGCTGGCCGCCGCGCTGGCCGATGCGGCACGCCGGGCGGGCATTCAGCCCGCACGGGTGACCGATGTGCACGAGGTGCCGGGCTACGGCGTCGAAGGGACATGGGCGGGCGAGACGGTGCGCTTTGGCCGGGCGGGATGGCTGGGCGCCGAACCGGGCCGCAACACGGCGGCCTGGCTGCGCATCGGCGCGGCGGCCCCGATCGAATTCACCTTCGCCGACAGCCTGCGCCCCGGCGCCGAAGAGGCGGTGCGCGCCCTGCGCGCGCAGGGCAAGGCGGTGCATCTGATCTCGGGCGATGCCGAGGGGCCGGTGGCGGATATGGCCGCGCGGCTGGGGATCGAAAACTGGGTGGCCGGGGCGCTGCCCGCCGACAAGGCCGCGCGGGTGCGCGCGCTGGGCGATGCGGGCCACCGGGTGCTGATGGTGGGCGACGGGCTGAACGACACGGCGGCGCTGACGGCGGCGTATGTCTCGGTGTCGCCGGCGACGGCGCTGGATGCGGCACGGGTCGCGTCGGACATCGTGCTGCTGGGCGCGGATCTGGCGCCGCTGGCCGAGGCGGCGGTAACGGCGAAAAAGGCGACGCGGCGGATCAAGGAGAATTTCACCATCGCCGCGCTTTACAACATGATCGCGGTGCCGATCGCGCTTCTGGGCTTTGCCACGCCGCTGGCGGCGGCGCTTGCGATGTCGGCCTCTTCGATCAGCGTGTCGCTGAACGCGCTGCGGCTGCGGTCCTGACATGCAGATTCTGGTTTACCTGATCCCGATCTCGCTGTTTCTGGGCGGGCTGGGGCTGGCGGCGTTCTTCTGGGCGCTGCGCAGCCGGCAGTTCGACGACCCCGAGGGCGACAGCCGGCGCATCCTGAGCGATGACTGGGACGATCAGCCCAGACCCTGAGCACGCCGCCGGATCGAGGCCCGTTCCGGGCCACGGCTTCATGCGCCCTGCGGGCGCGAGTCTGCCTCCGGCGGGGATATTTCGGGAAAGATGAAGGGGCCGGCCGTCAGGACGGGCCGAACGTATCGCAATCGGAGCCGTAGGCCTGAAGGCGGCGGCAGGCAAGTGCGGCCTGTTCCTTGGTCATGCCCACGAAATTGGCATCGAACCCGCGGCTGGAGCGGTTGACCTTGCGCAGGGCTTCGTCCAGCGCGCCGAGCTCCTTGAGCGCGGTTTCCAGCAGCACGCGCTCTGCCTCGTACTGGGTGCCGTAGCGGCCGACGTTGATGCCCCAGTGGCGCCCGCTCGAGCTGGACATGCGGGTCACGACCTCTGGCGCCTCCGGCGGGGCGGTCATCGCGACGGCCGGGGTGGCGGTGGCGACGGCGGGGCGGGGTTTGGGCGGGATCGCCGGGATGGAGACGGCGGCCAGTTCAAGAGTGGCGCTTTCGGGGGCAGGGGGCGCAGCGGCGGCAGCGGGGGTGCTGTTGGCCAGCTCCACCGCATCGCGGATATCGTCGCGCAGGGCGATGAGCAGTTCCTGCGGCATCTCGGCGGCGCCGGTTCCGGGCCGGGTTCTGGGCCGGGTCGAGCTGCTGAGCGTCGTGGCCACGCGGATGGTTGCGCCGGATTTGCCGCTGCCGAGATAGGGCGGGCGCGCCGGTTTGCGCACCGCCACCCGGGTGGGGGCGCGGCTGAAGCCCAGATCGAGCAGTTCGGCCACCTGCGCGTTGCGCGTGGCCGAGGAGCGGCCGCCGAACACGGTGGCGATGATGCGCTCGCCGCCCCGTTCGGCCGAGGCCACCAGATTGAACCCGGCGGCGCGGGTGTAGCCGGTCTTGATGCCGTCGGCGCCCTTGTAGCTGGACAGGAAGCGGCGGTTGGAGCTGGCCACCTGCTTGATCCCCGCATCGGTGGTGATGCGCGAGAACAGGTTGTAGTAATCGGGATAGTCGTAGAACAGGTGCCGCCCCAGCGTCGTCATGTCGCGCGCGGTCGACAGATGGCCGTCCTCGGTCAGGCCGTTGGCGTTCTTGAAGGTTGTCCTGCTCATCCCCAGGGCCTTGGCGGTGCGGTTCATGCGGCGGGCGAAGGCGGCTTCGCTGCCCTCGATCGCCTCGCCGATGGCGGTGGCCGCGTCATTGGCCGATTTCACCGCCGCCGCCCGGATCAGATAGCGCAGCTTGATCGTCTGCCCGGCGCGCAGGCCCAGCTTGGAGGGCGGTTCGGCCGCGGCATTTTGCGAGATGCGCACAGCGGTATCGAGCGAGATCTCGCCATTCTCGATCGCCTCGAACGCGATGTAGAGCGTCATCATCTTGGTCAGCGAGGCGGGGTGCAGCGGGGTATCGGCGTTGCGCGAATGCAGCACCTCGCCCGAACGCGCGTCGATCACCATCGCCGCATAGGGCGCGGCCATGCCCGGCATCGTGCCGGCCACCATCACGAACCCGAGAAAAATGAAAATAAGCCCTTGGCGGGCGCACTGTCCCAATATCTGCACGGCTAACGCCTTTTACTGCCTCGCGCCGCCGGATTTTTCCGGTCGGCTTTTTCTTGATTGAGTGCAGCGTACCACAAGGCAAGGCCCCGGAAAACACCAAATATTCAAGGTGTTTGCGAGCGAAGCTTACGTGTGGCCAACATCTTGGGGCGGGCCGCCGGGCAGCCACCAGATGTCAGGCCAGCTCCTCGATCAGCCGGGGCAGATTTTTCAGATCGGGCAGTTCGCGGAACCGGGGCCGGGCCAGCGGCGGTTCGGCATGTTCCAGCGCCCAGGTTATGCCGTGCGGCACGAACACGCCCCAGGCCCCGGCCTCCAGCGCCGGAATCACGTCCGAGCGCAGCGAGTTGCCGACCATCATCGCCCGGTCCGCGCCGTCGCCGTGACGCGCGAAGATATCGGCATAGATCGCGGCGGTCTTGTTCGAGACGATCTCGACCCCGTCGAACAGCTCGCCCAGCCCCGATTGCGCCAGCTTGCGCTCCTGGTCCAGCAGGTCGCCCTTGGTGATCAGCAGGATGCGGAACCGGGGCGCCAGATCCTCGATCGCCGCGCGGGCGTGGGGCAGCAGCTCGATCGGGTGGTTCAGCATGTCCTGCCCGGCCGCCAGCAGCTTGCCGATCACGGCGGCGGGCACGCGCTCTTCGGTCACCTCGATGGCGGTTTCGATCATCGACAGCACGAACCCCTTCACGCCGAACCCGTAATGCCCGAGGTTGCGCTTTTCCGCCGCCAGCAGCCGCGCCTGAAGATGGTCCGGCTCGGCGAAATCGGCCAGAAGCTCGGCGAATCGCTCCTGGGTCATGCGGAAGAACTGTTCGTTCTGCCAGAGCGTGTCATCCGCATCGAAGCCGATTGTGGTCAGGTTCCGGGGCATTTTTGCCGGTCTCCTTCGGTCCAGGGGCCAGTTCGGGGCCCGCATCGCCCCCGCCCCCTTTTCAGATGGGCCTTGTGCCATATATATGTGGTCGCAAGACGAAACCATCCGAAACATGCGGAGCGAGAGTGTGGTCAGACGCCATCCTCATATGATGTCCGACAAGAAGGGCCAGACGGATGATGACGCGGGCGTCATCACCAAGACCCGTCCGAAAACGGAACGGCCGCCGCTCTACAAGGTGCTGATCCTGAATGACGACTACACGCCGATGGAATTCGTCGTGCATGTGCTGGAGCGGTTCTTCGGCCTCAGCCACACCCAGGCGTTCGAGCTGATGCTGACGGTCCACAAAAAGGGGCTGGCGGTGGTCGGGGTCTTCTCCTTCGAAGTGGCCGAGACGAAAGTGGCGCAGGTGATGGATTTCGCCCGCCGCCATCAGCATCCGCTGCAATGCACGATGGAAAAGGAATAGGGCGCCGCGCGCCCGCTCATGCGTGACAGCCGACTTACCCTTGCGCTTGCTGGCCTGCCGCTGCCCGGTGAAGGTGCGATTGCCGTGTTCCGGCCGCGCGCCGATGCCGATCTGTCGGCGCTTCCCAAGGATCGCGTGCATATCATTCAGGGCTTCCGGCCCGATCATGATGCCTGGGCCGCGCGCGGCTATCGCTGTTCGGCCACGGCCGAAGGCCCCTATGCCGCCGCGCTGGTCTGCGTGCCCCGCGCCAAGGCCGAGGCCCGCGCGCTGGTGGCCGAGGCGGTGGCCCTGACAGGCGGCGGCCCGGTTCTGGTAGACGGGCAAAAGACCGACGGTGTCGACAGCCTGTTCCGCGATTGCCGCAAACGCGCTGAAGTGGGCGCGCCGCTGTCGATGGCGCATGGCAAGCTGTTCCGGCTCATCGCGGATGCCGACGCCTTTGCCGACTGGGCCCCCGATGGGCCGACCCGCCTTGCCGAAGGTTTCTGTACCGCGCCGGGCGTGTTTTCCGCCGATGGCGTCGATCGCGGCTCCGCCATGCTGGCGGCGGCGCTGCCCGCGCGGCTGAAGGGGCGGGTGGCCGATCTGGGCGCCGGCTGGGGCTATCTGTCGGCGCAGGCGCTCACCCGGCCCGACATCACCGAGATTCATCTGATCGAGGCCGAGCATGCCGCGCTGGCCTGCGCAAAGGCCAATATCACCGATCCGCGTGCCCGGTTCCACTGGGCCGACGCCACGCAGTTCCAGCCCGAAACGCTGTTCGATGTGGTCATCTCCAACCCGCCGTTCCACACCAGCCGCACCGCCGAGCCGGCGCTTGGCGTGGCGTTCCTCGCCGCCGCCGCGCGGATGCTCACGCCCGCCGGTCAGCTTTGGGTGGTGGCCAACCGGCATCTGCCCTATGAACGCAGTCTTGAAACGCTGTTCCGCGATGTCGAAGAAGTGGCCGGTGACACGGCATTCAAGGTGCTGCATGCGGCACGGCGCTCGGGCCCGCCTCGCCGGGCGCGGTGAAACCCGCTAGTCTTACCCCAAGGAATCAGGAGCTTAGGCCATGTCATTCTCCATCGCCGGCAAAACCGCCATCGTGACCGGCGCCGCACATGGCGTCGGCCTGGCCATCGCCCGCCATTTCGCTGATCAGGGCGCCAACGTGATGTTCGCCGATATGGATGAGGCGCGCCTGATCGAAGAGATCGGCGCCGATGCCGCCAAAGAGGAAAACATCCGCTTCTTCGCCGGGGATCTGCGCGAAAGGCTGACCATCGCCAACCTTCTGTCGGCCACGCTGGATGCGTTCGAACGCGTCGATATCCTTGTCAACGCCAGCCGCCAGATGATCCCCTCCGATCCGCTGAACCCGGATGACGACGCGGTCGAGGTGCTGCTGCAGCAAAACCTGCTCACAAGCCTGCGGCTCAGCCAGTGCATCGCGCGGCGGATGATCAAACAGGCCGAAGAGGCCGGCAACGAAGACAGTTGTGTCGGGGCTATCGTCAACCTGTCGTCCATCGCCGCGCGCCGCACCCACCCGGAACTGATGGGCTATTCGGTCAGCTGCGCCGCGCTGGATCAGATGACCCGCTCGCTGGCGGTGGCGCTGGCTCCCGAACGCATCCGGGTAAACGCGGTCGCCTTCGGCTCGGTGCTCAGCTCCAGCCTGAAAAGCACGCTGAAGGAAAATTCCGATTATCGCACCGATATCCGGGAACACACGCCCATGGCCCGGATCGCCAAACCTGGCGAGGTGGCCGAGGCGGTGCAGTTCCTGGCCTCCGACGGCGCGTCCTTCATGACCGGGCAGATCATCACCGTCGATGGCGGCCGCACCCTGCTGGACCCGGTCAACGCCCCGGCGCATTAGGTTTCGGGATAGTTCACCGCGCAGGCCGCCAGATCCAGGGCCGAGCGTTTCTTCAGCTCCGTGTATTTCCGCTTCAGCGTCGCCAGCTTCGCGCGTTCCTCATCCAGATCGATCGCCACCGGCCTGTCCACCGTATAGGTCTCGGTGTCATTGCAGAAGGCATAGCCGAAATGGCCATCGCCGCCACGCCCGCCCCAGCAGTAGGTCAGCCTGGGCCGTTCGCGCACTTCCTGCTGAATGGCATAGCCGCGGGCGATATTCTGCTCCGTCTCGACGATCAGCGCGCCCACCACCCTCAGATCCTCGGTCGCGGCCCTGTCACAGCGTTCGCGGGGGGTGGCGCAGGCCGCCAGTGGCAGCAACAGCAAAAGGGCAAGGCGACGCATCGGCGGGCTCCTGTTCGGGTTCCGTCCTATATAGGCGCTCTCGTGCCGCATACAAAACGCTTTGGCACGCGGCGCGACAGGCTGGCAGGCCGGGGTCAAAACTGCTAGGCACCGGCGCGACACCGAAAGCGAGGAGGCCCCGATGAACCAGCCATTCGACGACCGCAAGGCCCGCGCCGCCGCCTGGTTCCGCGACCTGCGCGATCAGATCGTCGCCGCCTTCGAAGCGCTCGAAGACACGCAAACCACCGGCCCCTTCGCCACGCTTCCCCCCGGCCGGTTCGAGGTGACGC
The DNA here is from genome assembly GCF_014196965.1 of Actibacterium naphthalenivorans. Taxonomy (GTDB): domain Bacteria; phylum Pseudomonadota; class Alphaproteobacteria; order Rhodobacterales; family Rhodobacteraceae; genus Actibacterium_A; species Actibacterium_A naphthalenivorans. The sequence continues at coordinate 154,133 of NZ_JACIEQ010000003.1, read as the reverse complement.
AAACCACGCGCAGCGCCGAGGACGGCTCCGATGCCGGCGGCGGGCTGATGAGCGTGATGCGCGGCGGCCGCGTGTTCGAGAAGGTCGGCGTGAACATCTCCACCGTCTACGGCCAGCTCGGCGCCCGCGCGCAAAAGGCGATGGCCGCGCGCGGCATCCCCGGCATGGAAAGCGATCCGCGCTTCTGGGCCTCCGGCATCTCCCTCGTCGCGCATATGCAGAACCCGCATTGCCCCGCCGTGCACATGAACACCCGCATGTTCTGGACCCCGCACGCCTGGTGGTTCGGCGGCGGCTCCGACCTCAACCCCTGCATCGAATACCCCGAGGATACCGCCCATTTTCACGCGGTCCAGAAACAGCACTGCGATCGCCACGACCCGGCCTATTACCCGCGCTTCAAGGCCTGGGCCGACGAATATTTCTACATCCCCCACCGCCAGCGCGCGCGCGGCGTCGGCGGCATCTTCCTCGACGATCACAACACCGGCGACTGGGAGGCCGATTTCGCCTTCATCCAGGACGTCGGCCGCGCCTTCCTGCCCGCCTTCCTGCCGGTCACCGAAAAACGCCGCGACACCCCCTGGACCGAAGACGACAGGAACACCCAGCTCATCCACCGTGGCCTCTATGCCGAATACAACCTGGTCTATGACCGGGGCACCAAATTCGGCCTCGAAACCGGCCATGACGCCAACGCCGTGCTCATGAGCCTGCCGCCGCTGGCCAAATGGGTATGAAAGCGCGCCCCGTGCCCGCGCCGGGCGGTTGAGCGGCCGCGCCCATGCCCCGCCTGATCCTGTTCAACAAACCCTTCGGCGTGCTGTCGCAATTCACCGATGCCAGCACTTCCACCAGCCCCGCGCGCACCCTGTCGGAATTCATCGACCTCCCCGGCGTCTATCCCGCCGGCCGGCTCGACAAGGACAGCGAGGGGCTGCTGCTGCTCACCGATGACGGCGCGCTGCAGAACCGCATCGCCAGCCCGAAGCACAAGCTGCCGAAAACCTACCTGGTGCAGCTCGAGGGCACGATCACCCGGGACGCGCTGGCCCGGCTGCGCGCCGGGGTCACGCTGAAAGACGGCCCCACCCGCCCCGCACGGGCCCGCCGCATTGAGGCCCCGGCCTGGCTCTGGCCCCGCACGCCCCCGGTGCGGTTCCGCAAGACGGTGCCCGACACATGGGCCGAGATCACCATCACCGAAGGCCGCAACCGCCAGATCCGCCGCATGACAGCCGCCGTCGGCCACCCGACCCTGCGGCTGATCCGCTGGCAGGTGGGAGAGTGGACGCTGAAGGGGATCGAAACCGGCACCTGGCGCGAGGTGACGCCGGGGTGAGTTTGGGGGGCGGAGCTGCTGCTCAAGACTGAACTGACGCAGCACCGCAGCGTCTGGGAAGCGGGCATTTGGTGTAAAAGTGGGGGAAGCACACTGTTGGGGTATATCGTGCCGCGATTTTTACTTTAAGCTGTTGATAGAAAGCCAGTAAATAAACTGTTGAAGCGCAATTCTCGGGAGTAAGCATTGTGGGGGAGTTCTGTAGTTTCTTAGTATTCAGGCCGTGTCAGACCGAGTTGGTGAAATCCCTTTGTTCGCAAGCAGGTTGGAAGGTCAGCTTCATCCCTGATCCATCGAGACGATTCCGTTTCATTAATCGTGATGCATGGATCACATGCGCGCAGGCAAGCGAAACTGAAGAAGCTGGAGTGCTCAAAGACGGCGAAAAGTACGGCGAATTGTTAATCATAAAAGCTGAGGAAGCCGTGGCCAATAACATCATCCACCTTATTCGTGCGTCAAGTATCATAACAAAGGCGTTTGCTGACCAGAGCGTCAGCTATCTTGCCGGATTTAAGCTACCTTACGAAGATATTGAGCGGCAATTGATCCTTACGGGCATTTTGCGGAAAGACATTTTTTTTGAGAAGTTTACATTTTGTTCTGAGCTGCCTTTGGCCGTCGCTATCGCTGCGAAAGCTTGGCCAAACAAGCGTAGTATTTACGCGATCCACAAGCTTGCGAAAAGTTACGAGACCGAGTGTATTACCCCTCGGTCAACGCACCCGCATTATGGCCAAATATTTGAAAAGCACTCCAATGAGTTTAAAGATCACGTACGCACATCGATAGCGATTAACCTGGCGTTCTCGTCGATTGAAGAACTGGATCTTCAGATAAAGTCGAGCGCGGAGAAGAAGCGGTGGTTGAATAGCAAAACTTTTGAGTGGAATCCAGAAGTCTTGGCAGACATTAGATCTCGCTTGCAGCGAGCCGGAATCTCGCCAGACATAACAATTTGTTGGATTGTCAGGGGTGATAAAACGGAACTTGAAATTGAACCGAACCGTGGAGAAACGGCATCCAAAAGCGGGGGTCAGCAGGTTCGAGATCTGACATTTTCGCTCCCTGACGCTATTCATGCGTGCAGCTATTTGCGAAACTTTATCACTGCGCATGCATTTGGAGCGAAGTCACGGCGCTTAGGCCCATATGAGGTCTACAATACTCAACAAGTTGCTAGGCTACTTATCCTTTCTACACTTGGATTCGGGAACGTGCGGACCCGCGATCTAGAAGCACGCATCGACGGGTCATCCACATAAGTTAAACAAATGTCCGCTAAAGGCATTCGCGTCGGTTTGCAGCTTCCGCTTCTAGCGTTCGGCGCCCCGTAATGCCGACCGCGGCAAATGTCCGCTCCTGGCGCAAATACCCAAACGATAAAACCCGCCCAGTCTCCCATCCCAGCCATTTCCCCTCACTCCCCCTCCGCGATCCCCGCTTTCAGCGCCTCCCATCGCATCAGTTTCTCGGCGGTCTGGTAGCGTTTGTAATCCAGCGATTTCGCCTCCACCTCGTCCAGCAGTTCCAGGTCGCGCACCGTTACCAGCCCGGCCACCGCCTTGCCGTGTTTCATCAGGATCAGCCGTTTGCCCGTCCAGGCGACGCGGGCGACATGGCGGCCCATCGCATTGCGGAACTGGCTCAGCGTGGCGGTGTGGGGCATCGGGCACCTCGGGATTCGGTCGAACACGAGGGGCAGGTTAGGGCAGGGCGGTTAACGCCGCCCTAACGGGCCGAGCGGCGGGGTTTCGTACCAGACCGGGGCCGCGTTTCGGACGATTTCGGGGGGCGAAACGTCTGGATTGGCCGAAACTCAGCCCCGGATCGCGTCGATCATCACCTGCACATTGTCGGGGTTCGCGTCGGGGGTGATGCCATGGCCGAGGTTGAAGATATGCGGGCCGTTGGAGAAGGCCTTCACGATGCGCCGGGTCTCGTCGATCAGCGCTTGGCCGCCGGTAACCATATGATTTGGCGCAAGGTTTCCCTGCACGCAGCCATCGACCTGCACATGTTCGGCGGCCCATTCGGCAGAGACGGAATTGTCCAGCGCCACGCAATCGGCGCCGGTGGCCCTAGCGAAGCCGATATAGTTCTCCCCCGCCTCGCGCGGGAAGGCGATGACCGGAGTCTCGGGGTGCCGGGCCTTCAGCGCGGCGATAATTTCCCTTGCGGGTTCAAGGGCATAGCGGGTGAACGCGTCGCCCTTCAGCGACCCGGCCCAGCTGTCGAACAGCTTGACGACCTCGGCCCCGGCCACGATCTGCGCCGACAGATATTCGACCGTCGCCGCCGTGATCCGCGCCATCAGCGCATCGAATGTCGCGGGGTCTTCGGCCATCAGCCTGTGCGCCGGCCCCTGATCGGGCGTGCCGCGCCCGGCGATCATGTAGGTGGCCACCGTCCAGGGCGCCCCGGCGAAACCGATCAGCGCGGTCTCTGCGGGCAGTGCGCCGGTCAGGATGCGCAGCGTCTCATAGATCGGAGAGAGGGTTTCATGGATCTCCTCGACCGGCTTCAACGCATTGAAATCGCTGGGCGAAGTGATGGTCGAAAGGCGCGGCCCCTCGCCGGTGACAAACCACAGATCGGCCCCCAGCGCCTGCGGCACCAGCAGAATATCGGCAAACAGAATGGCCGCGTCGAACCCGTAACGGCGGATCGGCTGCAGCGTCACCTCGGCGGCGAGTTCGGGGTTGTAGCACAGCGACAGGAAATCCCCCGCCTGCGCCCGCGTCGCGCGATACTCCGGCAGATAGCGCCCGGCCTGCCGCATCATCCATACCGGCGGCACCGCCTGCGTCTCTCCAGCCAGCGCGCGCATCAGTTTTTTGGTTTCGGCCATGCTCATCCCCGTCTATTGCTGCGGGAGGTGGTCGCCCGGCTGTGCCAGCATGTCAAGGGCAGGCGCATTGTCAGGACCACGCGACGCGATTAGAGACAGGCCATGACACCGATGCTTCCCACCCCCGCCTCGCCCCTTAAGATCGGCACCCGCGGCTCGCCGCTTGCCCTTGCCCAGGCGCATGAAACGCGCGCCCGGCTGGCCGCCGCCTTCGACCTGCCGCATCAGGCCTTCGAGATCGTGGTGATCAAGACCACGGGCGACCGCGTCCTTGACCGCCCGCTCAAAGAGCTGGGCGGCAAGGGGCTGTTCACCAAGGAGATCGAAGAGGCGATGCTGGACGGCGACATCGACATCGCCGTGCATTCGATGAAGGACATGCCCGTGGATCAACCCGCCGGGCTGGTGCTGGAGTGTTATCTACCGCGCGAGGATGTGCGCGATGCCTTCGTCTCGGCCTCGGTCGCGCGGCTTTCCGATCTGGCCGAGGGCGCGGTGGTCGGCACCTCTAGCCTGCGGCGACGGGCGCAATTGCTGAACTTCCGCCCCGATCTGCAGGTGGTGGAGTTTCGCGGCAATGTTCAGACCCGGCTGAAAAAGCTGGGGGATGGCGTGGCGCTGGCCACCTTCCTCGCGATGGCGGGGCTCAACCGGCTGGGCATGGCCGAGGTCGCGGCGTCGGCCATCGAACCCGAAGAGATGCTGCCGGCCGTGGCGCAGGGCGCCATCGGGATCGAGCGGCGCGGCGATGATACCCGTGCCGCCGGGTTGCTCGAGGCGATCCACGACATCCCCACCGGACAGCGCCTGGCCGCGGAGCGCGCGTTTCTCGCGGCGCTCGATGGGTCGTGCGAAACGCCCATCGGCGGGCTGGCGGAGCTGGACGGCGGCACGCTGCGCCTGCGCGGAGAGATCCTGCGCCCCGACGGCTCCGAACGTCTGGCCGACGCGGCGACAGCGCCGATCGAGGATGGCGCCGAGATGGGGCGCGCGCTGGCCGAAGGGCTTCGGGCGCGGGGCGGCGCAGGGTTTTTCACGGCCTAAGCGGCTATCGCACGGCAAGCCACAAAAAACCCAGCGCGCCTGTCAGCAGAACCACTGTCAGCACCGCGATGGCCGCCATGATGCCCGCGCCGGTGTCGAACATCTTTTTCAGCGATGTCTTCATGCCAAGCGCGGCGATCGCCGCGACCAGAAGGAAACGCGAAATATCGGTGAGGCCCAGGATCAGCCCCGCCGGCAGGGGCGCGAGATTGCGCAGCAACATCAGGATCGCGAAAACCGCAACAAACCACGGCAGCCGGATTTTCGCCCCGGCCTCTGCGCGGAACCACAGCGATATCGCCAGCAGGACCACCGGCAAGAGCGCGACGCGCAGAAGCTTGGTAAAGCTTGCGATATCGCCGACCGTATCGCTGATCATATAGCCTGCCCCGACCACCTGCGCGACATCATGGATCGTGCCGCCGATCAGATAGCCGACATCGGCCTCTGACAGGCCGAGCGTTCCGAAGATCAACGGATAGGTGACCATCGCCAGTGTCGAAAACGCGGTGACACCGACCACGGTGAAAAGAAGCTCTTCCTTCCGGAACGAGCCCTTGGGGATGACCGATGCGATCGCCAGCGCCGCAGACGCGCCGCAGATCGCCACCGCGCCACCTGAGATCAAGCCGAACCCGAGCGATCGCCCCATCACCCGTGACAGCACAACGCCGGCGCCGATGGTCAGCGCCATCAGCCCGGCGATCCCGGCGATATGAAGCCACCCGAGCTGGGCGATGTCCGCAAACGCCAGCCGGCACCCGAGCAGCGCGACCCCGGTGCGCAACAGCGTTGTCGAGGTGAACTCGATCCCGGCGGCGGAATTGGGCTCTTGGGACAGGTGGTTGAAAGCGATGCCGATCAGCAGGGCATAGAGCATCGCCGGGCCGCCGTAATGCTCTGCCAGGAACAGCGCGGCCATCGCCAGCAGGCATGACAGCAGCACCCCGCGCCACAACTCTGCGATCCGGCGCTGCGCGCGTGCGGCGGCCGGAATGAGATACGCGCCTCGGGTCATTCCGACTCTGACAGACGTTCAATGTGATAGATGGCAATCTCCTTGCGCGAGATCTTGAGCACGCCTTCGCGCTGCAGCCGGTCGAGCGACTGGGTCACCCATTGCCGCGTCGCGCCGACGATCGAGGCGAGTTGTTCGTAGGTGATCGCGCGATCGATCAGGATCGCGCCGTTTTCGTGGCGCCCATGAGTGTCGGCGAGGATCACGAGAAACTGCTCCAGCCGTTCGGCAACCGAACGGGTGCCAAGCATCTGGATCAGCGCGGAATAGCACTTTCCCTTGGCGATCAGCCCCTGAATGACGCTGACGGCGACGTCGGGGATCTCGCGCACGAGGGTACGGATCGACATGCCCGAGAGGAAAAGAAGCTCGCTGTCGTCAAGCGCGTCGGCCGACCAGATATGGCGGCCCCGGCCAAAAACCTCTGGCCCGCCCACGAAATGGCCCGGCGTCCAATAGGCGAGGGTGATCTCGCGCCCCGAGGGCCCGGTATAGAAGGTGCGGATGCGCCCGCTTTCGACAACCCAGACCCCGGTATGGGGATCGCCCTGAAAGAACAGCCCGTCGCCCTTGGCCACGACGCTGCGGGTGCCGGATTTGCGAACCTTGGCAAGATCCTCCCGGTTCAGGCCCGACAGGAACCCCGCCCCCTCGTTCAATTCGAGCAGATATTCGGAAAGGTAGATCGCGCCGGGCCCTTCGCTTTCGATCATGGCGTGCTGCTCCGTTCCCGCGATGCCAGATAGGCGGCGATGGCGGCAATCTGTGTGTCGCTTAAGGGCCGGAGCGTTTCGCGCATCCGCTCCTTGGGCCTGTCGGGCCGCGCGCCATCACGGAATTCACGCATCTGCTTGGCCAGATAGGCCGCGTGCTGGGCGGACAGATAGGGCATCTCGGGTTTGCCTGCGGCGGTTTCGTCATGGCAGTCGAGACAGCCCGAGGTGACGTACAGGATTTCGCCGCTGCGATCTTCGGGCGGCGCGGCGGGCGGGGGCGGATCCTGGGCGGCGAACCATGCGGCGACCTGCGGGATGTGCTCGGGGGCGATCTCTGTCACGACGGCGACCATCTGCCCGCCGTCATTGCTGCGGGCGCCTGACAGGAAGGCGTTGATCTGTCGTTCGATATAGGCCGGGCGCTGCGCGGCCAGCTTGGGGAATTTGTCGCGGTAGGCGTCGCCATAAAGGCCGTGGCACAGTGCGCAGCGCTCATGCGGGGGCAGGCCTTCGTCCATGAGCATATCGGCCCGGGCCTGCGGCGCGACGAGGCAAAGCCCGAGCAGAAGGTCAAGAAGGCGCATTGTGAGGGCGCACCACTGCCCGCACCGCCACCTCTTCGCCATCGGCGAACACAAGCGTCAGCGCGATGGTTTCAGAGGCCGGCGCCCGGGGCATCATCAGCATGATGTGAAACCCGCCCGGCGCCAGCGCGATGCTCGCCCCCGGTGCGATCTCGATCTGGTGCACGGGCACCATGGTGGCGATCCCTTCGTTGTCGCGGCTTTCATGCAGATGCGCCATGCCATAGCCCTCTGCCCGCACCCCGATCAGCGCGCGCGGCGTGGCCCCGGTGTTGGTGACCGTCATGTAGGCGGCATGGGCTCTGGCGCCCGGAGGGGCCGCGGGCGACCAAGGATCGCCGATCGTGATCCCGTCGGCGAAGGCGACAGTCGGCAGCAGCAGGGCGAGCAGGGTCAGCAGACGGATCATCGGGTGTTCTCCCTTCGGTAGGTGATCTGCAATCGCGCCAGAAATTCGGCCGTGAGCCCGGCGTCGAATGGCGGTTGCAGCTTGGCGCGCAGCATCCCGTCGGGGCCGATCACAGAAACCGCCGAACTGTGCTGAACCTCGTAATAGCCGGTCGCGTCGGGCGGCAACAGGCGATAGAAACTGTCGGTCGCCTCGACCAGCGTGTCAATCTGATCGCGCGCGCCGGTGACGCCCTGGAAATCGGGATGGAAGAACTCGGCATAATCGGTGACCGTGTCATGATCGCGCACCGGATCGACCGAGACGAAGACAACCTGCGGCACGTTGTCCGGGCGCACCCGCAACGCCGTTTCGGCGATGGCATGTTCGAGATTGCCCAGCGTGAACGGACAGACATCGGGGCAGGAGTTGAAGCCGAACATGATGATCGTCCAGCGTTCGGCCAGATCGGCCTGGGTGAAAGTCTCGCCGCGCTGATCGCTCAGCACGAAGGCCGGCAGCGCGACGGGCCTGTCCAGCGCGACCCCCTGCACCTGCGCCATCGCCGGCATGCACAAGAGGCTGGTGGCCAGGGCAAGGATCCATCTCATTTGTTCTGCTCCTCGAACGCGCGGCGGCTTTCCGTGCGGATTGACGACAGGCAATGCTGCTTTGCCGCGACATAGGCCGGATCGACAGCGATATCGGGGCGGCGCGGGCGCGGCAGGTCGATCGCCAGATCCTCGATGATCCGCCCCGGCGCGGCGCTCATGATCAGCACCCGGTCGGCGAGGAAGACGGCCTCGTCGACGTCATGGGTGACAAACAGCACCGTGGTGCCGAACTTGCGCCAGATCTCCAGCAGGCTTTCCTGCATCATCAGCCGGGTCTGCGCATCGAGCGCGCCGAAGGGTTCATCCATCAGAAGAACCGAAGGGTAGTTCGCAAGCGCCCGCGCGATGCCGACCCGCTGCTGCATCCCGCCCGAAAGCTCGGCCGGGTAGCGGTTGCCGAATTTCGCCAGCCCCACCATGTTGAGAAACGTATTGGCGATCGAGCTTGCCTCGACCTTGCCGTGCCCGGCCATCTTCGGCCCGAAGGCCACGTTTTCGTAAACCGTCTTCCACGGCAGAAGCGAATATTGCTGAAACACCATGCCCCGGTCTGGCCCCGGCTTTTCGATCACCGCCCCATCGACGCGCACCTGGCCCGTGGTCGGGCGTGTGTAGCCGGCGACCGCGTTCATCAGCGTCGACTTTCCGCAGCCCGACGGGCCGAGGATGCAAACGAACTGGCCCGGTTCGATCGTGATCGTCGTGGGTTCGACAGCCCGGTGCGCCGCCGCGCCGCGGCCGAACGTGATCGAGACATCGTCGATCTCGATCCTGCCCTTGCCACGAGAGCCGGCTTCTTCGGGGCGGCGGTATTTCAGAACGTCAAGCATGGGCAGGCTCCGCTAGGATCGTGGCCCGGCGGGAGCTCCGCCAGGCAAGACAGAGGGCGAGGGCGAGCAAAAGGCCGAAGCCCCCAAAGTTCAGCCACGGCCCGAGGGTTTCGAGCGCCAGCGAGGATGACACGCCCAGCCCCATCATCGCCAGCCCCACGACCCAGCTTGGCGTCGCGCAGCACACGACCCAACTCATCGTGGCATTGGTCATGGCGATCAGACCGGCGCCCAGCCCGGTGACGGCGCGCGCGCTGCCCCGCACCGGCAGGGAACAGCGTTCCACCCGCATCAGCGCCGCGCAAAGACCCACCAGAATGCCGAGCACGAACATCACCACAAGCCGTGACGGGATGACATTCAGGCTCCACTCGGAAATGCCGGTGCCGTAATCGTAGTTCATCCGCCCGATCTCGACCAACCATTCCTCGGCGATGATGCCCGGCATGTCCGAGAGGGCCGGCGTCGAGCGGATGATCCGGGCCACGTTGCCGGGCCAGTTGTAGAAGGTCTGGTAATTGGGCAGCGCCTGAAACCGCAGGATCAGGGCCGCCAGCATCGCCACCTGAGACAGCACCATGAAGGCAAAGCCCCAGAGCATCAGCCGGCGCCATTGCGCGCGCGCCACGCCAATAAGGATATGAAGCGCCCCGGTCATCTCGTCCGCTTCTGCCATTTGAGAAGTGGCCGGGTCAGCAGCCTGACAGCGGCGGTGGAGCCGGTGCCGAGAAAGCCGATCACCAGCATGCCCACCACGATATCGGGATAGTTGATCAGGCTGTAGGCGTTCCAGGTGAAATAGCCGATACCGTACTGCCCCGAGATGATCTCGCCCGCGAGCAGGGAAAACCACGACACGCCCATCCCGATCGCCAGCCCCGCCGAGATCGAGGGCAGCGCGGCGGGAAGCACGACATGCCGGAAGATCGCCAGCCGCGACGCGCCGAGCGACTGGGCCGCCCGGACCAGAACCTCGGGCGTCTGCTCGACCCCGTGGAGTGTGTTGAGAACGATCGGAAACAACGCGCCGAGGAATGTGATGTAGATGATCGAGGCTTCCTCGGTGGGCCACATCAGGATCGCGAGCGGGATCCAGGCCACGGCGGGGATGGGCCGCACCACTTCGATATAGGGCATGACAACGGCCCGCGCGATCCGGGACCGGCCCATGATCAGCCCGATCGAAATGCCGAACGCGGCGGCGATGGAATAGGAAATCAGGATACGCCGCATCGACACGGCGATATGGACAAAGAAAATCTCGGTTCCCAGGTGGTTCAGGAAAGAGGCAAACACCTTTCCCGGCGAGGGTACATTTTCGAAATTGATGTAGAAATCCAGGTTCACCGCAGAGGCCCAGTGCCACAGCAGCACCCCGAGCGAGAGCGAAAGAACCGCGATCCCGGCAGAGCGTGCCACCTCGCCGCCCGGCCGGAGCCTTGGGCGGGCGGCCGCAACCGAAGGCGTCCGGGGCGCGGGGGTGCTTGCGTCGGGCGCCGTCTCGGGGCCGGTCGCGGCGGCGAGGGGGCGTTCTGTGGCGGCGCTTGGCATGGTCGGGCCTTTCAACTGGCAATGTGGCGGGCCCCGAAGGCCCCGCCGGTGCGTTCCGTGAGTGGAAACGGTTCAGCCTTCGGTCACGAAGTCGGAAATGGCATCGTCGAAGGTGATGAGCGCGCCGTCGTGGGCCGTGGCAAAGGTTTCGGCCTCACCCTTGCGCAGGAAGGTCGCGTAGTCCTCGCCGGCCTTGACCCAGAAAGCGGTCTTGCCAAAGAGCTTGAGCCCGGTTTCCACGTCATAGACATAGGTGGCGTTGAGCTTGGCGCCGGTGCCGGTCATCTCTGCCATCGCGGTCAGGAAGGCGGGCATGTCGGGATAGGACGAGATGCCGTCGCGCGCGTGCCAGATCTCCAGCGGCATGCCGGCATTGGCCTCGGCCGGATCGACCATCATTGCCTTGTCCGCCGCATAGTCGAGCCCCAGATCGGCATAGGCAGCCTTGACGTAATCCTCGGTGATCCATGCGTCGAAGTCGAGCGGCGGGATGGCCTTTTCCTTGACCAGAACGCCGTGGTTGAACTTCAGCGCGTCAACCCATTCCGTCTTGATCGTCGGATCAAGCGTCAGATGCCCGCCTTTGGAGAAATAGAGATAGAGCACCTCTTTCTCTACTCCGGTCCAGCCTTCCATCAGCGATACCGCCTTCATCGGATCCTCGCGAATCCACTCGCCCGCAGCCCAGACCGCCTTGATGAAGGCCTCGACCACCTCGGGATACATCTCGGCGAAATCCTGGCGCACGACCACGCCGTGCAGGTAAGGCACGTTGGTTTCCGAGCCGTCATAGATCTTGCGGCCGGTACCGCGGAATTCCATGATCTCCGACCACGGGCAGAAATCGGAATGCGCGTCGATCTTGCCGGCGGCGATATTGGCCGCACCCACGGCGGGCGACTGGTTCTTGAGCGCGTATTCCGCGCTGGGGATCGAATTGTCCTGCATCGCCTTGAGCAGCATCCCCCAGGCGGCGGAGCCCACCGGCGTCGAGACCGATTTGCCCTTGAGCTGATCGATCGAATAGATGTCGCTGCCCACCGGCACGACGATCGCGTTGCCCGACCCCTTGAGGTTGTAGCCCGTACCCGCGACATAGAGCGTGCGCAGCGACTCCGTTTCCTGGAACTTGGCGCCGTTCACGATCAGCGGGTAATCCCCCATCACGCCGAAATTGAGCTTGTTGGCGAGCATCTGGTTGGTGATCGGCCCGCCCGAGGAATAATCGGCCCAGCTGACATCATATTCGGCATCGGCATATTTGCCATCGGTCGGCAGGTACTTCTCCAGCAGGCCGAGCTCTTTGACCACGATGCCGGCGGTATAGGTATCGGTGCACATCGACTGGTGCCCGATGGCAATTGTGATCTTCTCGGCCATTGCCATCCCGCCGAGGGACGTCAGCCCCATGGCCAGAACGGCGCCGCGAAAGCAGCTTTGATGTTTCATCCTTACTCTCCTGTTGGTGCGCATCTGATGTGCTGTAGCTGAGTATCGGCGATGGAAACTCCGGCCTCCAAGCGCGGCGAAAGCCCGTTTTGGCGGGTTTCCGAAAATGTTTGAAATTTGTGCGCCATTCCCGGCTGGCGCGGCAAAAACTGCCGCTTACGCAACGTGAATCTGGTGATTCGAGGCGGCTCTACGATTCTATTTTATTGTTTAAAAACAAGTATATACGCGGAAATTTTCGGGCACGATTTGCCCGCCGATGCGTTCATCGGCAGGCAGGCGAAACCGCGATGGGTTCGGGTGCTAGGCGGCGCCTCTGGCAATCCGCTCCAGCGCCCAGCGGACGTTCTTGCGTACGTCCGGGTCGCTATCGTTTTCATGGTCTGCGAGGAAGACCACGCTCTCGGCCACGGCCAGTTCGCCGAGCACCGCCGCGCATTCCTTGCGCAGGTTCGGGATGGGCATGTTCATCATCGGCCCGATCCGCATCGCCGCCCCGCGCATGCCGAGTTTCCCCAGCGAACGGACAGCCTTGAGACGGACCTGCCAGAAATCATCCTCCAGCGCGCCCATGAGCGGCCCGGCGCAGCCGGGTGATCCGGATTTCGCCAGCGTCTCGGCCGCGCTTTCGCGGACCTGCCAGTCATCATCCCTCAGTGCGGCGATCAGCGCCTTTTCGGCGTAGTCCGAGCCGGAAAACCCGAACGCGGCAACGGCCGCGCGCCGCACGGCCGGATCGGTATCCGCCGCCGCCCTGATCAGCGCGGGCAGGGCAGCTTCGTCCTGCAGCCAGCCGATCACGCCAACGGCCGCGCAGCGCACCGCCGGCGACCCGCTTTCAAGCGCCTCGATGGCGGGGCCGAGCGCATCGGTGCGGCGCAATTCCTTGAGTCCGTTCAGACAGGCCACCTGAACGAACTCCGCCGGTGCGGTCAGCAGGGGAATAAGCGGCGTGCCGGCTTCGGGGTCTTTCAGCTCTGTCAGGCTCGTGGCCGCGGCCAGGCGCACCTTTTGATCATCATCCAAAAGCGCTCCGACAAGGGCCTCGGCCGTTTCCGGGCCATCGAAATCGGTCAGCCCCTGGGCGGCGAGCAGTCGCACGCCCGCATCCGGATCCCTGATCGCGCGGGCAAGATGGGGCAGCGCCGCGGGATCGGCGCTGTCGGTCAGCTCGATCACCGCCATGATCCGTGCGCCGGGTTCCGGATCGTCCAGCCCCTCGGCCAGATCCGCGATATCGTCAAAACCTTCGAAAACGCCGTTCATTCCCGGTCTCACTTCAGCAGATAGGGCAGATTGACGGTGACCGCGCCGGTGGGGCAATCGGCCTCGCAGGGCATGCAGTACCAGCACTCGTCATATTTCATGTAGGCGGTCTTGCCCGCGTCGGTCTCGGCGATGCGCAGCACGTCGAGAGGGCAGACATCGACACAGACCGTGCAGCCCTTGTCGGCGATGCAAAGCGCCTGGTCCACGGTCACGGGCACGGTTGTGGCGGTCTGGGCGAGGGGCATGGCGTGATCTCCTTATTCGGCCGCGACGCCGGCGCCGACGCGCTGGCGGCTATAGGCATCTTTCTCGTCCTCGCCGATCTCCACGACATAGGGCTGCACGGCCTGCTTGCGGCTGCTCGGCAGACCGTCGGCGCCCTTCGTCATGATCGTGTGGCAGAACCAGTTTTCGTCGTCTTTTTCGTATTCGACCCGGTTGTGATACAGCCCCCAGCGGCTCTCGGTGCGATAGAGCGAGGCGGCGGCGGCCATGTCGGCACAGTCCAGAATGGTCGATGCCTCCAGCGCGCGCATCAACTCATGCGCATCGCGCACATACATCGCGCTTTCCATATCGGCGCGCACCTCGGCAAAACGGCTCTGGGCAAGTTCCATCTTGGCGGTCACCTTCGGCGGCTGGAGATAGTCGTTTACCAGCCGGCGGGTCTTGTATTCGATCTGGTTGGGCGGAATACCGTCGTCGCGCTTGGTGGGCGCCAGAACACGGGTTCGCTCGGCCTCTACCATGCCCTGGTCGAAACCGGCGAAATCGACATCGGCGATGTAATCGACAGCGTCCTCGCCGGCGAAGGCCCCGTGCGTGAAGGCGCCGAGCATGTAGTTATGCGGCACGTTGGCCATGTCGCCCGCCGCGTAGAGCCCGGGAACCGTGGTGCGGGCGTTTTCATCCACATAGACCCCCGATGCCGAATGCCCCGAGCAAAAGCCGATCTCGGAAATATGCATCTCGATCATCTGCTTGCGGTAATCGGTACCGCGCCCGGCATGGAAATGCCCGCGGGTCGGGCGCTCGACGATATGCAGCACCCGTTCGATCTCGGAAATCGTCTCGCCCGCCAGATGGTTGAGCTTCAGGAACACCGGCCCCTTGCCCGATTGCAGCTCGTCAAAGAACTCCTGCATCATCTGGCCGGACCAGTAATCGCATTCGATGAACCGCTCGCCCGCGGCATTGGCGGTATAGCCCCCCATCGGCCCTGCGACATAGGCACAGGCCGGGCCGTTGTAATCCTTGATCAGCGGGTTGATCTGATAGCACTCGAGATTGGCCAGCCCCGCCCCTGCGTGATAGGCCATCGTGTATCCCTCGCCAGAGTTCGACGCGTTCTCATAGGTGCCATAGAGGTAACCGGATGTCGGCAGCCCGAGCCGCCCGGCGGCGCCAAGGCACATGATCACCGCTTTCGCGCGCACCACCAGAAACTCCGCCGTGCGCGTGTTCACGCAGATCGCCCCCGCAACCCGCCCGTCGCCTGTCAGCAGCCGTGTCGCCATGTAGCGGTTGGTGATGTTGATGCGGGCCTTGCGCAACTGCCGGTAAAGCGCCTTCTTCACCGTGTCGCCATTGGGCATCGGCAGCACGTAGGTGCCGATGTGATGCACTTTCTTGACGTCGTATTCGCCGTTCTGATCCTTCTGAAAGCGGATCCCGAATTCGTCCAGCTCCTGGATGATGCCGTAGCATTCCTGGGCATAGCGATAGACGGCGGCCTGATCGCAGATGCCGTCATTGGCGATGGTGATTTCCTTGGTATATTGCTCGGGCGTCGCGTGGCCGGGGATCACGCTGTTGTTCAGCCCGTCCATCCCCATGGATATCGCGCCCGAGCGTTTCACATTGGCCTTGTCGAGCAGGACGACATTGGCGGACGGGTTCTTTCGCTTGGCCTTGAGTGCGGCCATCGGCCCGGCCGTGCCGCCGCCGATCACAAGAATGTCGCAATCGATCTGGGTTATCCCGTCAAGAATCTCGTCCATCCCCGTCTCCTGAATCAAGCTGTGCGTCAAAGGTGCGCCGCGATGCGGCATGGCTTATGTCAATTACTTGTCATCGGGCCGTGACAATTCCCGCAGATAGGCAAACGGATAGATCGCGCGGTCATGACCATCGGAAAACCCGATGTTCAGCCCCGCCGCGCCGACCTGCTGCAACCGGGTGATCGTCAGATCGGGGGCGATCCTGATCTCGTTGAAGTCAATCACCTCGCGGCGGCTGGCGGCATCGCGTGCCGCCCGGCGCAGGGTGGCGGCGCTCAGCCGCGTCCGCCGCCCGTCGCTCCAGCGCAGGATCAGCGCCGCACCGTCGTCAACCGCCGCCACGTCCTCAAGCATCCTGTCCGCCTCCTTGTCCGGTTTTGTCCAGGATGGCGCGGCGCGACCGGGGCCAATAGCAATTTATTGACGGACGCGGCCTGCCGCGCGGTGCTCTACCGGGGCAACAACGAAAGGCTGCACAGATGACCTATGCCGTGACCGATAACTGTATCGGCTGCAAATATACCGATTGCGTGTCGGTCTGCCCTGTCGATTGCTTCTACGAGGGCGTCAACATGCTGGTGATCAATCCCGAGGAATGCATCGATTGCGGCGTCTGCGAACCGGAATGCCCCGCCGACGCGATCCGCGCCGATACCGATGAGGAAGGCGCGAAATGGGTCGCGTTCAACGCCCGCTACGCCAGCCTCTGGCCCGTTATCGCCGCGGCCAAGGAACCGCTCCCGGGGGCCGAGGCGAACGATGGCCTGCCGGGCAAGCGCGACACGATCTTTTCTCCCGACCCGGACCCCCAGACCGCCTGACAGGATTTCCCAGATGAACATGCAACGCCCCCAAACCCCGGCCCTGCCCGATGCCCAGACCGTCACCGCGGTCACCCACTGGACGGATACGCTCTTCTCCTTCCGCGTCACCCGACCGCGCAGCCTGCGCTTTCGCTCCGGCGAATTCGTGATGATCGGGCTTCCGAAGGAAGATGGAAAACCGCTTCTGCGCGCCTATTCCATCGCATCGCCCAGCTGGGACGAAGAACTGGAGTTCTATTCGATCAAGGTACCGGACGGCCCGCTGACCTCGCGCCTGCAACAGATCGGCGCGGGCGATCAGATCATCCTGCGGCCCAAGCCGGTCGGCACGTTGGTGCTCGATGCGCTGCTGCCCGGCAAGACACTCTGGATGATCTGCACCGGAACCGGCGTGGCCCCCTTCGCCTCGCTCCTGCGCGATCCCGATACCTATGCGCGCTACGAAAATGTGGTGCTGGCCCATACCTGCCGCAACACGGCCGAACTCGCCTATGGCCGCGCCGTCGTCACGGCGCTCCCCGACGATCCGCTGATCGGAGAGCAGGTCACCGGAAAGCTGCATTACTACCCGACCACAACCCGCGCGCCATCCGCCCGAGAAGGCCGGATCAGCGATCATATTCGCGATGGCCGCGTCTTCGGCGCCCTCGATCTGCCCGCATGGTCGCCCGCCGCCGACCGGGTCATGATCTGCGGGTCGATGGGGCTCAACACCGATATCATGAGCCTGTGCAAGGCCGCCGGCCTGGGCGAGGGTGCCAACAGCAAGCCCGCCGAATTCGTCGTCGAAAAGGCATTCGTCGAATAATCGGATATCAGCCCGCAAACCCGAAAAAACACCTTCCGTTTCTTCTCGGCCCAAATACTCATCCCCCGCCGGTCACAGGCGGCGGGGCCGGATGGTGCGCCTCACTCCGGAAGCAGCTTGCCGGGGTTCATGATGCCTTGCGGATCGAGCGCCGCCTTGATCTGCGCCATCACCGCCAGCGCCACGGGATCCTTGCGCCGCGCCATCGTGGATTTCTTCGACAGGCCGATCCCGTGTTCGGCCGAAAAACTGCCGCCAAGCTCCGCCACCACATCCTCGACCGTTTCGCGGATCGCGTCTTTCAGCGCCGCGTCATCGCGCGAAGGCCAGACCGCGTAATGCAGATTGCCGTCGCCCAGATGGCCCACGGTGATGGTTTCGGCGCCGGGGTCGATCCGGGGCAGCAGCACCTGCATCCGCTCCAGAAACGGCACCACCC
The DNA here is from genome assembly GCF_014196965.1 of Actibacterium naphthalenivorans. Classification (GTDB taxonomy): domain Bacteria; phylum Pseudomonadota; class Alphaproteobacteria; order Rhodobacterales; family Rhodobacteraceae; genus Actibacterium_A; species Actibacterium_A naphthalenivorans. Next base: position 136,406 of record NZ_JACIEQ010000003.1, on the reverse strand, counting down.
CGTCCAGCGGCAGGGCGATGTCGCTGTCCACGATCGGGCCGCGCGAAAAGGTGATCTCCGCCGCCGCTTCCCGCCGCTCCCAGATTTCGGCGCGCTGCGCCTCTGACCGGGCGACGACGGCGTCCAGCACCGCGCCATCCGCCATCATCGCGGCCAGCGTTTCTTCCAGATGGGTAACGACAGGCAGGCTGCCGTCGGGCAGCGGCGTGGCATCGCGCGGGGCGGTGGCGCCGACCTCGACGAGGATGTTCACCGCATGCGGCGTGGCGAAGGGCGGGCGCAGGTCGGGGCGGCAGGCGGCCAGCCGCGCCATATAGTCGGCTGGCATGTATTCGAACGCCTCGACCGCGCCGCCGGTCTCGTCCTGCAGGCGGTTGAGCAGCATCAGCGCGTCGGGCAGGGCGGGCACCGCCACCATGGCGGTGGCATGGGCGCGCGGCTTGGGCATCAGCTTCAGCACCGCGGCGGTGATCAGGCCCAGCGTGCCCTCGGCGCCGATGAACAGGTCCTTCAGGTCATAGCCCGTATTGTCCTTGTGCAGCGCCCCCATCAGATCCATCACCCGGCCGTCGGGCAGAACGACCTCCAGCCCCAGGCACAGCGCGCGGGTGTTGCCATAGCGCAGCACGTTCGATCCGCCCGCGTTGGTGGAAAGCACGCCGCCGATCATCGCCGAGCCGCGCGCGCCGAAGAACAGCGGGAAGATCAGCCCCTGCGCCTCGGCCGCGTCATGCAGGGCAGACAGAATCACCCCGGCCTCGACAACCGCCACCCGCGCGCCGGGGCGGATGTCGCGGATGCGGTTCATCCGCTCGACCGAAATCATCAGCGCGCCCTCTGCAAATGTGCCACCCGCCAGCCCGGTGTTGCCCGCCACAGGCACCACCGGCAGGCGCGCGTCATGCGCCAGCCGCAGGATGGCGGCGGCCTCGTCCCGCGTGCCGGGGCGCAGAACGGCCAGCGGGGCGGAGCCGTAGGCGCCTGTCCAGTCGCGGCCATAGCCTGCGGCCATGTCGCCGGTCAGCACATGCGCCGGGCCGACGATCTGTTTCAGCTTTTCAAGAATTTCCACGGCATCCTCCGGGCGTTGCCGCGCAGCATCGAGGAATTGCGCGGGTTTGACCAGCGCGGCGCGCCTACCTGGCGCGGGCGATCAGCTCCAGCACGCCGGGGCCGATGGCCGCGACAATCAGATCGACGCCGCGCGCGTTGGGATGGATGCCGTCAGGCTGCATGTAAAGCCGCATGGCGCCCTGCAGATCGGCCCTGGCGGCGATGGCGGACAGGAAGTCTTCGTGCAGCAGCGTGCCGTAAGCGGCGGCAAGGTCGGGATAGATCGCGTCAAAGGCGGCCTTGTAGCTTGGCCCATAGTTCCCCGGCGCCGAAATCCCGACCAGCAGGACGGGCACGTCCCTGTCGCGCGCGGCGTCGAGGATACCGGCAAGGTTGGCGCGGCTGACGGCGGGATCGATCCCGCGCAGCATGTCATTGCCGCCAAGGGCCACGATCATCGCATCCACCTCGTCGCTCAGCGTCCAGCCGACGCGCGACAGCCCGCCGGCGGTGGTGTCGCCCGACACGCCGGCATTCAGCACGGTCACATCGGCGCCATTGTCGCGCAGCCAGGCCTGAAGCCGGGGCACGAAACCCTGTTCCTGCGGCAAGCCATAGCCCTGGGTCAGGCTGTCGCCCAGCGCGGCGATGGTGACGTTTCCGGCGATTGCGGGGCCGGCCAGCAACAGCAGGGCCACAAGCGCCGCCGCGTGCTTGTCCAGCCGGCGCTTTGCCCCATATCGGCTGAAAGGAAAACCAGACAGAAAGCCCGCCATGGCCGCGCCGATCCTCGCTTTGAAAGATGTGACCCTGACCCTGAAAGGCAATGCCGGTGCGGTGGAGATTCTGCACGGCGTCTCGCTGGACGTGCAGCGGGGCGAAACGCTGGGGCTGGTCGGGCCGTCGGGATCGGGCAAATCGTCACTCCTGATGCTCATGGGCGGGCTCGAGCGTGCCACCTCGGGCACGGTCATGGCAATGGGCCAGGACCTGACCGCGATGAACGAGGATCAGCTTGCCCGCTTCCGCAGGCAGCATATGGGGGTGGTGTTCCAGTCTTTCCACCTGATCCCGACCATGACCGCGCTGGAAAATGTCGCCACGCCGCTGGAACTGGCGGGCGCGCCCGACGCGTTCGAGCGGGCCGAGGAAGAGCTGCGCGCGGTCGGGCTGGCCACACGGATGGATCATTACCCCGGCCAGATGTCGGGCGGCGAACAGCAGCGCGTGGCGCTGGCCCGCGCCGCGGCGCCGCGGCCGGACACTCTGCTGGCCGATGAGCCCACGGGCAATCTGGACGGCGCCAATGGCGCGGCGATCATGGATCTGCTGTTCGGCCTGCGCGACCGGCACGGCGCGACCCTGGTTCTGGTGACACATGCGCCCGAACTTGCGGCGCGCTGCGACAGGATCGTCGGGTTGCTCGACGGGCGTGTGGATCGCGCCCGCAAGGCGGCGGAATGAGCGTCGCCGTCGCCGCCCGGATCGCGCGGCGCGAACTGCGCGGCGGGCTCAGCGGGTTCCGCGTGTTTCTGGCCTGCCTGGCGCTTGGCGTTGCCGCGATCGCGGCGGTGGGTTCGGTGCGCGAAAGCATCCAGGACGGGCTGCGCAGGAACGGCGCGGTGCTGCTGGGCGGCGATGCGCAGATGTCTTTCACCTATCGCTCTGCCGACGCGGCGGAACGGGCCTGGATGGCCGGGATCGCCACGCGGGTGTCGGAGACGGTGGATTTCCGCTCGATGGCCGTGGTCGAGCGCGATGGCGTGGCCGAACGCGCGCTGACAGAGGTAAAGGCCGTCGACGGGCTTTATCCGCTCTATGGCGCGGTGGAGCTGGAACCGGCGCTGCCGCTGGACGCCGCGCTGACCGGCGACGGCGCGGTGATGGCGCGGGTGCTGGCCGACCGGCTGGGCCTGTCGGTGGGCGACGGATTCCGCCTGGGAGAAAAGGCGTTCACGCTGCGCGCGATCCTGATCCGCGCGCCGGATGATGCGGCGGGCGGCTTCGGCCTCGGCCCGCCGACGATCCTGCGTCGCGCGGCGCTGGAAGGCGCGGGCCTGTTGGCGCCGGGCACGCTGTTTGACACCGATTACCGCCTCGCGCTGCCCGCCGGCGCCGATCTGGCGGCGCTGGAGGCAGAGGCCACGCGCCGCTTTCGTGACAGCGGGATGCGCTGGCGCGACAGCCGCAACGCCGCACCGGGGATGACGATGTTCGTCGAGCGCGTGGGCGCGTTTCTGGTGCTGGTCGGGCTGGCGGGGCTGGCGGTGGGCGGGGTTGGGGTATCGGCCGCCGTGCGCGCCTATCTGGATGGCAAGACCGCGGTGATCGCCACGCTGAAAACGCTGGGGGCCGAGGGGCGCACCATCTTCATGGCCTATCTGATGCAGATCGGGGTGCTGGCGGCGTTGGGCATCGGGCTCGGCCTTGTGCTGGGCGGGGCGGTGCCGCTGTTGCTGGCGCCGTTGATCGAGGCGCAGCTGCCGGTGCCCGCCGACATCCGCTTTCATCCCGGCCCGCTGGCCGAGGCGGCGCTTTACGGCGCGCTGACGGCACTGCTGTTCACCCTCTGGCCGCTGGCGCGAACGGCCGAGGTGCGGGCGGCGGCCCTGTTTCGCGATGCCTCGGGCCCGGTGCGGGCGATGCCGGGGCCGCGCGTCCTGGCGGCGCTGGTGGCCCTTGCGGCGCTGCTGGTCGGCGCGGCGGCGGTGCTGTCGGGCGTGCCGGATCTGGCGCTTTGGGCTGCGGCGGGCATCCTGGGGGCGCTGTTGCTGCTGGTGGCGGCCGCGCGGGCGGTGCGCTGGCTGGCGCGGCGCGGCGCGCGGGCAAAGGCGTTGCGCGGCCACAGCGCGCTGCGGCTGGCGCTTGGCGCGGTCGGCGGGCCGGGGGGCGAGGCAACGTCTGTCGTGCTGTCGCTGGGCCTTGGCCTGTCGGTGCTGGCGGCGGTGGGGCAGATCAACGCCAATATGCAGGCCGCGATTGCCGAGGAGCTGCCGGGCGTGGCGCCCTCGTATTTCATCGTCGATATCCAGCCCGACCAGTTGCCCGGCTATCTGGCGCGGGTCGAGCGTGACCCCGGCGTTCACAAGGTACAGACCGCGCCGATGCTGCGCGGGGTGATCACCCGCATCAACGGCCGCCCCGCGCGCGAGGTGGCCGGCGATCACTGGGTGCTGAACGGTGACCGGGGCGTGACCTCTTCGGACAGCGCGCCCGAGGGCACCGTCATCACCCAGGGCGCATGGTGGCCCGAGGGCTATGACGGCCCCCCGGTGATGAGCTTCGCCGACGAAGAGGCGCGCGAGATGGGGCTGAAGCTGGGCGATGCGGTGACGGTGAACATCCTCGGCCGCGACATCACCGCAACGATCACCAGTTTCCGGGTGGTGGATTTTTCCACCGCCGGCATCGGCTTCGTGCTGTCGATGAACCCCGGCGCGCTGCAGGGGGCGCCGCATACCGCAATCTCGACGATCTATGCCGACGCGGCCGCCGAGGCGCCGCTGTTGCGTGATCTCGCGGCGGCCTATCCCAACATCACCGCAATCCGGGTGCGCGACGCGATCGACCGGGTGTCCGAGGTGCTGCGCGGACTGGCCGCCGCCGTCACTTATGGCGCGATGGCCACGCTTGTGACCGGCCTCTTCGTGCTGATCGGCGCCGCCGCGGCGGGCGAGCGTGCGCGGGTGTTCGAGGCGGCGGTGTTGAAAACGGTGGGGGCGGTGCGTGGCCAGGTGCTGGCCTATTTCGCCCTGCGCTCGGCCATCCTCGGGGCGGCGGCGGGGCTGGTGGCTGTCTTCGCGGGCGGTCTGGCCGGCTGGGCGGTGATGACCTTCGTGATGGAGGCGGATTACACGTTCGAGCCGGTATCGGCGCTGCTGATCGTGTCGGGCGGGGTGCTGGCGACACTGCTGGCCGGGCTGGGCTTTGCCCTGCGTCCCCTGGCGGCGCGCCCCGCGCGGGTGCTGCGCGCGCGCGAATGAAATGACATGACCGGGCCGCGCTAGGCCCGCGCGCCGAAGCGTGACACCACCACCGGCAACGCGAAGGTCAGGAAGATCAGCCGGAACACGTGATGCGCCGCCACATAGGCCGGGTTCGCATCCATCAGCACCGACATGGCCATCATCGTTTCCAGCCCGCCGGGGGCAAAGGCGATCAGAACCGTCACCACCGGCAGATGGATCAGCCGCGCCACGATAACCGATGCGGCAAGCGAGGTGAGCGCGGCAAATCCGGTGAGCAACGAAGTCGCGCCGAAGGATTGCGCCACCATGCGGAAGGTGATGCCGGTGAAACGGGTGCCGATCAGCGCGCCCATGATCACGAAAGCCGGAAGCGACAGCCAGCGCGGCACCGCCCCTTCGGTGATCCCGGCCCCGTGTGCCACCGAAGACACCGCCATCCCGCCCAGCAGCAGCGCGGCGGGCACCCGCAGGCGCGTGAAGGCCAGCCCCGCGAGACCCGACAGCGCGGCCAGCACCGCAAGCGCCGGCAGCGACATCGCCGTGCCGGTCTGGCGCATCGCGGGCAGCGGGTGGTCGGCCAGCAACGGCGCGACGAAGGGCACCAGCAGCGTGAGCAGCAGCACCCGCATGGTCTGGATCATCGTCACCCTCGGCAGGTCGGTCTTCATGTCGCCCGACAGGCTGATGACAAAGCTCAGATGGCCGGGCGTGGCGGCCAGCAGCGATGACATCCTGTCCATCCCGAACACCGCGCGCAACAGCCACGCGCCGCCGACAAGGATGACCGTGACCGACAGGCAAAGCATCAAAAGGCTGCCCGGCCACTGTGCGGCGGTGGCGACGGCGGCAGGGGTGACAGACGTGCCCATGTTGATTCCGATCACCAGAAAGATCGCATCGCGCAGCCGGTCGGGGATCACCGCGCGCAGCCCCAGAAGCGCGGCGAGGGTGACGCAGAATGCGGGTCCGGTCAGGAACGGCGCGGGCACGTGCAGAAGATAGGCCAGGCCCGCGCTGAGGGCGGCGATCGCAAGGGTGCGCAGGGTGATCCACATGCGCGAACGCGCCTCCTGGTGGTTGACGTGGCCAAGCAACAGCGCGCCTGCGCCGATGTCAACGTTAGCGCGCCTGCGCCGATGTCAACGTTTTGCCGGTGCCGCGCGACGGTTTCGGCGGTTGCTCCCGCGCGCGGTTCCGCTATCATGCCCGGCGACCAGAGGCGATACCGCCGCCCGGCAATACGGAGCCCCGCGCATGACGATCGAAGCCCCCGAAACCGAAGTTGTAAGCACCTGGCGCGTCGCCTGCGACGGGGGCGAGGGGGCGCTTGGCCATCCGCGCGTCTGGCTGATGATTCCGCAAGACGAAGGCTTCGTCGAATGCGGCTATTGCGACAAGAAATTCATCCACGAAAGTTTCGCCGACAAGGTGAAGTGAGGCGGGCATCTCATCGCTCCCTTCCGGGCGCTCTTCGACCCGGGCGTTGAGCAGAGCGAAGAGCCGCCCCCTGTGAAGGGAGCACCCCCAATGGCATTCGGCAAAGGCTGCCATCTGCATCTGATCGACGGTTCGGCCTTCATCTTCCGCGCCTTCCACGCGCTGCCGCCGCTGACGCGCAAATCCGACGGGCTGCCGATTGGCGCCGTGGCCGGGTTTTGCAACATGATCTTCAAATATGTCGAAGACAACAAGGGCCCCGACGCGCCCACCCATGTGGCGGTGATCTTCGACAAGGGCAGCCACACCTTCCGCAACGATCTTTATGATCTCTACAAGGCCAACCGCGAAGACATGCCCGAGGATCTGCGCCCGCAGATCCCGCTGACGCGCGAGGCCACGCGCGCCTTCAACATCGCCTGTATCGAAAAGGAGGGCTACGAGGCCGACGACATCATCGCCACCCTGACCGTGCAGGCACGCGACGCCGGCGGGCGGGTGACGATCATCAGCTCCGACAAGGATCTGATGCAGCTTGTCGGCGGCGGGGTCGAGATGCTGGACGCGATGAAGAACAAGCGCATCGGCGTCGAGGAGGTGGCAGAGAAGTTCGGCGTCGGCCCCGACCGCGTGGTGGATGTGCAGGCGCTGGCCGGCGACAGTGTCGACAACATCCCCGGCGCCCCCGGCATCGGGATCAAGACCGCCGCGCTTCTGATCAACGAATATGGCGATCTGGACAGCCTGCTGGCCCGGGCCGAAGAGGTCAAACAGCCCAAGCGGCGCCAGACCCTGATCGAAAAGGCCGATCAGATCCGCCTGTCGCGGCAGCTTGTGCAGCTCGACGCGCAGACGCCGCTTGATTTCACGCTGGACGCGCTCGAGGTGCAGGAGCCCGACCCCGACGCGTTGCTGGGGTTTCTGGGGCAGATGGAGTTTCGCACGCTCAGCAAAAGGGTGGCCGAGAACCTCGGGGTCGCGCCGCCCGCGATCCCCGACACCAACCCGGCGGGCGCCAACCCCAGCGCTGAACCCGACGCGCCGGAAAACCTGCCCTTCGTGCCCGAAGGCTATGAATGCGTCCGCGATGCGGCGGCGCTGGGCCTGTGGATCGAGCGCGCCAATGCACGCGGCTGGGTCGCGGTCGATACCGAAACCACCAGCCTGGATGAAATGCGCGCCGATCTGGTGGGGATCTCGTTGTCGGTCGAGCCTGGGCAGGCGTGTTATATTCCGCTGGGCCACAGGGATGGCTCGGACGATCTGTTCGGCTCGGACAATCTGGCCGAAGGGCAGATGCCGCTGAATGCCGCGCTGGATCTGCTGAAGCCGCTGCTGGAAGACCCGGCGGTGATGAAGATCGGCCAGAACATGAAATACGATGCGAAGATCTTCGCGCGCTACGGGATTCAGGTGGCCCCGATCGACGACACGATGCTGATGTCCTATGCGCTCAATTCGGGCCTGCACGGGCATGGCATGGATGCGCTGTCGGAGCGCTATCTGGATCACGTGCCGATCCCGATCAAATCGCTGCTGGGCAGCGGCAAGTCGGCGATCACCTTCGACCGGGTGCCGATCGGCGACGCGGTGAAATACGCGGCCGAGGATGCAGACATCACCCTGCGCCTGTCGCAACTGTTCAAGCCGCAGCTGCATCAGCGGCGGGTGACCACGGTGTACGAGACGCTGGAACGGCCGCTGGTGCCGGTGCTGGCCGAGATGGAAATGGCCGGCATCAAGGTGGACCGCGACACGCTGAGCCGGATGTCGAACGCCTTTGCCCAGAAGATGGCGGGGCTGGAGGCCGAGATCCACGACCTGGCCGGCCAGAGCTTCAACGTGGGGTCGCCCAAGCAGTTGGGCGAGATCCTGTTCGACAAGATGGGGCTGGAGGGCGGCAAGAAGGGCAAGACCGGCGCCTATGCCACCGGCGCCGATGTGCTGGAGGACCTGGCGGCCGAGGGGCACGACCTGCCCGCGCGGGTGCTGGACTGGCGCCAGCTGTCGAAGCTGAAATCGACCTATACCGATGCCTTGCAGGACCATATCAATCCCGAGACGGGCCGGGTGCATACCTCCTACATCCAGTCTGGGGCGAACACCGGGCGGCTGGCCTCGACCGATCCGAACCTGCAGAACATCCCCGTACGCTCCGAAGAGGGCCGCCGCATCCGCGAGGCCTTCGTGGCCGAGACGGGCAAGGTGATCGTGTCGCTCGACTACAGCCAGATCGAGCTGCGCATTCTGGCCCATGTCGCGGGGATCGACGAGCTGAAACAGGCGTTTCGCGAGGGGCAGGACATTCACGCCCTGACCGCGTCCGAGATGTTCGACGTGCCGCTCGACGAAATGACGCCGGACATCCGGCGGCAGGCCAAGGCGATCAACTTCGGGGTGATCTATGGCATTTCGGGCTTCGGCCTGGCGCGCAATCTGCGCATACCGCGCGGCGAGGCGCAGGGCTTCATCGACCGTTATTTCGAGCGGTTTCCCGGTATCCGGGAATATATGGATGACACGGTGAAATTCGCCAAGGAACACGGGTTTGTCGAGACCCTGTTCGGGCGCAAGATCCACACGCCCGAGATCAATGCCAAGGGCCCCGGCGCCGGCTTTGCCAGGCGCGCGGCGATCAACGCGCCGATCCAGGGCACGGCGGCGGATGTGATCCGCCGGGCGATGATCCGGATGCCGCGGGCGACCTGCGGGCTGCCCGCGAAGATGCTGCTGCAGGTGCATGACGAATTGCTGTTCGAGGTGGAGGCGGGCGCGGTGGACGATACCATCGCGGTTGTGCGCAAGGTGATGGAGGGGGCGGCGATGCCCGCCGTAAAGCTGGACGTGCCGCTGACGGTGGATGCGGGGCAGGGGGCGAACTGGGCCGAGGCGCATTGAGGGCGGTTCCGGACCGGTTTGTGCCGCGCGCCCTGTCGGGCGCGCGGGTGCCTCCGGCGGGGATATTTGCGGAAAGATGAAGGCGGGGGTGCGGCGTTCTTTGCACCCCTGCGCGCTTGTAATCGGGCCGAGGCTGTCGGATAGCTGGTGCCAGCTTTGGAGTTGATGCGGCCCTTGCCCCACGATCACCATCATCATCACCATATCGATCCGGGTGCGGGCGACAGGCGCGTGGCCTGGGCGGTGGTGGTGAACATGGCGCTGACGCTGGTGCAGATTGTCGGCGGGGTGCTTTCGGGCTCTCTGGCGCTGATCGCCGATGCGATCCATAATTTTTCCGATGCGGTTTCGCTGATCATCGCGCTGGTGGCGCGGCGGATCGCGCGGCGGCCGCGGGACGCGCGCATGACCTTCGGCTATGGCCGGGCCGAGGTGGTGGCGGCGCTGGTGAACTATACCACGCTGTTTGTCATTGCGTTCTATCTGATCGCCGAGGCGGTGATGCGGCTGCTCGATCCGCCGGGGGTGGAGGGCTGGACCGTGGTCATCGTGGCCGGTGTTGCGCTTTTGGTGGACGCTGTGACCGCCGCGCTGACCTATGCGATGTCGAAAGACAGTGTGAACATCCGCGCCGCGTTCCTGCACAATCTCGCGGATGCGCTCAGTTCGGTCGCCGTGATCTTTGCGGGCACGCTGATCCTGATCTATGACTGGCGGCTGATCGATCCGCTGGTGACGCTGGGGATTGCCGGGTACATCCTGTGGCATGCCGGGCGCGAGGTGATGCCGGTGGTTCGGATCCTGATGCTGGGCAGCCCCGCCTCGCCGGATATCGCGGCGGTTCGGGCCGGCGTTGCCGCGCAGGAGGGGGTCGAGGATATCCATCACACCCATCTGTGGCAGATCGATGAGCACAGGACCGCCTTCGAGACGCATCTTGTGGTGCGCGACGGCGCGGATTTCGCCGAGCTGACCGAGCGGATCAAGACGATGCTGGCCGAACGGTTCGGGATTTTTCACGCGACGCTGGAGCTGGAGACGGCCGCCTCTGGCTGTGCCGATCAGCGGCGGCCTGACTGAGGCTGTCAGTCCTGTCTGATCAGGCGGTGAACAAGGCGCCGGGCGATCGGGGCCACAACCAGCACCGCCGGGAAGGCCACCAGCCAGGACGTCAGCCAGGCGCCGATCCAGAGGCCGGGAAAGCTCTCGACAAGGCCCGTCGTGCGGGCGGTGGCGATACCCGACACCAGAAAGGACATCAGCCCCGACAGAACCAGGCCGAAGACGACGAATTCAAACCGTTTGGGGATCATGGGAGCCTCGTGTTGCCGCGCGCAGTATGGCGCGGCGCGGCGGGTCTGCAACCCTCGAGTCAGCTCGGCGCGCGGTAAAACCATGCCAGCCCGGCCGTGGTGGTGCCCGCCGGATGATATTCCGCGCCGACAAAGCCGTCATAGCCGCTCTGGGCAAGCTGGCCGAAGAAGGCGGTGTAGTCGATCGTGCCGCCGGCTGGTTCGTGCCGGCCCGGGGCACCGGCGATCTGCACATGCCGGGTGATCGGACCGAAACGCGCCCACAGGGCCGTCAGATCGCCGTGGATGCGGTGGGCGTGATAGGCGTCGAACTGCAGGGCCAGGTTGGGGGCGCCGACCTCGGTGATGATCCGGGCGGCGGCGGCGAAATCGTTCAGGAAATAGCCCGGCATGTCGGCGCGGTTGATCGGTTCGATGGTCAGGCTCTGGTCGGGGGCGTGGCGGGCGGCCCAGGCCAGATTGTCGATCAGGCAATCGCGGGCGGCGCTGCCGGCGCTCAGGCCGGACATGATGTGGATATGGGCCGGGCGCAGCTCTTCGGCATAGCTGAGCGCCAGATCGAACTCATCGCGGAAGCGGCCGGTCTCTCCGGGGATCGCCGCCACCCCGCGCCCGCCCTCGGCCCAGTCATGCACCGGCGTGTTGAACAGCGCCAGGTCGAGCGTTTCGGCATCCAGCCAGGTACGGATGTCATCGATGGAATGGGCATAGGGAAACAGCATCTCCACGGCGCCGAATCCGGCGGTGCGGGCGGCGGCGAACCTGTCGGGGAAGGCATGCTCGGTGAACAGAAAGCTTAGATTCGCGGCAAAGCGGAACATTTTTCAGCGCAGTTCCGCCGATGGGATGATCGGAAAAAACACCCCGCCGGACCACAGGCCGAACCAGCTTTGCCCCTCATGCGGCGCATGGCTGCCGATATCGACCAGCCGGTAAAAGCTCTTGCGGTCGATCAGCGCCTCGAGGTTGGCGCGGATGGTGACGTAGGGCGAGGGTTCGCCGGTTTCGGAATCGCGCGCCACCCGGATCGGGTGGTCGGGGCCGGCGGTGGCGGCATCGCCGACATGGGTGAAGAAGGTGATATTCTGCTCTTTATCAGCGCCTTCCGTTTCGAAATCCTGGGCGACGAAGGGGGCATCCTCGACCGTGATGCCAACTTTTTCCACCGGGGTGACGAGGAAATAGTCTTCGCCGTCCTTGCGCAGAATCGATGAAAACAGCTTCACTAGGCCCGGACGGCCGATCGGCGTGCCAAGATAGAACCACGTGCCGTCCCGCGCGATACGCATGTCGAGATCACCGCAGAACGGCGGATTCCATAGATGCACCGGCGGCGGCCCCTTCTTGCCCGCCTGTTTTGCGGCGTCTGCCAGATTTTCCACTGTCGGTTTCACGATCATTTGTCCGCTACTGCTTTTTGCCATTTGTGCCCGGCGCCATACTTGCCTTTAATGGGATCATATATGACCGCAAGGAGAGATGTCATGAGCGATGACGCGCAACTGGTGGCGGAGATCGAAACGCTGGGCATCAAGCTGGCAGAGGCGAAGGCGAGCATCTCCAGGCGGTTCATCGGACAGCCCAGGGTTGTGGAGCTGACGCTCAGCGCGCTTTTGTGCGGCGGGCACGGGTTGCTGATCGGCCTGCCGGGGCTGGGCAAGACGCGGCTGGTCAACACGCTGTCCACGGTGATGGGGTTGCAGGGCGCGCGCATCCAGTTCACGCCGGATCTGATGCCGGCCGATATTCTGGGCTCGGAAGTTCTGGAAACCGCCGGTGACGGCAGCCGCGCGTTCCGCTTTGTCCGGGGGCCGATCTTCTGTCAGCTTCTGATGGCCGACGAGATCAACCGCGCCAGCCCACGGACGCAATCGGCGCTGCTGCAGGCGATGCAGGAAAAATCGGTGACCATCGCCGGACAAGAACACGCGCTGGATCAGCCGTTTCACGTTCTGGCGACGCAGAACCCGATCGAGCAGGAGGGCACCTATCCGCTGCCCGAGGCGCAGCTCGACCGGTTTCTTGTGCAGATCGACGTGCCCTATCCCGACCGTAAGACCGAGCATGAGATCCTGATCGCCACCACCGGCGTGTCAGAGGATGACGCCCATGCCGTGTTCACCGCCGCCGAGCTGATCGCCGCGCAGAACACCGTGCGCCGGATGCCGGTGGGCGAGGCTGTGGTGGCGCTGATCCTCGATCTGGTGCGCGCCTGCCGCCCCGGCGATGCCGACGCGCCGCAGGTGGTGCGCGACAATGTGGCCTGGGGCCCCGGCCCGCGCGCGGCGCAATCGCTGATGCTGACGGTGCGGGCACAGGCCCTGCTGGAAGGGCGGCTGGTGCCATCCGCCGAGGATGTGCTGAAAATGGCCGGGCCGGTGCTGAAGCACCGCATGGCGCTGAGCTTTGCGGCGCGGGCGCGGGGCGAAAATCTGGATGACATCATTCAAGGCGTCTGCGACAGCGTGACCAGGATCGAGGCCGCCGCGTGAGCACTCCCGCCGCCCTTCGTTCCCGTGCCGAGGATCTGGCCGCGCCGCTGCCCCCGCTGCTGGCCGAGGCCGAGCATCTGGCCGCCACGGTGCTGCTGGGCGAACACGGGCGCCGGCGGGCGGGCATGGGCGACGAATTCTGGCAATACCGCCCGGCCACGCCCGGCGACGAGGCGCGCAGCATCGACTGGCGCCGCTCGGGCCGGTCGGATCAGCATTTCGTGCGGGAAAAGGAATGGCAGGCGGCGCAATCGGTGCTGATCTGGGTCGACGACGCCCAGTCGATGCGGTTTGCCGGGGATGCCGGTCGTGTGAGCAAGGCCGGCCGCGCGCGGGTTCTGGCGCTGGCACTGTCGGTGCTGCTGATCCGCGGGGGCGAGCGTGTGGGACTTTCGGGTTTCGATCTGCCGCCGCGCCGCGGCGAGTTGCAGCTGCTGCGCCTGGCCGAGGCGTTCAGCCACGAGGGCGCGGCGCCCGATTACGGTGTGCCCGAAGCGCGGGGGATGCTGCCGCATTCGCGCGCGCTGTTCCTGTCGGATTTCATGGGCGACATGGCGCCGGTCGAGGCGGCGCTGGCCAAGGCGGCCGACCGGGGTGTGAAAGGCGCGCTCCTGCAGGTTCTGGACCCGCAGGAAGAGGCCTTTCCGTTCGACGGGCGCACGATTTTCGAAAGCATGTCGGGCAGCCTGCGCCATGAGACGCTGAAGGCGGGCGATCTGCGCGGCCGCTATCTGGAACGGCTGGCGCAGCGCAAGGCACGGCTGGCCGATCTGACCCGCATCGCCGGCTGGCACTACGATTGTCACCACACGGGGGAAAGCGCGCAGGGGGCGCTTTTGTGGCTGTTCCGGGCGCTGGAACGGGTGCGCTGATGTTCATGCTGGGTCCCCTCGGTTTCACCGCGCCCTGGCTGTTGCTGGGGCTGCTCGCGCTGCCGGTGCTGTGGCTGGTGCTGCGCGCGGTGCCGCCCGCGCCGATCCGCAGGCGGTTTCCCGGCGTGGCGCTGCTGCTGGGCCTGACCGATGACGAAAGCCAGACCGACAAGACGCCATGGTGGCTTTTGCTGCTGCGGATGCTGGCGATTGCCGCCGTCATCGTCGGCTTCGCCGGCCCGATCCTGAACCCACAGCAAGAGCGTGCGGGCACCGGCCCGCTGCTGGTGCTGATCGACGGCACCTGGGCCGACGCGCGCGACTGGCCGCGCCGCATCGATCGGGTCGAGGCGCTGTTGGCCGAGGCGGCGCGGAACGCGCGCCCGGTTGCCCTTGTCCAGACCACCGATCTGCCGGAAGGCGGCGTACCGTTTCAGGCCGCCGACGCGTGGCAGGCGCGGCTGCCCGGCCTGACCCCCGCCGCGTGGGAGCCGGATGCCGAGGATCTGGCCGCATGGGCCGCCGCGCTGTCGGGGCGGTTCGATACGTTCTGGCTGTCGGACGGGGCGGCGCGGGATACGCGCCTGCCGCTGCTGGAGGCGCTGGAACGCCACGGCACGGTCACCGTGTTCGAAAGCCCGCGCCCGATCTACGCGCTGCGCCCGGCCCGGTTCGAAGACGGGCAAATCGCCCTGACCGCCCTGCGCGCCCGCGCGGACGAGGTGGCCGAGGTGACCGTCACCGCCACCGGGTTGGACCCCAACGGGGTAGAGCGTGACCTGGCCCGCGCGACGGCGGAGTTCGAGCTGGGAGAGGACGCGGCCGAGGTGGCGCTGGTTCTGCCGCCCGAATTGCGCAACCGGATCACCCGCTTCGCGGTGTCGGGCGTGCGGTCGGCGGCGGCGGTGACGCTGACCGACGACAGCCTGAAACGGCGCGAGGTCGCGCTGATCGCCGGGCGCGAAGACCGCGAGGGGCTGGAGCTGTTGTCGCCGCTGCATTTCCTGCATCAGGCGCTGGAACCCAGTGCCGATCTGATCGGGGGTGATCTGGTGGATATCCTGCTGGCCAACCCCGATGTGATCGTGCTGGCCGATGTGGCGAAGGTCACCGAAACGGAAGAGGCCGCGCTGCTGGAGTGGCTGGATCAGGGCGGGCTGCTGGTGCGGTTCGCCGGGCCGCGTCTTGCCGCCAGCGATGTCAGCCGCGATGCCGAGGATGCGCTGATGCCGGTGCGCCTGCGTGCCGGGGGCCGCACCGTGGGCGGCGCGATGAGCTGGGGCGCGCCCAAGGCGCTGCGCCCGTTCCCCGACAACTCGCCGTTTTTCGGACTGCCGGTGCCGGCGGATGTTACGGTTTCGGCGCAGGTGATGGCGCAGCCGGGGCCGGAACTGGCCGAACGCTCGATCGCGGCGCTGGCCGACGGCACGCCGCTGGTCACGCGCAAACGGGTGGGGCAGGGGCAGATCGTGCTGTTCCACGTCACCGCGAATGCCGAATGGTCGAGCTTGCCGCTGTCGGGCCTTTTCGTGCAGATGCTGGAGCGGCTGGCGATCTCGACCCGCCCGGCGCAGCCCTCGGCCGAGGATCTGGCCGGCACCGTCTGGGTGCCCGAGGATCTGCTGAACGCCTTCGGCGAGATCGGCGGCGCGGGCAACATGCCCGGCGTTCCGGGCGAGGCGTTGGCCTCGGGCCTGCCGTCGCACCGCCTGCCGCCCGGCCTTTACGCGGGCGAAGACCGGCGCATCGCGCTCAACATCTTTTCCGCCGACAAGAGATTGGCCGCCGCAAGCTGGCCCGCCCGGATCGTGATCGAGGGGCTGAGCGTGGCGCGCGAAACCTTCCTGAAAGGGGCTTTCCTGGCGGCGGCGCTGGTGCTCCTGGCGCTTGATATCATCGCCTCGCTGTTCCTGTCGGGCCGGTTGCGCGGGCCGCGCGCGGGGGTTGCGGCGGTGCTGATGCTGGTGCTGGTGCTGCCCACGGATGCCCCGGCGCAGACGGCGGATGATACATTGGCGCTGGCGGCGACGTCAGAGGTGGTGCTGGCCCATGTGCTGTCGGGGGACGCGCGGGTGGACAGGATCGCCGCGGCCGGGCTGCGGGGCCTGTCGGAAAAGCTGGCGCAACGCACATCGGTGGAGCCCGCCGCGCCGATCGCCGTCAGCCTGGAAACCGATGAATTGTCATTCTTCCCGTTCCTCTACTGGCCGATCACCGCAAATCAGCCGCGCCCCTCGGCCGCGGCCTATGCGAGGCTCAACCGCTATCTGCGTACCGGCGGAATGATCCTGATGGATACGCGCGACGCGGATGTGGCGCAGTTCGGCGGCGGATCGCCCGAGGCGCGCAAGCTGCAGGAGCTGGCCCGGCCGCTGGACATTCCGCCGCTGGAGCCGATCCCGGAGGATCACGTGCTGACCCGTACCTTCTACCTGCTGCAGGATTTCCCGGGCCGGTTCGCCGCGCGCGATGTGTGGGTCGAGGCTGCGCCCCCGGACGCCGAACTGGCCGAGGGCATGCCGTTTCGCAACCTCAACGACGGGGTGACGCCGGTGGTGATCGGCGGCAACGACTGGGCCGCCGCCTGGGCGGTGGATGACCGGGGGCTGCAGATGTTCCCGGTGGGGCGTGGCTATGCGGGCGAGCGGCAGCGCGAGATCGCCTATCGCTTCGGTATCAATCTGGTGATGCATGTGCTGACCGGAAACTACAAATCCGATCAGGTGCACGTGCCCGCCCTGCTTGACAGGTTGGGACAATGAACGGCGCGGTGATCTTCGACCCGCTGTTGCCCTGGGCGGTGCTGTCGGGCGCGGCGCTGCTGGCGGCGGCGTTTCTGGTCCTTGCGGTCTGGCGCGGCCTGTCGGGCTGGTGGTTGCGCGGGCTGTCGGCGCTGGCGCTGCTGCTGGCCATCGCCAACCCGTCGCTTCAGCGCGAAGAACGCGCCCCGCTCAGCGATATCGTGCTGCTGATCGTCGATGAAAGCGCCAGCCAGCAACTGTCCGACCGGCCGGCCCAGACCGAAGACGCGATCGACCGGGTGCGCGCCGAGATCGCGGCGATGGACAATACCGAGCTGCGGGTGGTCACGCTGGAGGATGCGCAGGACGACGGCGGCACCCTTTTGATGACTGCGCTGTCAGAGGCGATGGCAGAAGTTCCGCGCGCGCGGCTGGCCGGCGCGATCCTTCTGACCGACGGGCAGCTCCACGATATCGACCACGCCCCGGACATGCCCGCGCCGCTGCAGACCCTGCTGACCGGGCGGCAGAGCGACTGGGACCGCCGCCTGATCGTGAAGAACGCGCCTGCCTTCGCCATCATCGACGAAGAGGTGCAGCTGACCCTGCGGATCGACGATCAGGGCGCGGTGCCCGACGCGGCCGGCGCGTCTGCGGAACTGTCGATCGCGGTGGATGGCGGCGCGCCCGAGGTTTACACCGTGCCCGTGGGCCGCGATCTGGATCTGCCGGTGACGCTGAGCCATGGCGGCATGAACGTGATCCAGTTTCAGCTGGCCGAGGCGGAGGGCGAACTGACCGATCGCAACAATGCCGCCGTGATCCAGATCAACGGGGTGCGCGACCGGCTGCGGGTGTTGCTGGTATCGGGCGAGCCGCATCCGGGCGAACGCACCTGGCGCAATCTGCTGAAATCCGACAGTTCGGTCGATCTGGTGCATTTCACCATTCTGCGCCCACCCGAGAAGCAGGATGGCGTGCCGGTGACGGAACTGTCTCTGATCGCCTTTCCGACGCGCGAGTTGTTTCTGGAGAAGGTCGATGAATTCGACCTGATCATCTTCGACCGCTACAAGCGGCGGGGGATCCTGCCCAGCATCTATCTGGATAACGTGCGCGATTATGTCGAAAAAGGCGGGGCGGTGCTGATCGCCGCCGGGCCGGATTTCGCCAGCGCCGACAGCCTCTATCGCTCGCCCCTGTCCGAGATCCTGCCGGCCGCGCCCACCGCCCGGGTGATCGAAGAGGGGTACCGCCCCGAAATCACCGATCTCGGCGCGCGGCATCCCGTGACCGAGGGGCTGAAGGATGCCTGGACAGGCAATGGCGGGGAATGGGGCCGCTGGTTCCGCCTGATCGAGCTGGAGGCCAATCGCGGCCAGACCGTTCTTGGCGGGGTCGGCGGCCGGCCGCTTTTGGTGCTGGATCGGGTCGGCGAGGGGCGCGTGGCGCTGATGGCGTCGGATCACGCCTGGCTGTGGAACCGCGGGTTCGAGGGTGGGGGGCCGCAACTGGAACTGCTGCGCCGCCTGGCCCACTGGATGATGAAGGAGCCCGAGCTGGAGGAAGAGGCGCTGAGCGCCGTGGCCGAGGGGCAGACCCTCACCATCACCCGCCGTTCGTTGCAGGACGCGCCCCGCTCGGTCGAGATTACGGGGCCGGACGGTGCCGTGACGGTGCTGCCGCTGGAGGAAACCCAGCCGGGGAAGTACACCGGCGTGTTCGAGGGGCCCGAGATCGGCCTTTACCGTCTGCGCGACGAGGCGCTGGAAACCGTCGTGGGGCTCGGCCCCGCCGCGCCGCGTGAGTTCGAGGAAACCATCGCCACCGGCGACAAGCTTGAGGCGGCGGTCCGGGCGACGCGGGGCGGCATCCTGCCGCTTGAGCGTGGCGCGCCCGATATCCGGCAGGTGCGCGAAGGCCGGGTGGCCGCCGGCCGCGGCTGGATCGGGATCACCCCGCGCGATGCCTATCTGACGGCGGATGTAACCATCGTGCCGCTGGCGCCCGCCTGGGCTTTTCTGTTGCTGGCGGCACTGCTGAGCGTCGGTGCCTGGCTGCGCGAGGGGCGGCGCTAGCGGCCGCGCGGCTATTCCGGCAAAGGCAGTGTGAACGTTGTTCCCGCCCAGCCATCGACGCTGCAGCGGGCGCGCAGCGTGACCGTGGTGATGCCGTCCGGGATGACGATGCCGGACAGCGAGCGGGTAAAGGGCTGTTCGGTTTCATGCGGATGGGTCAACGGGCGCAGGCCAAGGCGGGTGCCGTCGGGGGCCAGCACCTCCCACCCGTCGGCATAATGATCCCAGCCGGTATCGGGGTGGCGCATGGTCACGTCGAAGCGCCAGCCCTGCGCGGTGCTGCGGGCCTGTGCATCCTCGATCACCGGGCCATCGGCCCGGGCAGAGGTGGTGGCGATCAGCAGCAGGGGGGCAAGGATTCGCATGTCGGTCTCCCTTCATGCCCAGCCTGTCAGATCCGGCGGCTCCGGTGGGGTCACATTGGCGTGCGATCCAGAAGTGCGAGGCGGGAATCCGATGCGAACTCGCGCCGCCACAGCACCAGCAGGGTGACCGCCGCCGCCACCATCAGCGGCACCGCCCCCAGCAGCCAGGCCAGCCCGCCAAGCGCGAAGTAAATCGATCTCATGCCGCGGTTGAAGCTGCGCGCGGCATAGATGTTGACCCCGGCCGCCTGCCGGGCCCGGCGCCGGGCATCGGGGTGTTCGGGATCATTGGGAACGGCGGCCATGACCACGGCGCAATAGCCGAACAGGCGATGCGACCAGACGAATTTCAGAAAGGCGTTGGCGACCAGCAGCAGCACGGCCAGGATTTTCACCTCCCACACCACGGCGGGGGCGGTTTCCAGCGTCAGATCCTCGGCCAGCCCCAGCAGGCGTTCGGTATTGCCGATGAGGGCGAGCCCGCCCCCGATGGAGATCATCGAGGCCGAGGCGAAAAAGGTGGTGCCCTGGCGCAGCGAGGCCAGGATGCTGGAATCGAACAGGCGGGGCTGGCGGGTTACCATTTCCTGCATCCAGTCGCGCCGGTACTGGGTCATAAGTACCGAAACGGAGGGGCGGCTGGCCGGGGGCCGCTCGATCGCGAAGCCGATGCCGACCCAGGCCGCGACCCAGAACAGCAGGGCGATCGCATCCAGCGCGCCGAACAGGGATATGTGGCTCAGAAGGTCCATGGAGCTGAGCCTATACACCGGAATTCGCCTTGCCACCCCGAAAAATTGGTTATAAAAAATTACCAATAAGGCGAGGAGGCCTGACATGCAGATGCCAGATCCGAACCCGGCGGTTTTGTCGAAAAAGGCACGGCTGGTGGCACGGTTCCTCTCGGTGTTGCCCGCCGACGCGGTCATCCATGACGAAACGGAAACGCGGGCGTATGAATGCGACGCCCTGACCGCCTATCGCTGCCCGCCGCTCTGCGCGGTGCTGCCCTCCTCGACCGCCGAGGTGTCTGCCATCCTGCGGATCTGCCACGAAGAAGGTGTGCCGGTGGTGCCGCGCGGATCGGGCACATCGCTGGCGGGCGGGGCGCTGCCGACCGCCGACAGCGTGATTCTGGGCGTGGCGCGCATGAACGATGTTCTGGAAACCGATTACCGGAACCGGTTCATCCGGGTGCAGACGGGGCGTACCAATCTTTCGGTTACCGGCGCGGTCGAGGAAGAGGATTTCTTCTACGCGCCCGACCCGTCGTCGCAGCTTGCCTGTGCCATCGCGGGGAATATCGCGATGAATTCAGGCGGCGCACATTGCCTGAAATACGGCGTGACGACCAACAACCTGCTGGGGGTGACCCTCGTGCTGATGGATGGCACCGTGGTGGAGATCGGCGGCGCGCATCTGGATGCGGGCGGGCTGGATCTGCTGGGTGTGATCTGCGGCTCTGAAGGGCAGCTGGGCGTGGTGACCGAGGCGACCCTGCGCATCCTGCGCAAGCCCGAGGGCGCGCGACCGGTGCTGATCGGCTATGACAGCAGCGAGGTGGCCGGGCAATGCGTGTCGGACATCATCAAGGCCGGCGTACTGCCGGTGGCGATCGAGTTCATGGACAGGCCCTGCATCCGCGCGACGGAGGCCTTCGCCCATGCCGGATATCCCGATTGCGAGGCGCTGCTGATTGTCGAGGTAGAGGGCGCTGCGGATGAGATCACCGAACAGCTTGACCTGATCACCGCGATCGCGCGCCGGCACAATCCGGTGGAGCTGCGCGAAAGCGGATCGGCCGAGGAAAGCGCGCGAATCTGGCTGGGGCGCAAATCGGCCTTTGGCGCGATGGGGCAGATCAACGACTACATCTGCCTTGACGGGACGATCCCGGTTTCAGCGCTGCCGCATGTGCTGAAGCGGATCGCAGAGATGTCGGCCGAATACGGGTTGGGCGTGGGCAATGTGTTCCACGCGGGCGACGGCAACATGCATCCGCTGATCCTGTTCGATGCCAACAAGCCCGGCGATCTTGAAAAATGCGAGGCCTTTGGTGCCGAGATCCTGAAGCTGTGTGTCGAGGTCGGCGGTTGCCTGACCGGTGAGCACGGGGTGGGGATCGAAAAGCGCGATCTGATGGGAACGCAGTTCACGGCGGCAGACATGGAGGCGCAGTTGCGGGTGAAGGATGTGTTCGATCCGCAGTGGTTGCTGAACCCGGCGAAGGTGTTCCCGCTGGCGCTGACCGCGGGGCGGAGGGCGGCGTAAGGGGGCTGTCTGCCCCCTCTTGCCTGCGGCAATTCACCCCCGAGGATATTGGGACGGAAAAGAATGATGCATCCTGAGACAGAGGCCGATCTGGCCGAGGCCATTGCGGGCGCGGGCGGGCCCCTGCGCATTGTCGGCGGCGGCACGCGGGGGATTGGCCGGCCGGTGGCGGGGGAGGTGCTTTCGCTGGCCGGGCTGGCGGGGATCACGCTGTATGAGCCGGGCGCGCTGACCCTTGTGGCACGGGCCGGCACGCCTTTGGCGGAGGTCGAGGCGGCGCTGGCGGCGGAGGGGCAGCGCCTGCCGTTCGAGCCGATGGATCACCGGGCGCTGCTGGGTACGGCGGGGGCGCCGACGATCGGCGGCGTGGTGGCGGTGAATGCGTCGGGGCCGCGCCGGATACAGGCCGGGGCCTGCCGCGACAGCCTGATCGGGGTGCGGTTCGTTGACGGGCGCGGCGATGTGATCAAGAACGGCGGGCGGGTGATGAAGAATGTCACCGGCTATGATCTGGTCAAGCTGATGGCCGGGAGTTTCGGCACGATCGGGGTGTTGAGCGAGGTTGCGTTCAAGGTTCTGCCGCGGCCCGAGATGGCGGCCACGCTGAGGATGGAGGGGTTGGACGACGAGGCGGCGGTGCGCGTGCTGTGCGCCGCCCTGGGCTCTCCCTTCGAGGTTTCGGGGGCGGCCCATGTGCCGGGCGGGCCGGGGGTGATGATCCGTGTCGAGGGGTTCGCGGCGTCGGTATCCTATCGTGTGGCGCAGTTGCGGGCGTTGTTGTTGCCCTATGGGGATGTGGTTGTGGAAACAGAGCCGGAGGCCGTGAATGCTGGATGGAAGCGGGTGCGCGATGTCGAGGCGTTTGCGGGGCGCCCCGGCGATGTCTGTCGGATTTCGGTGAAACCCACCGACGGGCCGCGCGCGGCGGCGGCCATCGGTGCCCGCGAGGTGATGTATGACTGGGGCGGCGGTTTGATCTGGGCGCTGGTGCCCGAGGGGCGTGACATTCGCCCCGCGCTGGCGGGGATCGGGGGCCATGCCACGCTGATCCGCGCCGGGGCAGAGACCCGTGCCGCGCGGCCGGTGTTCCCGCCCGAACCGGCGCCGCTGGCCGCGATCAGCGCCGGGCTGCGCGCGCAGTTCGATCCGCGCGGCATTCTGAACCCCGGATTGATGGGCTGAGCCGATGCAGACGACATTCACCCCCGAGCAGTTGAAAGACCCGGCGATCGCACGGTCGAACAAGATTTTGCGCGCCTGCGTGCATTGCGGGTTCTGCACCGCCACCTGCCCCACCTATCAGCTGCTGGGCGACGAGCTGGACAGCCCGCGCGGCCGGATCTATCTGATCAAGGACATGCTGGAAAGCGGACGGCCGGCGGATGAAAAGACCGTGCGGCATGTCGACCGGTGCCTGAGTTGCCTGGCCTGCATGACGACCTGCCCGTCGGGGGTGCATTACATGCATCTGGTCGATCACGCGCGCGCGCATATCGAGAAGACCTATCGCCGGCCGTTTTCCGATCGGGCGCTGCGCTGGCTGCTGGCGCGGATCCTGCCCTATCCGTCGCGGTTCCGGCTGGCGCTTCTGGGCGCGAGGATCGGGCGGCCATTCGCCTTTCTGATGCCCGATGCGCGGTTGAAGGCGATGTTGGCGATGGCGCCCAGGCGCATCCCGCCGGTCAGCCGCAATGACGCCCCGCAGGTGTTTGCGGCCATCGGCGCGCGCCGGATGCGCGTGGCGCTGATGACCGGATGCGCGCAGCGGGCGCTGAACACGGATATCAACGATGCCACCATTCGGCTGCTGCGGCGGCTGGGCTGCGAGGTGGTGATCGCGCGCGGCATCGGCTGTTGCGGCGCGCTGACCCATCATATGGGCAAGTCTGACGAGGCGCGCGCCACGGCGGCGAGAAACATTCGCGCCTGGGCTGCCGAGATGGCGGGCGAAGGGCTGGATGCGGTCGTGATCAACACCAGCGGCTGCGGCACCACCGTCAAGGATTACGGGCATCTGTTCGAAGCCGACCCGCTTCAGGCAGAGGCGCAGGCCGTGGCGGAGATGGCGCTGGATATCACGGAGCTTCTGATGAAGCTCGATGTGCCCGAGGGGGCCGACAGGGGGCTGACCGTGGCCTATCACGCGGCCTGTTCGCTGCAGCACGGGCAGCAGATCAGATCGGCGCCGAAGGAGCTGCTGAAACGGGTGGGGTTTCGGGTGGTGGAACCTGCCGATCCTCATCTGTGCTGCGGCTCGGCCGGAACCTACAACCTGCTGCAGCCGGAGATTTCGGGGCAGCTGAAGGCGCGCAAGGTGAAAACGCTGGAGGCCCGGCAGCCCGATCTGATTGCCGCGGGCAATATCGGCTGCATGATGCAGATCGGGTCGGGCACCGCGGTGCCGGTCGTGCATACGGTCGAGCTTGTGGATTGGGCGACGGGCGGGCAAAAACCGCGCGCTTTGACCGAAAACCAGCCTTAATCCTGCCCAATCCCGCTGCTAGGCCGGTGCCGCGGGCAGGGAGATGACATGCGCGGTTACCTGACACTCATGCTTTTGGTTCTGGCCCTTTGCGGCTCGGCGCTTCAGGCGCAGGAAAGCACCCTGCGATCGTTGCAGACGGCGAATGACGGCAAGGGCTGGGAAGCGGTCGGGCGGCTGAACATCGGCACCCGCGGGTTTTGCACCGGTGCCCTTGTCGCGCCCGATCTGGTGTTGACGGCGGCGCATTGTCTTTACGACAAATCCACCGGCCGGCAGGTGAGCCTCGAGGATCTGGAGTTTCTGGCGGGCTGGCGCAACGGCCGGGCAGAGGCCTATCGCCGGGTGCGGCGGGTGGTGGAGCATCCGCGCTATAGTTTCGCCACGGCAGACCGCGTTGACCGGGTTGCCTATGATCTGGCGCTCGTGGAGCTGGAGCGGCCGATCCGGCTGACGGGGGTAACGCCCTTCGATACGGCCCGGCGCCCGCGCAAGGGTGATGAGGTGGGCGTGGTTTCCTATGCCGAAGACCGGGCCGAAGCGCCTTCACTGCAGGAGGTGTGCCACGTTCTGGCGGGGCGGGCCGGTGTCTTGATGCTGTCTTGCAGCGTGAATTTCGGCTCTTCCGGGGCGCCGGTCTTTACCTTCGAAGATGGCGTACCCAGGATTGTTTCCGTGGTGTCGTCAAAGGCGGAGGTCGGAGACAGGCCGGTGGCTCTGGTGGCGTCTCTGGCGGGGTCGCTCGATCTGATGCGCAGCCGTCTGGCCGCGGGCGAGGGGCAGACCGCCGACAGCCTGCCGCTGGCGCGGCGCTTTTCGCAAGACGGGGTGCGCAGCGCGGGCGGTGCGAAATTCGTCCGGCCCTGAAGGGGCCGAACGGCGCCTCGCGCGCCGGGCTTGAAACCGGAAAATGACCTTCCCACATTTAAGCCGTGCAGGTGCCATACGGGCCTGTTTTCGACGATTGCCCGTCCCCGAGGGGAGGGCTGGATAACTGCATCGCTCAACGGAGGATGATGATATGCGAAGCTTTGACCTTTCGCCGCTTTACCGTGCCACCGTCGGTTTCGACCGCGTGGCCGACATGATGGACCGGGTTCTGACCAATGATGTCGCCCAGTCGACCTATCCACCTTACAACATCGAAAAAACCTCGGACAACGGCTATCGGATTACCCTGGCCGTCGCCGGATTCACGGCCGACGAACTGTCGGTTGACGTGAAAGACAACGCGCTGATCATTGCCGCGCGCAAGGCGCCCGAGGAAGGTGAACGGACCTATCTGCATCGCGGCATCGCGACGCGTGCGTTCGAACGCCGCTTTCAGCTTGCCGACCATGTGAAGGTCAGCGGCGCCACCCATGCCGACGGCATGCTGCATATCGACCTTGTGCGGGAAGTACCCGAAGCGCTAAAGCCGCGCCGGATCGAGATTGCCAGTGGCGGTGCGATCGAGGCGCAGGCGGTCGAGGCGCAGGCCTGATCCTTTTCGCCAGAAGCTGAACTGAAACGCAGGGCGCGCGGCCATCGGGCCGCGCGCCTTTTCCATTGGCTGGGGCCGGTTTTATTCGGCCTTGCCGATCGACCAGAAGAAGGTCTCGCCCGAGCTGTCGTCGACACCGTCATTGTCGGTGGAAACGAAGATCTCGCCATCCGGCATGATCGCCAGACCTTCGATCTTGTCCACCACATAGCCGCCGAAGGATTGCAGATCGGGGATCAGGTCGCGCACCTCTTCCTTGTTGACCACCGGCAGATCGCCGCCCAGCGGCGCCGGTACCATCTCGGCGGCGGGGATGCGGTAGATCTTCTTGGTCACCGCGGCCGCGCCGATCTGGTTGTCACGCTCGATGACATAGAACCAGTCGCCATGCGCCACGATTTCCGAAAGGCCCGTCCAGCCTTTGGCGGGCTCGGCCTTGGGGTAAAGAACCGCGCCCCATTCCTGGGTGCCGGTGTTATAGGCGACCAGTTTCACGTGGTTCGCCGGATCATCGTTCCACTCGCGCTGAACCGCCATCCAGAGTGTGTCGCCAACCATGGTGACGCCCTCAAAGCCGAAGCGTTTCTCGACCGCCATCAATTCGGCCGGCAGGCCGATCTCTTTCTTGATTTCGCCCTTGGCGTTCACGTTGTAAAGCGCGTGCGGCACAACCCGGTCGGTCCGCCCTTCGGAGGCGACCCAGAAGCCGCCGTTGCCGTCCAGTGTGATGCCTTCCATGTCCAGCTTCTGCGCGGGCATGCCGGCGCGGGTGACATAGATGGCGTCGGTGATGCGGGCCGGAGTGGCGCCGACGTCGATCTTGAATATCGTGGGCTGATAGCCATAGAAGCTGTCGTTCACCGCCCAGACGGTGCTTTCGCCATCGGCGACCATGCCGGAAATCGCGCCCCAGCCGATCAGCCTGTCGGCGCCGGCCGATGTCAGCTGCGGATAGGCCGCCGGTGCATCCTGATATTCGTAAAGCATGACATGGCTGCGCACGCCGCCATCCTCGATCAGGTCGGCCTCGTTGGCGGACACCATCAGGTTGCGCGACGGGATCGCCACATAGCCTTCGGGCGCGATGCCCGAGGGCAGGATCTGCTTCAGCACCGGGGCGGCGGGATCGGTCACGTCATAGACGCCGACGACCGAGGCGCGCTCGGCGCCCACAAAGACCAGCGGCGTGCCGCCGAATGTGCCCACCTCGATCGACTCGGGCTCGATGCCTTTGGCGTCCGACCGCTTGTCGGGGTAGTGGCCGATCTGGATCACCGCCTGCTCGAAAGAGGTGCCGGATTCGTAAACCACGGTGCCGTCCTTGGCGAAGATCGTCCAGCCGCGCGAGCCGCCTTCGTAGTCACCTTCATTGGCGATGGCGAAATGGGTGTCGTCGATCCATTTCACCGCATCGGGTTCGCGTTTGCGGCCCGGCTGGCTTTCGGTGAAGAGCAGCGCGCCGCGCTCGTCGGTGGCGTCGACGCCTTCCAGATCAACCGTGCCGGCCGGGAAATGCGCGATGACGGTGCCGTCTTTCGCCACCACCGCCAGGTGGTTGTTCTCCTGCATCGTGACGACGGTTTCGCCCAGGCTGTTGACGTCGACGAATTCGGGCTCGGGGTCCGAAGGGGCAATCTCTGCCAGACCGGTCATGTCGACAGTCTTCAGGGTGCCGCAATCCAGCGCGCCATCCTTGACGCCGACCATCACCAGCGCCCCGGCGGGCATCTGCGGGATGACGCCATCGTTGAGGTCCTCATCGCGCTCGTTCTCGATCGCCACGGTGATAAAGCTGCCGTCCTTGGCCTTGGCCACCGAATCCGGCTGGCCGCCCAGATCGCAGGCGCCCAGTTCGGCCTTGGTGGTCAGGTCGATGGCTTTCAGAATGCCCGACGGGGCCACATAGCTTTCCGAGGTGTTCACGCCGACAAAGGCCACCTTGCCGATGATCGCCACAGAGGTCGGCTCGCCGCCCGTGTCGATATTGCCCAGCGGCTTTGGTGCCTTGGGATCGGTGATATCGACCAGGCCCAGCACGCCCAGCGGGCTGTCGGTATAGGCCAGCATCATGCCGTCATCGGTGGCGGCGATGATCTCGGCCGAGGTTTCGCGGCCCGTGTCCTCGCCCGCCGCCATGTTGGCGATGGTCGGAAAAGAGGCGATGCGGTTGAAATTCATTTCGGCGGTGGCGGCGCCAGCACTAAGCGCCAGTACCGAGGTGAGGCCCAGAAGGCGTGCGGTCATGGAATATGTCCCCCAAATGCAGTATTTTGCCTGATCGGATTGGCGATTTTCCATGACCGCCCGGTAACGTTTGAATGTCAGTTCTGTAAAATAGAGACGTCTCAGACCGACATGCAGATGTATTTCATCTCCAGGTAGTCCTCGATCCCGTGGCGCGAGCCTTCGCGGCCCAGACCGGACTGTTTCACGCCGCCGAATGGCGCCACCTCGGTCGAGATGATGCCGGTATTCACACCGACGATTCCGTACTCCAGCGCCTCGGCCACCTTGTAGACCCGGCTCAGATCCCGCGCATAGAAGTAAGATGCGAGACCGAAGATCGTGTCATTCGCCATCGCGATCACATCCTCGACAGTATCGAACTTGAACAGGGGGGCCAGCGGGCCGAAGGTTTCTTCGGTGGCGAATTGCATTGCCTGCGTGGCGCCCGTCACCACGGTGGGTTCGAAGAAGGTGCCGCCGTTGCCATGCCGCCGGCCGCCCCGCAGGATCGTCGCGCCCCTGGCGGTGGCGTCGGCCAGATGTTCCTCGACCTTCTGCACCGCCTTGTCAGTGATCAGCGGGCCCAGATCAGTGCCCTCCTGCAACCCGTCGCCCACCTTCAGCGCGGCCACCGCCTCTGCCAGTTTCGCGGCGAAGGCATCGTAGACGCCAGCCTGCACATAGATGCGGTTGGCGCAGACGCAGGTCTGGCCGTTGTTGCGGAACTTGCAGGCGATGGCACCGATCACGGCCTCGTCCAGATCGGCGTCGTCGAACACGATGAAGGGCGCGTTGCCGCCCAGCTCCATCGAACATTTCTTGACCTGATCCGCCGCCTGCCGCAACAGGATGCGCCCGACATTGGTGGAACCGGTGAAGGTGATCTTGCGCACCAGCGGGTTCTCGCAGAACTCCTGCCCGATCCCGGCGGCATCCGTTCCCGGAATGACCGAAAACAGCCCCTTCGGCAGCCCGGCCCGGTCGGCCAGCACCGCCAGCGCCAGCGCCGACAGTGGCGTTTCGGCGGCGGGCTTGGAGATGAAGGCACAGCCGGCGGCCAGCGCCGGGCCCGCCTTGCGGGTGATCATCGCGTTGGGAAAGTTCCATGGCGTGATCGCGCCGACCACGCCCACCGGCTGACGGATCACCATCAGCCGCTTGTCGGGCTGATGGCCGGGGATGGTCTCGCCATAGATGCGCTTGCCCTCTTCGGCGAACCATTCGATGAACGCAGCGCCATAGGCGATCTCGCCCTTCGCCTCGGCCAGCGGCTTGCCCATCTCGGCGGTCAGGATCGTGGCCAGATCATCCTGATGCGCCATCATCAGATCATACCAGCGCCGCAGGATTGTGGCGCGCTCCCTGGCGGTGCGGGCGGCCCAGTCCTTTTGCGCCACCTGCGCGGCGCCGATCGCGCGGGCGGTCTCGGCCCGGCCCAGATCGGGCACGGTGCAGATCACATCGCCGCGCGCCGGGTTGGTCACCTCGAACGTGGCGCCATTGTCGGCATCGGCCCATTCCCCGGCCAGATAGGCCCTCGTCTCCAGAAGGCCGGGATCGCGCAAAAGGCTGCGAAGTTCGGTTGCGGGCATCGGTCATCCTCCCCTTGGGTTACCCATGGCAAATCACGCGCCGCGGGCCTTGTCCAGCCGCCGCATCACCCGAACCTGTCCTGCCAGGTCGGCAGGCTGTCGCCCGGCGCCGGGGTCGCATGATAGACGCCGCGCGCGATGGCCCGGGCAAGGCAGGTGGCGGCTGCATGGCCAAGCTGCAGCGCATCGCGCGCCGGATCGGGCAGGGGCATGGCCCCGGTGGCGGCGGCGAACACCAGATCGCCGTCGAACTGTGTGTGGCTGGGCAGGATGGCCCGGGCCATCCCGTCATGCGCGGCAATCGCCACCCGCGCGGCCTGGGCTTGGGTCAGGGCCGCATCGGTCGCCACGATGGCGATCGTCGTGTTCCCGCCCTGATCCCCCTTGTACCGTGGTGTCCGGCCAGGGTCGTGGCGGCCATATCCCCGGCCGCCGAACTCCGCCCCCATCTCGAACGGCGCTGCCCAGAATTCCGGCCCGTCGCCCATCGTGACCGCCCCCACCGGGTTGACCGCAACCAGCGCGCCGACAGTCACACCACAGGCCAGCACCACGGAGGCCGAACCAAGGCCGCCCTTCAGATTGGCGGTGGTCGCACCGGTGCCCGCCCCCTTGGTGCCAAGCGCGAATGTCTCGCTGGCCTGATCCAGCGCCGCGCGCCCCAGCGCCCTGTAGGGGTTCTCCACCCAGTCCTTCGCGCCGCCGTTCATCAGATCGAACAGGATCGCGCCGGGCACGATCGGCACCGGCTGATCGCCCACCAAAAATCCGCGCCCCTGCTCGCGCAGCGCATCGGCCACCCCCGATCCCGCGTCCAGCCCGAAGGCAGAGCCCCCCGAAAGCACCAGCGCATCGACCTCCTGCACCAGCCGGTCGGGCTGCAACAGATCGGTCTCGCGTGTGCCGGGCGCGCCGCCCATGATATGCACCGCCGCCGTGAACGGCCTGTCGCCGATCAGAACGGTGACACCGGTCTTGATCTCCAGGTCTTCGGCATTGCCGACGCGCAGCCCGGGCACATCGGTGATCAGGTTGCGTGGCCCCTGTTGCATCTCGCGCATGCTCCTTCTTTTTCGTCCAAATATCCCGCGGGGTCCGGGGGCGCGAAGCCCCCGGCGCCCACCGCAAACGGCCCGCCGGGGATCAGCCCCCGGGCCGCGCCTCGCCGTCGCCCCGCCACCCTGCCGGAATCACCGGCGCCGCGGCAATCAGCATCTGCGTATAGGCATGCCGGGGCGCGCCGAACACCGCCTCGGTCGGCCCCTGCTCGACGATCTCGCCGGCCTTCATGACCATCACCCGGTCGGTGATGCTGCGTACGACACTCAGATCATGGCTGATGAACAGATAGGTCAGCCCGAACTCCGCCCGAAGCGCTGCCAGCAGATCCAGGATCTGCGCCCGCACCCGCACATCCAGTGCCGAGACGGCCTCGTCCAGAATGATCAGCTCCGGCCGGGTGATCAGGGCGCGGGCGATGGCGATGCGCTGGCGCTGGCCGCCGGAAAACTCATGGATGAACCTGTCCGCATCCGAAGGCCGCAGCCCGACCGCCTCAAGCGCCGCGTCGATCCGCGCCCCGGCATCGTCGGGGCGCCCGGCAAGGTGGAACGGCTCGGCGATCAGCCGCCGCACCCGGTGGCGCGGATTGAAGCTGCCATAGGGGTCCTGAAACACCACCTGCATCTTGCGCCGCATATGCGCCGGCATCGGCTCGCCCGCGTGCACCGCTTCGCCATCCAGCCGGATCTCGCCGCCCTGCAGCGGCTCCAGCCCCAGAATGGCACGGGTCAGGGTGGATTTGCCGCACCCGGATTCGCCAACCAGCCCCAGGCTTTCGCCACGCCGGATGTCGAAGCTGACCTCGTTGACCGCGCGAAAGGGCGGCGGCCGCCGCAAAAGCGCCGCGCGGGGCCGGGGATATTCCCGAATCACGCCGTGAACACGCAAAAGCGGGCCCTCCTGCGGCACGGCAGTCTGCGGGGGGCGGTGGCCGGAGGCCTCGAACAGCTGCCGGGTGTAGGGGTGGCGCATGTGGCGAAACAGTTCTTCGGTCGGGCCCTGTTCGACGATCCTGCCCTGCTGCATCACCGCCAGATCATCGGCCATGCCCGCCACCACCGCCAGATCGTGGGTGATCAGCAGAAGGCCCATCTGCTCCTGCTCCACCAGTTCCTTCAGCAGATCCAGAATCTGCGCCTGTGTGGTCACGTCCAGCGCCGTGGTGGGCTCGTCGGCGATCAGCAGTTCGGGGCGCAGGGCGATGGCCATGGCGATGCAGACCCGCTGCCGCTGCCCGCCCGAAAGCGCGTGCGGATAGCGCGACAGCGGGAATTTCGCGGCGGGCAGGCCGACCCTGTCCAGCCGTTCGCGCGCCATCGCCAGCGCCTCGTGGCGGTTGGCCCGGCCATGGATCACCAGCGTTTCGGCCACTTGTTCGCCGATTGTCTGAACCGGGTTCAGCGCGGTCATCGGCTCCTGAAAGATCATGCCGATGCGGTTGCCGCGAATGGCGCACATCCCGCGTTCGGGCAGCGACAGCAGATCGGTATCGCCCATCATCGCCCGCCCGCTCAGCGTGCTGCCCTCGGGCGCCAGTTGCAGCAGCGCCAGCGCCGTCAGCGATTTGCCAGAGCCGCTTTCGCCGACCAGCCCGAACACCTTGCCCGGCGCCACGCGGAACGTGACATCGCGCAGGATCGGCTGGCCGTGGATCGCCAGCGAAAGCCCTTCGACCGCGATCATTCGCGCGCCCTCCGCAGGCGGGGGTCCAGCGCGTCGCGCAGCCCGTCGCCCATCAGGTTCAGCCCCAGAACCATGCCGACGATCGCCAGCCCCGGCAGGATCGCAAGGCGCGGCGCGGTGTAGATCATCGTCTGCGCATCGGCCAGCATCCGGCCCCAGCTCGGCGTCGGCGGCTGCGCGCCAAGCCCGACGTATGACAGGCCCGCCTCGGCCAGAATGCCGAGCGAAAACTGGATGGTGCCCTGCACGATCAGCAGGTTCAGGATGTTGGGCAGGATATGCTCGGCACTGATGCGCAGCGCGTTCTTGCCCGCAACGCGCGCGGCGAGGATATAGTCGAGCGTCCAGATCGACAGCGCGCCGCCGCGGGTGACGCGGGCGAAGACCGGGATGTTGAATATGCCGATCGCCAGAATCGCGTTCAGCGCCGAAGGCCCGAAGACGGCGGTGATCAGGATGGCGATGACAAGCGAAGGGAAGGCGAAGATCAGGTCATTGCCGCGCATGATGATCTCGTCCAGCAGGCTGCCCCGGCGCGCGGCGGCGGCAAGGCCCAGCGGCACCCCCGCCGCCACGCCGATGCCCACCGCCACCAGCGCCACCGCGATCGAGGTGCGCGCGCCGACCATCAGCATCGACAGGATGTCGCGGCCGAAGTGATCCGTGCCCAGCAGGTAGCGGGCCGAGGGCGGCTTCAGCCTGTCGGCGATGCTCAGCGTGCTCACCTCATGCGGCACCCACAGGAACGAGGCCGCTGCCGCCAGCACGAACAGCCCCGACAGGATGGCGCCGATTATCAGTTGCACCGGCCATCTCATCGCCGGTGCCTCAGGCGCGGATCGGCCGCGGCATAGGCCAGATCGACAAGGAACGTCACAAGGATCACCGCGAAGACCAGCAGCATCACCACACTTTCCACCACCACGAGATCGCGCTGGGTGATGCCCTGAAAGATCAGCCGCCCCAGACCGGGCAGGAAGAACACGTTTTCGATGATGATCGCCCCGGCCAGCAGGAACGAGAATTGCAGCCCGATGATCGTCAGCACCGGGATCAGTGCGTTGCGCAGCGCATGGCGGGTGATCGCCTGACGGCGCGACAGGCCCTTGGCCCGCGCGGTGCGGATGTAATCCTGCCCCAGCGTTTCGATCAGCGCCGAGCGCATGACCCGCGCCAGGATCGAGGCCTGCGGCAGGGCAAGCGACACGGCCGGCAGGGTCAGCGCCTTGAGCGCCGCAAAGGCGCCCGCCTCCCAGCCGGGAAAGCCGCCGGCCGAGAACCAGCGCAGGTTCACCGCAAAGACCAGCACCAGCAGCATGGCAAACCAGAAATTCGGCACCGCCACGCCCAGCTGGGTGGCCGCCATGATGCCGTAATCGGCGGGCCTGCCCCGCCGCGACGCCGCGATCAGCCCGATGGGGAAGGCGATGAGCGTCGACAGACCGAGCGCGTAGAGCGCGAGCGGCAGCGAAACCCAGAGCCGTTGCAGCACCAGTTGCGACACCGGCACCCGGTAGGTGTAGGATTGCCCGAAATCGCCCGTCACCATGCCGCCGACCCATGACAGATAGCGCGCGGCGCGCGAGCCGTTCAGGCCCAGCTCGTCGCGCAGGGCGGCCACCGCCTCGGGCTCGGCGTTGAGCCCGAGCATGAAGGCCGCCGGATCGCCGGGAACAACCTCGATCACCGCGAAGATCACGAGGCTCGCGGCGATCAGGCTGAGGCCGAGGGAAACAAGGCGTGTGGCGGCGAAGCGAAGCATGTGCCGGAGGTTAGAGAGGGACCGCCCCGCGCGCCAGAGCGATTGCGCCTCGGGCGGGAACGGAAAAAGGGCGCCGTAATATCGGCGCCCTTCCCCGAATGCCCGCGTAGGGTGTCACTCCTCCCAGGTAACACCCGTCAGGTCATTCGCCTGTGTGGGCGCGTTCTCCCATAGGCCCTTTATCTTGGCATTGGCGACCCCGGTCTTGGCAAGCTGAAAAAGATAACCGTTGACATAATCCATCGCGATTTTTCCCTGCGCGGCTTTCAGAAGGCCCGAACGTGCCTCTGGCGCCGAGGTGTTATCCAGCAGCGCCAGCAGCGCCTGAAAGCCCAGGTCGTCATACTGGAAATAGTAATCCGGCCGGGCGTAGATGCCGATATCCATCGGTTCGGTATGGCTGACGATGGTCAGATCGAAATCCTTGCCCCGGAACGCCTGCTCCAGCCATTGCGCCCATTCCATGTTGGTGATCTCGGTCGTGATCCCGATCTCGCGCAGCTGGGCCGCGATGATCTCGCCGCCGCGCCGGGCATAGGTGGGCGGCGGCAGGGCCATGCGCAGGGTCAGATCCGACACGCCGGCCGCTTTCAGCAGGGCCTTCGATTTCTCGGGGTCATAGGCCGAGATGCCGGTCAGGTCGATATAGTCGGGGTTATGCGGCGCGAAATGGGTGCCGATGGGGGTGCCATAGCCGAACATCGCGCCGTCGATGATATCCTGCCGGTTGATGGCATGGGCGACGGCGGCACGCACGCGCACGTCATCCAGCGGCTTTTGCTTGTTGTTCATCGCCAGCACCGTCTCGCCCTCGGTCGAGCCGACGATGACGGTGAAGCGCGGATCGGCCTTGAACTGCTCCAGCGTTTCGGGCGCCGGGAACACCGGGAAGGCATCCACATCGCCCGCCATCATCGCGGCGAAGGCGGCGTTGGGATCGGAGATGAACCGGAACGTGGCTTTCGATAGGGCGGGGGCGGCGCCCCAGTAATCGGGGTGACGCTCTAGTTCTATCCGGTCGCCCTGGACCCAGCGGGCGAGCTTGAACGGCCCGGTGCCGACGGGCGCGGCGGCGTTGGTTTCGGCGCTTTCGGGGGCCACGATCACCGCATCGCCCCAGGCCATCTTGAACGCAAAGCCGCCATCGGGGGCGGACAGGGTGATGCGAACCGTCAGCGGATCGATGACCGCGACATCGGCGATCCCGGCAAAGAGCGCCTTCTGCGCATTGGTCGAATCCTCCGCCCGGGCGCGATCGAGCGAGAATTTCACATCCCCGGCATCCATCGCGGTGCCATCGTGGAATGTCACGCCGGGCGCCAGGTGGAAGGTATAGGTCAGGCCGTCTTCGCTGATGTCCCAGCTGCGCGCGAGGCCGGGGATGATCGCGCCATCGGCGGCGAAGCGGGTGAGGCCTTCGAAGATGTTGGCATAGGTTACTTCGTCGATCGCGGCGGCGGCGCCGCCTGTCGGGTCGAGGTTGGGCGGCTCCAGCTGCATACCCAGCGTGATCGTATCCTGTGCGGCAAGGGCGGGGCCCGCGCCCAGGGCCAGTGCCGCCGCCGTCATCCGGATGATGCGCATTTCATGTCTCCCTTTTCGGTCCGCGCTGGGCGCGGCTTTGCCGACATGAAACGCCGGGCGGGCCTGCAAAGCAAGCATCTTGCATGTGCAATATCGGCGTGGAGGGCAACAGCGGGCTGGCTTTTCCGCGCCGCGGCGGTATAACGCGCCCCACATTTCGGCAGCCGTGGGAGGAGAGCCGTTGAGCGCGACGACGAAACTGAAGGTGCCGACGCCGGCGGATATCGTGGCACGGAAGGGCGGGGCGCCGCTGGTCTGCCTGACCGCCTATACCACGCCGGTGGCGCAGCTGACCGATCCGCATTGCGACATCGTTCTGGTGGGGGACAGCGTGGGCATGGTGCTGCACGGGCTGCCTTCGACCCTTGGTGTGACAATGGAGATGATGGTGTTGCACGGGCAGGCCGTCGCGCGCGGGCTGTCGCGCGCCATGATGGTGGTCGACATGCCCTTCGGATCTTACGAGGAAAGCCCCGGGCAGGCATTTCGCAATGCAGCTGCGCTGGTGGCGGAAACGGGCTGCGCCGCGGTCAAGCTGGAGGGCGGGGTCGAGATGGCGCCGACGATCCGCCATCTGACCCGCCGCAGCATCCCGGTGATGGCGCATATCGGGCTGACGCCGCAGGCGATCAATACGCTGGGCGGCTACCGCGTGCAGGGCCGGGGCGAGGATGCGGCGCGGGTGCTGGCCGATGCCGATGCCGTGGCCGATGCCGGCGCGTTCTCGGTGGTGCTGGAGAAGGTGCCCGAGCGGCTTGCCGACGAGATCACCGCGCGGCTTGCGATTCCGACCATCGGCATCGGCGCGTCGGCCGGGTGCGACGGTCAGATTCTGGTGGTGGATGACATGCTCGGCCTGTTTACCGCGTTCAAACCCAAGTTCGCCAAGCGCTATGCCATGCTGGGCGCGGATGCCGACAAGGCCATCGCGGCCTATGCCGAAGAAGTGCGCGCCCGCAGTTTCCCCGCGCCCGAGCACCTGTTCGGCGACGCCCTGCCGGAGGCAAAGGAATGACCACACCGATCCTGCGCCAGCGGGCCGATCTGCGCGGCGTGACGGCCGAATGGCGCCGCGCGGGCGAACGGGTGGCGGTGGTGCCCACCATGGGCGCACTGCATGAGGGGCATCTGAGCCTTGTGAAGGCGGCCCGGGCCGCGGCAGACCGGGTGATCGTGACGATCTTCGTCAATCCCCGGCAGTTCAACAATGCGCAGGATCTGGAAAGCTATCCCAGGACAGAGCAGGAAGACGCCCGCAAGCTGGCGCCGTTTTCGGTGGATGCGCTTTACGTGCCGGATCTGGATCAGGTCTATCCTGACGGGTTTTCGACCAATATCAGCGTTTCGGGTGTCAGCGAGGGGCTGTGCGGCGCCAACCGGCCCGGGCATTTCGACGGGGTGGCGACGGTTGTAACCAAGCTGTTCCTGCAAACCGGCGCCGATCTGGCATTTTTCGGCGAGAAGGATTTTCAGCAGCTTCAGGTGGTGACGCGGCTGGCGCGCGATCTGGATGTTCCGGTGCAGGTCACCGGCTGCCCGACCGTGCGCGAGGCGGACGGGCTGGCGCTGTCATCGCGCAACCTCCGGCTGTCGGCCCGGGCGCGCGGCATCGCGCCGGCGCTGTTCGCGGCGATGTCGGCGGCGGCAGGCCGGATCGCGGCGGGCGCGCCGGTTGCCTCTGAGCTGGATCGGGCGAAGGCCGAGATCCTCAAGGCGGGGTTCGCCGAGGTGGAATACCTCGAACTGCGTGCCGAAGACGGGCTCGCGCCCCTGCCAGCGCTGACCGCCCCCGCGCGCCTGCTGGCAGCGGCGTGGCTTGACGGGGTGCGGCTGATCGACAATATCCCGGCGGCGCCGGCGGGCTGAGCGCGCGCGGGAAAGAGTTTCATGCCTCCGGCGGGGATATTTCGGGAAAGATGAAGGATCAGCCGGTCAGCAATTCGGCGAGGGTGAGCGCCATGACCTTGGCGCTGTCCAGCATGTCATCGATGCCGACCCATTCATCGGGCTGATGCGCCAGATCCAGAATGCCGGGGCCATAGGCGATGCAGTTCTTCAGCCGCCCGATCCTGTCGATATGTTTCTGGTCATAGGTGCCGGGCGAGACGACATAGGCGGGCTGTTTCGCCAGCACTTTCTCGATGGCCTCGGCCACGGTCTTCACCACCGGCGCGTCGCGTTCCGTCATTGTCGGCTGCACTTCGAAGAGGTCGCGGATTTCGTACTGGAAGCTCGGGCGCTGTGCCTTTACCCGCTCGAGCAGCGCAGTGACCTCACGCTTCACCTCGGTGACATCCTCTTCGATCAGGAACCGGCGGTCGAGGATGATGCGGCAACGGTCGGCGACGCAGGGCGCGGGCAGGCCGGTATAGCCGGGCTCCTGCTCGGGCTCGCCACCGTGGATGGAGTTGATGTTCAGCGTTGATTGCCGGGCGCCTTCGGGGACGACTGGCATGGCCGTGTGTTTGGTGGCCAGCAGCGGATAGAGAGTCTGCTCGATTTCCTCCAGCACCGCGCCCATGTGGCGGATGGCGCTGTCGCCAAGGAAGGGCATCGAGCCGTGGGCGATGCGCCCCTTGGTTTCGATCTCGGCCCACCATACGCCGCGGTGGCCCAGGCAGATACGGTCTTTGTTCAGCGGCTCGGGGATGATGACATGCTGCACCCGCGACGGATCGAAGTAGCCTTTTTCGGCCAGATGGGCCACGCCGCCGTAGCCGCCCGATTCCTCGTCCGCCGTGGCGGAGATTTCCACGGCGCCGGTATAGTTGGGGCAGGTTGCGATGAAGGCCTCGGCCGCGATGACGGAGGCCGCCAGACCCCCTTTCATGTCGCAGGCGCCCCGGCCATAGATCCGCCCGTCCTTCATGACGCCTTCAAAGGGATCAACGCTCCAGCCATGGCCGATCTCGACCACGTCGTGGTGTGAGTTGAAATGCACGCATTCGCCGGGCCGCGCGCCTTCGTGGCGGGCGATGATGTTCCAGCGGGGGTGTTTGGAGCTGTCGGCGGGGGTGCCTTCGGCGCGGACCAGTTCCACGCCGAACCCCGACCGCGCAAGCCGCTCGGCGAGATAGCCGCAGATCTCGCGGTAGTTCAGTCCCGGCGGGTTGAGGGTGGGGATGCGGATCAGATCCCGGCAAAGCGCCACCAGATCATCGCGCCGTGCGTCCACCGCCGTTTGCAGCCTGTATTCGATTGCGTCGCCCATGGCGAAACCCTAGCGGGCGGGCGACGGAGCGGCAAGGCCGCGGCGTGCGGCGGAATAGGCGGTGGACAAGACGGGCCGCCGGACGGCACAGTTCACTGAGTTGATGGAAGGATGGCGCATGCTTGGGTTGATACGCCTTGCCGTTGCCGGGTTTGTCGGGCTGACTGTGGTCTATGTGGTGGTCTCGCTCTATTCGCGCTCGGTGCGACGGGAGAGGCTGGAAGAGCGCGCCGCGGAAAAGATTGCCGAAGGAGACCTTGAGGAATCACGGCGAGAGGCCTTTATCGAAAAAGGAATGCGCGACTACGAAGAATCCCTTCGCCGCAAGCTGATCCTGGGGGTCTTCGTGGTGCCGGTGATTGCCGTGATCGCAATTGTTGTTGCGACGAATTTCATGTGAGGAACCGATGCGCTACGTCAAATGGACTGTCCTGACCCTGCTGGGGCTCTTTGTTTTCGGCTTCCTGCACTACACGCTGCCGCAGCGCGATATCGTGCGGATCGTGAATACCGATGTCCGGCGGATCGATTTCGGCGAGAACTCGATCTTCTGGGCATCGCCCGACGTGGGAACCGACACCACGAGCGCGAACCGCGATGTGCGTTTCATCGAGGCGATCCGCCCCAATGGCAAGCCCATCGTCTATCGCAATGAAGATACCGGCTGGGGCTGGCCACCCTATTTCAAGCTCGACAGTTCCAACCTTCAGGCCGAAGCGCGCGACATGGTGTCCACCTCCGACAATCCGAAATGGGTGGCGCTGAAACACTATGGGTGGCGCAGCGAATTCCTGACCATCTACCCGAACGCTGTGGGCGTGAAACAGGTCGCGGGGCCGGATGTGCGGCTGATCCCCTGGACCAGCCTGTTCGTTCTGATACTGCTGGCGCTGGCGCTTGTTTTCCTGTGGCGTCTCTGGGCGCAATTCCGCGAGCGCACCATTGACCCGCTTCTGGAAGATGTCGAGGAAACCTGGGATGCGGTGGATGACCGCGCCGATGCCGCGCGCGACCGTGCCAAAGGCTGGTGGGGGCGCATGCGCGACCGCCTGTCCGGAGCAAGAAAACCGCCGCACAAGTAAACGCCGGCCCCTTCATCTTTCCCTAAATATCCCCGCCGGAGGCAATAATGTTTTTCCGGTGCGCCGTGAGATTTCTTGCCTCCGGCGGGGATATTTTAAGAAAGATGAAACCAATATCAGGTGGTGTCGGACCTGCGGTACAGGCGGGGACGCCGATGGCCGTGAAAGGTGAAGGCACCCTGTCCGGCCAGAGCGGGGCAGGGTGTTTTCTATTCGCCGTAGGGGATCCAGATATTCTGCACTTCGGTCGCGGCGCGCAGGAATTCGCGGCCTTCGCCTTCGTCGGTCACCCAGTCGCGGGAGCGGGCGTTGTTGACCCAGCTGCGCTTGAGGTTGCCTGCGGCGGCCTTCTCGATGACCGCCGACAGGTCGGATGAGGAGAACGACCAGATCGCATCCACATCCAGATGGCCCGCGAGCGGCGGGGCCAGTTCCGCATGGCTGCCTGTGACGATGTTCACCACGCCGCCCGGCAGGTCGGATGTGTCGAGCACCTGATAGAAGTCGGTGGCGGCCAGCGGATAGGGTTCCGACGGGATCAGGACGCAGGTGTTGCCCATGGCGATGGCGGGGGCCATGACCGAGACGAGGCCCAACAGCGGCGCGTCGTCGGCACAGAGCGCGCCGATGACCCCGACGGGTTCGTGCATCGCCAGAGCCACGCCGCGGATCGGTACGGAGTGGACGGCGCCGTCGTATTTGTCGGCCCAGGCGGCATAGGTGAAAAGCCGCGCGATGGCGGCGTCGACTTCGGCCTGCGCCGTCTTGCCGTGCTGGCCGGTCAGGCTGCGCAGGCGGTCGGCGAATTCGCCGCGCCGGGCCGACAGGTTTTCGGCGATGAAATAGAGGATCTGCGCGCGCAGGTGGCCGGTGGTCTTGCCCCACCCGGAGGCTTTGCGGGCGGTTTCCACCGCGTTGCGGATGTCCTTGCGGCTGCCGAGGCCCATATGCCCGAGCAGGCGGCCCCGCGGGCCGAAGACCGGGCGCGAGTAGCCGCCATCGGGCCGGGCCTGCTTGCCGCCGATATAGAGTTTGGCGGTCCGGTCGAGCGGGTCGGCGATTTCGGGCTCTTCGGCTTTGGCTTCGGGCAGGACGGGTTTCAGCGGCTTGCTGGCGCGGGCGGGTTTGAGATAGGCGTGGATGCCTTCCCAGCCGCCTTCGCGGCCGAAACCGCTTTCGCGCATGCCGCCAAAGCCGGCGGCGGCGTCGAACAGGTTGGTGGCGTTGATCCAGACGACGCCGGCCACCAGTTTCGGCGCGATGTCCAGCGCGAGGTTGATGTTCTCGGTCCAGACGCTGGCGGCCAGGCCGTAGCGGGTGTTGTTGGCAAGCTGCACCGCCTCGTCCGGTGTGCGGAAGGTGCAGCCGACCAGAACGGGGCCGAAGATTTCCTCCTGCATCAGGCGGGCGGCCGGCGACAGGCCGGTGATCAGCGTGGGCGGGTAGAAACAGCCCTGATCGGGCAGGGGGCAGCGGGCGTGATAGACCGTACCCTCTGGCCCGGCCTCGGCGACCATCGCGGTGATCCGCTCAAGCTGGACCGGGTCGACGACGGCGCCCACGTCGATGCATTTGTCCAGCGGGTCGCCCAGGCGCAGGCCGTCCATCCGGGCGCGAAGCTTGTCGTAGAATCGTTCGGCGATACCTTCCTGCACCAGAAGACGCGAGCCGGCGCAGCAGACCTGGCCCTGGTTGAACCAGATCGCATCGACCAGCCCTTCGACGGCGCTGTCGATGTCGGAATCCTCGAACACGATGTAGGGGGATTTGCCGCCCAGCTCCAGCGTCAGCGCCTTGCCGCTGCCTGCGGTGGCTTCGCGGATCTTGCGGCCGACCTCGGTCGAGCCGGTGAAGGCGATCTTGTCGATGCCGGGGTGGTTCACGATCATTTCGCCCACCGCGCCATCGCCGGTGACGATGTTCACCACGCCCTTGGGCAGGCCGGCTTCGCGGCAGATATCGGCGAAGAGCAGCGCGGTGAGCGAGGTGTATTCGGCCGGTTTCAGCACCACCGTATTGCCCGCCGCCAGCGCCGGGGCCACCTTCCACGCCAGCATCAGCAGCGGGAAGTTCCACGGGATGATCTGGCCGCAGACGCCCAGCGGTTCATGCCCCGGCAGTTCGGTTTCCATCAGCTGGGCGAGACCCGCGTGGTAATAGAAGTGCCGGTGCACCAGCGGGATGTCGATATCGCGGCTTTCGCGGATCGGCTTGCCGTTGTCGAGCGTTTCCAGCACCGCGAAAAGGCGTGCGTGTTTCTGGATCAGCCGTGCCAGCGCGTAAAGATACTTGGCCCGCTCGTGGCTGGACAGGCGGGCCCATTTGCCCTGCGCCTTGCGGGCGGCGGCTACGGCGGCGTCAACGTCTTCGGTGCTGGCCTGTGACAGCGTGGCCAGAACCTCGCCGGTGGCGGGGTTGCGGCTTTCGAACCCGTCGCCGGGGGCGGTGAAGCCGCCGCCGATGAAATGGCCGAACCGGTCGCCGCCATCCACCAGCCAGGCCAGCGCCTCGGCCGCGCTTTCGGGGGCGGGGCCATAGTCCATGGTGCTGAAAATCTCGGAAACGGTCATGGCGTCATCCCATCGGGTGGCGGTAGCCGGCCGAATACTGGCCGGTGACATGGTGTTCAAGCTGACGCTCGATATCGCCCAGAAGCGACGAGGCGCCGAAGCGGAACAGATCGGGCTGGAGCCAGCGCGTGCCCAGCTCATCCTTCAGTAGCGCGAGGTAGTTCAGCGCGTCCTTGGCCGTGGAAATGCCCCCGGCGGGTTTGTAGCCGACGCGGTGGCCGGTGCGCTGATGATAGTCGCGGATGGCGCGGATCATCACGAGCGACACCGGCAGGGTGGCATTGACGCTTTCCTTGCCGGTGGAGGTCTTGATGAAATCCGCCCCCGCCATCATGCAGACCAGGCTGGCGCGGGCGACGTTGCGCAGGGTGCCAAGCTCTCCGGTGGCCAGGATCGCCTTTACATGGGCGTCGCCGCAGGCCTCGCGGAAGAGGCGCATCTCGTCATAGAGGGCCTGCCAGTCGCCGGTGAGCACGTGGCGGCGGGAAATCACGATGTCGATTTCGGCCGCCCCGGCCTTAACGCTTTCGCGGATCTCCTGCACCCGCAGCGGAAAGGGCGACAGGCCCGCGGGAAAGCCGGTGGAAACAGCGGCGACGGGGATTCCCGTGCCCCTCAGCGCCTCGACAGCGGGCTCGATCATCGCGTGATAGACACAGACGGCGCCGGTGTGGATCGGCCCCATGCCGAGCGCCTCGAGCAGATCGGCACGCACCGGTTGCCGCGCCTTGGCGCACAGGCGGCGGACGCGCCCCGCGGTATCATCGCCTGCCAGCGTCGTGAGGTCGATCAGGGTAATGGCCTTCAGCAGCCACGCCGCCTGATAGTCTTTCTTCACCGACCGCCGGCCGGGCAGCGAGGCGGTGCGGCGTTCGATGGCCGACGTGTTGGCCTGCACGCCCTTCACCCAATCCATGTCCAGCGCCATTCCGGGGTTGCGCGCATGGCTGAGCTGCGGCAGCGACCCGGCGCCGGTGGCGGTGGCCTGAAGGGTTTTGGGGTCGGTCTGCACGGTACCTCGCCTCCCGTCCGTTGCCTTGGGAAGGTCGCATGGGGCGGGGCGGATGGCAAGACGGGCCGCAGGGTCAGAGGGTCAGGAAATAGGGATCATGCGCCTGCCAATAGGCCATAAGCTCGGCAGCGGTGGCGTGGGGCAGGCCGAGCGCCTCCATCGCGTAAAGGTCGGTTCCCAGGATCGCGGCAAGCCGCAGCGCATGGTCGGCGGCGGGACGTGAGGGGCTGCCGGGGGCAAAGAATTCCTCGATCGTCGAGGCGGCGGCGACAAGCGCGAAGATCAGTGCCAGGGGT
Source organism: Actibacterium naphthalenivorans (assembly GCF_014196965.1). Taxonomy (GTDB): domain Bacteria; phylum Pseudomonadota; class Alphaproteobacteria; order Rhodobacterales; family Rhodobacteraceae; genus Actibacterium_A; species Actibacterium_A naphthalenivorans. Next base: position 92,873 of record NZ_JACIEQ010000003.1, on the reverse strand, counting down.
GACGCGTCCGGCGCCTCGCGGGCGAGGTCGCGCACCACATGGCGCCATCCGTCAGGGCCTTTCAGCAGCGCCTCGAGCGCGGCGCGGGTCAGTTGATCGACCGGGGCTTCAGGCATTGCCAAACGCACCGCCCCCCGGCTTTGCCACCGTCACCGGCCCACCTCGCACTGGCAGGGCGAACAACGTCGGGCATGGTCGGAAAATCGGGCCATATGCATTCCCTCTATTGAATATATATTGCCCGGCGGGATGTATCGCGGGCAGAAATATGTTGTTCTCGAGCAGGGACGGATGATCGTCCACCCGGAATTATGGCCGAAGTTTGCAGGAGCCCGGCAATGTTGAAAGTGATTTTTTTTCTGGCCGCCGTTTTCGCGGGGGCGGTTGCCCGGGCGGAGATCCTCGAACTGCGGCCGCAGGCCATCACCGAATGGAAAGCGGTCTATGGCGAGGTCGAGCCGCGCGACCTGATCCCGGCGCGGGCCCGGATCGGGGGCACCGTGGTGGATCTGGACGTGACGGCGGGAGACATGGTCACGGCAGGCGCGCGTGTGGCCGTGGTGGTGGACGACAAGCTGACCTTTCAGCGCGATGCGATCGACGCGCAACTCGGATCGTTGCGCACCCAGCTTGTCACCGCGCGGGCGGATCTGCTGCGCGGCGAATCGCTGCGCGAGCGCGGCGTGATCACCGTTCAGCGGCTGGAGCAGTTGCAGACGGCGGTGGATGTGCTGGACGGCCAGATCAAGGGCGCCGAGGCCGAGCGGCTTGTGATCGAACAGCAGGTGGCCGAGGGCGCGGTGCTGTCACCCGTGGCGGGGGTCGTGCTGTCGGTGCCGGTGGCCCGCGGGTCGGTGATCACGCCGGGAGAGGAGGTCGCCCGGATCGGTGGCGGCGGCGTGTTCCTGCGGCTGGCCCTGCCGGAGCGCCACGCGGCAACCCTGGTGGTGGGCGACGAGATTGCCATCGGCACTGATGGCGATGGCCAGACCGGGCGGCTGGCCAAGGTATATCCGCAGATCGAGGGCGGCCGGGTTCTGGCCGATGTCGAGGTTGCCGGGCTCGACGACCGTTTTGTCGGCCGCCGCGTGCCGGTTCGCCTGCCTGTCGGTACGCGCCAGGCTCTGCTGGTGCCCAAGGACGCGGTGACGCATCGCGCGGGCCTGGATTTCGTGACGGTTGAGACCAGCACGGGCGCGGTGCAGCGCGCCGTCGTTCCGGGCCAGGAAACGATGCGTGACGGCGCGGTCTGGCTGGAAATCCTGTCGGGCCTGCGCGCGGGCGACAAGGTGGTGCACGGCGATGAGTGAGCGCGCGGATCAGGGCGTGCCGCTGGGCATCGCCGGGCGGCTGACACGTGGCTTCATCGCCTCGCCGCTGACGCCGCTGTTCTTGCTGGCGTCGCTGGCCGTTGGCCTGATCGCGCTGATGGCCCTGCCGCGCGAGGAAGAGCCGCAGATTTCCGTGCCGCTGGTGGGCATCCATGTGCAGGCCGCCGGGCTGAACGCCGAGGATGCGGTCAAGCTGATCACCGAGCCGCTGGAGACCATCGTCAAGGGTATCGACGAGGTCGAACATGTCTATTCCTCGACCCGCGACGATCAGGTGATGGTGACCGCCCGCTTCACGGTCGGCCTGCCGTCGGATACGGCCATCCTGCGGGTGCGCGACAAGATATTGTCGAACCTCGACCGTATCCCCAAGGGCGTCCCGCAGCCGCTTGTGGTGGGGCGCGGTATCAATGACGTTGCCATCGTCGCGCTGACCTTCGCGCCGGCGCCGGGGCAGGGCGGGGTGACCGCCGCCGGCCTGACCCGCATCGCGCGCGAGGTCGAGGTGGAACTGGCCAAGATCGAGGATGTCGGGCTGACCTATATGGTCGGCGGAACCGAAGAGGCGCTGCGGATCGCGCCCGATCCCGAAAAGCTGGCGCTTTACGGTGTCACGCTGCAACAGCTTGCCGGCAAGATCGAGGGCGCCAACAGTGCGGCCCCCGCCGGGCTGGTGCGCGACGCGGGCGAACAGATCGGGCTGGTTCTGGGCAAAACCCTGAAAGCGCCCGAGGAAATCGGCAATCTGGAGGTTGCGGCACGGGACGGGCGCACCGTTTATGTACGCGATCTGGCCGAAGTCGGCTTTGTCTCCGATCTGGACGAACACCATGTGGCCAGCCTGCGGCGCGATGCCGATGGCACCGTGTTCCGCACGCCCGCCGTTACCCTGGCGCTGGCCAAGCGGGCGGGGGCGAATGCCGTGCTGGTGGCCGAGAACATCCTGCATCAGGTGCATCTCATGGAGGGGCGCACCATCCCCGACAGCGTCACTGTCGAGTTGACGCGCGACTATGGCGAGACCGCCAATGAAAAGGCCAACGAACTGCTGTTCCACCTCGGGCTGGCGACCGTTTCCATCGTTGCGCTGGTGCTGTTCGCCATCGGCTGGCGCGAGGCGCTGGTGGTGGCCGTGGTGATCCCGGTCACGATTCTGCTCACGCTGTTTGCCGCCTATATCATGGGCTACACGCTGAACCGCGTCTCGCTGTTCGCGCTGATCTTTTCCATCGGCATTCTGGTGGACGACGCCATCGTGGTGATCGAGAACATCGCGCGGCACTGGGCGAAGGACCCGCACAAGACGCGGCTGGACGGTGCCGTGGCGGCGGTGGCGGAGGTGGGCAACCCCACCATCGTCGCCACGCTGACGGTGGTGGTCGCGCTGCTGCCGATGCTGTTCGTGTCGGGCATGATGGGCCCCTACATGAGCCCGATTCCAGCCAACGCCTCGGCGGCGATGATCTTTTCCTTTTTCGTGGCGGTGATCATCACGCCCTGGCTGATGCTGAAAATCGCGGGCCGCGCACCGTTGCATCACGGCGAAGGGGCGCAGGCCGGGGGGCGGCCGGGCGTGTTTTATGCGGCAATCGCCCGCCCGCTGCTGCGGCGCAAATCGACCAGCGCGCTGTTTTTGCTGATGGTCGTGGTGCTTTCCTTCGGATCGCTCGGCGCGCTTTACACGCGGGACGTGACCGTGAAGCTGCTGCCCTTCGACAACAAATCCGAACTGTCCATCGTCATCGACCTGCCCGAAGGCGCCTCGACCGAGGCGACCGACGCGGTGGCGCAGGATGCCGCGCGGGTGGCGCTGCAACTGGCCGAGGTGGTCTCGGCGCAGACCCATGCGGGCACCGCCGCGCCGTTCAACTTCAACGGCCTCGTGCGCCATTATTTCCAGCGCCAGACGCCGGAACTGGGCGAGGTGCAACTGAACCTGAAACCCAAGAGCGAACGGAATCGCGCCAGCCACGACATCGCACTGGAATTGCGGCGGATGCTGGAGGCGCAGATGGATGCGCCGCCCGGCACCACGACGAAAGTGGTGGAGCCGCCCCCCGGCCCGCCGGTCATTTCGACGCTGCTGGCCGAGGTTTACGGCCCAGATCCCGACACCCGCCGCGCCGTGGCGACCCGGGTGCGCGCCGCGTTCGAAGAGGTGCCCTTCGTGGTGGATGTCGATGACAGTTTCGGCATCCGGCCGCGCCGCCTGCGGGCCGAACTTTCGCCCGGCGATCTGGATTTCTTCCGTGTGCAGGAAGCCGACGCGCTGCAAACCCTGCAACTGCTGAACGGCGAGACGACGGTGGGCTATTCCCATCGCGGCGAAGGGCGGCAGCCCATTCCCATCGTGATGAGCCGCGACAGGGCCGACCGGGTGATGGACGAGCGCGCCCTCTCCACGCCGGTGCCCGCCAATGCCTTGCCCGGCGGGCGCGGGGTGGTGGAACTGGGCGATGTGGTGACGCTGACGCAGGAGTACGCGTCCTTCCCGATCTTCCGCCACAACGGCCGCTTTACAGAGATGGTCACCGCCGAGCTGGCCGGGGATTTCGAAGCGCCGCTTTACGGCATGATGGCGGTGCGGGAAAAGCTGGACGCGATGGATTGGGCCGGGCTGGACAAGCCCCGGATCAGCCTGCACGGCCAGCCGCAGAGCGAGGCCGCCCCGACCCTTCTGTGGGATGGCGAATGGGAGGTCACATGGGTGACGTTCCGCGACATGGGCGCGGCCTTTGGCGTGGCGCTTCTGGGGATCTACATTCTGGTGGTGGCGCAGTTCGGATCGTTCCGCCTGCCGCTGGTGGTGCTGACGCCGGTGCCGCTGACCTTTCTGGGCATCATGCTGGGGCACTGGCTGTTCAGCGCGCCGTTTTCGGCCACCTCGATGATCGGCTTCATCGCGCTGGCGGGGATCATCGTGCGCAACTCGATCCTGCTGGTGGATTTCATCCGCCATGCCGATCCCGGTCGGAAGGTCAGTGTCGACACGCTGATCGAGGCGGGGGCGACGCGGTTCAAGCCGATCCTGCTGACCGCGATCGCGGCGATGATCGGCGCGGCGGTGATTCTGGCCGACCCGATCTTTCAGGGGCTGGCGATATCTCTCCTGTTCGGTCTGGCGTCTTCGACCGCGCTGACGGTGCTGGTGATTCCGGCGATCTACCGGTTGTTCAAGACCTGATCGCGGGTCAGTCTCCGTCGCGGTCCCAGCGGAAAAGCTCCGGGGGTTGGCGGGGGTGGCGATCCAGAAAGTTCTCGTGATGCACGACGACGCCGTCTTCGGTGGCCAGAACCACGCCGATCTGCCCCGGCCCCTCCAGCCGGGGGATGGAATCGAGCGGCCCGTGCAGCTGCGGGAAGATATTGTAGTGGCAGCCCGAGATGGTGGTGAACGGAATCCCGCGATAGCTGCCGGCCGTAGACATGTGCACATGGCCCGAGATCACCTGACGCACATCGCCATGCGCGTTCAGCGCGGCGGCGAAGCGCGGCTTGTCGCGCAGATTGATGAAATCGGTCGGCACGCCGAGATCGGCGATGGCGTGATGCACAACGACGATGACCGGGCGACCCCGCGCCGCATCCAGCCGGTTGGCCAGCCAATCATATTGCGCATCCGACAGCGCGCCCTCATGGGTGCCTTCCACAAGCGTATCCAGAACCAGCACGCGGTAGCCGCCGGCGTCGATCACATGATCCGCACAGCCGGTTTCGGCAAGGTACCCCGCGCCGAACACATCGGCGAAGCTGCCGCGATCGTCATGGTTTCCAAGCGTCAGAACAGGGCGAAGCCGGAGCGCGGGCAGCATCTCGGACAGGCGGGCATAGGCGGCGGGATCGCCATGATCGGCCAGATCGCCCGCGAGGATGCAGAATTCTGCGTCGTGGTGATGCGCGTTGATATGCTCGATCGCCATCCGCAGCCGGACCGACGTGTCGATCCCGTGGCTGAGCTTGCCTTCCGGCACGAGGTGAAGATCCGACACGACGATGAATTTCAGCACTTCTGGCTCTCCCGCGGATGCCGTGTGATGTTAGGGGAGCGGGCGGGCAGGGCCAAGGCCGCGCATGCCCGGAACAACAGAAATGCCCCTGCCGTTCAGGGCGCTCCGTTTTCTCCGGAAAAGGCGGGATGGTGCAGTTACAGAGAGATAGTTTGAACTCTCTGTTTGACGTCCTTCTCGAATGGGAAACCCATCTCGCACAACATGATCCAAGCGATCTGAGGTGCGACGATGAGCACATCAGGCAATAAATTCAATGCGATAGCGAGAAAGCAGGCAAAGAAGAAGCCCGCACCATTCTCGCTGCGCCTGACTTTCGAGGAAAGAAGCCGCTTGGAGGAACTGGCAGGCGATGAGCCGCTTGGCAGCTACATCAAGCGCAAACTCTTCGACGGGCATGGTGCATCGCACAAGCGTGCCCGCTCAAAGCTGAGACGGCCCGTCAAGGATGATGCAAGCCTGGCAAAGCTTCTGGCTATGCTGGGAAGCTCGCGCATCGCCAACAATCTCAACCAACTCGCCAAGGCTGTGAACATTGGCTCCCTGCCTGTACTGGCTGAAACCGAAAAAGACATCCGCAGCGCCTGCTCGGACGTTGCTGCGATGCGCGAAGAGCTGCTGCGCGCACTCGGGCAGCGGAGCGATGCGGGGGCGTCATGATCCTCAAAGGCTCTCAACGTGGCGGTGCGAAGCAGCTCGGGCTTCATCTCTTGAAGACAACCGAGAACGAGCACGTCGAAATCCATGATGTCAGAGGCTTCATGACCGATGATGTCGTCGGTGCGCTCCGCGAAGCTGAAGCCGTATCGAAAGGCACGAAGTGCCGTCAGTTTCTGTTTTCGGTCTCGCTCAACCCGCCTGAGACCGAATCCGTTCGGATCGAGACCTTCGAACAGGCGATTGCGGCCATCGAAGAAAAACACGGTCTAACTGAACAACCCCGTGTGATCGTTTTCCATGAGAAAGAGGGGCGGCGGCACTGCCATGCTGTGTGGAGCCGGATCGATGCCGAAACCATGACGGCCAAGCCGCTTCCTTTCTTCAAGAATAAGCTGATGGAAGTCTCCAAACAACTCTATCTGGAACATGGCTGGCAGATGCCGAGAGGCTTTGCCAACAACAAGGACCGTGATCCCCGCAACTTCACCCTAACCGAATGGCAGCAAGCCAAACGCGTCGGGCGGCATGCCGGAGACCTCAAAGCCGACATTCAGGAAGCCTGGGCGATCTCGGACAGCCGGAACAGCTTTTCGCATGCGCTCGAAGAGCGGGGGCTTTTCCTAGCGCGCGCTGATCGGCGCGGTCATGTCGCTGTGACGTTCGAAGGTGAAGTCATCTCCATCGCGCGGGCGACAGGCATCAAGGCTAACGACCTCAAATCGCGGCTTGGACAGCCCGAACGCCTACGCAGCGTCGAAGACACCCGCAAGCGGATCGGCGAAGATATCCTGCCGCGTCTCAAATCGCATATAGATGAGGCGCGGGCCAAAGCCAATCAGGACAAAGCGAAGCTCGATGAGCGGCGGCAAGAGTTGGCGCAAGGCCATCTTGATGAACGCGCCAAGCTTGATGCAGGACAGAAAGCCCGAGCCGAAAAAGAGGCACGGCAACGGGCCGAACGGCTGGGCACAGGTATGAAGGGGCTTTGGGATCGCTTGATCGGACAACGCGCCAAAGCACAAAAGCAAAACGAGATGGAAGCCCTGTGGGCGCTGCGGCGTGATCAGGATCAACGGCAGACGATCATCGATGCCCAGCTTCAAGAGCGCCAAAAGCTCCAAGATGAAATCAAGGCCGCGCGGGCGCGGCACGCCCAGGCGCTGCGCGAGATTCATTTTGATGCGACCCACTACCGTTTGATGAAGCGCGGTCAAGAGCCCAAAGCCAAGCCGTCCTTCGAACAGACCCGCCCTCCATCGCTGCAACCGCCAAAAGATCAAAACAAGGTTTGGCTCGATCAACTCCGCGAAAAGACCCCCGAAGCCGCGCGTCACGAGGACCGGACGCAAGAGCGCTTGCGCCGCCTGCGGGAGAACAGGCGCGATCCTCCCGATAGAGGGCCGGAGCCTGAGCGTTAACAGCAAGAAAAAGCGCCGCCAATATTGGCGGCGCAGGTCGCTAAAGCAGATCGAACAAGCTGGCTTGCTGAGGCAGGCTATCCAGCAGGTCAAGATGCGCGAAGTCATTGTAGATATGCGCGTATTTCAGGCTCATCGACATGTGGACGGATTCGCTGCAATTCGGGGTCGGCTCTCGTGAATGGCTTCGGCGATAAGTATGAAGTTCTCGTGCGACTTCGCGGTAGCGCGAGATGTTGTCCTTCAACGACTGCTGCACTTCTGCGCGAATTTTGTGAAGAAACTTTGACCGCTGTGGTTCTGGCTTGGCAGCCGCGTTCAAAATTTCCTCTTGCCTATATCCTTTGTACTCGGCGAGACGTGCCTCAATACGGATAGCCTTCGGTGGTAAAATATCGCCGCCAAGCAGATAGTACCATGGATGACCGGGAGCGTAGCCGCCCGTATCTGGGGCGCTCATGAGCGCCCCGCATCGTTTGCGGTCTCTGGTGCGTCTTCGAGCGGCAGGCGCAGGACGATCCGGCCATTGATCGGACAGGTGTCGAGCTGAAGGGTGTAGCCCCGCCCGTCTTTGTGCCCCCATACGGCCCCGACCTTGTTCCAGAAGGATTTATCGTTTTTGTTGGTGACGTGCCACGCCAGGTAATCGGGCGCGTTGAGCGGTTGGGTCTGGTTGGTGTTTTCGCGTGCCATGGTTTGTCTCCTTTGCTTGGGTTGGCTTGCTAACGCCCTCCCGTCGCGCCGAAGGCAAAGGATCAGGGTTCATGTTCGACACGGCTGTCGAAGACAGGTGGTGCGGGCAGGACATTGAATGCTGAGCCGCATTCGGCCAGGGATTTAAGGGCTCTTGGTGCAAGCCCCCACAGGCAAGGATGATCAGTGCCGCCTCGAAAAACGCGCAGGCCTACCAAACGCCTCCGCGAGCGCACCGGCCTTCTGCGTGTCACCACTTCACCTTCGATAATAAACGCAATGCTTTGAACAAGATCGCGCCGCACTGAGCGCACGGGCGCGTGCCCATCGGCATGACAGCTTCGTGCCGCTCGTTCCGAATGCGTGTCAGCCGTGGCTGCGGTCACGCTCGTCAAACCGGTAGCGGCGTGCTTCAAACGCTGTTCTCCAACTAATCCAAGAGAGTCTATCCCGATCCATCAGGGCCTTCATGGGCCATGGATGATGTGTGCGAGGCCGAAAGGCCCTGAGCGGTTCGGGGCCTCCTTGAAACAAAAGGAGGATAGCGATGAAACTCGTTTCACGATTTGAAGCGGCATCCCGAAGCACAGCAGAATTGCACGGCCTGTTGGCCGAAGCATTCAACGCCTTTTGCGCAGCGCCGCGCAGTAGCGCGGAGCGCTATGATGCTCTTCAGAGCATGCGCAATATCGAAGATGAACTGGCAACACGCTCGCCAGGTCATTAACGGGCTCGCGGCTGGCCTATCGGTCAGCCGCACTCCACTCATAAACTGTTGTCTTTGCAAGCTAATTCACCTAGATTAAGCTTCTTTTGGATCGACACATTTGCAGTTGAAAAAGACGAGGCCTCCGAAGATGGGACGAATGAAAGACTATATGATCGACAATGTCCTGAATGCTCAAAGGTGGGTGTCGAGAGTACAGTTTACTTGTCCTGCTTGCGGACATGATAACCATCAGGATGTTGATGTGCCCGAGCCAAATTATATGGCCGAAAAGTCCAGCGAAATGACCTCCGAAGGTGAAGCCGAGTTGTATTGCGAGGGATGCGAAAATTTATTTTCTGCCGATGTTTGGGCAGGACCGGCCCATTGCGATATGACGATTCGAGAGTACGAAAGCACCCATGTCAGTTGCGATCCGCCGGGCTATGATAGGCCGCCGGAAGAATGGTTGGATGACTGGGAGATACCCGAGCATCCGAAAGATGTATTTGACCTGAACGCCGACGAACTGCGTGAAATCATCAAAGCGCAGGCCTGCGAATCTGGGGGAGCATTGATCAACCGCATGATATTTGCGCAGATATTGACATTCCTCGAAGCCTATTTCTGCGACAATTTGATCAAGGGTTTGCGAGAACATCCAGCTTTACTTGTTTCATTCTCGGAGAAGGACGGTGCAATCAAAGATGCAAGTATAGCCGCTTCTAGTGTCCTGCGTGACCCAAATGCAGTGCAAAACTGGATTGAATATAATCTAAAGAACCGGCTCTATCACCAGTTCGGCAGCGGAAAGAAGGACAAAGGCGGCAAGGAAAAACCAGAGGGTGTTGTGTTGTGGTACGCGATGGCCTTTGGGTTTAGACTAACGCCTACTGATGCTGATTTGGCGGCACTTCGGGATTATGCAGCGCTACGCCATGATTGTGTGCATAGAAATGGTGAAACCAAGGACGGAAAGAAGCTTGTCCAATTCGATAAACCTTATTTGCAGGATGCCCTTGATACCGCAATACGTATCGTCGCGCATATAGATAAAGAAATGCGGACTAATGAGAAAGCAGAGTGACTTTGGCTGGCGAAATCGCCAGCCAAAAGATTTTCATTGAACTTTGTCTCTATGCGGCGACTTCTTCCTTGCTGTCCGCCTCGACCATCGGCTGGCATCCGTGCAGGAAATCCGCCGCACGCTGCGCATGGGAGGCAGCGTTGAAAATCGCCCGCTTGTCATCCTTCAGCACTTTCAGCCAGCTTTGAATATAGGCGGCGTGATCGGTGCCGGGTTCGGGGGTCAGCTCGAGATCGGCGCACAGGAACGCTGCGCCCAGCTCGGCGACCAGCTCTTCGCGCGCGTAGCCTTCATCGCCCCAACGCTTGCGCCCGAATTCACGATCAAGGCGGCTCTTGTGCTTGGTCCAATGCGTCAGTTCATGGGCAAGGGTCGCGTAGTAGGCTTCGGGGCTGCGGAAGCTCTCAAATATCGGCATCTGCACATGATCGCTACCGCCCGCATAATGAGCGCTGTTCCCACCATGGCGGATATCCGCGCCGACATGCCCGAAAAACTCTTCGGCGTGATCGATGCGCGTGGCCGGATCAATCACAGGTTCGGGCGTGGCATAGTAGTGCTCGGGCAAGCCTTCGATCTGCTCGACATTGAACACGCTGTATCCCTTCATGAAGGGGATTTTGCGTTCTTCCTCGCTGCTGTCGTCCTGCTCTTCGGTCTTGGTGATGGTGTTGGCATAGACCACCAGATTACCGCGCTCGCCTTTCTTCACATGCGCGCCAAGCTCCTTGGCCTGTTTGAAGGTCATCCAGAACGGGGAGAGATACCCCGACTCCACGGCTGCGCCCCACAGCATCAGGATGTTGATGCCGTTATAGGGCACGCCATTGTGCCGCAGGGGCTTGGTAATCTTGCCTTCAAGGTTGCCGCTGCTCCAAGGCTTGAGCCAAGTCAGCTCGCCCTGCTCCAGATCGGCAATAATCTTGTTGGTCACTCTTTCATAAATATCGGTTTTCATTGGCTTTCCCCTTTCGTCGGGTAGTCGGTTGCGCATGCAACCGGACTAGGCCCGCGCCAATGAGCGGGGGGAGACCGTCACAGACCGCAGACAGCGGAGGGGGATCGCCCGTCCTGCACAAACGAAGTGCGGAAGGACGGGGAGACCGCTGGCTGCGCCCGAAGCCATAGCAAAGGGGCTTGGTCTTGACGGAGGACGGGCCTGCAAGGCCCCAATGAAAGGAAAAAGTGTCAGCCGTTCACGGCTGGCTATAGCTGCGCAAGGGATGGAAGCCGCAGGGCCGAGACCGCCAAAGGCGGGCTCGGTTCACGACAGCCCGACCCGCAAAGGGTGCGCCAAAATCTGAATTTTGCCTTGCCTTTAAGCATGGCTCACGTTGAGGTGACACTGAGGACAGTACACAGATTTGGACCATGCGATGCTTGACCCTTGGTCATTGGCTAATCTATTAATAATAAAGAAAAAGAGAGAGCCATTTGTTGATTTCGTACAATTCAGAACTGCTTCAGGAGATTTGCTTTCGCACACCGACTGCTATACAATATTTGGGTGAGGAGGCGGCAGCATCTTTACAGGCACGGCATTCAGATATTCAGGCCGCGAGCAGTGTCCACGAGCTCCTGGTCGGTCAGGTTTTAATCGATGCAAATCGATGCACTTTGGAAATGCCAAGCCTTCTTTCAATCCAGATGGTGCCAAACTATCCAGCCTTGGTGGATGGATCACAATATGACTGGTCAACAGTCGCTCGGGTCAAGCTCATGGGGATCAACGATGTCAGGTAATGAATTAATGGAGAAGCCGGATTGGGTATCACCACCCGGCCATACAATAATTTCTCTTTTGGAACAGAACGAACTGACCGTTGAAGATTTTGCCGAACGTATCGGTCACACGAAAAGTGTCACCCAAAAGCTGTTGGACGGCAAGCATGCGATTGATGTCCAATTGGCAAGGCAACTCACGGACGTCTTTGGCGCTTCCGAGAGTTTCTGGATGGCACGGGAGCATGACTATCGTGCCAGCATGGAGCTACCGGAGAAGGTCAGCGTAAACAGCTTCGAAGACCTAATCAGCACATTGCCCCTGGCTGACATGAAGAAATTCGGCTGGATTGAAAATGTCAGGAGCCGGGAGGATAAGATTGCCGAAAGTATGGAGTTTTTCGGTGTGTCGACGATAGCGCAGTGGCAGGGGCGATACGAGAACGCGTTTCGCGGCGCAGCTTACCGCCGCGCGACGGCCTATGCCTCCTGTGAAATCGCAACAACAGCATGGCTCCGCCAAGGTGAAATAGAAACACAAGCCGACGAGGTTGCCGAATGGTCGCCCGAACAGCTTAGGCGTGAACTCGACGGGTTTCGACGGCTGACTTGGTATAAGAGCCCTTCGCTGTTCTTGCCCAAGCTCAAAGAGGGACTGGCCAGAGCCGGTGTAAAATTCGCAATCGTAAGAGCGCCAAAAGGATGCTCGGCTAGCGGTGCGGTAAGGATATTGGCTGACGACACACCGCATATCCAGTTGAGCTTTAGGTACTTATCCGATGATCAGTTCTGGTTCTCGCTGTTTCATGAGATCGGCCACCTACTTTTGCACTTTGACAAAATGCCAATCCTCGAAAACTCGGACCTGCAGGAAGAAGAATGCGAGAGCGAAGCCAATGAATTCGCATCTCATGTAATTGTCCCCATGATGCACCAGGAAGAGCTTTTCGGGCTCGCCTCATCAAAGTCGCTCATCATAGATTTTGCCAAGAAGATCGGTATCGCTCCCGGTTTGATTGTCGGTCAGCTTCAACACGCCAGGATCATTGGCTTCAATCAAATGCAGCACCTCAAACGGCGATATCGTTGGGTAAACTAGCCATTGAAATAGATATAGTTATCGGGACTCTTCTGCCAATTGCACAGTGAATCCTCAATGACTTGAGCGCTCACGTTCAAATGCGTCGCCAAATCGACGCAAGCGTCCTCCAGTTGAGATACGTTGAGCGCATTTCCGAACAGCAACTGTGCCCCTGATTTCGGTCCGGTAGCTTCTTTGATATACCCCTTGTCTGGAAAGATCGGTGCGATCTGTAGATTGCTGAGATTGCAAAGCAAATCGAACTTCCCAAGCCTGCCCATCTTGGCGACATTGTTCAGGTCTTTATAGAGAAATGCGAAAACCTCTTGTGGGTTCTGACCAACACTCGCCTGAGCGCTTTGTATGAGCGCGGCATGTGAGCCATGAGCATTGATCCACTCAATGTAAGTGGCCACGGCGTGTCCAGTGCCTTTCGGTCCGGGCTTCAAGGTTTCATACTTTCGATGGTTTCCAAAACGCCTTGATCTGCCGGCACTTGTGACATGGGGATAGTTGGCTTGAAGCCAGTTGGCTATCGCCTGCGGGTTCTGGCTGACGGCGTTCCAATCCCAAACGCCTCCTTGCCCGAACCTGCCATAGATGTCTTCGGTTAGGTTCCAACCGTCATGCTTGTGCTTCCCGAAATGTGTCGCCAGGTAAACAAGCCAGTAGGCTTCATCAATTTGACCTGCCTTGTGCAGGGCTGCCGCACCAGCCAAAGGTTGAAAACTCCCTGAGTAAGGTGTGTATAAACTGGCAGAGCTTGAGCGGATCGAGATTTGAAGCAAATACTCTGTTCGCCGAATGCTATCGATGATCTGTGCGATTAGGGTAGATTTACGGCTGGCGTTGTTCATGCCAACCAGAGGAATTTGGTTGGCCGAAAAATAATCGAGCTGTGTAGAAATTTGATTGGTTCTAGCTTGATCTTTAATTCGCATTGGACTGCTCTTCGCCTAAATCAAGTTTATCTTGCACCAACACTTTCGCGTCACCTTTCGGTAGAATCTGTGGGCGCTTGATGAAAAAATTACGATAAAATGGGTCGCCGATCTGCGCGAAGTTATCTTCGCGAACCTTGGTTCCTCTCTTATAACGCGAGTCCGCGCACCTTAGAAGAACCAAAGAAAGATCGCGCCAGTACTGGGGCAGTGAAATCTGTCTTGCGTCGGAAATCTTCCCCTGACGAATGGCACGCTCTACTTCCAAAAAGTCCGCGAGGTTATCCATCTGACATCCCGAAGGCATCTTCGGCATAGCAAACACTGGATTCTGAAACCCCTCGCCCAGATAGGCTGCCACAGATTCCTGATCGTTTTCATACAGGTGCAAGCTCGTTGCGAAATGATGGTAGTCGCCAACCCTGATTTCAAGAGAACGCGCCACAAGTTCTTGTATCATCGTGAAGCAAAAGACATCGTGAGGAAATCCGAGATAAGCATCGTTTGAGCGCATCATTGCCACGAGGTGCAGACGCTCGCGCCTTCGAATAAACTGTAGGCTGATTGTGCAGGGGGCTTCTTTCTGGCTGGGTTCTAGATCTGAGGACTCGAGAAGCGTGATAGCAGCGCGGCGCGTATCAGGTTTCTTTCGCAGCTTCTCAATTACTCGATTTATCTGGTCGATATTGTAGCCAAACTCGCCTGTTCCTTTAAGGCGTGGACCATACGCTTCTTGAATGGAGCCAGTCGCATCTTTCGGGGGATAGTCTTTTAGATAGAAGCGAATAAAGTCGAGGTCGGCGCTTCCGCTCATGTACCAGCAAAACTCCGCAAGAGCAGAGATGAGCATACCGCGTGTCGCTGTCGCACTTATCCTTGCGCGGGGGTCTTTCAGGACAATCTTCTGCCCAAGTAAATCCTGCCCCTTACCCTTGCTGGCCTCGAAGGTATCCGTACTATTCGTAAGCTCCCCATAGAGCTTTCTGAGTATTTCATCTAAGTATCGTCCTTCAATTACCATACAGTATCATTACCCTTGGCGCTTTAGTCGCTATAAAGCGTTCCCTGCATTTCACGAAAAGCGGTCTTGATCGCATCAAGCCCGCCCAGCTTCGCCTTACCCTCACTCACGCTGCCGTATCGCGCAGTCAGGAATGTACCTAGTTTCTTTGTTCTTAGTTCGCTCTCGCCCCGTTCTTCATAGGCCGCAAGAATGGCCAGGAGCAGTGCCTTTGTTTCTTCTGCCGTTTGACCTAAACCATCCCGTCGAACGTTGTCGGCGCGCTCGTTTCTCGTCTTCGGCGGATTGGTGAACAGGATGTAACTAAGCACATCGAACAGATCGCTGTCGGGTGCGTCGACAAGCCTGCGGATGTCATCAAGGCGGTCACGATCATACCCCCGATCAGAAAGCTGCTCCAAGAAGCGCTCGCGGTTGTCAGGGTCGCTCCAGACAGCGCGGAGTTGGTCTTCGTCTGCTACGATGCCCGCCAGATCACCGAACAGCCGCTCCAGGAATTCTTGCGCTGAAATCGGTTTTCCTTCGGGGCTCCAGTAAGTTGTGGATGCGATGTACTTGATCCTGCGCACGCTGCCGTCTGAAAGCTTCACTACGATTTTTTCCTGCGGAGGTTCAGGGCCTTCACCACCGCCTGGCGGTTCTTCCGGGCCTGGTTCCGGTCCGGTAGGTGGTGTGCGTGGCCCCTTGGGTTCCTCGGGTTCAAGCGGCTCACCGTCCCATTCGGGATCGTTGAAATTCTCGTGCGCCTTCACAAAATCCCAGATTGTGAAGAAGTCTTTGCCTTCATAGGTGCGTGTCCCGCGCCCGATGATCTGCTTAAACTCGATCATAGAGCGGATCGGACGCATCAAGACAATGTGGCGGATGTTTCGAGCATCAACGCCTGTCGAGAGTTTCTGCGAGGTTGTCAGTACAGTCGGGATCGTTTTATCGTTATCTTGGAAATCACGAAGGTGCTGTTCACCGACTGTGCCGTCGTCGGCAGTGACCCGGTGACAATAGTTCGGATTGGTGCTGCCCTTCACCTGATTGATCAGGTCACGCACAAGCGCCGCATGATCTTGGGTGGCACAAAAAACCAACGTCTTTTGACGCTGATCAATCTGGCTCATGAATTCCTTCACGCGGCTGAGCTCTCGCTCTTCAATGATGATCCGCGTGTTGAAGTCGCCTTCGGTGAAGGCTTCCCCCTCTTCAACAGCACCCGCGATCAGGTCGTCGCTTCCATCATAGACGTATTCATCAATAGTGCTCGCCATCTGGCGCACCTTGAATGGCGTCAGGAATCCGTCCTCGATGCCGTCGCGGAGCGCGTAGGTGTAAATCGGTTCACCGAAATAGGCGTAGGTGTCGGCGTTGTGTTTGCGCTTGGGCGTAGCTGTCAGGCCAAGCTGCGCAGCAGGCTCGAAATACTCCAGCAAGCGCCGCCACTCGCTTTCGTCCTTCGCGCCGCCTCGGTGACATTCATCGATCACGATGAAGTCGAAGAAGTCGGGTGGGTACTGCGTGTATACGGGCTCGCCCTCGCCAGTCATGAAGGTCTGAAAGATTGTGAAGAACAGGCTGGCATTTTTCGGCGGCCTGCCACGGTTCTTGCGGATCGTGTCGGGGTCGATCCTTGTCACCGCATCATTCGGGAAGGCCGAAAAGGCGTTGTAGGCCTGATCGGCGAGGATGTTGCGGTCGGCGAGGAACAGGATGCGCGGACGGCGTACGGGCTCGCCTGTGAGGTTCCATTTCGCCTGGAACAGCTTCCACGCGATCTGGAAGGCGATGGAGGTTTTGCCCGTGCCTGTTGCGAGTGTCAGAAGGATGCGGCGGTCACCCTTGGCGAGGGCCTCAAGCGCGGCGTTGACGGCCTTGTGCTGGTAGTAGCGCAGCTCCCACTTGCCGCCGTCGGTTTCGAAATCCACCGCCCCGAAACGCTCGCGCCAGTCGTTGTGATCGGCAAAGGTGCGGTCCCACAGCTCATCGGGTGTCGGAAAGGGCAAGTCCATGTCGCCCTCGGCCCCATTCGCCATGTCGATCTGATACCAGTTCAGCCCGTTCGAGGCGTAGGCGTAGCGTGACCCCAAGCGGGTGGCGTAGTCCTTGGCTTGCCCCACGCCGCTCCTGTGGCTGACGCCTGCGCGCTTGGCTTCCAGAACGGCGAGCTTCTGGCCTTTGTGAATCAGGACGTAATCGGCAGAGAGCCCTTTGCCTCGCGTACCGCCTGACTGGATGCGCCCAGGGCAGATGACTTCACGCCGAACCTTCGAGCCGTTCTGACCCCAACCCGCCGCCGCAAGGACGGGGTCTATGCGCTCGGCGCGGGTATCGGCTTCGGTTTCGTCGTGAATGCTCATCTTCTTTACTCGTTACGTCATGTTAATTCGCCCGCAAAGGCTTTCTTCAAAAGGGACTGGCGGAGGTCATCAAGGTCGTGGAGCTTCTGTTTAGCCAATTCGACCAAAGTACTGCACGAAATATGCGCTTCGTCGATCACAGTTGCTATGCGTCTTTGAGCCTCCAGCGGCGGAAGCTCGAAACGATATGCGAACATGTGGTTTCGGTTTACTTTTGGCATCCCCGCGCGATCCGAACCTGAAATCGCATACTCTGTGAAATCGTTCCCCAATAGGAGATGAAACAGGAAATCCCTGTCCAGCCTATCGGGCCTGGGCGTCAACGGATAAACGTCCGCGCTGCAAAGACCTTGGAAATCTGGTCTAGCGGCCTTTCTTAAATAAGGCCTGATTTTGCTGTAAAGGACGGTCTTTTCGTCAAAGCGATACTTCCCTGACTTCAACTTCTCTTCACGAGCCGTTTTCACATCAACGAGCTCGTCCGTCCCTGTAATCATGTTTCCTGCGCCGAGATGCAGCAGGTCGGCATATTCATCCTCGCGCGGATCAACGAGACCAGAAGTGATGTCGGCAACTTCCGAGAGAATGACTTCCTCGCGATCCGATCCCGAGGATGCAAGCTCATCTGCCTTGATACTCTCAAACAGCTCCTGCGCATTTTGGAGGTTGGCTTCGGCGTGGGCGCGGGCGCGGGCCAGGCCCTCGAAGGCCTCGTCCAGAACCGCAACAATCCGCTGTTGTTCTTCGAGTGGAGGGAGGGGGATGGAAACGCTTTCAACGAGTCCAATGTTAAGGTTTCTAACAGTTGAACCAGCGGCCAAAGAGTCGAACTGTTGAAATGTCTCGGGAGCGCCTAGGATATGGTATAGAAAGTCTTGATGAACGCGCTTGTAGTCTGGCTCTAGGACGAGCCATCCATCGTGGATACACCCGCTTGTCTTTAGAATGTATGGTCGGCCAAAACTCATTGAGTTTGACAAGAGGAATGCCCCTGGCTCTACAAACCGCGAGCGAGAAATACCGTCCCTAGTGATCTTCTCTTTCGTGCTTTCAATGAAGCGGCCACCGACCTGAGCGTCACCGATCTTGATCCAATTGACACCCTCTGGATCAGTGGTGATGAATTTCTTAATGGGCCTCGGCGAGCCGCCACGAGCAATCTTGCAGAGTTCGCCAAGCTTTACTCGTTCCCAATTCGCGGCAGTCAAATCCTTCACAACATCCCCCGAATGTCTTCGAGGATTTGCGCCATCTCGGCATCCCGCGCAAGTATGTCGGCGATGATCTCTTCGGGGCTGCGTAGCGCCTCGGCCTCAGGCGCATTGGGGTTCTTGACCGACAAATCGTAGGTATTCTCGTCCAGATCGGCGCGGTTCACGATCCAGCTTTTTAGCCCGTTCGAACGGGTGCGTTGCAGCTCGATAAACTCGGCAAGGTCGTCGTCGTTCAGCGGGTTGGTCTTGCCCATGCTGCGCCCCGGATCAAGCTGGTAATACCAGATGTCCCGCGTCGGTGCGCCTTTCTCGAAGAACAGCACCACGGTCTTGACGCCCGCGCCCTGGAAGGTGCCGCCTGGACAATCGAGGATGGTATGCAGCTCCGCCGCTTCCAGCAATTCCTTGCGCAGCGCGACGGAGGCGTTGTCGGTGTTGCTGAGGAAGGTATTCTTGATCACCACGGCGGCGCGCCCGCCTGCCTTCAGCTTGCGGATGAAGTGTTGCAGGAACAGATAGGCCGTCTCGCCTGTGCGGATCGGGAAGTTCTGCTGCACCTCGCGCCGCTCGCCGCCGCCGAAGGGGGGATTGGCGAGGATGATGTCGTGGCGGTCCTTCTCCTGAATATCCATCACGTTCTCATTGAGCGTGTTGGAGTGGATCAGGTTCGGGGCCTCTATCCCGTGCAGGACCATGTTCATGATCCCGATGATGTAGGCGAGCCCCTTCTTCTCCTGCCCGAAGAAGGTCTTGGTTTGCAGGGTTTCGTATTCGGAGGCGGAGAGCTTGTCAGTGCGCAGGTAGTCATAGGCCTCGCAGAGGAAGCCTGCCGAACCGACCGCGCCGTCATAGATCGTCTCGCCGATCTTGGGGGCCGTTACCTTGATCATGGCGCGGATGAGTGGACGCGGCGTGTAGTATTCGCCCCCGTTGCGGCCCGCGTTGCCCATGCGGCGGATGCGAGTTTCGTAAAGCTGGGAAAGCTCGTGCCGTTCGGCCTGGGTGTTGAAGGACAGGCCGTCTACGGCTTCGAGCACGTCACGCAGGATGTAGCCGGAGCGGAACTTGTTGCGGAGTTCCGTGAAGACCTCGCCGATCTTGTATTGGATCGTCTGCGGGCTTGTCGCGGATTGACGGAAAGATGCGAGGTATGGGAATAGCACCTGATCGACGAATTTGATCAGGTCGTCGCCGATGCGAGCAGAGTTGTGGTCAAACTCGCCGTCTTTTTTCGGTGCGGCCCATTTGTCCCAGCGGTACTCACCGTCAATGATCGGGGTGTAGTCTTCGCCGTCGAGTTCGGCGCGATCACTGCGCTCGGCTTCGAGGTCGTGCAGGTATTTCAGGAAAAGAACCCAAGAGGTCTGTTCCACGTAATCCAGCTCGTTAGCGATGCCTTCTTCTGCGCGAAGGTCTCGTTCGATCTTGTTAAATGCATTCTCGTACAATGCGTCCCCTGCCTCTTAGGTGTTGTTGCTTGTCTCAACACTAGCAGGCACATCTGGTGGGTGCATCCGCTTTGATGCATGCCGATGACTTATCCACAGGACCACATGACAAGATTCGGTGTCCAGCGTCACGCTGGCGCGGCTCCAACCTGCGCAAGGTTGGTCGTGGGTATCGGGTTGAGAAAGACCTGATCGGCATCCAAACCGCGCAGGGTTGGTCTCGATGAAATCGTCTCCATGAAATGGTCAGGGGTCTTGGGGGCAGGAACGCCCGCCAAGTCGTTGGGTGCAGGGAGAGCGAAATCTCCCGTGAGTGGGTTTCAAGGGGGTGCGATAGCCTCCTGATCCATGGTTCGGTGCAGGTGGAGAGGGACGTCTCCAAGCCCTGCGAGTGTTTGACCGGCGATACGGTCTGCTGGCTCTGGAATGGGTTCAACACCCTGGAAGAGCCAAGGCCGGAGGGATGCAACGGGAGCGCGCAGCGGGCTCCCTTGCCAAGATTGCGGTGTAGTACACCGCACATCTTGCGGGTGAGAGATATCGACTTGGCTCAGTATCGCAATGACGCTGCATAACTGGTAGCTGAAAGATCGGTCGCAGCGATGTTCACACTCGACTTTGCCAGTTGAACACCCTTACCTAGACTTCATTTGGAACGGAATTCCAACATTGGTGATAGGCGGTGTGGAATTTCATTTATGTCATTGTTGTATTCAGTGTTGAGACTGATCGAATCCCCATCTCCATCCAGCAGAAATCCTAGCACTGGACACTTGGAAATATCAACAGCGCGAATCGGCTAGCTGCTATTTGAATCCGGTTTCATGTGTTCAACCTGCGGCAAATACCTTGGGCTTGCAGCGCTGCATTAGGTGCCGCATATTTCATATACAGGCTGCGTGCTCGTGAGACGCCAGGCTCGCGAATTATTGTCAATGCGTCCGTCAATGGTAGAACGATGAGACTCTTCTTCTCCCGTCAGAGTGATGAGCAAAGCCTTTGCGTTATCATTCGGCAAGTAAAGTGATGTCTGTCCAAATGGACTTGAAAAAAAGGCAATTGCTCGTTGAGGTTTGTGAGCTTGCGTTCTGTTAGATCGCTCTATCAATCCAAAACTGGTAAGTGTGAGTACCGAGCAGCCGGGGTCGTCACTCAAAGAGCATGCGTATCTTGCGGACCACCTATTGACGAGTTGCGGACCATCCATAAGGAGAACGAAAACCAAATTGGGACCGATGCTCCTAAGTACTTCATGACATGGGTCGCTTCGTGCCAAATCTTCACAAATCATTGATGTAAAGGTGGAGTTCTTCCGAAAGGGAAAGAAGTGCATTTCCCGCTGGCCAATGTTGTGAGTTTCCCACCAGTTTACTCGAGGGTCTAGGGACGAAGTGATCGCATAATCAGATAGTTGGCTAGGGGTTAGCATCCACCTATGGTGCTTCTTTCTGCTGCTCAAGATGGCTCTTCGATCAGCTTCCCGCCTCTTTGGTTTTGACTGCGAGGCTTCAGAGTCACTAGAACTGGCTTCAACAAGCTCTTCGTCTGAATCAGACTCTAACTTGTGCCATACACAAGTTAAAACGTGATTTCCGTTAGACTCGCCCCTAGAATCACAGTTATTGCTGCTACCCGCAACGACAAATTCCAAGCATGGTTCAACTCGTTTGAGTTCTTCGCATAGCTTCAAGAAAATATCAAAGCTGAGAGAGTACTCTGGAAAAACCACACCATTTAAACTATCGACGTCCTTTTTTGCACTTCTGGCTAGCCCGGCGACAAGGTCAATTAATTTTTCTGGCTCGGTAAGCCATGTCTGAATTATCTTGAAGTTGGCCCAACCACCTCTCTTGCTGTCGTCGCCGCGATGCATGCTTTCCTTTGGGTCCTGGGCGCTTCTGAACGCTAGCGCGGGAATCTCAAAGGGATACGGGATAATTAAAATATCAATAGGTTTCTCTTTGTCATCGGCCAGCGGCTCCGAAGGAAGATGCCAATGACATCTAACATTGCCGGTTTTGGGCAGAAGTGCTACATTCCTAGAAAAGTTCCGATGTGAGCATCCAGCCGTTGAAACTCTAGTCTTAGGGAACACGTTAGCAAAACCGCCGTTGCAGTTGACTGAGAATGTAGGCGAGCTACCTGCTGAGACATCGAAACCTTCATCATCAAGTTGAGAGCTGCTCTGCTTTCTAGACAGTATTTTTTGATGATGCACGGCAGTCTTCCAGAGGCTTGGCTGCCCTTCGTTCGGCGAGCCCAATCCTTCACACGCTTCGTCCGCGATCACAAATAGTTCATAGCATGCACTCCACCATGTTGGTGGGGAGATGAATTTTGTGGTCGGTCGCATGGGGTGATTGCGGTAGGCCTCCAAGAAGGCTGCCCACTTCTTGGATATCTCACTTGGTATGGTCGTCTTTCCCTCGGAGTTCCACTTCTTGCCTAGGCGGCATAAACCTTCGCGGATGGTTGGTGACAACGTGAACCTCGGAAAACCATCCCTGATAGCATCTGAGTCCGGATCGGGGTCGAAATGGGCGTACGCTCCGGCTGCATCTAACAACGAGGCTGTTACCAAAAACAGATCAGTGGGATACCAAATTGAGAGTGAATCTTGCGTGGTGCTACTTTGGCTTTGCTGCAACAACAGCGATGCAACGTATGAACCTACCGTGTCTTGCATTAACTCTTCCTAAATCGCCGCGCTGATAATTACCCGCGTGGAATGGTTCGCATATCCATAGTTGACTCTCATGATCGAAGTGTGGCAGAATAGCAACATTATATTGCTAACGTATAGCTGGTGTGTTGGAGCCTCACGGTTGACAATACAGTTAGTTGAGCATAGGTCCTGCACACCGCGTCTCGTGGGAGCTGCAAGGTATCGCAAGCGAGTAGATAGATGACTGTATTAATTGATGTAGACTACAGGAAAAAGTTCGTTCAGGCGGCAGATCGTGCTGTTGAGCAGTTGATGGGCGTGAAAAACGAGTTGGACGCTCTAGAGAAAGAACAGGGTAGTCTTACGTCCTACCAGCAAGGCCTCCGCCGCGAGCTAGAGGCGGCAATCGCCCCGAGCGAAGAAGATTTTTCCCTCTGATACCAAGCCGCTGTTGGTCGCAATGCAGTTCTAACTAAAGCTCAGCCGCACTCGTACGGCCGCAAACTTAAAGCAGTCACGTTCCCTAGTGTGCCTCCGTTTCTGAAGTAAATGTTGTCAAATGGAACGGCATCAAACCGGTACAACCAATCCAAGCCGAGTAAGCGCCACAGCTTCCTTACCTGGCTCGCGATCAAAAAAATCTGTGCATGGAATCCCATGCCTCGGCGAGAATATGTGCCCCGCCGCTGATCCGAGCTATAATAGTCTGATGCCGCCGAAGAATACATCCCGCATCGAAATCACGAAGGAGCAAAGAGACCAACTCGCCTCCGAAAAGGTGCGAACCGGCCTGGGCGCAAGTGCGATTTTTCTTTATGCGAGATCAATTGACCTACTAAGCCCGCAATCCAAACTGAAATCACACATGATTGGAAACTGGATATCGGGGCACTCTACCACGGCACATGAAGATGGTCTAAGTGCCATTTTGGCCGCGTACACTGGCATAACGTACGAACCGATGATTTCCAAAGATGCCCACCCAAATCAATTGCTTCTCATAGATGACGATCTGCGCCACGAGATGCGGAGCATACTCTCAGCGCGCAGTAACTCGAGTCGGCGTTTGAGGTTGAACGACAGCGCAGCACCAACCGATTTGACGGAGTATAGGCTGAAGCAACTCGTGATGGGTCGTGACGACACCATTCGACTCTCACACCTCCGCTACATCAGAGAGCGAATGCGAAGCCTTACTATCCCCGACGGTTTGAGACAGCCCAGATAGATGGCATTTTAGATAAATGCAATGTTTTCCATAATAACCAAATTTTAATGATTATTACCGATAATATATTTCAAGCGCACCGAACGCACCCGATTAAAAGAGGTTTGCGGGGAAGTGTGGGGATATATTTTAATGCGTATTATCGGGGAAGAAAGCGGCCTCAAGTCGCAATTTCAAACGACACAATCGCTCGGCGAGTTCACGCACGAGGCGCAGGTACTGACATTTCCTGCTCGCGGTGGTGACGCACCTGCGAGCCAGCCAGCAACCCCGTATGCCAAGAACTCACAGGAAGGCGATCTTCGCGGAATTCAGGTTCTTATGGACATGGGCACGGCTGCCGAGGTGGGGGGAGGCCTGCGCGGCGTTGACGGGGTAACGGCGGTCAAGCAGAATCAAGAACGTGAAGAGAAGAAGCGTAAACGCGAACAGCAAGATCAAGAGCTTCGCGCACTCCTCGACCAAATCGGTGCTCTGGATGCCGAAATCGATGGCTTGCAGCGTCAGATTGATGCACTAAAAGACAAGATTGATCGCCTGAATGAAACCGCTCAGGCTCTCTTGGATGGCGATATCGATGTTGATGAAGCACTCGCCCGCCCTGAGGTTGCGGACGCTGTCCGTGAATGGGAAAAGCGTACAGGACGGAAGTTTGATAAGGACAGCGAGAACTCCCAGGATGTATTGGTTGCGATTTTGGGCAGTCAGGCCGATCGTTTTTCAAATGAAGTTGGAGCTCTCAAGGCGCAGAAAAGTATCCTTGAAGTTGAACGGGACGGTTTAGTTGATCGGGTTCGGGAGTGGGATGCTCGCGCGGCGGACGAGCTTGATACCGTCCGTACTGAAGTAAGAGCCGAGGCCGACGCGTCATATGCAAAGGCACAAGGAATTGGCGCACTTTCGGCGACGGCCGAATTTGTCGCAGATGCAAGCGATAGCCAAGATGATCTGAGTGATGCGCCGATTGATAGTGACGAAAGCATTTCGATGAACGCGGACGGCTTTGGCGCGTTTGATGGTCCGCCCAGTGAAAAGCTTGCATCAAATAGCGCGGTTTTTGGCAGTCAGTTCAAAACCGCGTCTGCCGAGACAGGCAGTCCGGTTGAGCAAGATAGAACCGTCGAAGTAAAACTCGATCTTACGGCGAAGGTCTAACCGCCTGGTGTGACGGTCGGCACCTGAAGCTGCGCTGCATTCACCAGTTTTTCGTTCCAGATCAACTCAAGCAATCCGGCAACTTCGGGCATTGCATCCAACGCCTCTTTCACATTTTTAACTTCCGTGCCGTTGTCTCCGCCGTGGATAAACTCACCAACATGAAATGTGATGCCTGTTGCGCGTGTGTCGTTCTGGCGCAAGAAATAGGCCGCATCCACGCCATATCGACTTTGGAACGCGTGTACCACCGCGCGCCCGAATTCATCCGGTGTTTTGAAGCGATCATTTGGAAGATCACCGCCAACATGGATCAGCACACCTACGCCGGGGTTGTTTTCGGCGTACTCACTTGCCGCTGTCGATGCGCAGTGAAGATCGGCGGTTTCCGGACGCCAGCCATCTTTCGCAAAATACTGGCGATCCGTTTCACACAGGATCGTATCGACCGTTTCCTGCGGCGCATCGGGAAGTGCGGCCATGGCCACGTCTTGCGCACTGGCGGTACTCGGTGCGAATGCGGCCGAGAGTGCAAGGCCTGCGCCCAGCACTTTTCCAGCTAATCCATTTGTCGCGGCTTTTGCCATTTGTGTCCTCGAATTCTTGTTCGTTTCGGACACACACCTCTGCAACATCTTGTTGATTTTGTGCGTTGCTATGCGAAATATAGGGAATATTTCAAGAATATGCAAGCATTGTGAAACAATATTACTTGTCAAGCTATAATCAGAGTGTTTTGGTCTATTATTTATAGCATAACGAAACGCACCGATCCGTTTTGACGGCTTCGCCAAGCCGCGACTCCAAAAAATCAGTGGAAAAACAGATGCCTGCCCCGATGCGTTCTTGGCATGAAGGGTCGGATTTGTTCCAATCAAAACCGAGGGTTAGTGACTATGATGGATACAGCACAGATTATGAAAATGGAAGAAGCGGAAACCGTTGGTTTCTGTGAATCCTTGATCGGCGGAGACGGAACTATGGCGCACAGGCAAAACCCCTCGGTTTTGCTAGTCGAAAGGTGACACGATGCTCCCTTGGCCCGATCCACCACAGCGAACATCCCCACATGGGCAACTGATCGGCTATGCGCGGGTGTCCACCGAGGACCAACGGCTAGACATGCAACTCGATGCGCTTGGCCGTGCGGGATGCGACAAAGTCTTCTATGACCACGGAATTTCAGGGGCAAGGGCCGAGCGTCCAGGGCTTGACGATGCTTTACGAGCCTTGGTCGAGGGTGACACGCTGGTGGTTTATCGTCTGGATCGGCTCGGGCGGTCGGTGTTGCATCTGGCCGATCTGATTACGCGGCTGGACAACGAAGGTGTGCAGTTCTCTTCCCTATGCGAGGGGATCAACACCGCGACATCCGGCGGGCGGCTGGTATTCCACCTGTTCGCTTCGGTTGCCGAGTTCGAGCGCGAGTTGGTGCGGGAGCGGACGCGCAACGGACTGCGGGCGGCAAAGGAACGCGGCGCGCCGATTGGCAGGCCGCGCCGACTGACCGACGAGAAGATGATCGAAGCCCATCGCCTCGTGCATCAGGAAGGCCAGACATACCAGCAAACGGCCAGCCGGTTCGACGTGTCCGAGAGTACATTGCAGCGCGGGTTTAGGCGGCTTGGGATGGATGCTGCGGCATAGGCAAGAATATGTGTAATGCCATGTTTCTATGAGCAAAATTTGCTTTCTTGCACCCTTTTAGGCTAAAATGAACAATGGGTTTGAAAGACACAATTGGAGCTTTGGCGAAACGGATCGAGCACTCGCAACAGGTCGGATCAGAGTTGGAGGCGGTGTTTGACGAGTTCCTTTCATCCTCATCAGGGCAAGGATATTCGTGGGACAGCCGATACGTACCCGTCCAGTTCGGTTCAACATTCGGGCGGATCGTATCCAAAGACTTACCTACGCAAGAAGATCGATGCACGTTTGATCTTCAGATTTCATCCCACGGAGAAATCACAAGTGACATTGGATCGTGGGCTGTCGAAGAAGGAACATGGGTCGAGCAATCGACAGAACATCTTGCAGTTGAATTTGAAACTCACGAAGAGCCCAGTGATATAGCGGCAAAATTGATCGCGAAGATTATCTCTTTGAACAGTCAAGAGCTGTCAATTGACCTGAGAAACCACATCGAAGCAAAGATGGCCGATGAGTTGTACCTGACTCCAAACCCGGAGCCTGTCTAAAAAGACTTTACATGGGCTCCGGCAACGTCATGCGTTGAAGTAGACCCTGTGATCCATCCACATAATAAATTTTGAAGTAAAGATCACGGCTATCTTTAGGCGGCGAATATTCGAATACAGGTGGCTGGTCGCCCGATAAGCTGTCAGCTTGTGCGACAGCCATCTGGCGTGGTGACATGTCAATTTTGATGATCTTTGAAAGATTATCGGGGCTGGAGCCAAAATGTATTTCAGATACTTTTGCCCAATCATAAATGTTTTGATACTCTGAGGGTGCAGAGCACGAATAATACCAAGATTTGGTGTCAAAAGGATCAACGAGTTTTCTGTCACATTCGAAAGTGTCGGGCTTCTCGGTTGCCGCGACAGCGCGCGCAATAATCTCGTCGGACGGAAATCGATACCGGTAAGGGCCGAAAATCGTGCTATCTTTGCCTACAAGAGTAATCTCGACAAAATCACGTGAGGGTTCGGGTATCGAAAAATACCTAAGGTCGCCTCTCAAATTTCCATTCCCGTCGGCGTCATAATAGATTGCGCTGAACTGATCTTCTAGTGCCAGGTCTCCCACTCGGCAACTACCTGCGCCAATATACATCCTAAATCGAATATCGGAGTTTGATGTGTATTTGCTAAACCAAGCGGTTGCATAGGGCGCATTTTCAACATTTGGCGGCAATGGAGTTAACTCAACCGCTTCCTCTCCATTATTCTTGATGTCAAAAGAAAGTGGAAGCGTTTTAAACGAGAACCTATAGGTGCCGCCCTGATTGGCGTGAAGTTCCGCATATATGGTTTGCAATGGGCCAGTTGGAAAAAGAGTTGCTGGTGTTGAAAGGCAATCGTTCAGCAGGCCAACATTGTCGCACGCTTCGAGATCTAGGTCGACTTCAGGCGTGTCGGGTGAGCGCCCAAGCGTGAGTTTTGACCAGTTTCCATTGCAAAAGCTGTAACGAGATATCTCGCACGATCCTGCTGCGCAGGTGATTGGGCCGCCTTGCTCGGAGCTGGAATTGGCGATGGCCGCAGTCGCGAGCGCCTGAACCTCGTCTGTGAAATCGAACGGACCGATGGGCCGCTCCCATGCATAGTGGTTCAGCCGTACTATGAACTGATCGTTTGGCAGTAGGTTTGCGACGTTTGAAGCTCGGGCGTATGTAATGCCGTCGCGGGAAACCTCGATTTGCGCTTCAGATGGCAATTCATCAATTTTGTTGAGCCAAACGGTAGCCCCTTCTTTGTTCCAAACAACGTCGAATTGTGGGTGAATGCCAGAATTCAGAATGCTTTCCTTTGCGGTCTCGTAGGCTTGTTGCTCTTTGGTAGGTTCGTCAGCTTTATCTGCCAGCAGTTCGGATTCTATCAATCGCCAGTGCGCGAGGTCGAGAAACCAAGGAATCGCTGGAGCAAGTATAATTGCGGCAAGCCCGAGGATCGCCCAGGAAGCTCGGAAATGGCGATCTTTGCGGGATGAACCGTCAAGACGTGAGATTTCACTCTGCCCGCTGTCCTCCGACGCATCCGGGAGAACCTCGGAAGCCTCGGCAACTTCGGAAGTCTCGGAACCTTCGCTGCTTTGCGCCCGCAGTGCCTCTTTGTGCGTGAGTCCGGTCTCGCGAAACTGCCGGTAGTGTTCCAGATACGCTTCCGGGCCATCGAGCGCTTTGAGAATCTTATTCTCTTGAAAAGGGTTTGGCGTCGCGATCTTGCCGGAGATGTACCGTCCTATCGACGTCCTCGAAACTTGAGACAAATTTGCCAGACGGGATGGGTTCAGATTTTCTTCGGCGAGGCGTTTTTTAAGATATTGCCCAAACACCGGTGCCTCGCCCCCGGCGGGCGGGGTCTCGGTCATCGGGGGCTCCGTCTGTTACCACATGCAACGACGTGGGACGGTCTGGAACGAACTGTTCGTTTCGCAACAGTCTGATAAATATAACAATTCAAGCAGTACCGCAAAGCTCTGCTGTCGTGTGTGCGCCCCGTCTGGTGACCTTCTGACGGAGCAGGATCGCGGCCAGCAAGCGGTGCCAGACCAATGCTACGGAAGGAGCACCACATGTCTACTGTCCTTTGCCCTGCTTGTACTTTGAACGGGTACTGCAAACGCCTCATGACCCATTTCGTGACCGATCAAATGCTGGAAAACTCCACCTACATCCGCGACCTAAGAAACTTCGCTTTTGGCCTCAACGTCAAGGACTCTGCATGGCATGAGCACCTTACGAACCTGTACCGGGACTATCGCGGTTGGATCGTCGGTTTTGACGGCGACGAAGTCCACTTGGACATGGAACAGTTCGAACGCCCCTTCATCCGCGAGTGGTTCCGTGACTTCTGTCACAAGCGTTGTCCCGATGATGTAACGCCTCGCCGTAGACCGGAGTCTCGGGAACGCGTGCGCATTCTGGCTACAATTCTGACTGCGAGATTTCCGTCCGAGGCTCTCCTTTGGGGAGTACGTGCCGCCAATGACGACGATCCCCCAAAGGTCGATTAACGGATACCACCCGTTTCTGGCGGTTCAATTGAACATACTCAAAGCACCGCCCGACTTGGTGTGATGCTTTTCTTTTCCATAATATGAGGTGTATCCATGATGGCTATGTCCTGGCTCAGCCTGCTTGCCTCCAGCGGGGGTTTTGCGGGGGGGAGTTATTTTCTCAAGCGCTATGCCGATCTCGGAATGCTGACCGACCTGGGATATGCGTTCGCGATCTTCGCGCTCAGCAATCTGATCTACGCGCAAGTCCTGTCCAAGGGTCTTGGGCAGGGCGCGGCGATGTCCAGCATGACTCATCTGATCCTTATGTCGGTGCTGGGTGTCACGGTGTTTGGTGAGCGGTTGAGCTATCATCAGGTAGCTGGCTTGATGTTCGCACTTTGCAGCATTTGGCTCTTCGCACAAAGCGCGCGAATGACGGCTGGTTGAGCTTAACCCCCGAGACTGGCCGGAGGCTGCGGTATCAAGGGAATCGAAGAGCAACGTCGTTCTTCCAGCCTTGGAGTTTCAAACAATGCTGAACAAAAATCACGCACAGGCAGGGCAGAATATTTTCATGTCTTCTGTCACCGGCCTTGCCAATCTGCTTGCCCTGATCGCCGCTTTCTTCGGAGGGCCAATACTCTGGAAGTACACCATCGTCTATGTGCGAACACTAACATTTCAAACCTATGGCGATGGGCTCATCGGATTGGCATCTGTTACCTGGTACGGCCTTAGCTT
This sequence comes from Actibacterium naphthalenivorans, assembly GCF_014196965.1. Lineage (GTDB taxonomy): Bacteria > Pseudomonadota > Alphaproteobacteria > Rhodobacterales > Rhodobacteraceae > Actibacterium_A > Actibacterium_A naphthalenivorans. Next base: position 62,727 of record NZ_JACIEQ010000003.1, on the reverse strand, counting down.
TTTGCTCGTTTTCTTCGTCGCGCGAGCATCAGTCGGCACAGCTTTGATCTTCGGTGGCTTGGCAATCATCACCCGCTTCATGTGAAGCACAACTAGGATAGGAGAAAATACAATGGCACGTGGAAGAATTCGTGGCGTAATCGTTGAAAAAGAGGAAAATCCTTGGCCCGCTGTGATCGCGGTGGCGATCATTCTGGTCATCATCGTCGCGGTCATCGGCTGAGCCGCGAAAACAAAAACTCAATCAAGGGGTCGCCAATCGGCGGCCCTTTTTCTTGGGAGAAGTCATGGTTTTCGACAATGAAACAAATCGGTTCGGGAGTGCCGCATGGGCAACCGGACAAGAAATTAAAAATGCGGGGCTTCTTGGCTCCGATGGCATGCAGATCGGCTATCTTGGCCAGACCCCCCTGATGCTGAATACTGACGCACCACGGCTCACGGTCGCGGGAGCCGGTTCCGGCAAAATGCGTGACATACTTTCAATGGCTGTCGCCCGTGCCGCCGGTGAGCGCAATTTCATCCTCGATCCGCGTGGCGAAATCGCTGCCGTGACCATGGTGAACTTTGCGATGGCTGGAAGCCATGTGTATTGCTGGAACCCGACTGGCTTGCACGACCTTCCGCAACATGCCATGCAGCCACTTGATATCCTCAGGCTAAACAGCCCGCATTTTCATGCCGACTGTAAGTTTATCCTTGAAAGCCTGATCCCGATCAGCGGTTCTTCTAGCGGGAAGTATTTTGAGCTTCGCGCCCGAGAATGGGGTGAAGCCTTTGTCAAGATGCTGGTTGAGCGTGATGGCGAAGTGTCCTTCCCCTCGCTTTATCGCACGATCAACGCCATTGAATCCAATAATGGCGAGTGGCCGGACATCCTCGAATGCATGCTCGGCTCAAGCATGGAGAGCGTGCGGCGCTCGGCGGGCGAAATGTTGGCCAAGCAACAAGACAGCGCGCGGGAGTTCGGCAGCATTGTGGGAGAGCTCTACGCTTACCTGAATTTCCTTGATGATCCGATGTTGCAGGCCGCGTTGGAAAGACCCAGAGCGTCCTTGTCCGCAACCTGCAACTCCTCACGGGCCGCCACCTGGTTCATCAATGTGCCAATCGAATATGTGTCGATCTGGGCTCCGGTGCTGCGTACCATGTTCACGGTGCAGATGCTCTACAAGTCGCGCGCGCCGTCTGCGCCGCCGGTCAACATGATTGTTGATGAGGCCGGTCAGCTTGGCAGCTTTGACGCTTTGTTGCGTGCCTTCACTTTCGGGCGTGGTGCAGGTGTGCGCGCCTGGGCATTGTTTCAAGATGCAGGCCAGATCACCCGTAACTTTGGTCCCACTGGCCTACAAGGGTTTATGGGCTCGGCTACGATGCGCCAGTTTTTTGGCGTGCGGGATTACGAGACAGCGCGGCTCGTTTCCGTGATGCTTGGTCAGCAAACCCTCGAATATGATGATGGTTTGCGTCAAGCCCAAGCCCGTCAGGCAAAACAGCAAGCGGCCATGAGCGTCCTTGGCGGCGGCGATCCAATTGCAGCGATGCAGAACATGAAACTCCAAGCCTTTGCTGAAACCCATCGGACAAAGCAGGCGCGGTCGCTTATGACGCCCGATGAGATTCTGGCGATGCCCGAAGATCGACAAATCCTGTTTGTTTCAGGCAAAAGCCTGAGCCCAATCCTTGGGCATAAATATGCATACTACTCGCGCCGGGAATTTGCAGCTCGTTTCCTGCCAAATCCATATCATCCGCCGCTTGATTGCGTTTCTATCCCCCGCCGATGGGGTCCGTCGCGGGCTAAAGTGGTCAAAGAGCCGGTGCCACGGAAATTTGCGGACTTTCCGCAATATGACTCGGGCACTTGGTCTTTCGTGAAGGGATATCAGCCATAAAGAAGGATGAGGAACATGAGTGACAAGGAAAACTCAAACAAGCCCGTTCAAACGCATCGATACGGTCCAATCGAGGTGGCGATCTGGCAGAAGGATACGGACGATGGGCCGGTTTTTAACACTGAGCGCACCCGTTCGTATCGAGACAAGGATGGAAGTTGGCAAAAGAGCCATTCGATTCCCGAAAAATATCTTCTGACCGCCGCACGCCTTGACCAGAAGGCTTTTGAGGCAATCCAACAGATACGCGATCAGGAGCGGGAAAAGAGGCTCGGCCGTTTGAGAGAGGACGATCAGTCTCGTCAGCCGCGCTCCCGTTTGCGGCGTCGTGAACGAGATGACCACGAACGTTAGGAGCGGGCAACGGGGTGCATGGCGACAGTCGCCCCTCCCGACACGACCACGGTTTTTGCGAAACGCCTGCAACCTATGGTATAATTAGAGGTAGGTGCTCAGGCGAAAGCCTCACTCAGCAAGCGTTAGACGCTGCAATGCACCATCCGTGAACTGCTGTAAGGCCGGTCGCGACAAAATCCAGATACGCAAGTGCCTCAACGCGCCGTTTCAGCATGGCCGCGAGAGGTCCATCTTGCCAGATGATAAGGATCATCAATCGTGAAAAATGGTGAAAACACAACCATTCCTGATCTGTCCGCCGCAATGGACAAAGCAGTCCATTGCGAGACCTTTGGAAACCTTGAAATCGACCTGGAGCATTATCAAGCATATCTCGACGATCCGTCGCTGACCCAGGCTCAAAAGGCTGAAATTGTTCGGGCTCTCTGGTCGATCATAACCGCCTTCGTCGAACTTGGCTTTGGCGTGCATCCTGTCCAACAAGCCTGTGGAAAACTTGGAACAGAGCTTGATCGTGGGGAAAAATCGGAGTCCACTGGACTGGTACAAGGTAAACAACAGAAAGACATAGACGCGCCTGCCATCTAGCGGCAAGGGCGGAAAAGAGAGGATTCATGGGTATCCCGCGAACAGAAACAAGAACGGCTTCCGCGCTCATCTACTGCCGCGTTTCAACGACGAAACAAAGGCTTACCGGATCAGGCTTGGACAGCCAGGAACATCGTTGTCGCCAATACGCTGAATCCAAAGGTTATGATGTCGAGATGGTTTTTCCAGACGATGCCTCGGGCGGCGGTGATTTTTTGAAGCGTCCTGGTATGTGTGGCATGCTGGCCTATCTCGATGCGCAGCCAAGTAAGGACTATATCGTTATTTTTGACGATCTCAAACGGTTTGCGCGGGATGTCGAATTTCACATCAAGCTTCGCCGTGAATTTGCCAACCGTGGAGCAAGAATCGAATGCCTCAATTTTTCTTTTGAAGATACGCCTGAAGGCAAATTCATAGAGACAATCATTGCCGCCCAAGGCGAGCTAGAGCGCGATCAGAACCGCCGCCAAGTAAAACAAAAAATGACTGCCCGTGTAGAGAAAGGATATTGGGTCTTTCACGCACCTGTCGGGTATAAATTCGCGACGGATCGTATCCATGGGAAGCTGTTGGTTCCTGACGAGCCGGTGGCGGATTGTCTATGCGAAGCCCTAAACGGATACGCAAACGGGCGTTTTCGTTCTCAGGCTGAAGTCCAGCGCTTCCTAGAGAGCAAACCGGAGTTCCCGAAGGACCAACCGAACGGGAAGATCAGAGCATGGAAGATCACCAAGATTTTGAAGAATCCGCTCTATGCGGGGTATGTGCAAGCCAAGACGTGGGGCGTGTCGCTGCGCCGTGGCCATCATGAGCCGCTAATCAGCTTTTCCACATATGAGCAAATCCAGAAGAACCTTGTCGAAGGCGCGCGGGGATCGGCACGGGCTGACTTCAGTGAAGATTTCCCTTTGCGCGGCTTTGTTGCTTGCGGCGAGTGCGGAAACAACATGACCGGCGCGTGGTCGAAGGGCAAATACAAGCACTATGCATACTACCGATGCGAAACGCGCGGCTGTTCGCAAAAAAGCAAGTCTGTTGCGCGGGCTAAGATGGAAGGCGGCTTCGAAGACATCTTGGCGCGCCTACAGCCCACCAAAAGGCTGGTCGATCTCGCGATCGCGATGTTCAAGGACGCTTGGAACAGCCGCCTTGAGTTGGCTCGGGCCGAGCGGGAAGAGTGGCGGCGTCAGGCAGACGCTGCTGACAAGAGTATTTTGGAACTCGTTGACCGCATGGTCGAGACCAAGAACCCGACTGTCATCAAAGCCATAGAAGCCAAGATCGAAAAGCTGGAACGGGAGAAGATCGCACTGGTCGAGAGGGCTGGTGAGCCACTGCCAAATGTGGCTGGGTTTGAAGACTGTATTGAACTCGCCCTCAAATTTCTCTCAAGGCCTTGGGATATATATAAAAATGGGAGCCATGCTATCCGTCAGACAGTTCTGAGGCTGGCTTTTTCTGAGCCCCTCACCTTCATGCCGGAAGGCGTGTATGGAACACCAAAAACCACCTTACCCTTCAAGGTGTTAGGCGATTTCGACAACCAAAAGTGCGAGATGGTGCCGCAGGGGAGGATTGAACTCCCGACCTCACCCTTACCAAGGGTGCGCTCTACCACTGAGCTACTGCGGCCCGAATGGGCGGCTGATTAGACGTAATCGCCGGGGGACGCAAGCGCTAACTGACCGGTTTTCCGGCGCGGCGTCGGCAGACGCGGTTGCCCTGTCTCTGGACCGTATCGCGCCTCTGCGATAGAGAATGGGCATGGAAAAGAAACCCCGCAATTCGAAACCCGCAAAAGCGCCGGAAAGCCGCGAAGAGCGGCTGAAACAGGCGCTGAAGGCGAACCTGGCCCGGCGCAAGGCGCAGGCGAAGGCGCGCAAATCGGGCGAAGAGCGGGAATAAGAGGCAAAGCAGATGGATTCGATTGTCATTCGGGGCGGCGGTGCCCTCAACGGGGAGATCCCGATCGCCGGGGCGAAAAACGCCTGTCTGACGCTGATGCCGGCGACGCTGCTGAGCGAAGAGCCGCTGACGCTGACCAACGCGCCGCGTCTGTCGGACATCCGGACCATGACATCGCTGCTGCAATCGCTGGGCGCCGAGGTGTCGAGCCTGCAGGACGGGCGCGTTCTGGCGCTGTCATCGCACGGGCTGGACAATCACACGGCGGATTACAACATCGTGCGCAAGATGCGCGCGTCGATCCTGGTGCTGGGGCCGATGCTGGCGCGCGATGGCCACGCCATCGTTTCGCTGCCCGGCGGCTGTGCGATCGGGGCAAGGCCCGTGGATCTGCATCTGAAAGGGCTGGAGGCGCTGGGCGCCGAGCTGGAGCTGAAGGATGGCTATGTGCATGCCAAGGCGCCGGGCGGGTTGAAAGGGGCCGAGGTGGTGTTTCCCTTCGTCTCCGTCGGCGCGACGGAGAATGTGCTGATGGCCGCGACCCTGGCCAAGGGAACAACGATCATCCGCAACGCCGCGCGCGAACCCGAGATCGTCGATCTTGCCCGTTGCCTGCGCAAGATGGGCGCGCAGATCGAAGGCGAGGGCACGGAAACCATCACCATCGAAGGCGTCGACAGGCTGTGCGGCGCCACCCATCCCGTGGTAACCGACCGGATCGAGCTTGGCACCTACATGCTGGCCCCGGCCATCACCGGGGGCACGGTGGAATGTATCGGTGGCCGGCTGGAGCTTGTGGCCGCCTTCGCGGAAAAGCTGGATCAGGCCGGCATCAGCGTCGAGCAAACCGAGCGCGGGCTGAAAGTGTCGCGCCGCAACGGGCGGGTGAACGCTGTCGATGTGATGACAGAGCCGTTCCCGGGCTTTCCCACCGATCTGCAGGCGCAGATGATGGCGCTGTTGTGCACTGCCGAAGGCACCAGCGTTCTGGAAGAGAAGATTTTCGAGAACCGGTTCATGCATGCCCCCGAACTGATGCGGATGGGCGCGCGGATCGATGTGCATGGCGGCCATGCCACCGTCACCGGCGTCGAGCGGCTGAAGGGCGCGCCTGTCATGGCCACCGATTTGCGTGCCTCGGTGTCGCTGATCCTGGCCGGCCTTGCCGCCGAGGGGGAAACCGTGGTCAGCCGTGTCTATCATCTTGATCGCGGATACGAGCGTGTCGAGGACAAGCTGGGCGCCTGCGGCGCACATATCGAACGGGTGCGCGAAGAATGACCGAAGATGCAACATTCGAAGACGGGGCCGAGGCGCCGCTGCGCCTGAAGGCCGATGATGCCGAAGGGCTTTCGGTGATTTCGAGCCTGACGCAGGATGCCGTCTTTCCCGTCACCGAGATGGCATGGCGCCCGGGCGCGCGGCGCTTTGCCCTGCTGCTGAACCGGTTCCGGTGGGAAGATCGCGTGGCGGCTGAACGGCGCGGCCGGCCTTATGAAAGGGTGCAGGCGGTGCTGGCCTTCGACGATGTCGCGCGGGTATCGTCGCAGGGGGTGGACCGAAACGACAAGGACACGGTGTTTTCGCTGCTGTCGGTGAGTTTCGAACCGGGAGAAGACGGCACCGGCCGCGTGGTGCTGACGCTTTCCGGGGATGGCGCGATTTCGCTGGATGTCGAATGTCTGGACGTCACGCTGAAGGATGTCACCCGGCCCTATGTGGCCCCGTCGCGCAAGGCGCCGGCGCACGAATGATTTTCCGGCGGCTTGTTCCCGCCGACGCCGCATTGTGGCGCGACATCCGGCTGGAGGCGCTGCAGAACGATCCCCCGGCCTTTGCCACCAGGTACGAGGAAATCGCCGACAGGCCGCTGACATTCTTTGTGGAGATGCTGGAGCAGGCGAACTATCATGCAGGTTTTGACGGCGGGCGGGCAGTGGGCGTGATGGGCTGGGTCGCCGAACCCTACATGGCGGCGCGTCACCGTGCGATGCTGATGTCGGTTTATATTCGCCCCGCCTGGCGCGGCGCGGGGGCGGCGGGGCAGCTGCTGCACCAGGTGCTGGCTGATGCCGCGCGCCACGGCATCCGGCAGATGGAACTGGGCGCCCGCGCCGGCGATCCGCGCGCTGTGGCGTTCTACAAGCGTCACGGGTTCCACCCGATGGGCGAGATCCCCGATGCATTCCATCATGACGGGCAGTCGCATGACGAGCTTCTGATGTTCCGACGCCTGGACGCTTGAGACACACGCGCAGGCCGGATATGTGAAGGGCAAGGAGAGACCCATGCCCCAGTTTCTTGACACCACCGATCCCGATTTTGCCGCCCGGTTCGACGCCCTGCTGGGCGCCAAGCGCGAGGATGCGCCGGATGTGGACGAGACCGTGGCGGCGATCATCGCTGACGTGCGTGCGCGCGGCGATGCGGCGGTGCTGGAGCTGACCGCGAAGTTCGACCGGCTGGAACTGACGCCCGAGACGCTGGCCTTTTCCCCCGAAGAGATCGAGGCCGAATGCGCCAGGGTCTCGCCCGAGGATCGTGCCGCGCTGGAGCTGGCGGCGCAACGCATCCGCGCCTATCACGTGCGCCAGATGCCGGAGGATCAAAGCTGGACCGACCCGGACGGCGCCACGCTCGGCTGGCGCTGGACGCCGGTTTCGGCGGCCGGGCTTTACGTGCCGGGCGGGCTGGCCTCTTACCCGTCCTCGGTGCTGATGAACGCGATCCCGGCGCAGGTGGCCGGCGTCAAGCGGCTGGTGATCTGTGCCCCGACGCCGGATGGCGTCTGCAACCCGCTGGTTTTGCTGGCGGCGCGGCTGGCCGGGGTGGATACCGTCTATCGCATCGGCGGCGCCCAGGCGATCGCGGCGCTGGCCTATGGCACCGCCACCATCGCCCCGGTGGACAAGATCACCGGCCCCGGCAATGCCTTTGTCGCCGCCGCCAAGCGCCGGGTGTTCGGCAAGGTCGGCATCGATATGATCGCCGGCCCGTCGGAGATTCTGGTGATCGCCGACCGCAACAATGATCCAGACTGGATCGCGGTGGACCTGCTCAGCCAGGCCGAGCATGACGAAAGCGCCCAGTCGCTCCTCATCACCGATGACGCGGCTTTTGGCCGTGCCGTCGCCGCCGCCGTCGAGAAACGGCTCGAAACGCTGGAGCGGCGGGTGATCGCCGGGGCGAGCTGGCGCGACTACGGCGCGGTGATCATTGTGCGCGATCTTGCCGAGGCGGCCGCGCTGTCGGATCGTATCGCCCCCGAGCATCTGGAGCTTTGCGTCGATGATCCCGACGGGCTGTCACGGATGGTCACCCATGCCGGGGCGATCTTTCTGGGGCAATGGACGCCCGAGGCGATCGGCGATTACATCGGTGGCCCCAATCACGTGCTGCCCACGGCGCGCTCGGCGCGGTTTTCCTCTGGCCTCTCGGTGATGGATTTCCTGAAACGCACCACGCTGGCCCGGATGACGCCCGAAGCGTTGCGCGCCATCGGCCCCGCCGCCGAACGGCTGGCCATTTCCGAAAGTCTGGAGGCGCACGGCTTGTCGGTGCGCGCCCGGCTTGAGCGTCTGAACGAGGGCACAGAATGACCCTATCCCGCCTGTCCCAGGTCGAAATCGACGATACTGGCCTGCCCGCCCCGACACCGGAAATCGAGCAGGAGCGCAAGGTCGCGATCTTCGATCTGCTCGAAGACAACAGTTTCGCCCTTCCGCCCCGTGACGGGCAGGCGGCGCCCGCCGGGCCCTATAACCTGCATCTGGCCATCCGCGAAAAGCGGCTGGTCTTCGAAGTCCGCACCGAGGCGGGCGAGGCGGTCGCCGAGTTCCACCTTTCGCTGGGGCCGTTCCGGCAGGTGGTGAAGGATTACTTCCAGATCTGCGAAAGCTATTTCGACGCGGTCAAGAAACTGCCCCCCGCCAAGATCGAGGCCATCGACATGGCCCGCCGCGGCATCCACAACGAAGGCGCGCGCGTGCTGCAGGAGCGGCTGGATGGCAAGGTCGAACTCGATACCGATACCGCCCGGCGGCTTTTCACCCTGATATGCGTTCTGCATTTCGGGGGCTGATGTGGTGATGAGGGACCTCCCACAATCGGTTCTCTTTTGCTGTGATCACAACGCCGTCCGTTCCCCCATGGCCGAGGGGATGGCCAAGAAGTTTTATGGCCGTCGGTTCTATGTGCAATCGGTAGGCGTGAAGAATGATCTGGAGGTCGACGGTTTCGCCATCGCCGTCTGCGCCGAAATCGGTGTGCCGCTCGAGCGGCATCAATCGCGCTCGTTCGACGAGATGGAGGAATGGGGCGATGACCTGTCCAGCTTCGATCTGGTGGTGGCGCTGTCGCCGGCCAGCCAGCGGCGCGCACTGGAGCTGACGCGCTTCTATCATCTCGACGTGGAATACTGGCCGATTCTGGACCCGACCGGCCTGGGCGAGACGCGGGAGGCCAAGCTTTCGGCCTATCGCCAGTCGCGCGACCAGATACGCGATCACCTGATCGAACGGTTCGGCCCGCCCTGTGCCTGACGGCAAACGCGGGCGGGTGCGGCCGCGAATACCACTGAAATCGAAGGAAATGCGGTTTTCCGGCGGGCGGCGCGCAATGCGCGGCAGCGCCGTTTTGCGCCCGCGTGGCGCGGCATCCTTGCCCGCAGGAACAGTTTTGCGCGATCCGCCCTTGAAAAAGCAGGGGTTTAAGAGCATTTAAGGCCACGCTCGCATCCTGGCGGGCAAAACCACTTAGGAGTGACCATGGCCAAGGAAGAAATGCTCGAATTCCCCGGCGTCGTGAAGGAACTCCTGCCTAACGCGACATTCCGGGTCGAGCTTGAGAACGGCCATGAGATTATCGCGCATACGGCAGGAAAAATGCGCAAGAACCGTATCCGCGTTCTTGCCGGCGACCGCGTTCAGGTGGAAATGACACCGTACGATCTGACCAAGGGTCGGATCAACTATCGCTTCAAGTAACCGGCTGATGCGGCTGGTTCTGGGCTCTGCCAGCCCGCGCCGGAAGGATCTTCTGGCGCAGATCGGAATCGTGCCTGACGCGATCCGCCCTCCTGACATCGACGAAGACCCCGCAAGGGGCGAGCTTCCGCGCCCCTATTGCGCCCGCATGGCCATCGAAAAGGCCCGCGCGGTTCAGGCCGGGGCCGACGAGGCGGTGCTGTGCGCCGATACCACCGTGGCGCTCGGGCGCCGCATTCTGGGCAAGCCCCGGAACGCGGGCGAGGCGGCGGAATTCCTGCTGGCGCTGTCGGGCCGCCGCCACAGCGTGATCACCGCCGTGGCCCTGCGCCTGGGCGAGCGTGTGTGGGAGCGTGACGTGGTGACGGCGGTAAAGTTCAAGCGGCTGTCCGACGAAGAGCTGAACGCCTATCTGCGCTCTGACGAATGGCGGGGAAAGGCGGGCGGCTATGGCATACAAGGCATGGCCGGCGCCTTCGTGCCCTGGATCAGCGGCTCGTTTTCCGCCGTCGTCGGCCTGCCGCTGGCCGAAACCGCATCGTTGCTGCAGGCGGCGGGCTATCCGCTTTACAAGGAGGCGCCATGAAGGGCCGCACCGTCATTCTGGGCCAGCTCAACGGGCGCGCCGCCGCCGCGCTGATGGTCAACGGCCGCCTCGAAGACCTGCTTGTCGATCCGCCCGAGGATCTGCCCGCGCCCGGCGCCATCTTTCGCGCCACCGTCGACCGGCAGGTCAAGGGGCAGGGGGGTATCTTCCTGAAACTGCCCGGCGGCACCGCGTTCATGCGGCAGGCCAAGGGGCTTGCCCCTGGCCAGACGCTGCTGGTGCAGGTCTCCGGCTTTGCCGAGCCGGGCAAGGCAGTGCCGGTCACGCCGAAACCCCTGTTCAAGAGCCGCTATGCGATCGTGACGCCCGGCGCGCCGGGGCTCAACGTGTCGCGGACCATCCGCGATGACGAAGAGCGTGACCGCCTGCTGGAAATCGCCCATGCCGCGATGGGCGAGGAGAGCTCCGGCTTCGGGTTGATCCTGCGTTCGGCCGCCGCCGGCGTGGCCGAAGAAGAGATTGCCGCCGACATTTCCGCGATGCGCGACGTGGCGCAGGCGGTCATGTCGGAAGGCGTTGGCGCGCCCGAGTTGCTGCTGGATGCGCCCGATGCCCATATGCGCGCCTGGCGCGACTGGGCCGATCCCGATCCCGATGAGGTGATCGAGGGTGACAGCGCCCTTGCCGATCTGGGCGTGCTGGATGCCATTGACGCGCTCGCCGGGCCCGCATCCCTGCCCGGCGGCGGCGCGCTTTATATCGAGCCGACGCGGGCGCTGTTGGCAGTGGACGTGAACACCGGCCCCGACACGTCGCCGGCGGCCGGGCTGAAGGCCAACCTCGCCGCAGCGCGGGATCTGCCGCGGCAGTTGCGGCTGCGGGGGCTGAGCGGCCAGATCATCGTCGATTTCGCGCCGATGCCGCAAAAAGACCGGCGCCAGCTGGAACAGGTGCTCAAGGCCGCCTTTCGCCCCGATCCGGTCGACACCACTTTTGCCGGCTGGACCCCGCTGGGCAATTTCGAGATCCTGCGAAAGCGCGAGCGCTTGCCGCTGACGGAGGGCCGCGAAAAATGAGTTGCCCGATCTGCGGAAAAGACAGCGCCCCGAAATACCGGCCCTTCTGCTCCCGGCGCTGCGCCGATGTAGACCTCGGAAAATGGCTGACCGGAGGCTATGCCATCCCCGACGACACCCCGGAGGCGCTGGAGGAGGCGGCCGACGAGGCCGACCGTCAAACGCGCAAGCCGAACTGAGCCGCGGCCTGCCCGAAAACCCGCGGCAGGGGAAGGCGGCATTGGAGGGCGAATTTTTATGCTCCGCCCTCTGGACACCGCCCAGCCGCGCGTCTAGAAGATCGCAGCCCGAACGGCGGTGCGGCAGGTTTCCCGGCCGATCACCACACCCGTTCACCCGTGCCCGGGTAGCTCAGGGGTAGAGCAGTGGATTGAAAATCCTCGTGTCGGTGGTTCGATTCCGCCCCCGGGCACCATTTAAACATTCGCAATGAATGGCTTATGCCAAGGTGGAACTCTCCACCCTCCCGTGCCTTGCGGGATGGCTTCGCCCGCCGCGAAGCTGCGGCTGCCGCACCTCCAGCCTGGCTATAAAGGAGCCGGCTCTATTCCGCCGCCAGTTGCGATGCGCTGTTTTGGGGGTGCAACGCCGCGAAATGGCGGACATAGCGCATCCCCTCGGCATCGGCGGTGGCGAGCGTCTTGCGGAACACGCCGATCGTATCGCCCCAGTCGGTATCCACGTTGCGATAGGTCTTTTCCATCGCCCTTGCCTTGGTGCTGTTGTTTTCGCGCCAATGATCCAGATGCCGGGTTTCCCAGTCGGTGGTGGCCTCGACAACCTCCAGCCCGGCCCAACGGGCCAGCGCGGTCATGCCGTCGCGGTAGAACCGCCAGCAATCCTGCGGCGCGCGATGTTCGTAGCCGCGCGACGGCGCGATATGGATCATCAGACCGCCCATCTTCAGAACCCGCGACATCTCCAGAAAACTCAGCCAGAACATTTCGTTATGTTCCAGCATCTGGCCACTGATCACCGCGTCAAAGCTTTGATCTTCCAGCGGAAACAGGAACGGGTCGGACAGTACCACGTCAACATTCGGCCCATCGGCCAGATCGCAGCCCACATAGGACCAGCCGCCGCTTTCCCAGATTTTCCGATATTTCGGCCGCCGCCCCATCGCACCGATATCCAGCACACGGCCGGGTTCAAGCTTGCTCGCGTGGTCCTGAAACATGCGCTGCATGTAAAGACGGGATTCCCTGTGCATGGCACATACCTGCTCTGATTTATTTGTTTTTGAACTGCTCTTGTTACCAAGAGGTTAGCACAGGCGGCGAATCACCGGCAAGCGTGATGATCCGGTTTCTTATCCGGCGCTGGCGGCGGGCTGCACGCAGCGCCCCCCGGCCCACACGGCGCTCACCGCGCGGTCGTCACCCATCATGATCGTGGGGAACAGCGCCTCCCATATGTCGTTGGCGCGGGTGCTGCGTTGGGCGATGGCGGGAGTCGACGCAAGGTCGAGCACCACGAGATCGGCCTCGATCCCCGGCGCAAGGTTGCCGATGCGGTGATCGAGCCGCAGGGCGCGCGCGGCGCCCTGCGTGGCCAGCCAGTAAAGTTCGGCCGGATGCAGGGCACGCCCGCGCAGCTGTGCCACCTCATAGGCGGCGGCCATGGTGCGCAGCATCGAAAAGGATGACCCGCCGCCGGTGTCGGTGGCCAGGCCGATGCGCTGGCCTTCTCGCATCAGCCCGTCCATGTCGAACAGGCCCGATCCGATGAAGGTGTTCGACGTCGGGCAATGCACAAGGCTGGCATCCGCCTCTTTCAGCCGCGCCCGTTCGCGCGGTTCCAGATGGATGGCATGGCCGAACACCGCGCCGGCGCCCAGAAGGCCGTGGCATTCGTAGGTATCCAGATAGTCGCGCGCCTCCGGGAAGAGGGACCGGGCCCAGGCCACCTCATCAACCTGTTCGCTCAGATGGGTCTGCATCAGGCAATCTGGATGTTCGGCCCAGAGCGCGCCCATGGCGGCAAGCTGTTCGGGGGTCGAGGTGGGCGAAAATCGCGGCGTGATCACATAGGACAGCCGGCCCGCCCCATGCCATTTCTCCAGCAGCGCCTTGCTGTCGTCATAGGCCGATTGCGGCGTGTCGCGCAGGCCTTCGGGCGCATTGCGATCCATGCAGGTCTTGCCGCCCAGCATCCGAAGGCCGCGCGCCTGTGCCTCGGAGAAATAGGCATCCACGCTTTCGGGGTGGATCGTGCAGAAGGAACAGACAGTGGTGGTGCCGTTGGCGAGCACCAGATCGAAATACCGCGCGGCGATTTCGGCGGCATAGGTGGCGTCGGCGAAGCGCATCTCTTCGGGGAAGGTATAGGTGTTGAGCCAGTCGATCAGCCGTTTGCCCCAGCTTGCGATCATCGCCGTTTGCGGGAAATGCGCATGGGCGTCGATGAATCCTGCGGTGATCAGCCCGTCGCCGTAATCCCGCACCGTGGCACCCGGGTGCCGCGCGCGCAGCTCATCCGCCGTGCCGGTCTCTTGGATCAGGCCGTCGCGCAACGCAACGCCGCCGTGGCGCACATGAACGGCCGATTCCGCCACGCCCGCGGCGAAGGGATCGGCGCGAAAGCTCAGGGTCTGCCCCAGAAGAAGCGTGGTGTCGGCCATGCGTGTCCCTCGTGTTTCCGGCGCAGCGTAAGGGGCGCGCGCCGCGGCGTAAATCACGCATCTTGCCCTGTTGCTCGATCCGGGCTTTGGCTATGGTCGGGCCAAAGCGCAGGGGGCAGGCCATGGCGGAAGAGATCACCGAGCAGGTGGAACGCGAAGACGACGGATACGGGCTGGACAACCGCACCGTTGCGGCGGTCCGGCTTGCCGTGGCGGCAGGCGATGGCCCCCGGCTGGGCGCGCTGCTGGAGCCGCTGCATGCCGCCGACATCGCCGACCTTCTGGAGCAGATGGACAGCGGCCACCGGCGCGAGATCCTGCTGCTGGACCCGAGCCATGTGGATGGCGAGGTGCTCTCGGAGCTTGATGACAGCATCCGCGAGGAGGTCATCGAATTCCTGCCCAGGAATGTTCTGGCCGACGCGGTGCGCGATCTGGAATCCGACGATGTCGTCGATCTGGTCGAGGATCTGGAAGAGCCGCAGCAGGCGGCGATTCTGGATGCGCTGGAAGATGCCGACAGGGTCGCCGTCGAACAGGCGCTGAGCTATCCGGAATATTCCGCCGGCCGCCTGATGCAGCGCGAAGTCGTGGCCGCGCCCGAGCATTGGAACGTGGGCGATGCGATCGACTATCTGCGCTCCAACAAGAAGAAACTGCCCGAGGAATTCTATCATATCATCGTGGTCGATCCGCGGATGAAGCCGGTGGGCTATGTCACCCTTGGCAAGCTCCTGTCGACCAAGCGCAGCGTGCCCCTGACCGGTATTCTGGAAGACAGCTTCCGCGCCATCCCCGTGACCCAGCCGGAATCCGAGGTCGCCTATGCCTTCAACCAGTATCACCTGATCTCTGCCCCCGTGGTCGATGACGAAGGGCGGCTGGTGGGCATGATCACCATCGATGACGCGATGATCGTGCTGGATGAAGAGCATGAGGAAGACATCATGCGCCTGGCCGGTGTTGGTGAGGGCAGCCTGTCGGACAGGGTGATCGAAACCACCAAGCGCCGCTTCCCGTGGCTGTTCGTGAACCTGATCACGGCCATTCTGGCCTCGCTGGTGATCGCGCAGTTCGAGGCGACGATCGCGCAGTTCGTGGCGCTGGCGGTGCTGATGCCCATCGTCGCCTCGATGGGGGGCAACGCGGGCACCCAGTCGCTGACCGTGGCCGTGCGGGCCATCGCCACCAAGGACCTTACCGGATCGAACGTCTGGCGCGTTGTCCGCCGCGAGGCGCTGGTGGGGCTTGTGAACGGCAGCATCTTCGCGCTGGTCATGGGCGTCATCGGCATCCTGTGGTTCGGCACGCCGATGCTGGGCGTGGTGATCGGGGTGGCCATGGTGGTGAACCTGGTGATCGCCGGTCTGGCCGGGATCCTGGTGCCCGTGGCGCTGGACAGGTTCGGCGTGGATCCGGCGCTGGCCTCGGGCGCCTTCGTGACGACAGTGACCGACGTGGTCGGCTTTTTCGCCTTTCTCGGGCTGGCCGCGGTTCTGCTGCTGTGAGCGGGATCGCCGAGCAGAAGGCCGCGGCGCGCAAGGCGGCCTTCGCGCGCCGCAAAGACGTGCATGACGAGCTGCGCGGGGCAAGGGCGGCGCAGGTGCTGCTGGAGGTGCTGAGGCCGCAGGCGGGCAGGGTGGTCTCTGGCTACATGCCGATCCGCACCGAGGCCAGCCCGCTGCCCGCGATGCTGGGGATGATCGGCCTGTCATCCGTGACCGTGCCTGTCATCCAGGGCGAGGGCCTGCCGCTGATCTTCCGCGAATGGCGCCCCGACAGCGCGATGATCGATGGGCCGTTCGGCGCGTTGGTGCCGGCCGACGGCGATTTTCTGGCGCCGCAGGTGCTGATCGTGCCCTTGCTGGCGTTTGACCGGCGCGGCTACCGGCTTGGCTATGGCGGCGGGTATTACGACCGGACGCTTCAGGCCCTGCGCGCAAGCGGGCCTGTGCTGGCCATCGGCTTTGCCTATGCGGCGCAGGAAATGGCCGAGGTGCCGACGGAGGACACCGACCAGCCGCTGGACATGGTGGTGACAGAGGCGGGCGCGCTGGCCCTTGCCGGATGATCGCGCCCAAAAATCGCGCCGCGCATCGCGGGGGCTTGCCCTGACCGACCGGGCGTCCTAGGCATTACGCCATGAAAATCCTCTTCCTTGGCGATGTGATGGGCCGTGCCGGCCGTGCCGCGATCACCGAGCGCCTGCCGAAGCTGCGCGCCGACTGGGGCCTCGATTTCGTTGTGGTCAACGGTGAGAATGCCACCTCTGGCGCGGGGCTGACCGCGGCCCATGCGAAGGCTCTGCTGGAGGCCGGCGCCGATTGCCTGACGCTGGGCGATCACGCCTTCGACCAGAAAGAGATGCTCAGCTTCATCGAGCAGGAGCCGCGTATCCTGCGGCCGCTGAATTTCGCCAAGGGCGCGCCGGGCAAGGGCTACCGGCTGTGTTCGGCTGCGGGCGGGCGCAAGGTGCTGGTGACCCAGGTGCTGGGCCAGGTCTTCATGAAGCGGCCCTTCGACGATCCCTTCTCTGCGATCGATCTGGTGCTGAAGGCGCACCCGCTGGGCGGGCAGGCGCAGGCCATTCTGGTTGATATGCATTGCGAGGCGACATCAGAGAAGATGGCGATGGGCCATTGGTGCGACGGGCGCGCCAGCATGGTGGTCGGCACCCATACCCACGTGCCGACCGGCGATGCCCAGATCCTGCCGGGCGGCACCGCGTTCCAGTCGGACGCGGGCATGTGCGGCGATTACAATTCGGTCATCGGCATGGACAAGGCGGAGCCGCTGCGCCGGTTCATCACCGGTATGGGCAAGGGGCGTTTTACCCCGGCGGGGGGCGAGGCCACGCTTTCCGGCCTGTATATCGAAACCGACGACCGGACGGGCAAGGCCACCCGCGTGCGGATGATCCGTGAAGGCGGGCGTCTGGAGGCGGCCGCGCCATGACCGGGCGCCCGGCTCTGGTCGCGTTTCTGGCGCTTCTGGGCGCGGGCTGGGGGATGACACAGCCGCTTGCGAAACTCTCTGTCTCGGGCGCGTATCGCCAGTTCGGGATCATCTTCTGGCAACTGGTCATCGGCGCGCTGCTGCTGGGCGCGATCACCTGGCTGCGCGGCAGGCCGCTGCCGATGACGGCGCGCCACCTTCGGCTTTATGTCTTCATCGCGCTGGTCGGCACGCTGCTGCCCAACGCAGCGTCGCTGCAGGCGGCGGTGCATCTGCCGGCCGGCATCGTCTCTATCCTGCTGTCGCTGGTGCCGATGGTCTCTTTCCCCATGGCGCTGGCGCTTGGCGTTGACCGGTTCAGCTGGCCGCGCATGGCCGGGCTGGGCTGCGGGTTGGCCGGGGTGGTTCTGATCGTCGGCCCCGACGCGGGGCTGCCCGACCCCGGCATGCTGGTTTTCGTCCCGCTGGCCCTGATCGCGCCGGTGTTCTACGGGGTCGAGGGCAACGCGGTGGCCAAATGGGGCACCGCCGGGCTGGACCCGATCCAGCTCTTGTTCGGGGCCTCGCTGGTGGGGGCGGTGCTGGCGCTGCCCGCCGCGCTGCTGCTGGGGCAGTGGATTTCGCCGCTGCCGCCCTGGGGCGTGGCGGATCTGGCGCTGACTCTGAACGCGGTGATCCATGCGCTTGTCTATGCCGGCTATGTCTGGCTGCTGGGACGGGCGGGGGTGGTTTTCGCGGTGCAGGTTTCCTACCTGGTCACCGGTTTCGGGGTTCTGTGGTCCATGCTGCTGCTGGACGAGGCCTATTCGGGCTGGGTCTGGGCGGCGATGGCGCTGATGTTCGCCGGTCTGTTCCTTGTACAGCCCCGCCCGAACAAGGTGCTTGTGCCGCCGCCGCCTGTGGCTAATGATACGGGCTGACCGGACAACAGGCCCAGGCTGAATGATCGCACTCTCCCTTTCTCCCACAGGCGATGCCATTCTGGCGCTGTCTGTTGTGTTCGTGATGTTCGTGCTTTTCGTCCGGGAACAATACCCGGCCGAGGTTGTGGCGATCTCCGGTGCGGCGGTGATGCTGGTGCTGGGCATACTGCCCTATGACAGGGCGCTGAGCGTGTTGTCGAACCCCGCCCCCTGGACCATCGCGGCGATGTTCATCGTGATGGGGGCGCTGGTGCGCACCGGCGCGCTCGACGGGTTCACCCAGGCCGCGGAGCGCAACGCGCAAAGCCGCCCCAGGCTGGCGGTGGGCGGTCTGATGCTGTTCGTGGTCGGGGCCTCGGCGGTGGTGTCCAATACGCCGGTGGTGGTGGTGATGATCCCGGTGTTCGTCCAGCTTTCGCGGACGCTGAACCGGCCGGCCTCGAAATTCCTGATCCCGCTCAGCTATGCGGCGATCCTGGGCGGCACGCTGACGCTGATCGGCACCTCGACCAACCTGCTGGTGGATGGCGTGGCGCGGGCGCAGGGGCTCAAGCCCTTCACGATTTTCGAGGTCACGCCGCTCGGGCTGGTCCTTGTGGTCTGGGGCATGATCTACCTGCGGGTCTTCGCGCCGCGGCTGTTGCCGGAACGGGCGAGCATGGCCACGCTGATGTCCAACAAGTCGAAGATGAAATTCTTCACCGAAGTCGCCATACCCGAAGACAGCGAACTGGTGGGCATGCCGGTGATGACGGTCGATCTGTTCCGGCGCGAAGGCGTGCGGCTGATCGACGTGCTGCGCGGCGATGCATCGCTGCGGCGCGACCTGAAATCGGTGCTGATCGAACCGGGCGACCGCATCGTGCTGCGCACCGAGATGTCAGAGCTTCTGGGCATGCAGCAGAACAAGAGCGTGCGGATGATCGACAAGCTCAGCTCGGTCGCCACCTCGACGGTCGAGGTGCTGATCACGCCGGGCTGCCGCATGGTGGGCCGCAGCCTCGGCTCGTTGCGTCTGCGCCGCCGTTACGGCGTCTATCCGCTGGCGGCGCACCGGCGGAACCAGAACATCGGGCGTCAGCTTGACGACCTTGTGGTGCGCGTGGGCGACACGCTGCTGCTGGAAGGCTCGCCCGAAGACATTCAGCGGCTGGCCGTGGATATGGAACTGGTCGATATCACCCAGCCCTCGGCGCGCGCTTATCGCCGGGGCCATGCGCCTGTCGCCATCGCGTCGCTTGTGGGGATCGTCGCGCTGGCCGCCTTTGGCGTGGCGCCGATCTTCCTTCTGTCGGTGCTTGCGGTGGCGGTGGTTCTGCTGACGCGCTGCATTGACGCCGAAGAGGCGTTTTCCTTTATCGACGGTCGGTTGCTGGCGCTGATCTTCTCGATGCTGGCGATCGGCGCGGCGCTGGAGGAATCGGGCGCCGTACAGCTTATCGTCGATGCGGCCTCGCCTGCGCTGATGGGCCTGCCGCCGTTCCTGATCGTCTGGGCGATCTACCTGCTGACCTCGTTCCTGACAGAGCTTGTGTCGAACAATGCGGTCGCCGTGGTGGTAACCCCCATCGCCATCGGGCTGGCGCAGGCGCTCGGCTTCGACCCGCGGCCGCTGGTGGTTGCGGTGATGATCGCCGCATCGGCCAGTTTCGCCACGCCCATCGGCTATCAGACGAACATGCTGGTCTACGGCCCCGGCGGCTACAAGTTCACCGATTTCATGCGGGTGGGCATTCCGCTGAACCTGTCCATCGGTCTGCTCGCCTCTGCGATCATACCGTTGCTCTGGCCGCTCTGAGCCGCTATTGCGTCCGCCCAAGGAGAAACCCGCATGTTCCGCGCCCTGCTGCCCGTTTTGCTGTTCGTTGCCGCCTGCGGCGTGCAAACCTCCAGCCGCCCCGAAGCGGTGCTTGTCGAGCGTGACCGGATCACCGTCAGCATGAGCAGCGGCTGGCCCTGTATGGGCTTTCGCACTGATGAAACGCGCACGGCCGATGGCTGGGCCGGGCGGCTGGAAGGCTGCCCCGACGCGTATCCCTACCGGGTCTCGCTCTACGGCATGTCGAATCCGCTGCGGACGCTGCTCGTCGAGGTGTTCGAGGCCATCGGCGCCGAAGACCTGATCGCGCCGGCCGCGCTGGTCGAGATCACGACGGATACCGGCCATGTCTATCGCTTCCGCTCGCCCGATCCGCGCAAGGATGATTGATCCGCCAGGGCCCTAGCGATCCGGCGTTTTCCAGTCGGCCCGCGGCGCGCCCCGGTCGCGCAGCCGCAGCGCCATGCCCACCGACACGCCGACACCGATGGCGACGGTCAGATCAACCGTGACCGTCAGAACCAGCGTCAGCAGCAGCAAGAGCCGGTCGGACGGCCGGGCCGCCATGTAGCCGCGCCACTTGTGCGGCTCGCTCATGTTCCAGGCCGTCAGGATCAGCAGCGCGGCCATCGCCGGCATGGCCAGGTATCCCGCCAGCGGCGCGGCAAGCATCATCAGCCCCAGGATAACCAGCGCGTGCACGATTCCGGCCACGGGGGTTTTCCCGCCGGCCCGGATATTGGTCGCGGTGCGGGCGATGGCGCCGGTGGCGGGCAGGCCGCCGAACAGCGACGAAGCGATATTGGCAACGCCCTGCGCCAGCACTTCGGCATTGGGGCGGTGGTGCCCCTCGATCATCCGGTCGGCCACCATGGCCGACAACAGCGACTCGACCCCCGCCAGAAAGGCGATGATCAGCGCCGATGGCAAAAGCTCGGTCACCCGCGCGAGGGTGAATACCGGCAGGTGCGGGGCGGGCAGGCGGTTTGGCAGCGCCCCGAACCGGCCGTTGATCGTATCGACCGGCAGATGGGCCAGCGCCACCAGGGCCGAGCCTATGGCCACCGCTACGATCAGGCCGGGCAGTTTGGGCCAGGCGCGCCGGAACACCACGATCAGCACGATCGTGACCAGCCCCACCCCGACGGCCCACGGGTTGAGCGTGCCGCGCGCCGCGAACAGCCCCGCCAGCTTGCCGAAGAAATCGGCGGGCAGGGCGCCGGTGGACAGGCCAAGGAAATCCTTCAGCTGGCTGGTGCCGATGATGATGGCGATGCCGATGGTGAACCCGTTCACGACCGCCTCGGGGATGAAGGCGATCAGGTTGCCTATCCTGAAATACCCCGCGATCAGCAGGATGATCCCCGCCATGAACGTCGCCAGCACCAGCCCGTCATACCCATGCCGGGCGATCACCCCGTAGACGACCACGATGAACGCCCCGGTAGGCCCGCCGATCTGCACCCGGCTGCCACCGAGCAGCGAAACGAAGAACCCGCCGATGATCGCCGTGACCAGCCCCTGCGCCGGCGTGGCGCCCGAAGCGATGGCGATTGCCAGGCTCAGCGGTATGGCGACCATCGCGACGGTAACGCCCGCCATCGCATCGGCGGCGAAAAGGGGCCAGCTGTAAGTCCTGAGGGTCGTGAGGATTTTCGGGTGTCGCATGGTGAAATCAATTGAAAAAGGGGTGCGCGCCCCGATGACAGCGTTTCACATGGAAGGCATGGTTGGCAATCGGAATTCAGCATTTCCCCTGCGGCTCATTTCACCGCTGCCCTTGCAGGCCGCGCCGCCCCTGAATTATAGAGTGCCGCAGGCACGGGATCAGGTTCGGAGAGTTTCATGGCAGGCCATTCCAAATGGGCGAATATCCAGCATCGCAAGGGGCGGCAGGACGCCGCGCGGTCAAAGCTGTTTTCCAAGCTGTCCAAGGAAATCACCGTCGCGGCCAAGATGGGCGATCCCGACCCCGACAAGAACCCGCGCCTGCGGCTGGCCGTGAAAGAGGCCAAATCCAACTCGGTGCCCAAGGATGTGATCGACCGCGCCATCAAGAAGGCGACCGGCGGCGATGCCGAGAGTTACGATGAGATCCGCTACGAAGGCTACGGGCCCGGCGGCGTTGCCGTGATCGTCGAGGCGATGACAGACAATCGCAACCGCACCGCCTCGAACGTCCGCTCCACCTTTACCAAAAGCGGGGGCAATCTGGGCGAGACGGGTTCAGTGGGGTTCATGTTCGAACGCAAGGGGCAGGTAACCTATGCCGCCGATGTCGGGGATGCCGACACGGTGATGATGGCCGCGATCGAGGCGGGCGCGGAGGATGTGGAGAGTTCGGAAGAGGGCCACGTCATCTGGTGCGCCGATACCGACCTCAACGAGGTTTCGACCGCGCTCGAGGCGGCGCTTGGGGAATCGGTCTCGACCAAGCTTGTGTGGCAGCCGCAGACCACCACCGAGCTGGATCTTGAAGGTGCCCAGAAGCTGATGAAGCTGATCGAGGCGCTGGAGGATGACGACGACGTGCAATCGGTCACCGCGAATTTCGAGATCTCGGACGAGGTGATGGCGCAGCTTTAAGGGCGGCACGGGCGAAGCCGGGTTGATTTTGTTCCCGGTTTTGACGCCGCACCTGGTGATGTGATCCGGCGGCGCGCTCCGGGCTCCGCATTCTTCCTTGGGCGGCACGGCACTTCTGACCTGCCGCGCCGTGACACTGCGCGTCGAACCGACTAGGGTTCGAACTATTGAAGACGTGAAAAGATATTGAATGCGCGTGGGCGCGCTCCGCTTGCCCACGGCGGCAGAGAGGCTGATTTTTAGCATGACAGAAAACATTACCCCGGACCTGCGCCAGGGTCTGCCCGAAGCCCTGCGGTATCTGGTGGCCGAATACCCGCGTGACATCTGGAGCGGCCACCGGAATTTCGAAGGCCTGACCCGCTTCTGGCTGGAGCGTCACGTCATGTTCCGGCAGGTGCTGGCACGGCTGGAGCAGGAGGCCGAGGCGATGCTCGACGGCAAGATGGAGGCACGGCGCTATCAGCAACAGACCGCGCGCCTGGCGGGGCTTTTTCTGAACCAGCTCGACAGTCATCACCAGGTCGAGGATCAGCACTATTTTCCGCAACTGGCCGCTCTCGAGCCCCCGCTTGCACGCGGGTTCGAGATTCTGGATGCCGATCATCATCTGATCGACGGTCATCTGACCCGGCTGGCTGACACGGCAAATGCGATGCTGCGGGCCGATCCCCTGTCGCCCCTGACCGATGTAGTCGGAGCGCTGAAGCACACTTATGAACGGATCGCGCCCTTTCTGAATCGCCATCTTCTGGACGAGGAGGAACTGGTCGTGCCGGTGATCCTCAAACACGGCCCGCTCCTGCACGGCTGATCCTCGAAAGGGCGGAAATTTTCCGCCGGAAAATGCGCAGCTGAGCGTTTACCTGTGGATGGGTCCAAACGATGGAGTGATGTGGGATGTCGATCAGACGGGTATTCTTTTGGGCCCACCTTGTGGCGGGCGTGGCTGCGGGCCTTGTCATCGTCTTTCTTTCGGTCACAGGGGCCTTGCTGACCTACGAGCGACAGATCATCGCCTGGGCCGAGAAAGGCAGCCTCGCGCTGCCGGCAGAAGCGGGCGCGCCGCTCAGCGCTGATGCGCTGGCGACGGTCGCGGAACAAATCGGCAAGGGCGCGGCCACGTCGCTTGTTTTGCGCGATGACCCCGCGGCGCCGGTGACGGTGCGTACTGGCAGATCCAACACCACGCTGGTTGACCCTTATTCGGGCGTGGTTCTCGAAGACGGGGCGGCCGGCGTCCGGGCGTTTTTCGACTATGTTACCCGGCTCCACCGCTGGTTCGCGATGGAAGGCGTGGCGCGGGAGACCGCAGCGGCGATCACCGGGGCGGCCAACCTTGTCTTCCTGTTCATTCTGGGCTCGGGCATCGTTCTGTGGTGGCCGAAGAAATGGAAGTGGCGGCTGGTGCGCATGAACCTCGTGTTCCGGCGCGGCCTGCCCAACGCCAAGGCGCGGGACTACAACTGGCATCATGTGTTCGGCATCTGGGCGCTGATCCCGCTGATCGTGGTGGTCGCCACAGCGGTGGTGTTTTCCTATCCCTGGGCCAATCGCGCCGTTTATGCCGCCTTTGGCGAAGAGGTGCCTGCCCGCAGCGGCCCGCCGGGCGCCGCACCCCTGGCGAACCAGTCTCAAGGCAACGCCCGGATGGATGGAGACCCGGCAGGCCAGCAGTTGCAGGCGATCGTTGATGACGCGAAGCTTCGGCTGCCCGAGTGGCGCAGCATCACCCTTTCCCTGCCCGACGCCGCCGCGCCCGTAGAGCTTCGCGTGGATAGCGGCACGGGCGGACAGCCGACAAGGCAGACGACCCTGACCTATGCCGCCGACAATGCGCAGTTGGTGTCGGAACGCGGCTTTGTCGACGAAAGCCCGGCGACGCGCGCGCGCATGCTGATCCGGTTCCTGCATACGGGCGAGGCGCTGGGGATCATCGGCCAGACGATTGCCGGGCTTGCCTCGCTCGCCTCGGTCATTCTGGCCTATACCGGGCTTGCGCTGGCCTGGCGCCGGCTGGTCACGCCGCTTTTGCGCAAACGCCGGGTGGAACTTGATCGGCGTCAAGGTTAGGGGTGGGGCAGGCCCCTAATCTCGATCGAAACACAAAGGAAGGAGACCGCAAATGTCCCACACCCCGCATGAGCTGGCCGATGAATTTCCCGAAAAAGCCGATGCGATCCACGCGCTGAAACTCAGCAATCCGCATTTCGCCAAGCTGGTGGACGAGTATCACGAGGTGAACCGCGCCATCCATCGCGCGGAAACCAATGTCGAGCCGACCGACGATTTTCACGACGCCGAGATGCGCAAGACGCGCCTGACCCTGAAAGATCAGATCGCGCGGCTTCTGGCCGCCCCGGCCGAGGGCTGAAACAAAGGCGCGGCAGGGGGCAATCGCCCTGCCGCGCGCCGTTCATTCGGCAATCTCATAGGGCAGCACACCGCGGTGATCGGGATCAACGGTCAGGCGGCGTTCCAGCGGCGGAACCGAGCGCTGGTGGCAGTTCTTCCGGTCGCAGATGCGGCAGGAAATCCCGATCGGTTCGAACGCGGCGGCACGGGCCATATCCAGATCATCGGTATAGACAAGCTGCGCCGCATGTTGAATCTCGCAACCCAGACCGATCGCAAAGCGGCGCACCGGCGCGCCCCAGGCACCGCCGGGTTTCGTCACGTCGCGGGCCAGGCAGAAATAGCGCACCCCGTCGGGCGTTTCCGCCAGTTGCCGCAGAAACCGCCCCGGTGTTTCGAAGGCACGGTGCATGTTCCACAGCGGGCAGGCCCCGCCGAACCGGGCGAATTGCAGTCGGGTGGCCGAATGGCGCTTGGTGATCGTGCCCGCCTGATCGACCCGCACAAAGAAAAACGGCACGCCCTTCGCGCCCGGCCGCTGCAGCGTTGAAAGCCGGTGCGCAACCTGCTCGATCGAGGCGCCGAACCGGTCGGCCAGCCGCTCCAGGTCATGCCGCGTTTCCTGCGCGGCGGCGAGAAAGGGGCCGTAGGGCAGCAGCGCCGCGCCGGCGAAATAATTGGCAAGGCCGATGCGGGCGATGGCGCGGGCCTCGTCGCTCTGGAACCGAGCGAAATCCAGCGTTGCATCCAGAAGCTGCGCCTGGGTCAGCAGCGCCACCTGATGCAGCAGTTGGAAATTCCGCGACGCAGGCTCTGCATGCGAGGAGATGGTCAAGACGCGCCGCGCCGCATCGAAATCGCGCAGCGCGATCTTTTCATCCAGCCTGACGGTAATGCCTGCCGCATCAAGCGCCACGGCGGCCAGCGCGACCGGATCCCCCGGCTCGCCCCGGGGGCAGGCGAACCGTTCGGCGGCACGGTCCACCGCGTCGATATAGTTGTCGCAGTAGTGGAAGAAGTCGCGCACCTCTTCCCAGGGCGAGGATTGCGCGCGCCCGTCTTCGCGCCCCAGCGCCTCGTCCAGCGAGGCCAGCCGTTCATGCGTCTGCCGATAGGCGCGGTGCAGATCGAGAAACGCGCGCGCCAGGGCAGGGGCGTTCGACGCGGCCAGCCGCAGGTCGGCCAGCGGCGGAGCGGTTTCACCGAAGACCGGATCGGCCAGCGCCTCACGCATGTCACTGACGATGCGCGACGCATCCCCGACCGAAAGCTCGGTGACGTCAAAGCCGAATTCCTGCGCCAGCGCCAGCACCACCCCGGTCGACACCGGGCGGTTGTTGTTCTCCATCTGGTTCAGATAGGGCAAGGATATGCCCAGCTTTGCGGCGAATTTCTTCTGGGTCAGTCCCAGCCGGGTGCGGGTCTCGCGCAGCTTGACGCCCGCGTAGAGTTTCTGATTGGTCATCGTCCGCGCCTTCGCAGTTTTGCAGATGCCAGCATAGGCTTTTGCAAAGGCGCGGCGCAAGCGTCAGTCGGGCAGGGGGATATCCAGCTCGCCCGCGATCCGCGTGACATGCAGTACATAAAGCATCGCCAGAACGGCAGCGACGGAGCTGCACAGCATGATGATCAGCAAGGTGAACACGCCCGTGCCGGGAACGAGCAGCGCGCCGGCAAGCGCCGACAGCGCGGCGCCGCCTCCGATCATGATGGTGCCGCCCAGCCCGCTGGCGGTGCCGGACAGCGCCGGCCGCACCGACATCATGCCCGAGGTGGCGTTCGAGATGACCATGCCGTTGCCGACGCCCACGGAAGTCATCAGGCCGAAGAATGCCAGCGGATGCGTGGCGCCCAGAAGGAATGCGAGTATTGACAGGATCAGCCCGACGGTCGGAAGCATCGTGCCGATCATGATCATCCGGTTGATGCCCAGGCGCGTCGCATATCGCCCGGTCAGGAAATTGCCGGCCATATAGCCGAGCGCCAGCAGGCCGAAATACATCCCCAGCGTCGCCGGCGAAAGCCCGAACACCGCGCTGCCCACATAGGGGGCGCCTCCGAGATAGGCGAAAAAGGCGCCGGAGGCGAAGGCGGTTGTCAGCGCATAGCCCCAGAACCGGCGCGAGCGGAGCAGCTCGGGGTATTCACGGAACTGTGCCAGGAGGCTGTTTTCGCTGGGCCGCGCGGTTTCGCCCAGATCCGCCCACAACAGCAGGAAAAGCGCGATGCCGGCCACCAGCAGCGCCTCGAAATTCGCCTTCCAGCCAAACAACTGATCCAGAACCCCGCCAAGCGCCGGGGCCAGCATCGGCACAACGGCCATGCCCATGGTCACATAGCCGATCATCGACGCCGATTCCTCGGCCGGAACCATATCGCGGACAACCGCGCGGCTGAGCACGATCCCGGCCACGATTGCGGCCTGCAACATCCGAAAGCCAAGGAAAACATGCGCGCTCGGCGCCAGCAGGCAGCCAAGCGTGGCCACAAGGAAGATGACGACCGAGCCCAGGATGACGGGCCGGCGGCCATATTTGTCGGAGATCGGGCCGATCAGCAGTTGCAGCCCGGCGCTGACGCCAAGATAGAGTGCCACGGAAAGCTGCATCAGCCGGTATTCCGTGTCGAAATAGGCCGTCATCTTGGGGAGTGACGGCAGGAAGATATTCATCGACATCGCAGACAATCCCGCAAGCAGGACAAGCGTCACGAGATGTGGTGGGGTGCTGCGATCGAGAAAGCGCGCGCGGAGTCTGGGGTTCATGACTTGTGACTTAGGCCGATGCCTGGCACCTGTCCACAATTGCGCGCGCGATGTCTGAATATTTTCGAATTTGCAATTTGCAGATATGTGGTTGTCAACTGTTTGCAAATATACTGAAATTCGCTTTGTCTTGCGTGGTGCGCGCTATAGGGTGCGCCGAAACCGCCATGGGGGAGCCAAGATCATGAAAGACATCCTGCAGGAACTTGACGACCGTCGTGCCTCTGCGCGGCTCGGGGGCGGGCAGCGCCGCATCGACAGCCAGCACGCCAAGGGCAAGCTGACGGCGCGCGAGCGGATCGATCTTCTGCTGGACGAAGGCTCTTTCGAAGAGTTTGACATGTTCGTCGCCCACCGCTGCACCGATTTCGGCATGGAGCAGGAGCGGCCTTATGGCGACGGTGTGGTCACCGGCTGGGGCACGATCAACGGCCGCATGGTCTATGTCTTTTCGCAGGATTTCACGGTGTTCGGCGGCTCGCTTTCGGAAACCCATGCGCAGAAGATCTGCAAGATCATGGATATGGCGGTGCAGAACGGCGCCCCCGTCATCGGGTTGAACGATTCGGGCGGCGCGCGGATTCAGGAAGGCGTGGCCAGCCTCGCGGGTTATGCCGATGTGTTTCAGCGCAACATCATGGCCTCTGGCGTGGTGCCGCAGATCAGCGTGATCATGGGGCCCTGCGCGGGCGGCGCGGTCTATTCCCCGGCGATGACCGATTTCATCTTCATGGTCAAAGACAGTTCCTATATGTTCGTCACCGGCCCCGACGTTGTGAAAACCGTCACCAACGAGCAGGTGACGGCGGAAGAACTCGGCGGCGCCTCGACCCATACCAAGAAATCCTCGGTCGCCGATGGCGCGTTCGAGAATGACGTGGAGGCGATGGCAGAGGTGCGGCGGCTTGTCGATTTCCTGCCGCTGAACAACCGCGAAAAACCCCCGGTGCGCCCGTTCTTCGATAATCCGGCGCGGGTGGAAGACAGTCTCGATACGCTGATCCCCGATAACCCGAACCAGCCCTATGACATGAAGGAACTGATCCTGAAGGTGGGCGACGAAGGCGATTTCTATGAAATCCAGGAAGATTTCGCCAAGAACATCATCACTGGCTTCATTCGGATGGAAGGCCAGACCGTGGGCGTGGTTGCCAACCAGCCGATGGTGCTGGCCGGCTGTCTCGACATCGACAGCTCGCGCAAGGCCGCGCGCTTCGTGCGGTTCTGCGACGCTTTCGAAATTCCGATCCTGACATTCGTCGACGTTCCGGGCTTTCTGCCGGGCACCAGTCAGGAATATGGCGGCGTCATCAAGCACGGCGCCAAGCTGCTGTTCGCCTACGGCGAGGCGACGGTGCCGAAAGTGACCGTGATCACCCGCAAGGCCTATGGCGGCGCCTATGACGTTATGGCCTCGAAACACCTGCGCGGTGATTTCAACTATGCCTGGCCCACGGCGCAGATCGCGGTGATGGGCGCCAAGGGCGCGACCGAGATCCTGTACCGCTCCGAACTGGGGGATCCCGAGAAGATCGCGCAGCGCACGGCCGATTACGAGGATCGCTTCGCCAATCCGTTCGTCGCCGCCGAAAAGGGCTTTATCGACGAGGTGATCCAGCCCCGCTCGACGCGCCGGCGGGTGGCCCGCGCCTTCGCCTCGCTGCGCGGCAAAAAGCTGGAAAACCCCTGGAAGAAGCACGACAATATTCCGCTGTAAGCGGGATGTTGGGGGCTATCCGATGCAAGACCGCTGGCATATCATCCGTGAAGACGGCGCGCTGACCCTGGCGCGCCATCTGCCGCCGCGTTTCGACGTGATGGCCCAAACGGCGATGCCCTTGGCCCGCAAGGGGCGGTTGGCGCAACAGATACGGCAGGACCTCTGGCGCGCGCTGCGGCGCTTGCGCGGGTTCACGCCGGTGGTGCGGGTCGAGGAGGACGGAGCGCACCTGTTGGTCCGGGCAGGCGGAGAGATCCGCGCCCGGACCTTCCCCAGGGCCCAGACGCAGGCGACGATCGAAGCCGTGCTGAATTGTCCGGCGAATCGCGCGCGCTGGCTGGCCAATGCAAGGCGGGAGGCGGCCGCCGATGCCTGATTTCCACCTCTTCGCCAAGGGTCCGCGCCCTGTCGCGCCGTTCTCCCATGCGGTCGAGGCCGATGGCTGGGTCATCCTGACCGGCCAGATGCCGACCGACCCCGCCGCCCCCGACGCACCGCTGCCCGATGGCGTCGCGGCGCAGACGCGGCGGGTGATGGACAATCTGGGGCTGATCCTGGCCGAGCTGGGGCTCGATATGTCGCATGTCGTGCAATGCCGCTGTTTCCTGATGGAGTTCGAGCGCGACTACGCCGCCTTCAATGAGGTCTATCAGGGCTATTTCGCCCCCGATCGCCGCCCGGCGCGAACCACTGTCGGGGTGACCGCGCTGGCCGTTGGCGCACTGGTCGAGATTGATTGCATCGCCCGCCGTCCTGACGTCGGGGAAGGAATGTGAAATTGCTAAGACCCTCGCGGATATTTCGCTCAACCGACCGGAAAAATGAGGCTTTCGCGTCACAGCGTGCGGGTGAGGCCACCGTTTTTGATGCAACCGCAAAACAATCGGCTATACTTGAAATTGGCCGCTGTCACGCGGCCGTGATCAATGGTACGGGCGAGAGGGGGCGAGAGCTCCGCATATCAGCCTCAAAGAGAAATTGGAGTGAGACATGTCGAAGAGCGTCAAGACCCTCGTGGCAGTGTGCCTTGTGGCTTTCACCGCGGCCTGCGCTGCGGAAGAGGAAGTTGTTTACGTTGAGCCCGAGCCCATCGCGGCAGAGCCCGTATACAGCAAATACTGACATTCTGGCGGGGCGGCCTTCGGGCCCGGCCCCATACAGCATGACAGATTTTGATGCGCGCCCCGGAGATACCGGGGCGGGCATCTTTTGTTTTCAGGCGGGTGCGGCATGATCGTCCGGCGCGCGCATGATACCGCCAGCGCCCCTTGTTTCGCTGGCCTCCCGCCGGCCCACGGCGACAGAATCAGGGGCCGGGCATGCTGAAGCACAAGGGATTTCCCGGCCGTCTTCCCGGCACTGATTTCCAGTTCACGATTCGCCGTGAGAACAAGAAGGGCATAACGCCGATCGTCGCGCGCGAACGTTTTGCCGATCGCCGCCCAGCCGATCGCCGCGCCGACGCCGGTTTCCTTGCAGCCCTGTGGGAGCATTTCGGCGACGCGCCGTTCGAGCGGGGCAATCTCGATGCCGGTCGGCTTTCGTGGTTGTTCGGGCGCGAGGTGGTCGCGGCCGAAGATCCCTTTGATCCGGCGAGCTATGAGGCGCTGCTGCGTATCGACGCGGCCCGCGCCCGCGCATCCTTTCCCGATGTCTTCGAAGGGGGGGATTCGGCGTGAAACCGCGCGTTGTCACAAAACTTAGGCAAAAAATGGCCCAAGCCGCAGGGCTTCCGAAAGTGGCCTTTCCCGGCCATGATTTCTGCGTCAGGCTCATCGGTGGGACGAGACCGCGCAAGCATCGCGCTGCCCCGGCCCAAGTTTACCGTTACCCTTCCACTTCCCTACGGTCTGGCCCCTCGTGGGTCAGACCACCCCTTTTCGGCGCCCCCCGCCTTGCCCGGCAAGAGCCCGCCGATCGCCGATCCGCAAACCGGTTCGCAGTTGAAACTGTTCCGGTCCGGGGCCATCTTTCCCTTGCCAAAATACATATGAAGGGCAGAGCAGCATGCGTACTCTCAAACTCCTCGTCGCACCGGCAATCGTTCTGGTGCTTGCCGGATGTCTGGAAAATGACACCGAGCGTGCCGTTGCGGGTGCCGCGACCGGCGCCGCGGTTGGCGTCGCGACCGACGGTAATGTCGCCGCGACGACTGCGATCGGCGCTGCCGCCGGCGCGCTGTGCGACGACGTGGGCGTCTGCGACTGACGCCAACGGCCTCGCCGCCGGTATAGGGCCGCGCGCCGCCGTCTTGGCTGACGGCGGGCGCTGTGTGCCGACCTTTTCCGGGGCCGCGCGGGCCTGCCCGGCCCGCTTTTCCGAAAACCACCTGCCCGGTATCCGAGGCGGCGCATCTTCATGCGGCCGCCCGTTCCGCGTTGCGCCCTGCGATCCCCGACACCCCGAGATCCGGGCGCAAGCGCCCGCCATTGCCCCGCCCGAAAAGGCCGAACCGCAACCATGCCGTCGGAACCGACGCCATCTGCCGAACGCCGTCACGGCGAAGCGAGAGAAAAGGACTGTTTAATGTTCAAGAAAATCCTGATTGCAAACCGTGGGGAAATCGCCTGCCGCGTCATCAAGACCGCGCGGAAGATGGGGATCAAGACCGTCGCAATCTATTCGGATGCCGACAAGAACGCGCTGCACGTCGAGATGGCCGATGAGGCGGTGCATATCGGCCCGCCGCCGGCCAACCAATCCTATATCGTGATCGACAAGGTGATGGACGCGATCCGCCAGACCGGGGCCGAAGCGGTGCATCCCGGCTATGGCTTTCTGTCGGAAAACAAGCTGTTCGCCGAGGCGCTGGCCAAGGAAGGCGTGGCCTTCATCGGCCCGCCCGCCGGCGCGATCGAGGCGATGGGCGACAAGATCACCTCCAAGAAGCTCGCGCAGGAGGCCGGCGTTTCCACGGTGCCCGGCTTCATGGGGCTGATCGACGACGCCGAACATGCGGTGACGATCTCCAATGAAGTCGGCTATCCGGTGATGATCAAGGCCTCCGCCGGCGGCGGCGGCAAGGGCATGCGCATCGCCTGGAACGACGAGGAGGCGCGCGAAGGCTTTCAGAGCTCGAAGAACGAGGCGGCCAACAGCTTTGGCGACGACCGGATTTTCATCGAGAAATTCGTGACCCAGCCGCGCCACATCGAAATTCAGGTGCTGTGCGACAGCCACGGCAACGGCATCTATCTGGGCGAGCGCGAATGTTCGATCCAGCGCCGCAACCAGAAGGTCATCGAAGAGGCGCCCAGCCCATTCCTCGATGAAGCGACCCGCCGCGCGATGGGCGAGCAGGCCGTGGCCCTGGCCCAGGCGGTGGATTACACCAGTGCGGGCACGGTGGAATTCATCGTCGATGGCGAGCGCAATTTCTACTTCCTCGAAATGAACACGCGTCTGCAGGTGGAGCACCCGGTGACCGAGCTGATCACCGGTGTCGATCTCGTGGAGCAGATGATCCGGGTGGCGTATAGCGAAAAGCTGAGCCTGGCCCAGAAGGATGTGGTGCTGAACGGCTGGGCGATGGAATGCCGCCTTTATGCCGAAGACCCCTATCGCAACTTCCTGCCCTCGATCGGGCGGCTGTCGCGCTATCGCCCCCCGGTCGAAGAGGTGCGCCCCGGCGCGGTTGTGCGCAACGATACCGGTGTCTATGAGGGCGGCGAGATCAGCATGTACTACGACCCGATGATCGCCAAGCTGTGCACCTGGGCGCCGACCCGCAGCGAGGCGATCGAGGAAATGCGCATCGCGCTCGACACGTTCGAGGTGGAAGGGATCGGCCACAACCTGCCGTTCCTCAGCGCGGTGATGGACCATCCGAAATTCGAGGAAGGGAACATCACCACCGCCTTCATCGCCGAGGAATATCCCGACGGGTTCGAAGGCGTGGAACTGCATGCCGAAGATCTGCGCCGCGTGGCGGCGGCGGCGGCGGCGATGTACCGCGTGGCCGAGATCCGGCGCACGCGCATTTCCGGCACCATGGACAACCATGAGCGCAAGGTGGGCCGCGACTGGACCGTGGTCGCCCAGGGCCAGAGGTTCGTGGTGACGATCGACGCCGACCCGCAGGGCGCCACCGTGACCTTCAGCGACGGCGACAGCCACCGCGTGACGTCGGACTGGACGCCGGGCCAAAGCCTGGCCCGGCTCGACATCGACGGTGCGCCGCTCGTGCTGAAGGTGGGCAAGGCGACAAGCGGCTTCCGCATCCGCACCCGCGGCGCCGACCTCAAGGTCAATGTCTACAGCCCGCGTCAGGCGGAACTGGCGGCGCTGATGCCCGAGAAACTGCCGCCCGACACTTCCAAGCTGCTGCTTTGCCCGATGCCGGGCCTGATCGTGAAGATCGACGTGGAAGTGGGGCAGGAGGTGCAGGAAGGCCAGGCGCTGTGTACTGTCGAGGCGATGAAGATGGAAAACATCCTGCGGGCCGAGAAGAAGGCCATCGTGTCGAAGATCAATGCGGCCCCGGGCGACAGCCTGGCGGTGGACGAAGTGATCATGGAGTTCGAGTGAGGCGCAGATGACCGGCCCCCGCCAAAAGCTGGATATCGTGACCGTGGTGTTTCGCGGCGAGCTGCCCCTGCTGGTATTGCAGGCGCGCTCGCTCGCCCGGTTTTTCGATGCCGATGCGATTGGCGGGATCCATGTCATCGTCAATGACCGGGCCGAGGCCGATTGCGTCCGCGCGGTCGAGGCGCTGCGCGGCGAATATGGCGCGCTGGCGCCGCTGCTGCGGGTTGTTCGCCCGGCCGAATTGCGCGATCCCAAGCGGCGCGAAAGCGCCGGGCAACGTGTGGAACGGTGGGTCGTGAACAATGTTCGCGGGCGCATCCGCAACTTGCTGCCGCAGCGCGAACGCCTCGCCAGCGGCTGGCGCGGCAACAGTGGCTGGGCGATGCAGCAGGCGTTCAAGCTGATGTCGGCGCGGGTGCTCAGCGCGCCCAATGTGCTGATCCTTGACGCCAAGAACCATTTCATCGGCCAGGCGGGCGCGGCGAATTTCATCGACGATATGGGGCGCCCGCGCAGCCGCGCCGTGGCACAGGTGCCGATGCAGGGGCGTTGGATCGAAGCGTCTTTCGGGTGCCTCGGCTATCCGTCGCCCCCGAGCGACCGCCCGGTGCCGCCTTCGGTGACGCCGGTTGTGCTGGGGCGGCGGCGGCTTTTGGGCGCCGTCGCGGCGATGGAGCAAAAGATAGGGCCGCTGGATCTGTTCTTTGCCCACAAGCGCGGCGAGACCACGGAATTCATGCTTCTTTTCGCCGAAATCGACAAGGGGCAGGGCCTGTGGGCGCAGGAGTTCGGCGATGGCCTGCCCGTGTCTCTGACGGCGTTTTCAAGCAGCGACGATGCCTATCTCGGCGAACTTCTGCAGGCCGCGCGCGACGGGCGCTCGCCTCTGATGGGGGTTCACCGGCGCCGGATCACCAGCACGGCGGAGGATCTGAGATCGGCGCTGTTCGGGTTCTGGCAGGATCGCGGGTTGATCCGCGATGCGGCCGAAGCGAGGGCGTTGTTCAATGTCTGACCGCGCACGCCCTTGCCCGATCGGCTATTGCTGTTCGCGCCGGTCCCGGATTTCCTGCTGGCGCAGCGGCATCTTGTCGATCGCGCGGGACAGTTCGCGCACATCCCAGGGAAAGGGTTTGCGCAGGCTGACCGTGCCGTCCTTGGCGACAAGCGCCAGCATGAACCCGCGCGGCCGCAGCTTTTGCCGGGGCTGGGATCTGGCGGCGGGATCGGTATCGACGATGACCACCACGTCGCGCTGTACCAGCTCGCCCGGCCGCTCCGCGAGAAGGGCCATCTGCTGTTGGAAGCGCGGGTCGGCGGAAGTGTCGGCAAAGACGATCACAGCCCGCGCCAGCCACTGGAAATCGGCCAGATCAACCTCGCGCGCGTCCAGCACCACGGCCGCATCCGCTTGCCAGCGTGCCAGCGGTGATAGGGTCGGGGCCTCGGTCGCGGTGGCCGCAAGGGGCATCAACCCGGCAAACGCGCAAAGCAGAAGAATTTTCATAACGTCTCCAATCCCGCTTCATATAGGCGGTGAACGGGGAAATGCGAAGGCTGATCCCGTCCGAACGGGACACAGTGTCGCCGCAAGGAAAGGGATGATCCGATGACGGAGAAAACAAAAGCCTGGGCCAAGATGGCCGAGAAGGAATTGCGGGGCCGCCCGCTTGACGATCTGACATGGCAGACGCCGGAAGGGATCGCCGTCAAGCCGCTTTATACCGAAGAGGATACCGAAGGGCTGCCGCATATGGGATCGGTCCCCGGCGCGGCACCGTTTACCCGCGGCCCCAAAGCCACGATGTATGCCGGTCGCCCCTGGACGATCCGGCAATATGCGGGTTTTTCCACCGCAGAGGCTTCGAACGCCTTCTACCGCAAGGCACTGGCCGCCGGGCAGCAGGGCGTGTCGGTGGCCTTCGATCTGGCCACCCACCGCGGCTATGACAGCGACCACCCGCGCGTGGTCGGCGACGTGGGCAAGGCCGGTGTGGCGATCGACAGCGTCGAGGACATGAAGATCCTGTTCGACGGCATCCCGCTGGACAAGGTCAGCGTGTCGATGACGATGAACGGCGCGGTGATCCCGATT
Source organism: Actibacterium naphthalenivorans (assembly GCF_014196965.1). Classification (GTDB taxonomy): domain Bacteria; phylum Pseudomonadota; class Alphaproteobacteria; order Rhodobacterales; family Rhodobacteraceae; genus Actibacterium_A; species Actibacterium_A naphthalenivorans. The sequence goes on along the minus strand of NZ_JACIEQ010000003.1, from coordinate 27,007 downwards.
CTGGCGAATTTCATCGTGGTTGGCGAAGAACAGGGCCATGACCGCGCCGTGCTGTCGGGCACCATTCAGAATGACATTCTGAAAGAGTTCATGGTGCGCAACACCTATATCTACCCGCCCGAACCCTCGATGCGGATCATTTCGGACATCATCGAATATACCTCGACCGATATGCCGAAGTTCAACTCGATCTCGATTTCCGGCTACCACATGCAGGAGGCCGGCGCGAACCTCGTGCAGGAGCTGGCCTTCACCCTGGCCGACGGCAAGGAATACGTGAAGGCGGCGCTGGAGCGCGGGCTGGATGTCGATGCCTTTGCCGGGCGCCTCAGCTTCTTTTTCGCCATCGGCACCAACTTCTTCATGGAAATCGCCAAGCTGCGCGCCGCGCGGTTCCTGTGGCACCGGATCATGAGCGAGTTCGAGCCGAAGAACCCCAAATCGCTGATGCTGCGCACCCACTGCCAGACTTCGGGCGTGTCGCTGCAGGAACAGGATCCTTACAACAACGTGGTGCGCACGGCCTATGAGGCGATGAGCGCGGTTCTGGGCGGCACCCAGTCGCTGCACACCAACGCGTTTGACGAGGCCATCGCGCTGCCCACCGAATTCTCGGCCCGCATCGCGCGCAACACCCAGCTGATCCTGCAGAACGAGACCAAGGTGACCAAGGTCGTCGATCCGCTGGCTGGCTCCTACTACGTCGAGAAGCTGACCAACGATCTGGCCGAAGAAGCCTGGAAGCTGATCCAGGAAGTCGACGAGATGGGCGGCATGACCAAGGCCGTGGCCACAGGCATGCCCAAGCTGCGCATCGAAGAGGCCGCCGCGCGCTATCAGGCCGCTGTTGACCGAGGCGACGAGGTGATCGTCGGCGTCAACAAGTTCCGGCTCGAAAAGGAAGATCCGATCGACATTCTGGATGTCGACAACGTGGCGGTGCGTGAAAGTCAGGTCGCACGGCTGGCCCAGACCCGCGCCAACCGCGATGCCGCCGCTTGCGATGCCGCGCTCGCGGCGCTGGAAGAGGCCGCCAAAAGCGGCGAGGGCAATCTTTTGCGGCTGGCGGTCGAGGCTGCCCGCGCACGCGCAACCGTCGGGGAGATCAGCATGGCGATGGAAAAGGCATTCGGGCGGCACCGGGCCGAGGTCAAGACGCTGGCCGGCGTTTACGGCGCGGCCTATGCGGGCGACGAAGGTTTCGCCGCGATCCAGAAATCAGTCGAGGATTTCGCCGAGGCCGAAGGCCGCCGCCCGCGCATGCTGGTGGTCAAGATGGGCCAGGATGGCCACGACCGCGGCGCCAAGGTGATCGCCACCGCCTTTGCCGATATCGGCTTCGACGTGGATGTGGGCCCGCTGTTCCAGACACCCGAAGAGGCGGCGCAGGATGCGGTGGACAATGACGTGCACGTGGTGGGCATCAGCTCTCAGGCCGCCGGTCACAAGACGCTGGCGCCCAAGCTGGTCGAGGCGCTGAAGGCGGCGGGCGCCGAGGATATCATCGTGGTCTGCGGCGGCGTGATCCCGCAGCAGGATTATCAATTCCTCTATGACGCGGGCGTCAAGGCGATCTTCGGGCCGGGCACCAATATTCCCGATGCCGCGCAGGGCGTGCTGAAGCTGATCCGCGAAGCGCGGGGCTGACTGCCCCACTCATGCGGAAAGAACAAAACCCGCGCCTGGTGCGCGGGTTTTTCATTGCGTGATGCGGCGTTCCCGGTGGCTCAGGCCCGGTGCGCCCCATCCGCCAGGCTTTTGACATAGGCCAGAATCTCGTCCAGCGGGCGTTGCTCTTCGATCAGTTTGACGATCGCAGACCCGACCACCGCGCCATCCGCAATGCCCGCGATCTGTTCGGCGGCCTCCGGCGTGCGGATGCCGAAGCCCACCACGACCGGCAGATCGGTCTGCGCCTTGATCCGGGCCACTTCCGGTGCCACGTCGATGGCCTGCGGCGCAGCCGCGCCGGTGATCCCGGTGATCGAGACGTAGTAGAGAAAGCCGCTGGTGTTCTGCAGCACCTTGGGCAGGCGCTTGTCATCGGTGGTGGGGGTGGCCAGGCGGATGAAATTCAGCCCGGCCTTCGCTGCCGGAATGCACAGTTCCGCGTCTTCTTCGGGCGGCAGGTCCACCACGATCAGCCCGTCGATCCCCGCCGCTTTCGCATCTTCAAGAAACTTCGGCACGCCGCGATTGTAGATCGGGTTGTAATATCCCATCATCACGATCGGCGTTTCATCATTGCCCTTGCGGAATTCGCGCGCCATCGCCAGCGTCTTTTCCAGTGTCTGCCCACCGTCCAACGCCCGCTGGCCGGCAAGCTGAATGGTCGGGCCGTCTGCCATCGGATCGGTAAAGGGCATGCCCATCTCGATGATGTCCACACCCGCGCCCGGCAGGCCCTTGATGATCTCCAGCGAGGTATCGTAATCTGGATCGCCCGCCATCACATAGGCGACGAACGCCTTCTTCCCTTCGGCCTTCAGGGCGGCGAATTTGCGGTCGATGCGGGTCATGGTGTCCTCATTGTCTGATCCATGGCGGTTTGCGGTATAAGGGGCGGAAAATCAATGCCCGGCTTGACCTCTGCACCCCGGCGCCCCTACATGCGCGCGATTGCACGCCAAGGAGAGGGCCATGGGCTTCAAGACCGGGATCGTAGGGCTGCCCAATGTGGGCAAGTCGACGCTGTTCAACGCGCTGACGAAAACGGCTGCGGCGCAGGCCGCCAATTTCCCCTTCTGCACGATCGAGCCCAATGTGGGGGAGGTGGCGGTGCCCGATGCGCGGCTCGACAGGCTGGCCGAGATCGCGGCATCAAAGCAGATCATCCCCACGCGGATGACCTTTGTCGATATTGCCGGTCTGGTGAAAGGCGCCAGCAAGGGCGAGGGGCTGGGCAACCAGTTTCTGGCCAATATCCGCGAATGCGATGCCATCGCCCATGTGCTGCGCTGTTTCGAAGACGGCGACGTGACCCATGTCGAAGGCCGGGTGGACCCGGTGGAAGATGCCCAGACCATCGAGACCGAGCTGATGCTGGCTGATATGGAATCGATCGAGAAGCGGCTGCAAAACATCGTGCGCAAGATCCGCGGCGGCGACAAGGACGCGGTGCAGCAGGAACGCCTGCTGAAAGCCGCGCTGGCCGCGCTGGAAGACGGCAAACCCGCCCGCACCGTCGAGGTGGCCGAGGATGACCGCAAGGCGTGGGACATGCTGCAACTGCTGACCTCCAAACCCATCCTCTATGTCTGTAATGTGGCCGAGGATGAAGCCGCCGCCGGCAACGCCCATTCGCAGCGGGTAGAGGAAATGGCGGCCGCGCAGGGGGCCGCTTCGGTTGTCATCTCGGCCCGGATCGAAGAGGAGATCAGCCAGCTCGACGCCGAAGAGGCGGCGATGTTCCTCGACGAACTGGGGCTGACCGAGGCGGGCCTCGATCGGCTGATCCGCGCGGGTTATGAACTGCTCGACCTGCAGACCTATTTCACCGTAGGCCCGAAAGAGGCCCGCGCCTGGACCATTGCCAAAGGCACGCGCGCACCGCAGGCGGCGGGGGTGATCCACGGTGATTTCGAACGCGGCTTCATCCGCGCCGAAACCATCGCCTATGACGATTTCGTTGCCTGTGGCGGCGAACAGGGCGCCAAGGACGCGGGCAAGATGCGGGCAGAGGGCAAGGGCTATGTGGTGAAGGACGGCGACGTTCTGCACTTTCTGTTCAGCGGCTGAGGCGGGGCAGATAGCCCTGCAACCCCGCAGCTTGATCAGAGTTCTGCTGTTTGTTGAAGATGAGCAAGGCGTGCCGGTCAATCGCAGGCACCTGATGACATCCCGGTGAAATGCCGGCGGCTGTGGCCTGCGGTTTTCGTTTCTGCTGGGTGCGAATTTGGATCGGATGCCAGAGTTCCGGGGTTTTGCCTCATTTCAAGCGTTGTATGGTCGTGGCTCTGCGCGTACCGAAGAACCACTCTTGTCCGCTCAATCCGGCATGCCCTCCAGGTCATCGTGACCTTCTCCCCCTGAAGCCAGCGTCAACAAGTTAGCTCTGTTCAGGGGTTGGTCTTTCTTTGAGCGGTTAACATATTCCACCGGTGTCCGGCCGGCGAGGCTTGAACGCGGGCGGTGATGGTTGAAGTCATCGCGCCATGCCGCGATCAGAGGTGAGCATGGCACAGGGGCGGAAACAGGTTCTGGTTGAGGTGGGCAACGCCTTCAGTTCATTGTGCTTTTTCTCTGCCGTGGCGCTGCGGCGTCCATTTCGGCATTTGCGTGGACAATCGGACGTCCGTCTGATATTTGAGGGTGAGTTGTCGGGAGTCCGTTCTGCGGGCTCGCCAGCGCCGGCGCTTGAACCTTACCCCTCGGAGGTCCGTCATGGATGAAAAATTAACGCGTCAAATTCAAATACTGGCGGCATGGTGCGGCCCGGCGTTTGTCGTGCTTTATGGCCTGGCCTGGGTGGTCATGGCGCATAACTATCCGCCGCCCGATCCGTCGTTCACGGCGCAGGAACTCGTCGATAATTTCTACCTGAAATATCAGGATCGTATCCTGCTCGGGCAAAGCCTCTCAACCGCTTTCGGCATTCTCTATCTGGTCTGGGCCTGTCAGGTAAGCGTTCAGATGTGGCGGCGCGAGACGGTCCCGATCCTGTCTCTTATTCAGCTGTGCGGCGGCCTTCTGACCGGCTGGGTGCTGATGTTCGTCCCCGCGATGTGGGCCTGGTGCGCCGAAGTGGCCGGGGTTGCCGATCCTGAAACAATCAAGATGGTTCATTTCATTGCCTGGTATTTCTTTGACATGACCTACTGGATCACCACCATCGAGGTGGCCGCCATCTTCATCATGGTCATGACCGACAAGGAAAAACCCGGACTGGTGCCGAAATGGGTGGCGTCGCTTGCGATGTTCTCGGGTCTGTCGTTCCTGCCGCTGACCTTCCTGCCCTACTTCAAGACAGGCATCTTCGCACTGAACGGTTACTGGTCCTTCCATGTCGCCTTTATCAGCTATGGCCTGTTCACCTTCGCCTTCGGTCCGTACATGGTGAAGGACATCAAGCGCGTGCGCATCCCTGCGGTGCCGGGCATAGGCCAGGCCATCAGCCGCAGTCAGGGATGACGATGACTGACGACGCCTTTGCGGCGTTCACGCTTTCCGCCCCTCCCGCCACATCCGGCGGGAGGGGCGATCACGTTGCGCTGAACCCTGACGATATGGCGGCGCGGGGCTGGAGGGACGGCGATTGCGTGATGGTCACGGCGGTGGCGCGGGCGGCTGGCCGCCTTGTGGCGCATAAGGACATCGCGCGGGGACATCTTGCCCTCGCTCCGATGCTTGGCGCGGCGACTGGCGCAGGAACGGGCGCAGTAACTATCGAAGCGGTGCAGCCGACACCTGCCACGCGCATCGTGTTTGGCGTCGTGGACCGCGAACCCCCGGCAAAGGGCGGCGCTTTGGCGCGCTTCTTCGGTGCCGAAGACAGCGCCACACCCCGGCCCATACCTGTTCCCGACATGCAGACGCTCAATGAGCGCGTGCTGATGCGCGGCACCCTGATCGAGCAGGACGGCGCGTGTCTGCGTGTGGTCGAAACCGTGCCCCCCGGGCCGGTCCTGGTTGATCGGGAGACGTCGATTTCCGTCGTCGATCCCCGCAACAGACGGGTGTCCTATCAGGATGTCGGCGGCCTCTCCACCGAGATCGCCCGTATCCGCGAGATGGTCGAACTGCCCTTGCGGCGCCCCGAAATCTTCGCGCAGCTTGGCGTCGAGGCGCCGCGCGGGTTGCTGCTCTATGGCCCCCCGGGCTGCGGCAAGACCCTGATCGCCCGCGCCATCGCCCAACAGACCGATGCCTTCTTCCTGTCGATTAACGGCCCCGAAGTCATCCAGAAACATTATGGCGAGTCCGAGGAGGTCTTGCGAAAAGTCTTTGAAGAGGCACAGAAACACCCGGCCACCATCCTGTTCATCGACGAGATCGATGCCCTTGTCCCGAACCGGGAAACGGTGCTGGGCGAGGTCGAAAAGCGGGTCGTGGGCCAGCTTCTCGCGCTGATGGATGGCGTGACCTCGCGCGGCAAGGTGGTGGTCATGGCCGCGACCAACCTGCCCAATGCCGTTGACCCGGCGCTGCGGCGGCCGGGCCGCTTTGACCGCGAGATTTCGATCAACCCGCCGACCAAGGCGGGACGGCGTGAAATCCTCGACATCCACACGCGGTTCATGCCCCTGTCTGCCGATGTGGATCTGGAGCGGGTGGCCGCCGTGACGCATGGCTTTCTGGGGGCCGATCTGGCCGCGCTTTGCCGGGAGGCGGGCATGGCCAGCGCGCGCGACAGTCAAAGAGGCGATCAGAGCGGCGATACGCGCGCGCCGCTTTTTGTCACGATGGCGCATTTTCAGGACGCGCTGGCAAGTTTTCGCCTGTCCACCATCCGCGAACTCTCGACGGATATCGCGGAGACCCAATGGGACGACATCGGGGGACTGGCGAAGGAAAAGCGCCTGCTGCAACAGGCGATCGACTGGCCGCTGCTCTACGGCGCCCGGTTCCGGCATGCTGGCGCCCATGCGCCCAAGGGCATTCTGCTGACCGGCGGATCGGGCACGGGCAAGACGTTGCTGGCGCAGGCGGTCGGCACGACGACGGAGGTGAATTTCATTGTCGCGCGCGGCCCCGAGCTCCTGTCCAAATGGGTGGGCGAATCCGAACGCGGCATCCGCGACGTGTTCCGCCGCGCCCGTCAGTCGGCGCCCTCGATCCTCTTTTTCGACGAGCTTGACGCGATTGCGCCGACCCGTGGCAAGAGCACCGGCGATGGCCAGATCGGCGATCGTATGGTCGGTCAGTTCCTGCTTGAACTCGACGCGATTGATGGCAGCTCCGGGGTCGTCGTCCTGGCCGCCACCAACCGGCCCGATATCATCGACCAGGCGTTGCTGAGGCCGGGCCGGTTCGATCTTGTCATCGACCTGCCGGAGCCTGACCGGGACGCACGTCTTGCCATTCTCAAGGTGCACTGCCAAAACGCTCCCCTTGACGGGGATGTCGATCTCGCCCGCATCGCCGAGGCGGCCCAGGGCCTCAACGGCGCGGATCTGGCGGCGCTCTGCCAGAGGGCCAAGATGCAGGCGATAGCGGCGTCGATCGAGGCTCAGCACGGCCAGGATTTCGCGCCGTTCCCGATTTCGGCCGCCCATTTCGACACGGCGTTGAAGGCAGTCAGACACAGCAAGCATCCGGGTGAAAACAAAAGATGAGAGACCAGTGCATGGGCGGCGATCCCGTGACTGGCCCCCCGCCCGTGTCAAACCCCGCGTCAAACACGGTTTTCACGACATGAAAGAGGCATATTGAATGGAAGTGTTCGTTACACTCGTCGTCCAGCTCGCCATGGGCATCTTTGGCGGCCAAATGATCAGCGCCAATCGTAAATGGGAAGACATCAGGCAGACGGTCAAAATCACCGCCGGGGGCGCCGGAGGGCTTGTTCTCGGTCAGGTGGTCGGTATGATCGTCGGTAACGAAAACTCGTTTTTCGCGATGCTGGGCGATGCGGGTGGCGGCCTCGCGGGCGGTGCGATCGCTACGGCCATTATCGTGACGATCATCAGGAAATTGCGCGGCCGCTGAAGTGGGAACGGCTCGGTCTCTTCACTCGGCAGGTCGATCTGACGGGAACAGGAGGGGCGTGATGCCGAGGGTGAAAACCACAGGATACTCTGGCTTTGAGGACGCCGCCGCGAGCGCCAAGGGCGAGGCTGCGGCGGAACGCATTCTGGACGCCGCGTTCCGCTCGATCGCGACGCGCGGCTGCGGCGCGGTCACCCTGCGCGGGATCGCCGAGGAAGCCGGCGTCGTGCTCAGCCAGCTCAGCTACTATTACGGCAACAAGGACAGCCTCTTTGCCGCGGTTCTCAAGCGCATGCAGCAGGGCTATATGGAGGGCCTCGACACCCGGCTTCGCGGGCATGATACCATGGCGGAACGGATGGGCGCGCTTGTCGATTACAACGCCTCGGTTCTCAATGACAGCCCCGACACCTACCGGAACTTCCTGGAATTCTTCAACTTCGCGATGAGTTCGCCGGACTTCCAGGCGGAGGTGGCCGGTTTCACCTCGGGCGTCGCGCAGATCATGCAAAGCCGCATCGTGCGCGACGAGACCGACAGCGCGCGCGCGGACAGCTTCTCGGCCACTGCGGTGACCCGCTTCATCCTCTCCGCCTCATTCGGCATCGCCCTGCAACACTTCCTGAGCCCGGAGAACGAGGACGTCCGCAAAGGCTTCGACATTATCAAGGCAACGGCAACAAAGCTGATCAATGAGAAGTAAAATGGACAGAGCAAACGGCAAGGTATCAGCCAGCGCTTCGCGCGCAGGCCGGGTTTCAGTCGCGAAGGCGGTCTGCCGGAGGGGACGGGCCTGAAATCCAACCCTCTCCACCCTAAGTCATTGTTATAAATATCTGTATTAGAACCATCCGCCGCTACCGACAGACCTTTTCGAACACGTTGACTAGCTCACGAAACTTCTGGCGCTGTTCCTCTGGGACAGACGCTAGAATTGCGTCTTCCACGCATCCATCCGAATGATCCTGAAGGATCAACATCTCGACCTGCGAAAGCGCGGAACGGACCGCGAGCGCCTGGTTCAGGATGTTGATTCAGTAGTGGTCCTGCTCAATCATCCGCGCGACGCCGCGCACTTGGCCCCCAAGGCGGGCAAGCCGCTGAAGTGCGTCCTGCTTGCGATCTTTCATCGTTCAAAGCCTCGGTTCGTGCCGGATGAACCACCTCTGACCTGAAAAGTTTCCGGGAACAACGGCGGCGGCCTCCTGTTTAAGAAGCATACTCCAGAGGAGTACCTCGGGCGATCGTGCACAGAATCCGGTTCGTCACAGCGGTCAGCAGGGGAGATCATTCATGCAGAAGCATCCATTGGCCATTGGGATCATCGGCGGCATCATCGGGACGCTCCTCGTGGCTGTCGCGGTCTGGCTCACCATCGCCTACACGGGCGCCTACAACGTGGCGGCATCCGACCAGCACGCGGACGCGGTCCGGTGGACGCTTGACACCACGATGCACCGTTCCGTCAAACGCCGCTCGGCCCCCGCTGCGTCTTCAACCGCAGCCTCGAGACCGATCCGATCCTGTGGGCGTCGGAGGGCGGCCTGGCAGCCACGAAGCTCAACGGCGTGCTCGTGCCCCTCGAGGCGGGCGCTGAGACCGATGGCGGTCTCGAGTTCACTGCACTGGGCGTCACCATGACCGTCCGTCCGCTCGGGGACGAGGCCGACTGGCGTTCGGACGCCGAGCTCGTCTTCGAGCTCGATCAGGGACCGACGGTTGGCTATCGCGGCTTCTATGGATGCCAGGCCGATTGAAATAGGAGAATCGAACTTCTCGAAGGAGGCTCCACATGGCACTGGATCAGAGCGGCAAGACCGCAACGCTCTACCGGATGGTGATGCCCGATCACCTCTGCCCCTACGGGCTCAAGTCAAAGGACCTGCTCGAACGCCACGGATTCACGGTCGAGGATCACCACCTCAAGACCCGCGACGAGACCGAAGCGTTCAAAAGAGAGTACGACGTCGACACGACCCCCCAGATCTTCGTCGGCGACGAGCGCATCGGCGGCTACGACGACCTGCGCGAGCACTTCGGGCAGGAGGTCAAGGACGAAGGCGAGACCAGCTATCAGCCGGTCATCGCGGTCTTTTCGGTCGCCTTCCTCATGGCCCTCGCGGTCAGCTGGTATGCGTTCGGGACCTTGCTCAGCATCCGGGCGTTCGAATGGTTCATCGCGATCAGCATGTGCCTGCTGGCGGTCCAGAAGCTGCAAGACGTCGAGAGCTTCTCGACGATGTTCCTGAACTACGACCTGCTGGCGCGCCGCTGGGTCCGATACGGATACGTCTACCCGTTCGGTGAGGCCCTAGCCGGCATCCTGATGATCGCGGGTGCCCTGATCTGGGTCGCAGCGCCGGTCGCGCTCTTTATCGGCACGGTCGGCGCGGTCTCGGTCTTCAAGGCGGTCTACATCGACAAGCGCGAACTGAAATGCGCCTGCGTTGGCGGATCGAGTAACGTGCCGCTCGGCTTCGTCTCGCTGAGCGAAAACCTGATGATGATCGCCATGGCGATCTGGATGCCGATCCGGATGTATTGGCTGGGATAGCGGCGCGCCTCTCGCGTCTGACCGGTCACGTCCGGCGGCACCTTAAGTTCGTGAAGGAGATGAAGGGTGGCTCTTCTGCTCGGTTTTGTGCTGGTTGGCGCACTTGGGATCGGCCACCACTATGGCCTCCTGGCGGTTCGCGGGATGAAGCCGAACTCGAACGAGAGCCCGCAGGCGGCCATCATGGTCGTGTTCCTCGGTCTGCTGACGCTCCACACGATCGAGATCCTCGCCTTTGCCGTAGTCTACTGGGCACTGCTAGGCTGGGGCGGCTTTGGAGGCCTCGGGGGCAGCTACGACGCGAGCTGGGGCGGGCTGATCTACTTCTCCGGCATCAACTTTGCAACGCTCGGCTACACGCAGATCGAGACCGGGGGGACGATACGGATGATCAACATGATGCAGTCGCTCGGCGGCTTCATGGTGCTGACCTGGTCCGCTACGTTCCTCTACTCGGTATGCGAACGAGCGTGGCGCGAGTAGAAGGTGAGGATCAAGGGACGGTCAGTCCGCCGCTTACACACTCTCCTGTTGGCTGGGGCCGCGTTCCCGGCGAAGTGCTAGCCATTTCACGCGAAAGTCAGCTTCCTTCCGATACAGGATGGATTGACAAATGTTCTTAATTTGCGGACACCCCGTACATGCACCTGCAATTACATATCTTTGCTTGGCTGAAGTCGCTTGTTTGCCTTTGCTTTGCGATTGCTCTGGTGTTTTCCCTGCCCTCTGTGTCCCATGCGGCGTCGGGCATGCATGGCAACCATCACACCGTTGCCGCCAGTCGGGAACATGCGGACAGTGCCGGTTCGCACGGAACGACGCCGTCTGCTTCGCTGCACGAGACATGCGGCTCAATGTCAACGGCAGATGATGGAGACCAGTTCTCCACTCAGTGTTGTGGCGGAATATGTGTTTCGGGCGTCCTCATCGAGACGGGCGTCGGTTTTTCTGACCATGTGACCAGCAGCAGATACGCGGCGCGTCTCGTGCAGACGACCTCGATCAAACCCGCCGGTTTTCTGCGACCTCCCCGGTTCCTGATCTGACCCAAGACCCTTAGCGGGTCTTTGCCTTGCGCACGGTTGTGCGTGAGTTCGAAGTCAATCAGTCAGGTTCCATTCATGAAAATACTTCTACCTATCGGGGCTTCGGCCTTCTTGCTTGGCGCGTGCGCCTACGAGCCTACGCCGTTGCCCGCTGTGGCGGGGCAACTGGCGATCAGCGACCCGACCATTTCATCACCAGTGTCCTACCAAGATCCATTCGCTGGTTACACCTATCGTGGCCCCACTGGCCCACGCGACTGGCGGTCCGTCAATCAAGAACAGTCGGAGGACAACTGATGCGGATATCGAAATCTCCGCTCGCAATCGGCTTTCCGCTGCTGCTGGGAGCTTGCGCGACCGCGGTGCCCGGCGTCTATACCGAGCAAAAGGCGGGCTTTGCCAATGTGGCCGGTCAGATCACGCCGGCGATTGGCAAACGCGCGGTCTTTGCCCAGACGCAGGCCGAAAATGAGGCGCTGAGCCGCGAAGTGCACGGCATGGTGCATCGCAGGACAATATCGGCAGATACCGCCGTTCAAGTCGCGCTGCTCAACAACAAGGGGTTACAGGCGTCCTATGCCAATGTGGGGCTGTCGGCAGCCGAAGCATGGCAGCAAGCGACGCCGGAAAATCCCGTCGTCTCCATCGGGCTTCTGGGAATCGGCGCTCCGGAACTGGGTGCCTATCGGGCCGTCGAGGGCCTGATCCGCACCAACATTCTGGATGCGACCACACGCAAGCAGCGAATGGCGATCGCCGATGCCAGCTTTCGTCAAGCGCAACTGAGCGCCGTGAACGATACGCTCACCCTCGCCAACCAAACGCGTCAGGCCTGGATCAACGCCGTTGCGGCTTTCGAAACCGTTGGCTACCTGACCCGCGCCAAGGCGACTTCGGACGCTGGTTCGGAACTGGCGCTCAGGTTGGGCGAGACGGGGGCGCTCAACAAGGCCGGGCAGGCCCGCGAACAGGCGTTCAACGCAGAGCTTGCCGGGCAACTTGCAAGGGCGCGGCTTGATGCGGCCAAGGCAAAAGAGCAACTGACCCGATTGATGGGACTCTGGGGCGCCGAAGTCGATTTCTATGTGCCCGACGCGCTTCCTGCCCTGCCGGGTTCCGTCGGTCATGTGACTGACATTGAAGCAAAAGCGTTGCAAAACCGGGTTGATCTGCGCGTTGCCAAACTTGGCCTGGAAGCACAGGCCTGGGCCTTTGGCTTGACCGACCAGACCCGCATTGTCAGCGATCTTGAAATCGTCGCGGGGTTCGAGGCAGAGCGGGAGGTAGAGGACGGCGAAACGGAAACCGTTACCACTCCGCAAGTGGAAGTGGAATTTGCGATCCCGGTCTATGACAGTGGCAAGGCCCGGATGCGCACGGCGGAATTGTCCTATCTGCAAGCGGCCAACGTGCTTGCCGAGCGGGCCGTCAACGTCCGATCCGAAGCGCGCGGTGCGGAAACCGCATATCACGCATCCTACCAAATCGCCCGACACTACCGTGACGTACTCGTTCCACTTAGGACGACCGCCGAGGAAGAAGGTCTGCTGTCTTACAACGGCATGATCACCAACACTTTTGAGCTGCTGACGGACGTGCGCGAGAAGCTCAGCGCCGAACTGGAGGCAGCAAATGCGAAACGCGAATTCTATATGGCCCAGGCCGATCTGACCGCTGCGATCTACGGCGGTGGTGCAGGCAGCGCGGGTGCCGGTGGAGAAGGCGTATCACTGGCCGCCGGTGGCGGCGCTGGACACTGAAAGGAAATGACATGTTGAACAGACGTCAATTGCTCGGGGCTGGCGCCGCAGGTGCAGCGCTGGTCTCCGGCCAGGCATGGGGCAAGACCCTGAACATGGGACTGCCTGAGGCGGCGCAGATGGACAGCGCGGCAACCGCGATCACGCCGCGCCCCAGTTCGGGACCGGACTACAATCCGGTCGTCACGCTCAACGGATGGACGTTGCCACATAGAATGAACAACGGTGTGAAGGAATTCCACCTTGTTGCCGAACCCGTCGAGCGAGAGCTGGCCGACGGCATGATCGCGCATCTTTGGGGGTATAACGGCCAGTCCACCGGCCCGACCATAGAGGCGGTCGAGGGCGACCGGGTGCGCATCTATGTCACGAACAAGCTGCCCGAGCATACCACGGTCCATTGGCATGGGCTGATCCTGCCTTCTGGCATGGACGGGGTTGGCGGGCTGTCGCATCCTGGGATTCCGCCTGGTAAAACCTACGTTTACGAGTTCGATCTGATCAAATCCGGAACCTTCATGTATCATCCGCATGCGGACGAGATGGTGCAGATGGCCATGGGAATGATGGGCATGTTCGTGGTCCATCCGAAAGACCCAGCCTTCATGCCGGTGGATCGTGATTTCCTCATCATGCTGAATGCGTTCGACATCGACCCAGGCACCTATGTGCCACGCATCATGACGATGACCGATTTCAACCTCTGGACATGGAATAGCCGGATTTTCCCGGACATCGACCCGCTGGTCGTCAACAGGGGCGATCGGGTGCGCGTGCGCGTCGGCAACCTGACGATGACCAACCACCCGATTCACATGCATGGCTACGACTTCAAGGTCACCTGCACCGATGGCGGGTGGGTGCCGGAAACCGCACAATGGCCGGAGGTGAGCATCGACATCCCTGTGGGTGCCATGCGGGCCTACGAGTTCGTCGCCGATCACCTGGGCGACTGGGCGATCCACTGCCACAAGTCGCATCACACCATGAATGCGATGGGCCACGATGTGCCAACGTTCATCGGTGTGGACAAGACGCAACTGGCCCGGCAGATCCGCACGTTCCAACCGGAATACATGCCCATGGGTACCGCCGGGATGGCCGATATGGGCGTGATGGAAATGCCGCTTCCGGACAATACCATACCGATGATGACAGGCTGGGGGCCGCATGGCCCGATTGAAATGGGTGGCATGTTCTCGGTCGTCAAAGTGCGCGATGGCATCGGCGCGGACGATTACTCGGATCCAGGCTGGTACGAAAACCCCCCGGGCGAACAAGCCTATGAATGGACTGGTGAATTGCCAGAGTTCGCCACCAACAACAGCCCCAAGACCCTCCTCACACCGAAACCGACCTCCAAGGGCTGAATGGCTCTTCAATTCAACCTACGAGACCACAGGACAAAGAAATGAAAAAACTTCTTCTGACGACAACTCTCGCATTCGCTCTCACCGGGCCGGCATTCGCCGCCGGAATCCACGAAGGTGGGCACGGCGATGATCACGCTGCGATGGCTGAGGAAATGATGATCGGCGTGCCCGGCGACCCTGCCAAGGTGACGCGCACCATTGACGTGACGATGCGGGAAACGGATGACGGCGAAATGTTGTTCGAGCCTAAATCCTTGGATATCGTCGAGGGCGAGACGATCCGCTTCACTGTGGTCAACAATGGTGAATTGGAGCATGAATTCGTCATTGATACGATGATGGGCAACGCCGAGCACAAAGAAGCCATGGCCAAGATGGACATGGAGCATGACGATCCCAATTCGGTCCGGCTGGATCCGGGAGCGTCCGGTGAAGTTGTCTGGACCTTCTCGAACACCGGCTCATTTGAATTCGCATGCCTGATCCCGGGCCATTACGAATCCGGCATGCATGGACCGATCGTCGTAGGCGAGCAGATGGCGCAACCAGATGTCGAGTATGCAACCGGAACCATCAAGAAAATCGTCGCCGAAGCCGGAAAGGTAACGATCATTCATGGTCCCCTGGTCGCACTTGATATGCCTGCGATGACCATGGTGTTCCGCGCCGATGAGGACATGATCGCCAAAATGTCTGAAGGACAGGACATCGAGTTCGTCGCGGACCGAGTCAATGGAAAGCTTACCGTGACCGCTTTCAGGTAAAGCAAGATCCAGGAGCGTTGGATAAAGCCGGCGCTCCTGAATCCGGTTTATACTGTCGCGCAGACCTCGATGGTCGATTTCTCCCGAGACGCGCTCGAGGTCGTCCTTTGGATGCTGCATTGTCACCACATGCCGCGCCTTACGACGGGCATGATGACAGAGTGTGCGGTCACAGCCTCGGTCTGATCCGGGCGGGGCGTTCGGATCGAGCGCCCCGACGTCCCGCTACCAATCAGTCCTGCCCCAAGTTTTCGCGAGGGCCGGGAACAGGGCACCCTGAAGCAAGAATGCGGGAATTTGAGATGATGAACTGGAACGACATGGGCATGGAATGGGTTTCGGGATGGGGTTTGGCTGGCTCTTCGGCCTGCTGATCCTCGTGCTGGTGGTTTTGGCCATAGCAGCGCTGAGCAAGTATCTTCGGAAATAGAAGAAAGGAGTTCGCAATGACCTATACGATCAATCGAATGGTCCCCGACACCGGAATCGATGACGTAGACGCCCGCGCGCGACAGGCGCTGGCGGATCATGGCTTCGGCGTCCTGACCGAGATCGACGTCCAGGCAACGATGAAAAAGAAGCTCGATGTCGAGATGCCGGCCTATCGCATCCTCGGCGCCTGCAACCCGAAGATGGCGCATCAGGCGATCGGGATAGAGCCGCGGGTGGGTGCGATGCTGCCCTGCAATGTCATTCTGCGCGAGGTCGAGGGCGGCGTAGAGGTCAGCGCCATCGATCCGGTGGCGTCGATGCAAGCGATCGAGAACGCTGGACTGACGGCCGTGGCGGGCGATGTCCGCGACCTTCTGGCGAAGGCCGTCGAGGCGATCTGAGATGAGCCTGCGCGTCGCCATTCTCGCGGGCCTTACGATCTTCGGGATCGTCCTGCTCGGCGTCTGGTTGGTCGCGCCCTCGGTGTTCGCCGAGGCTCGCGGACTTCTGGACGGCGAGCGCTTGGAAATGCTGGTGGCGCATGCGGGTCTCTGGGGCCCGGCCCTGATCATTACGCTCATGACCGTCGCGGTCGTGGCCAGCCCGATCCCGAGTGCACCCATCGCGCTGGCGGCGGGAGCGGCCTACGGACATCTCTGGGGTACGGTGCAGGTCGTGATCGGCGCGGAGCTCGGGGCGCTGATCGCATTCGGCCTCGCGCGGGTTCTGGGGCATGACGTCCTGCGGCGGGTGTTCGGCGATCGCGTCGATGCCGGGCTGCTCGGGTCCCAATCCGCGTTGACGGCGACGGTCTTTGCCAGCCGGCTGATGCCCTTCGTCTCCTTCGACATGATCAGCTACGCTGCCGGACTCAGCCGTCTGCATGTCTGGCGGTTCGCGCTCGCGACGCTGGCGGGCATCGTCCCGGCAAGCTTCCTGCTGGCGCATTTCGGCGGAGAGGCGGTCAGCGGAGACTTTGGGCGCGCAGCCTGGGCAGTGCTCGGTTTCGGCCTCGTGTCGGGTTTGCCGCTGCTTTGGGTGGCGATGCGGAGAAGGCCTGGAGAAGGCGCTCACGACCACCAATGAAAAGGGCTTGAGCTTCCAACGGCTGGAGGCCGCAAGCTGAAACGAGATACCGAAAGGCTGGCAGACCATGGAGCACGATCACCATCACGCGGCGCCCGACATCCCGGCGGGGACCGAGACGGCGAAGGACCCGGTCTGCGGGATGACAGTCGCGGTCAAGCCGGACGGACGTCACGCCGAGTTCCAGGGCGAGACCTTTCATTTCTGCTCGGAGAAGTGCCAGACGAAGTTCAAGGCGGATCCGTGGTTCTACGCTTCGGGCCGGGCCGCCGGGCAGAAGAAGGCTGCTCCGGCCAACGTCCAGTACACCTGCCCGATGCATCCCGAAATCGTTCGCGACGCGCCGGGGGCCTGCCCGATCTGCGGCATGGCGCTGGAGCCGATGGTGCCCTCGGACGAGCCCAGCGAGGAATTGACCGACTTCACCCGACGGATGTGGATCTCGACTGCCGCGGCGGTGCCGCTCATCATCCTGACCATGGGCGAACTGGTGGCGCTGCCAGTGCGCGACTGGATCGGGCATCAGACCGCAAGCTATCTGGAGTTCGTGCTGGCCACGCCAATCATCCTCTGGGCCGCCTTGCCCTTCTTCCGGCGCGGCTGGGACTCCTTCGTGAACCGCAGCCCCAACATGTGGACGCTGATCAGCATCGGCGTGGCGGCGGCCTACCTTTACTCGCTCGTCGCCACCTTCCTGCCGGGCGTGTTTCCGGAACAGTACCGGATGGGCCACGGCGTCGGCACCTATTTCGAGGCGGCGGTGGTGATCGTCGCGTTGGTCTTCGTGGGCCAGGTGCTGGAACTCCGAGCGCGCGAACGCACCGGGGATGCGATCCGCGCTCTTCTGGACCTGGCGCCGAAGACCGCAAGGCGCATCCTGCCGGACGGTACTGAATACGACGCGCCGCTCGAGAACATCATGGAGGGCGATCGGCTGCGCGTGCGCCCCGGCGATGCCGTGCCGGTGGACGGGACGGTGATCGACGGCCGATCGTCCTTGGACGAAAGCATGCTGACCGGCGAGTCGATGCCGGTCGAAAAGGGACCGGGCGATGCGGTGACCGGTGCAACGATCAACAAGAACGGTTCCTTGGTGATGGAGGCGGGCAAGGTCGGGTCTGATACCGTGCTGGCGCAAATCGTCGCGATGGTGTCGAACGCGCGCCGCTCGCGCGCACCGATCCAGGGTCTGGCCGACCGCGTGTCGGCGGTATTCGTGCCAACCGTGGTCGTCATCGCAATCGTCGCTTTCGTCGTCTGGATGATCTTCGGCCCCGAGCCCGCGCTGGTCTTCGCCATCGCCTCGGCCGTGTCGGTGCTGATCATTGCCTGCCCCTGCGCGCTGGGGCTTGCGACCCCGATCTCGATCACCACGGCGGCAGGGCGCGGCGCACAGGCGGGCGTGCTGATCAAGGACGCCGAGGCGCTGGAGCGTATGGCCGCTGTCGACACGCTGATCGTCGACAAGACCGGCACGCTGACCATGGGCAAGCCGAAACTGACGGACACCGTGGCGTTGGGCGACGTCACCGAGGCCGACCTGCTGTCGCTGGCTGCGGCGCTGGAGCGCGGCTCGGAACACCCTCTGGCCGAAGCGATCGTCGAGGGAGCAGAGGCGCAGGGTGCGCCACGTCAGGAGGCCACGGACTTCGACGCCGTGACTGGCAAGGGCGTGCAGGGCCGCGTCGGCGCGCGCGCGGTGGCGCTCGGCAATGCGGCGATGATGAAGGAGATGGGGCTCGATTCCACGCAGGCCGAGGCAAAGGCCGACACCCTTCGCGCCGAGGGCAAGACGGCGATGTTCATCGCACTCGACGGCGCGCTCGTCGGCATTGTGGCGGTCGCCGATCCGATCAAGGAGAGTACCGCGCAGGCCATCCGGGAACTTCATGCCCAGGGGCTGCGCGTGATCATGGCGACCGGCGACAACGAGCGCACGGCACAGGCGGTGGCGGGCAAGCTCGGCATCGACGAGGTGCGCGCGGGAATCCTGCCCGAGGCCAAGAAGGACCTGATCGACCAGTTGCGCCGAGAAGGCCACAAGATCGCGATGGCGGGCGACGGGGTGAACGACGCGCCCGCGCTGGCCGCTGCCGATGTGGGCATCGCCATGGGCACCGGAGCCGATGTTGCGATGGAAAGCGCAGGCATCACTCTATTGGGCGGCGACCTGATGGGCATCGTGCGGGCCCGCAAGCTCGCCCGCGCCACCCTGCGCAACATCAAGCAGAACCTGTTCTTCGCCTTCGCATACAACGCCCTTGGCGTCCCCATCGCGGCAGGGCTTCTCTACCCGGTCACCGGACTTCTGCTCTCGCCGATGATCGCGGCGGCGGCGATGAGCCTGTCCTCCGTCTCGGTGATCAGCAATGCGTTGCGGCTCAGGCGGGTCGATCTTTGACCGGCCAGTCCACACATGTAATCTCGAACGGAGAACCAGATGATCCAAGACACTTTTTCCGCCGAAAGCTTCTGATCGGCACAGCTGCGCTGAACTCCATGTCCGTCACCCAGCTTAAGTCAGAGTGGCAGACGATCTTTGCCTCGGCAGCGCCGAACAACAGCCCAGCGTTCCTTGAGAGCCGGTTGGCCTACCGCATCCAGGAACTGACGTATGGCGGCCCTGATCGCGAAACCGGCGCATGCTGGGCCTGCTGGCCGACGAGGTCGGCGGCACCCTGACGCGCAAGAGCCAGATCGCCGATCCTCGCAATCCCGTGGTCGACACAAAGCTGATCCGCGAATGGAATGAGGTCGAGCACACCATCACCGTCTTGCGGGACGGTTTCGAGTGGCAGGGGCGACCGTACAAATCCTTGTCCGCGATCGCGCGAGCGATCACCGGGACGCGCTGGAATGGCTACCGCTTCTTCGGGTTGCGCGAACGAAAGCGGGGGAGTGATTGATGGACCAGCGCGCAAATCCCGTCCGCCGCCAGCGCTGCGCCATCTACACGCGCAAATCCTCCGAGGAAGGGCTCGAACAGGAGTTCAACAGCCTGCACGCCCAACGAGAGGCCTGCGAGGCCTACATCGCCAGCCAACGCTCCGAAGGCTGGGTGCTGGTCCGCGATCAGTATGACGACGGCGGCATCTAGGGCGGGACGCTGGAACGGCCCGGCCTCCAGCAGCTTCTGGCAGACATCGAGGAAGGCCTGATCGATGTGGTGGTCGTCTACAAGATCGACCGCCTGTCGCGCTCGCTGATGGACTGCTCGAAGCTGGTCGAGGTCTTCGACCGCAACGGCGTGACTTTTGTCTCGGTCACGCAGTCCTTCAACACGACGACTTCCATGGGGCGGCTGACGCTGAACATCCTGCTCAGCTTCGCCCAGTTC
Source organism: Actibacterium naphthalenivorans (assembly GCF_014196965.1). Classification (GTDB taxonomy): domain Bacteria; phylum Pseudomonadota; class Alphaproteobacteria; order Rhodobacterales; family Rhodobacteraceae; genus Actibacterium_A; species Actibacterium_A naphthalenivorans. The sequence goes on along the minus strand of NZ_JACIEQ010000003.1, from coordinate 7,008 downwards.
GAGCGCGAGGTCACAGCCGAGCGCATCCGCGACAAGGTCCGCGCTTCCCGGATGAAGGGAATGTGGATGGGCGGCTACGTCCCGCTCGGGTACGATGTGAAGGACCGCAAGCTCGTGGTGAACGAGGAAGAGGCCGCCACCGTGCGGGGCATCTTCGAACGTTTCGTCGAGGTCGGATCAGCGACCGTGCTGGCCCGCGAACTGCGCCGCAAAGGGCTCCGCAACAAGCAGGGCACCTTGGTCGACAAGGGATACCTCTACAGAGTGCTGGTGAACCGCGTCTATCGCGGCGACGCCGTCCACAAGAGCAAAGCCTATCCCGGCGAGCATCAGGCCATCATCGACCAGAAGCTATGGGATCAGGTCCATGCCATCTTGCGCGAGAGCCCACGAAAGCGCGCCAACAACACCCGCGCGCAGGCGCCTGCATTGCTCAAAGGGCTGATCTTTACGGCCACGGACGCCGCCATGACCCCGAGCAGCACGAAGAAGGGCGCGCGGCGATACCGGTATTACGTCTCGATGGACGTCATCAAAAATCGCGAACCCAGCGATGAGTGCATCCCGCGCCGTCTTCCTGCCGAACTCGTGGAAGCGGCCGTGGTCACAGAATTGAGGCGGGTGATGCGCGCCCCGTCGATCACGGCACAGGTCATCGCCCATTTGGCGCGCGAGGATCACGCCTTCGCCGAGGCCGACGTGATCTCCGCGCTGCAGACGTTCGAGGACGTCTGGGGCCAATTGTTCCCTGCGGAGCAGACCCGGATCGTGCAGTTGCTGGTGCGCCGGGTCACTGTGACGTCCGAGGGGCTGGTGATCGATGTCCGGACCGACGGCGTCTCGGGCGTCATGCGCGACATGATGGCGCCACGAAAGAAGGCGGCGGCGGAATGATGAAACCAGACGAGTCCCTCCAGATCTTCGTGCCGCTCAAGGTCCGCAAGCAGAACGGGCGGCCGAAGATCATGCCGCCCGCCACCTATCTGCCCAGCGAAGACCGGACACAGGATCCGCATATCCTGCGCGCCATCGATCGGGCGTGGGGCTGGCGGCGGCGCATGGAGGCTGGTGAATTCAACACGGTGACCGATCTGGCGAAAGCGGTGGGGCTTGCCGAACGCCATGTCAGCCGCCAGCTGCGGCTCGCCTATCTCGCGCCGGGTGTCCTCAAGCGACTGGTCTACAAGCGCGAGGTGCCCGCCGTGACCCTGTTGAAACTGACCGACGTCGCGGCCCTGCCGTGGCACGAACAGCCGGAGCGGGTGTTCGACTGATCCTCAGTGAAAGCTCGCCTGAAACGTTGTCGCCGTCAGCGAGACATGCGCGTCAAGCGGCGGGTGCAGTTCGAACGCCTTCGGCTCGCGTGAGAAATTCCACAGGCGGAACAGACGCCATTCCGACCGACGCTCCTCGGCCACGGCCAGTTCGTTGCGGGTGATGTGGAAGGGCGTGCGCTCCCATCCGTTCGTCGTCTTGACCTCGATCAGCCGCGGTAACCCGTCCGGGGCGAAACTCGCGATGTCGTAGCCCGCGCCGTCGCCATCCTCGTCCGACACCCAGCGCACCTTGCGCGCCAGATCGTCCCGTCCCGCGGTCCGCAAGGCCGCGCGCTCATGCGCCAGCACGCGCTCCTCGCCCGCGCGTCCGAGGGCCCGGTTGCGCTCGTCCCGGCCCGCCACGTCGAACTTGCGGGCGATATGCAGCATCTGGTCCAGTTCCTGCGGCGGCGGCTGGTTCGACAGCGTCGGCGGCGGCCCGATCCAGATCTGCGCCGCCTCGCGTAGGCCAGCGGCGGGTTGCAGTCCCGGTTGGCGCCCGAGCCAGGCCGGGTTCAGCGCCAGCCACCGCGCCACGGCATCTACCAAGGTCATCTGGAAGTTGAACGCGGGCTTGTAGCCGGGGATCCAGTCCTCGCCGAGCCCCTTCAGCACCGCGCTGATGTTCTGGTGCTTGAACTCGATGGACCCCTCGGACCGATCGTTCAGCAGCGGAATGAGCGCGCGGCGATGCTCGGCCTTGCTGTAGCGGCGCCCGGAAATGTCGTCGGCCAGCATCGCGAAGTGATCCGCGACGATCAGGTCGTTCTCTTCATCTGTCCACGCCCCGTTCGACATTGCGCCAGGCTATGGGCACGAAGTCTGTTTGTCATCAGAGACTTCCGGCAGGCTCCTGGCTCGCTTCGAACGCTGCCGCCGGACTTGGGGATCGGCCGCCACGGAGCCGTCCTCCCGACCGCCCTGCGCCTTCGTGTCGGTCTCCGTCACCGGATTACCTCGCGAACGGGGCGAGCCCGTGAACGCGGCAACCCATTGAAAATGCAAGGATGTTTTACGCCGTCCCATGGCCATCGAGGGGCGCTCGAAGAGAGACCCGGTCCATTCGGAGACCGGTTCTGCGTCAACCGCTGAGTCTCCGAAGGGCGGATGGCCCTGCCAACGCCCTTTGAAACAAAAAGAAAAAAGGCCCCAATCGGGGCCCCTCGACGGATTCAGCATTTGAATGTGGCGGAGACGAAGTCCGAAAGTTGTTTTAAGTCAAACACTTAAGGTATTGAATTCGCTGGGCGCAGGATCGTTGAGTGTTACGAATTGTGCAGCAAAGTGTGCAGCAAAGATTTCGTTCCGAACATCAAAACCCTCTGCGCCAAAAAAGCTCACGGTACAGGTGCAACGCCAAATATAGAGGCTAACTCCGTAAGAATTGCGCGTTCGACCGCTTTTTCTGCAGCCTCCCTCGAATCAAACATAGCTGCGTACTTGCGCCATTTTTCCTGACGCCCTCCGTCTTTTCGAAATTGCGAATAGTCCAGTTGGTCAATCTCCAGATCAATAGCAGCTTTTTCAATAATCGGATCAAACTCATGAACATCCCAATGCGTGCGCTTGTCAGAAGCATACTCGCGCCATAGCTCCCTCTTATCAAAATCAATCTCACAGATCTTCTCGATCTTTAAGAGAATATCCTGCAACACCAATTCCGCCTCGTCCATAAGGGACTTGCAGCACTTGACCCAGTCAACAGGATCACCGCCGTTTTGGATTATCCAGATATCATGCTGCCTTTTCCTTTTTTCATCGCTTGCATTTTCCTGAGACAGGTTATGTGCGTGCACCGTTCGAGCGCATTCAACCAGGAATTTGCAACTTTTGAATCTCTCGCTCACTTGCGAATCGGTTCGGAGCAGCTTTGCTGCGAACCGCAAGAAAGGACCCGTTTCGTTGAACAGGACATAAAGCCAAGAAACCGCTTTCCGGAAGTACAGTTCATCATACGGACACTCGGGCAAGTCGACCGAGATTTCCCTAATCTCAGTTTCGCCGATGTTTTCTGCACACAACGCTCTTAGTGCAGTGACCTTGTCTTGAATCTTACTGAAACCATCCATGCCACGTCCTAACTTGGTCGAGACGCGATAGGGCCTAAGTAGTTGAATGAAATTGAGAACTTCAACTCCTTTCCGATTGATACATCTCGCACCCATCCTCCCTCAACGAGATCTACCTTGCGGCCAAGCTCGCCAACGTGGATTGACCAACGGTTTTCTCCAATTTGCCGTTGAACAATTCCAGAGAAAATAATGGGTTCACGAGTGGCGCCAGTTATCACATTTCGCGGCAGCACACGTTTTCCTTCAATGTACTCGGTATCTCGAGAAAGTTGGCGAAACTGAGTAATGGCACTCTGTTCGTCACCAGCAAGCCAACGGAACACTGCGATAAGGTATCGGGTATTTGGTTGGAGGTCTTCGCCAGTTGAATACGACAGATCGGTTAGGACGCCGAGGATCTCGTTCCTGTCATCATCTGAGTATGGAAGCGGACCATGTAGCCCGCGCAACATTTGGCTTTCGGTCTTCCACACCCAAAGGCACCTAAGTAACAAGCGCATGCATCTGCTATCGTCGGAGATGCGGTCCCTATGTTGTAAGAGGTATTCGGCTGCAGCCCTCGCCTTTCTGAGATCAGGCTCTGAGATTGAGTCCTGTTCAAAGGAGATCAACGGCGCCAGATTTTTTGCTCTGAAGTAGTATCCAACAGAAGAGCCGACCTTTTCCAGTGCGTCAAAAGCTTCGTCACTCATTTCAAGGTCGCCAACAAGTTCAGCAGCCCTTAGCCGTTGCCGCTGGAAGTTCTCTTCCTGCGAGGAGTCCAATTCATCTAAGTCTACCATGTCGATAGTTGCTGCAACATCCGCTTTTAGCTCTGCAGACTGCTCAATCCCAAAGTGAGTATCGGACTCAAGCAGTCCAAGCGCAGTCCACAACGAAATATCGATGGGAAAATATGTGCCTGACTTACTAGTAGCGTTCCGTACCGCCTGACGAGCAGCAAGGTAGTTAGCCCAAATTGTCTCTGTGGAATGATTGTTTCTTGCCGCTGAGGTTGCAAGAAATCCATATGTTGCTGCTCGCTCAACCCAAAGGTATTCAACCGTACGACGCCCAGCTTTCAGCCCACCGCTAGGTAATGAAATATCGGTCAGGGCCTCCTCAACGGACTCTCTCGCCTCGTCCAAGATACTTAAACGATCTTCGTCAGACAGGTTCGTTTCGTTCTTCCGGATATGGTGTCGACGCAGAGTGGCTTCCTGTAACATCAGACGCGCATTGCGAACACCACGAGTTTTTCTAAGTAACGTCAAAGCAGCTGCTATTTCACCATAACTCTCAGAATACCGCTCTCCTAGCGGGCCATCTGGGCCAAGGGCATAGACAATATCTGCAACGAACCGTGTTTCCTCCGCCCCATCCGGTCCGGCGCGTGTTGCGTTTGAGACAAGCTCCAATATTGCCTTAGCCTCATATGCCGCTCCTCCAAGTCGTTGGTCACAGATCAACTGAGCCTCGAGTTGAAGTCGTGCTCCGACAAGAAGTTGGTCCTCCGAGTTGTCATGATACCGCCATCGGAAGAGATCATTTCCTTCAAACAGTTCGCGAACAAGGTCGATGTCAATACCAGTCTGTGAAGCTAGACTTTCGGACATCAGAGCCCGCAAAATCAGATTTATTGGTACCCACCGATGCACTCGTGAGCACGCCATGATGTAGTCGATGAGCTTGCCGGCAGAATCGTTCTCGCTCTGTGCTTCCGGCTGCTGAGTCAAGATCGGTGCCTCTGATCGATATCCCGCTTCTAGGAGAGCAAATGCGAGCGCACCCACTTCTTTGACCGGCTTTTTCGACCGTCCACGGTCGCGTAGTACTCTCTCGGTTTTTCTGGCTTCTTGCACTAAGCCCCTCGCTAAGCTTGATCTGCTTTGGGGAAGTTGCCAAAAGAACTGCGCTAGCACATGCTCTGATGCAATTATTTTGTCCTGTATCTCTCGACCAGGATTGAATTGTTCGGATAACTCGACGAGAGCTTCTCGCTCTACATCACTGAGTCCTGCGCGAGCATTGACCAAGCGACCTTCGTGCCGGTGCTCAACCATTTCCGTATTGTATGAAGAACCGAGTAACACGATACGATGGCCGCGGCTGCGAAAGCTTTCCAAGAGGGTGTCGTAGCGTCGTGGTGCAGCCAGTGCATCAACGATTAAGAGGGTGACGTGATCCAACCGATCAACATCAGACAAGAACGCACCAAGTTCGACCGCAAGCGGAAGACGGTCTCTTGCAAAAAGCACGGCGGCTGACCTCTTCTTCCTAATTGAGGCCGCGATGCGAAACAGTGCAATTGACTTTCCGACGCCCGATTGGCCGCTTACGATAATCGCCCCCTTCTCATTAGAATGGTTCTTAATTGCCCTTTCGACCACTCTTTGGAGCTCGTCTTCAAAATCGCGCCGAATTGCGAAGCCATGGCGGACGCCGTCAAATAACACCCGAGAGCTGGTTGGAATGGAATGAAAAACAGAGAATGCACTTTCTTTTAAACCATCGTCTAATCCCTGAAGGTGATCCGTCCAGGCGTCATCTATAATCGAGGCCGATGCCTCGGTACTAAGCCGCATGCTGGGCGTTGTGACAAGACGCTTACCATCATCGAACGATACTATCCCAGGCTCGTTCCAAGCCTGTAGTTGGGCAGACCCGCCATGCAACTCTGCTTCAGCAATAACAGCCCCTAATGAGCGTTCATCCCTTATGATTACGTTTGCGTCTATGAGTTCTTCGAAGATTTCTGCATCCTCACCTTCGAAGCCTGGATCGGGGCCGAACCAAAGTACGCTCTCTGTCGCTGCGCGACTAAGATGACCAAGTATTTCGCCGGTATTGAGCCAGTCTTGACCGGCGTTCAATCCTGCCACAACGATAACACCCAGAGGTGTCGAAACGTCAAACAGGCTGTTTAACATCGGCGTTGCGTGCTGGGCACGGCGCGCACGCAGTTCAAGTCGGGTCGATGGCGGCTGAAACACTCCAGCCCCTGTCATTCCAAACAGGTAGTAGATACGTGGTCGAAGCTTGCTTCGGCTGACCGGCGGGGGCGGATCACCCACCAATATTGGCTCTGGAAGTCGGCCATCAGTTCCAAACATGTTCTTTAGAACTGGATCAATAGAGGAAGTAAAAACAGCCGAAAAGTGAACATCAGAAATTGAGGCCAGCTCGCTGGAAGGGGTTCTCCTTTCGAAACGCTCAGCTAGCCAGCCGTAAAATTCGGCGTTTAGCTTTCCAGCAGAAAAGATTTCGCTCCAGGATGAACCTTTTACTCCTATCCGGTCCAAGGCGGCAAGGCAAACACTGTCCTTGCCATCCGACGCGCTGTGAATGGATTGGCCGAGGATTGCCACAAGTGGTACATCCTCGGAAATTGCCCTCCGAAGGATCTCCTGCGCCGACGAAATTTCTGAATTAACTCGTTCGCTCAAGACCGATTCACCTAATCTTTGATCTGCTTCTTGAGTACTCTGGCGTGGTGGTGGTCATGCGACAAGCTTCCTTCTGGCTAAGGAACGTGGTTTCCGCTGGTGTCCGTCGTCAGAGTTTTTGGGCCAGTTGGCGGCCTGATCTAAGAGAGTATCTGGCGCATCTGGTTGGTTTGATTATGCGGCGGGTTTGCGGTG